>DEBD01000005.1:185446-186904 GCA_002348385.1 Gammaproteobacteria bacterium UBA2965 | reverse complement strand
CATCTATGAAACCACCCAGCAGGCTATGGACAACCCTGACGTTGTGGCCAACGGGCACGTGGTTGAGCGTGGTGACGGTGTCCGGCAGCTGGGTCCGTTGGCTCGTCTGTTGGAGACACCCGGCATACCCGGTGCCCCCGAGCAGCCCGGCGACGATATGGCGGTGAGCTGGGCGACGGACCCGCGACCGCATCCTCGGGATGATTCGGCTACCTCGTTGCCTCTGCAGGGTCTGCGTGTGGTGGAGTTGGCAACCATCATTGCCGCTCCGCTGGGTGCCTGCTTTCTGGCGGATATGGGTGCTGAGGTCATCAAGGTGGAGCAGATCGGCGGCGACCCGTACAACGGGCTTGCCGCCGGCACTGGGTATGCCCGGGTTAATGCCGGCAAGCGCAGCATCAGCGTGGACCTCAAGTCGGACCAGGGCCGTGAGGTAGTGGCCAGGCTGATTGGCGAGGCGGACGTGGTCATCCACAACTACCGACCGGGCGTTGCCGAACGCTTGGGGATTGGCTACGAAGACATGAAGGCCGGTAATCCAAGGCTGGTCTACGTGCAGGTGAATGGCTATGGGCCAGATGGTCCGGGCGCGCTGAGACCGAGCACGCACCCGGTGCCAGGTGCGGCCATGGGCGGAGTCATGTACCAGATGGGCGAGCGCCTACCCGACCAGCTGCAGGATGTGGAGGGCCTGCGTCTGTGGACCCGGCGCCTGATGCGGGCCAACGAGGTAAATCCCGATCCGAATACGGCGGCGGTGGTGTGCACCTCAGCATTGTTGGGTCTGTCCGCCCGGCAGCGAACCGGCGAGGGCCAGCGGGTGCTGGTGGACATGCTGGGCGCCAACGCCTATGCCAACCACGACGACTTCGTCAGCTACCCCGGTAAGACGCCGCGGTTGCTGGCGGACGAACTGGGTCACGGCTTGTCGCCCGTCTACCGACTGTATCGGTGCGCTTCTGATCAGTGGGTATTCCTGGCGCTGGTGACCGCACGCGAAAAACAACGTTTTATTGATGCCGTGCGAGGCGCGGGGTTGGAACCGCCGACTCTGGATGAGTTCGCCCCGGGTGGCGATGGGCTGGCGGATGCGTTGGCGAGCCTGTTCGAACGTCGCGATGCGGATTTCTGGGAGGCGCTGCTGGCGAGTCAGGGGCTGGGTTGTGTGCGCGCGGATGCTCAGCGTCCCGGCGCGTTCTGGCTGGATGACGAGCAGGTCCGAGCCATGGGTTTCACCCGCGAGATTCATCACCCGGCGTGGGGTGACTACAGGCGTCATGGTGCTGCGGTTCACTTCGATGGACGGCCGCCGCAACTCGGCCCGCCGCCCCGATCCGGGCTGCACAATGCCGAACTCATGACGCTGGCCGGTTTTGACGGTGACAGCGCGGAGGATCTGGAAGCGCGAGGGGTGTTGTTTCGCGATACGAGTGATTGATGAACCGGGACGCCACCGGC
>DEBD01000005.1:9742-185109 GCA_002348385.1 Gammaproteobacteria bacterium UBA2965 | reverse complement strand
CCGGCCCGGCGCGAGGGCCTGCTGCCTGATCTATACTGTGCGCTTGGAGCAGGAGTTACGACATCGAATCACATCTTTCGACGCGCGTGAGAATGCGGGTGGGCCTCATTGCGGACACCCACATGCCGGGCAGCATCGGATCACTGTGGCCACAGGTTCACGAGGCATTTCGCAGCGTAGACTGCATCCTGCATGCGGGCGATCTACATGTGGGGGAGGTGATCGACGAGCTGGAGACTCTGGCGCCTACCTTCGTGTGCGCCGGAAACGGGGATTACGGGGTCAGCCATCCCAAGCTTAAGGAAGTGTGGCTCGGCTCCCTGGCGGGCGTTCAGGTGGGACTGGTGCACAAGTTTCCCACACCGAGGCGCGCCGACGCTTCCCGCCTGCAGCGACAGCTAGATCGGGTATTTGCCGCCGGCGACCCTCAGGTGGTGATCTACGGACACACCCACAGGGCTGAAATGCATCGGGTGGAAGGCCGCCTATACGTGAATCCGGGGTCTCCCACCCTGCCGAACAACCAGTCCACGCGCCACGGCACCATCGGCTTGCTGGAGATCAGCGAAAGCGCTGTGTCCGTGGAACTGCACCAGATCCATGACGACGGTTTGTCGCTCATCGAGCGGCACGACTAGCGTGTCCGGTTGCCCTGAGGCTGGAGGTGGCGGCTGGTTGCGCGGCTAGCCGTAATTGGCGACGTTCACGCGGAGCACGAGCGTCTGTCGCAGGCGCTGGAGTGGCTGCACGGTCAGCGGGTGGATGCCATCGTATGTACGGGAGACATTGCCGACGGCCGAGGCAGCCTGGAAACCAGCTGCCGATTGCTGTGGCAGGCCGGCGTTCACACCGTGGCGGGCAATCACGATCGGTGGCTGCTGCAAGACCGGGTTCGCCACGTGCCGGATGCGCACCAGCGGGACACGCTGAGCGATGAAAGCCTGCAGTTTCTGACGCACCTGCCGCGCCAGCAGGTACTGGAGAGCGCGCGAGGATCGGTACTGTTGTGCCACGGGGTCGGCGACGACGACCTCGGTCAGGTGTGGCCGGGCACGCAGTCGACATCGTCCCGCGCCCACAAAGGGCTCGATACGCTGCTCGATGGGGGACAGTTCCGCTTTCTGATCAACGGTCATATTCACTTTCGGGTGCTGATCGACTTCCGTAACCTGGTGTTGCTCAATGCTGGCACGCTCAAGGGCGAGCGTGGTGGGTTGAGCATTGTGGATTTTGCAGGCGGATCGGTGGCCGCGTTCGAAGTGGCCGATACGGGCAGTCCGCGGCGGGTGAACGAGCAGCCGCTTGATTCAGCCAACCGCCGGATTTGGCGCGACACCCAGGAATTCGACGGTGACTGGACGCCGGTGGTGCTCTACGAGTAGCCACTATTCCTGAGTGGCACCCTGCTTGTTGAGCGACCTACTCGGGATCTGCGGAGAACCGGTGTACGTCGTAGCCGTACGAGACAGTCGGTTCGAAAAACAACTCCACGGCGGGCGACACTTCAGCCAGCGATTTGGTGAGGTCTAGCAGGTTCTGGTTTTCCGGGTTCTGATCGCTGGTGGGAAGCCCGGAAAGATAGGCGAGGATCTCCTCCAGTCGTGGCAGCATGGCATCGTAAAAGCCCTGCAGATCTTCCATGCTGCTGGCACTGCGTCGCGCGCTGCGCTCGGCCATGGTGGGAAGTGACCAGTCGGCCAACGGCGCCAGGTCGGCGAATTGCTCCGGCAGGGTGGTGCTCATGACGCGGCCAGGCCTTCCTGGATCATCCGGTCCACTTCAAACAGCGTGTGCCGGATTAGCAGTTCTTCATCTTTGAGAATGAAGTGCTGCTTGGCACCACTGCGCAGCATGCTCTGGGTTTCCTCGATCTGGCGACCATCCTCCACCATGATGTCGCGAAACATGACCCGACTGTACTCCTGAGAGAACTGCTCGGCCATGTTGTCCGGTTCCGGGTAGCAGATGGCAGATTGCCACAGGGTTTTGTCCACGCTCAGCGGCAGAAACTGGTGTGCGAAATAGCTGCCCCGGGCCACCGCTATGAAGAACGCCGGGAAGAACACGTTGAGCTCAAAGGACCAGTCCGGGCTGTTGGTGGGATTGACTCCTGGCGCAGAGGTTTCCTTCGACTCTTCGTCGCTCAGCGCCGCGCTGACGATGGTGGCCCCATGCGCGTAGGCATGGCTCGCGACAGGGCTGGGCACGTGCGCCATGTTGCCAAACAGGGATGCTCGGCCGTGATGCCCCAACACCCCGATGTCGATGAGCCGGGTATGCGGGTTGTCACTGTTGCGGTAAGCGTCCGGCAGCGAGCGGCGATGCTGATAGGGTGTGTGGCAGGTTTCCTGGAAAGCATCTTTCACCAACTTCCAGTTGGCGTTCACCACCGTCTCGAAGCGGTGCACCTTCCCTGATAGCTCCTCGAATGGGTAGCCGTGCAGGCCAGCGCCAAGTTCGCCTAGATACTGCTGAAGGGTTTCCTTCGGTTGTGGGTCCACGTTCAGGAATACGAACCCTTCCCAATCGTCCACGTGCACCGGTGAGAGACCCAGACAGCCCTTGTCGAGATCGAAATAGTTGTGTTCGTCTGGCACGAACTGCAATTCGCCATCCAGTCCGTACAACCAGCCGTGGAATCCGCAGGTGAACGCGTCCGTGTTTCCAGATGCATCGTAGGAAATCTTGTTGCCTCGGTGCGAACACATGTTGTGGAAGCCGCGGATAGTTCCCTGCTGGTCGCGCACCAGTATCACAGAGGTTTCGCAGGGCGGGAGATCCACTACTATGAAGTCGCCCGGCTGGCTGATCTGCTCCACCCGGCAAGCGTACAGCCACACGCGCTTGAACACGTGCTCAAGCTCCAGACGATAGTGGTCTTCGGATATGTACGGCTCGATGGGAACGGGCCCGGTTCCCATCTCGGGATAGCGCTGGTGGTGTCGCGCGGGGCCTTTATAGAGTGAAACTGCTTCGGCCATGAGTCTGTTCTGTCAATGCAAAGACGCTATCGTGACACACTTTGGATACGGGGGGGAGGCGGTGAGTTTGCAGGCTATTCGTCAGGCATGAGACCCAGGCTGACTTTGCCCACGTATTCCCTGGCTTCCGGCGGAGCGTAGGGTCGCATGAAAGGCCCGGCGCGCACGTCGCGGCTCCATCGGGTGCGTTGCGACCGCGGGAATGGTGACACCTATGAGGGGGACGGCGGGGCGAGCCCGAGTCACCCGACTCGGGCTCGCGGCGGGTCCTTACAGCGCTTCTTTGGTGGTCTTGATGATGGCCGCCGCAACCTTGTAGGGATCGGCGTTGGATGCCGGCCGACGGTCTTCCAGCCGACCCTTCCAGCCGTCGTCCACTGTCCCTACCGGGATGCGGATTGACGCGCCACGGTCGGATACGCCGTAGCTGAAGGTATCGATAGACTGGGTCTCGTGCTGGCCGGTCAGCCGCTGATCGTTGTCGGCACCATACACGGGGATGTGCCGGCCGATGTTCTTGCCGAAACACTCGCAGATGGCGTGAAACACGTCTTCGTTGCCGGATTCGCGCATGACCTCATTGGAGAAGTTGGCGTGCATGCCCGAGCCGTTCCAGTCGGTATCACCCAGAGGCTTCGGGTGCCACTCAATGGCAAACCCATGCTTCTCGGCAGTACGCTCGAGGATGTAGCGGGCGATCCAGGTCTCGTCGCCGGCGCGCTTTGCACCTTTTGCGAACACCTGAAATTCCCACTGGCCTGCAGCCACTTCCGCATTGATACCCTCTACGTTGATGCCTGCTTCCAGACACGCGTCCAGATGCTCTTCGATGCACTCTCGCCCGTAAGTGTTGATGGCCCCCACGGAGCAGTAGTAAGGCCCCTGAGGCCGAGGATAGCCGCGATCGGGGAACCCGGGCGGCAGATCGGATACCGGATCCCACAGGAAGTACTCCTGCTCGAAGCCGAACCAGAAGTCCTCATCGTCGTCGTCGATGGTGGCGCGTCCATTGGACTCGTGGGGCGTCCCGTCGGCGTTGAGCACCTCGGTCATTACCAGATAAGCGTTCTTGCGGAGTGGATCGGGAACGATCGCCACTGGCTTTAGCAGGCAGTCGGAATCGCTGCCGTCTGCTTGCAGCGTGGAGCTGCCGTCGAACGACCACATGGGGCATTCTTCCAGCGTGCCACCGAAATCTGACTCTACGCGCGTCTTGCTGCGTAAGCTTTGCGTTGGCTTGTAGCCGTCAAGCCATATGTATTCCAGCTTGCTTTTCATGAGAGCTGTACTCCTCCTCGGATTGCTTCAAATAGTTCTATTCGTAGTGCCTGCAAAAAACGTACCGTCTTTGGATTTTCGCGTACACCGTGTCCACACAACGCCATGAGCCGCCAGGCCGTGCGTCCCCGCGGGCAATTCTGCCCTAACTCGGTGCCGTAGTACCAGTTTGCAAGGAAAATTGATTAGCGAGGCGGTGGCAGCGTGCACCAAGCTGGGGCGGCATTGGCAAGTGTGCCCTGAAATGAGGCTTTACCAGCCTTCTTGTAACAAGCGGACCACGGTGCGGCCGTTCCGGGGTTCGGGAAATCTGGGCATGCTAGAAAACGTAACGGTTCAGCTTCTCGGCAACCATGGCCGGTTTCTCCGAACCTTCCAACTCCACCACGAACTCGTTCATTACTTCGATCATGCCACCCTTGATCTCGGCCCGTTTGAGCGCACTTGATACGCGAATGCGGGCGCCGGCGGGTACCGGGGCTGGAAACCGAACGCGATCAAATCCGTAGTTGATTCCCATCTTCTGTCCCTCCAGAGGCGGAGGCCGCGTGCTTTCGATGCCCGGCAGATGGCCCATGAGCGCGAGGGTCAGATTGCCGTGGGCAATGGGGGCGCCGAAGGGGCCTTCCGTGGCTCGTTCCACGTCCACGTGTATCCATTGGAAGTCGCCGCTTACCTCTGCGAAAGCGTCGATCTTCTCCTGAGTGACCTCATACCACGGAGTGGGTGGGGTGCTCTGCCCCAGTTGGCCCTCCAGCGTGGCAAGAGCCCTGGTCAGGTTTTCCTCGGACATGGTCTATCTCTTGAAGTGAACCTTGGCAGATTAGCTGGCCGGCGTTCCTGGCGCCAGGGCGGTCGCGGCGATTCTGATTTCCAGCGCAAGGTTGCATCTCGGGCTCAAATAGCGCTAATTAGCGGTCAAGCAGTTGGGTGCATCGGGGGGAGAATGAGTCACATCAAGGGCAAGAACGCCATCGTTACGGGGGCAGCCGTTGGACTGGGCAACTCGTACGCGAAGGCCCTGGCCATGGCGGGCGCCAACGTGGCCGTGTGCGATGTGCGCGAGGAGATAGAAACCCTCCCGGCGGAACTCGAAGCCTTGGGGGTGCGTTCGGTGGGTTGGCGTGCCGACGTGTCTAATGCCGAAGACGTTCGTCGCGTGGTGGACGGCACACTAGAGGCGTTTGGCAGCATCGACATGCTCGTCAACAACGCTGGCGTCTGGGGGGCCAGCGTGGCAGACGACGATCTGGACAAAACTCTGGAAGACTACGAGCGCATTATCGGCACCAACCTGAAGGGAGAGTTCCTGTTCGGTCGCGCCGTTATTCCCGTCCTGCTCGAGCAGGGTAAGGGTGGTGAAATCGTCAATATCGCCACGGACCACATGGTTACCTGCGGTGCTCCCAATGTGATATGCCCCAACCTGCCCACCTGCCCCTGGAACAACCGGGATACACCCTCGTTCGCGTTCGAAGGCCCTCCTCGCCCCACGGGTGGGGGAGACATCATGGACCTGTATGACGCCAGCAAGTGGGCGCTCAACGGCTTCACCTTCGGGTGGGCCAAGGCGTTGCGGCCCCACAACATTCGCGTCAACGCGTTCTGCATGGGTGCGACGGATTCGTACATGTTGCGCTCATTCAACAACTTCGATCCATCGCCGGAGGAGGAAGCTTCCTGGATGTCGGCCGAGGACAACGCCCAGGCGTTGATCGATTTGCTGGAAGAAGGACCAAAGGGACGCACCGGAGAGAATCTCAACTTCTGCGTGGGCCGACCTGTGAAGCTCGAGCCGCCGTTGGCGCCGATCTATATCGTTCAGGAGGATATCGATGTCGTCGCCTGATCGTTTTCTAGAAGGAAAATCCGCCATCGTCAGCGGCGCCGCCCGGGGTCTTGGCGAGGGTTTCGCCCGCCGACTGGCAGAAGAAGGCGCCAACGTGCTGATGTTCGACGTGTTGCCGGAGGTTGAAACGCTGGCGTCCGATATTGCTGCCAGCGCATCCGGAACCATTGCCGGTTGCACTGCGGACGTGAGCAAGCGTGGCGACGTGGAGGCCGTGGTAAACCTGGCCGTGGCCGAGTTTGGTGGTATCGACATCCTCGTCAACAACGCCGGCACCTGGAAGGAAACGCTGGTGGATTCAAGCTGGGAAGAGGCGCTCGCAGATTGGGATTTCATCATGGATACCAATGTGAAGGGGCTGCTCATGCTCTCGCGGGCTTGCGTGCCGCACATGCAGGCCAGGGGTGGTGGTGACATCGTGAACATCTCGTCGTACTACGTGCTGCCCGCTCGCGGTACCGGAACCAACCCGCCCAGAACGGATCTTTACAGCGCCTCGAAATGGGCCATCAACGGGTTCACTGACGCCTGGAGCAAATACCTGGCAAAGGACAACATACGCGTTAACGCGTTGTGCATGGGGGCTACGGATTCGCCCATGTTGCGTGGGTTGTATCCCGACAACGAGCTGCCCGCGGCGATGGCCGAAGTGGTGATGACGCCAGGACAGATTGCCGGACTCATGATGGACTTGCTGAAAGATGGGCGTACCGGGGAGAACGTCGGCGCTTGGGTGGGAGAACCCATCGAGCTGGGCCCGGTTAAGGAGCCACACAAGCGCATCACGGGATAGCCGCCGGCTGTCCGAAGGCCGCCGCGGTGGTCACCAGATCAGGGGGTATGGTGTCAGAACAATTCAGTCGCGGGTATTTGTGGTATGCGGTTGGCGTGCTCACAGTCGCCTCAACCTTCTCCATCATCGACCGGCAGATCCTCAACGTGATGATCGGACCGGTTAAGCGGGATCTGGGTGGCATATCGGACTTCCAAGTCTCGCTCATCATGGGCTTTGCCTTCACCTTCATGTACAGCGTGCTGTCCTATCCGGCGGGCTGGCTGGCGGATCGCTACAACCGGCGCAATCTCATGGCAGGTGGCATCGCCGCCTGGAGCCTGCTGACCATGATCTGCGGCATGGTGAGCCAGTACTGGCATCTGTTCTGGGCCCGCATGGGGGTTGGCGTTGGTGAAGCCACGTTGGGGCCCGCCGCTAACTCGTCGCTGGCCGATTATTTCCCCGCTGACCGCTTGCCGCTCGCCATCGGCATCGTGTCGTCGGCGCCGTTCGTGGGCCAGGGGTTGGCCAACATTGCCGGGGGCCCGCTCATCGACTACCTGGAGGCTACGCCCAATTTTGTTTTACCTGGGTTGGGCGAGCTGTACTCCTGGCAGATGGTCTTTATCGTGGTGGGGGCGCCGGGTCTGCTGGTGGCGCTGGCCATGATGGGCCTCAGGGAACCTGCCCGGCGCGGCAAGGTCACCGACGAGGTGGGTGTGCCGCTCAGCGAGGTCTGGGCCTTCGTGCGGCAGCGCTGGGCATTTTTCGCGCTGGTGTTTACCGGCTACCTGGGGCTTGCTACCCAGGGGTGGTCGTTGTTCTCTTGGATCGTCGAGTACTATGTGCGCAACCACGGCTGGACGCGCACGGAGATCGGTCTCACCTACGGCTCTATCGCCATGGTGATCGGCATCATGGGCAGCGTTATCGGTGGGTTGTGGGCAGGCTCCTTGATGCGGCGCAACGTGCCCGATGCCACGCTGCGACTGGTGACCTACGGCAGCATCGTGCTGATACCCACTGCCACCGCTCTCACGCTGGTGCCGAATCCCTATGTGGGCATCGTGCTGCTGATTCCGGTGACCTTCTGCATGGCCATGCCGCCTGGGCTCATCATGGCCAGCCTGCAGGCCGTTGCCCCCAACGAGCTGCGCGGTCAGATGGTGGCGTTGTATCTTATCGCGGTGAACTTTCTGGCCTATACGTTCGCCCCCTCGCTGCCAGCCTTGCTCAGTGACTTCGTGTTCGAAAGCGAACTGGCGCTGGGGAAGTCCATCTCGCTGCTGGCGGTGATCAACTACACCCTTGCCAGCGTGTGTCTGTATCTGGGCCTCAAGCACTACCGGCGCGCGCTTACCCAGGCCTCTGACTGGGCGCGCACACCAGCAGCCTAAGGCGGTCTCAGCCGCCTCGGGGCAGTAAGCAGCCGAGCGTGGGTGCTGGCATAATTCGGCGGTCCGTTCTGTTTTGGGGAAGATGTGAAAAACGCTCTGTGTGAAGCGCTGGGTATCGAGTTTCCGCTGTTTGCCTTCAGCCACTGCCGCGATGTGGTGGCGGAGGTCAGCAAAGCCGGGGGCTTTGGGGTGCTGGGCGCCGCCGGGCACTCGCCCCGCACGCTGGAAATAGAGCTGGCCTGGATCGACGAGCATGTGGATGGCAAGCCCTATGGTGTGGACCTCATCGTGCCCACCAGCATCGATAACAAAGCAGGCGGCCTGTCTGCGCAAGAGATCGAGGCCCGCATACCGCCCGAGCACAAATCCTATGTGGAATCGATTCTGGCTCAGCACGGTATAGACACCGGCGACATCTGGGAACCGGTTCGTGCCGGCTACGGTGACAACATGCGCGAGCAGGGTGCCAGTGCCATGTTGGATGTGGCGTTTTCCCATCCGATTGGGCTCATCGTTAACGCGTTGGGCGTGCCGCCGCCCTTCATGCGCGAGCAAGCCCGGGCCGCAGGTGTGATGGTGGGTGCGCTCACCGGTGCGCGCGAGCATGCCATCAAGCACGCCGAGGCAGGAGTGGATCTGCTGGTGGTGGCCGGTACCGAAGCCGGCGGGCATTGCGGGGAGGTGTCCACCCTCGTGCTGGTACCCGAGGTGCTCGACGCCATCGCCCAATACCCGCACATGCACGTGCTTGCGGCCGGTGGCATCGTCACCGGGCGGCAGATGGCTGCGTGCATGGCCATGGGTGCAGCCGGGGTGTGGACGGGATCGGTCTGGCTCACCACCACCGAAGCGGAGACGGTGCCCAGCGTGAAGGAGAAGATGCTGAGTGCCAATTCACGCCAGACGGTGCGTTCCAAAAGCCGTACCGGCAAATACACGCGCCAGCTGCGGTCGGCCTGGACGGATGCCTGGCAGTCGCCCGAAGCACCCGAACCGCTCCCCATGCCCTTACAGAGCCTGGTGAGCGAGCCGGCCCTGCGCAAGATCGATAAGTTGGCTGAATCGGGGGATCCCCAGGCCAAGCAGTTGGCCACCTACTGGGTGGGCCAGGGTGTTGGTCTAATGAACGATTCTCTTAGCTCCCGTGCGGTAGTATATGAATTTATGGAAGATTTTGTTGGTGCGGCCGAACGGTTGTCGGGCGCGCTCGACGACTGAACCGGGAGGCGTACCCGCCAACAAGGCTAGCGGAAACGGCCTATTGACCCGCCCGCCGGCATGGGATATCCATTGTCTATAGCAAACAGATGAATTTGGAGATGGCGTGACTGCACGATCGCCCTACGAAATCCTTGGAGAAGACGGCATCGGCAAGCTGGTTGATGCGTTTTACGATGCCATGGACGAGATGCCCCAGGCGGCCCGAGTGCGTGCGATGCACAAGGAAAACCTGGACGAGGTTCGCGACAAGCTCAAGGACTACCTCACCGGGTGGATGGGCGGCCCACCGCTGTACCATCGCAAGACGGGCACCGTTTGCCTCACCGACCCCCACGATCCTTACTGGATCGGCCCGCGCGAACGTGACCAGTGGCTGCTGTGTATGGACGAAGCCCTCGAACGGATCAGTGCGTCCGATGAGCTGAAGAACATGCTCAAAGAGCCCATGTATCGTATTGCCGACACGGTGCGAAATCGGCAGTCGTCTTCGGAACGCGACGAAGACCCCAATATCATCGCGGTGGGCTGATCCCCGAAGAGGATTCACCATGACCGAAGCAAGCGCGGACCACTCCGCCACAGCCGAGTCGGCTGCCACTGCCTGCGCGACTAGCGAGCAACGCGCACCGCGGCTGAAATCCCTTGCTCATGTGGACACCGTGGCGGTGCTCGCCGGCTTGTCGGTATGGGCGGCCGCAGACATGTGGCATGCGGGCACGGGCCTGCTGATCGCCGCGGCGGTGGCGGTGGGCAGCGCCCTGTACGTGGGCTATCTGCTGACGGCCTTGATCCACGAATGGGGCCACTACACCGGCGCGCGATGGTCGGGCGCACAGACCCAGTTGGTCCGGCGCAAAGGGTTCAGGTTGTTCCGATTCACCTTCGATTTTGACGCCAACACGACCGCGCAGTTTCGCGCCATGAGCTACGGCGGCAATCTGGCCCACTGGGGCGTGGTGGTGTTGTTGTACCTGGCTCTGCCCATGACCAGCCCCGGTCAGGCAGCCCTGGTGGCGGCTTCGTTTGCGTTTGCGTTGGGTGCTTCCGTGTTCGAGCTGTCGGTGATTTCTGCGGTGCAGCGAGGGGCCCAACCCGAAGCCGCACTGCGCGAGCGAGCCGATGCGCAGACCCTACAGCGGGGGCGTTGGGTTACCTGGGGTTCAGGGGTCCTGGTCTTCCTGGCGCTAGCGTAGCCGTGCTCTACGGCCTGAAGACGTCCCCCCAACTCACCACCTGGCAGGACATGCTGGCCGTGTGGCAGGCGGCGGATCAGATGGCGGTGTTCCACTCGGCCTGGAATTTCGACCACTTCTATCCCATCAACGTGCCCGACACCACCGGCCCGTGCATGGAGGCATGGACCACCCTGACGGCGCTGGCCCAGGCCACCCATCGGATCCGCGTGGGCTGCATGGTCAGCGGCGTTGTGTACCGACACCCGGCGGTGCTGGCCAACATGATTGCGTCGGTGGACATCATCTCCAACGGCCGCCTGGAAATTGGTATCGGCGCGGGCTGGAACGACGAGGAGTGCGACGCCTATGGCATCGAGCTGGGCAGTCTGACGGAGCGCTTCGACCGCTTCGATGAAGCCTGCGCGATCGTGCACGGTATGCTCACCCAGACCACCACCGACTTTAAGGGTCGGTACTTCAAGCTCGAGCAGGCACGCTGCAACCCGCCTCCGGTGCAGCAGCCGCATCCCCCTATCTGCATCGGTGGCAACGGCGAGCGTCGGACGTTCCCCAACGTGGTGAAGTGGGCCGATCACTGGAACTATGCGGGCTTCGATCTGGACGGCTATGTCGCCAAGCGAGACGAGTTGCACCGCCAGTGCGAGGAGGCTGGTCGTGACCCGGCGGAGATTATGACCTCGATACACCAACCGGTGGACGTGGACGATCTGGGGGGGCTGGAAGCCCAGGCGGAGCGTTTCAAGGAAGCGGGCCTGGATCTGATGCTGTTATACCTGCCGCCACCCCATAGCCCGGGGATCCTGGAGCCGTTGGCCCGCCTTGCCGAAAGGGTAGGGTGAATTCGAAAGATCCGCCGTGGCAATCACCCAAGCCCACATCGACCACTACCGCACCCACGGCTACGCCGTCGTGGAGAACTTTCTCAGCCCGAAAGAGATTGCGGGCGCCAGGGCAGACATCGAGACGCTGCGGCCGGGCTGGGTAGACTTCTGTCTCGATCCCAGTGCGCCCAAACCGGCCGACTGGAACCAGCCCGTGCACATGCGCTTTCCGTTTCCGGGCGAGCATCTGAATACCATTACCGTGCACCCGGAACTGCGGCGCATGGCCGCAGAGCTGGCGGGCACCGATGATCTGTACTGTGAGCAGTCGGATCTTAGTCTAAAGTGCATGGGACACCCTGCCGACCGGGAGCAGGGGATGCACTGCGACTACCGCAACCATACGCTTGTGTACCCGCCGGACGAACCCATTTACTGGCAGACGGCCTACCTCATCTACTACACCGATGTGACCGACGATCACGCCCCCACGGCGGTATGTTCGAAGCAGCACTACGCCGACGAGCTGCTGTGGCCAGCGGAGGTCACGAGGAAGGAGCGTCAGGACCTCTACCACAATGAAGTCCGGCTGACCGTTCCAGCGGGCTCGCTGTTTGCCTACAGCATGCGCACGTTCCATCGCGGCACCCGCTTCAAGGCAGACGTGGGCAGGGTCGCGCATTTCATCACATACGCACCTTCTGCATGGAAATGGCTGGGCATCGTGGGTTGGGGCTCCAAGGCCATACGCAGCGACTTCGCCCGTTGGGTCAGCACTGCCAGTCTGGAAGAGCGGGCGGCCTTTGGCTTTCCGCCGCCCGGAGACCCTTATTGGACGGATGAGACCCGGGCGGGCGTCAGCGCGCGCTACCCCGAGATGGACATGGGCCCCTACGAGGAGGGTTAAGGCTGTTGCCCAGCGGTTAGCTCGCCCGCAAGCCAGCTTCCACCAGGCGTGGCCGCAGCGCCTTGTCGAATTGCTCGATTCCCGCGTGGTAGTCCACCCAGCTCAGGGTCAACCCGTCCAGACCCGCTTCTGCAAAGTCGCCAATACCCTCCACCACCTGATCCGGAGTGCCCACCAGGGGAAGGGCACCGTAGCCGGCGATCATGTTGGCGGCCATCGCCCCCCATGCCCTTCCAGCGCGCAACGGGAATGAGCGCATCGAAGCCGGCTGCTTCGGCAGCCAAGGCAAGGCGCCGGGTTTCCGGCCAACCCACACTCAGCGTGCCCGGGGCACTGGTCATGGTGCATCCCCCACTTACGTTGATGCCGAACACGGCCAGACCGAGTCGGTGGGGGCTGTCGCGTAGCGGGTTGCTTGCCATGGGATTCCTTGGAACTGGTGAGCGGGACGATTATTCCCCATCCAAAAGCCCTATACGAATGCGGGAATGCGCGCCAAGATGGGGCGGGTACATTGGGAGGTGAGATGGACAACGATATCGATGCCACAGCCGGTAAGCATCTGCGCGGCAAATATGCGGTGGTTGGTGTGGGCGAAACCGGATACGTGCGAGGGACCGACTGCAATACCCGTACGCTGGCGACGCGCGCGGTGCGCGCAGCCATGGAGGATGCGGGGCTGTCCAACCTGGAAGTGGACGGCATGCTGTCTTACAGCAACAACGATTCCACCACCTCGCCCCTGGTGGCCGGTGACCTGGGGATTCGCCTGAATTTCTACATGGACGTGTACGGGGGCGGGTCCAGTACCGAAGCGCTGATCGGTATTGCCATGGGGGTGATCGAGGCCGGCATGTGCAATACGGTCGCCATCTTCCGGGCCATGAATGGGTACAGCCAGGTACGAATTGGCGGCACTGGCGGAGCGGGCACCCGCGCGCCGCTTTCCGGCGGGGGATTGTTTGGCCGGGCCTACGGGCTCATGAGCGCCGGGCAGATGTTCAGCCAGAGTTTCATGCGCCATATGTACGACTACGGCACCACGCCCGAGCAGGTGGCCATGGTGAAGGTGATTCATTCCGAGCATGCATCCAACAATCCCAAGGCCTACTACAAGCAGCGCGTGACCGTGGACGACGTGCTGTCAAGCCGCATGATCGTGAAACCCCTGCATCTGCTGGATTGTTGTGTGGAGACCGACAACGGTACCGCCATCATCGTCACCCGGATCGACCGGGCCCGCGATTGCCGGCACACACCGGCGGTCATTCAGTCTGTGGTGGGGCGGTGCTCCAAACCGCGCGCGGATATGCATTATCAGGCGGGTCCCATTTCCACCGTTGCCGGCCACTACGCCAAGGACATTCTATGGCCCAATGCCGGAGTGGGTCCGGAGGACATTGACGCCACCGGTTCCTACGATGCGTTTACGTTCACCACGATGTTGCAGCTGGAAGATTATGGCTTCTGCAAGAAGGGGGAGGGCGGCGACTACGTAAGCTCCGGCGTCACGCGCCTTGGCGGTGAGCGCCCCAACAACACCAGCGGCGGTCACCTGTGCGAGGGATACACCCACGGTATCAACATGGTGATCGAAAACGTGCGCCAGCTGCGCGGGGATGTGGACGATTCCTGCCCGGTTGGCCCGGATGGCAAGCGTCAGCACACCTACGACTACCGTGAAGGCGGTTGTCGGCAGATTGAAAACTGCGAGCTCACGGCCAACCTCGGATGGGCGCATCCCGGCACCGGGTCGGCCATGGTCATGGCGCGGGGAGGTTAACGATGCCGCTTGAAGGTGAATATCTGGACATGCCCGTTCGGGTCGATGAGCTGGACCGGGACCACTTTGAGTTTTTCGGCCATTGCGGCAACGGTGAGCTGCGCTTGCAGCAGTGTTCTGCCTGCGGGCTGAAGCGCTATCCGCCCACCACAGCGTGTCCGTGGTGCGCTCACCCTGACAGCACCTGGGAGTTGGTGGAGGGCAAGGGAACACTGTACTCCTACGGGGAGGTGCATCATGCGATCCAACCGGTGTTTCGCGAATTTGCCCCTTACCTGTTGCTGCTGGTGGAACTGGACGAGCAGCGCGATACGCCCAACCCATACGACGGACTGCGCATCACCGGCAATCTGGCGACATCAGACGGGGATCTGGCACCGCCAGAGCTGGTGGGCCAGGTAGGCATCGGTACCCGGCTGCGGGTGGTATTCAAGCAGATCGGCGAGGGCATCGCCCTGCCGTTGTGGTGTATCGATGAGGACGCGGAACAGCCGGCTGAGCCCTGGCGTTATCCCATCGAGTAGCGGCATGCGCCAGGCGTGTCAGCTTTCTCGGAAGGGCAGCGCCAGTCGCTGCCAATGAACCAGCCCTCCGGGCACGTTGGCTACCTGGTCGAAGCCTGCCTGATTGAGAATCTGCGCGGCCATGCCGGATCGCTTGCCTGTCTGGCAGACGGTCACGATGGGCCGATCCCTGGGGATTTCGTCCAACCGGTCGCGTAGTTCGTCCAGCGGAATGAGCTGGGCTCCCTCCAGGTGCCCAAGCTCGCCGCTGAACTCTTCCCGCTTGCGCACGTCCAGCACGCATACCTCGCTCAGATGCCGCGCCACCCAGTCCGGCTGGATCTCTGGGATACCGGCGAAGGTCACTGTGACGGGCCCCCAGCCGACTGGCTGCAAAAGCGCGTCGTCCTCCGGTTTGCCGCAGCGTAGGTTAGCGGGTACCGCAATCTCCAGCAGCCTGGGGTGGGCAAGGCCCAGGTTGTCCATGTAGCCGGCAAAATCCTCTTCCCGGGCGTCGCCGCCGATACGGGGGTTGAAGTGCTTTTCCTCTCCCACGGTGGATGCGGTACGGCCCTGATAGTCATGGCCCGGATACACCAGACACTCGTCGGGTAACATGAAGATCTGCTCACGAATGCTCTCCCACATTTCGTGCACATCGCCGCCCTGACAATCGGTACGCCCGGCGCCACGAATGAGCAGGCAGTCACCGGTGAAAGCCCTGTCGTGATTGGTAGTCACGTAAGTGACGCAGCCCGCGGTGTGGCCCGGCGTGGCCCGCACCTCTACCGCGCAGTTGCCGAATGCCAGCACGTCGCCGTGATCCACGGGAATATCCACCTCCCCAAGGCCGTAACGCTTGGAAAGAACGATGTCCGCCTTGTAGGCCTGCTTGGCCAGCCAGGCAGCGGTGACGTGGTCGGCGTGTACGTGGGTATCCAGTACATAGCGGACGGTAAGGCCCAACTCGCGAATCAATGCAGCGTCGCGTTGGTGTTGTTCGAAGACAGGATCGATCAGGATCGCCTCGCGCGAGTCCGCACAACCAAGCAGGTAGGTGTAGGTAGAGGAGCCGGCGTCGAAGAGCTGGCGGAAGATCATGGCGTGCCCCTAGAAGAGAGACGATCATACTTTCCGCGCTGGGAAGCACAAGGAGTGGCGCTGTTTGGCAGATAACCTTACCACTACGGATTTGACTTGCCGGTGCGGTAGCCTTACTAAGACTCCCCCGTAGTAAGTCTTGTCAAAGATGTCTGAGGCTAGAACCGTTGTGGAATTTGTTGCTTCTCACTCTTCAGAGGCGCATCAATTGTTACCACTGTTGCATTGGATCACCGAGCGCCACGGGCACGTGCCGCGCGGCATGGTGCCGGAAATTGCTGAAGCGCTGAATATCTCCCGTGCCGACGTTCATGGCGTGATTTCATTCTATGATGACTATGGCTACGAACCCGTTGCGGCCGAAGTGCAGGTGTGCGGTGCGGAGGCTTGTCAGGCCCTTGGATGTGGAGAGCTCATTAGGCAAGTGCGTCGCCACGTGTCTGGCGACGTGCATGTGCGAGAGGTCTATTGCCTTGGCAACTGCGCCGTGGGGCCAAATGTCAGGATCGGCGAGCGGATCATGGGCCGGGCTACTCTGGAGCGAGTGGCGCAAGCGCTGGATGCTGATTGATGGGTGCCTGTGTTTACGTGCCGGACGAGACAACGGCCAACTCGTTGGGGGCCGCACGGGTGGCTCAGGCGCTTGCTGACGCGATCGCAAGCCAGGGGGTTGACGCGAAGGTTGTGCGCAACGGATCACGGGGTGCATTTCATTTGGAACCGCTGGTGGAGATCGAAGCCGCAGGGGAGCGGCTGGGTTTTGGACCGGTGAGCCCAGAACAGGCAGCAGCGTTGGTCGACGGTGGACGTCTGGCAGATCGGTCTCACCCGCTCTGCCTTGGGCCCGTAGATGACATTCCTTTCTTGAGCGGGCAAACGCGGTTGACGTTTGCGCGTACGGGGCTTGCAAGGGCGCTGGATTTTTCTGCCTACCGGCGGCTTGGCGGCTTGCAGGCCGCCGAGCGCGCTCTGAGTCTGGCTCCCCAAGACGTGATAGGCGAACTAGAGACGTCGGGTTTGCGAGGGCGCGGCGGCGCGGCCTTCCCCGCGTTTATTAAATGGCAGACTGTTCACGATGCGCCGGGGGCCGAGAAGTATGTGGTTTGCAACGCAGACGAAGGCGACTCGGGCACGTTTGCTGATCGGCTACTCATGGAATGCGACCCTTATCAGCTCCTGGAAGCCATGGTGATTGCCGGCGTTACGGTGGGTGCCGGGCACGGTGTGGTTTATCTGCGTTCCGAATACCCGAAAGCGTTCGAAGTGTTGGGCGAAGCCATCGAGCAGGCGCTGAAGCATGGGCTGTTGGGCAGCAACGTGCTCGGTTCTGGCCGGGCGTTCACCATCGAGCTTCGATTGGGTGCCGGGTCCTATGTGTGCGGTGAGGAAACTGCCATGCTCGAGAGCATCGAAGGCAAGCGCGGCATGGTTCGAGCAAAACCGCCGCTGCCTGCTTTGTCAGGATTGTTCGGAAAACCCACGCTGGTGCACAACGTGCTGACGTTGGCTGCAGTTACCACGATTCTTGCGCAAGGAGGAAGTGCATACGCCGCGCACGGGGTCGGCCGCTCCCTCGGCACAATGCCTTTTCAGTTGGGTGGCAATGTGGCGTGTGGTGGGCTGGTGGAGCTGCCGTTTGGTACTCCGTTGAGTGATCTGTTGAATCAGTTTGGTTCTGGCAGCCATTCAGGTCGGCCGTTGCACGCCGTTCAGGTGGGAGGTCCGCTGGGTGCCTACCTGTCTGCGGAGAAGTGGGGCTTGTCCCTGGACTACGAGTCATTTTCCGCCGCGGGCGCCATGATCGGGCACGGCGGAATCGTGGCGTTCGACGACTCGGTAGACATGGCAGCGCAGGCGCAATTCGCCATGCGTTTCTGTGCTGAAGAGTCCTGTGGCAAGTGCACACCATGTCGTATTGGCTCCAGGCGGGGCGAGGAACTCATCTCGAGAGTCCGTAATGGTGAAGGCCGGTCCGGCGACTTGTTGCTGCTTGAAGAGCTTATGGAGACTATGGAAACCGGCTCGTTGTGTGCGCTGGGAGGTCTCACGCCCATGCCTGTTCGTAGTATCCTCGAGAGCTTTCCAGACGCGCTCGATCTGAGTGCGGGAGGTGCAGATGGCTGACGCCGTGCAGATTTGGGCGCCCCAGGAGGACCTAGGGACTCCGCCATCTACTGTGGGTGATGTCGTGTCGCTCAGCATCGACGGAGTTCAAGTTTCTGCGCCCGAAGGAACCAGCATCATGCGTGCCGCGCTCACGGCTGGGATCGCCGTGCCCAAGCTGTGCGCCACCGATTCCCTGGAGAGCTTCGGGTCCTGTCGGGTTTGTCTGGTGGAGGTTGAAGGCCAAAGTGGGTTGCCCGCGTCCTGCACGACCCCTGTGGCTGATGGGATGGTGGTGCGTACGCAATCCGAACGCGTGGCGCGCATCCGGCGCAATGTGGTGGAGTTGTATATCTCCGACCACCCGCTAGATTGTTTGACGTGCTCGGCCAACGGCGACTGCGAGCTTCAGGACGTTGCCGCCGACGTCGGCTTGCGTGATGTTCGCTACGGTTACGAGGGCGACAATCACCTTGACTTTCTGGCGGACAAATCCAATCCCTATTTCGACTTCGACCCTTCTAAGTGCATCGTCTGCTCGCGGTGTGTGCGTGCTTGTGAGGAAACTCAAGGCACCTTTGCCCTCACCATCGCAGAACGTGGATTCTCCTCCAAGGTAGTTGCCAGCGAGGAGGTGGATTTCTTCGACTCGGAATGCGTTTCCTGTGGTGCCTGCGTGGCTGCATGTCCCACGGCCACACTCATGGAGCGCAAGGTGCTCGAGCAGGGATTGCCCACCCGGACGGTGGATACCACCTGTGCGTATTGCGGCGTGGGCTGTTCCCTGCGCGCGGAGCTGCGTGGCGATGAGGTGGTGCGTATGGTGCCGGTGAAGACCGGAGGTGCCAACGAAGGGCACGCCTGCGTGAAGGGCCGTTTTGCATGGGGTTATGCATCGCACCCCGACAGGGCGCTGAATCCCATGATCAGAGACGACCCAGGCCAGCCCTGGCGCGAAGTGTCCTGGGATCAGGCCATCGACTTCGCGGCCGAGCGCCTCAAGCAGACTCAAGCCAGGTACGGCCGTGGTTCCATTGGCGGAATTTCATCCTCCCGGTGCACCAACGAAGAGGTCTTCGTGGTGCAGAAGATGGTACGGGCGGCTTTTGGCAACAACAATATAGATACCTGTGCGCGAGTTTGTCACTCGCCCACCGGTTATGGATTGAAGCAGACGTTCGGTACCTCCGCGGGCACGCAGGATTTTCCTTCGGTGGCTCATGCAGATGTGATCCTGCTCATTGGCGCCAACCCCACGGACGCCCATCCGGTATTTGCCTCGCGCATGAAACGGCGCCTGAGAGCGGGCGCTGAGCTGATCGTGGTGGACCCGCGTCGAATCGACCTGGTGCGCAGTCCTCACGTGCAGGCCGCACATCACCTGCAGGTGAGGCCGGGGGCCAACGTAGCGCTGGTCAATGCGTTGGCTCACGTGGTGGTAACCGAGGGCTTGCTCGACGAAGCATTTGTTGCCGATCGCTGCGAGCGCGAGGCGTTCGCAGCCTGGAGGGCTTTCATAGAGGCCCCCGCGCATGCGCCGGAAGCTCTGGAGCCGGTTACCGGCGTACCTGCCGACAGTGTCCGTGAGGCAGCGCGCTTATACGCCACGGCGGGTAATGGGGCTATCTACTACGGTCTGGGCGTAACGGAGCACAGTCAGGGCAGCACCATGGTGATGGGTATGGCCAATCTGGCCATGGTCACCGGTAACGTGGGTCGCGACGGCGTGGGGGTCAATCCGCTGCGAGGCCAGAACAACGTGCAGGGTGCCTGCGATATGGGGTCGTTTCCCCATGAGCTCCCCGGCTACCGACACGTGAGTGATGCGGATGTTCGCATGCAGTTTGAGGCCGCCTGGCAGGTGCCGCTGGCTCCCGAGCCGGGGTTGCGGATTCCCAACATGTTCGCGTCTGCCCGGGCGGGGAAGTTTCGTGCCATGTTCATCCAGGGCGAAGACGTGGCCCAGTCCGATCCGGATACCCAGCACGTGCAGGCGGCCCTGGGTTCATTGGACTGCCTGATCGTTCAGGACCTGTTTCTCAATGAAACCGCTCGCTTCGCCCACGTCTTTCTCCCTGGAACGTCGTTTCTGGAAAAGGATGGGACGTTCACCAATGCGGAACGCCGCATCAATCGGGTGCGCCCCGTGATGGCTCCGCGCAGCGGGCTGGCGGAATGGGAAGTGGTTTGCCGGCTGGCGAGTGCCATGGGCTACCCCATGGTGTACCACGATGCCGGTGAGATCATGGACGAGATTGCGGCGCTCACGCCGACGTTTGCGGGTGTGTCGTTCTCCAAGCTCGACCGCGTGGGCAGCGTGCAGTGGCCCTGCCCGGATGCGGCCTCACCCGGGACACGCGTGATGCACGAGGAGCGATTCGTGCGCGGGGAGGGCAAGTTCGCCATCACCGAATTCGTGCCCACCGAAGAACGCAGCAATCGGCGCTACCCCCTGATCTTGACCACGGGCCGCATCCTCTCTCAGTACAACGTGGGGGCGCAGACCCGGCGGACGGACAACCAGGTGTGGCACGACCAGGATGTGCTGGAAATTCACGCGTCGGATGCTGAACTGCGCGGAATTGCAGATGGCGACAGGGTGTTGGTCACGAGCCGCAAGGGCGTGACGGTGCTGGCCGCACACGTTTCCGATCGGATGCCGCCGGGCGTGGTTCACACCACATTCCACCACCCGGAGTCCCAGGCCAACGTGATCACCACCGAGTTCTCGGACTGGGCCACCAACTGCCCGGAATACAAGGTGACAGCGGTGCAGGTGTTGCCGTCCAACGAAGCGCCGGCGGACACCGTTGCTTCCAGTGGGGTTGCGGCAAGCTGATGGATGGGCCGAATCGGGGATCGGTTACCCGCTCGCTGCGGTTGGATCAGCAGCGCGACGACTGGCAGGTGGCCACGGAAGTGGCCGTTGAGATCGACGTCAACGGGCAGCCTGTCACCGTCACTATGGCGACCCCAGCGGACGTGGAAGAGCTTGCGGTGGGGCTGGCCTACACAGAAGGGGTGGTGACCGCGGTAGCAGGGGTGACGTCCGTCAACGTGAAGGAGACCCTCGAAGGCGTGGTGGCAGATCTGACGGTTGCGGAGTCCGCCATCAACCAACAGGCGCGTCGCGCGCGGCTGCTGGAGGGCCGGTCCGGGTGCGGACTGTGTGGGGTGGACACCTTGTCCGCTGCCATGCGTCGGCCCAGCGTGGTGGCACCGCAGACCGTCGCAGGCCCCATTGCGGATGCGGCATTACGAAAGGCCTTCGACGCATTGCCCGACCACCAGCCCCTGAATCAACGGACTCATTCTGTCCACGCGGCCGCCTGGTGCGACCTGGAGGGCCAGATACTCTGCGTGCGCGAAGATGTGGGGCGGCACAATGCACTGGACAAGCTGGTGGGGTGGGCGTTACTCAGCCAGGCGCCACAAGGGCCTGGCTTCGTATTGTTGAGCAGCCGGCTCAGCTTTGAGCTGGTGTGCAAGGCGGCTGCCCTGGGCGCATCGCTGTTGGCCGCGGTCTCGGCGCCTACCGCGCTTGCCTTGGAAATGGCGGAGACCGCCAATCTACCGCTTGCGTGTCTGGGCCCAGGAGGCGCCATTGCCCGATTCTGATGTAGACGGCTATCTGGCGGGCCTCGCGCGGATGGCGAATCAGATTGCCGAGAACTGCGGCGAGCAGGGTGCGGCCGGTGTGGTGGAGCACATGCAACGCTTCTGGGATCCGCAGATGCGCAATGATCTGATCGCTGCGGTGGAAGGTGGCGCGCTGCACGCATCGGATACGGTGCGTGCAGCGGTGGGGCAAATGGCGAAGGCGCTGAAATCAGCCGGAGCGGGGGAACCGCCAGGGGACACCTAGCGCTTGTTCAGGCGCCGTCTTCCATAGGAAGAACAGTAAGACCGCTAGGTGGCTGGGAGTGCAACGCATGTTGGATGCCGGCAAAGGCGGCGTGGTGGGCGGAAACCCTGGGAAGTGTGGGCATTTCTCTATCTAAACTGACTAATTTAGTTTAAGGTCGCGCTTTCTACAGTGATGTAGCCAGATGCAGGCGCGAAGAAACGCGACCAAACCAACGAGCAAGGCGAGCAAAGCAACATGAGTGAAGCGAGCAACGTTAACCCGGACCATGCCGGTACCCGTCTCGACAAGATCAACCCGGCCGAGCTGCCTTATCAGGATCCCTGGGAGACTCCGTTGGAGGAACTGGACGTAGCCCGGCCCCAGCTGTTCGCCAAGGATGCCCAGTGGCCTTATTTCCAGCGGCTGCGTGCAGAAGCACCCGTGCACTACTGTGCTCACAGCGCCTTCGGTCCGTACTGGTCGCTGAGCAGCTACGACACCATCAAGGCCGTGGATCAGAACCACCAGGCATTCAGCTCCCAGCCGCAGATCACCATCGAAGATCAAGATGAAGACTTCGCCCTGCCTATGTTCATCGCCATGGACCCGCCCAAGCACGACGTTCAGCGCAAGGCGGTGCAAACGGCGGTGGTGCCTCGCAACCTGCTGGAGTTCGAGTCGGTGATTCGGGAGCGCACTGGCAAGGTGCTCGATGACCTGCCTGACAACGAAGACTTCAACTGGGTGGACACGGTGTCCATCGAGCTCACCACCATGATGCTGGCAACGCTGTTCGACTTTCCGTTTGAAGACCGCCAGAAGCTCACCTATTGGTCGGACGTAGTAACCGGTGGCGTGTATAGCGAGTTCACCGAGGAAGCACAGGACGCTGCGCGTGCGGATCTGTTGGGCTGTTTGGCTTACTTTACCGAGCTGTGGAACGAGCGCGCCAACAAACCGGGCGGGTTCGACATGATCTCCATGATGGCCCATCACCCTAACACCAAGGACCTGGTCACTCGCCCCATGGAGTATCTGGGCAATCTGGTGCTGCTGATCGTGGGCGGTAACGACACCACGCGCAATTCCATGAGCGGCAGTGTATACGGACTCAACAAATTCCCGGAGCAGTATGACAAGCTGCGCAACGACGAATCGCTGATTCCGAATTTGGTCTCTGAAGTCATTCGCTGGCAGACGCCGCTGGCCCACATGCGTCGTCGCGCCGCTCAAGATGTAGAACTGGGTGGTAAGCTGATCAAGGCTGGTGACAAAGTGGTGATGTGGTACGTGTCCGGCAATCGGGATGAAAGCATGTTTGAAGATGCTGACCGGCTGATCATCGACCGCGTCAATGCCCGTCAGCACATGTCGTTCGGCTACGGCATTCACCGCTGCATGGGTAACCGTCTGGGCGAGATGCAGCTGAAAATTCTGTGGGAAGAGATTCAGAAGCGCTTTAAGCTTGTGGAAGTGACCGGCGACCCGGAGCATTCGTTCTCCTGTTTCGTTAAAGGCTATACCAAGCTGCCCGTGCGCGTGCACCGGCGCTAGGCCGCCATGTCGCTGCAGGAGTTCCGCGACAACCGGGCGCGCGCCAAGCGTGCCGACATCCTGGATGCCGCGTCGCGGCTGTTCTCCGAGCGGGGCTTCCGGGACGTTTCCACGGCTACTCTGGCGGCGCAAGCCGGGGTGTCCACGGCTACGCTATATCGCTACTTCGAAGACAAAGAGGCGTTGTTTGCCGCCGTGGTAGATGCGCTGGTGGCTGATGTCATTCAGGCAGTGGCGAACCAGCCGGCATCGCTGGAAGACAAGCTGCACGACCTGGCCCTGCGCTACGCGTTGTTGCTTTCTGATCCCGTGGTGGTTGGTCTCATTCGGGCGGTGGTGTCGGACAGCCAGAGCTCCAGTGGTTTTCGCGACCAGTTGGCCCTGCATGGCAGTGAGATTTTCGCTGACGAGTTCGATTCTGAGATCACAGATCTGCTTACCGAGCAGAATCCGGCGGAAGCGGCTAACGCCTTGCAGGCTAGTATTGAGCTGCGCGGCGCGCTGGAACACGTCACGCTGCTACCTGAGTTGCTATTCAACGAGTATCTGCCCCGGGACGAGCTGGAGTCAGCGGTGGAGCGGACCCTCGCGTCTTGGCGAAGGCGTTGGCTGGAGGACACCGGACCCGAGTAGCAATAACCCTTGACCTCCGATTTAAACATGTTTAAAACTAACCTCAATCGCAGACGAGGTTGGTGGTTTGAACGCACAGGTCGCACCTGATCCCCAGGAACTCATCATCGAGGCCGCCGAGCGGCTGCTGGCTACCGATGGGCCGCAGAAATCTACGGTAAGAGCTATCACCGAGGCCGCCGGTGTCAACGTGGCCGCTGTGAATTACCACTTCGGATCCCGTGACGGGTTGATGACCGCCATCTGCGCCCGACACATGCGGCCCGCCAACAACCTCATATTGGAGCGGCTCCAGCAGGTGGATCGGGCACAGGGCACCGTATCGGTGAAGGCCATATTTGCGCCGCTGGTTTCCACGGCGCTCACCGTCTGGATGCACGATGATGTGCTCAAAGGCCTGCGCGATTTCATTTTTGTTGATGCCGAGCTGGTGCAGAAGCTCAATGTCACAGAGATGTCCGACGTGTACCAGCAGATGCAGGATGCGCTGACCGAAGCCTGTCTGACCCTTGCGCCGGAGCAGGTGCGGCGCCGCTTCTCATTTGCCATGGCCACTATCATGCAGGTGGTGCGATCCCACGAATTCAAGCGTGCGCCGGACGAAGCAGGCCTCATTGAAGATTTGCTGACCTATGTGGCGGGTGGCTTCGCTGCCGATACCGGGGAGAAAGAACGATGAAAGATGATGCGGTTTACAGGCTCCTTGATGAGGTCGATTACGAGTTTGCCCGCCATGGGCCACCCGAGTGGTATCCGGACGTGCCGCGTATCCCGGCAGCTCGATACACCGACCAGGATTTCTTCGATCTCGAGCAGCAGGCCTTTCGCAAGTGCTGGGTGACTGTTGGCACGGTGCACGAATTGCCCGAGGTGGGTAGCTACAAAGTAGTGGATCGCTGGAACGGGGCGGCCGTATTCGTCGTGCGTGGCGAAGACCAGCAGATCCGTGCGTTCTGGAATGCCTGTGCCCACCGGGGCGGCCCGGTGGTGGAAAGCCGACACGGCGCGTGCGGCGTGGCCGAACGCTTCCGCTGCGCGATTCATTCCTGGACCTATTCATTGGATGGCGAGTTGGCCGGGGTGCCGGGCCGACGGGATTTTCATGAGAACCTGGATCGCTGCGCTTCGGCGTTGCGGTCGGTGCGCTGCGAGGTCTGGCGTGGCTTCATTTTCGTGAATCTGGATCTTCAGGCGCCGAGCCTGGTGGATTGGCTGGGTCCCATCGCCGAGGAGGCCACCTGGTTCGATGGCCTGCGCGTCGCCGGTACGGATTCCTTCGTGCTCAACTGCAACTGGAAGCTGGCCATCGAGGCGAACATTGAGGTCTATCACGTAACTACGGTTCACCCGGATACGGTGGCCCAAACCCTGGATTATCGCGGTTCGGCTGAAGAGCTTTACCAGGGCGGACACAGCCGAATGATCGTGCCGTCCAAGGGTTACGACTCGGAACAGGTCCGCAAGGAAGCGAAGCAAGATCCCTTGGATGCGCTGATGGGCAACACCAACGTGTCGTATCTTATGTTTCCCAATCACTTGACGCCCGGTGGCGGGCGTCGCGATCGGGGCTATAGCTTGACGCTGCAGAGCTTCTGGCCCATCTCGCCCAATCAGACCCTTTCGGAGTGGAGCATCATGGCGCCGGATTGGGGGGATGGGCCGGTGCCCGAACACTTTGCTAAGTCGGTGAAAGGCTTCAGCCAGATCATGCACGAGGATACGGAGTATCTCGAAACGGTGCAGAAAGCCATTGAATCCGGGGCCACAGACGGCATGCTGACCAGCTATCACGAGCGCCGGGTCTATCATCACGAGGCCAGCATCGATCGCCTGATCGGTATCGAGAACGTGCCTGAGCACTTGCGGATACCTCAGATCCTGCCCATTGCAGATGCCAACGAAAACGCAGTTGGATCAACATGAGCGAACAACGGCAGCTCACCGGCTTTCGGGATCCTGAATTTCTGAAATGCCCCTATCCCGCCCTCAAGAAGAATCGCGAATCGGCGCCTGTGCAGGCGCTGTCCACGTTTGCGTTGCGCGACATTCAGTCTTTGCAATTGGGGTGTAGTGAGTAGAGAGAGTGTTGATGCGAACGGTTGAATACAGACAACGAATCGACGTACCGCTGGAGTTGGTGTGGACGACCGTGGCCGACTTCGGTTCGCTGCTGCGTTGGCTGCCGGGGAACGAAGACGGCACGCTGACACTCAACGGTGAGGGGATTGGTATGACGCGGGATCTCAACCTGCCGACGGTGGGAGAGGTGCAGCATCGCCTAGATGCACTGGATCCCGAACGGCACCTGCTCACCTATACGCTCACCCGGGGTCGGCCGCTTGGGATGGCCGCCTACAGTGTCACGTTGTCTCTGGCTAGTGATCATGAGCAATGTAATTTGCACTGGCAGGGGGAGTTCGACCCCGAAGGCGGAGCGGACGCCGATACAATGGCCAAGAATCTAGCCGGCGCGTACCAGAACATGTCGGAAGGCCTGGAGAGCCTGCTCGGCAACTGGCGGGACCAAAGTTGAAACTGGGATGGCTATATTGTCCGCGGGGGCCGAATCGGTCGGGCTGTTCGGCGCGTGTACCTCACACACATCTTCATGCCGATCAGCAAGGGGGGCTGGAGATGCGCAACTGTGAAATGAGATCGAAGTATTGCACCGGTATGGAGGTCTAGGTGACGTCTACCTATCAATTGATCAGTGCGGCGGACGTGGCCGAGTGGGACGACGTTGCCGACCTGCTCGTCATCGGCTACGGGATCGCTGGCGCCTGCGCGGCGTTGGAGGCCCGCGACGAAAATGCCGACGTATTGGTGGTGGAGCGTGCCTCAGGCGGGGGTGGGGCCAGCGCGTTGTCTGGCGGCATTTTCTATCTGGGCGGCGGCACCCCGGTGCAGCAGGCGGCGGGATTCAGCGACGACGCCGACAACATGTTCAAGTACCTGATGGCCAGCACGCGTGCCCCGGATGCAAAGATCGTACGGCGCTTCTGCGAGAACTCGGTGGATCATTTCGGTTGGCTGGAGGACCAGGGCATCCCGTTCGAGCGCTCTTACTATGACGACAAGACGGTCATTCCGCCGGGCACCTACTGCCTGTGCGACACCGGCAACGAGAAGATGTGGCCCTACTACGAGGTGGCCGAGCCTGCACCGCGCGGGCACAAGGTGGCCAGCGGCGATCCGGAGGCTGGGGGGGTGGCGATGCGCGCGCTTATCGCGCGATGTGAAGAGCGCGGCGTACGCACCTGTTTCGATAGCCGCGTCGTCGCGCTTGTGCGCGACGAAGCGGAGCGCATCATGGGCGTGCGGGTCAGGCAGTTCGACAAAGTGCGCCATCTCAGAGCCCGTCGGGCCGTAGTGATGGCGGCCGGTGGATTCGGCTTCAACGATGACATGCGAGCCCGATACACGCCCCAGGTGCCGAGCGCGGCGGAACCGTTGGGCATTCCGAATAACGACGGCGACGCGATTCTGTTGGGGCAGTCTGTGGGCGCGGCCATGCAGGCCATGGACGGCGTTATCGCCACGGCGTCTTTCTACCCGCCGGGCAAGCTGATCAAGGGCATCCTTGTGAACGTGCGCGGCGAGCGCTTTCTCAACGAGGACGGCTACCACGGCCGCACCGCGGACATTCTCATGGATCAGCCCGACGCCAGGGCGTATCTGATCCTCGACTCGGAAACCTTCGAATACCCGCTCCGGCCGGACGCGAAAAATGCCTTTATCGATGGTTGGGAAACGGTGCAAGAGATGGAGCTGGCCCTTGAATTGCCGGCTGGGTCTCTCGTGGAAACGCTGCGCCGCTACAACGAGGCGGCGGCCGGCGGGAGGGATCCCGAATTCAACAAGCACTCCAAGTGGCTGAAGCCGCTGAACGTGCCGCCTTACGCCGCGTTCGATGTGTCCTACGAGTCGTTGAACTACGTGTTTCTGACCCTTGGCGGCCTCAAGACCACGGTGGATGCACAGGTGCTGGACCAATCGGGACGGCCCATAGCCGGGCTTTATGCCGCGGGCGCCTGTGTGTCTTCCATACCTCAGGACGGGCGTGGATACGGGAGCGGCATGAGCCTGGGCCCCGGTTCGTTCTACGGACGGGTGGCGGGTCGGAACGGTGCGAGGGAGACGGTGAATGAATGAGTCCATGCAGGACAACTCGGTGGGTGGAGAACGCGTATGACGGTGAATTTCGAGCTGCGCTATGCGCTGCGCCAACCAGAGCACAAGGGCGACGATTTTCAGCCCCGCTATCAAGCTTGTATTGAGCAATGCGCTTGGGCAGACAAGCTCGGCTTCACTGCGGTGATGATCTCGGAGCACCATGGTTCCCCGGATGGCTACATGCCGTCTCCTATGGTCATCGGTGGTGCGATAGCGGCGGTTACAGAAAAAATGCGTATCCGCATAGCGTCGCTCGTCGGCCCATTACACAATCCCGTTCGATTTGCAGAAGACCTGGCCACCTTGGACCTCTTGTCGAACGGACGATTGGAGCCGTGCATCAGCGGTGGCTACGTGGGTTCCGAGTTCGAAGCGATGGGCACGTCGCTTGCGAATCGCAAGCAGTATATGGACGAAATCGTGCCATTTCTGCACAAGGCCTGGACAGGTCAGCCTTTCGAGTGGAAGGGTAAGACCATTCGCGTGACGCCGCGCCCGGTTCAGCGCCCGGGCCCACCGATCTGGATGGGCGGGACTTCCAAGGCAGCTGCCAGAAGGGCCGCGCGCCATGCCGATGTGTTTTATCCGCCAAACCGGGAGGTCATGGCGACTTATTATGAGGAGTTGGAGAAGCTCGGTAGGAAACCGCCGATTCGACACCGTCGACGCAACATGATGGTATGGCTGGCCGAAGACCCCGACGAGTTCTGGGCCGAATTCGGCCCCAGCGCCCTGCACGAGAATAACGTGTACGGGCAATGGTATCTCGATTGGGGTGCCTGGAATGGCTACGAGATCGAAGACAACGTGGACTCCCTGCGCGCTACCGGTCGTTATCCGGTGGTAACCCCGGACGAGTTGGTGGCGAGCATCGAGGAATTGGGCGGTGAGGCAACCATCATGTTTCACCCCATGGCCGGTGGCGCCGAGCCGGAGCTCGCCTGGAAGAGTCTCAAACTGATTGAAAACAAAGTGATCCCCGCCTTGCACGCCAAGGGGATCGAAACGGGAGGATCCCAATGAGCGATTACGACATTCTGATCAAGGGTGGCACCGTCATCGACGGCACAATGATTCCACGCTACCGCGCCGACATTGGCATCAAAGATGGCAAGGTGGTCAAGATCGGCACTCGCAGAGGAGCGACGGCGGACCGGGTGCTGGACGCTGGTGACAACATTGTCGCGCCGGGGTACATCGACATCCACACCCACTACGACGCGCAGATTCTGTGGGACCCTTACTGCACCATTTCAGGGTGGCATGGCGTGACCTCGGTGGTGTTGGGGAACTGTGGCTTCGGGTTCGCGCCCGTTCCACCGCACCTGCGTGAGCGGGCCATGTTGATGATGACCCGCAACGAGGCCATTGGCTTCGAAACCATGAAGCAGGGGATGCATTGGGACAAGTACGGCTGGGAGACCATGCCGGACTGGTTCGCGCACCTGAAAAACAACGTGGCCCTGGGAGTAAATGCGACCGCATTGGTGCCGTTGAATCCCCTGTACGCCTATGTGATGGGCGGTATCGACGAGGCCAAGGAGCGGCGACCCACTGCCGAAGAAAAGCAGGAGATGGTGCGCCTGATGTACGAGGCGTTGGATCATGGCGCGTGCGGGTTTTCCTACCAACGTTGCGGCGTGCCCTCGGTGCAGCCTGATTGGGACGGCTCTCCAATGATCACTGACATGTTGCCGGACGGAGAAATTATCGAATTCGGCAAAGCGTTGGGCGAGTATGGCCGCGGCTTCATCGAAATGTTTGATGCCGCCCCATCGGATCACGCTACCACGGAGGAGTTCATGACCTCCCTGGCTCGCGCCAGCGGCCGCCCGATTGTGCGTAACATTCTGCTAGCGAGTGACGAGCATCCCAAGCAGCACAGGAGGTTCCTGGATTGGCTGAACGAGGCGCACGAAGAAGGGCTGCAGGTTTTTGGAATGGGCTTCACCGTGCGCTCCCCTACGGTGCTCACCTTTGAAGACTGGAGCCTGTGGGACGGTTTTCCCGGCTGGAATAAGGTAATGAACGGTCCCAAAGAGCAACGCGCCGAGCTTATGCGTGACGAGAGCATGCGCACACAGCTGCGTCGGGAGATGGACACCGGGCGTGTTGGCGGCCTCGGCACCAGTGGCAAGCCGGCCGAGATGATAATCAACGATACCGGCGGTTATGGTGAGCTGGACAAGTATCTGAACCGCAAAGTTGCGGAGATTGCGCAGACCGAAGACAAGCATATCGTTGACGTGATTCTTGATGCGGTGTTGGCGTCTGATTTCAAGGTGGAGTTCCGCGGCAATGCGTACGACACGTCCGTGGAGACCACCATGGAGGTGCTCAATAATCCCTACGTGGTGCCCGGCATCTCCGACGGCGGCGCCCACACACACTTCTCCGTGCAAGGCGCCTATCCCACGGATCTACTGGAATGGTTGGTTCGCGAGGAAGGGGTAATGAGTGCCGAAAAAGCGCACTACGGCTTGAGCCGCCTGCCGGCACACATGTGCGATCTCGGCGATCGCGGCATCATTCGCGAAGGTGCACCGGCGGATCTGGTGGTTTACAACCCGGACACCATTCGTCGCACGCCGTCTTGGGATACCCTGGACAAGGCCCGCGACATGCCAGCCAACGAGTGGCGGCTGGTGCAGCGCGCCGAGGGATTGAACTATACGTTGGTCAACGGTGTGGTTACTTTCGAGGGGCTGGATTGCACGGGTGCGACGCCTGGGCAGCTGATGCTGCATGGGGACGGCTAGACGCTCTCCCGCCCGCGCTCAAGTCTCTCCAGCGCAGCGAAGGTGCGCTGGAGAGTCAATCTGACTAAGCTGGACAACAACGAAAAGAATATCCAGAGAGGCTGCGATGAAGATTGGCGTTGTCTATCCACAAACCGAGCTCAAGGGCGATCCGGAGGCGCTGCGCCAGCTGGGGCTGGCCACTGAAGAGTTGGGCTACGACCACCTCCTGATGTACGACCATGTGGTGGGCGCCGTGCACGCAGATCGGGATCCGCCGCTATGGGGGCCCTACCAGGAGACCGATCCGTTTCACGATCCGCTGGTGGCTTTCGGCTACCTGGCGGGCATTACCCAGACCATTGAGCTGGTTACCGGCGTTTTGATACTCCCGCAACGCCAGACGGCGCTGGTGGCCAAGCAGGCGACCGACCTAGATCTGCTGTCCGGCGAGCGCCTGCGCCTCGGAGTGGGCACCGGCTGGAACTATGTGGAGTATGACGCGCTGGGACAGGATTTCGCCGTGCGCGGCCCGCGTATCGACGAGCAGGTGGCCTTCCTTCGGCAGCTGTGGAGCGAAGCGGTGAGCAGCTTCGACGGCGAGTACGATCACCTGGACCGCGGCAACATCAACATCCGGCCCAATCGCCAGATACCCATCTGGTTTGGTGGGTTCTCGGAGCCTGCGTTCCGTCGTGCTGGCGCCACTGGCGATGGCTTCATCTTTGCCGGACCGCTGGAAGGTGGCCAGGGCGCCGTGGGTGGGGTACTGGATGGATGGATCCGCATCAAAGAGCACCTGCAGGCCAACGATCGTAGTGTGTCAGGCTTCGGGGCAGACTATGTGATGCTGGCATCGCGTAGCGTGGATGAAACCTTGGAGACCCTAAAGCGCTGGGAAGATGCCGGCGGTACGCATGCCTCCGTGGTTACCATGGGTATGGATCTGGGGCCGGCTCAGGCCCACATCGACTATATCGCAGATGTTAAAGCTCGTCTCTGAAAAGACCTGTAACCTATTGAATTATTAGATAAAGGAGGGGCGATATGTCGCTGGAAAGACGTGTGGCCATCGTCACCGGGGGTAATCGTGGTATCGGCAAGGGTATCGCGCTTGGGCTTGCACGCGAGGGCGCGCACGTCGCTGTGAATTATCGCCGCAACGAGGAGGAAGCCCAGCAGACGGTGGCGGAGATCGAGGCCCTGGGTGTGAAGGTTAAAGCCTATCAAGCACCGGTGGACGACTGTGATGCCATCCTGGGAATGGTGGCTCAGGTGGCCGAGGACTTTGGTCAGATAGATATTCTCGTGAACAACGCGGGCATCGCCAGCCGGGGGAATTCGGTTGCAGACACCGATCCGGCTGAATTCGAGCGGGTGGTGCGCACCCACTGCTTCGGCACCTTTTATGCGACCCATGCGGTGATTCCGCACCTGCGTGAGCGTGAGCGTGGAGACATCATCATGATCTCCTCGGCCGCTACCCGAAATTTCATGCCCAACGGCGCACCTTACAACGTGGGGAAGGCTGGCATCGAGGCCATCGCCTATGGGGTGGCCAAGGAAGAGCTGCGTAACAATATTTATGTGAATGTCGTGGCGCCCGGGGTGGTGGAGACCGATATGGGGCGACGGCTGGTACGCGCGACGCAGGGCGTTGAAAACATTCGCGATATCGATGCCACTAGTCCCTTCGGACACGTCTGCCAACCCGAGGACGTGGCCAATGTGGTGTGCTATCTGGTTTCGGACAAGAACTCATACGTCACCGGCGAGCGTGTCTACGTAGACGGCTTGGCCGCCGCCATGCGTTAGCCCTGGCGCGCCATCAGCGATCTGAGCATCAATAACGTCTCGCCGGGCGGCACGCAACAGCTGCCGGTGCTGTACGCGCTCGTCATGGTCTTGATGGTCGCCTACGCGGCCATCTTTACCCTGCTGGCCGAGATCCGCGGCGCGTTTGGATTCTCCGACGCAACCATGGGTGTCATTGCCGCCTGCGCTTTCGCCGCTGGTTTCGTGGCCCAGCTGGGTTTGTCTCGACTGGCGGATCTGGGCATGGGCGCTGGGCTGCTTCGCGCAGGCCTGCTGCTTTCGTTGATGGGCGCTTGTTGGATGGTCACGGCCGCTGAGCTATGGGAGTGGATCGCCTCGCGCACGTTGTTGGGATTCGGCGCTGGGTGTGTGCGGCCGGGCGTGCGCCGCTACGTGCTGGTGTGCGATCCGTCCCAGGCGGGACGGCGGCTGGGAATGCTGGCGGCCTGGGAAATGGTGGGATTTCTGGTTGGTCCGTTGATGGCCTCTGGATTATTTATCGTCGGGGGGTTGCGCGCGCCCTTTATCGCGGTTGCCGTATGCGTGGTGGTGCTGATCCCGTTCGTATGGCGCCTGGAGATTCCCGGCGCCGAAAGTCCTACCGAGCGCGCCATTCGCACATTGCTGAAGCATCCCGCCATGCAATCCTGTCTGGCTCTCGGAATTGCGTTCTACGCGGCCGTGGGTGTGTTTGAAGCGGTGTGGGCCATGTTCTTCGCCGACCTGGGCGCGAGTCAGCTCTTTATCGGCATCACCATGAGCGTGTTTACCCTGCCGATGATCTTCATCGCGCCCTGGGCAGGTGGCCTTGCCCAACGGCGCCACGTTCTGCGCTTGGTGACCCTCACGCTGACGGCTGCGGTGGTCTGCATGTTGATGTATGGGGTGATCACGTCCCTGTGGTGGTTGTGCGTACCGCTGTTGGTTCACTCCATCGTGGATGCGATCACCATGCCGGCCGTCCAGTTGGCCGTGGGTTATGCCAGTGGTCAAGGCGCTCTGGCCGCGGGTCAGGGGCTTTTTTCTGCCACCGGGCTTGCCGTTGCCGCCGTGGCAAGTCTCGGGGCCGGGGCGCTGTACGAAAGCTGGGGGGCGCTGGGCGTGTGGTGGGTTTCCTCCGGCATCATGCTGGCCTGCATTGTCCTTGCCAGGCTGCTGGGGAGGGGGCACGATTGGTCCGGCGGAGGGATATCCGACTAGCCGTATACTAACAGCGACGTGCGAAGGGCATGTTATCGGCTCACTTGACCAGGGAGAGCAATGAGTACCATCGACAAGAACGATCTTCCCGTGGGCCAGGCGCCCACGGAAAATGTCTGGGAGGCCATCTACACCCAACGAGCCATCCGCTACTGGCAGGACAAGCCGGTACCGCGTGAAGTGCTTGAGCAGGTGATCGAGGCGGCCTCCAAAGCGCCCAGTGGCAGCAACCTGCAACCCTGGGTGTTCATCGTCATTGACGACGCCGACAAGCGCGCGGCCATTGGCCAGGCGCTGCGCGCCATATTCGAATCTAACGACGGCCTGCAGCAGCTCATTTCGGCGGGAGAGAACTCCGACGATAAAACCCAGCGCCTGATGCTCAAGGGTGCGCGCGCGTTCTTTTCCCAACTGGAGAAGGCGCCGGCCATGGTCATTCCATGCCTGTATCAGCTTGCCTCCCCAACGCCGGATGCGAGCAGCTTGTTGGCGGGCAGCTCCATCTATGGCGCCGTGCAGAACATGATGCTGGCCGCTCGTGCTTTAGGTCTTGGCACTGTGCTTACGACAGCGCACGGCATGCTGGAGGCTAATCTGCGTGAGCTTCTGTCCATACCAGACGACGCAACCCCGGTGGCGCTGATTCCTATCGGATATCCGGACGCCAACTTTGGACCAACGACGCGCAAGGGCCTCGATGAGATCCTGCGCTGGAATTCCTGGAGCTAATCGAACGACCTACGAGGGAGGAAGAGATGAGCAACGATGAAAGGGTTAGCCGGCGCGGATTGATAGCCGGTATTGGCGCGGTTGCGGCGGGTGCGGCGCTGTCCGCACCGAGTATCGCCGAGGATGGTGATCACAAGGAAAAAGAAGCCGGCCGCGACCATGAGGCGTGGCACGGCAAGGTGGATGCCTGGCTCGCCAAGCAGGAGATTACGGATCTGCGCCGGCAATACGCGCTGGCCACCGACCTCATTGGGATGAACACCAAGGAATCCGTTGCCCGGGGGCGTGCCATCTACCGGCGCATCTTCACCGCGGATGCCAAGATCGGGGCAACCGGTCAGCCGCGCGTTACGGGCCCGGACGCGTGGGTGGATATCGCCAACAGTGCGCTCAAGGACTACAAGGACACGCAGCACCTCATCGGTACCCAGGTGGTAGACCTGAAGTCTCTGCCCGGTGCGGATGGAAAAGGCGCGGACGCGTCCATGTCGAGCTACCTGCAGGCCTGGCACGCCACCAAAGACGATCAGGTCTGGCTGTTCATCGGCACGTATTACGACAAACTGACGTACACGCCCGAGAACGGTTGGCAGATTTACGATATGGAACTCAAGCAGGTGTCGGGGGACCGGCGCAAGATCACCGTAACCTGAATTAACGGCCTACCGCGTGGGCTCCAGGTGCTGATTGGAGAAAACGACCGCCGCCCTTCAGGGCATTTAATCCCGATGCCAGCGCGAGCGTTGCGTATGCGTGCGATATAATGATTGGGGACCACTGAGCTGAGCAAACCATGGCTGAACTGAGCCTGGAATCTATCTTCACGCCGGAGATCATCGCCGATCCGTATCCGCTGTATCGTCAGATCCGCGAGAGTAGCCCCATTCTGGAGCTGCCCGACGCGAACATGGTGATCATGAGCCGCTATGCTGACGTACAGAACTTGCTGCGTGATCGACGACTGGGCCATGCGGACGACTCCATGCTGACCTCGGACGCGTTGGCGGAGGCCCAGGACAATCCGGCGGTGGCCAGCTTGCGCCGCACTATGCTGCTACAGAACCCGCCCAACCACTCGCGTTTGCGGGGGCTGGTGGTGAAGGCGTTCGACGCGCGCCGGGTGGAGGTGATGCGGTCACGTATCAGGGTGATCGCCAACGAGCTGGTGGATGGGTTCATCGACGCGGGCTCGGGCGATCTGGTGCGGATGTTCACTCACCCGCTGCCCGTCATCGTGATCTGCGACCTGCTCGGCGTACCCGAGGCGGATCGCGCAGAATTCGTGCAGGGCACGCGCATATCCGGCCGGCTCATCGATCCAAGTCCCATGACGGCCGAGGAGCTCGAGCAGGCCAACCAGTCCACCACGGAGAGCCAGGAGTATTTTGCCGCATTGTGCGACGAGCGGCGTGCCAACCCACAGGATGATCTGATTACCGCCCTAGTGCAGAGTGAGCTGGAAGACGACCGGCTGAGCAAAGACGAACTCACGTCGAACATCGCGTTGCTGTTTGCGGCGGGTCACGAGACTACGGTGAACCTGATGGGGAACGCACTGCTGGCCCTGTATCGCAATCGCGATCAGCTCGAGCTGTTGCGTTCCGATCTGTCGCTCATGCCCAATGCGGTGGAGGAGTTTCTGCGCTACGACAGCTCGGTGCAGCTCACCGGCAGGGATGTGATGGAAGATGCGGAGATCTGTGGCGTACAGCTACCGCGAGGCCGTGCCGTTCTGGCGCTGTTGGCCGCAGCCAATAGAGATCCCGCCGTATTCGCCAACCCGGATCAACTGGACATCACCCGAGAGCGGGTCAAGCCGATTTCCTTCGGCGGCGGCATCCACCTCTGCCTGGGTGCTCAGCTTGCCCGCATAGAGGCCACGGAAGCCCTCCAGGTATTGCTCGAGCGGCTGCCGAATCTGGAGCTGCAGGACGCGGACCACCCGGAGTGGAAACAAACCATCACGCTGCGTGGATTGCAGCGATTGCCCGTGCGCTGGTAGGGCTCAATTTGGTGGCGTAAGCCAGCGCGGGTCAGCCGAGAGAGGTCCGGTGAGCGTGTTCAGAAAGGCTTCCAGCATGCGCAGTTCTGCGCGTGTGAGGCTCAATGGCTTGGCCTCATTGTGTCCCACCAATGCCAGGTCGGCGCGGTTGTAGTGCTCCAGAACCTCTCTCAGGGTGGTTATCTGGCCCGCGTGCATGTATGGCGCGGTTTCGGTCACATTGCGCAGCGAAGGCGCGCGCCAGGCGCCGATCACATCATCTCCCGATTTCGCGTAGCGCAGCTCGGCGCAGCCATTGTGGTCGTCGCTGTAGGCTCCCAGGCAGTTGAAGGGGTCTTCAATGGCCTCGCGAACCCCTTGTGCGCGGCCCAATCCGGGCAGCTGTCCGACGGCCGGCAGCACGCCGGTGTTGTGAAACTCGTTGTTGCTGAGCAAGGGGCCATTGTGGCAGTGCACGCAGCTGGCTTTGCCGATGAATAGCTTAAGCCCGGCCTGGGCGGCGCCGCTGAGCAACGCTCGGGCGTCCTCGCCGGCCAGCATAGCGCCGGCGAATTCGTCGAACGGGGCGGGGCCTGGTTCCAACTTGCGCTGATAAGCCGCCAGCGCCTTGCCCAGGTTCGCGAACGCCTGATTCACTGCGTGCTGATCCGCAGTTGACATGCCCTCCCAGGCGGTGCGTTGTTCCTCATTACCGAGCGGGCTGGCTTGTGGCGGAAATCGCTCCGGGTCACCGACGGGCGGCAATTCTCCGAACACCGCCTGGTACGCGGTGCGGTAGGCCATGTCCTCACTCAGCAAGCGCACCAACTCCATGCGATTGGCACCGTGCTCCACGGTGGATTCCAGAGGACTGAGGGCCTGGGACCACTGACTGTCTTTGCGGCCATCCCAGAACTGCCAAGGACTGCGCGCCGCGCCCACCAGCCCCATGGTGTTGCGTTCCCCGGTGCGCAACCCCTGCCCGGTGGGCAGGCCGTCGGTGAAATAGCGTTCTGGCTTGTGGCAGGTGGCGCAGGAGACGCCGCCATTGGCACTCAAGCGCCTGTCGAAGAACAGCCGCCGACCGAGCTGAGCCGCTTCATCATCGTCGGCGACACGGTTGCTGGGGTCGCGCGCGAGCGCCGCCAGGTTGCCGATCCACAGCGAACGCACCAGCACTTTTTCCTCGGCACTGAATTGCTCCTCGGGAGGCAGTTGGGCCATCCACCAGGCACCCAGGCCAAGCGCAGCGACGCTCACGAGAACAAGTGCAGGGCGTAACACGGACGATGGCCTAGAGTTCAAATACGAAGGTGGCGGCATCGCTCTGGGTGGCGGTTTCCACGCCTATTGTGAGTTCCCAGCGTCCGTTCATGTGAAACTTCACGCCCTCGATTAGGTACTGGCCGTCGTTCACCGTGCCAGTGGCGCGCGGTGCGGTGGGCAGCCCATGGTCGTGGTCGGGCATGCCGCCGGTCACCGTGACGTTGGCGCCGGATACCGGATCTCCACTGGGAGTCTCCAGCCGCAGGTTCCAGTTGTGCATGCGATTGATGGCCACCGGCGCCAGCGCGCTCTGCAAGGTCATGCGGAAATATCCGGACTCGCCGAACTGGGTAGCCGGTTCCCCATTGGTGACGTCTGCAGCCGCGCCAGCCGCAGCCCACCAGATCACTAATAATGCGATGGCTTTGATGAGATAACCCTACTATGCGTCGATGTTGGCGCGTACCCGGGGAAGTACCTGCTTGGCGATGTACTCCATTCGGCGGCTGCCGCTGTCGATGGACTCACCCGGAAACTGTGCCCAGAAGTGCACGTCGACGATTTCCGGATAGGTCTTGAGCATGTCAGTGAGCGCAGCTACGGCCTGATCCGCATCCCACAGCTCATAGAACCCCTCTTGAATGGCGGTGGCCGCGTCGGGAAACAAGGGGACTTCGTCCGGAGGACCGAACGCGCCCCAGGATACATACTGGTTGGTCTGGTACAGGGCGTATTCGCCCACGGCGGCGGCTTCCTTTTCAGGGTCGTCGGCAATGATGGCCCAGTTGCCGGCGCAAATGGCACCTTCGCTGCGCGACTTGCCGGCCGCTTCCAGGGCCTGCACATAAACGTCGTGGCCGATGCCGCCGGTGGACAAGAAGCCGTCGCCCAGACGTGCGGCCCGCGCGATAGCGGGTTCTGCCATGCCGCCCATGAACAGCCTCGGCGGCGTGGCCGGAGCGGGTCGCACCATGAGTCCGTCTACCTGATAGCGCTTGCCCTGGTGGCGGATGGGTTCCCCCGTCCAGGCGGCGCGCAGCAGGGCGACACCTTCCTCCATGAGACTGGGTCGGTTGATCAGCTTGCGGCCAAAATAGTCGAACTCCAGTTGCCGATAGCCCAGGCCCACGCCCAGATCGAAGCGTCCGCCGGTAAGAATCGACAGCGTGGCGGCATCCTCCGCAAGACGGAGCGGGTCGGCCAAGGGCAGCAGCATCAGGTTGGTGCCGATGCGCATGCGGCTGGTGCGCTGGCCAATGGCGGCGGCGACCACCAGAGGCGAAGGCGCATACCCGTCCTCGCAGAAATGGTGCTCGGTGAGCCAGATGGAATCAAACCCCAGGGTCTCTGCCCAGGCCATCTGTTCCAGGCTTTCGGCATACAGGCTCTCGAACGAGCGCTCGGTGGGTCCGGGATTACGAAAGTCGTACCACAGCCCGAAGTTAACCATGTCCATTCCTTGCCGCGTTGCGTGGGCTGAATGCTAACATTCCAACGCTACAGTCCGGGAGAGCAAACGGGTGCAGGCAAACCTCAGCGAACACACCCTGGTGCGGGACAACCGCGCGCGGGCGCGGCCCAGCGAGATCGACTGGGAGTTGTTTCACGATCCTCACGGACGCCCCACTACCCCCGTGCGCGTGCTGCTGGATACTGGCATTGAGGGCGATCCGCGGGTGCTGCACGCGCAAATTCCCGACAACTTCGAGGTGGGATTGCACTGGCACCCCTATGACACGGTCTACATCATCACCAAGGGCGACATGACCATTGGCGACGAGGGTCGCTACCAGGTTGGCGACGTGCGCTGGGTGCATGCGGGCCACGTGTATGGGCCCGAAGTTGCCGGCGAGCAGGGGGTGGAGTTCTTCCTGGTCAGCCTTGGCGGTGCCGTGGGCCTCAACTGGGAGGATCTGGCCGCGGTGCCTGAGGCGCTCACACGTCGACTGGGGGTCGGCCCTGGATGGGGGCGCATCAATCTGGATGACGTGCCCTGGCAGGATTTCGACGACCCGGCCGGGCGCCCCACCCAGCCGGTGCAGCTGCTGTGCAACGACGACCCGTACCTGCTGCGCACACGCTTCGCCCCTGATTACAGCGCTGGCGAGCACTGGCACGACTACGACACGCTGTATTTCATTACCCAGGGAAGCATGCGCTTTGGAGATGAGGGTTGGTTCGAGCCGGGTGACGTGCGCTGGGTGCGCGGGGGCTACAGCTACGGTCCGGAGGAGCCTGGGCCGGAAGGTGTGGAGTTTCTTCTACTGAGTTGCGGTGGCCCGGTGGCGTTGCACTGGTCGGATCTGGAGCCGCCGCCGAAGGGTGCGGTATAAGCGAATCGCTACGAGCGAGACACTTGGTCTCTGCACCCAGAATGGGACATACTCGTGGTCATCCAAAGTCTGTTCCACGGGGAGGAACTATGTCCGATTGGGCGGAAGACCGAATCAAGATCACCGACGTGATGGCCCGCTACGCAGCCGGCGTCGATAACCGAGACATGGAAATGTACCGGTCATGCTTTGCCGACGATGTGGCCGTACATGGGTTCGGAGATGAAGAGGTCCACGGCGGAGATGAGTGGACGGCGTACGTCATCGAAGCGCTGAAGGCCTATGGTCCCACGCAGCACATGCTCGGGCCCACGCTGGCCACCATCGATGGCGACACCGCCAACTGCCGCACCGATGTGCAGGCCCATCACTATATGGCCAATGACCCCAAGACCACGCTCACGCTCTGGGCCACCTACGAGCAGGTGATGCAGAAGATCGACGGGGAGTGGAAGGTCAAACGCCACGAACTGGTCTCCCGTGGCGTGCGGGTGCAGACCGACCAGCAATAGGCGCGTCGGCTAGCCCCGGTAGGGGCGAAAGAACTCGCGAATCTGCGCGACGATGAGCGCTGGTTCCTCGGCGGCCCCGAAGTGGCCGCCGCGCGGCATGACCTGATAATGCTGCAGGTTGGTGTACTTGGCGAGCACCGAACGCGGCAGGTGCACCACGTCTTTGGGGAACACTACCAGGCTGGTGGGTGCTTCCATCACCGGTACCCGATCGTGGACCAGAGGCCAGGGCTTGTTGAAGTGCTCGAAGTACAAGCGCATCGCGCTGGTGAATGCGCCGGTGCACCAGTAAAGGGCCGCCGTGGTGCAAAGGTGCTCGCGGCTGAAGGCGTTCTCCACATCGCCGTCGCAGTCGCTCCAGTTGCGTCGGCGCTCCCACAGCCAGGCGGCGGTGCCAACGGGCGAATCCATGGTGGCGTAGGCCAGGGTCTGGGGGTCGGTGGTGTGCACCGATACATGGCTGGTAATGGTTTGCAGAGCCTCTACGTTGCGTTGGGCCATCCAGGTCTCGTCTTCCCCGTAGTCGTCGGGTCCCAGCGCGCTGCGGTCCACGCCGGGAATCATAGCCAAGGCCAGCTGTGCCCCCAGCAGATCGTCGGCATGGGCATGCGCCAAGTGCGCGGTCACCAATGCCCCCCAGTCACCGCCGTGGGCGGCAAAACGCCCGTAGCCGCATACCTCGCGCATGAGTCGCACCCAGAGCTCCGCGACCTTGCCTACGTCCACGCCCGCGCGGGTAAGCGGGGTAGAGAAGCCAAACCCAGGCAGGCTGGGCACCACCACATGAAAGGCATCTTCGCTATTCCCGCCATGGGCCGCCGGATCGCTTAACGGACCGATGACGTCTTTATAATCCCAGAACGTCCACGGCCAACCGTGGGTGAGTACCAGGGGAATGGGATCCGGACCGGTGCCGGGTGCGTGCAGGAAATGAATAGGGATGTCGTCAATGCTGGCACGGTAGTGTCTGTACGTGTTCATCGCCTGGGCAGCGTCCTGCCAGCGCCACTCTTCGGCCCAATAGGTGGCCATGTCGCGCAGCCACGCCTGCGGCACGCCATAGTCCCAGGAGTCCTCGCCAATCACGTCGGGCCAGCGTGTGTTGCGCAAGCGTGCTTGAAGGTCCCCAAGAACGGTCGGGTCTAGGGCGACGTCAAACGGTTCGGCGTTCATAGGCACTCCGTGGCTAGCAATTCAGGCAACGTGGTTCGGGTACAAAGTGGCGAAGTTTTCCGCAAAAAACAGCTCTCGCTCGCGCTCGGAAAGCAACGCGGTGCTTTTTTCAAAGCGCCCGATGGGATCCCGCCCCCCTTCTGCGTGTGGGTAGTCGGACGAAAACAGGTACAGCTCCGGATACGACTCCCGTACCAGCGCGCTCACATCCTCGAACGGGTACGGAGTGAAGCGCACCTGCGCTCTGATTTGCTCGGAGGGGGTGCGTGTCATCTCGGCCAGGTGCGGTTCGGAACGGGCCCAGATGGATGCGGCGTGGTCCAAACGGCGCAGGGTGTCGGGAACCCAGCCGGCGCCAAGCTCGATCACGCCGCCACGCAGTCCAGGATGACGTTCCAGCACGCCATCCAATACCAGGGTGCACAAGAAGCGGGCGGCTGAGTGGTAGATCACGGTGAGGTCTTTGGAGCCGATTACCTCAGCGCCACCTCGGGCGGTGGCGCGGTCTGGCCGTCCATCGTTCATCCACGGGTCCGGGACGGACAGCACGCCGCTGCCTACGTGGAGAATGAACGGCATTTGCAGCTGGGCCATGAGCGCCCACACCGGATCGTGCAGCACGTGTCCCGGTGAGCGCCCACCGGGCGCATCGGATGCGACCCACACCGCGCCCAATCCTAACTCGTGAGCATGGCGAATGTGCGCCATGGCCTGGTCCGGATCGTCCAGTGGAACGACGGCTACCCCGATCAGCCGGTGGTCGGCGGCGCAGAACTCGGCAATTGATTCGTTGTGCGCTCGCGCGGTGGCGTAGCGTAGCGACAGTGGTTGTGTTTCGAAGATGAGCCTGGCGCAGAAGCTGCAGAAAATCACCTGGCGTTGGAATCCGAGTAGATCCAGGGCAGTGCTGCGCTCGCGGCCATTGAATGCACCCAGTGCAGCGTGCCATTTGGGGCCGCGAGTCAGGCTGTCGCCGAGCTCAGTGAGCTTGGCCACCACCTCCGGCGGATGCTCGTTCATATCCGCATGGGCCGTGAAGTCGAAGTCGCCCAGGCTTCTGAGCGCCGGAATCTGGTCGCGTAGCTCTTCGCTCGCATGGCGCGTTAGGAAGTCCGGCAGCTCCATGAGATGGCTGTCGGCGTCGAATATTATTCTCGAACCCGCGTAGCTCATACGTTTCCCTCCCTGACTGAGGTTAAGATAGGGCACAACGCAACACGAGGATAGGGGAAAGGCATGACGGATGCATTCCGGTTGGACGGCAAGGTGGCTGTGGTCACCGGTGGTGGTAAGGGTATCGGTCGGGGTATTGCCTTGTGTCTGGCGGATGCAGGCGCTGATGTGGTGGTGGCTGCGCGCACGTTGAGCGAAGTCCAGTCCGTGGCAGCCGAGGTGGAAGCCAAGGGTCAGCGCGCGATCGGACTGTCCGTGGATGTGACCAATACCGATCAGATTGAAGCGCTTGCACAGACTGCGAAAGAGCTGGGCCAAGTGGACATCTGGGTGAACAACGCGGGCGGCCTGCCCGACGCGACGCCGCGCTATCTGACGCGCACCCCGGAAGACCGCTGGGACGCCCAGATGGACCTCAATCTGAAAGCCGTGTTCACCGGCTGCGTGGCCGCTGCCAACGTGATCGAAGAGGGCTCCATCATCAACATCGCCTCCACCTCGGCCCGGGGAGCCAACTTCAAGAACGGTCCCTATGGTGCCAGCAAGGCAGCTGTGGTGAGCCTGACGCAGTCGTTCTCGTTGGAACTGGCCCCCAAGATTCGGGTAAATGCGGTGGGCCCAGGACCCATACCCACGGACAACTTCAATGAGTCCACCAACTTCCCCGACGACAAGCCGGTTGAGGACGTCATCGGGGTGCCCCTGCGGCGTCTGGGTACCCCGGAGGACATCGGTTGGGCCGTGGTGTATATGGCCAGCCCCGCTGCCAGCTGGGTAACAGGGCAGTGCCTGTACGTGTGCGGCGGGACTTAAGGCTTACGAGGCGGGCGCCTCCTGTACGGGGCGCCGGCCGTTTTCGTCAAGTACGTCGAACTCTTCGCCGAGATTCTGCACCCACTGAATGGTGCCGGTGCGGTTCATCACGTCGCCGGACTTGAGCAGCTCGCATACACAGCGGCCGACGAAAAGCGGCGTCTGCGCTTCCGATAAGTCCATACCCTGCGCCTTGGCGGCGTCCTGAATGAACTCTGTGGATACCGCTCCCGGATAGAGTGAAATGGTGGCCACGCCCTTGGGCTTTAGCTCGATGGCCATGTCGGCGGTGAGGCGGTCCAGGCCTGCTTTGCCGGTTCCGTAGGACGCGGAGTAGATGTAGGTCTGGCCGCCCGGTGACGACACGTTGACGATTACCTGATCCTTTTCCGCTTCGAACATGAGCGGTGCGGCATACCAGCTCGCTACATAGTGTGAGCGCAGTCCGATGCCTGCCTGATCGTCCCAGATGCCCAGGGGGTGTTCCCAGAACCCGCCGCCCCATGCCGGTGGCGTGGGAATCTTGTACACGTTGTTCACCAGGATATCGATGTGGCCGGCTTCCTGTTTGACCTGCTCGAACAGTGCCGCAATTTGCTCATCGTCGCCGTGGTCACACTGAATAGCGCGGCCTTCGCCGCCCGCTTCGGTAATCTGGCGGGCGGTGGTGTCGATGGTACGCTCGCCGTCACCCGTGCTGCGGCCGGTAACGTAAACGATGCAGCCCTGCTCGCCTAGAGCGAGGGCGATGCCCTTGCCGATGCCACGGCTAGCGCCCGTGACTACGGCGACCTTTCCCGCCAAATTGCTCATGTGTGCTCCCAGTAAGTCGAAGAACGGCGCAGCATACCAGAAGCGTTTACTGGGTTGGCGCCGGCGCGACCTTTTCAGCACGAGCATCCGACACGACTTGCGCAGCCTACTGCGCTGCTCAGCGCCGTGTCGGATTCTCCTGTCTAAATGAGGTTCCTAGTTGGGCCGCTTTATCTATACTAGCCGAGTCTTGAGAGGGGGTGCTTCATGGCAAACCAAGTTCCATTGGTGGACTACCTGGTATTGGGCGATCAGCCTCACCTGGTGGCCAACGAATGCACGCAGTGTGGCGCGCGTTATTTCGATCGGCGCAATGCCTGTGCCGGGTGTTTTGGAACCGAGTTTCGAAGCGTGGGCGTTGCAACAGAAGGCGAGGTGAGGGCGTTTACCATCGTCAGCATGGCCGCACCCGGTATCGAGGTGCCGTTCGTATCCGCAGTAGTGGACTGCGATGGCACGAGCGTGCGCGCCAATGTAATTAACACGCCACCCGATCCCGATCATGTGTCGCTCGGCATGAAGGTGCGCCTGGCGACCTATCCCATGGGCGACGACGAAAATGGTACTGTGGCTGTCGGCTTCGGGTTCGAACCGGCCACCTAGAGGAGAACAGCAATGAGCGCGCAAGACGAAATTTGGATCCTGGGCATTCACATGACCAAGTTCGGCAAGCACCCGGACAAGGACCTGGTGGACCTGGGCGTGGAAGCCATACAGGGAGCGTTGGCGGACGGCGGCGTCACCATGGCGGACGTCGGCGTACTAGCGGCTGGCAATCTGAGAGGCGGGGGCGGAATAGGCCAGCAGCTGCAAAAGCAGGTGGGGCAAACGGGAATTCCCGTATACAACGTGGCCAACGCGTGCGCTACTGGCGCAACCGCATTGCGCACCGCGATCATGGCGGTGAAAGCCGGAGAGGTAGATGTTGGGCTAGCTGTGGGCGTCGAGAAGCTGGCGGGCGCCGGCTTGCTGGCAGGTGCCGATCGCGATGAAGACTCCAACGTCTGGGAGCCGTCTGGTCGGTACGGAGCGGTCGCCGAGGTAGATGGCCGCATCGGTACGGCTACCATGCCCGGCGTATTTGCTCAGATTGGTATGGAGTACGGGCATCGTTACGGTGGGGCCAACTTTGAGCTGTTCGCCAAAATCAGCGAGAAGAATCACTTCCATTCGACGCTGAACCCGTTAGCCGCCTACACCAAGGCCATGTCTGCCGATGAGATCATGAACGACGTGATGATCGCCTATCCCAATACGCGGCCCATGTGTTCGGCCAATTGCGATGGTGCGGCAGCGGCCGTAGTACTCAACGGGGCCAAGCTCAAGACGCTGTCCAAACAGCAGCAGCGCCGCGCCGTAAAAGTGTCTGCCTCCATATTGACTACTGATCCGTGGGAAGAGGCTTGCCAGGTTCTACCCAACGTAAATACGCTCACCCGCAATGCGGCTAACCAGGCCTACGAGCAAGCCGGCGTGGGCCCAGAAGACCTTGATCTGGTGGAGTTACACGACTGCTTTGCCACTGCGGAGCTGGTGCACTACGACAATCTCATGCTCTGCGAGGAGGGCGGCGCCGCCGATTTCTTCAATTCTGGCGTCACCTGGCGCGATGGGCGCCTTCCCGTCAACGTGTCTGGCGGCCTGCAGTCCAAAGGGCACCCTATCGCTGCGACTGGCATCGCCAACATCTGGGAGGTATGTCAGCACCTGCGTGATGAAGGCAAGCAGCGTCAGATCGAGGGAGCCAAGGTTGGCCTTGCGCACGTGATTGGGCTGGGATCTGCCTGCGGTGTGCATATTCTGGAGAAAGCTGCCTAGCTGGAAATAGCGGCTAACGATCCAGCAGCGGCTCGATCATCTCCAGTACCTGGGCTTTCTGTACCTTGCCGCTGTCGGTGCGCGGTAGGTCCTCGCCCAGCAGCTCCGTGATGAAACGTTTCGGAATCTTGTAGCTCGACAGCTGCGCGTGTAGCCGTTGGTGAAGCTCTGCAACGTCTAACTGCACTCCCGGCTGCGGCACGACCACGGCAACCACAAGCTCCCCCACGCTCTCATCCGGCACACCCAACACCACCGCTTCCAGAACATCATCGAACGCCATAAGGGTCAGCTCCACCTCGCGGGGCGAGACGTTGGCGCCGCTGGTCTTGATCATCTCGCCGCCGCGGCCTTTGAAGAACAGATGGCCGTCGTCGGTGATGGCGCATAGATCGCCGGTGCGGAAGAAGCCATCGGGTTCGAAGCATTCACTGCGTTCGCGCTTGTAGTAGCCCTGCATGATGGAGTAGCCACGCACCAGCAGTTCACCAAACTCGCCGGCGGGCAGCTCGCCGGTGCCGTCCGGATCAACAATTTTGCGTTCGATTGCGCCGATGCCTCGGCCGAAGGAATTCGCTCGATCCTCCGAGAGCACTACGAGATCCAGCTCGCCGCTATGGGGGCCGAATGACTCGGACATGCCGAGCGAATTCGGCACCAGAGTGAGCGGAATCTGTGCCGGAGGGCCCAACGCGCCGGCGCGTCGCTGAGTATTGTGAGAGGGCTTCAAACGCAGGAAATCGTCCGCGTGAAAATCCTCATGCTCCGTGATGGCATTGAGCTGGCCCGCCCATCCGGTGAGATGGTCGGGTTGCTCGCGGCGAAGTAGCGCCAATACGGAGCCGGCATCCAAGCGCTCGGGGCAGATCAACTCTGCGCCGCCGATCATACTGTTGAGCAGGTTGGTGAGCATCCCGCCAATCCAGAAAAACGGAGTGAGCACCAACGAGCGAATCCCCGGAGCGCATTCGGAGTAGTCGTACATAGCGTAGGAATGACGCACTACGGTGCCGTGGCTGTGTACCACCCCCTTGGGTTGCGCGGTGCTGCCCGAAGTAAAGATGACCACGGCGAGGTCCGCCGGCGTAATCTCGTTCTCCACGGCATTGAGGATTTCGTCGGTGAATCCGGCTTCGGCTCCGAGGGCTTCCAAGTCTTCGCCGCTGCCCTGGGCCCAGTCTGGAACCGCCTCGCCCCACACCCAGGTGGTGCGCAAATACGGTGCTGCCTGGAGTCGTCTGGGTGGCGCCGACTCGGCGGCCAATTCTGGGAATGCTTTGCGCATGTTGAGCACGTAGTCGTTGCTCAGATATTTATCCTGCATCAGCAACGTGTCGATGTCGGCAAACTTCAGAACCCAGGCCAGCTCAGGCGGCTTCAGGAACGTGCTGATCCCGGTGACGAGCGCGCCGACCCTCAGCGCCGCAAACCAGGTCACGATCCATTGCGGTGAGTTGCCCATGAGCAGCCCCACGCGGCTTCCTTTGCCGACGCCGGCGGCGAGCAAACCCAGCGCCAGCTCGCGGGATTCTTCCTCTGCCTGCCGGTAAGTGAGCGTGCGCGTGGCATCGCTTGCGAGCACGTGGTCGCCGTGCAAGGTGCTCAGGTGGCTCAGCATGGCCGGGAGGGTGGCGTTGTGGTTGGGTACTTCCATGCTTTCAAGGGTTCGACGGTGGCAGTATTCAACTACCGAGCCTACAGTGGGTCAACCGCAATTCGGTCCGCTTGGACCAATCATCTAAATGATATAACCTCGTTGATGGCGCTGCGGCGCCTTTCTATTGGGGGAAATTTGGATTTCGACCTGACCCAAGAGCAGCAGCTCTTTGCGGACACGACCCGACGCTTCCTGGCGGACGAGAGTGATCTCGCAGCGGTTCGTGAGCTTGCCGAATCTGATGTCGGCTTTGATGCGGCCTGGTGGCAGCGAGCGGCCGAGCTCGGATGGATTTCGTTGATGGTGGACGAAAGCGCGGGTGGTCTCGGATTGGGGTCGCAGGGCATTTTGTACGTGGGCGTGGTGGCTGAGGAAGTCGGACGCGCGTTAGCGCCTGGTCCGCTGCTGCCCTGCAGCGTGGTCGCGGCGACGCTGTCGCGTTCGGGTAATGCGAGCCAGCGTTCCGAGGTGTTGCCAGCCCTGGTGGCAGGCGAGGCTACGGCTAGCTGGTGTTTTGCCGAGGGCGGACGCAGCTGGTCTGCGGACGCTGTGCAGCTAGAAGCCAAGCGCGAGGGAAGTAGCTACCGTTTGCGTGGAGTGAAAGCACCGGTTGAAGCTGCCGGGCAGGCACAACACCTGCTGGTATCTGCGCGTTGCGATGGCGAGCTCACACAATTCCTGGTGCCCGCTGATGCCGAAGGGGTAACCATTGAGGCTCTGGAAGGCCTGGATCTGGCCCGCCGTTTCGCCCGAGTTCGTTTCGACGACGTGCAGGCCGACGAAGATTCTTTGGTGGGCAGTCCGGGAAGTGCTGAACAGGACATCGAGCAGCAGCTGCAGCTTGCATTGGCAATCTCCTGTTCTGAGAGTGCGGGCGCGGTCGCGCGCGTGTTCGATTTCACACTCGAATGGGTATTCGATCGCTACTCATTCGGCCGTCCGCTCGCTTCCTATCAGGCATTGAAGCACCGCTTTGCCGACATGAAGACTTACCTGGAAGGCTGCCATGCCAGCGTATCGGCGGCCTTGCATGCCATGGCCGATGGCAGTGCGGAGGCGGCGATGCTCGTCAGGGTGGCGAAAGCCTTTGTCGGCGAGCGCGCGCCTGCCATCGTGCAGGAGTGCGTGCAAATGCACGGCGGTATAGGGGTGACGTGGGAGCACGACATCCACTTGTATTTGCGGCGAGTCGCTTCGAATCGCGTTACCTTCGGCGAGCCCCGGGAGCACCGGGCTTCCATTGCCGGTAGGTTGGGAATATAGATGGTTATGGAATCATTAGATGCTTTTCGGCAGCGCGCTCGTGATTGGTTGGCAGGTAACCTTCCGCGATTGCCCGCGGATGCGCAGCCCTGGAACGGCATGCGCGTGGGGACCGATGAGGCTCGGCGTGCCAAAGAATTGCAAGCCCTCCTATTTGAGGCAGGGTTTGCAGGGCTGTGCTTTCCCAAGGAGTATGGGGGTCAGGGGCTGGCGCCAGAGTATCAGCGGGCTTTCGGGGAGGAAGCGCAAAGCTACGAGATGCCGCTGCTGTTCAATACGCCGACGTTCACCATCATTGCGCCCACGATTCTCGATCTCGGTACTGAGGCGCAAAAGCGTCGTCACCTGCCAGCCATGATTCGTGGCGAAGAGCTTTGGGTGCAGTTCATGTCAGAGCCCTCAGGCGGGTCTGATCTCGCCGGCGCGATTACCTCTGCCAAGTTTGATGGCGACAATTACTTGCTCAACGGATCCAAAATCTGGAGTTCTTACGCCGCTTTTTCGGATTACGCAATCTGTCTTGCGCGCACGGACTGGGATGCAGTGAAGCACCAGGGACTGACGATGTTCATCGTCAAGATCCACCAGCCGGGTGTAGAAGTTAATCAAATACGTCAATCCGACGGTGGTGCCGAATTTTGCCAGGAGTTTTTTGACGATGTCCCCATTCCGTTGGAAAACGTTCTAGGTAAGGTCAATGATGGCTGGACGTCGGCGCAGCGGTTGTTATTCCACGAGAGAAGTGCCTCGGGTGGCGCTTCACCCTACGCCGTCGGGGTGAGCGGTCGCCGGCGTGACACGGTCGAGGACTTGGTGCGGCTGGCGCGTGCAAGGGAGCGCTCAGACGATTCCCACGTGCGCGATCTCATCGCGGAGATTCACGTGCTACAGACGGTACAGGCGCAGACTATTGAACGTGTTACTAAGGGAATTGCGAGTCAGGGTTTGCCGCCCACGTCGGGCGCGGTGCCTCGGCTGTTCGGCTCGCTTAACGGCGTGCGGCGCAGCGACGTTACGTTTGAGATTGCCGGCACCGAAAGCATTGCGTGGGAGCGTGCAGATTCTCCGAGCACTGTGGGGAACGATTACATATTCCGCCAGGCTTGGTCGCTGGGCGGTGGCAGCGTGGAGATGCAACGCAACATCATTAGCGAGCGGGTGCTCGGGATGCCCCGCGAGGCTGCAGCGGATCGCGGTATACCTTTCAAGGAAGTACGCCGGAATGCCCCGAGCAAGTAATCGTATGCATGCGTTAGGTTCTTTTTTTGGCCCTTTCATCAATACTGGAGCGACTGGATCATGACCGATATCCAAGCCGACGATTATGGGAAGCTGACGGACGGGTCCTTCGTTCGCGCCCGCCAGCGTATTGGCATTCCACAGGTACTGCGTAACCCTCCCCATAACTTTGAGGTTTCTGAGGATGGTTCAAGGCATTTCGCCTTTGGGTATGGGGATGACAATCCGCTTTATTGTGATCCCGCATATGCCAAGCAGACTCGATGGGGAAATCTAATCGCGCCGCCCACGTTTCAGTACACCGTGGGCCAAAATATTACGCCACCTCCGGACCCTGAAACTAAAGCGCTCCTCCGCGGTGATCCTTGGGCTGGTCTCGGATCCTATCAAGCGCGTATGGATTTCGAATGGTGGAGACCGTTCAATATCGGTGATCGGGTCTACAAGATGCGCTCGGTCGTGGGCGTGTTGGACAAACGCAGTGAGTTCGGTGGTCGGTCGGCGCATGAGACGATCTGTATTCCGTTCGCTAACCAGGATGGGGCGCCCATCATGGTCCAACGCGGTACCTGGGTGAACACGGAACGGGGCGCCTCTCGGGAGCGCAAGAAAGAGCGCGAGACGGCGGAGCCGTATACCGAGGATCAGATGGCCGAGATCGACGCTTGCTATGCGCAAGAATCGCGGCGTGGGGCGGAGACACGATACTTCGAAGATGTGCAAATTGGCGATGAGTTGCAGAAGAAGGTGAAAGGTCCGTTAACGACCAGCAATATCCTGGTGTGGCATCTGGGCTGGGGTATGCAACTCACGCCGCCGGGTAATTTTCGCTTGGCCTACCAGGTCCGTCGCAAGGCGCCGGGTCTTTACCCACCCAATGCACTGAATATCCCCGACACCGTTCAGCGCCTGCATTGGGAGCCTGAGCGCGCCCAGGAACTGGGACTGCCTACCTCGTACGACTACGGCGGGCTGCGCGAAACCTGGTTATGCCACTTGGTGACTGATTGGATGGGTGACGACGCCTGGCTGTGGAAGCTGTATTGCGAGCACCGACGCTTTAACTTCATGGGTGATACGACTTGGCTTACCGGAGAGGTTGTAGACAAACGTCAAGAGGACGGCCGCAACGAGGTGTACCTGGACATTCGCTGCACCAACCAGCGTGGTGTGGTGACTTCTCCAGGCCAGGCTGTGGTGCTGCTACCCACGCGGGATGAGGCAGTAGTGGTACCCGAAGCGCCTGCCGACTCCATGGACGCACTCATAGAGCGCGATGTCGAGCTGTTCGCTGGACTAGAAGGTGGTTCCTAGGCTCGGATTATCTAGGTCAGCGAACCGGTAATAGCTGCAGATCCACTGGGCGAGAAACGTGCGGTAGACACTGGTTGTATTATTGTCTCATGGCGGCACCAGCAATTTCCGACATCTTCTCAGCGCTTTCCATTCCGGTCTTGAAGACCATATAGGCAGATTCGTCGCAGATAGTTTCGAAGTGCTCGTTCACTTCTTCGATCGATAACGATCGACTGCAGTAGCCGGGCCCTTCGGCAAAAAACACCCTGGCCGCGCGGCCCGCGCCCACATCGAAGATCTCGCCTGATACGGAGCACGCTTCGTGGGCGAGCCAGGCAACCATGGGTGCAACAAAGTGGGGTGGCATCAGTGCTTCCATCTGTTGGCGCAGGTCTTCGTCCTTCATCCCGGTCACCATGCGCGTATAGGCGGCGGGAGCTACGGCGTTCACCTTGATTCCGGCCGCAGCACCCTCCAAGGCTAGTGCTTTAGTCATGCCGATAATTGCCCCTTTAGCCATGCAGTAGTGGCTAGATTGGGGTAAGCCGTAAAGCGCCGCGCCGGACGTTGTGTTTACCACGCGTCCGTAGCCCACGGACATCATGTGGGGCCACGCTGCCCGGGTCACGAAATAGTGTCCGTAGGCATGCTGCCGCATCATTCGATCGAAGGCTTCGCTGGTGCCATCGCCAAAAGGCGGCGACGCCTGAATGCCCGCGTTATTCACGAGAATGTCGATCTTGCCATAGGTGTCGATGGTCTGATCAATCAGATTCGCAGCACCGGCTTCCGTAGATACGTCGTCGAAGTTGGCAATCGCTGTACCGCCGGCTAACCGAATTTCATCGGCTACCTGGATGGCGGGTGACTGCGTTGCCTCGCCGGTACCGTCTACCGTCGTCGTGCCGAGATCGTTAACGACCACGTGAGCCCCTCGTGCACCTAATAGAAGGGCGTGGGCTCTCCCGATACCTCGTCCGCCACCTGTGACGATGACGATCCGCTTATCGAATCGCATTTCCTTTGACATCTAGCCTCCCTTGGCAAAAAAAAACCCGCCGGGGCATTGCTCCGGCGGGTCGATCATCAGGGTTGGGTTAACGTTAGTTATTAAAACGCTTAGTAATCGTACCACCCCACATGCGCGGCTCGTTGGCAATACCAGTTTGCACGCCGACCATATTGCTTTGATTTACCCCCATCCGGTGGTATCTCTCGTCCGTCAGGTTGGTGGCCCACAGAGCAATATTCACGCCTATTTCGGGCATATCGTAGTCGATTCGCCCGTTTAACAGGCCGAGAGAACTGTAAAACTCATCTCTTATATCCTGTGGAATCTGGAAATCTATACGACGTATACCGGGGGCTGTGTTGTCGTGCCAGGCATAATCCAACTGGATACCCAGGGTACCGGGGCCAGCTTGTAGCTCCCAGCGTCCACCGATGGAGTAGACCCACTCAGGGGTCGACAGTGTCGTCCCACCCATAGGTTCCCCTGCGCCATCTGTCGTGGCCGCATCGAAATTAGGGTCCTGGCAAATGGGATTCCACGCCAAGCCTGTGACTGGATTGATGGTGCAATTCTCCACCGGGGCACCAATGAAGCTCGTGTATTCCCCATCAAACCACGTCAGCGTGCCATAGATCCTTAGCCCTGGAGCCGGGTAGACACTTATCTCTGCTTCGAAACCATCGATGTCAGCTTTACCAGCATTTGTGGTCACCGTGGCAGGCCCTGGAATGATTACGCTTTCCTGCTTGTTCTTGTACTTCGTCATGTAGTACGCCAGGTTGGTGCGTAAACGCCCATCGAACCAATCTGCTTTTAGCCCGAACTCCAAATCCGTTGCCGTTTCGGGCTCGAAGGGTGGTCTTCCGGCTGGGCCGCCGGGCCAGCCCGCACTGCGGATATCCAAGCCGCCCCCACGGAAACCTTCCGATGCCTTGACGTAGACGAGTGCGTCTTCCGTGATCTGCCAATCGATACTGAATAAGTATGACCAGCCGTCATATTTCGCGGTGCGCTTGTCTAAGGCGCACAGTTCTAGGCGATCATTTATTCCCGCAAACACAGGCCCTGAAAAGTTTGCATTACCGCAAGACCAGAGCAGTCCTGCTCCACCACTGATACCAAGGAAATCAGGTAGCAGTGTGCCGTGTGCATTGATCTGCTCTTTCTTCTCTTCGGTGAATCGACCGCCGGCCGTGAAGTTTACGGTGTCCGTTAGTGCGAACGTCATCTGCGTGAAAAGAGCCCAGCTCGATTGGTCTACCAAAGGTGCGTCGAAGATGAAGAAGTAATTGGTCCCGTTAATCGGCTTAAAGTTCTGGGCTAGGTTAACGAAGTCCCTGTCTTCTCCATTATCGTCGCTGATAAATCCGCCAACTAGCCAGTCTAGGCGCCCGTCCAGGGCCGTGCCGCTGACGTTAATTTCTTGGGTAAACACATTGTAGGCCTGATGCAAATCACGATCAGGAAAATTGGGGTCTCCAGTGACGATTGCTTTGAAATCAGCACCGCTGAAGTTGGTCAGGTGCGTGTTTGTCATGTCGCGCCACCCGGTGATGGATGTCAGCAATACATCGTCTGTTAGATCTATTTCAACCCGAGCGCTTACGCTCCACATATCGGTGTCATCGAAATGATGCAAGTCGCTATAGTTGGTGAACAAATCGTCACCGCCTTGTGCTGCGCGACTTTCGTTAAATGCTTGGCCACAGGGGATGTCAAACGGGGCACAACCAGACGCTGGCGTGTAACTTCCATCAATCGCGGTTGTAGCGTTGAAATAGGCGCCTCTGGTTACCATGAGCGGCCCGTTTTCCCGTGCTTTGAATGTGTCGGCCACAAGCATTACGCGCACTTTATCGAAGTCGAGGCGGAAGCTACCGCGAAAATAGCTTTGGTTTCGGTCGCCGCCCAATTTTTGGCGTGTGATGGCTGATCGGCCGAAACCATCACGGTTATTCGACTGATAAGCGAGCCTCACTGCCATTCTGTCTTGCATGATCGGTATGTTGAGCGCGCCTTTGTAGTTAAGTGTGGCGTGGTTCCCCGAATCCAACTCTACGAATCCGTGAATACCGTCATAGTCAGCCTTGCGCGTCGTTATCTTGATTGCGCCCCCTGTGGTGTTGCGACCATAAAGGGTGCCTTGTGGGCCTTTCAGAACTTCTACGCCTTCCACGTCGAAAAAGGCCATCTGCATGCCGGTTGGGTGTGGGTTTACTACCCCGTCGATGTAGATTCCCACGGCGGGATCGTTGCTAATCTGCGTGCCGCCTGCACTCTGGCCGCGAAGTGTTAATCCATCTGCGGTCGAATTGCTGTAGGTCGGCTGTTGGCTAATGCTAAGACTTGGCGTGAAGGCGGCGATGTCGGACAACTGGTCGATGCCCTGTTCTATCATCCCGTCGCCGGTAAACGCCGTGACTGCCACAGGCACTTCCTGCAGATTTTCAGAGCGTTTCCGAGCCGTAACTACTATTTCTTCGATGGTAAAACCTTCTGCGCCGATGGCATTTTCTACCGTGCCCGGCAGCGCTCCGAGAAGCATAGCTCCTAAGAATAGGTTCAACGCGAGTACACTTACCTTGTGCATGACCCCTCCATTTGCATTGGGTAATCCGGGCGATATCATATCAACAGTTCACTTATTTAGACAATTAGTGTTGGCCTCAGTTAATCGTATTGGGCAACTGCTGCGCGACATGGCAATTTGTAAGGCATCTAGACAAAATTGGGTCGGAATGCCTTGAGTGAGGGCCCTCCAATTCGCGTAGGAGTTGTAGGCGTCGGTTGGGGGGCATTGGTGCATGTTCCGGCCTATCGCGCCGTGCAGGGATTCGAGGTTGCGGCCCTTTGCGCCAGGCACCCGGAGAGTGTGCAAGCGGCGGGTGCGCGTCTAGGTATTCCCGATGTGGGTACCGATTGGCGGAGTTTCGTCGCCCGCGATGACCTGGACCTTATATCTATCGCATCTCCCGTGACACAGCATGCAGACGTCTGTCTCGCGGCGCTGGCGGCCGGCAAGCATGTGCTGTGCGAGAAGCCGCTCGCCCTGGATGCTGTCGAGGCGCACGATCTCGTGCAAGCCGAACAGGAGACGGATCGTGCCACGGCCACCTGTTTTGAGTTGCGCTGGCTGCCCCATAAGCTAGCTATCTGGGACTTGGTGGATGCAGGAACGCTTGGGGTCCCTTATTTCGCGCGCGTCTGCCAAAGTGGGGCTTACTGGCACCCGACCCATGCGGCCCAGTCGCCTTGGATGTACAAACGCGGCGAGGGCGGTGGCTATCTGATGGGTCAGCAGTCTCACGAGATCGACTTCGTGCACACGCTTTTGGGCGAGTCCGTAGCCGTGTGCGCGGACGTCAAGACCTCGGTGCTGCAACGAGAGCTGCGAGACGGTTCGCAAGTCGATGTGGACGCGGATGATACGGGCAACCTGCTGCTGCGCCTGGCATCAGGTGCCAGCGCGGTGTTGAGCTCTTCGGTGGTTGGCTTGCACACCATGGGCCAAACACTGGAAATGTTCGGCGCCCACGGCACCATTGTCTACGACGGGGCGGCATTGCGGGCAGGCACCGTAGATGATGTGCAGCTGACGGACCGGCCGGTGCCGGTTCGCGAACCCAAAAGCGGTGTCGATCTGGGCACGCGTCGCTCTGCGGGTATGGTTAGGGCGATGTCTCTGCTGCTGGAAGAGTGGCAGCCGGCACTGAGCGGCGAGCCAGCACCCCGGGTGCCGAGCTGGCGGGATGGTTGGATGGTTGCTCGTGTGATCGACGCGGCCCGTGCATCGTCGGAAGGCGCTGGCTGGATCGATCTGCCGCTCGTTCAATGAGGTGGACAAACAACGGGAGGGCCATGTGGTCACGACAGCCGATCGGATAGAGGGTGACGGCGCTAAGGGGAACACGCTGAAGGTTGGCGAGGTGGTGGCCTATGCGTTTCCGACGGTTGGGGTTTCCGTGGTTGCCTACCTGTTGAACCTGTACTTCTTCAAGTACGCAACGGACGTTCTCTACATCGCGCCGGCGGCCATGGGGCTGATCTTCGGTGCCGCGCGCATCTGGGATGCGGTGTCTGACCCCATGGCGGGCTTCCTGTCGGATCGCACAACAAGCCGGCTTGGTCGGCGCCGCCCCTGGTTGTATGCCTCGGTGCTGCCAATAGCGTTGGTGCCCTTTCTGCTGTGGAACCCGCCGACCTTTTTGGACGGCGCTCTGCTGATCGCATGGACCGCGGTGGCGATCCTGCTCTACGAAACCGCTATTACCATCTGGTTCGTTCCTCACTCAGCTCTGGGCGCGGAGCTCAGCATGGCGCATCACGAGCGTACGCGGGTGTTCGCGTACCGACAGTTCGCATGGTACGTCGGGTTCCTCATCTGTGTGGGTGCAGTGCACTTACTCACGGTGGCCGACGACCGGCGCGCGATGGCTTTCATGATCTCGACGCTGGTCGGGATTGGCGCGGGGCTGCTGATCATGCTTGGTACCGCGAAAGTGCGCGAGCGGCTTGATCATGTTGGCCGCGGCGCACGCAATCCGATTAAGGCGCTTAAGGACGTACTGGTAAATCGCCATGCACGCCTGCTGATCCTGGTATTTCTCATAGAGAATATTGGCACCGCGAGCCTGGGGATTCTCGCCCCGTACTTCATGCAGTACATCATGCACGAGGAGGGCGCCTACTCGTTGCTGCTGCTTTCGCACTTCGTACCTACCATCATCATCATACCGGCGGCAGTCTGGCTGTCGCGCAGGTTCGGCAAGAAGTACGTATGGTTCGTGGCGATGCTGTTCAGTGCAGGCGCATACGTGGGCAAGTTTTTCGCAGGTCCGGGCGAGCTGATCTACCTGTTAACGGTCACTATGGCCACCGGTATCGGCACCGGCATTAGCACCGTGGTCGGCCCGTCAGTACAGGCCGACGTGGTCGACTGCGATGAGTTTGAGACCGGTGAGCGCAAGGAGGGCTCGTACTTCGCCATCTGGAACTTCATGCGCAAAGCGGCCGCAGGCATCGTGGCCGCTATCACCGGCATCCTGCTGCAATGGGCCGGTTTCGAGCCGAATGTAGAGCAAACCGAAGGGACACTCACCACCATTCGCGTGCTCTACACCGTGCTGCCCGCAGTGATGATTACTGCGGGTGCTTTGGTCTTCCTGTTCAAGTTCGACCTCACCGAGGAAGCGCACGCGAAGATTCGCGCACAGCTCGATGCACGGGAAGCTTCGGCCTAGCCCTCGGCGGACAGCGCTACGTCCCCAGGCCCACTTCGCGCGCGTACTCCGCGATGCGCGGTAGAGCATTGTGGTAGTCAAACTCCCAGGGCGTGACCACGAACCGATCGATTCCCAAAGCGGCGAACTGTTCGATGATCTCACGTGGCGGTGCATCGCCGCCTGGTCCGCCCTGGTAGAACACGATCACTGTCTCGAAGGGCTCGTTTTCACGCCCGTACTCGCGCCGGTAGCTGTCGATCTCCGCCATTGATAGCGCTGCGTGCTCGGGGGAGGTGCAGACGCCGTACCAACCATCCCAGCGTGCAGCGCGGCGCTTCGCGGCCTCGGAGCTGCCGCCTACCAGAAACGGTGGGCGCGGCTTCTGCACTGGCTTTGGATCGAAGGGAGTTTTTGGCACCGAGTAGAACTCGCCGTCGAACTCGGTATCTCCCGGCTGGAACAGCTCGTTGATAAGGTCCAGCATCTCGTCCAGGCGCTTGCCCCGCGTGTGCATGTCGGTTCCAGAGGCCGCGTATTCGTCCGGGTGCCAACCTAGGCCCACGGCCAGGTCGAAGCGTCCGCCGGAGAGCACGTCTACGCCGAGTATCTGGCGCGCTGCGAGCACCGGTGCGCGCAAAGGCAGCATGACGATGCCGGTGGCCAGCCGGATCCTCGAGGTGCGCCCCGCCAGGTGCCCAAGCAGGACGAACACATCCAGAAGCTCCTGTGGGCCATAGGGCTGAGGCTTGGCGGGATACTCGGTGCCGTAAGGCAGCAGGATATGCTCACCCATCCACAGCGAGTCGTATCCCAGCTCTTCGGCCAGCACAGCACCGGCGACCAACTCGTCGGCTTTCATGGAAATGATGTTGAGGCCGATTTTCATGCAGCGCTCTCCGCTTGGTGTTGGCGTTGTCTAGCCGCTTGATGCGCTAGTTGAAGGTCGAGCCTGCCATGGTCTCATCGGTGGCTGACCGCCCCTGGGTAGCTGGCGACAATGCGGTGCGACCGCCATCCATGGGTATGGTTGCGCCGGATACATACGAGCCGGCGTCAGAGCACAGGAAGATTACGGCACCCGCGATGTCATCCGGTTCGCCGATGCGTCCTAGTGGTATGCCAGCCGTGACCGTGCTGAGTACCGACTCGTCTTCCCACAATGGTTTGGATGAGAAGCTGCGGATCAATCCTGGTGCGACGCAGTTGACGGTGATCCTCTCTGGGGCAAGTTCATCAGCCAGGCATCTTGCCATGTGGGCGAGACCGGCCTTGGCTACGGCGTAAGCCATGACGTTAGGGGAGGGCGAATGACCGGAGGCGGACCCGATCAGCACGATGCGGCCCCCGCCGCGGCCGACCATGCTATGCCGCACCGCATGGCATAGCCTGAAGTTGTGGTGCTGGTTACTGGTGAGTATGCGGTTGAAGAGCTCCGGCGGTGTGTCGGCTGATGGGCCCATGAATGGCAGGATGGCGGCGTTGGCTACCAGGATATCGATGCCGCCCCAACGCTCGGCAGCTGCTGTGGCCAGGTTCTCGATCTGCTCCAGACTGTCAATATCGCAGGCAATACCACAGGCAATCTCTGCGTCGTCTGCGTAAGCGTCGTTTAGCTCCGCAGCCACAGAGTCGCACGCCGTCTGGTCGCGGCTCGACACCACCAGTCGTGCGCCATGCTCGGCCATCCGCTCCACGATTCCGCGGCCGATGCCCTTGGTGGCACCGGTTACGATTGCGACTTTGCCTTCGAGATCAAACAGCGACATGAGATTTCCTCTATATGCTATTGATTATATTGGGTTTAATTGTTGATCCCGATGGCCTTGGCATAGGCTTCGAGCTGGCTGAGGCCCTCGGGTCCTACCTCTCCCACCTTGGTGTCCGGCCACGGCGTCACCACCACCCGGTGCAACCCCTCGCGCGCCATTTGGTCCAGCTCTTTGCGCGTGAGCGGCCCCTTCAGGGTAATAGCTGAAAACTGAAAAGACTCGTCGTGCTCGCGCCCGGCCTTCCGGAGTTCGTCCCGCACGATGTCGTCGACGTTGCGCGCTCCGGAGCCGTACCAGCCATCACCAAGCGCCGCCGCTCGGCGGGCCGCCGCTGGCGTTGCGCCGCCAATATGAATGGGCAGGCGCGGTTGCTGAACCGGCTTCGGCTGAAACCCGATCTTGGGAAAATCGAAGAACTCGCCGTGAAACTCTGGGAACTCCTCTGCGAACAGGGTGCGCAAGCAGCGGATCATTTCATTGGTTCGGCGCCCACGCGTTTCCCATTGGTTATTGGTGAACGTGTATTCGTCCGCTGTCCAACCGAGGCCGGTCGCCATATCGAGCCGGCCTCCGGACAGCACGTCGAGGGAGGCGATGGTTCGTGCCACCAGAATAGGGTCACGCAATGCAAGCAGGTAGATGCCAATCCCGAGCCGGATCCGTGACGTTGCACCTGCAATGTGGGCAAGTACCGTCATGGGATCCAGAAACGCTGAATCGGGCTTGAATGCCACCATGTCCTCGTCGAAGTGCTCGCCAGCCGCCTTGGCCATTTGCGCGGTGGGGTAGAGTTCCCACCAATCCGGGCGTGCCGGCAGGCAGACGTGCTCTCCCGACCACACCGACTCGAATCCTAAAGACTCGGCCAGCTGGGCGAACTCCACTAACAATTCCGATCGTGGCCAAACAATATTGAGACCCACCTTTATTGGTAGCGCCATGCGGCCACCCCTGCTCTCCCAAATCGTTTATATAGGTTGTACAGCAAGGTCTTTGGATTCACAATCGACCCGGTCTGATTTGTGACGTGTAGGTAGGAGCACATGGCTAATACGGCGAGCGATGTCAGCAAAATCCCGGACCATGTCCCGGAAGAATTGGTTTTCCAGTGGTCAGAGGTCGACTTTCCTGAGTACGAAACGGACCCTTACGGGGTGATTAGAGCGTTGGCGAAAGAACAGCGCCCCATCTTCTGGACGCCGAACGATATTCGTAGCAATAACGGTGCTTGGGTAGTGACCTCAGCAGCTTACTGCCGGGAGGTGTTGCAGCAGCCGGACCCATTCACTACTACCATTCGCTATGCCAACGACAATGCTTCATGGCCGCGGCGCCTGATTCCCTTGATGATGGATCCGCCGGAGCACACCAGCCACCGCCGCCTGATTGCCTCGATTTTCTCGCCAAAAAATATTGATTCTCAGGATGAGTACATCCGGGAAGTCGTTAACGAGGTCATCGACGGTTTTGCCAAGCAGGGCCAGGTTGATTTCATGAAGGATTTTGCTCGGGTATTTCCTGGTGTGATCTTTATGCGCATCATGGGATTGCCCATCGAGATGAAGGAGCGGTTCTTTCATTGGGAAGAGAAGTTTTTCCACGATGGCACGGACGAGGAGAAGCAACAGGTGGGCATCGAGATTGCCCAGTATCTCCAGCAGCTGATAGAGGAGAAGCGCGTAAACCCGGGCAACGATCTGGTGAGTTCGTTGATCGATTCAGAGATAGATGGCGAGCAGCTCAGCGATGAAGTTATCCAAGACTTCTGCTTTCTAATGTACATAGCGGGACTAGATACAGTAAATGGCGGCTTGGGACATATCTTTAGGTGGCTTGCCGATCACCCCGAAGAGCAGCAACAGTTGAGGGAGAATCCTGAGCGCATTACGGTTGCCCTTGAAGAATTGCTGCGAATCCACTCGTGGATCGACATGTCACGGGTGCTCAGCCGCGATTTCGACTTTCACGGAGTGAAGATGAAGGCCGGGGACAGAGTGATAGTGAATACGCCAGCGGCAAGTTGGGACGAGGCGCGCCATGAGTGTCCTTTTGACGTAGACCTGGATCGCGAAATCAACCCTCACCTGGCGTTTGGTGGTGGCCCCCATCGGTGCGCGGGATCCTATCTCGCGCGCCGGGAACTGCGCGTTGCTATGGCCGAATGGTTGCGGCGCATTCCTCAGTTCGAGGTCACTCCCGGGGAGGAGGTGACCTATTTTACGGACGGCCTTTTAAGCTTGCGGAATTTGCCGCTGTCTTGGGACGGGTCTGAGGCACAATAGTGGAACCGCCGTTTGACCTCGCGGAGACTGATCGGCTGCTTTCTACGACGCGTTCGGTGCGCAAGCGGCTGGATTTCACACGACCGGTCGAGCGGGAAGTCGTGCTGGATTGCGTGCGCCTGTCGCAACAGGCGCCAACAGGCTCAAATACGCAGAAGTGGGCCTGGCTGTTGGTCGACGAGGCGGAGCGCCGCCGCAGCCTTGGCGACTTGTACCGGGAGCTGGCGGATGCCATGTTTGGTCAAGCACGCCAGGCGTTCGCGAACGATGTGCAGACGGAGCGCGTGTACAGCTCGGTGGAATACCTAGGTGAGCACATGGGCGATGCGCCTTTACTTGCAATCCCATGCGTAGCTAAGGACACGTTCGGTGAGCTGGCCGCCGGCAATGCTGCCGGGGCAGTCACCTACGGTTCGATTTTTCCGGCCGTGTGGTCATTCATGCTGGCTTTGCGCAGCCGCGGGCTCGGCAGCACCCTGACGACCATGCACTTGGTGCGTGAGCGAGAGTGTGCAGAATTGCTGGGAATACCTGAAGACTATGTCCAGGTGGGTTTGATCCCAGTGGCCTACACAATAGGTACGGACTTCAAGCCTGCGATGCGCCCTTCGCCGGAGACCATCACACACTGGAATCAGTGGTGAGGCGGACGCACTGAGCGACGCATCCAGGGCTGTCCGGCCATGAGTTCTGTGTGCGATTTCCTGTTTTCCGCGGACATGCTCGTACCCAAGCCGCGTGAAGCGATAGATCAGATGATCGAGACGATTGGCCTGCGCCGGCCCGGCCCGCGGGCCTATGTGGACTATGAGCACTCGGGCTGGGATTGCGTGTTCGCGTTGGTGAACCCCGCTTGGGAGGTGGGCCCGACGCGGCTCGAGGTGATTGGCCCCAAACAGTATGCTGATACGCCGCAGCCGAGCCGCGCACAGCTCATCTCTGGTGTGCAGGGCGCCAAGCCGTGCAAGACCCATGCGACTGTGATCGCTACGCCCAGAATGGAGGAATTGGTGGCGCACGTTCGGAGATTGGGATTGCGTCATTGGTTAGAGGAGGGATCCGGCGAGACGCCTTTTCCTCGACTGTGGATGGGCATTGAGGACGAGGGCTTCGTCTACCAACCTGATGCCGATGCGGGGCTCATCATCGAGGTGCTGCCGTCCGACTCGGCCGCATTTACGCCGAAGTTATTTCGCACGCCCCCGCCGGTCCCGGTCGACCCGGTACCGGGCCAGATGGTGCGCATCCTCTCGCGCGCCTATCTGGTGGATGACATCGAGGCTACCGTGCGGGTGCTGGGCCGCAATCTCCTGTGGGACGCGGAAGGGGAGGTGATCGATGATGATGAAGCGGGGTATCGCCGGGTGATCATGTCACGCAACCGCAAGCAGGGAGCAGCGCTGAAGCTTTTGCAGCCCCTGCGCGAAGCCACGGCGCTCGGCGAGTACTATCGGCAGTGGGGTGGTGGTGCGTATGCCATCCGCGTAGCCGTGCATGATCTTGTCGCGCGGCGCGAGCAGCTTCACTCGGCAGGCACGCAGTTTGTCGATCTGCCGCCCACCGCGACGGAACCGGCGCGGGTGTGTGTGGACCCAGCCGCAACTGCCAGGATGCCTTTCGAGTTTGTCGAGTTCGGTGAGGCCGAGGCTTAAGCGACACCCGAAAAACTGGTGCAAGGTCCTCTGACACCGACACCTTGATAGCCGACTTGCGGCTAGTCGACCGGGTCGAGGACGACTACGGGAATCACGCGTGATCCGGCACGCTCCCGATACTCCTCGAAGGGCGGATAGTAAGACTGCAGCTCGGCCCAGAGGCGCTCGCGCTCCTCGCCCTGTGCAACCCGCGCGCGAGCCTTCACGGCTTTCGCGCCCACCATCAAGTCGCACTCGGGCTGTGCCTCGAGATTCAGAAACCAGCTTGGGTGGTTGGGTAGTCCGCCTTTTGAACCAGCCACAACATAGGACCCGCCGATCTCCTTATAGATCAGCGGGCGTGGTCGTGGCTGGCCGCTCTTGCGGCCGATGGTGGTGAGCAGCAGGGTCGTGAGCATCGGGAGGCCTTCTGCCCCCGCATGCTTCGGGTCCCAAAGGTGGGCCTTCTCAGGGTCGGTCCGGTAGAGTTCGATGTGCGCGGCAATCCAGGGGATCTCAGCAAAGTTTGGCATCTGTTTCCTTCCTCGTGCGGAACCTGGCTCCATCGCACGCGCTCGGGTAGCCGTTGAAATGACTCTGGTGCGTTTCGCCATGGTTAATAATTCATTGTACATTGACGAAGCAATCGAAGAGCCAGCGGCCGCCCATGCTGCCACCGCCGGATTATGAGGAGGCGACCATGCTTTACGACAACTACCAATCGCCTTGGCTCGCTGAAGAGGAGCTGCGGATCCTGCAAGATGCTGCAGAGCGGTTTTTCGAGCAAGAGTTCGTGCCGCACGCCGAGCGCTGGCGCGAGCAGGGCAAAGTAGACCGCGATGCGTGGCGCAAAGCTGGTGAAGCTGGCCTGCTGTGCGCCGCGATACCCGGGGAGTACGGCGGGGGCGGCGGTGACTACCGGCATGAGACCGTAATCATGGAGGCGCAGCTGCGCGCGGCGCTTGGTAGTTGGGGTAACCAAGTGCACAGCACCATCGTCGCACCATTCATCTACCACTATGGCAGTGAGGCACAACGGCAAGCCTGGTTGCCCAAGATGGCTTCGGGTGAGGCGGTGGGCGCCATCGCGATGACGGAGCCCAACACCGGCTCTGATCTGCAGAGCGTGCGCACCACGGCGTTGCGCGATGGTGACGAGTACGTCCTCAATGGAGCGAAAACCTACATCACCAACGGCCAGCACGCAGACCTTGTGATCGTGGTGGCTAAGACGGACCCCACGCTTGGCGCCAAAGGCATCTCGTTGATCGTTGTGGAAGCCAATACCCCGGGATTCGGGCGGGGCCGCAACCTAAAGAAGCTGGGAATGCCCGCCGCCGACACCTCAGAGCTCTTTTTCTCCGACTGCCGCGTGCCTGTGAGCAATCGGTTGGGACAGGAGGGCAGGGGATTCGTACAGTTAATGGAGCAGTTGCCGCAAGAGCGGCTCAACATCGCCCAGGCGGCGGTGGTGATCATGGAGCGCGCGGTCGAGCTGACCTTGGACTTCGTGCGTGATCGCGAAGCCTTCGGCCAAAAGATCCTCGACTTCCAGAATACCAAGTTCAAGCTCGCGGAATGCAAAACCCATGCGTTGGTGGCCCGCACCTTCGTCGACCAGTGCGTGTTGAAACTTGTCGAAGGAGAGCTCGACAGCACAACAGCATCGATGGCCAAGTACTGGTGCACAGAGAAACAGTGTGAAGTTGTCGACGAGTGCGTGCAGCTGCACGGCGGTGCCGGCTACATGGACGAGTACGAAATCTCGCGCATGTTCACCGACGGCCGAGTGCACAAGATCTACGGCGGCACCAACGAGATCATGAAGGAGCTTATCAGCCGGTCGCTGTAGTGCGCTGGTCGGGCCTCCTGGGGTTGGTTACGACCATTGGTTTAGCAGCGACTCCACGGCCGGCGAGCCGTCCTCGCCCTTCAACTCGGCGCTCACGAATGCGGCAAGAGCTTCTTCGTGAGCGAGAAACTCGGCCGCGATGCCGGCATAGGCCGTCGGGGCGTGCTCAGCCGTTGAGCGAATCTCGGATACCGCTTCGTCCACCTGCGGCATCAGGATTTCCATGTTGGCCTGCCACGGATTGCCCGCCATTTGGCGCGCATAGTCAAGGTGGGTCGAGTCGGATGGCTCAGGCAGCGCAATGGAAGCAGTCTCACAGGCTGCTCTCAAGCGCCCGGCCATCGTCGCCTCGAGCCGCGCAAGCAAAGACCATTTTTTGGCCTCGTCGTCGCTCTGCGCGCCGTTGGCGAGTGCGGTGAGGACGGCCTCGGCCCAGACCTCGCCTTGGTACCAATCTTCCAGCTGCGATTCGAACTCGCTCACGCTGTTCTCCCATTGTTTAGTTTTTCGACCTGCGAAGGTTGCCTCGCTATCAGTAGAGCTCGTCGGTGTAGGTGCGCTCGAGCGCCGCCTCGGCTTTGCGCTCTTCCTCCGCGTTGCGTGCCTCCTTGCCGATCAGGCGGTAGACCGACACGATCGAGCCGGTCTTTTCCGGCCAATGGTCGGGCTGCCAGAGGTTTGAGCGAATCAGCGCCTTGCCGCAGTGGAAAAAGCACTCTTGCACCTCGACGCGGGTGTACAAGAGTGCAGGGCGACCGTTCACACTCATGGAATCGAGCACGTCGGGGTCGCGGTGAAGCGTCGCCGTGCCTTTGATGCGTAGCGTCTCGCGCTGGTGCGGGGCCAGAAACAGCAAGCCGATCTCGCGGTTGCGCAGGATGTTGTGAAAGCCGAAGGTGAGTCGGTTGCCGGGGCGTTCGGGGATCAGTAGGTCGCCGTTGCCGTCGACCTGGACGAATCCCGCCGGGTCGCCCTTTGGCGAGACATCGACCCGCCCGTTCTCGTCGATGGTGGAAACCATCGCCAGCGGTGACGCGGCGATGTATGCCTTCATGGCATCGTTGGTCTGTGTTGTGACCTTCTGGCGCGCGATGTCCATCGGTTCGCCAATCACGGACTCGAGCGCAGCCGCGTCGCAAATTTGATAGTCCTTGTCACCCACCTGTCGCCCCTCCGTTTGATCAATCCCTTAGCGGGTCAGTTCCGATACCATGGCAAACCCCAGTCATCTCCACAAGCACGTCGCAGTGGGCGTAGGTTTTCGTCGTCGAGCCGTGCTGATCGTGGATCAAGCCGCCGCTTGCAGCACGGGGCGGCTGTACACGTCCTTTTCCGCGATGCGCCCATCCACAAACGTGTAACGTTCCACGCCGACCCGCTCGAAAGATTCACCGCTGACGATGTCCGTTCCAGTCACGCGGTAGGTCATGAATGTTGCCTCGGACGCGTGGTGAAACACGACGTCCTCGAAGCGAACGTTTTTTTGGATTCCGTTGCGTTCTTCAAAGAACGCGGCCACCTGCTTGCGTGAGGTCATCCGCCGCGGTGTGTCGTCGACCAAGATGGAATACGTGAAGTCCTGGGTTACCACCTGGTACATAGCGTCCAGGTCCTGCTTGAAAAAAGCGCGACCAAAGGCTTTGAATAACGCGTCGCGTTCTGCCGCTGTCGGGGTCATGTTCTATTCCTTGGCTGTATTTGGTTTAAGGCGCTACGGTTTGCGGTTGGGTGTTTGGGTAGATGATGCTACGCCGCTCAGCGAGGCTCCAAGCGCTCGATCCATTGGCGATATTTTGGCGAAATGCGATCTTGAACTTTATCCAGCGAAGCCGGATAGGCCTTGTGGTAGAGAGATTCGAGCTCTTCTGTACTGTTTATCGTCAGCATGGTGAGTAGCTACATTGAACGGCGGTTCAGCAAAGCGTATGTTTGGGTGGGCTGAACATCAATGCACAAAACGACTTTCACAGGGGCGAACGGTGAGTGATATTCCTGTCATTTCTGTCATTGGCGTAGAGGCCGCGGACAAGGCGTTTGCTACGTTAACGGCGGCGTTTATCGCCGATCCCGTTATGCGCTGGATATACCCTGCAGCGGAGGATTATCTCGATGCGTATCCGAGGTTTTTGAAGGCCTTCTGTGGATCGGGAATAGCGGATGGCACGGCGTTTGCCGACGAGACGCTCAGCGGCGCGTGCATCTGGTTAGCCCCCGGTAGCCGAGTGAGTGACGGCGCGGTGGGTGCCGTGGTCAAGGAGACCGTTGCGCCGGAGCGGCTGGAGACGTTTGGCGCGATCACGGAGCAAATAGACCAGTACCATCCCCACGATGAACCCTTGTGGTATTTGCCCTGCATCGGTGTCGATGCCGCCGGGCAAGGCAAGGGTGTCGGGTCTGCCCTGATGAAGCACGCCTTGCGGTTGTGCGATGAGCAAGGGGCACGGGCCTATCTCGAGTCTTCCAACCCCGCCAACATCTCGTTGTACGAGCGCCATGGGTTCGAGGTCATGGGGCGCATTCAGGCCGGTTCCGCGCCGCCAATTACGCCGATGATTCGCGAACGAGCGTAGCGGTCACGGTATCTAACCAGAAGAGGCACGATAAATGTCCGAAGCCGGTGTCTCGTCAATGGAATCGGATCTTGCTAGATCTTACCGTGCCCAAAGCTATTGGCTCGACTCGATCGAGGAGAGTCTGGAACCGCGCCCGCCGCTGGAGCAAGAACTGCAATGCGACGTCGCGATCGTTGGCGCTGGTTTTACAGGACTGTGGACTGCCTACTTCCTGAAACAGCACGCGCCTGACCTAGACATCGTCATCGTTGAGAAAGAAATTGCCGGATTCGGGGCGTCTGGACGCAACGGCGGTGCCTGCTCGGCGTGGTGGGACGCGATCTTTCGCTGGCTGAGGAATCCAGAAACGCGCACCGCGGCTGTGCATTTCCAACGGCGGCTAATCGACACCATTGCCCGCATTGGCGAGATCTGCGTGAGCGAGGGTATCGACTGCCACTTTTCCCACGAGGGTCTGATAATGACGGCCGCCAACGCGGAGGAAGCTCAGCAATTCTCCAAGGCGGCTCACGTCTTGGCAAAACACGGCTTCCCCGCGCCCGATTATGAAATGCTGGATCAAGCGGCCACCCGCGAGCTGGTTGCGATTGACGGCGCCTGTGCGGGTTTTTTCACACCTCACAATGCCGCCGTCCAACCGGCGCGGCTCGCACGCGGTCTTGCCAAAGCGGTGTGCGCGAACGGGGTGAGGCTCTTCGAGCGCTCCCCGGCCGTTAAGCTGGAGGACGGCCGTGTGGTCACCGATCGGGGCGTTGTGCGGGCGGATACGGTCCTGCTGGCTGCGGAAGCGTATGTCACCAAACTCGCAGGATTCGAGCGCCAGCTGGCGCCGATTCATTCCAGAATGCTGGTCACCGCAGCACTGGACCAATCGCTGCAAGAGGCGCTTGGCCTGTTGCCGCGCCGTTCGTTTGCCATGGCCGGAGACGGCTACGGCCACCTCACTGCCGATGGGCGTATCGCCTTCGGGGCCCGCGGGAGTTACTACTTCGGCAGCCGCATCAGCAACAGCTTCGGCCCCCAAACGCGCGATACCCAATCGGTCTGGCAGTTGCTGCGCACTTATTTCCCCGCGCTGCGGGACGTGCCCATGACGCATTCGTGGGGTGGCGCCATGGGCCTGCCCCGCGACGAGCTGCCGTTTGTCTTTCTTGACGAGAAGCGGCGCTTTGGTTGGGCCGGCGGGCATGGACCAGCCGGTGTGGCGCCCTCGTGCATGGCCGGTGAAACCCTTGCGGATCTTGTGCTTGGCCTGGATACGCCTCACGTCCGCGAACCTTGGGTGGTTGACGCGTTGCCACCACTTTGGGAGCTCGAACCTTTGCGCTGGCTTGGAATTACGGGGGTGAAAACCTGGCGGCAGTGGTTTCCGGCGTAGCCCTCGCGCGCTAACCGCCGCGCTGATTCGAGAAGATGACAGTGGCACAGGCGGACCAGAAGCCCCCCCAGCCGTGCGCCAGCGACGTGCAGACACCGTCGACCTGTGCCTCGGCTTCGCCTCGCAGCTGACGAATCGACTCCTGCATGCAGAGCATTCCGTAGGAACCGGAATGCGCATAGCACAGGCCTCCGCCATTCGTGTTCATGGGCAGCCGCCCACCGGGCTCGGTGTTGCCCTCGGCGATGAAGGCTCCGCCTTCGCCGAAGCCGACGAACCCGAGTCCCTCCAGACCGAAGATCGGGTTATGGGCGAAGGCGTCGTAGATCATCAGATGGTCGATGTCGTCGGGCGTCATGCCGGCGCTCGAGAAGGCCTGCTCAGCGGAGCGCCGGATTAGTCCCGGTCGCAGCGGATCCTCGACACCGGCCGGACTCATGATGCCGGTTTCCATCGAGCTTCCGGTCCCCACCACGTAGACGGGCGGGGCTCGGAAGTCGTTAGCGCGTTCCGCGGATGTCACCACCATCGCTCCGCCCGCGTCTGAAACCAGGCAGCACATGTCGCGCCGAATCGGCCAGGCGATGATGCGTGATGCGAGTACATCGTCGACAGTAGTGGGCTCGCGTAGCTTCGCGCGCGAATTCATCGCCGCCCACTTGCGCTGCGCCACCGGCACGGACGCCAGCTGCGCTTCGGACAGGCCCGTTTCGTGCATGAACCGGGCGATGGGCATGGCAAACAGCGCCGTGCGATTGCCGGAGCAGTACATCAGATCGAATTGCTGTTCGATCGATCCTGGTGCGCCGAGATCGAGCACGTTGGGCAGAAAGCCGTGGCTGCGGCCCGACTCTCCGTAGGTAATCAAGACGGTCTCGCAGTAGCCTGCAGCGATTGCCGCCATAGCGTTGCGCAGCTGATACATCCAGGAGCAGCCACCGACGACCGTGTTGTCGGCCCACGCGGGCGTCATCCCCAGAAGCTGCGCGACGTTGCCGGGCGGCATGTAGCCCGTTGTCAAACCGTCGACGTCCGCGGCGTCTAGCCCCGCGTTAGCGAGCGCATTTGCCGCGGCGTCGAGCGCCAGCCCCATCGATGAAAGTTCCGGCACTTTGCCGATTCGGGTCGATTCGGCTGCCCCCACGATCGCGTAGCCTGCCTTACGCATCGCGCCCCCCTGCCGGTTCGAAGCAGGCCACGCGGGGCAGATCACCGTAGGGACGAAAGATCAGGCGCAGGTCCATATCGATCCGCAGCGCTTCGGCGGTTTGTGGGCAGTTGATCACAGTTGAGAGCATCATTGGGCCTTCTTCCAGCTTCACCATGGCCACGGACATGGGCCCCTCGATGCCCCAACGCGCGTCGGCTTGAGCGTTGATGACAAAGCTGTAGAGCGTGGCTTGGCCGCTCGCGACCCGCCACTCAATGTCGGTTGACGTGCACCGTGGACAGATGTTGCTCGGCGGAAAGAAGCAGCGATCGCAGGCCCGGCATGCACAGAGGCGCAGCTTGCCTTGCTCGAGGCCTTCCCAATAGGGAAGCGTCTCCGGTGTAGGTACCGGGTCGAGATCCGTTTTTAACATTCGTAAACCTACGAATCGTGAATCGGCTAGTGTTGCGGTTCCAGTACTACAATCGGAATCTGCCGCGTCGTGCGTGATTGGTACTCTTCATATTGCGGTAACAGCTCAACCATCTGCGTCCAGAGGTCGTCGCGCTCGGCGCCGGTGGCCGTTCGCGCGCGCACATCATAGTGGTCCTTTGCTACTTGGATGTGGCAGTCCGGATTGGCGAGCAGGTTCTTGTACCAGGCAGGGTGCTCATCCATGCCGGCTTTCGAGCCGACGATCACGAAGCGCTCGCCGATCTTTTTGTAGATGAGCGGTAGGTTGCGCGCCTTGCCGGATTTACGACCGGTGGCGGTGAGCAGCAACGCGGGCACCACCTTGCCGTACGGGTTGTGCTCGTGCGCCGCAACTGGATCTTCCTCGTAGCGTTTGATGTGATCCTTGATGCGCTGCCACTGGTCGCGTATTTCCTGTTCGTTCATTAGGTCTGTTCCCTGTCAGTATCGAGTGGCAGTGCTTGACTAGTTAACCAACGCCATCGAACCATCGATACTGCCCGGCAGACATGCTGGGCCACTCGATGGCCGTCTCGAAGGCGTGGCGAAAGTGGTGCTCGATGCTGTCGGCGTCCCAGCCGTCGGGACGAAACGCGAATTGGTCTTCCATGGGGTGGCGCACCAGTGCCAACGAGTCGCCACCCAGGAAGATGATCTGGCCCGACACCCAATCTGAAGCGTCGCTAGCCAGGTACACGGCCAGTGGTGCCACGCTTTCCGGGGCAGGGGTTTGAGCGCGCATCTCCTCAGTGGTCTTGCCGGGCTCCGGGCGCCAAGGCATGCGCAGGCTGTGGGTTTCCCCCGGCTCGTAGCGTCGGGCCGCCGGGCTGATCGCGTTGACACGGATGCGGTTGGGCGCAAGTTCCAATGCCCAATTGATGGTGGCCGATAGGATCGCGCCCTTGGCGGCACCATAGGCGGAATGATGCCGCCAGCCAGCCATGGCCCGCGACACCACATTTACGATGCTTCCGCCACCTTGCTTGCTCATGTGCTGTGCGGCGCGGTGGGCGCAGGCGAAGTGGCCGACTACGTGGCTCGACCAGGCCACCATGAAATCGACTTCGGTGATATCTACGAGGGGCTGGGCAACCGCTCGACCTGCTGCATTGACCAGGCAGTCGATGCGTCCGTAGCGATCTACGCATGCATCGACGATTTGCTTGCCGTCCTCCCAGTTGCCTACCGAGCTCGCCAATGCGCTGGCGGTGCCGCCACGAGTGACGATGGACTCTACGGTAGCCTCTGCAGTCGTAGGATCGATGTCGTTGACCAATACGCTGGCGCCTTCGGCAGCAAGCGCGCGACAAAACGCGGCGCCGACCAACCCGCCCCCGCCGGTCACCACGATGGCCTTGTCCGCGAGTCTAGTCATTGGAATCGCTACCGACCGGAATGATGGGTGAGCGGCGCAAGGTGCGCGCCTGTGTGGTGTCGAACGGCGAGCGCGCGTGCGCCAGCGCCAGGTTGTCCCAGATGATCAAGTCTCCCACCCGCCAGTGGTGCAGATAGGTCGAGTCCAGGTCGTCTTCGTGTCGCCCGATGCGCAAAAGCTCGCGAATGAGGTCGAAACCCGACTCTTTGTCGATGCCGCGAAAGTCCTCTACCGCTGGAGACAGAAGCGCCTGGCGCTGGTTCGTGCGCGGGTTGGTCCAGATCAACGGCCACCACTTGCTCGGAGGCGGTGGCTCCGAGGCGTCGCGGTCGACGTGGGGCACGGTGCTGGCGTCGTCTTTGGTGCGAAAATTCAGCACGTGTAGCTGCTCGATCTGATCTACCTTGTCCTGCATGGGCTGCGGCAACCCTCGGTAAAACCGATGGGCGTCGCGAAACTTGGTGACCGTACCAGACTCCGGGATCTCGATGCCGTACAGCACGATGGCCGACAGGGGCTGCTCGTAGAACAAGTGGTCGTGGTGAAAGTGGAAGGGTCCGTTGCCAAGCGTGCCGTCGGCCCGGGTATTAGACACATATTCGGTATTGTCTTTCTCGGCCGGGTAGCCGTAGCCGCGCATGGTGATCTCGCCAAAGATCTGTGCAAAGCGAACCTGCTCGTCTGCGGAGAACTCAGCCACGTTGCAGGTGAGCAAGTTGTAGCGCCCAAGTGCGTCCCGAAGCGCCTGCGCATTGCCGGGCGCCTCCATGGCGGCAATGTCGAAGTCAACAATTTCCGCGCCGACGTGTTTGGTCAGTGGCCGAAACGAAAACCCCATCGCTTACCAGTGAGATTAGATTGAACGGGCATGCTATCGGAATATACTCTATTGAGGAACCTCAAATGCTGGTTCGAAAACTGGAGGGCACGTCTTGCTGCCATACGTGTTGATTCATGGCGCCGGCGGATCCAAGCGCCGTTGGGAGCGGGTGCTGCCCCACCTGCGGCGCGAGGCACTGGCCATCGACCTACCGGGCCGGGGCGACAAGCCCGGTGACCTGGATGCGCTGACGGTTCGGGACTTCGCCGCATCGGTAGTCGCCGACATGGACGCGGCCGGTATCGATCGCGCGATAGTCGGTGGCGCGTCGCTTGCCGGGCTGACGATGGTAACGTTGGCCGAATTCATCCCTGAGCGGATTGCGCGCCTGGTGTTCGTCAATTGCGTGGTGCCGCCGGACGGTAAGGGCAACTTCGACGTCGTGGGCCACATTGTTAAAGAGATGGTCGATGCCTACGGTGTGGGGCCCGACGGACGCAGCCTGCACCCGGACGCCATTCGGGCATATCACTGCAACGACATGGACGAGGAGCAGATTCAGTTTGCCGTGGCGGGCATGGTTAAGGATGCACGCAAGCCGCTGCACCAACCCATATCGCTGGCAGGCATCAAAGCCCATCCGTTGCCATGCACATGGGTTGTGGGGACCATCGATCAGGTGATCCCTCCGGATGTGCAGCGCCAGTGCGCGGCAACCTTGGCCGATTGTGGTTGCCCCCTCGACGTCTTAGAGCTTGAGGCCGGGCACATGGCACCTATTAGTCGGCCGCAGGAGTTGGCGGCGCTATTGGATGAGATTGGCGACACCACCGAGGCTGCTGCTTGAATGGTTGATTTTCACGACCGTATCCGTAAGACGCTCACAATCGATCCCCAAGCGCCCGCGATCGAGTATCGCCAGCGCTGGACGAGCTGGGGAGAGCTCGCGCGCACGGTGGAGGGGATCGACGCCGCGCTTGAAGCAGTGGGGGCTGCGCCAACGGCGCCGGTGGGCGCCGTGCTGCGCAACACGCCGAATCACGCTGCGCTAATATTGTCTTTGGTGGCGAGCGACCGCTGCCTGGTCACGCTCAATCCTTTCTATCCCGATGAAACGTTGGCCGAGGACATACGCAACCTGCGCCCACCGGTAATCGTTGCCTCCGCGGAAGATTGGCGCCGCCAAGCGTTGCTTGAAGTTGCGCGCGAGGTGGGGGCCGCATGCATCCAGCTTGCAGACCATCCAGACAGCGAGGTCAGCCTGCTGCCGGGCCTGGAGTCCATCACGGGCTCCGAACACTTCGCGCCGGAACCGGATGTGTTGATATACATGCTGACCTCCGGAACCACAGGCCTACCCAAACGCATTCCGCTGACGCGGCCGCGGGTATTGAAGACGCTGGAAGGCGCATTGCGCTATGAGCGCAATCGCCAGCTCGACACTCCGCCGTCGCTGCGCAAGAGCGTCATGCTGCACATGAATGCCATGGTTCATATCGCCGGGCTGTGGGGACTCATTAATGGTGTCATGGGCGGATTCCGAATATGCATGCTCGACAAGTTCGACGTTACTGAATTTCGGCGCGCGGTAGCGGCGCACCAGCTCAAGGTCGCCGGCGTGCCGCCAAGTGGGGTTTTGATGTTGCTGGAGTCCGATGCGACCAAAGAGGAGCTGTCGAGTCTGATTGCGATACGATCTGGTACCGCGCCAACCAGCCCAGACACCATCGACGCGGTGATGAAGCGCTGGGACATACCCCTGCTGACTAACTACGGCTCCACAGAGTTCACCGGTGTCGCCGGCTGGTCGATCGATGAGTTTCGTGAGCACTGGGACAGTCGCCGGGGCTCTGTTGGTCGAGTACACAATGACTATGATGCGCGGGTGATTGATCCGGAAACTGGCGAAGAGCTGCCTGCGGGTACCGAAGGTGTGTTGGAGCTGCGCGGCGACTTCGTATGGGACGGTGAATGGGTGCGCACGACGGACCTGGCCAAGTTAGATGAGGATCGATTCCTATGGATTACCGGGCGCACGGATAACGCCATCAATCGCGGTGGATTTAAAGTGCATGGTGAGGAAATTGGACAAATTCTGGAGCAGCACGGCGACGTGCGCGAGGTCTGCGTGGTCGGCATCCAAGACAAACGCTTGGGTGCCGTCCCTGCTGCGGCGGTTGTATTACGGGAAGGCGCGTCGCTTACCTCAGATGAGCTCGGCGCGTGGGCGCGCGAACACATGTTGCCTTATCAGGTTCCCGCTGAATTCCGATTTGTCGACGATCTGCCGCGCACACCGTCCATGAAACCGAAGCTGGTTGCCATACGCTCACTGTTCGGGAGCAATCGGCCCGCGGGAGAGGCTTGACCAACCAACAGTCCTCGCGGAAGACGATCTTCGCCTTCCGGGTTGCGAGCTTGTCGCGATGCTCCGGTCTGCTGCGATTACACCTTGCCGATGTAGGTATTTGCGTAGGTTTCCATGTAACGGGTCATGTCGTCCAGGGTCGCGCGCGGCCCAACCTCATCCATGGTGGGTAGATTGACGATACCCGTCACGCCGTCATTGGCGAATTGCTTGTAAGCATCCATGTTGCTGCCGGCTGGCACAATGATTTCGAACGGCTCTCCCTCGCGGCCTTCTGCACTCAGCATCTCGCGCATTTCGGCAATCATGCCCGCGATCTCGCTGCGCCGGAACACGTGGGTGATCCAGCCGTTGGCATAGCGTGCGGCGCGCCGCTTGGCGACTCTGGCGTTGCCGCCTAGATAGATGGGAATGTCTGCTTCCGGAATCGGCGCCATCTGCAGGCGCGGGAAGTCGAAGATCTCGCCGTGATACTCCACCATTTCTTTACGCCACAACAGCTGCATCACTTCCAGCATTTCTGTGTAGCGCCGACCGCGGGTGTCGAAATCCACGCCCATGGCCGCGTACTCTTCCTTCATCCAACCCGCCCCGCATCCGAGTGCGATACGGTTGTTGCTCATCACCGACAGGGTCGCTGCAGACTTCGCCACGTCGAAGGGGTTGCGCAGTGGCAGGATGTAGATGCAGGTGGAAAAGTGCAGGCGCGAGGTGACCGACGCCATGGCGCCGATGGCGGCCCAGGGATCTGGCCATGGATCAGTTTCGCTCCAGAACGGCTTGCCGTCGTCGCTGGTGCTGTATTGCGTACCGGTGGTATCGAACTGTTCGGGCACGAACATGTGATCCACCAGCATCACGCCGTGGAAACCGGCATCCTCCGCAACCTTCGCCAGCTGCGGGAGCAACTGCGGTGGCGCGAACCTCAAGAATTGCCAGAACTTCATGTTTTGCCTCCGGAAAATGTGTCCCAGTGAATGATCTCATCGGTCGGTTTGCGCCGCACCGGGCCAAAAGTGCGCTGCGGATAGCCGATTGGAATGGTGAGCGCGATGGATAGTTCTTCGGGAATCTCTAGGGTCTCGTGCACTAGTTTGCTTGCTGCGGCGTGCAGCGTGGTGAAGGTTGCGCCCAGTCCCATGGCGCGCGCCGCGACGATGAGATTCTGTCCGGCGGGATAGCAGGCCGAGCCGACGAAGCGTTTGTCTGGCTGCCACGGCGGATACTCGTTACGAGCGCCGATGAAAATGATGGCCGGCGCTTGGGCCAGATGCGCTGCCAGGTAGTAACCGGAGTGACCTTCGGTATCGAGTCCCTGACGTTCGAAGGTGTCCCGAAAGCTCTGGGCAATGGCGTCGCCGATGCGTCGCTTCTTGTCCTCATCCTGCAGCACGATAAACTGCCAAAGTTGGCTATTGCCTGGATTCGACGCGCGCGACGCGTAGTAGATAAGCTTTTCGAGCAGCTCCTTGGGAACTGGGTCGGGCTTCAGGTAGCGCATGGCGCGGGCTGTGTCCATGGCTTCGAAAACGTTCATGTTGGCTCTTCCTATCGTCAGCGGTCAGGGTCCTGATCCACTCCGTCGAGAATCGCGGCGAGTTTTGCCGGCTGGCTGAGGGTGATCGAATGGCCGGCCGCTACCTCAATGACGTCCACCGGGCAACCGCAACCGGCGAGATTGGCAATGCTTTGGCGTTGGGTATGAGGGGGGACTGCACGATCAATGGTGCCCAATACCCAGGTGCAGGGGATTGGATGCTGCATGAGTCCCGCGAGTGAAATAGGTTTGTGCAGAGGTTTTTTGGCCTCAAGCACACCACCATGCAACACCGTATGTGTTTGTTTTTCATCTAGGTCGTTGCAGTGATAATGGCGCAGCGCATCGGGATGCAGACTGCGACCGTCAGCTCCCACACCGAAGGTGTCTACCATCTCTCTAACGTGTTCACCCACCACATCGAAGTTGCCTTTGCCGTGGGCTGGAACTACCGCATTTACGAACACCATATGGGCGATGCGCTCTGGTATTAGCTCGGCCAATGTTACTAGTGTGAGGCCCGCTAATGAGTGACCCACGATTACTGCGCGTTCAATGCTCGCGGATTCCATGTCTTCTGCGACTGATGCGGCGAAATCGGTGACGGTCAGTGTATCGAGATCTCCGGGTTTGTCGTTTCGCCCAGGCAGGTCCACGGCAAGCGAGGGATGCTGGAGATGGGTGACCACTTGATCCCACGACTGCCCGGTTCCGCCGGAGCCATGTATTAGCACGAATGGCAACATGAGCACTTCTGTGTTTGTCGGTCGTCTTGCGTGTGGTTAGCCATCCAACCCTGCCTCGTGACCTTGCCCTCTCATTTCAGTGACGATCGCTTGGTAGTGGGCATCCAACCGGGCCGCATCGTGCAAGTGAGTTGGAATGTAAAATCGGCCGTTGTGGATTCCAGCCAGTGCGCTTTCGGCCGCCTGTACCGGAGTGACCGCCATGGTGGCGAGTCTTGGGGAAACGTAGTCGCGCTCCCGTCGGGGAGGGGCCTGCCTGCCAAGCTCCACGGGCCGTGTCTCGCTGGAGTTGTGCATGATCTCAGTAGCTACCACGCCGGGTACCAACATCGATACGCCGATCTGTTCGTCTGCAAAGGCGGCTTTGAGTTCTTCGCAATAGCCTACACAGGCGTACTTGGACACCGTGTATGGGCCTAGTGGAATGTGCCCTCCGACGACCAGCCCCCCCATGGAGGACGTCACCAGCACGTGGGCGTTGCCGGCGTTGCTGCGTAGTTGCCCAACAAACGCATCTACAGTGTGGATGGCGCCAAACAGATTGACGGACATAACGTACTGCCAATCCGCATCCTTTCGATCGATGGCGGATCCGAAAGGCATGACAACGCCGGCGTTCGCACACAAAAGATTTATGGGGCCGAGGTCATCTTCGACTTGTGCAGCTTGGATTTCCAGAGATTTTCGGTCGGTGACATCCACTTGATAGCCGCGTGTGTTTATCCGCTCGGCAACGGCATTCGCTCGTTCGGTGTCGACATCCATCACCGCCACCTTCATGCCTTTGTCTGCTAGCGCTAGGCACAGCGCTTCTCCGATGCCGCTTCCACCTCCGGTAACCGCTGCCACCCCACCTGAGAATTTCATTAGCTTTCAGCTGTATTGGCTGCGCCCTGAGGCGCCTGCCCGGGGCGAAATCCGACGTAGATCGATGTCCACGTCGCTGTAGATAGGCCAACGGGCATCGAGGTTGAGTAGGGTCTTCATTCTTGCGGGTGTGCGTTCGAGAAACTCGTCGGTCACCTTGTCCCAATAGATCTCTGCCTGCTCCAGATACGGGCGACCGTAGTACATGATCAGGTTGAGGCGCAGGCCCGGCGAGGTTTTCTTATAGGCGCCGTGCCAGGTGTTCGAGTGCCAGACGATTAGCGATCCGAAGGGTGCTTCCACGGGAATGGCATTTTGGTTGGTATGCGGATCCCGGTCTTCGCGTCGCGGGTGGCTGCACCACCGGTGGGAGCCGGGAATTACGGCAAGGCCGCCGTTTTCTTGGTTATAGTCGGTTAGACACCATGTTGCGTTTGCCATCTGCGCGTATACCGGCAGCGGCGCCGGCTGGCGGCTGAGATCGTTGTGGATGGCGGTGACCTGTGTGCCGGGCCCTTTGATCTGCGCGTTTAGGCTCAACAGCTGACAGCTTCGTCCGCACAGATAGTCGACCATGGTCATCGCCGAGCGGTTGAGTACCACGTCTTCGAACAATTTCCCTTCGAAGATCAGGTAGAAAAGGTTGGCGTAGGCACCTTTGACGCCAGTACGGTCGGTTCGCACTACGCCTGCGTTTGCGTCGAAACCCGTTAGCCGCTCGCTGCAGATGCGCAGAACCTCATCACGCAGCTGCTCCACGTAGCCCACCGGCGCAGCTACGCCGGGTTCCAGTACCGTGTAACCCTGCACATCCAGCTCGGTGATGTACTTGTGCAGCCCCAAGGTGTCGATGTCGGCCATGATCTCGTGCCGATCGCGGTCTGGATCTACACGCTCGGTCGGGCCGTCGAAGTCGAATTTGGCCATGCTGTCACTTGAGGTAACTCTTTTGACACTACACTATAGCGCTGCGAATTAGCCCAAACAACGCGACGCTCGGGGAGGCGATGGTGGAGGACTGGCAAGGTAAAACCGCGGTGGTTACCGGTGCGGCTGGGGGCATCGGCGAGGCCATCGCATCACAGGCTGTAGCGCGCGGGATGAATGTGGTGTTGGCGGATCTCGATACCGCCGGACTGTCGTCGGTTGAGAGTGGGCTTTTGAAGCACGCAGCCAGTGTGTTGTCCGTACCGACGAACGTGGGGGAACTGGCCGAGGTGGAGGCCCTGGCAGACGCGGCGTATTCCCGCTTCGGGAGCGTGGATCTGGTGTTCAACAACGCCGGCACCATGACGCCGGGTTCTCTGTTGAAGCTGCCGTACCAAGACGTGCGGCGCATGATCGATACTAACTTGTACGGCACCCTGCACGGCATGAAGGTGTTCATGCCCAGAATGCTTGCGGATGGCGCGGGGCACGTGGTGAATACGAGCTCGTTGAACGGGTTGCTCGCCTATCCTGCCATGGGTGTGTACAACGGCACCAAGGCCGCCATCATCAGCATTAGTGAAACCGTATATCACGAGCTGCGAGCCCGGCAGTCGCCGCTTGGCATTTCGGTGGTATGTCCCGGTGCGGTGAAGAAAGAGCAGGTGGCGGGAATGGTAGGTGGCGGATCGAAGAGTGCGGCCGACAAGATTTCCAAATTTCGCGAAGCCACCGGCATTAGCGCGGCTGAGGTAGCAGACTGCATCTTCAGCGGGCTCGCGGAGAACAAATTCTGGATTTTCACGCACCACAACTTTCACGACGCGCTGGCGGTACGGGTGGACGCGATGATCGGGGAGACAGAGCCCATATTCGAGCTACCGATCTAGTACCAGGAAACGAATGGAGTTAGGGGTATGGGAGATTTCGACGGACAAGTTGCCTGGGTAACGGGGGGTGTTAGCGGTATCGGCGGGGCAACGGCACGTTCGTTGGCCGATCAAGGAGCACGGGTGGGTGTGCTGGACATCGACATAGAGCAGGGTGCGTCGCTCATAGAAGAGCTCGGTCTCGCCGCGCAGCAGTGCGACGTTGCTGACGAAGCGGATCTGCATCGCGCGCTGGATGCGTTGCACGGTGAGCTTGGCGAACCACAGATACTCGTCAATGCTGCCGGCGTGAGCTATGCGGGTCGCGTGGCCGAGCACGATATTGCCGGCTGGCGGCGCGTGCTCGATATCAACCTCACCGGCCCGTTTCTCACCAGTCGGTACGTCTTGGGCGGCATGATGGAGCGCGGCTACGGCCGCATCGTTAATATCTCCTCAGGCAACGCACTGCGTCCGACCACCGGGTCAGCTGCTTACGGTTGCTCGAAGGCGGCTGTGCTGACGCTGACCAAGGCGATTGCCTATGAGGGTGCCAAGCATGGGGTGACCTGCAATGCGGTGTCGCCGGGCACTGTAGACACGCCCATGGCCCGCGCGTTCGTAAAACCGCCGGCCCGTTTGGAGGATCTGGTCAAATCCAACGCGTTCTACAATCCCATGGGCGCCTTGTTACAGCCCGCAGACATTGCCCGGATGATCGTGTTCCTGTGCCATCCGGACTCGCGTTACATCACAGGCCAGACTGAGTACGTCAATGCGGGCGGGGTGATGCCCTAGGTGTGGCTCAGGGGTCGCTGGAGGACTAGGCTCGCTCTGCTAAAGGTCAAAGCGCTCGATGTAGCTCGAGAAAGCGGCCCGGATTTCCGCCTCGGTTAGCCCGTACTCCTCAGCAGTGTAGGAGTAGCTACCGTGAGCGTGCTGCTGGTTGCCGCGTTCCCAGTCGCTCATAGCTTGCTGGGCTGCGGGCGTGAGTGGCAGCCCAGCGTGGGCTAGCGCTGCGCGCGCGCTTTCGACGCCGTCGGCGACCACGTCTTCGTAACGCAGGTCCAGAAACTGCTCCGCCGGGAATTGCGCACGGATGGTCAGATATCGTGCGGTGCCGCGTGCCATGCGACCCAACCAGTACGGCCCGAGCGCCTGTGCATCAACGCTATCGGTGGAGATGCGCTGCAGGTAGAAAAGCAACCGGCACAGGGAGGGGATCGTTTTCACCGGGTCGCGATGCAGGTGCACGATGCGGGCATCTGGCAGCGCATGCAGCAGGGCATCGAGATAGAGTATGTGTAACGGCGTCTTCAGCAGCCAGGGCTTGCCTGGCGTGTCGCTCTGCCATTGCAGGTAGCGCAGGTAGTCGGCCATCTCCTCGTAGGCGCGGGCATGGTCGGCGTGCTCCACCCAGGCACCGAAGTCTGGAATGTGGAAGCGGGATTCAGCTGAAGTTCCCATGAACGACGCAGCGACCAGCATGGTTTCTTCTTCCGCCTGCACGGCCTCCATGGAGTGTGTGGCAAAAAACTCGGGAGCGTTGGCGCGCATGTGCTGCTCGGCGTGCAGCGCGGCTTCAATGCGCGTGTCGCGCTCGGCGGGACCAGGAAACGGTGCAAAATTCATGGCCTGCCACAGAGCCAGATGCTGCAAGCGCTCGTCTCGGGCCAGCATTCGTTGCAGCTTGGTGGTACCCGTTCTCTGTAGGCCAAGAATGATGAGCGGGCGCTCGATGGGCAGTTCGAGGATCTCCGGGTGCGCTTTGAAGTCCCTTGCCGCGCGCAGACGATTGACGAGGATTCCGGTTAGGTGGGCGGCCGCACTGGCCGTGCCAGCTTCGCTCAACCCGGCTTGTGAGTTTACGGCCGCAACCTGCCGCTCTAGGGCCTCGACAAACCAATCGTCACCGAAGTTCGCAACGCCTGCCTGCTGACGGGCATCAGCCAGCAGCGAATCGACATTCAGCTGTATAGACATCTGTAGCTATCCCGTGAATGGTTAAGTTGATCATGTTGGACGCCGCGCTTCTGCTAGTTACCTCGAGGTGCCAACGCGGATGGCGTTGAGGTGGGCGGGGTTCGTTCAGCGCGAAGCTGACTGGCGGCCTTTCGGTTCCGACTTCCAGGCTAGGGTAAGACCATCTACTCATGCTGCGACCTGTCGGCGGAGTCCCATGGTGTTAGTCGGCTGTCCCGCGCAGCCGTTCCAGCGTCGCCATGGATACCAGCGCGTGGGGTGGCTCGGTAAAGTTGCCAGGGTCGCGAATGGTGTCCCAATGCGCCATCACGTCCTCGGCCGTCACCTCGAGCTGCTCATCGGCAGCCCAGCCCTGTGCCTGACCCACGAACACCCGGGTATACCAGTTGTCGCCGGCCATGAACGTCTCTCCGGTGATGTTGCAGGATTGGTGGCACAAGGCGGTTACCAGCGGGCTTACGCGGCTTGGTGCGCGAGTTCCTTCGTCGGTTTCGCCGCCGGTCAGTCGCGTAGCCGCTACGGGGGCGACGGCGTTGACGTGGATGTTATTGCGCATACCCTCGATGGACAGCGTGCGCATCAAGCCCACGAGCCCTAGCTTTGCCGCCGTGTAGTTGGACTGGCCGAAGTTGCCGAACAGACCGGACGCGGAAGTGGTGAGTATGATCTTGCCGCCGTTGCCGGCCTCTTTCATGGCCCGAAAGGCTGGCTGCCCTAGGTAAAAACCCGCTCGCAAATGTACGTCGAGCACGGCGTCTAGGTCCTGCCAATCGAGCTTGGCGAAGCTCTTGTCGCGCAATATCCCGGCGTTGGAGATCAAAATATCGATCTTGCCGAAATGTTCGAGAGCCGTTTGCACGATGGCCGCACCTCCCTCCGGGGTGGCTACGCTGTCGAAGTTCGGTACCGCCGCTGCGCCGAGTGCGCGTATCTCCTCGCACACCTGATTGGCCATGGCGTCGCTGCCCCCGGTCCCATCTGTGGCGCCGCCCAGGTCGTTGACTACCACCTGCGCGCCGCGGCGGGCCAGATCCAGAGCGTGGGCGCGTCCGACTCCGCCGCCGGCACCCGTAACGACAGCCACCTGACCCGTGAATTCCAGTTGCTCGGACATGGTCTACTCCTCTGTGGCTCTTGGTGTACTACTCGAACCAACTCGTGGTGAAGGCGCTCACGGCTTCCCCGTCGAGATCTAACAGCTTTAAAGCGGCGAGCTTGGTTGTGAAGGACGAGGTTTGATAACGCAGCTTCGGGTTTGGGTCTTCGACGACCTTGACGATGCAAGCTGCGACTTCTTCCGGTGGCTGTTCACGCGCTTCCCCCGCGACCATCAGCGCCTCATGCTGGGCGCGCAGCGCCTGGTAAGCATCGACTGCGCTGCCGTCTGCGTTGCGATCGAATCCACGGCTGCCGCGGCGAAAACTCGTGCGAACCGGGCCGGGCTCCACTAGGGAAACGTGCACTCCGAATTGTGCGGCTACCGGACGCAGCGACTCGTAGGTGCCCTCCAAGGCGAACTTGGATGCGCAATAGGCTTCCTGAAACGGTTGCCCCAGCACGCCGCCCAGGCTGCTGACGGCGATCAGCCGCCCGGATCCGGCTTCACGCATGCGTGGCAGGACGGCCTTGGTAGCGCGGATCGCGCCAAAGAAGTTGACGTCCAGAGCGCTTTGCAGCTCTTCTACCGACAGCTCCTCCAGGGTGCCTATCCAGCCGACGGCCGCGTTGTTGATGAGCACATCAACGCGGCCGAATCGGTCGTGGACTGTGGCGACAGCAGCGCGTACGGAGTCGGCGTCAGTCACGTCCAAGGGAACAACGTGCAGGTTTTCCGCGGATGCTGCGGCTTCGCGCAATGCGGGCGCTTCAGGGTCGAGTGCCCCAGCGAAGACCTGATGACCGCGCGCGGCCAGCTGGATGCAGGTGTTGAGGCCAATCCCTGAAACCGCACCGGTTACCACGCTGATCATTGCATCTGAGGCCATAGGGGATTTTTGGCTAGCCGTAGATGCTGCGGTACTCTTCGACTTGATGCTCGATGAGACCCGTCAAGTCTGGAGCGGGAGGCGAGGGTAGGTCGATGGGTCCGCCATCTCGTGATGGCAGGATCACCACGGCATGTCCCGAGGAGGAGGTTTCCTCTGCGCGATTGGTCCCGGTGAGATTAACGTGCGCCAGCTTGTGACCATCGATCTCTTCCTTGGCGGTGACCTCTCCGGTCATCCAGGTGGTGTCGCCGAGGAAATTGAACTTGTGATGCTTGGCAGTGAGCTTCCACAACCAGGCATCGTCGCCCATCCAGTTGCTGATCAGGTGGGTAAACCACACTTCTCGTTGTGCGCCGTAGTCGTAGGCCGTGGGAAAGCCGAGCCTTTGCGCCCAATCGGGTTGCCAATGGCAGCGCTGAACGGTGTCGGGAATGCCCATGGGATCTTTGGGGAACATGCCGGGGACTTTCTTGCGCACGTCGTAAGTCATGCGGAAGGCTCCCGGTGGAGACATGTGCAACCCCCAGCCCATATGCCACAAAATCTGGTCGGTGACTTTTAGGGGCCCCTTGACCATGGGTCCGATTCGATCGCCAACGGATACGTCTTCCCAGTAGCGCGGCTCTGCCCCGCGGCGGGATGCGATTTCGGCTTCGTAGCAGGCGTCGATGGCGTCCAGTTCGGCCTGGGTATAGGGCTGGGGTGCTGGCTCTGGAGTGCTGTCGCGTTTGTTCTCTTTGCGCTTGGGATCGCGCTCGGTAGCGAAGAATGTTCCGCGCCGCATAGCCACGGGATTGCCGTCTTGGTTGCGCTGAAAGATCCCTCGAACTTCGTGGATAGACTTCCCGCCGGTGCGCCCCTGGGTGAGGCGTGTGCCGACCTGGGCTTTGCGCAGAAAGCAGCGATCGCCTTCGCGCAGGGGCTCCCACCATTCGAGCTGCATCTCTGCCTGGTACAGGCCGAGTCCCGCCAGCGGATCGCCTTTCATTTGCTGCTTCATTTCTGCCGACAGCGGTGGCACGTCGTCCTCGCCCATGGTGTAGGCGAACGCCGGCGCGCCGATCAGCCCGCCCCAGCGAGTGGTGAGCCCGTATTGGGCGTCGCAATACAAGGGGTTGTCGTCGCCGTAACCCCAGGCAAAGTGCCGCGCTGAGTCCTGAGTCACGACGTCGTTGTGATATCTGCGCGGCTCGGGCATCTGGATGCCGACCCGCGCGCGCATTCTCTCCAGCGTCTCGTCGGTGATCCGCACGATATCGGTTGCTTCAGCCATTGCTTCCCTCGGTCTTTGCTGCATTAGGCGGGATGGCCCCTAGTTAGTCAACGTATTAAGATGATTTGCCAACTGACCGTTTGACGATGCCTCCACTCGACGCCAAAGCACTCATGCAAGACGCCTGCCGCGCGACGGGGCTCACCGATTGGGGTGCGGATCGCTCCTTTGAGGTGGGGCTGGCTAGGCTGATCGACGCGGTTGAGGCCATGCCGCTGGCCGCGTCGTTGCGCGAGGCGGTGGCAGGGCAGGCTACAGCGCTGCTGGCAACCCGGCTGCAGCTCGAAGCCGATGCCAAGGCGCACCCTGAGATCCTGGAAGGCGAGATTCGCCGCCCGCTGATTGTGGTGGGGTTGCCGCGCACGGGTACCACCTGGCTGTTCGATCTGCTGGCGTTGGACCCCGGCGCTCGGGCCCCGCTGACTTGGGAGGTCGGCGCACCTAGTCCGGCTCCCGAGTTAGCCACGTTTGCAACCGACCCTCGCATCGCGCCGACGCAAGCCGGTATCGACGCCATGCTCGCTGCGGTTCCAGAGCTTGCTACCATGCACCCGTTTGGCGCTGCCATGCCGGCAGAGTGCAACGCCATACTGCAACTGCACTTTGCCAGTTCGAATTTCTGGGCAACTTATCATGTGCCCGACTACATCGATTGGTTGACCGAGGTGCGGCCAGAGGGGGTGATGAATACTCACCGGCGTGTCTTGCAGCAGCTGCAATGGAAAGGTCCCCGGGGGCGCTGGACGCTGAAGTCGCCACCCTATCTGCTGATGCTCGAAGACCTGCTCGCCGCGTATCCGGATGCTTGCCTGGTGCAGACTCACCGCGAACCGGCAAAAATGGTGGCTTCGCTGGCCAATATGATTCGCGCACTCAGACGTGCGCGGTTTCCCGAGCTGGTCGCACTGCAGGATCCGAAGGCCATTGCGCGCTCCGTGCTCGCGCACTTCGGTGAGGCGCTGGAGCGAAGCGTGGTGAGCCGCCAAGATCCGCGGGTGGATGAGCGGTTTCTGGATATCGCATACCGGGATGTGGTGGCAGACCCGCTCGGCTCGGTGCGCCGGATCTACCAACACTTCGATTTACCTTGGTCGGCTGTCTTCGAAGACCGGCTGACAGCCCATATCGGTCTTGGACGCAGTACGGGCCATGGTAAACACGTATACGACCCAAGCGAGTTCGAGATCGATGCGCTGGGGTTGGCAGATCAGTTTCTGCAGTATCGGGAACGATTCGGCGATCTGTTGGAGGATGAAGCGGCGGCTTAACGAGGAGGGCGCTCATGATCAGCGGGGAAAAGATTCTGGTCACCGGGGCCAGCGGGCTGGTTGGGTTGCAGCTGGCCGGCTATCTGGCGCGTCACAACGAGGTGTGGGGTTTGGCGCGATATGTCGGCGCCGAGGAGCGCGGCCTGAATAGCTATGCTGGTGCACAAGCGCGCTCTGACGTGGAGGCGGCTGGTATCACGCCGGTGCGCGGCGACCTGCTGTCCGGCGACTTCGCCGAGGTGCCCGAAGACTTCACCTACGTGGTGCACCTGGCCCATACTCGGCGGGGACCAGACGAGTTCCTGACTGCCATCCAGGCCAACGCTGTGGGCGCAGGTAGGCTGCTGCAGCACTGCCGGCGCGCCAAGGCCGCGCTGGTAGTGTCATCCACCGCAGTCTATTCGCCTGATCAGGACGTGTTCCACGCCTTTGCTGAGAACGACGACATGGGTCGGGCCTGGGCACCGTGGGCACCCACAAGTCCGGTGTCAAAGGTAAGTCTGGAAGCGGTAGCGCGGTTCTGTGCCGAGGCGTTCGATCTGCCGGTGTCCGTCATGCGGTTGAGTACGTGCTACGGACCGCGAGGGGGCATGCCCGTCCACAACATGAGCCAGGTAGTGGCCGGAGAGACCATTACCACCTTCGCGGACCCTTATCCGCATTCGGTCATACACTTCGATGACATGTGCGAACAGCTTGAGGCGCTGCTGGATGCTGCGTCGGTACCTGCCAACATCATTAACTGGTGCGGGGACGAGGTGGTGACCCAGCGGGAGTGGTGTGAGTTGGCCAGCAGACTTTCCGGCAAGCCCTATTCGCTGAAAGTGAATCCCATCTCCGGCACGCCCAATGGCAACGTCAGCGATCCCGGACATCGACGCTCCATAACCGGGCCGTGTAAGCGCTCGTTTGCCGATGCCTATGCGGCGATCTATGACGCGCGCCATGGCACTGAGGCCCCGTAGATTTGACGATGGTGCTAAGCGCTCATCAGTTGAAGCAGGAAGCTCAGGCGGCGACTGGTCTCACGGATTTTGGTGAAGCACCACTAGATTGTGGATTAGAAAAACTTTGTAAATCATTGAATAAAGAAGCTAAATTAACAGAATTGGGTTTGCGGCAAGCGGCGGGGCACATTCGTGGCAACCTAATCCAACGATTGCAGGTGCAACACTGTTATACCCGCCACCCCGAGATTGACGCCCAGCTCATCACCCAGCCCATCGTCGTATTCGGGCTCCCGCGCAGCGGCACCACGGCGCTGTCGCAGTTTTTAGCTCAGGATCGCAGCTTGCGCTCTATTCGCCGCTGGGAGGAAGCCCAGCTTACGCCGCCGCCGGAATCCGGCACGCAGCAAACGGATCCGCGCATCGAAGCCACCCGCAGAGCGTTTGCAGAACGCGACCGCGCGATGCCCTCGCTCATGGCCATGCTGCCGGTTACCGCGGAAGATCCAAGTGAGCATGGTGGGCTGTTGGGCTTCACCTTTCGTTCTCTATCCTTGTCCGGCGTATACCGGGTTCCCTCCTACGAACGCTGGGTCGAAAGTTGCGAGATGCGAGGCGCCTACGATTATCTCGCTAGGCTCCTAAAGTTGTTGCAGTGGCGCTGTCCGCCCGATCGGTGGAATCTGAAGTATCCCATGGACCTTTACTTTCTGGAGACGCTGCGGTCGGTGTTTCCTGATGCCATTCTAGTATGGTGTCACCGGGATCCGGCATGCTCGATCCCGTCGGTGGCAAGCCTCTTGTGCGCGTTTCGCGCGCGGGTCAGCGAATCGGTAGACCCAACTGAGGTCGGTCGCACCGAGTTTGAGCAGAAGCTCGAGGGTGTGCGTCGTGGCATGGCGTTTATAGATGGGCATGGCGATGGCGCTGTACTCCATGTTCACAGTGCTGAGCTGGCTCAGGACCCGGTTGCCACGGTGCGTAGACTCTACGGGCAGATCGGACGCGATTTCAGTACCGAATTCGAGCAGGCGCTCGCTGCACGTCAGCGGGCGCGGCCCAAGGGTAAGTTTGGCCAGCACCGATATCGGGCCGCTGACTTTGCCTTGAACGAGGTGGAGATTCGTTCGGCCTTTGCCGACTATATGGATCGGTTCGAGATCGCGTCGGAAGTGTGAATGGGGAACATGCGGGCGGCGCGACGTGAACTGCTGGCCGCTGACTGGGAGATATTGCATGGTGAGCCGTCGGGACAGCTTGCGCCTTGGTATAAAAGCGGTGAGCACTGCGGTGCTGGCCTGCGGATGGCCGGCGAGAGTCTGGGCCGAGAACATGAAGGAGGCGAGCATGAATAAGTTCGATGTCACCGGCGGCTACGAACCGGGGTTTGACTACCCGTTGCAAGACAAGCCGGATGATCCGCATATGCGCGAGAGCGTTTCCATGTGGATCTCGGATGACGCAGGCCGTTTCGGCTTTCCGCGTTTCTGCATAGAGGCGGTGGCGGATGATTGGGATAACCGGGGCGTTCAGGCAAACATCGCGTTCCCAGATGGGCGGGTACTGATCGGTGCGGGCGGCTTTGCGCCATTGCCGCCCGTGTTGGTGGGCGGGCGTGCGGTGACATTAAATGCCGGCCCGCTGACCTTCGAGGTGGCGGAGCCGCTCACCCGTTGGCGGATGACCTTCGATGGCAATGCCTACGAGACCAGCATTGCGCGTCAAATAAACGGTCAGATCGGTGGTGTGCTGCGCCGTGTGCAGATCGAGCTGGAGGCGGTGATGGCAGTGCCGCCTTGGACCCCGGGAGAGCAAGCTGTGCAGACGGGTGACCGGTCTACGGAGCTGGCAGTGGGTGCAGTTGGTGGCCATCGGCATGAGCAGCTGTTTCGCTGCAGCGGACGGTTTGCCATCGAGGGCGAAGCGGAGTTGGTGTTCACCGGCACGGGCTTGCGCATTCGTCGCTACGGCGTTCGTGACGTGGGTGATTTTCCCGGCCACTGCTGGCAATCGGCCCTGTTCCCCAGCGGCAAGGCGTTCGGAATGATGGGGTTTCCTGCCCGCTCCGATGGTACGCCGGCATACGGAGAGGGCTTTATCTTCGACGGCGAGCGCAAGGCGTACGCCAAGGTGATCGAAGCGCCCTGGATGACCGAGTTCGACCCTCATGGCGGCTCTGTGGATGTGGTGCTGGAGACCGACGCAGAGCGGCTGCGCATTGAGGGAAAGACTTACGACTCGACCTTCGTCACGCAAGATGTCCCAATGTTTGGTGATTGGAGCTACGGTTACGAGAGGGCGTTGCCTTTTCATCAAGGAGGAGCGCACTACACGTGGGGCGGCGAGTCAGCCTACGGGATGATTGAGCGATCTCTGCCGCGCGAGCAGATGAGATCTGGCTGACGCCATTGGCGAAGCCCGCGGGCACGGTGACCACCGGCAAACCGCGGGATGGGGTCTGTTATGTCCCCGTGAAATTGCCCACCCGCCGTTCGGCCACCGCCCGGATGCCTTCCTGGTGGTCATTGGTCGACTGCAGCTTGAACTGCTGAGTCCATTCTTTGTCCGTCTGCTCGCGGACCTTCTCGGCAAGCCCCTCGCGCATGGTGCCGCGTACCGACAACAGTGCTAGCGGAGCGTTTTCTGCGATCTCGGCGGCGAACTCCAGCGCGGTGGCGCGCAGCGAGTCAGCGTCGGTCAGGATGTCGGCGAGCCCCCACTCCAGCGCCGTTTTGCCGTCGATGCGTCGCCCGGTGAGGAACATCAGGTTGGCTTTCTGCTGGCCGATCAACCGGGGTAGCGTATAGGTGAGCCCGAAGCCTGGATGAAAGCCAAGCTTCACGAAGTTCGCGGTGAATCGGGCCTGCGGAGAGACGACGCGAAAGTCCGGCATAACGGCGAGTCCGAAGCCGCCCCCAACCGCGGCTCCCTGGATGGCGCCGATAACGGGTTTCTTGGCCGCGAACAGCCGTACCGCCTGAGAATACAGGTCATTACCGCTTTCCTCAGTGCGCTCTTCGCGAGCGCGCGCAGTGGCTGGGCTAGCGAAGTTTCGGCCCGCGCAGAAGTGTTTGCCCTGGGCTGCCAGCACCAGGGCGCGAATCTCCGGGGTCTGGTCCATGAGGTCGAACGCGTCGCCTAGATTGTTGATCAAATCTTCATCGAAAAAGTTGTTGGGGGGTCGCTGAATTTCCAGCAGTGCCACGTGATCGTGAATTTCGATTGCTACATCGCCAATACTGTCCATGTTCCCAGCTCCCGGTCTAACGTGCGCTCTTTATAGCCCATCGTCCCAGGCTATGCATGGGGCACGACCTCCCCGGGCCTGAGCGAGGATTGTGAGAGGTGGGCAAACTTCGGCGAATCAGCTACCTTAGTAACGCTTGGCTTTTTAGGTTTGGGAGGAAAACCATGGCAGATGCGTCCGCACCCCCCGTGCCCGATCACGTTCCCGCCGATCTGGTATTCGACTTCCAGCTGCAGAGCCCCCAAGAGATGTTGACGGCGCCTTATGCGCTGTTTAGCCGCTTTCGAGAGAAAGCACCGGATCTTTTCTATCTGGCCAGAGACCTCCGACCCACCCGGAGCGGCGGCAGCTGGGTGGTGCAGACGGGCGATCTGATGCGCGAGGTGTTTCAAAACGGGGAGGTGTTCTCCTCCAAGATGGTGGTGGGCGGCGGCGAAGCCGCCTGGCCGCGCAAGCTGGTGCCTTTGGAGCTGGATCCCCCCGAGCACGGCAAATACCGAAAGCTGCTGGCAAGCGAATTCTCACCCCGCATGATCGATGGTCTGGAGGAGCCGCTGCGAGAACTGTCCGCAGAGCTGATCAAGGGATTCGCGGGGCGGGGGTCCGTCGACTTCGTGACCGAGTATGCCAAGGTTTTTCCCATCATCGTGCTGATGGAGCTGGTCGGCTTGCCGCTGGAACGCCGTGAGGAGTTTTCTGAGTGGGAACGGCTCATCTTTCAGGGCGAGACCGATGAAATCCGCCGTCAGGCGGGGCGCAATGTGGCGGCAATGATCGCCCAGCTCGTCGACGAGAAGCGGGCAAACCCGGGCGAGGACCTGCTGAGTAAGCTGGTGCACGCCAACATCGACGGCGAGCCCATTGCCCAGGACAAGCTGGAAGATATGGGATTTCTGCTGTTTCTCGCAGGTCTAGACACCGTCACCGCGGGACTGGGTCATGTGTTTCGCTATCTGGGCGAGCACCCCGAAGAGCAACAGCGGCTGCGGGACGATCCCGAGATGATTCCCGACGCCATCGAGGAATTGCTGCGCTATCACAGCTGGATCAATACCAGCCGCGTGCTGGCCTGTGACCACGAATTTCATGGCGTCCAGCTGAAGGAAGGCGATCACATCATGTGTGCCACCTACTGCGCGAGCCACGATCCGGAGACCATTCCCGATCCCGACAGCATCGATCTTTGCCGCTCGCCAAACCCGCATTTTGCGTTCGGTGCCGGCGTGCATCGCTGCGCGGGCTCGCACCTGGCGCGGCGTGAACTGCGTATCGCGGTCAGCCAGATGCTGGAGTTCATCCCGCCGTTTCGCGTGCAGGAGGGCGCCGAGCTCAAATACGACGGTGGGCTCGTTTGTCTCGGTAATCTTCCGTTGGTATGGGACGTTTAGGGCCGGCCATGCCTTTGTTTGATCTGGGTGGCCAAGTCGCCATCGTCGCCGGTGCCACCAAGGGTATTGGTCGTGGGATCTTGGGACGACTGGCGGACAGCGGTGGCAGATCCACCACCTCGTCCTGCATTCCCGTTGATGGCCCGAGTGCGCGCCTGCCGCCCGCAACCAGCTTTGCCGAGCAGCTCGAAGAGGCCTTCGAGCCGTATCACAAGTTCAACTGATGGCGCAGACCGACGCGAACCTGACGAGTCGAATGGCCCGAGCGGCCGTGGAGGCAGAGTATGCCCGCTTGCCAGAGTCCACTCGCAGTGCGGCGGCATTGAGCATTCTGGATACCATCGGCGTCATGGTGCCGCCGTCCACGCTGGATGAAACGTGTCAGCAGCTGGAGATGCTGACCGACGAGGAATGCGCATCCGGATCCTCCACCTTGATAGGCAAAGGCAAGACCAGTTCCGCCACCATGGCCGCTTATCTGAACGGGTGCTGTGTCCACGTGCTCGACTACGACGATACCATTGACGATATCGCTCACCATTCGTCGTCGCAGACGGTTCCTGCAGCGCTGGCAGTGGCAGAGAAAATTGGCGCTGTGTCCGGCGAGGAGTTCATCACCGCCGTTGCCGTCGGCAGCGATTTCGGGGCTCGTCTGTCATCGGCGCCCACCGGCGAGTTGGGCCGGGACTTTCAGTGGTTTCCCATCAGCAACTTCGGCGTCTTTTCTGCCACGGTGACAGCCGCCAAGGTGTTGAGGTTGAGCGAACAGCAGATGATCAATGCGCTGGGGTTGGCCCTGCATCGATGCCACGGCGTGTTAGGGGCCGTGACCGCGCCGGAATCCGAACTGCGCGCGATTCGCGATGGCTTCATCAACAAAGAAGGCGTTCTGTGCGCGCTCATGGCCCAGCGCGGTGTCAAGGCTTGCTCGGATGCCATCGAACGCTTCTTTGAGACCTATTACGACAATGAATTCGACGCGGATCGCCTGACCCAGGGGCTCGGTTCGGAGTTTCTTGGGGAACAGGCCAGCCTGAAGCCCTGGCCGAGTTGTCGTGTGACTCACGGCTACGTCGAAGCAACGCGGCTGATCATGGCTGAGAATGCGATTGCGCCCGGAGACGTCAAGCAGATCACCTGTGTCGTGAGTGCCGGGACACGGGACCAATTCTGCGAGCCGGAGGCTACCAAGAAGAATCCGCAATTGGGCATTCAGGCAAAGTTCTCACTCTACTTTCCTATAGCCGTTGGCATGCTCAAGCAGCCGGAGATTGCAGATTTTCTGCCCGAGAATCTCGAGCGCCCCGAAGTGCTTCAGCTCGCCGGCAAAATCCACTACCGTGTAGATGAGAGCCTTGGATACAAGGCCGTTATCTCGCCCGCCACTGTGGAACTAGAAACCGAGGGAGGGCAAGTTTTCCGGCGGCAGATAGACGAGGTCTATGGTCATCCCGATAATCCGATGTCGCGGACGGACATCATCTCCAAGTTTCGTGACTGTCTGAGCTACGCCAAGCAACCGATCTCGGAGCAACAGACCGAAAAGCTGATTTCGGCCTTGCTGGCCCTTGACCAGGTTGCGGACATTCGCGATATCAGCGCGTTGCTGCCGTAAGAGAGCCTAGCGATTACGACTCCCGACCACGTGCCGCCTGAACTCGTCTATGACTTCGAGGTCGATGATCCCAGCGAAGCGGTGATGGCCCCGTACGCGGTGCTGCAACGCTTTCGCGAGCATGCACCAGACCTGTTCTACCTGGCCCGTGATGTGCGGCCGGGGCGGGAAGGCGGTACCTGGGTGGTGCAGACGGCGGAGCTGATGCGCGAGGTATTTCAGGATGGCGTAACCTTTTCCACCCGCCAGGTGATGGGGGGTGGTCAGTCGGCTTGGCCGAGGAAACTGATTCCGCTGGAGCTCGATCCGCCCGAGCACGGCAAGTACCGCAGGCTGCTGGCCCAAGAGTTTTCGCCGAAGATGATCAACGCGCTGGAAGAGCCTATTCGGAACCGCTCTACGGAGATCATCGACGGATTCGCGGAGCGTGGATCGGTAGAGTTCATGGCCGAGTACGCCCGGGTGTTTCCTATCATCGTCCTCATGCAGGTGGTCGGATTGCCGCTCGAGCGCCGTGAGGAATTCTCCGAGTGGGAGCGAATGATTTTTCAGGGCGAAACGGCGGCGGAACGCCGAAGCGCGGGGGTCAAGGTGGCTGAGATGATCGCCGAGCTGGTGCAGGAGAAGCGGTCACATCCGGGTGATGATCTGATGAGCCAGCTGGTGAAAGCCGAGATCGACGGCCAGCTAATCGACCAAGACAAGCTGGAGGACATGGGCTTCCTATTGTTCCTGGCAGGCCTCGACACGGTCACCGCCGGTCTGGGTCATATCTTCCGCTATCTGGCGGAACATCCGGATGCGCAGCAGCGATTGCGCACCGAGCCGGAATTGATTCCCGACGCTATCGAGGAACTGCTGCGCTACTACAGCTGGATCGACACCAGCCGTATGTTGGCGCGCGATCATGAGTTTCACGGCGTGCAGATGAAGGTGGGCGACCACGTCATGTGTGCGACCTTTTGCGCGAGCCACGATCCTGCGGCGATTCCAGATCCGGACCAGGTCGACTTTTGCCGTGCCCCCAATCCCCATATCGCGTTTGGTGCCGGCGTACATCGCTGTGCGGGCTCGCACCTTGCGCGGCGGGAACTGCGCGTGGCGGTGAGCCAGATGCTTGAGCGCGTTCCGCCGTTTCGCGTTCGGGATGGTGCGCAACTGCGCTACGACGGCGGAAACCTCTGCCTTGGGAGCCTGCCCTTGGTGTGGGACACCTAAACCGAGCGTTGCCTCAAATCGCTTTTTTCGTGGAGCATGTCTGTCTATTCCGCCTCATGGCGCGCCGATAGTCAGGCGCTTGTCTATACCAATGTTCTTCGTTCTTCCGCCGGACTCTCAACGTATTCCTACTGCGGCCCTTGGTTGTCGGTCAACTTACCTAGAATGTTGTTGGTTTCGTATTGGTCATCCCCATCGTAGCGTGGTGTTTGGGTGGCGAATGCTTCCTCTATCTCTTTCCAGCGCTTGCGCGCAACGTCCACAACATGCGCGTGCGTCATGATGTAGAAGGTCTCGCGTTCAACGCCGGTGACGACGCGCTCGGCAACCGCGTCGGCAGCCATACCGAATTTCATGGCCGCTTTATTGCCTTGATCACCGTCCTCGGCGCCACCAAATTCTGGTTGGCGTCGCTCTGTGGCACGCCACATGGTGGTCTCGACGATTCCCGGGCACAGAACACTCACGCCTACATGATCGGGAAGCTCGCGTCGCAGGATATCCGACACACCCAACACGGCATGCTTGGTGCCGGTGTAAATCCCAACCATGGTGTGGGGTGCGCCAAGGCTATGCTCGGATCCGGTATTGACGATCCATGCGGGCGAGCCGCTCGCAATGAAGCGCGGGGCGAAGACTTGAACGGCATTGAGAACTCCGCCCAGGTTGACGGCGATGGTCCAATCCACTTCCTGCTTGGTCGTTTCCAGTATGGGCTTGGTGCCTGCCACGACACCCGCGTTGTTGAACAAAAGCTCAACTGACCCGAAGGCGGCCCAAGCTTCATCAGCTAGATTGGTCAGGTCTTCTTCCCGGGTCACATCTGTTTTTACCGCGAGACCCTCTACACCAAGCTCGGTGACTTCTAGGGCAACCATTTCGGCAGCACCAGCCTCGATGTCGGCAACGGCGACGTTGGCTCCCTTGCGTGCGAGTGCCAGCGAAATTGCGCGGCCGATTCCATTGCCGCCGCCAGTGACGACCGCCGATTTACCAGAGATGTCCACGATCTGAATTCCCAGACTAGGTTGCGAATCGCATCCACTTTAATTTGGATGGTGGGGCCGATCAAACGCAAGCAGGTTGCCTGAGATCTATGCTATGCCGTTGATTTGCTTAGCAAAGGCCTGGCGTGCGTTGACGATTTAGGCTGCCGTCGGTAATCGCTAGAAGTTGTTCTGGCTGGACTGGGTTAGACGTGGTTGCTGTTGAATTTTAAATGCCGCTCTCCGCGCACGCTCGATCGAGGTGGTAGCGAAGGTCGCCCAGGTTGTACTCCCAGTGTTTGGCGCGTCGGGTGTACAGCTGCAGATCGTAATCGGAGATGAAGGCGACGCCCGCGTGCACCTCGTGCGCGGCGAACGTCATTGCCGCAGCGGCCCTGCTGGCCGAGGCCTTGGCGAGCGCGGCTTCGCGCAAGAAGCTTTCGCCCGCGTCGATGCGCCACGCGGCCTGCAACGTGAGCAGGCTGGTCTGGTGATAATGTATGGCGATGTCGGTGCATAGATACTGCACGGCCTGATACTTACCGATAGCTTGTCCAAACTGCTCGCGCTCTTGGGCGTAGTTGGTGGTCATCTCAAGCACGCGCTCGCCGGCGCCGATGACCATGGCGGACTGCAACACGGCGGCTTTCATCATAGCTTGGTACAAAGACGGCCATGCGGATCCTGTCTCTCCGACGACGGCGTCCGCTGGCACAGAGACGCTGTCGAACGTGATCGCGTATAACGGGTAGCCTGCTATGTTTGGCGTCCGCTCCATGCTGATGCCGCTGGTTGTAGGGTCAACCAGGAACAGGGAAATGCCGTCCGCCGGGTTCGGGTCGGTTCTGGCCGCGCAGAGCAACCACTGTGCGGCGCCGGCGCAGGCCACGAGTGTTTTGGCGCCTGTGAGCTCGAAACCCGATCCAGTGTGCTGGGCTTGGAGTTGTATACCTTTGGGTCCATAACTGCCATCTGCCTCCATGATGGCGGGTGCGACGATAATCTCGCCTGCAGCTATGCCAGGAAGGAGCGTCTTCTTTTGCGACTCGCTGCCTATCGAGCAGATCAGCTCGCCGGCCAGGGCCACGGTATCGAGATAGGGGCACGGCACCAGGTGACGGCCCATCTCAACGAGCAGTGGATACATGTCCAGAGTGCCCAGGCCCAGCCCCCCGCAGGCTTCCGGGAATGGCATTCCGAGCCAACCCAACTCCGCCATCTTCGTCCAGAGCTCGCTGGGATAGTCAGACGCCGTGGCCTCGTATTCGCGGACCAGTGAAGAGGGACAGTTTTTCTCGAAGAACTCGTTAGCCGTCCGGCCAATGAGCTCTTGCTCTTCGGTGAGTGTCAGGTCGATGCCCATGGTTCTTCCTTAGGGTTACCGCGGCAAGCCCAGGCCCCGGGTAGCCAGTACCATGCGTTTGAGTTGCGATGTGCCTCCGGCATGATTGCCGAAAGACGCACGAAAATAGTGCTCCAACTCACCGTTGAGCTGAGCCCACCTGCCGCCTTTCAGTTGTGCCATGGGACCTACGATTTCCATGCATACCTGGGCCAGGTGCGGCCAGAACTCCTTATGGAATGCAGCGCTCAGATGTGAGGATGCGGCCCCGAATTTGCCGGGTTTGCGGGTCTGGGCGCGGCTGTAGTTCTCGAATGCCTGAACCTTGAGGGTCTCCACCCCCACCATCAGTTCGCCCAGTTGCTGGCGGATAAGCGGGTCGTCTGCCAGGCGCTGGCCTCCTCGGTTGGTCTGCTGGCAGTATCGAAGTACTCGAGCGAACAGGGGGATGATGCGTAGGGTATGGGGATCGGTGCCCGGTAGCGCGTTATCCAGCTTGTCGCCCCCCATCCCGAACCAGACTTGCGTCCACGCCTGGTTTTCGTCACCCACTAGGTTCTCCGCCGGTATGCGAACGTCGTCGAAATAGGTCATGTTCTGGCGGCCGTCCGCCATGTTATTGAGGGGAAGCATCTCCACCCCAGGTGTGTCTAGCGGTACCAGGAAGCAGGACAGTCCTGCGTGCCGCGGGCCATCGGGATCGGTGCGCGCCAGCACTGACATCCACTGGCAGACATGGGCCGCCGTGCCGAGGGTCTTCTGGCCGTTGATTACCCACTCGTTGCCGTCTCGGTGCGCTTTGGTGGTGAGCCCGGCAAGATCCGAGCCGGCCCCCGGTTCGCTGTAGCCTTCTCCCCAGAGTACGCTCACGTCCGCAATGCCCTTCAGGTGCTTAAGGCGTTGTTCATGGGTGCCGTGCCGCATGAGCAGCTCTGAAACCTGCCTGCCGATTACGGGGTAAGTAGGCACGTCATGGGCGACGAACTCTTCGTCGAGTATCCATTTCTCGATGGCAGATCGGCCCAGCCCGTAGTACTCCTTGGGCCAGGTCAAACTAACCCATCTCTTCTCGGCAACCTTGCGCCAGAAAGTGAGGTAGCGCTCCCATGATTCGGGGTCTTCATCGTAGTCGTACCAGAACGTCCACGGCTCCGGTAGAGCCTCGGCGAGAAAGTCGCGAACCTCCTGGCGCCATGCCTGCAGCTCCGGCGTGTCGTCGGCGCGCATGTCGACCATCGCGGTCTCCAACATTCAATTGGGTCGATTAGATCAGACTAGGGTTGCGCTGGTCTAGCTTCCACCGCTGCGACGCTGGCGCGCGCCGACGGAGTAGGGCAGATACCACGCAGCGGGTTTCGCTCCGGAATCTTCCTTGGGCCGTCGGGCATCGGTTCGGGTTGCTTTGTCCGCTACCGCGCTTGCGGGGTCGTCCAGGTCGCCGAAGCTGATTACATCGGTCGGGCAAGCGGCCACGCAGGCTGGATCCTGCCCGCGGTCCAGGCGGTGCGCGCAGAAAGTGCACTTTTCCGCCACGCCTTGACGTCTGGGAGCGACCGCGGCGTCTCCGTGTCCAGCTTCGAGGCCGTTAGGTAGTGACGGCGGCATGGTATTGAGCGATATGGCGTCGTAGGGGCATGCTTGAATGCAGTCGCCGCATCCTGTGCAGGCGTCGTAGTCGATCTCTACGATGCCGTCCGCCCGCTGGCTGATCGCGCCTTCCGGACAAGCGGGTAGGCAAGGCGCGTCGGCACAGTGAAAGCAGTTCCGGGGTTGGTAGTGCTTGTCGAGCTGCGGAAAGGCCCCGGTTGCAGTGTCTCTCCGCGGGCCGCCGATGGTATCGACCTGCTGCCACCACAGGCCTTCACCCACGCTGTTTTCGGATTTGCACGCCACTGCGCACGCCCAGCATCCGATGCAGCGGTCGAGGTTAAAGACCATGGCCCAACGAGTCACTGCGTGCCCTCCTGCCATGGGCGAACCTCTACTCGGGTGTCGTAGAAGGGGATGTTGGCGTGGCCCCAAAGCTGCGTTTGCGCGGCGTTGATGTTTCCATTGGTTACCGCCTGAACGTTCCCTGCCACGTATTGTTGCTGTTTCCAACCTTCCGCTAGGTTGGCTGTACCCGGAGGATAGTCGGCGCTGACTGCCACTTTAGCGACGACGTGTCCACGACTGTTGAAGGCTTCTGCAAGATCGCCATCTTCGAGACCTCTGGCTGCGGCATCCTCGGGATTCATCTCCAGCAGAGGCTCTGGCCATACTTCCAGCGTCCACCGGGTGTTGAAGAAGGTGGAATGGGCTCGTTGTCGCGCGTGCGCCTGCATGAGCACGAGCGGATATTGTTGGGCTGTGCGGTGAGCGGGCAGGGCTTCGTGGTCTTCCCGGTAGATGGGCAATGCTTCGCCGAGAGGAGCTAGCTCCTCTACATAGAACTCAGCGCGCCCCGTTCGGGTGGGGAAGCGCAGGTCGGCATACTGCACGTTGGGTGTCTGAGGTACTTTGAGCGGTGCAGCGCCGCCCGTTGCAAGGAGGCCATCAAGGGTAATTCCCGACATGGCGGGGTCTTGGGCGCCGTCAATCAGCGTTCGCACAATGTCTTGTATGGAATCCTCGAAGTAGCCTCCGAGGCCTAGTCGCTGTGCCAGCGCTTTCTCGATGTCGCTGTCCGGGCGAGAGTCGCCTACCGGAGGGATCACCGTTTGGCGGAGCATCACGCTGTTACCGGCCACCGCTACGTCACGCACGGGCTCGGTGCCCTCCAGAAAGGTGGAGGCGGGCAGCACAATGTCTGACCAGTCGGCCGTGGTCTGCCAGAAGTGATCTACGGTGACGACGAAGTCGAGGCCCGTGAGATAGTCGCGCGCGCGCTGCATGTCGGCCATGCGCTGGTTGAGCCAGTCGCCTTGGCAGAACAGCGCGCGCACAGGCAATTTTCGTGTGCCCACTTCGATATTAGGAATGGACTCGGTGCTAGCCCAATCGGGAAGCTGTGGACCCGGTCCCAGGGCCACCTCGCGTGTGCCGATGCCATGACTCTGCACGCCCACTCCAGCGCCGGGCCTTCCGATGTTGCCAGTGAGCGTTGCCATGGTGGCTCCGGCGCGGGTTAACAGTTCAGCATGCAGGTAGCGGTCCACTCCGTAGCCGAAGCCGATGGTAGACGGCCCGGCCGCATAAAGGCGGGCGAGCTCAACAACATCGTCCTCGGCAATTCCGGTGATGGCTTGCACCCGGTCGGGTGGAAATTTATCCACCAGCCCCTTTAACAAGGTAAAGGCAGTGGATACCTGGTGCGACCCGACCTGGAAGCGTCCTTCCAACCGCGGCTTGCGGACGGCGTCTGGTGAGGTTGTGGTGCCGCTGGCGTCCATGGCGAGATATTCGCTGCTCGAACCGTGGGCGGACAGATCGGATGCGCGCAACAGGCGACCAGTGTCGTCGCGCACCAGCAGCGGGGCGATGGTGTGTTTCTCGGTGAATCCCACGTCGATCAGATGCTCGTGGATTAGCACGTGCAGTAATCCCAGTGCGAGAGCCAGATCCGTTCCCGGGCGCGGAGCCACCCACCAGCTGGCGTGCATGGCGGTGGCAGAATAGCGCGGGTCGATGACGACCACCCTTGCTCCCGCGTCGCGAGCGTCTAACAGGAAACGCATGGAGGTCATCGAGGTTTCGGCCGGGTTGTTGCCCCACACTAGGTAGACCTTGGCGCGGGTACGGTCGGTCCATTCGTTGGCAGCTTGGCCGAACATGCCTTTGAAGCCCAGCACGTTGTTGAGCCCCATATGCACGGCCATGTCTACGCCACCAAAGAAGTTGGCGCTGCCGCCGCCGCCGATGAGAGCTGCGAGGCGGCTGTAGTTCGCCAGCTGCGACGAACCAGACGTACGCGAGAAGGCAATGCTCTGCGCGCCGTGAGCATCGACGAGCCCGGTGAAGCGCTCGGCAATCTCGTCGAGCGCTTCATCCCAGCTCACGCGTTCGAACTCACCGCTGCCGCGCGGGCCGGTGCGGCGCATAGGCGAAGCGATGCGGTCTTCGGCGTAGACCCACTGCGGCAGGGTGAGACAGCGCACGCAAAGGCCCTGATAGCGGGGATCTGGGTGTGCGGCCGGCTCCACCCTCACCAAGCGGTCGTCACGGACGGTGCAGGCAAGGGGTGATCTACCACCGCAGTTGTGGGCGCAGACGGTATTGACGACGCGTTGGTTACTCATTGGGGTAGACGCGGGACAGATGATCGGATACTAGTCGTGGTCCCTGCTGGGACGCAATTCCCGGCACAGTATGGCATACGGTATCGGTCCGTCGTACGAGGTGTGCTTTAATCAGAGCTTAGTGTGTTTACAAGCTTTCAGTCGATGTGCGCGGCAATCTGCGTGTGCAGGCGGCAAGAGGACGAGAACATGAGTGAGGTGCTCAGCATACGTCGTCAAGGTGACGTGGCGCTGCTGACGCTGCATCGGCCGGCGGCTCGCAACGCCCTGAACGCCAAGCTGGCACAAGCGATATGCGACGCTATACCGCGTTGTCGGGATGCGGGGGCCATCGTTATCACCGGCGCTGATCCGGCGTTCTGTGCGGGCCTCGACCTGCGCGACCTGGGCGTTGAGCATTTGAGCGATTTGCCACGCGCGTTCGATGCGGTGCGTGCCTCCGAGGTGCCCACCATTGCAGCGGTGAATGGGCCAGCGGTGACGGGCGGTTTCGAACTCGCGCTGGCATGCGACTTCGTGATCGGTTCCGAACATGCCACATTCGCGGATACGCACGTTCGAGTGGGCGTCTTTCCCGGGCCGGTGCTCGTGGATCTCCCGCGGCGCATCGGCATGGCACGGGCTCGAGAGATGTCGCTGACGGGCAACTTCGTGAACGCCAAGCGTGCACTGGAATTCGGCATTCTCAACCAGGTTGTGCCTCACCAAGAGCTGATCCCTACCGCACTCGAGCTTGCGTCAGACATTGCTGACCAGGATCAGGAACTCATCGCGCACATTCGTCGCGCTTGGGACGCCACGGCCGATTTGCCTTATGGAGATGCCATGGCTACGCGCAAAGAACACGCGCTGGCAAGTGGCAGCGGTCGCCGCCGTGGTCAGGACATCGCCGCGCGCCGCGAGCAGGTGGTCCGGCGCGCGAAGAAGCAACGGCGCTAGCTATGAGCGAGCTACCCGTATCCTCCCAGGCGTGGAGTGGGAGTAAGAGACACTACACGTTTGCGTTGTTGTGCATGGTCAGCGTGATGAGCTTGGTTGACCGTCAGATCATTGCCATCGTGCTAGAGCCCATCAAGCGCGAGTTCCAGGTCAGCGACACGGCAATGGGGCTGCTGACCGGCCTAATATTCGCCGGCTTCTATGTGCTGGCTGCTGCGCCCATGGGGCGCTGGGCCGATATAGGGGTGCGGCGTTCCATTGTTGCCGGAATATTGGGCTTTTGGAGCGTGATGACTTGCTTGGGAGGGATCGCGCAATCCTATTGGCAGCTCGCATTGACGCGCATAGGGGTCGCCATTGGTGAGGCTGGTGCGAGCCCGGCAAGCCAATCGATGGTTGCCGATATGTATCCGCTTGAGTCGCGGGGCAAAGCGCTTGCCATCATGAGCGCGTCTGGGTCGTTAGGTATCTTCTTTAGCCTGTACGCGGGTGGGTGGCTGAGCGATACCGTTGGCTGGCGTATGGCCTTCGTGATGGTGGGGCTGCCGGGGATCATTGCGGCCGTGTTGATTCGTCTCACGGTCGACGAGCCGCCTCGGGGCATGTCCGATGCTCAGACCGAAGACGTCGCTGCGGCGTCCGTTCGCGAAACTGTTGCACACCTTTGGAGCATGAAAAGCTATCGCGCTATGATGATTGCGATTGCCGTGGGCGGTCTTGTTGGCTTCGGGTCGCTGGGTTGGGTGCCCACATTCTTCATTCGAGTGCACGGAATGTCTGCCACTGAGGCGGGCTTCGCTTTCGGTTTATCAGTCATGTTCGGGCTCATTGGCGGCAATCTGACGGTAGGCTGGTTGTCGGACAAGCTGGGCAAGCGCGACATGCGCTGGTACATGCGAGTGAGCGGCTGTGGTGGTCTGCTTGCTACGCCGTTCGGGGTAATTGCCGCGTGGTGGCCTTCTTCCACGGGGTCTGTGGTGATGTTCGCGTTGTTTTTGTTCTTCCTGACGTTCCATTTGCCACCGGCCCAAACCATGGTGCACACGCTGGTACGATCGCGCATGCGCGGTACTGCGGTAGCCGGCATCATCCTTGGGCAGAATCTGATTGGCGCCGGTCTGGGACCACTCCTCATCGGAGTGCTCAACGATGTATTCGCGGATCGCTACGGTGTTTTTGCGGCGCGCTACTCGCTATCGATCACCATGGCACTTTCGGTGATTATCGGAATCTCTGCCCTCGCGTCCAACCGTTGGCTACTGCAGGACCACGCGCGAACGTGGGATTCACCAGCGCCGGAGGGATCAGACCGGGTGCGTTAGGAGCTAAGCCGACCGGCCTACATCACGATTACTTTGGCTTCCATCAGCTCGACCAGTTCGTCGGGATCGAGCTGCAACCAATCCTCGAGTACTTCCACGACACCGCTGCCGTATAGGGGTCCAGCCACGTAGTTCGGTTGGGCGCTGGAGATGCGAAACGAGTTGGCGATCATCAGCGACTCTCCGAGCTTGCCGTGGTTGCGTGTAAAGTAGTGTTCTCGATGGGCAAGCTGAGGATCATCGATGGTGTCCTGCCCGTCACTGACGAGGTGAGCGCGCACCCCATTGGCCTGTAATGTGGATGCGAGCTCGGTCGGGTCGTGGTGGCTGGTCCAGGCGGCGAGCGCTGTGTCTAGCGCTGGGCTGGCTTGCAGCCGATCCTGAGTCGACATATTTGCGCCGAAACGTGCTTGAGCCGCTTCGGGTAGTAAGGCGTGCAGGGCATGCCATTCGGTATCGCTAGTCACCGCGATGGCGATCCATCGCTCTTCGCCGAGCCCGGGATAAACTCCGTGTGGCGCGTGAACGGGTGAGCTGTTTCCGTGTCGTTCCTGAGCGTTACCGGTTGCACCGTATTCCATAAGGGCTGGCTGCAGGTAGAGCATGATGGCTTCGAGCTGGGAGATGTCGAGATATTGACCCTCGCCGGTATTGCGCCGGTGCTCTAGGGCGCAGAGCAGGCTGGCGATGGACAGCCAGGGGCCGATAAAGTCAGGCAGCACCTGATTGGGCCCCTGGGGTCTCCCCGTGGGATAACCTGTCAGATAATCCAGGCCGCTCATGGCCTGCAGGTGATTGCCGAATCCCGGCTGATCGGCTCGCGGCCCGGTCTGGCCCTGCATCGATAGGCTGAGCATGATGATGTCTTCTCGGATGGCGCGGAAGTTCTCGTAGCCGTACCCCAGGCGAGCCGCGGTACCCGGCGTAAAGTTCTCGCATACAATGTCTGCTTGCTTGGCCATGCGGTAGAGCACGTTGCGCCCCTTGGGGTGATTCATATCGATGCCGAGGCTGCGCTTCGTTGCGTTGACGCTGACGTATGGCGCGCCGCCATCCATAGACGGGTGTCCTTGAGGATAAGGTCCCGTCATGCGCAACATGTCCGGGCGCTTGCGAGTTTCGATCTTCACCACGTCCGCGCCGAAAATCGACAGCATGCGGGTGGTCAACGGTGAAACGATGGCCCAGCCGAAGTCGAGCACACGAATGCCAGCCAGGGGCAGCGAGCCGGCGGGTGCGCCATCATTGCGGGTGGGCGCGTTGGGTTGAGGCAGCCAGTCGTCGCGCACGGTGGCAGTGTGCGCGCCCCAGGAGGGGGCACGATCTGCCACCTCGATCGGATATGCGGTGGATTGGGCCAGGCGAGAGACCACCTTCACGGATTCGCCGTCCGCCAGTTCCATGCTGCCGAAGGCTTCGCGGGCCGTGAGCTGGTCGTTGTTGGCCACGTCTTCCAGACTGCGCACGACAAACAGCAGTATGCGCCGCTCCAGGGCTTCGCGGTCGATGTCCTGCTTGCTGCGCGCAGCCAGAAAATCGCCCACCGAGCGGTCGAGGAGCTCGAGTAACTCCGGGGTCAGGTCGTTGGTGCTCATCTTTTCCCAGGGCTTGGCGAGCAGCTCTTCTGCCTCGGGCACACCCTCATCTCGCATCCATTCGAACATGGGTTCGTTCTTGCGGCCCATGCCGGGACCAGTCCACACGTTCCAGGTGAGGTGCCCGTCCGCGCATGGCCAGAAGGTGCGACGCACGACCTTCCTATCGCCTACGGTGAGCGGCACGTCGCCCCGCATACCGGGTGCCTCGTGGATTCGGGCCATGAAGGGCGTGGTGTACAACAGGCAAGCCACACTTTCTTGACGCGACACATCGATGCGCGCTCCCTCGCCGGTACGGCGCCGTTGGGCTAGTGCGATCAGTACCGCACAGGCGGCCTGGCCACCAGCGATGCCGTGCGCCAGCGGGAAGCCGATCTGGGCCGGTGGGTGGTGTTCATCGCCGGAGAGAAACAGCAACCCGCCGGCAGCCTGCGCGATGAGCTCCGTGTCCAGCCAATCGGCATGAGGGCCGTCAAGTCCGAATGCGCTGACGCTGACGTGAATCAAGTGGGGCGAAGCCGCGCGCGGGTCGAATCCAATCGAGTTGTGCGGATCGCCGTCGATGACAACGTCGGCAACGCTGCACAGCTCGGCCAGCAGCTTGTCGCCTGCTGCGTCGCTGCGCCCCACACTACGTTTGCCGGCGTTGGCAGCCAGCCAGACGAAGTCGTCTCGTGCTTGTTCGCTCGTGGCACCTTCGACCAGCACCACATCGGCGCCGAACAGGGCGAGCATCTGCCCGCACACAGGGGCTGTTTCGCCTGAAAGATCCAACACTCGGGTGCCGGTTAACGGTAGCGCTCGGGTGGGTTCGGAATTCGAGGAGTTCATATCTCGTGCTCAATGCCCTCGTGGTGTGGGGCGCATGATACTGCAGGTGCGTTCCCGCTCGTATAGGCTGAGCGCGAGCAACTATGAGCGCACTAACGTTCGGTACACTTCATCTGCATCGGCAACTCTGATTGAATGCTTCTTTGATGCTGTTTGTATTGGCGTCCGGATTTCGATGGCGTTTCGCCGAGGGCGCGATCCGGAGTTCATTGGACGCTAGCCGAACGCCGCTGAGCAATTAGATAGGGGGACAGGATGAGGCTACTTGAAGACAGAGTGGTGGTGGTGACAGGAGCGGGGCGCGGTATAGGGCGCGACCATGCGCTGGCGTTAGCCCGGTATGGGGCGAAGGTGCTGGTAAACGACCTCGGCGGTGAGTTGGACGGTCGTGGATCCAGTAGCAGTCCGGCCGACGAGGTTGTGGCTGAAATCCGGGAGGCGGGCGGGGAGGCACTGGCCAACTACGACGATGTGACTGACTTTGAAGCTAGCGCCAATCTCATCCGACAAGCCATTGACACCTGGGGCAAGCTCGATGTTTTAGTCAACAATGCCGGAATTCTTCGCGACCGAATCAGCTGGAACATGACCGAAGAGGACTGGGACCTGGTGATGAACGTGCACATGAAAGGCACGTTCTGTTGTACGCGTCATGCGCTGGTGCATTGGCGATTGCTGTTCAAGAGAGACGGCCAGCTGCAGAACGCGCGCATTATCAATACGGTGTCTGGTGCCATGTTCGGCAATGTGGGTCAGTCCAATTATGGTGCCGCCAAGGCTGGCATTATGGGATACACCATTGGTGTCGCCCTGGAAGCGCAGCAGATGGGAGTGACCGCTAACGCCATCCGCCCAGGAGGGCAGACGCGCATGTCCAATGCGGTCCCTGATGATTCCGCGCTGGGAGCGCGGCGCAAGGATCGTTCAGAGCGAGACACCGATCTGCCTGATACCTTCGGTAGCGAGCTGGTCTGCTACTTAGCGTCTATGCACTCCGGGTGGATTTCGGGGCAGATGCTGCGCGTTGGTGAAAACGCCCTGGAAATCGACGAGGGGTGGCAGGTGGCTGGCATGCTGCCGGCGCCGGATGGCAAGCAGTGGACGGCAGAGCAGTTGATTGCCGGATTGCCGAAGCTCGTGGGGACGGCTCCGGGATCGCTGGTGGAGTTTCTGGACGCACAATAGGCCCGCTGAAAAAGCTTAGGGAGCAAGACTTAGGCGATGGAACTACCGCCATACACGCCAACCGTGCCGGGGATGCTTCACCACATTTCCACCCACTTCGGTGATGTCGAAGCGTTGGTATGTGGCGCTGATCGGTTGACCTACCGTGGGCTCGAGCAGCGCTCGGCGCGACTGGCCAACGCTATGTTGGCGCAGGGCCTCGGCAAGGGAAGCCGCGTGGCGATTCTCATGAAGAACTCGCCGGATTTTGCCGTCACCTTCATGGCGGCAGCGCGCATTGGTGCGCTGGTGAGCCCCCTGAGCACGCTGTTTCAGGCCCCTGAACTGGCCTGGGTATTGCGCCACGCGGACATCAACACGTTGTTCATGGATTCCAGCTATCTGGGCCATGACTACCTGGACCGAATGGAGCTGGCGTTTCCGGCGCTACGGGGTGCGGGCTCGCCACGCTTGCGTCTGGTGGACGCGCCCTTTCTGCGGCACGTTCACGTTTATGGGCAGTGCGACCGAGCCTGGGCCACCGATGCAGGCAAGCTCCTGGATCATCCGAATGCCGGAGATGCGAGCGCTACAAGGACGTTGCAGGCGGTGGAAAGCGAGGTATGCCCGGCGGATCTGTTTTTCGTGGTCTACACCTCCGGTAGCACCGGCTTGCCGAAAGGCGTGGTGCACTACCACGGCAACGCCATACGACACAGCTATCGTATGGCGGCGGAATACATGATGCTGGAGGAGGGTGATCGTATTGCCAGCGCCCGTCCCTGGTTCTGGATCGCCGGGCTGTCTGCGAACCTCCTCTACACGCTGCAGGTCGGTGGTTGTTTAGTCATTCAGGAACGCGACGATCCGCACACCACCATGGAGTTGATCGACACCGAAGACGTGACGTTTATTTCCGGCCGACCACCCCAATTTGCGACTTTAGCGGCCACCATGGATGCCGAGCAAAGTCCCTATAGCTTCCGGCTGCTAGGCAACAACACGGCAGGTGTGGTGCGCCGTCCGCCCGACGCGGGCGGAACCGTGCAGTTCATCAACGAACGCCTGGAAGGGCGCATCCCCGCCCGGAAAATGAACAAGGATATCTCGCACTTTGCCAGTTTCTACGGCATGTCGGAAACGCTGGCTGCCCATACGGCTTGGCCTCAGCCGAACTACCTGCCCCACGACAAGGTGCCTTCGTCTGGTCGTGCCATGAGCGGGGTGGAGCACAAGATCGTCGATCAGGCGAGTGGCGCTCTGCTGGGGGCCGATCAGCCTGGCGAGCTCTATGTACGCGGTTATTCGTTGATGCAGGGCCTGTACAAGCGCGAGCGCGAGGAGACATTCGACCCGGATGGGTTTTATCCATCTGGTGACATTTGTGTCATCGACGCAGATGGCTACCTTCGCGTGCGTGGGCGCATGGACGATATGACAAAGATCAGCGGCGCCAACGTATCGCTTACGGAAGTGGAGCAGGTGTTGAATCTCATGCCGGGGGTGAGAACCTCGGCCGTGTTCGCGTTACAGGAATCGGGCGAGTCCGGGAGTAACAGGTTGGTCGCCGGTGTGCTTACCATTCCGGCGGCGCCCATTAACGAAGAGCAGGTCATTGCCTACCTGAAGTCCCAGTTGTCGTCCTTCAAGGTTCCTAGGCGCGTGCTGCTATTCGATCCGGAAGACGTGCCGCACACCGGATCCGGCAAGGTCATCCGTCGTGAATTCCAGGCACTGATTGAGCAGGCACTTGAGGAATAGCGGCTGGCCGGCTCTAGGTAGCTTTTCGTTGCCGACGGTAGTCGCTCACCCACTGACAGCAAATTGCACGCAGCGTAGCGACGAAACTCAACGGTCTGTCGATCATGGGGTAGTGGGATGCGCCGGGGATGATGAGGCTGGGTACCGCACCGCCAGTGGCTTCGTCCATGCGTCGCAGGGTGTGCTCGTCCACGATATGGCTGTGCTCTCCGAAAATGGCCGCTGATCTGCAAGCCAGGCTCGTGAGCTGATCCTTGAACTCCAGCCCCAGCACCACCAGGCTGGAGATCTTGGGGTCGTACTTCCAGGTCCAGCCGCCTTCCACCTGATGCACCGAGTGGCGGCCGATGTGTGCCAGCACGTGGTCGGCCTCGATGGGGTGCTGCGGCGCCGGCTGTAGCCGAAACCGTGCAATGGCGGCTTCGCGATCGTCATACACTCGATTAGCCGTGCGTCCCAAGCGGCCATCGCGCGCGAAGCGGGCGACCGCTGGATCTTTGTCGAGTAACGCCTGGCGCAGCGCGTCTATGGCAATGATGCCGAGCAGCCGGTGGCCCTGGGCGTTGGCCACGCGCACGGCGAACTGTCCCCCCATGCTGTGGCCGGCAAGGATCGGGGGAACCTCGCAGTTTGTCATGCCGGCGTGTTCGCACACACCCATGACCTCTTCAATCATGGTGTCGAATCGGTACTCGCTTCTGCGGTCGCTGTCTCCCATGCCGGACAGGTCGATGCACGCCACCTGAAACTGCTCGGCGAGTAGAGGCGCAACATGGCTGAACCAATGGGCGTGGCCGCCCCCGCCGGGAATGATGAGCAGACCCGGCTTGGTGGGGTCTCCCCAGCGCAGATAGTGGATCGATGCGCCGGCAACCGTCACGCGGCAGCTGTCGCCAGGCGCGGCGAGCGCCTCGCGGAACCAAGCCGGAGCGGATTCCGAGCCCGTCAAATCCCCGCGCCCCAACCGGATGGGCTAGGCGTTTGCCGTCGGATGCTGGTGTGTGGCTGGCGCCTGCCGAGCGACCCGCTGATCATCAATAGTTGGAGGCTTCACCGGCATGCCACTGCGCACTGCGGCAATGGCCTCCTCGTTGGGTGGCGGCCCGTAGCGTTTCGGCGTCGTGTCCACATCAGTTGCCAGGGCACGCAACGAAGCAACGTTGGCCTGCTCCTTGGGCACGCTTTGGAAGGGATCCCATTCGTAGAACTTGCAGGCGTTCTCCCAAGTGATCTTGTGGGTCTCTTCCTCGGAAACCTGGGCCTGTTGGAGTGAGTCCCACAGAATTTCCGGCGACCGTGGCCAGGTGGAGTCAGAGTGGGGGTAGTCGCATTCCCATGCAAGCCCATCCACGCCGGTCTCGTGACGAAGCTTTAATCCGGTGTTGTCCTCGATGAAGCAGACCAGCACTCTGTCCTTGAATGCCTCGCTAGGGAGCTTGTCGCCAAAGTCCATGCCGGTCCAGGCGCGGTGGTGCTTGTAGACGAAGTCGGCTTTCTCTAGCCAATAGGCATACCAGCCGATGCCGGTTTCGGCCAAACCCACCTTCACATTGGGAAAGCGGCGCATGACCGGTGACCAGAGCAGCTCCGAAGCGAAGGTTGCGCTGCAGAACGGCATGCTGTGCGGAATTACATCGAACGGCGAGCGCGGCATGCGCTGCAAAACGCCGCCAAAATGAAACACCATGGTGGAGTTTGCATCCTGGCACGCCTGCCAAGCAGGATCCCACTCGTCGCCATGGAAATCCGGTAGCCCGGCAATGTGCGCGTTGGAATCCATGGAGATGGCGTGACAGCCGAGCTTGGCTACGCGATGAATCTCTTCGGCCATCCACTCTGGCCCCAGCGCACAGCCCGAAAGCGCCAGCGGAATAAAGCGGCCAGGATAGGCGGCGCACCACTCGTGAATGGTCCAGTCGTTGTAGGCGCGCACCAGCGCGCCGGCGAATTCGGTGTCGTTGCTCTGTAGAAAGAACTGGCCGCTCATGCCGGGCCATGACGAGAAGTTCATGGAGGCGAGTACACCATTGGCGTTCATGTCACGAATGCGTTCGTGTACATCGTAGTTGCCCGGGCGCACCTGTTCGAATGTGCCGGGATCGTATCCCCATTCCTCGGGCACGCGTCCCATCACGGCGTTGAGCCCAAACGTGGTCACTTCCTTGCCCTCGATGAGCCAGGCATCAGCGCCGTCGTCGCGGCGGATCACGCGAGGTGCACGGTCTTTGTACTTCTGCGGGAGATGTTCCCGCATGAAGTCGGCCATGGATGGTGGTTCGACGACATGGTCGTCTACGCTCACCAGAATCATGTCTCCCATTTCCATCGCTTGTCCTCCCAAAATGTGCGGTCTGCTAAGTTTGCCTCTCGGTGCCCCGAGTCATGTCCAGCAACTGGTCCGGCTGTTCTTCATAGCTTACACCAGGACCGAACCCCAATTGATGCGCGACGTGCCACTACTTGCCACTACTTGCCACTAGTAAAGCACCGGTCGTTGTCAGTCCCGCGTCCGAGTGAGCCAAGGAGCATACCAGATGCCTCATTGCTGCAGTCCCATGCCGCGCGTTCATGATAATATCCCAGTCAGTCTAATCGTATATATCTTTTAACGAGGTGGCCGATTTCGCCGCGCTGGCGGGCCGCAGCAATTCGGAGGCGACATGAAGACTGCGATTGCCGTTGGAGGCGTAGACGCAGATCGGAAGGGCGGATTTACCCGCTCGGTGGACTACGCGATCGAGTGCGAGAAGCTCGGTGTCGATGTCGCATGGTCGGCGGAAGCGTGGGGGACCGACGCGATGACCCCGCTCGCGTACCTAGCGGCCAAGACGACTAAGATGCGCCTCGCTTCTGGCATTGCCCAAGTCAGCGCGCGTGCCCCGGGAAATCTAGCCATGGCTGCGCTGTCTTTGGCGCTCATGAGCGACGATCGCTTCATGCTCGGGCTTGGCGTGAGTGGCCCTCAGGTGGTCGAAGGGCTGCATGGCGTGCCCTTTGCACACCCGTTGGGGCGCATGAAGGAGCTCGTTGAAATACTCAAGCTCGCGTTCGCGGGCGAGAAGCTGAACTACCAAGGCAAGCACTATGTGCTGCCCCTGCCCGATGGGGAAGGAAAAGCCCTGAGGCTGGCACATCAACCGAACCCGAACATTCCGATTTTTCTCGCAACCCTCGGGCCGAAGGCGCTGGAATTCACTGGTGAAGTGGCCGATGGTTGGATCGGCACGTCTTTTACGCCGGCGACGGCCCAGTCGTATTTCGAGCCCATGCGGCGCGGCGCGGAGCGGGCTGGGCGCAACTTTGATGATATCGAGCTCGCCGTGGGCGCCGTCATCGGCGTTGGGGACAACGTGGATGAGATGGTGGCCAAGCGCAAACCGGCCTTGGCATTTCAGCTTGGTGGTATGGGGTCTCCCAGGACCAACTTCTATAACCAGGCCTACCGGCGCATCGGTTATGAAGATGTGGCCGTGGAGGTGCAGCGGCTTTGGGTGGAAGGTAAGCGCGACAAAGCGGTAAATCGTATTCCCGACGACATGGCGCTGCAGGCCAGCGTGATCGGCACCAAGGATATGGTGCGTGAGCGATTGCGGGAATATGCGCAAAGTGGCATCAACCTCCTGCAGCTTCAGGTGATGGGGCGGGGTGCCGATGCCAAGCTAGAAACCGTCGAGCTGGTGAATCAGCTGATCGAAGAGAACCAAGCCGCACAGTAGCGCCCCATGGAGATAAGCGAACGCATCGAAGCGCTGTTTCGCGACGAAGCCGGTGGGGCCGCCGTGTTGTTCAACGACGACGTCTGGACCTGGGGCGATCTGGCCCGGACGCGTGACGGCATGGTGGCGATATTGGACGCAGCTGGCATACCGAGCGAAGCGGGTGTGGCTCTGGTACTTCGCCAACGCCCTCAGTGCTTTGGGGCCTATGTGAGCGTGTTGGGCATGCGCCGCTGTGCGGTGCTGGTCACGCCGATTCAGCCTGACGCCGCGATGTGCGAGGACCTGTCAAAACTCCGGCCACAGGTGTTGGTGGCGGATTCGGAAGACTGGTCTCGCGCTGGTTTGATCGATGTGCTGCGTAAGGCGGGAACGGTAGGGGTGGAGCTGACTGGAGACCGGCAACAGCCGGTCCGGGTTGTTGTGGGGCTGGAGAGTGTCGGTTCGGGCGCACATTACCGGCCAGTGGCCGATTCGGCAGTGACCATACTCACTAGCGGAACGACCGGTCCCCCCAAACGGATTCCCGTCGAGTACGCGCAGTTCGCGCGCAAGCAGCCTCCAGAGTTACGAGCGGTTGGTGAGCGGGGAGCGGCAATTTCCGCCGTGCCGCTGATGAGTCTCGGTGGTGTCATGGGGGCGACTGAAGCGATCTGGCGAGGCCGGCCCACAGCACTCATGGAGCGCTTTGACGTGTGGCGATGGGCAGAGTTAGTGCGTGAGTACCAACCGAGGCAGCTAGCTGCACCACCAGCGGTGGCGCGCATGTTGCTCGATGCCGGGGTTCCCAAGGAGTATCTGGCTAGCGCGTCGCGCTACCGTGCAGCGTCGGCGCCAATGGATCCCGCGACCGCAGATGAGTTCGAGGCTCGCTACGATATCCCTGTAGTCACTGCCTACGGCGCGACCGAATTTCTCGGTGCAGTGACCGGCTTCATCGACGAAGACCTGCCGCTGGTCAAGACAAAGCGCGGCAGCGTTGGCCGTGCGCTGCCTGGCAGCAAGGTGCGCATCGTCGACCAGGAGAGCGGAGACGAGTTGCCGCCCGGTGTCGTGGGGCTGCTCGAAGCTGATCCGCCGCAACGACCCGCGGATGCGCCAGCTGGTTGGATGCGGACCAACGACCTGGCCCAAATGGACGAAGATGGCTTCGTTTGGATAGAGGGGCGTGCCGACGATGTGCTAGTGCGGGGCGGGTTCAAAGTGGCGACCAATGCGGTTGGGGAAACGCTGCGTGCTCACGCCGCAGTAGAAGACGCGGCCGTGGTTGGTCTGCCCGACCCGCGCGCCGGGCAGGTGCCGGTGGCCGCAGTGGTATTACGCGATCGCCATACCGCTCTAACGGCAGAAGCGCTCATGGCTTGGGTTGCCGAGCACCAACCGGGCTATTGTGTGCCGACCAAGGTGGTGTTTGTCGATTCGCTACCGCGCAATGCCATGTTTAAGGTGCTTGCACACGAGGTTCGTGCAATGTTTCAGTCGAACACCTAGTAGACAAGAACAGCTGCGCCGAGCCCTTTTAGTTGAGCCCGATGGCATCGCTGGACGCCTTGAACTCAGGTTGGTTCTCCGCCCATCATGTGGCCGGCCGAACAGCCCTTGGCATTGGATTTCTCAGGCCAGTTCATCACCACACGACCCGCAGCGCCGACCTTCTCCAGGTACGCGTCCGAAATCCTGAGACTCCATTGCGTTGCCCGCGTGGCTTCAGATGACTGTGTGGCATCCAATATCTACCTTTGGCCGGTTTCATCGAGTCCGTTCTTTCGTAGTTCGTGGTAGGCTCGGACCAGCTAAACACGGCGGAGGGGAACATGGATCTGGGTGTACAGAACAACAGCTACGTCATTGTCGGCGGCACCCGCGGTATGGGTTGGGAAGCTGCAAGGCGCCTGGCCCAGGACGGTGCCAAGCTGGCGATCATCGGGCGCACGGATGCTAGCGCGCGCGATCGAGCGAGTGAGTTGAGCTCAGAGTTCGGGACCACCGTAGTAGGCCTAAGTGCCGATGCGAGCCAACCCGGCCAGGTGGAGGAGGCGGTTGCACATGCCATTGATGAACTCGGAACCGTTCGCGGGTTGCTCACCACGCCAGGGTCCACCGACCGCAACGGTACGTTGCTGGAGATGAGCGACGAGGACTGGGAGGTGAACTTCCAGGATGTGCTGATGAGCCAGGTGCGCAGCTGTCGCGCCATCGTGCCGCACCTCATCGAGAATGGTGGTGGCCAGCTCGTTACCACTGCGGCGTACTCGTCGCGTGCGGCTAAGAATTTTCTGTTTGCCTATGCGTCGCTGAAGGCGGCACTGGTGAACTTCACCAAGAACCTCTGCAAGACCTATGGTGCCGATGGAATTCGCGCCAACTGCGTGTGCCCTGGTGCCATCGAGACGGATGTGCTGATTCGTCGCAGAAAAATCGCGTCGGAGGAGTATGGCTTACCCTACGACGAAGCGCTGGAGCACGTGATGTTCGAGGACTGGAAGATGCCGGTGGCCACCAAGGCGGTGGGTAAACCCGAGCACGTGGGGGACTTGATGGCGTTCATGCTCTCCGAGCGCGCGGCATACATGACCGGCGCTACGGTGAACATTGACGGAGGTACGGATTTTTGAGAGATGGGAACCGGCCTGCTGGCTAGGCTGCTAGACGCAAATTGCCTAGTGCCTGCGCGACGGTTTCTGCGTTCGTCATCAGCACGCGGGCTCAAGTTCCAAGCTGGTCGTTGAGCCGCGCGAGCCGCTCCGCAGACTTGTCCTAAATCGTCGCGTCCGCCTGTAGACCAACCGCCATACCGTTCAGGAAATTGCCGCGCGTGATCCGATATTTCATCATCGGTGCTCCCGTGGGGTTTGCCACCGTGCGCCTCACTAAGGCCAGTCAATATCAATACGACAGGTCATGCCTGATTGATCCCGTAATGATTGGCCGTAGCGTCCAGAGCCTGGACCAGGCGATCGATCAGCAGATCGATCTCTGCCCGCGTGCAGACTAGGGGTGCGGCGCTGACGATGCTGTCCCGCACAGCGCGTACCATTAAGCCGCTGTCCACCGCAGCATCTCGGCAGAAGACGGCCGCTTTGCCATCCGAGTCGAGGCGGGCGCGAGCGGCAGCATCACGTACCAGCTCTACAGCCCCCAGCATTCCGAGGGTGCGCGCTTCGCCCACGATAGGGTGATCGGCAAGCTCCGACCAGCGCCTTGCCCAATAGGGGGCAATGTCGTCGGACACGTAGCTCGGGGTGTTTAACTCTTGGTAGATCTCGAGGGTCGCCAAGCCGGCCGCACACGCAACGGGATGGCCGGAGTAGGTAAAACCATGGGCGAACTCGCCACCCTGGTTGGTCAAAACGTTTCCAACCTTGTCCCCGACCACGACCCCTCCCAGCGGTTGATAACCGTTGGTTACGCCCTTGGCGAAGGTCATCAGATCGGGCTGGGTGCCGAAGTGGTCGCACCCAAACCAGCGTCCGGTGCGGCCGAAACCGCAGATGACCTCGTCGCTGATCAGCAGTACGTCTCGCTCGTCCAATATGCGCTGCACGCTCGGCCAGTAGGTGTCGGGCGGGATGATGACGCCGCCTGCGCCCTGGACGGGTTCGGCGATGAATGCCGCTACGTTGTCCGCTCCGAGCTCGTCGATCATGTCTGCCACGGCTTGCGCGGCGTCGCGGCCGAAGTCGTCCGGCGAGCGCTCGCCGCCCAGCTCGAACCAGTAGGGCTGCTGCGCATGGTGGATGTAGGGGAGAGCCGTGAACTGCTTGTGCATGCTGGACATGCCGCCGAGGCTTGCGGCCGCGATGGTGCTGCCGTGGTAGGCATTCTCGCGACTCACAATGAGCTTCTTGTTGGGTTTGCCGATCAGATCGAAATACCGATGCACTAGGCGAATGTTCGTGTCGTTCGCCTCCGAGCCAGAGGTGGTGAAAAAGACGTGGTTCATGTGGGACGGCGTGATCTGCGTGAGCGCATCCACCATCTCGACCGCTACATCGTTCGAGCAGCCGAAGAAACTGTTGTAGTAAGGCAGCCGCTCCAGTTGCTCGGTTACGGCGGCGACGATTTTGGGCTGGCTGTACCCGAGGTTCGTGCACCACAGGCCAGACATGCCATCCAGGAGCTGGTGGCCGTCGGTGTCATAGACGTATACGCCTTCGCCGCGTGAATAGATGCGCCCACCCTTACGAGCGTATTCGGCATAATCAGTAAACGGATGCAGGTGCTTAGCGCGGTCGAGTGCCTTGAGATGATCGCTGCTTGGGTGCTTCATGCGCCGGTATCCCCCTTTTCGACCTGCGATTGTGACATTGTCTTCCATTAGATGCCGCACCCAGAACGGTTCCGAGGTGGAGGTGGGCGGCATGCTGGATAATATCGTGGGCGCTAATCGAATTCGGGTCAATTCGCTGCACGCGTGGGGAGTTGCTACGCTAGGCAGGGGACTGTGTGTGGAGGCGAGAGTTGGAGGACGGTGATGGCCAAGCCAGCGCAGCTGCCCGATGAGCTAGAGTTGCTGGTAGCAGACATGAACGGCGTACCGCGCGGTAAGACGTTGCGGGGTGCAAGCTTTTCTGACGACCAGTTGCCCCACCTCGCGGAAGCGATCTTGTTCCAAACCATCACCGGCGGCTATGCCGCAGCGATGGAGACCTACAATCCCAAAGACCGCGACCTGCTGCTGCGGCCCGACTGGTCGTCATTTGGTGCGACGCCGTGGAAGGCTGCCCCGGCCGGTCAGGTGATCTGCGAGACGCTGGATCACCGGGGAGAGCTGGTCGCGTACGACCCGCGCAACGTGCTGCGCCGTGTGCTGGATGCTTATGCTGCTGCAGGACTTCGACCCGTGGTTGCCCCGGAGGTGGAGTTCTACCTGCTCGACCCGGTGTCCAAGGACGATCTGACTCTTTCTACTGCCGCCGGGCTAGCCGGCGCCGCCGAATTTGGTGGGGAGTCGTTCAGTCCGGATGCGCTGGAGAAGTTCGCGCCGTTCATCGCGGATACTCGGGAGATGTGCCGCAACAGCGGGCTAGCCCTGTCGGCGGTCGTGCACGAAATGGGTCCGGCCCAGATCGAGCTCAATATTGCGCATGGCGACCCGTTGTCGCGAGCCGATCAGCTTTTTTTGTTGAAACGACTGATCAAGGGCTGTGCCCGCAAGCACGGCATGCTTGCAAGCTTCATGGCTAAGCCTCTCGTTGACGCGCCCGGGAACGGGTTGCACCTGCATTGCAGCGTGCTGGGAGCTGATGGCGATAACGTGTTTGCGCTCAACCGGCGTCGCGCACCCGGGTCGTTGCGGCATTTCATTGGCGGCTTGCAGCGTTACCTGCCGACGGCGTTCGCTCTGATGGCACCCAACGTCAACTCCTACAAGCGATTCGTGCGCGACCAGGCGGCGCCCATTAACCTGGACTGGGGTTATGACAACCGAACCACAGGGTTCCGAGTGCCCTTTAGCGACTCGGAATCAGGACGCGTGGAAAACCGCATTGCGGGGGCGGATGCTAATCCCTATCTGATTATGGCCGCCACGCTGGCTTGTGGGTTGTTGGGCATGACGGAATCTGTTGAACCGAGCAAACCGGTGACCGGGGATGCCTACGATAAAAAGCGAGCGCTGCCAAGGGATTTGGGCGAGGCGCTGCGGATGCTCGAGCAAAGTGAAAAGCTGGTAGACGCCTTGGGGCCTGCGTTCGTTGACGTGTTTGTATCAGTCAAGCGAGCAGAGCTTGCGCACTTCAGCAGCACCATCACGCGATGGGAGGTGGGATATCTGGGTAGCGCGCTATGAGCCTGCTCGCGGGCGCTGGTGACAGCCATGCTCTGAATTCTATGCTGGATCGCTTTTGAGATAATGCAGCCTCGACTAAATCTAACCTGCGCCCGTTGGGCACCAAGGAGGTCGAATGTCTATTCCCCGTTGCTCTGCTGATGCTCAAGCCGCCGAGGTCGCGGAAGTGCTGGCTGAAGCCGGTTGCGTAGTTATAACGGGCCTGCTTGGCGCTGATAAGCGCAAAGCCATTCGCGATGAACTGGCTCCGCATATGGCGAAGGCACGCATCGTCGAAGACGACGACCCAACTCAGTTCTACCCCGGCCACACTCGGCGCGTAACGGCATTGGTGACAAGATCCCCGGCGGTTACCGACAATCTCCTCGTCCATCCAGTCTCAAAGCAGCTCTGTGATGCCTTTCTGCTACCCAACAGCGAGTTTGGCTACCAGGTGCATGTCACTGCCGCGCTAGAGGTCGGGCCCGGCGCTCGCGCTCAGGAACTTCACCGGGAAGAAGGCTCATTCACGTTTTTTCCGGTGCCCCGGCCAAATCTGATCGTGGCAAGCATGTGGGCGGTCACAGAGTTTCGTAAGGACAATGGCGCCACGCTGCTGGTACCGGGCAGCCACCGGTGGCCGGCCGAACGGAATGCTGAACCACACGAGATCATTCAAGCTGAGATGCCAGCGGGTTCCGTACTCTACTGGCTGGGTGGGACGCTGCACGGCGCGGGACCCAATACCTCGCAGGACTGGCGTTACGGCGTCATCCTGACCTACTCGCTCGGGTGGTTACGCCAAGAAGAAAACCAGTACCTACACATACCGCCCGAGCGTTTGGCCGAACTGTCACCAGAGGTGCGGCGAGTTGCGGGGTTTGAGATGTATGAGGCGCTTGGGCTTTTTGATCCTTCCGCTGCTAGGCGCTAATTCGGACAAGCCGCCTTGAATCCCGTCAGGACGTTGACCGTGTTGGTCCCGACTTCTTCGATGTCGTAACCGCCTTCCATGACGAACAAGGTGGGAATGCCGAGGTTACCGATCAGTTCGCCAGCCGTCAGGTAGTCCGGCGTGGTCAGTTTGAAAAAGCTGATCGGGTCGTTTTCGAAGGTGTCTACGCCAAGGGATACGATCAGGAACTGCGGAGCGAACTGTTTGATGTGTCGCAATGCGTCGACGAGGGCGTCACGCCACTGGGCAAATGGTGTTCCAGGCGGCATCGGGTAGTTCCGGTTGTAGCCGACTCCCGACCCGGCCCCCGTCTCGTCGGCGTAACCCAGAAAGTGGGGAAAAGCGTCGTCCGGATCTCCATGCAGCGAGCAAAACAGCACGTCGGCGCGCTCGTAGAAGATGTCCTGGGTGCCGTTGCCGTGGTGGAAGTCAATATCGAGCACGGCCACACGCTCAGCATCTGCGTCGCGTAGATACTGCGTGGCGATGGCCGCATTGTTCAGAAAGCAGTAGCCACCGTACAGGTCGCGCGCGGCGTGGTGACCCGGCGGACGACATAGCGAGAACACGCCTTGCTCGCCCTCCAGCAGTCCCTGTGCGCCGGTAACGGCTACATCCTTGGACGTTAAGGCCGCGGCCCAGGTGCCTTCACAGATGGACGTTTCAGCTGCCAGCGCGTAGTACCCCAGCTTGCCTTCGATGAAGCGTGGCACGCGAGATTGCATGCGCCGGGCCGGCCAAACGGTGGGAATCGCTTCACCCTGGTAGCCGGATTGCTGCCACTGGGTCCAGGCGGTCTCAAGAAACGCTACAAAATCGGCACTATGCACGGCCAATACAGGTTCGAGGGAGAACTTTTCGGGTTGATCAATCGCGCCTAGGTCTGCCTTACGCACCGCATTTATGATCGTGTCAGCTCGCGAAGGCCGCTCGAACGGTGCGACGAGTTCGCCTCCGTAGAGCTCCGTCTTCGCGTCCCGCAGGCGATGTTGATCGCTGTATATGGTTTTCAAATGCCCTTCCGGCTTGAGCGTATTGCGCTCTTGGCCCATCCGTTTAACAATTTAACGATGATAGATGATAGGACCCGCCGTGTGTCAGCCGATCCGGGTCGGACGACTTGGAACAAGGACTTGGAACAACAAGGAACCATGAAGCACAGCATCACCCGCCGGGATTTTTTGAACGGGGCCGCACTCACGTTGGCGGCAGGTGCGCTGTCGCCGCGCGAGATACTGGCAATGGAGCCGGTCGCTTTGGAAAACGCGGCGGCTATGCCGGGTGCGGTACCCAAGGAATATTATCCCCCGGTGCTGACCGGTATGCGGGGCAGCCATGCGGGGTCATTTGAAGTCGCCCACGCCTTGGCGTGGCGTGGTGAGAAACCCACCGATTACACAGTGTTAGACGAACACTACGACTTGGTGATCGTGGGCGCCGGCCTGAGCGGTCTGGCGGCGGCTCATTTGTATCGGCAACAGGCTGGGTCGGACAAGAAGATCCTCATTTTGGACAACCACGACGATTTTGGCGGCCACGCCAAGCGCAATGAATTCCACATCGATGGGCGCATGCTACTGGGTGTTGGTGGCAGCGCAAACCTTGAGCCTCAGAATTTCAGCGATACTGTGCATCGGGTGCTCAAGGAAATTGGCGTGGAAATTGACAGGCTCGATGCCGCGTGTGAGCCGGAGTACTTCTTGGCGGGCCCCACCGCGAGTACCGGTTTCTACTTGAACGCCAGGCAGTATGGGCGTAGCCGCATCGTCCATGGCCGTTGGCTGGATGCTTGGTTTGGCCAAGACGGCTATCAGGACGCGGTGCGCGCGCTTGGGCTTTCCGCCGAGCAGCAGCAGCGCTTGCTGACGCTGATCGAAGGCGAGCGCGATTTGCTCGAGGAACTCTCCGTGTTTGAGGCGAAACGCTACATGGACAGTACGTCGTACTATGAGTTTCTGGAGAGCCGGGCTGGGCTCGCTCCGGCCACCATCGCGCTGTTCGAGCCGCTGGTGCGGCTGTATTACGGTCTGGGATTGGAATGCGCGTCAGTCACGGAAGCGGTCATGATCGGCGCGCCAGGCCTCAGGAGCCTCGGGCTCACCGGCAAGCTGGCGAATAAGTTCTTCGCGTATGCGAGCGACGGGATACGCTTTCCGCTGTTCCCGGATGGCAACGCATCGGTCGCTCGCCTGCTGGTGCGCAAGCTGATCCCCGAGGTGGCGCCCGGCTCCACCATGGAAGACATTGTCGACGCCCACTTTGACTATGCTGAGCTCGACCGCCCCGAGGCAGCGGTGCGTCTGCGTCTCAATAGCACCGTGGTCAACGTCGCGAATATTGAAGACGGAGTGAAGGTGGGCTACGTAGCAGCCGGCAAGGCGTTCACCGTGCATGCTGAACGCTGTATTTTGGCTTGTTACAACGGGCTGATTCCGCATTTGTGCCCGGAGTTGCCGAGTGCGCAAAAAGAGAATCTCAGCTACGGCGCCAAAACGCCGTTCGCCATGGTCAACGTGTTGCTGCGTAGCGGCGCGGCGGTCAACGCCGCGGGTGCTGCGCAGTATCTATGTCCTGGCAGTTTTTTCGAGTCGGTGGTGAAGTCGCCACCGGTCAACCTGGGCAAGCACCGGGGCGGCAGCCGTGATGCCGAGCCGATGGTGCTGTGGATGGCGCACATGCCCGCACCCAGGAATGACGGTAGCCAAACCGGTCGCGACCTGTACCGCCTGGGCCGACATCGACTGTATGCAACGCCATTTGCCGCTTATGAAATGGAGATCAAGAAGCAACTGGGCGCTATGTTTGGCGAAAACGGGCTTGACCCTGAGCGCGACATCGAAGCGATCACGGTAAACCGTTGGGCCCATGGGTATTCGTATAGCTACATGGATCTGTATGACCCGGACTGGGGGGAGGGGCAAGCGCCTCATGAGTTAGGACGAAAGCCGATCGGTCGCATCAGTATTGCCAATTCCGATTCGGAGGCGTCCGCCTACTTGCATTCCGCGATCGATGCGGCGGCTCGAGCAGTGGGTGAACTCGGATGATCAGTGGGCAATCGTCCATGGTGGTCCGGTCCCAATAGCATCAACCAAAAGAGGGCACGCACAAATGAATGTCATTCCCATTCAGCAAGACGGGGCAACGCACACAGGGCCGACGGAACTTCCAGAGAAGATCATCGTCGACGGCAACCCGGTATACGAGACGTGGACGTCGGCGGAAGCTGCCGTCAATGGGACGATGAGCCTGGGCACCTGGATCGGCGAACCTGGCACGATCAACATGAGGGGCTATCCGGCCGACGAAATGTTTACGTTGGTGTTCGGGCAGGTCGAAATCACTAACGAAGATGGATCGGTTTTGGTTCTGAATCCGGGTGACAGTGCTTTTATGCGCAAAGGGTGGCGGGGCAGGTGGCGCAACGTGGAGCGATCCTGCAAATTGTTCGCGAGCGTCGGCGAATAGCCGCGACCAACCCAGTTAGTTCGATAGGTTCAATCAGGTGCCTAATTGTGTACCTTTATAATAGATATTTATCTGACTTGAAGCGCCGCACGCCAGGCTTTGGGAGGGGGAGATGACTCAACAGTCAGAGGCCGAGCCGCCGGTAATCCTCACGGAGGTTACGGATCGGATCGGCGTGATCACACTCAACCGTCCTCACCGCATGAATGCACTTAATGGTCCGTTGATAGACGCGTTGGACGAAGCGGTGCGGGACATGGCGGCAGACGACGGGGTCAAGGTCGTTGTGCTCACGGGTTCGGGTAAGGGTGATGCGCTTGGCGGCTTTTGCTCTGGCGGCGACACCAAGGACGGCGGTGGGCCGCGCCGCGGTTTGATGGGCGCGGACCCCGATGCGGCGGAAGATGACCTCAGGCGCTTCGATCTGCACGCGCCAATGTTACTGCACACCATGCCGAAGCCCGCCATCGCCATGATCGGCGGCCCAGCGGTGGGGGCCGGATGCAGTTTGGCTGCTGCGTGCGATTTGCGTTACGCATCGGACGATGCGGTATTTGCGTCGGGCTTCTCTGCGAACGGGCTATCTGGGGACTACGGCGGGTCGCTGTTTTGGACCCAGGTCATGGGCACGGCGCGTACGCGCGAGTTCTACTACCTCAACGAACGCCTCACCGCGCAAGAAGCGTACGAGTGGGGCATGCTCAACCGCGTGCTGCCAGCTGGCCAGCTGCACGACCACACCATGGCCGTTGCCCAGAAGTTGCTGCGGGTGCCGGCGACGTTGCTCGCCCTGATCAAGAATACCCTCACGGAGGCGGAGCAAGAGGCGGATCGACGCCGCTATCTGTTCGATCTTGAGGCGCACAGCCAACGTCAGGCGAGCCGGGACATCGCCGAGCGGATGCGGCGCAAAGCCGAAACGAAATCATCTACATAAGTTGAACGTTTGCGCAGTTACTCTACAATCTGAACGGCTGGCGCAATCTGGAAGCCGGTTGCAAGGTGCAGACCACCGCGCCAGCTGAAACGAACTGGGGGCCAACATGGATCTTAGCTACGGCGCGGAGTACGAAGCCTTCCGCGAAGAGGTGCGCGGCTTTATCTTGGCCAACTGGTCGCCGGCGCACGCGCGCGACACCGAACGCGTGGCAGCATTTCGGCTGCAGGCGACAGAGGCTGGATACCTGTATCGCAGCATTCCGCGCCGCTTCGGTGGCAGCGAGCAACCGGCTGACGTTCTGCGCGCCCAAGTCATTCAGGAAGAATTTTCACGCGCCCGCGCGCCAATGGAGGTGGTGGGCAATGGCGTGCGCATGCTTGTTCCCACGCTGCTGGAGTGCGGGGCGGAGTGGCAGAAGGAAAAGTTCGTGCCCCCGACCGTGCGCGGAGAGGTGGATTGGGCCCAGGGCTACAGCGAACCTGGATCGGGCAGCGACCTCGCATCCGTGCGCACCCGCGGCGAGTTGGTTGGCGATGAGTGGGTGATAAACGGGCAGAAGATCTGGACCAGCCGTGCGCACCTGTGTCGTTACATGTTTGCGCTAGTGCGCACTGAACCGGAGGCACCGAAGCACCAGGGCATCTCCTACCTGCTATTGGACTTAGACCAGCCCGGCGTCACGATTCGTCCTCTCAAGCAGGTCACGGGGCAAAGCGAGTTCAACGAGGTGTTTTTCGACGACGCTCGAACGCCCGCAGACTGGATCGTGGGGCAGCGCGGAGAGGGTTGGCAGGTGTCGCGGTCCACACTCAAGCACGAACGCACCGGCATCGGTAATGCAGAGACCTACCTCGTGCAGTTCTCCAAGCTGCTCGGAGTGGCGCGCAGCGCTACAAAAAACGGGCGCCCGGCCATCGAGGACCCGGTGGTGCAGGACCGGCTGGCGGAGATCGAGGGCTACCTGCAATCTCACAAGTACTCCACGTACCGGCAGTTGAGTATGAACCTAGCGGGCAAGGACCCGGGTCCCGTAACCACCATGAACAAACTGGTCGTCACCAATCTCGGGCACCAGATCGCGGCGTTGGCGCAAGACCTTATTGGCGACGACAGCCTGCTGTTGCCGGTGTACGGACGCGACCGCAAGGTGGGCAACGAACGTTGGATGAACCAGTTTTTCGGATCACTGGGTGTGGCCATCGCCGGTGGCACCTCGAATATTCAGCGCAACATCATCGGCGAACGGGGCTATGGGCTACCTCGCGACAACGTCGTGCCTGGGGGCAAGGCCTCGCCCGACCGCAAGGGAGGGGACGGGTCATGAACTTCGATCTTTCTGAGGAGCAGACGGCACTGCAGGACTCCGTTGGCCGGTTCTTTCAGGCGGAGCTCGACCAGACCCGCCTGCTGAAGATCTTCGATAGCGACGACGGGCATGATGCGCAGCTGTGGAAGGCGCTGGGAGACCTCGGTGTGCTGGGCCTGATGATCGACGAGCGGTATGGCGGCACCGGGCTCGAGATGCTCGATGCGGCTGCGGTCGCTGAGGTGCTCGGTTACCACGCGGCCCCTGGCCCGCACCTCGGCCAGGTACTGGCGGCCTTGGCAATTGCGCAATGTGATGACGACGCTTTGAAAGAACGATGGCTACCGCGCTTGGCCAGTGGCGAGAGCATTGGCACGGTGGCGTTGGCCGAGGCGGGCAACGCCTGGCAACCCAACGAGTGGACGCTGATAAAGAGTTCGACGCTCAGTGGAAGCAAGCGCAATGTGCTGTATGCGCAGCATGCGGATATCATGGTAGTCGGCGTTGCGGGCGGGCAGCTGATGTTGGTAGAGCACCCGGGTGAATCGGCAGAGATCAGCGAGTTGCCCGGCTTGGACGGCACGCGGCGAATCGACCACGTTGTGTTCAACGACACGCCGGCTGTTGCGCTGAATGGATCGGCCGGGAAACTCCGGGATGCGGCCTGTGTGCTGCTGGCCGCCGACGCGTTCGGTGGGGCGCGCCGCTGTGTGGACATGGCAGTGGACTACGCGCTTACGCGGGAGCAGTTTGGCCAAGTGATCGGTGCGTTTCAAGCGCTCAAGCACCAGCTGGCGAACGTGGCCGCCGACATTGAGCCGGCCCGCGGCTTGTACTGGTATGCGGCACACGCATTCGATGCGGTACCTGAAGACGCGGAGCGCATGGCAGCGTTGGCCAAGGCCCATCTTGCCGAGCGCTTCTTGAACGCGGCCCGTGAGGCGACTCAGGCCCACGGTGGTATCGCCTACACATGGGAATATCCGTTGCACGTGTGGCTCAAGCGCGCGGTGTTCGACCGTATGTATCTCGGAGAGACAAGCGTGCACCGAGCACGCGTGGCGCAGCTCTCGAGCTGGGCCGAGGCGAGCTAGCCGACGGGCGCGGTCGGTGACAGAGGAAACCGTGTACCTAAACACCTTCAGCAGCGATCTGGAGCCGCTCGATCTCACTGGGTTAGATGAGTTCAAAAGCCTGCTGCAGAGCGCGCAGGATCTGGACATCGAGGTACCCGACACGTTTAGGTACGTCTCGCGCAACACGGTGCTGCGCCATCAGCGCTTCCACTATCTGGAGTGGGGCCGTGAGGACGCCGAGCCGCTGGTGCTTCTGCATGGCGGCAACCAGTCTGCGCACTCCTGGGACCTGGTGAGCCTGCACCTGTCGGCACATTACCGAGTTTTTGCTCTGGACCAGCGTGGTCACGGTGACTCGGAGTGGAACCGGGGCGCTCATTACGCGATTTCCGACATGATGCCGGATGCCAGAGACTTTCTTACCGCATCGGGCGTGTCCCGGTCGCTGGTGGTCGGCCACTCCATGGGTGGCATGGTGACGTTGGCGCTGGCATGTGCGCATCCGGAGTTGGTGCGTGGAGTGGTGATTGTGGACATCGGACCGGAAGTGGGCCAGCGCGGTGCGCGCATGATCCGGGAATTCGTCGGCCGCAACATCGAGTTCGACGACATGGAAGAATTTCTCGACCGGGTGGAAAAGTACGATCGCTATCGAACTCGTGCGCACATCGAGCGCACGTTGAAGTACAACCTGATCAGGCGCGCGGACGGGCGCTACATCACTAAGGCGGACAAGCGCCGGTATGTCGAAACCGGCGACGCCGCGGATGCCGACGCGCGGCCGAGATTGCCAGGTGTTCCGAGTTTAGAAGACGTGGCGAATCTTGAAGTGCCCGTGTTGCTGATCCGCGGTGGTAACTCCAACGTTCTGGAGCAGGCGGCTGCTGAACGGTTCGTCGACGCCCTGCCCAACGGCGAGCTTCGGGTGGTCCCCGACTGTGGTCACAATGTCGCCTCCCAGAACACGCCCGGTTTTCTGGCGGCGATCAAACCCTTTCTCAACAAGTTGGCGGGAGGCGAGGTATGAGCAATGACGACTTTCTTGTGAGCGATCAAGTGGCGTTAGTAACCGGTGGCGGGGGCGGTATCGGCGCGGGTATCGCCCTGGCGCTGGCGCGTGCCGGTGCTCATGTGGCGGTGTTGGATATCGAGCCCGTGCGCGCTGAGCAGATCGCTGGCGAGGTAGAAGCGCTTGGCCGACAAGCGTTGCCCCTAGTTGCTGACGTGATGGACACCGAACAGGTTTACGCAGCCATTGCCGCCGCGGATGAGCGCTTCGGGCGGATCGACATTCTCGTCAACAATGCCGGTGGCGTGAATGGCCGTCCATTTCTCAAGCAGAGTGAGCGCAGCTGGCGCCGGCACATCGACATCAACCTGGTTAGCATGCTGGCGGCTACCTCGGAAACGGCCAAAATCATGATCCGTGAGGGTCGTGGCGGCGCCATCGTCAACGTCTCCAGCATCGAGGGTCAGCGTGCGGCGCCTTATTTCGCGGTATACGCGGCCTGCAAAGCGGGTATGTTGAGCTTCACGCGGACCATGGCCCTGGAACTGTCCTCCTACGGGATCCGCGTCAATGCCATTGCCCCCGACCATACGGTGACGCCCGGTAACCGGGGCAATCGCACCGGGCCGGTTGATGAAAGCCAGTGGACTGAGGGCACCCCTGAGATGATCGACTCCACCAACCGCCTGATACCCCTGGGTCGAGAGGGTCACGTTGACGAGTGTGGCAATGCGGCCGTTTACCTGGCGTCGAAAATGTCGGAGTACGTGACCGGCGTGACGCTCAACGTGGACGGCGGTACCTGGGCGTCGAGCGGTTGGATGCGTGATCCGGAAGGTCGTTGGGTGCAGAATCAGGGCCGCGTGTTAGTGGACGACGTTACATGATGGGTGACCGCTTCTGAGTGCGGCCGCTGGCTGAGGCTTTTTGCGATGAACGACATTTACTACGACCCGTTCGACTTCGAAATCGATGCGAACCCGTATCCGGTGTGGAAGCGCATGCGCGATGACGCCCCGCTGTATCGCAACGAAAAGTATGACTTCTGGGCGCTCACCCGCTTTGCCGACGTGAAAGCGGCGTTGCACGACTGGCGCACCTACAGCTCCGCCCGAGGATCGGTACTGGAGGTGATCAAGAGCGGGGTTGAGATTCCTCGGGGCAATATCCTGTTTGAGGATCCACCGGCTCACGATCTGCATCGCGGGCTGCTGGCAAGGGTGTTTTCGCCACGGCGAATGGCTGCCATCGAGCCCGAGGCCCGGGCCTACTGTGCCAGGAGCCTCGACCCGCTGGTTGGCAAAGGGGGCTTCGATTTTATCGCAGACCTCGGCTCGCAGATGCCCATGCGCGTGATCGGAATGCTGCTGGGCATCCCGGAGCAGGATCAAGAGGCCATCCGCGATCAGATAGATGCGGGCATGAATCTTGATGCCGGCGAGATGCCCGACGCCGAGGGCCAGAGAGCGCGGCACGGGCGAGGAGCGGGTAGCTTTGGCGTGGATGCTTACGCGGACTACATCGCCTGGCGCCGGGAAAACCCCGCTGATGATCTGATCACGGAGCTGATTAATGCCCGGTTTGTCGATGAATCCGGAGTCGAACGCAATCTGGCCGACGACGAGCTGATCGCGTACATCGGCCTGTTGAGCGCGGCTGGTAACGAGACCACCACCAGGCTGATCGGTTGGTTGGGCTATCTGTTGGACAAGTATCCGGAACAACGGCAGCTGCTGGTGGAAAACCCCCAACTGGTGGCAAGTGCAGTCGAAGAGGCGCTGCGCTTCGAAGCCCCCTCACCGGTTCAGGCTCGCTACGTAATGCAGGATGTTGAACATTATGGAACCCGGGTGCCAGAAGGATCCGTGATGTTACTGATCAACGGTGCCGCATCTCGTGACGAGCGTGAGTACGCCGACGCGGATCGATTCGACATTCGTCGCGAAGCGAATCACCTGAGCCTCGGGTATGGCATTCACTTTTGCCTTGGAAATGCCCTGGCGAGGATTGAAGGGCGCGTGGCGCTCGAAGAGGTGCTCAAGCGCTGGCCTGAGTGGCAAGTGGACCACAACAACGCCAAGATGGCGCGCACCAGCACGGTGCGGGGTTGGGAGTCCTTGCCCGCCTTCATCTGACCTAGGCTGGTTTCACAGCCCAGAGTACTTAGGGGTGCGGCCCTCCCGGCGGGCGGCGCGGGCTTCCTCCCGATCTTCGGTTTTGTACAGCAACGAAATCGCCAGCAGCTCGTTCTTCATTCCTTGGCGGATCTGCTGGCCGTGCACGCCGTCGCACAACTGCTTGGCGGCTGCGACGTGCACGGGCGGCTGCGCGGCGATTCTCTTGGCGATCTGCAACGCCAGCGCATCGACTTCGTCGTCGGGCACCAGAAAGTCGATCAGCCCCCACTGCATGGCTCGTTCGGCATCCACTAACTCGCCGGTCATCACCATGTACTTGGCGCGGGAGGGGCCGGCGATGGCAGCCGTGATGCAGGTGCCTCCGCCGTCGGTCATGATGCCGTAGTTGATCTCGGGCAGACCGAACTTCGCGCTCTCACCGGCTACCCGGATGTCTGCGTGCAGGGCGGTTTCACAGCCGCCGCCAATAGCATGGCCCCGCACGGCGGCAATCACGGGCTTTTGACTGTCCAACATCTCGAACTTGCGCTTGAGCGAGCCGCTTACGTGGGCAAAATCGCTGACCCCGGGTGCTCGGCTGCCAAGCTCGCCCGTATCCTTACCTGAGCAGAACGACCTGCCTTCGCCGCGGATAACGATTGCGCGCACGCTTATATCCGTAGTTGCTTGGCCCCAGGCCTCTTGGTAGGCGTGTTGCATCGTGGCGTTGACCGCATTGTGCTGTTCGGGGCGGTTGTACGAGATCACCGCGACGCCGTCTTCCACTCGGTAGAGCACGAGTTCGGTGCCTGGTGGTGTTGGAGTCGTTGATTGTTTGGCCATGAGACTCTCGAATTGTTGTTGGCGACTGTGTCGCGTGGGATGTGAAGGCGGCGTACCAAAAAGTAGCGACGCCAACCAAGTGTATCGGAAGTTTTTCAGCGCTGTGTGGTCTAGTGGTACGCTAGCATCAAAGAGTTCGGGAGGGATTCGGATGCAGTATGGGCGCTTGGGCAGTACTGGTTTGGTGGTTTCGCGGCTTTCGTTCGGGGCGATGACGTTTTCCCGTGAGGAGGGCGGGGAAAATCCAATCTGGAAGACCGGCTCCGACACCGCGATTGCCCTGGTTAATCAGGCGCTGGATGGCGGCATCAACTTTTTCGATACAGCCGATGTATACGCCGGGGGTGAGTCCGAGCAGCTGTTGGGCGAAGCCCTGAAGTCGCGACGCGACGAAGCGGTGATTGCCACCAAGTGCGGTCACCGAAGCGGTCCCGGTCTTATTCAGGCTGGACTTAGTCGCCGGCATATCGAATGGACGGTGGCACAGAGCCTAAAGCGCCTACAAACAGATTTTGTCGATGTACTTGTTGCGCATCGCGAGGATCCGCTCACGCCCCTGGAGGAGACCTTGGAGGCTCTCAACGACATCGTGCGGGCAGGCAAGGCGCGCTACCTGGCGTTCTCCAATTGGTCCGCATGGAAGGTTGCCGCTGCTCTGGAGATGCAGCGAGCTAACGGCTGGGCTCCATTCACCCACGGTCAAGTGTACTACTCCCTGGTCGGCCGGGACGTGGAACGGGACTACTTTCCGCTCGCCGCACACTACGGCATTGGCCTCACGGTTTGGTCGCCACTTGCCGGAGGGATGCTCACCGGGCGCTACCAGGCCGATGCACAGGACCCCGGGCGAATGGCAAACTTCGACACGGTTCTGTTCGAGGCGGATGCGGCGAGCCGGGTTATGGAGTGTGTGCATTCAATAGCCGGCCGTGAGGAGTGCTCTCCTGCACAGGTGGCGATTGCGTGGTTGCTTTCGAAGGAGCCGGTGGCTAGCGTGATTGTTGGGGCGTCAAAGACTACGCAGCTCGCAGACAACCTTGGTGCTGCTGAACTCGCGTTGTCGGCCGAAGATCTGGCGATGCTCGACGAGGCGGCGCCACCGGCAGAACTTTATCCCCAGTGGCAGCAGAAGAAATACACCGACCCGGTAGCACTGGAAGCGGTTGGCAGGGATCCGAGCGTCTTATGAGGTGGACACGCGAGTGGTAGAAGCGCTCCGTGCCGAGATCAAGGGAGACGCGCTTGATGAGCGCAGGCGCGCGATCCCAATCCGCGCACGCGACAATGACCGGACTTCGTCTGGCGGCTAGTCACGGCCCTTGTCCCGTGCCTCCACCACCTTCATCGCTCGCTCTCCAAAAGTCTCTGTGGTGCCGAACCATTTCCTGACGTGGGTCGCGAGCTTGAGAGAGTGGTCGCGCTCGCGTGCGCCGGATTCCTGGATGTGGGCGAGCGCCTGCTTGACGCCGCCCCTGTCCATGCCAGCCATGGTCTTTGCCATGGCCAGCGCTTCGTCAAAAAGGACATCCGAGGCGTGTTGTGCAGTGGCGAAGCCGGTAGCTACTGCCTCGTCTGCAGTCATGACCTTTGCGGTGAGGATCATCTCCTTAGTCACGGCCGCGCCCACCAGGCTCAACCAGCGGGCGGGTGACCCCCAGGAGCCAACCCCTGAGCCCAGGTGCTTCAAGTGCCAGTCGCTTATGGCCACTTGCTGGCCGACCAGCCGAAAGTCGCACGCCAGGGCCAGTTCGATGGCGCCTGTGCTTGCGGTCCCGTCCAAAACGGCAATGGACGGTTTGAGCATGTCGTCGATGGCGTTGGTGACCTTGGGCCCCATGTGCCGCTCCATGCGGATACCTTCGTTGATTGCCTTGAGATCCACGCCGGCGCTGAAGCAGGGTCTGCCATCTTGTCGCGGCGCACCTCGCAGCAGCCAGGCGTGCACGCCGTCATCCTGCTCTATGGCGCGCACCGCCCGGTCCAATTCGCGCAGCATCTCCCCATTGATGGCGTTCAATCGCGCCGGATGGTCCAGCGTGATACTCGCGACCCGCTCGGCGGGTCGTTCGACGATGATGTACTCATAGCTCATGACTGCCCTCCGTGAAGGTCAGCGCGGCGCGAAGCGCTGGCCGCTGTCTACCCGCACCGTGCTGCCGTTCATCATGGCGGTCTCGAAGACGGCGATGGCCATGCGCGCGTATTCCTCCGGGCGGCCCATGCGCTTCGGAAATGCTGCGTCTTTCGTGAGGCTCAGCGAGCGGTCGTCTGGAATGCCGGCGGTTAGGCCGGTGGCGAATAGGCTGGGCGCGATGGTCACCACACGAATGCCCAGGCTACCCAGATCCCTTGCCATGGTCAGCGTCATGGCGGCGATGCCCCCCTTGGCTGCTGAGTAGGCCACCTGACCGATCTGGCCTTCGAAGGCGGCGATGGAAGCAGTATTGATGATCACGCCTCTTTCGCCGTCGTCGTTGGGCTCGTTGTTGGACATATGATCGGCGGCCAGTCGAGATACGTTGAACGTCGCGATGAGGTTCAAATCGATGACCTGCTGAAACTCCTCGAGGGGGTGTGGGCCTTCTCGCGTGAGCGTGCGTTTGGCGATTCCGCCCCCGGCGGTGTTGCAGACGAAATGCAAGCCGCCCAAGGCGCTCACCGCATCGTTCAAGGCAGCTTCAGTGCCTTCGTAGTCCATCACGTTGCAAGCATGGAACGTGCCGCCAAGTTCTGCGGCTGCGGCCTCACCGTCGGATGATGGCAAATCGAGAATCGCAATTTGCGCGCCTTGCTCCGCCAGCAATACCCCGGTGGCCCGAGCCATACCGGATGCGCCGCCGACTAGAACGGCCTTGTGGTCTTTGATCTGCATAGTGCCCTCGCTTTGCTAACGTCTGGTTATTTGTTGGCTGCCTGGCTTGGATCGGTAACTGTTGGCGTCCGCCCGGTGCCTTCCCGGTATGCTGCGACGTCGAGCTCCTCCAGCCGGATGTCGCCGGCAAGCACGGCATGCTTCCATGCCTGATGTTCCGGCTCGTGATCGTGAAACTCCGGCATCACCTCTTTGGCAAAAATCTCCAGGCTCTCGCAAATGTGCTCATGGGTATTGTTGCCGGCCTGATTGAGCAGGATTATCTGATCGATATTGGATTGCTCGAACTTCTGCAGGCGACGGCGGATGGTGTCAGGGGAACCGATCAAGCCCCCAGTGGAGTGACGCGCTCCAGCGGGTGTTTGGCGCCACTGGAGGTACTCTTCCCACAGGTTGACGGTCCCGGGGGCGATGGGTGCCTGACCATAGCGTGCCAGTGCAAACTGAAAGAACGTCCAGCCATCGGCCCGGCGTTGGGCTTCTTCGTCAGTCTCCGCACACATAAAGGCGCTGACCACAGCGATATTCGCGTTGCTCGCATACTCGCACAGCTTTTCCTGCTGCTGGGTGAAGGCGTTGTAGTAGGCGTGGACCCAGGCGTGGGCCGCTTCAGCACTGACGAACTGGAATGCCAGAGCGCCCATACCACGTCTGCCCGCCATTTGGATGGTTTCTTTCTTTGAGCATGCCACCCACAGGGGTGGGTGGGGCTTCTGCAGGGGCTTTGGCAGGACGTTGCGCGCTGGAAAATCGAAGTGCTCCCCGTGGTACTCGCAACCGCCGTCGTTGAACATGGGCATGATGCAGCGGACCGCGTCCTCCCACACCGCGCGCTTGTCCCGATAGCGGCGTCCGAAAGGGTGTAACTCCGTGGTGGACGCGGCCTCGCCAACCCCGAACTCTACGCGCCCGTCACTGATCAGGTCCAGCGTGGCGATCCGCTCGGCCACATTGGCCGGATGGTTAGTGGTGAGTTGGACGATGCCGTGCCCGAGCCGGATGTTTTGGGTTCTTTGGCTGGCGCCTGCCAGCAGTACCTCGGGCGCGGAGGCGTGTGAGTATTCCTCCAGAAAGTGGTGCTCCACCTGCCAGGCGTAGTCGAAGCCGAGAGAGTCGGCCAGCTCAACCTGCTTCAGCGCGTTCTTGAACAATGCGTGCTCGGATCCTCCGTCCCATGGCCGTGGAAGCTGGTGTTCGTAGAAGATGCCGAATTGCATTGGTGGTCCCCGGGCGCCGCGGCGCTGCGCGCGACATAGTTAAAAAATATAGAGGATTTCGTGCTCCCCCAATATTATTATCTCCGTTTGGGCGTGCCTAGTCCGGCATACTCAGGGGGCATGGGGGCTATGCGTGGATCTCACTTTTTCGGATGAAGACACCGCATTCCAGGAGGAGGTGCGCGCGTTTCTTGCCGACAATCTCTCGCCGGATCTCGTTGCCGCTGGCGATCGTACCCTGGAGTCATACAGCGAATTCTCCCACGGGCGGCGTTGGCTTGAAATTCTAGCGGCGCACGGTTGGGGGCAACCAGGTTGGCCGGTGGAATGGGGAGGCACTGACTGGAGTACGATTCAGCACTACATCTTCAGCCGCGAATTGGCGCTCGCCGGAGCACCGCGCGGCTTCAACAACCATCCGGGGTCTTGCATCCTGAGCTATGGCACCGAGGTGCAGAAGGCGCGCTTTCTGCCTGACATCCTGCAGGTGCGTACCATCTGGGCGCAAGGATATTCCGAGCCCGAGGCGGGATCGGACTTGGCATCCCTTAAGACTTCAGCGGTTGTTGACGGGGAGGACTACATCCTCAACGGCAGCAAAACCTGGACGACCTTTGCGCATCATGCCGACTGGCTGTTCTGCCTGGTTCGCACGTCTACCGAAGGCCGTAAGCAGCAGGGCATTACTTTCTTGCTGGTCGATTTGCGCTCGCCGGGCATCGAGATCCGGCCCATCGTCAACCTGGCCAGGCAGCACGATTTCAATCAGGTGTTCTTCACCGACGTGCGGGTTTCCCAAGCAAACCGCATCGGACCTGAGCATGAGGGTTGGACGGTGGCAAAGTACTTTCTGGCGTTTGAGCGACAGGGCAGCGGAGTGGCGCGGTTGCTGCGCCGGCTCGAACACCTGAAGCACATCGTCACATTGGAACGCGCCAACGATGGTGGCCGGCTTGGCGATGATCCGCAGGTGTGTCGGCAAATTTCTGAGATCGAGATAGGGCTCCGCGCTCTAGATGTTTGGGAACTGCGCCTGACCAGCCAACTCAGCCGAGGCGAAGAGCCTGGTTCTGAGGTGTCGGCCACCAAGGTGCTCAGCGCGGCCTTGATGCAGCGTATTACTGAGCTCAGCATGCGCGCCATGGGCTACTACGGATTTCCCTACGACCCTGACGCCCTTGGTGGGGCCAGTAACGATCAGCCCGTGGCACCCGAATACGGGACCACCGAGACCCTTCGCTACTTCATGAAGCGCGCGGAAACCATCTATGCGGGGTCGGACCAGGTGCAACGCGACATTCTGGCTAAACGCGTGCTATCCCTGTAAATAATATTAATATAAATCAGTATCTTATGAGGTATTTATAAATGGGTGTTCAGCTTACGCAAGAAGAGATCGATGAGTTTCTGACCGAAGGTCACACGGTGATTCTTGCCACAACGCGCAAGTCGGGCGAACCGTTCATGACGCCGTTGTGGTACGTCTACGAAAGTGGCGCGATTTATCTGAGGACGCGTGCCAGGTCTGCCAAGGCGCAGCATATCGAGCGCGATCCGCGCGTGTGCCTGATGGTGGAAGCCGGTGAGAAATGGGTGGACCTCAAGGCGGTGATCATCAACTGCCATGCTGAGGTGGTGGAGGACGAAGCCGAATTCAAGCGCATTCAGGGGATGCTTGGCGAAAAGTACGCTGCGTTTCGTGCGGAAGTGGCGAAAGCACCCAAGGCGACCAAGAAACACTACGCAACCTCTTCCGTGCTGTTCAAATGCGAGCTTCGACAAGGCGAGGTGCGCTCCTGGTACAACCGCAAGCTGCGCGGCCTTGAGAAGGCCGGCTGAGCGCCATGTCAGAGAACCCCGGTAATCCGGGAGGGATGCTGTTTGATCCGGGCGGTTCGCGCAGCGCGCTTTGCCGGCGCTGGTACGCTGAAGGCTACTACCGCGATCTCACGTTTCCTGTGGTCATGGCTCAAGGTCGGCGCGAGTTCGGCGATCGGCGGACGGTCTTCTATTCGGAGCGCGGCACCAGGGAGGTGACCGTCGACGAGCTGCATGCCCGCGCCAAAGGCTTGGCGGGTTCGTTATACGGACTGGGCGTCCGCTCCGGCGATGTGGTGGCCATTCAGGTGCCCAACTGGGTCGAAGGCAATCTGATGTTCCAGGCCACCATGTTGTTGGGGGCCGTGGTGCTGCCGATCATTCACATATACGGCGCCGCTGAGGTCAGCTACATCTTGAAGGAGAGCGGTGCCAAGGTGCTGGTGATTCCCGACCGCTGGCGCAATATCGATTACCTGGACCGGTTACAGCACATTGTGCGAACACCACAGCTCAAGCGGGTGCTGATTGTCGGTGACACCGCTCCAGGGAACACCATCGGCTGGACTGAGCTGGAAGGCATGGCCACGGCTGACTATCCCGAACCCGAGCTCCACGCGGATGATCTGGCCGTTATGCTGTTCACCTCAGGTACCACGTCCGACCCCAAAGGCGTGATGCATTCGCACAACTCTTTGCTAGCGGAACTGGGCGCTTCGCAGCAGGAGGCGGGCCCCGCAACCGTGACGTTGTCGCCCTGGCCGGCGGGACACATTGCGGGTGTGCTCGGAATACTACGTGGATATATCGCCGGATCCGAAAGCGTTTTGATGGACGCCTGGAACGCCGATGCCGCTGCACGGCTGATTGCGGAGTATTCAGTAGCCTCCACGTCGGGCACGCCATACTTCATCAATTCGCTGCTCGACGCGGCCAGCGAAGGCAATCACGATCTATCCAGCCTCAAAACGGTGCTTGCTGGAGCAGCAAACGTACCCCCGGAAACTCTGCAGCGGTGCGAGGCGCTCGGTATCGTGACGTTTCGCTCCTACGGCTCATCGGAGCATCCCACCATCAGCGGGGGTGATCCGTCCCAGCCTTTGGAGAAGCGCACCCACACAGACGGAACGCTGCGGCCCGGTTGTGAAGTCAGAATTGTTGACGATGACGGCAACGACCTACCAAGGGGCGCAGATGGCGAGATCATCTCCATCGGACCCGATCAGTTTCTCGGCTACCACCAGCCGTCGTTCAACGAAGATGCGTTCTATCCGGGTGGCTGGTTCAAGACCGGTGATATCGGGCACCTCGATGAAGACGGCTACCTGACCATCACAGACCGCAAGAAAGACATTATCATCCGGGGTGGTGAGAACATCGCATCCAAGGAGGTGGAGGACCTGTTGGCGACCCATCCTGCGGTGTCGGAAGTCGCCGTGGCCGCCATGCCCGATGAACGGCTGGGCGAAAAGGTATGCGCATTTGTCATCGTGCGTGGCGGGGAGGTGCTGGACCTGACCGACATCGCGGAGCATTTTGCGGCGCTGCAGGTCGCCAAGCAGAAGGTTCCGGAGCATCTCGTATTGGTGGACGATCTGCCACGCACTGCGTCGGGCAAGGTGAAGAAGTTCGAATTGCGTGAGCGGCTGAGACAGACTGACGGCGGCTCCGCAACCACTCGATAAGCAAAAGGGGGATGCATATGCGTGTAGATATCGTAGTTCCTAATGAGGGGCCCTATGCGGAACAGGCGATAGCAAGTTGTCCAGACCTGGAAGGGATGGGTTTTGACGGGCTATGGCTCACCGATCACGTGGTCGGATTCGAGGTCTTTCAGCCGGTGTATGGCGACTACTGGCTGGAGGCGCTCAGCACCCTGGCCTACCTTGCCGGCACCACCGAAAAGATCAGGCTTGGCATCGGCGTGCTGGTTATTCCCTATCGCGATGCTGTATTTGCCGCCAAATCACTGGCCACCATCGACACGCTGTCCAATGGGCGCGTGGATCTGGGTGTTGGAACCGGGTGGTCGCGCGCCGAGTTCTTTGCGCTCGGCCGGCAGGCGCAGTTCGAGCGGCGCGGCCCCTACACCAACGAGGCGCTTGACGTGATGCAGGCCTGTTGGAGCGCAGAAGGGGACGTTGCCTTTTCCGGCGACTTTCACAGTTTTCGCAAGGTGCGCTTTCAGCCGCGGCCCGTTCAGCAGCCGCGGATTCCCTTTTGGGTTGGCTCCCGGGGCACTGCCTCAGCACCGCTGCGGCGCGCGGCAAAGTACGCGGACTATTGGCACCCCACGGGTCTGTCGCCGGAAGAAATTTCCGAGGGCAGCCAGGTCATCAACGACCTGGCAGGACGCAGCGTGCCGACGAGTTTGCGCGGGCAAATTGCAAGCGACGCCTCGGTGGCAGAGATCCAGGATTGGCTCGGCAGCTATCGGGACGCCGGCTGCGTGCAGGTTGCGGCGGACACCAAGTCGGCGAGCTTCGATGCATTCATATCGGCGGCCCAGCGGATCTCGGAAGCTGCCGCCACGCTTTAGCGTTGCGCGGCCATAAGGACCGTGACGTGCATTACGGCGTGCGCGAAGATGGGATGGCAAGCCGTCCTCAGTAAGGCAGTTCGTTGAAAGGCACGCCCTTGTCGGCGCGCATTTCTCCAGGCATTTCCAGGGCGCGTTCGGCTAGCTGATTACGCAATACCTCATCCGCGCCACCGGCGATGCGCAGCGCAGACGACCAGAGGTACTGGTAGAACACTTCTTCCCGGTCGTGCTCCTCAGTACTGAATGCGCCCGCGTATTCGTCCAGGTCCATGAGGAAGGCTTGGGTCTGTTGCAGCAGGGTTGCGGATATGAGCTTGACCAATGCTACGGTTGGGGGCAACGGGTCGCCTGTCTTGGCCTGTGCGCTCAGACGCGCGGCAAAGTTCTTTAGTCCCTGCTCCTGCACAAACCAGCGCGCCAGCTTGGCTCGGGCAGCTTGGCTGTCTAGAGCGCTACCCCCGTCGCGCGGCGTTGCTGCCGCCTGCCGAATCAGTGCCCGGACGGAACCCGGTCGATCGCCACGCCCGCTGCCGCCTGTGCGGCTCTGATTGCGCTCGGTGGCCAGTACCGTCATGCAGCACGCCCAGCCCTCACCCTCAGCCCCAATGCGGTTCCCGTCCGGGACAACTACATCGGTTAGAAAAGTCTCGTTGAAATCCGAATTGCCGGTAATCTGTCGAATCGGCCGCACCTCCACGCCGGGGCTCTTCATGTCCACCAGAAAGAAGGTAAGGCCGTTGTGCTTGGGTAGTGTGGGATCGCTGCGGGCAATGAGAATGCCCCAGTCTGCATGGTGCGCCCAGCTGGACCACACCTTCTGTCCGTTGACCACCCAACTATCGCCGTTCTTCACCGCGCGAGTGCGCAGCCCGGCCAGATCCGACCCCGCTGCGGGTTCCGAAAAGAGCTGGCACCAGGTGATGTCGCCACGGTGGGTCAGCGTGCCGAAGTGGTTGTACTGCTCAGGTGTGCCGTGGCGTTTGACGGCGGCCATGGTCATGGCGAAGCCGATGCTCACCCCAGTAAAGGTGGGTGTGTGATAGCGGGCTTCCTCCTGGGCGAAGATCGCCGCTTGCTGCGCGCTACCGCCCGCACCGCCCGCGGAGGTGGGCTCGGCGATGGCCGAATAGCCGGCGTCGAACTTCTTTCTGACCCACGCTTTGCTGCGCGCTACCAGCTCGGCTTCTGAGAATTCCCGCGGTGTGGCGTATTCGGCGGCGTGTTCTGCCAGCCACGCCCGCGCGCGTGAGCGGTATTCGTCAAGCTGGGATTGTTCGCTCATGGTGTGCTTCCAAACGCCTCAAGCGGCCCTAGACGGATCTGCTTCGTCTGCAAGGGCATCGATGAGGACGTCTGTCCACGCCTCGATGCTGCCAAGGCTCAATGCCAGCAGACGAGCGCGCCGGTAGTGAAAGTGACAGTTCGCTTCCCAGGTGAAGCCGATGCCGCCATGCAGCTGCAAGTTCTCGCGCGCCGCCGTTTCGTAGACCTCCGTGGAGCCGATGCGAGCGGTGGCGGCCGCGATCGTGTTGCCTGGTGAAGCGGCAGCATGCAGTGCGTTGGCGCTGGCGAGCTCCAGTGCTGCCAGTATGTCGGCAAGCTTGTGCTTTACCGCCTGGTAAGAGCCCAACTGGCGACCGAAGATGTGGCGCTCCAGGGTGTAGTCCCGGGCCATGTACAGCGCGCCTTCGGCGCCACCAACCTGCTCGAAGGCCTGCAGCGTGGCGAATGTATCGAAGAGTTGCGCGACCACCGCGCTGCCCGAGGCCCCTTCCAGAACCTCGCAGCGAGCGTCGTCAAATCGGATCTCGGCGTGGTGGCGCAGTTCATCGAACCCGTCCAGGGTGGTGCGGCCTACCTGGGCTTGGTCGAGCTCAACCACCGCCAGGGTATCCTCGCCCTTACGATCTGCCAGTACGACGCAGAAGTCGGCAACACCGGCATCGGGAACCGGCATCTTGGCGCCGCTTATACGTGCACCAGCCACAGTGGTACTCAACGGGCGGGTCGAAGGGGATCCGGGGCCTTCGGCCCAAGCGAACGTGGCGATGCGAGTTCCGCTGGCAAGGTCTGGTAACCATTGGGCTTGCTGTGCCGGCGTGGCGGCATGCTTGATGGCCTCAGCCGCCATGCAGGTGGAGGAAAAGAACGGCACCGGCGCTACGGCACGGCCGAGTTCCTGGTTGATGAGAGCGAGCTCCAGGGCACCAAGCCCGACACCGCCATAGGATTCGGGAATAGCGGCGCCGAGCAGGCCCAGCTCTCCCATCACGCGCCATAGCTCCTCGCGCCAACCGACGTTGCTGGTAATCAGTTCCCGCAGTATCTCCGGCTGGGCGTGCTCGTCGCAGACAGCGCGCACCTGATCGCGCAGTAGGCTTTGTTCCTCCGTGAGAGTGAAGCTCAATGCAATCTCGTACAAGCTTACTAGTAGATCGAAATCCTATCGGTTGCCCGCCGCGCTGGCCAGCTAGTCGAAGATCGAAATTCCCTGCCGTTTTGCGCAAACATCCAGACCACGATCGTGGCGGTTTTCTACCAGGTATGGGCGTACCGTGATCACCTCCACCCGGTCCGTCGGCAGATCTTCCGGGCGATCGTCCACCAGCACCGCGTTGTCGAACGTGTCGACGAACTCGAGCGTGTACTTGCCGCTGGCATCGCGCTGATCCTTTTGCTCGAAGGCATGAAATAAGTGCGATACCTGGCAGCCGCGTGCGCGTTGCTGGGCATATTCCGTGCCGCCCGCGCTCCAAAGGATGACGCGGCAGCCAGTGTCGATCAGGTGCTCAATCAATCGCGTGGCGCCGGGTCGCCAAGACTTTCCGGTCGAGGAGTCGAACAGGCAGGCGTCCACGTCGAATAGCCACACTTCGTTGCTGCTCATACCTGGTCCTATTCGCCTGGGTAAGAAATTAGTGGCTGCTCAGTGCTCATACAACTTTAGCCGCTCGACGATGTTCGTGGGGTCTCCGGTGCTGCTGAGCGCAAGTTCCAGCATTAAAGCGCTTTCGATTCGGGAGCCTTGGCATCGCGCTCCGCCAGCTGTTCCCGCAGCCGTTTTTGCATTTCTTCGCCCAGTGGGTAGCGATAGAGCAGGGCGACGACTAGCAGTTCGGACACGGCCGGGATGAACGCGTATACGTAGCGCAGCCCGTCGAGCTGAGCCTGCTCGTTGGGGCCGGTGGGATCGAAGCCGATTAACGCCAGCACCGGGTAGCCCAAACCGATGCCCAGCGCGCCGCCCACCTTCATCGTCGTGGTCACCGTTGCGTAGAACAGACCCGCGCGGTCCTGGCCGGTCTGCAAGCGGTCGTAGTCGACAATGTCGGCAACCATGGAACGAATGAGAAAGGGCACGCCTGCGTACACGATTCCGGACATGAAAAACAGGCTGGCGAACAGCAATGCATCACCCTTTCCGGGCAGCATGTAAGAAACGGTGACCACCACATGCAGCAACACGCCCAGAGCCGCTGCTTTGTGTTTGCTCATGTGTTTCGAGACCTTTATCCACAGCGGCACCGCGATAGGTCCGGCTGCGAAGTACGACAGCATGATGATGGCGGACCACTCGGGCATCTCGATGATCGCGCTGACGTAGAAGATGAACACAGAGGCCCTGATGGCGCCTGGTATGTGAATGAACAGATCGGCGATGACGATCCTGCGGATGAACGGATTTTGCGCCAGCACCTTGGCTGCAGCTTTGAAGCCGATGGGGTTTACCGCATGCGCTACCGGCCGCTCTCCCACGTAGCGCACGGCGATGAAGATGGCGACCGGCGTGAGCGCCAGCACGTACCAGCCCATGGCGTTCATCTTCAGCACGTTCGACAACGCGCTGCCCGTTTGCTCGAGCACGGCCGGGATCAGCAGCACGAGCGTCATGGATCCCAGGTGGGCAAATTCCCGCCAGCCCTGAACCCGCGAGCGCTCGTGATAGTCGTCGGTTAGCTCTGCACCCCAGGCGATGTGTGAGATGGTCAGCAGGGTGAAGCCAACGTAAAGCAGCAGCAGCGTGGTCAGCAGATAGGTGCTGCTGCCGTACGAACCTGGAAACAAGTTCGGGAACATCATCAGTACGGTGGAGACCATGAGGATGGGGATGGCGATCACCATCCAATGGCGACGTCGGCCCCAGCGTGACGGGAACTTGTCGGATAGCACGCCCATTACCGGATCGGTAAACAGGTCCCAGAAGCGGGCGATCATGAATATGGTACCCACCGCGGTCAGGCCCAGACCCATATCTGTGGCGTAGAACGGAGGCGCGTAGATGGTCAGCGGTGTGGCGAACGCCGCGATGGGAAGCGCTGGGGCAGAGTAGGCGGCAAGTTTTCTGGTTGTCAGGCGCACGAGTATGGGTTGCGATTTCGACTACGCGGGAATGGTGCCGTTGGCAACCAGGCGTTCGATGTCTTCGTCGGGGTAGCCAATCTCTGCCAGAATGGCGCGGGTGTGCTCGCCGATGCGAGGCGGCTTGCCAAGCTGAGGCTTCAGCGGCTCTCCGTTCGCGTAGAACGTGGGTGGCCCGGCCACCTGGGTTTGCATCTCGCCGGCTTGCGTGGGGTGTGGCACTTCGACGAAACAGCCGGCCGCAATGGCCTGCTCATCTTGCACCAGCTCGGCCATGCTTTGTACCGGTTCCCATCGCACGCCCGCTTGTTCCAGGCGTTGGCTCACGTCAGAGAAGTCCAGCTCGCAGAACAGAGCGTCGATCGCGTCTACCAGCTCGGCACCGTTGTCACGCATCGATTTCGGGTCCGCCCAACGCGGGTCGTCCACCAACTGCGGTTGCCCGAGGGCAGGTGCGAGCTGCTCCAGGCTCGTGTGCAGCTGCAGCCAGCGACCGTCTTTGGTCTTGAAGTAGTTGGCCAGCGGCATCACCTGCTCGTGGCGTCCCTTGCTCGATCCCACCCGTCCGCGGCTGAGTTGGTTGGTGACGTCGGTGCTGAACGCCCATACCCCGGAGCGCAGCAGCGACACGTCGACAAGACGGCCTACCCCGGTGGACTCACGTTCCAATAGGGCGGCCAGTATGCCGGTGCATGCCGACAGTCCGGTAATGCGGTCCCCCACCGCCTGGCGTATGGGCAGCGGGTCACGGCCCTTTTGAGTGAGCAAACCGGTGCCGCCACCGCGTGCCCAGAAGCCCAGATTGTCAGTGGCGGGGCGGTCTTTGTCCGGACCCTGGCGGCTGAAGCTGGAAACCTGGCCGTATACCAGCCGTGGATTGATGGCGGCGAGGTCGTCGTAGTCGAGCTGCAGCGCGGTAAGCTGACCGGGCAGCATGTTGGTGATGAAGACGTCGGCATCCTGGACCAGGCGGATGATAATCTCGCGAAACTCTGGGCTCTTAGTGCTCAGCGCAATGGAGCGTTTCCCGCGGCTATGCAGGTCGAAGCTGGTCGAGCCGAGCAGCCCACCGGTGCCGCGCATCGGATCGCCGCTGTGGGGTTCGATCTTGACCACGTCCGCCCCCCAATCGGCCAGCAGCCCGGCGGCCGCCGGACCTGCAACCATGGTGGAAAATTCAATGACGCGCAGCCTATCGAGCACGGGTGCTCCACAGTGTGTTCTAGTGTTGAGTGGAGCATACTGACGTCGGCAAGTGATTTGAAGGATGTGCGATGAGGTTGGGTGCGATGCTGGCTCCGTTTTCCGCTGAGCCATTGGAAACCCCGCTCACCGAGCGTGCGCGTCGCTATGCGGGCTGTGGCTACGAAAGCCTGTGGGCTGCCAGCTCAATCGGGCGCGGCGTGTTCATGATCGATCCGTTTGTGGCTTTGGCCGCGGCGGCCAGCGTGACCGAGGGCTTGGAACTCGGCACCAGCATCGTGCAGGTGCCCTTGTATCACCCGGCAGACCTGGCACACCGGGTCCTGTCGCTGGTCGAGGTGTGCGGCGATCGCTGCATCTTGGGCGTGGGGGCTGGTTCCACGGAGACGGATTTCGAGGTGTTGGACAGGGACTATTCGGCGCGCTTGCGCACGTTGCACGACAATCTTTCTCTGGTTCGCAAGCTTGTTAAGACGGGCGAGGGAAGTGAATTTTCGCTGAATCCAATCCCAACGCCCGCGCCGCGTATCTTTTACGGTACCTGGGGCAGTGACATTGAAAGAGCCGCGCGCGACTTCGATGGATGGATCGCATCTGCACGTTTTCGCAATGCGGAGGAGCTTCGCGCACGCCTGGACCGCTACAGGGAGGCCGGTGGCCAGCGGGCCATCGTCACCACCATTCTGGTTACCGCGAAGACCGATCTCGGTGCTCTGGGTGAACGCCTGCAGCAGTACGCTGAATTTGGCTTTGATGACGCGGTGATCATGTTCATGCCGGGAGCGCCCGACCCGGAAGGCGTTCGCGCGCTGGTTTAGATTGGAAGTCGCGTCACGGGGAGCGCGCCCAGGCCCGTTCAGCCCAGATGCGGGATGACGTCTTGCCCCACCTGGTGGATGAAGGCGTTGAGGTCGGGCACTACGGCTGCAAACGCCAGCTGGTTCACGCCGAGCTTCTCGAGCTCTCCCGCTCTCGATATCCAGTCCGAGGGCGTGCCGACCATGGCGAAGTTGTGGCTCAGAAAGTCCTGCAGGCCGAGGTCTACCACTAGTTGCTCGTTGGGATTCAAGCCGCCATCGTCACTGATGAAGGTGTGGGTCCGGGAGTCGTAGCGGCGCGCCAGTTCGGCGATGGGCGCCTGAAATTCCTTAGGAAGGAACTTTCCTTCCACGCCGGCCTGAAAGGTGTGGTGCGCGATACCGCCAAGGGCCGACAGGCAGCCGCGCACCGAGGTGTCGTAATCGTCGTCGATGTTGGCGCGCACGTGCCACCAGATGTCGAGATCGTCCAGGGTACGCCCGGACTGTTTGGCGCCCTTTTCTAAGTGCAATAGCGCGCCGTCGATGGCGCTCGGTGTGAGCCCAAGGGTAATGTAGACCCCATCGGCGATGCGCCCGGCCAGTTCGAGCGCTTTGGGTCCGCCGGCCGCCAGGTAGATGGGCACCGCTTGATCGGTCCACACCAGGCGTGCCGTTCCTCCCCGGTAGGGTGCCTCGGATTCCCGCCACAACTGCTGCATGGTGAGTACGTATTCTTCCAGGCGTGCAAGCGTTGATCGTTTCAGGCCGAGATTGAGCAGGCCGCTGTCACCGGTGCTGATGCCGATACGAAAGCGCCCGTTAGACAGTTCGTTGAGCGTGCTGCTCGCACCAGCGGTAATGGTTGGATGTCTGGAAACCGGATTGGTGATGAAGCTGCCGATCTTGCAAGTGCTGGTGTTGAGTGCCAGCAGCGTCAGCGCCACGTACTGATCCCTGAGCAGTGCGGGAGAGTCGCCGGTGCAGACCAAGTCGAAGCCTGCAGCTTCTGCGTTGGATACCCATCGAACGAACTCGTCTTTCGGCAGTGGTTTGCTAGCTATACCAAAAGAGACTGCCATAATTGATTGTGCGTATGGACGAAGCGTGAGTTTAGGCACACTCGGACTGGGTATACAACGCCTCGCGAGCGACGGCGGACAGCGCTCCACGGCATCTGTCGATCGGTTCGGGTCGAATGAAACCGCAAAAAGGAGAGGGCATCGTGGTGACTACGCCGCCGCTGACAGACATTCGGGTTCTAGAGCTGAGCACGGGCATCGCCGGGCAGACGGCGGGAATGCTGTTGGCAGACCTTGGCGCGCAGGTCGTGCGGCCGGTATCAACCCAGTTGCCCGACGAAAAAGCGCTGCCCGGATTCTTGTGTTGGAATCGCGGGAAGACGTTGGTCGACTCCTTGGAAGATCCATCGGAACGCGCGGTGGAGTTGTGCCGGCTGGCGCAAAGAGCGGACATCCTGCTGGCCGACACCCATCCCGGGCAGCTTGAACTTCAGGGGTTGGATGCCGCAACAATGGCCGCCGCCGCGCCGGGGCTGATACACATTTGGATGCCGCCGATCTCTGCGGGCGGACGATGGGCGCACCTGCCGCATGATGCTTTGTTGCTGGATGCGGTCTCAGGGTTCGCAGCGCACCATCCAGCAACTGAAGAACGCCCCGTCGCGTCCGTTGTACCTACGCGGTTGCATCTGCATGGCGCGATGTCGGCGGCCGCTGCATTGGCTGGCTTGTTGGCGCGCGCACGGGACGGTTGGGGGCGCGCGGCTACGGTTACTGGGCTGCAAGCAGCGGGCGCGGCGCTGTGTACGCTCATGACCGCGTCCATCGACGGCCCGCCCATCATCTCTACCGGCAAGGTAGTTGGCGGTGGCTGCCAGTTTCGTTTGTATCAGTGTGGCGATGAGAAATGGATATTCCTCGGCGCGCTATCTCCCGAATTGTTCTTTCGCGCGCTCGATGTACTCGGGCGTATGGACGTTATGGTGCGCGAAGACGTTGCCGGCGACTTCACGAACATCCTGCGCCCTGAGATTGCAAAGCTGGTATCAGCGGAGCTAGAAGTCGTATTCAAAACGCGCTCGTCCGTTGATTGGCTCGACGCGTTCAGGGCGGCCGATGTACCTATAGCGCCGCTGCTGGATCCTAGTGCCTGGCTCGAAGGGGAGGTGGTTGCCGGCGCCTGCCCGCCGGTGCGCGCAGCCCATCCATCGGTGGGTCAACTGCTTACTCCGGGTCTCTTTATGGACCTGTCGAATACGCCGGGCCATGCGGGCCCGGCGCCGCAACCCGGTAGCTATGCGGATATCCGTGATGTGTGGCAGGGCGTGACCCCCGAGCGTCCTGAGAATGAGCGGCTTGATCAGCACACGCTCCCGCTGGCGGGATTGCGCGTGGTGGACGCTTCCACGTTTCTCGCTGGGCCCTTCGTATCTAGCTTGCTGGCCACACACGGTGCGGAGGTCATCAAGGTGGAAAGCCCTGCGGGTGACCCCTACGGTGTGTTCACCGCACCTTATGCCATCGTCAACGAGCACAAGCGGACGGTCAAACTCAACCTGCGCGATGCCGAGCAACGGGCGCGATTTCTTGAATTGGTTTCTCAGGCGGACGTAGCGGTGGACAACTTATTACCTGCCAGCCTTGAACGCCTGCAGTTGGGGCCTCACGTGTATGAGCGGGCCAACGGCAATCTGGTGCGATGCTCGGTCACAGCTTTCGGACAGGTGGGCGCGTGGGCGGATCTTCCAGGTTTTGACCCACTGCTGCAGACGCTCAGCGGGTTAGCGGCGGTGCAGGGAGGCGATGGTCGACCGATCACCGCAAACGCACCAGTGCACGATGTGACCACAGGGGCCATAGGTGCCTGCGGGACTCTGGCGGCTCTGTATGTGCGCGAAATCACTGGTGAATCGCAGCGTGTGTTCACTTCCCTTGCTGCGGTGTCCACCTTGCTGCAGAGCGGTGAACTGACGACCTACGAAGGTCGACCAGCACGTGCGTGGGGTGGGGTGGACCATCCCGGGCCTAATCCGTGGCAGCGTTATTATCGGGCCAGCGATCGCTGGATTGCGATTTCGGCGCGCACCTCAGAGCAGCGCAGCGCGCTGGTGAGCGTATTGAACTACGCCGGACCGGCCGACGCCGACGAATCCGAGCTTGCCGCAGCCATAGCCGCTCTGATTGCAGAGCGCAGCGTGGAAGATTGGGTGGTTGCGCTGGCTGCCGCGGGCGTGCCGGCATGTCAGGTGCTCGAACGCGTCGAGTTCGACGATCCATTTCTGCGTGATCAACGCTATACCAAGGTGGTGCACTCGACTACGGTGGGGCGCCTACGCTTGATCGGGGGTTTCGCGGACTGGCGTGGCGCTGAGCGCCGGGAAGGAACGCCACCCGCCGAATTCGAACTGGATCCGGAGACGGTAGGTGAAACGTGGGGTGGCTAGCCGGTGCGCTCGTCCAACGGCACGGGAATATCCAGCAGCGGCGCAAACTGCTGCACGCCGTCAAAGTCTCGCTCTGCTAGGCCCCCGGACATAACGGATCTCGGGATGGTCACCTTGATGATCTGGGCAGGCGCGTACTCATAGATCTCTATGGCGTCTTGCGGAACGCCGTAGAGTGCGCTGACTACCGCCTTGTTGATTGCCCCGCTGTCTAGAGCGACACGAAAGGTCTCCTCGTCGGCGAATCCGATGTCGAAGGTCAGCTTGGTAGCACCCGCGTTGGTGCTCTTGATAAAGCTCGCAAGTTCATCGAGTCTCAGTGGTCCGCGCTCATCCATCACACGTCCTGCATTTCCACCGGGAATAGATCGACAAGCTCCGGCTCATCGATTCCCATGAGATGCCAGATGCTCCATTCGTACACCGGACCCACGTCAATGAGGCTCGGCGAGAACGGATAGGCGAAATTGCCACCACCGCCCATGCGACCCACGATATCCAGCCTGGATCCCGACGGGCCGAGCCGGCTGGCAAGCGCGGAAGCAATTTCCCGGGTTCGGCCGACAATGTCGACGATCAAGCCAACCTCGTGGCTCGGGCGGTCGCGCAGCGGTTCGAAGCTTCCCATCACCGCATCCTTGCCGTAGGTTCGAAACTGCAGTCGGTAGTCTGCATCGTTAATGTCGAGACTGCGGGCGGCACGCGCGATGGCAGCCCGATACGCATCCAGGTACTCATCGAAGCGCTCAATGAGCCGCGGATCTCGCACGCCGGCGATGAGGATTTTGCGGTAACCGACCAGCGCCGCGCCTTCGAGTTTGATGGTAGGTTCCAGCGCCGGCGCGTACTCGCTGCCCGTCACGCGCACGCAGTGCTCGTCGTGCTGGTGGTAGGTGGCATTGGTCGTGTCGATGGTTCCGGTGGGCTGAGCGACCCTAAACGGATCGGGGTTTTCGTGCAGCGTGACGGTCGCGACACTCTTTACCGTGCACTGCGCACCGTCACGGGTAGGCTCAATGACGAACTCGTCATTGCTAATGGTTGCCAGTACGGGAGACCCGTCCTGCGGGCGAGTGGTGGCGAGATAGCCTTTGTCGATGCATTTCGAAGCGTGCCATGCGCTGCCAGGCGAAATGCCGGCGCGCAGGGGTACGCCGGCGAAGATCGCAGGATCGGTAGACCGACCCGCTACGATGACCTCTGCGCCCATCTCCAGTGCTTTGATATATGGCTCGACGCCCATCATGCCGACAATGGCAGAGGAGCTGGCGATGGCTCCGTCGGTAAGGTCCGCCACCTGGCCCAGGGAGGTCACGCGTCCCTGAGCGAGGCGTTCGCGAACCAGTGCCGGGGGAATGTCAGCGGGAATGGTGGCCAACCTGAAGTTCAGGCTTTGTTCGTGGGCGATCTCGCGCACCAGATCGACGGTGGCGTCCACATGTGGACGCGCACCCGCGCCGCCTGCCGACCCGGTAATGAATGGCACGCCGATCTCGCGTGCGGCCTGGATCAGCAGCGACAAGTCGCGCTTGAGAGTAGCTCTGCTTTTTTGCACCTCGCCCGTCCCGAGAAAGTAGGGGCCGAAGTCAGCACTGCCCGCGTCGCATGCGATCAGATGCGGCTCGCGTTCTACGCCAGCCTTCAGGCCCCGGTAAGAAAAGCCGAGACCCAGGTTACAGGTGGCAAGTACCCGGATCGGTTGTTCGGTGCTCACTACCTAGCTTTCCCACCTCTTGAGGTTTAAGAACTCACGCCGGTTTTTCGGCCCGTAGGTGGCGTAGCGCGGGTTGGGTTGGTTCAGGTAGTTGGCGCGATGGTGCGATACCTCGTCTCGGCTTGTGCGCAACTTTGCCTCCTGCATGTCGATGCCGTATACGGGCATGGCGTTGAGCCCAAAAATCTTTGCCCGTAGACGAGGGGTCATCGGCGCGTAGCCAAACCGTTCCTGAAACTCCTTGGATATCTGGAAGGTGCGCAGTGCCTGAATCTGGTCCTGTGGCGAGCCGTACCAGATGGAATCCGTTCCCCATAGCACGTTGTTCTCGCCGCAGTACTTGACGAGTTTGCCGAGGACGTGCGCGGCGTTGTCGGGGTCGCGCATGGCGAAGCGCCATGTGCTTCCAAGCTCTGCGTAAACGTTGCTGTTAGGCGCGATGTCGTTGTCGATGAGGGATTTCACCAGCGTGTCGATGCCGTCGCCAGATCCGTTGCCAACGTAGGGCCCTTCAGCTTTGCTGGCGACAAAACCGGAGTGGTAAACCAAGAAGTTCACATCCGGGTAGCGTTTCGCGACCACGCCGATGTCGTGGCATTGGCTGTGTTCGTAGGAATGCGGTCCAAATGGCAGCCCTTTGTGTACACAGATGATTTTCAGTCCCAGGTCGATGGCTTTCTCGATGAAGGGGATACCCGTGTCTTCATCCGACAGGAAAAAGCCTTTGCCGCCGGGCCCGAACTGGGTGTAGGTCTTCCAGCCGCAAACGTTCCAGCGTTCCTTCAGCTCGTCCATGGCCTGCAGATCACCATCCTGATTGGGATTGACCCTGCCGTGCAGCAGCAGCCGCTGGTTGCCCTCCAGTCCGTCCACGATCTGCCGTGTGGCGTCCGCTTCCTCGATGGTGAGCGGTTCGGTCGCCTTCGTCGACGGGACGAAAGACAGCACCATCATGTCGGTGTCGCTGTCGAGAAACACGTCCTTCACAAACTCCTGTGGGCCGAGGCACTGGAGGTGGCTGTTGGGCACGTTTTCATCGAACAGGCTGCAGCCGGCCTTTTCCTGGAACATGAACCCTCTCCCAGCGTCCGGGTTCTCCTGAATCCAACGTCCGTTGGGGTCCACGAAGTGCCCCTGCACGTCGAAGATGAACTCTTCGCCCGACAGGTGGTGCATGGCCAGCTCAGGATCGAAGGCGGCGTCTGGCTCGAGCTCGAAGCTGCCGCCGGTTTTGCCGGCTTGAGCGTTGACGTCGTTGAAAGCGAGCAGCGTGGTGGCGGCCCCGCAGGATGAGATGAGAAAGCTGCGTCGGTTGAAGCCGGTGCGTCTCGCGTTCTGCGAGGCCTGCTCCAGAGCGAGCTTATTGCCTTCGCGATTGGCTGTGGAGATCTCGATGGGTTGAAACTCGCCGTTGGAGGTGGCGTCGATCTTGATGGGCAGCCGCAGGCCGTCTGGGTCGTGTCGCCGGGTCATGGTGCTTGGTTCCTATGTGGCAATGGGCGGTGTACACCCCGCAGCACCGCTTCGCTAGGCTATCACGAGAACGCATTGACGCGCGTAGCGTCGGGCGGCGCTAACCGATGAGGTTGCAAGGGGGTAAAGAGCGTGCTTGTCGGTCGCTTGCTGAGGTAGGGACTATTGTGGGTGCGGCTGGACCTGCGAGAAGCGTTACTGCTAGTTCCCCAGCAGAGTCGATCTCCTATCCCGAGCCTGTCACCGAGAACTCGATGACGCCTAGCGGTCCGAAATCTGCGCGGTAGCTGCCTGACGTTGCCGGATGAGGCGGTCCCATGGCGCCTGTCATTAGCAGCATGCCGCGTTGTAGGGGCTGGGCGCGTGCCAACAGGTGATTGATCAGCCAGCTCAACGCATTCGACTGGCCTTCGAGCACCGAGGCGGCGCTGTCGTGGTGCAGCACGCTGCCATTGCGGGTGAAAGTGACTGAGATGCTGTCGAGATCAAGGCTGTACACATCGTGCGCGGCACCCTCAATGAACGCATAGGACGCGGCGTTGGCCGCTATCAGGTCTACGCCACTGGGCTTACCGGCCAAGTTGGGTGAGGCGATCTCGATCATGGGCTGGCACGAGGCCATCAGACCGAGAACGCTGTCCGGTTGAACGGGCGCCGTGATGTCGCTGTTCAAGCGATAGCCCAGCTCGGTTTCGAGCAGGATCGGGCGCGGGGCAGTCACCGGCGCCGCGGCCTCACGGACGCCCCAGTCGAACAGAACGCCGGAGACCGGCTCAGTGATGTCCATGCTCTGTTGTGCGGGTTGTGCGGTGAGTGCTGCTTTGTAACCCACCCGAGTGCCGGGCAGTCTGTCTGCAAACGCGGCCTGTATAGCATAGGCGTCAGCAATGGATGCGTCTGCGAGTTCTCCCTGAACGTTGTCAAACGGCGTGTTGCTGAGGTGTGCTTCGGCGTAGCGCTTGGCCCAGTCGGTCATAGCTTGAATCCTGTTGGTGAAGTGGCGCGGTAGCGAAACTCGCCTTTGTCTCCTGTGAAGCAGAAGCTCAGCAGTGCGTCACCCGCTGTGCATTGAACGCCCTTAGTCTGTGAGATGAGACGCTGCAGGCCGTCGTGCATCGTGCGAATGGTAAATTCCTGTAGCGGCCCGACCCGCGGTGCATGAATAGACGGATGCGCGCAGGCCAGCCAGTCGATGAAAAACGGTACGAGCCCTCCCAGGTTGTGGCCGGACAGCCCGAGCAGTTGCCAGTCCAGGCGCGCGCCATCCGGAGCCATTCTCGAGGTGTCGCGGATCTTGCTCGGGACGAATCCCAGCGCTCGCGCGCTGTCAGCCACACCGGGCAGGTTCCTGCTGCGAATGGCCCAATGTAACGGCTGCGGTTGTGGAAGCTGCAACAGAATCTCACCAAAGGTGCCTTTGAGCTGCTGCGCGGGATCGGGGGCGATGAGCTCCAGATAGCAATCCGATCCGAACGAAGCCAGCGCGTTCTTGGTGCCTAGGCCTCGATGTGATCCGCCCGGGCTGGGCACGCACCCGGTTTCGTCCGCGAACTGTGCGATGGCCGCGTCCAGGTCCGCGGCCGCGATGACGATGTGGTCGAGTTGGTTCACCGCAGGCGCTGGTGGGTTTTCAGCCGCGCCCGACGTAGGGCATCTTGGTGGCCATGAGGGTAATGTTCAGCACGTTGGCGTTGGGCGGCAAGCTGGCCATGTGCACGATGGTGTCGGCTACGTGCTGCACGTCCATGCGCGGCTCCACGATGGTGTCGCCGTTTGGCTGCAGAATGCCTCGAGACATGGGCTCTGTCATCTCGGTGGCCGCGTTGCCGATGTCGATCTGGCATGCGCAGATGTCGTGCGCGCGCCCGTCCAGGGCGATGCTCTTGGTGAGACCGGTCACCGCATGCTTGGTGGCCGTATAGGGCGCCGAGAAGGGGCGCGGTACCTGGGCGGAAATGGAGCCGTTGTTGATGATGCGCCCGCCTTGGGGATCCTGCCGCTTGAAAATGCGAAATGCTGCTTGAGTGCACAGGAACATGCCGTTCAGGTTGGCATTCACCACGTCGAGCCAGGTTTCATACGGCAGCTCATCCAGCGGCACCGGGGGCGCCCCCCGGCCGGCATTGTTGAACAGCAGATCCAAGCGGCCAAATTTCTCCACGGTCTGGTCGAAGGCACGTTTGACCGATTCGGGTTGGCCTACGTCGGTGATCACGGCCAGGGCATTGTCTGCGCCGCATTGCTCTGCGGCCTGATTGAGCAACTCGCCCCGGCGGGCGGTGAAGGTCACTTTCCATCCGGCTGCGACCAGCGCCAAGCCGGCCGCCTTGCCGATTCCGGCGGATGCGCCCGTGATCAGCGCGACTTTGTGCTGGGCGCCCATGACGGCTAGCTCCACATGTGGGCGCCACCGCATACGGTCAGCGCCTGGCCCGTTATGTAGCCGCTGGCCGCGTCTGCGGCGAGAAACACGGTGAGGCCCTTCAGGTCGTCGGCCTCGCCCAGCCGGCGCAGCGGAATCTGCTCGTTGGCGCGCTGCTCGGCTTCCGGGTTGTCCCAAAGCGCCTGCGCGAAGTCGGTGCGCACCAGGCCGGGGCAGATGGCGTTTGCGCGCACGCCCTTAGGGCCCAACTCGGCGGCGAGATTGCGCGCCAGTCCAATCAATGCCAGCTTCGAGATGCTGTAGGCACCCAGGGCCACAGATGCACTGAATGCGCCGGTGGAGGATGTAAACATCATGGAACCAGCCCCTTTTGCCACCATGTCCGGGGCTACCATCTGCGCCAGCCAGTGATTGGCTTTGACGTTGGTAGACATGATCTTGTCGAAGGCTTCGTCGGAAATATCCGACATGGAGCCGTGGAACGGGTTGACACCGGCATTGCCCACCAGGATATCGATGTCGCCCAGACGCTCGTGGGTTGCGTCCACCAGGGACTGCAGTTGGTCCTGGTAACCGGCGTTGCAGGCAAACGCATGCGCGCGCTCGGCCCCTACCCGCTGGTTGATTTGCGCGGCCGTCGCCTCGCATTGCTCCAGCTTGCGGCTGGAAATCATGACGCTGGCGCCGTGTTCGGCAAGCGCCTCGGCCATGGCACGGCCCATGCCTTTGGATGAACCCGTGAGCAGAGCCACCTTACCGGTGAGGTCGAATAGTGCGGTTTCAACCATTGTTCCTCCTGTTGGTCGCCGACGCATAACTCCGGCTTGAACGAGTAGTCTTCAGGGCATGGTAACAATTTGCATGAGCGGTCAGGCTGCCGTGACGAGAACTTTTACGGGCGCGTGAGCACCGCCCAGACGCGTAAGCGCAGGCGGTGCCCCGCGCGGCGGAAGACCGCCTGCGCCATTGGTCTGGCCAATCCAGGTGTGCCGATGTCGTCCTGAAATCCCATAACGGGCAACGAGCACGCAGCTTGCAGTGGGTGGTGGTGCTACATCCACACCATGGTGATCCACTCCGCTACCAGGGCGGGCTTGGATTCACCTTCAATCTCGATGGATACGTCGTGGGTGATCTGGCGTCGGTCGTCACCCTTGTCCTCGATGCCCTGCACGACGAAGTGTCCGCGAATGCGCTTGCCGTTCTTGACCGGAGCCATGAAGCGCACCTTGTTGTAGCCGTAATTCACCCCCATCTTGGTGCCGGAGACTCCGGGCATGGCCTGATAGGCCATCACCGGCATCATGGACAGGGTCAGCAGGCCGTGGGCAATGGTTCCGCCGAATGGCGTCACCTTGGCGGCGTCCGGGTCCACGTGCAGAAACATGTGGTCTTCGGTGAGGTCGGCAAACTGATTGATCTTTTCCTGATCCAGGGTGAACCAGTCGGATACTCCGATTTCCTTGCCGGTGAAAGATTGGACTTCGTCGAGGGTCATGGTGCGTACCGGGCCTTGCATGGGTGTTCCTTTGGCGTGGTTGTCAGACTCCAGTGTGCACCAAACCGGCCAGCCTTGCTCTATGCGACAAAGGGATTTGCGCCAGCGGTTCCCGTGATTGCAGATGCTAGTATCGGGTCGCGTTGTGGTATCGGGCTGGTGCTGACCAGGCGGTGAATGCGTTGAATTCAATAAGGAGCTGCATGTGACGGATGACGTTCTGCTGAACGACAATGGCATTGGCGTTGAGGTGGCGCGTCTCTGGGCCGAGCGGGCGCCCGGAGCGGAAGGCGACAATGTGCTCGACATACCCGTGCTGTCAGTGCATTTGCCCGACGAGGCCAACGGCTGCGCTATGATCGTGTGCCCCGGTGGTGGGTACAGAAGTCTCGCCTCGGATCACGAGGGCCTGCAGGTGGCCAGGTGGCTCAATGGCATGGGCATTGCCGCTTTTGTGCTGCGTTACCGGTTGGGGCCCACCTACCACTCCTCGGTTTCGCTGCTGGATGCACAGCGGGCTATCAGATACGTGCGTACGCGCGCGGCCGAGTTCGGTATCGCTGCCGACCGGGTCGGTATGCTGGGATTCTCGGCGGGCGGACACTTGAGTTGTGCCGCGGCGACGGCATGGGACGGGGGCAATCCAAACGACGTTGATCCCGTCGAGCGAGAGGGGTGCCGGCCGGATTTCATCGTTCCGATCTATGCGGTGACCAATGGGGCCAAGCGGGGTCGCAAAGCTGACGAGTACCACCCGGTGGACGAGGCGGTGAGCGAAAGGACCCCGCCCGCGTTTATCGTCACCACCCACGAAGACATCACCGTGCCGGCCAATCAGTCGACCCTCTTTTACGATGCGATGTTGGCCGCGAACGTTGGCGCCGAACTGCACATCTTCAACGACGGCGAGCATGGACTGGGTCTGATGCCTGGCGACCCCGATGCGGGCCAGTGGACCCAACTGTTAGCACGCTGGCTGCGGCGCCGGGGTTTTCTCACGGACTTCCCACGCATCGCCGTGCTCGGCTCGCTGCTCATCGACGAGGCGGCGCCCGCAAATGCCTGGATTACCTTCCTTCCGGAAGGGCACAACCAGCCGCTTGGCCGAGCGCGAATTACGGGTCGGTCGGCGGGCTTGTTTGAGATTTTCGCGGCCGGCGGTCCCACGGCGGGATGGCACGAGATGCAGGTACATCTGGTGAGCGCCCAGTTTCCCTATACGGGGACCGGCGCGTACACGCTCGCGGCCGTGCGGCGCTACAGCGAGCGTGTTCGCCTGCAGGCGGACATGCGCCTGGAACTGCGCCTTGCAAGCGCTGACTTCAAGGACGTCTCCTGACGGGGTTGCCTCGCGTAGACTTATCTTTCATCTGCTTCGAACTCACCAAGGAATAAGCATGGCTGATACGTTTGATGAGCTGAGCCTGCGCCAGGCGCTGGTCGCGCACTACCAGAAGGTGGACGCCTTGGGTCTCAATGAGATGGCATCGGGCAATCTGAGTGTTCGCTTTGGCGAACAGATGTTGATCTCGCCCGGCGGGGCCACGGGAGACTCCATTTCCGTGGACAACGTGGTGGCCACTGCTTTCGATGGTAGCTACGAGGGTGAGCGTTCCCCCTCGTCTGAGTGGCGCATGCACGCCGCCATTTATGAGCGTCACCCTGAATCGAACGCCGTGGTGCACACCCATTCAGACTACTGCGTGGCCGTTTCGAGTCACGAGATGGCGCTGCCGGGTTTCCACTACCTGGTTGGCGTATTCGGTGGAGGCGACGTCCCTTGTGTGCCTTATTCCACCTTCGGGACGCAGCAGCTGGCGGACGATGCGTCTAACGCGCTCACGCACCGGACCGCGTGTCTGCTCGGCAACCACGGCATGATCGCGCGCGGCCCCAACCTGGAGAGCGCGGTGGATTTCGCGCAAAGGCTGGAAGTCATGTGTCGCCAATACGTGCTCGCTCGTGCGATGGGAGAGCCGAAACGGCTATCAGACCCTCAATGGGAGGAGTTTTTTGAGAAAGCCGAAGCGTTGTCGTACGCCAGCAGGGCTTGACGCGATTCGCCGAGAAGTGGCGGGTTATACTCGCCGCGCGCATTGAGGAACCACCGATGATCGAATTTGAACTCAACGGCGAGGCCGTGAGAACCGACGACGACCCAAATACGCCGTTGCTGTGGGTGATCAGAGATACGTTCAAGCTGAAGGGATCGAAATATGGCTGCGGCGCGGGACTTTGCGGTGCCTGCACCATGCACGTGGATGGTGTGGCATCGCGGACCTGTACGCTGCCCGTTGCGGCGGTGGCTAACCGTCGTGTCACCACCATCGAAGGCCTCGGTACACCCCAAGACCTGCACCCGCTGCAGGCCGCGTGGCACGAGCACAGCGTGCCCCAGTGCGGCTACTGCCAATCTGGGCAGATCATGTCCGCAGCGGCCTTGCTGGCAAGCAATCCCACGCCTAGCGAAGCCGAGATCGATGCGGCCATGTCGGGCAACATCTGCCGGTGCGGGTGCTATCCGCGCATCAAGAAGGCCATCCAATCGGTGGGGGACACCTCGCTTGCCTACAATGCGGCAGCCGGGCGGGAGGTGAACTCATGAGCACGGTAAACGTCTCCCGCCGCAAGTTCCTCGGCACCACGGCCGTCGTGGGTGGCGGGCTGGTAGTGGGGTTCTCCCTATCTGGTTGTTCGCGCGCCCCGCTGCCAATCGAAAAAACCGAAGGTAGCCTGGTGCCCAACGCATTCCTGCAGATAACCCCGGACAACGTCGTTCGCTTCTATTGCCCGCGCGACGAGATGGGCCAGGGGGTTACCACCGGTCTCGGTACCCTGATCTGCGAGGAGTTGGATTACGATCCAGTCAATCTGGACGTGGCTTTTGCGGGCGTGCATTCCGATTACGGCATTCCCGGCGCGGGCATTCAGATGACCGGTGGTAGCGGATCTATCCGGGCGCACTATGAGCAGCTGCGTCAGGTGGGAGCCGATACGCGAGCGCTGCTGGTGGAAGCCGCCGCGCGGGATCTCGGTGTGGCGCGAGAGCGAATTACTACTGCAGACGGACACGTGCTGGCTGATGGCGAGCGCCACGCTTACGGGCGCTTCGTGGCCACGGCTCAAACACTGACCGCACAAGAGGGTGCGCCGTTGAAGGCGCCGTCCGAATTTCGCTACATCGGCAAGGAACTGCCGCGCATCGATTCCATTGCCAAAGCCACTGGCACGGCGCAATTCGGCATCGACGTAGACATTCCTGGCATGCACCACGCGGTGGTGGTGCGCTCGCCGGTTGCTGGCGCGCGCTTGAAGTCTGTGGATAAGACCAAGGCCCGGCAGATGCCTGGCGTCACGCACGTGCTGGAGATTTCCAGTGGTGTCGCCGTGGTCGCGGAGAAGTTCTGGCAGGCGAAAACGGCGGCCGAGACGATCGAGCCCGAGTGGGAAGACGCGCCGCTGGGAGCGGTGAGTACGCAGACCGTGCGCGATGACTATCAGGCTGGCCTGCAAACAGACGAAGGCCTGGTAGGGCCGGAAGAGGGCGACCTCGATGCCGGGTTTGCAGCTGCCGAGACTGTGGTGGAAAGTGAATATTGGGTCCCTTATCTCGCCCACGCCCCACTGGAGCCGATGAACGCGGTGGTGAAGCTCGAGAACGGCGAGGCCGATCTGTGGACCGGCACTCAGAGCCCTACCGTGGCCCAGGGTCTGGTGGCGCGTTTTGCCGGCCTCGAAGAGGAAAAAGTGCGTGTGCACAACGCCTATCTGGGTGGTGGATTCGGTCGCCGCGCCACCATGACCCACGTCATCGAGGCTACCGAGCTGGCGGTGGCAACGGGCAAGCCCATTCAGCTGTTGTGGTCCCGTGCAGACGACATGAGGCACGGTGTCTACCGTCCGGCATCGCTGATGCGTATCAAGGCGGGTGTCGACGCCGAGGGTCATCTGAGCACGTGGGATGCCGCCCGGGTAGGGGGCAACATCACGCCCGACAGCATTGAAAATCTGTTACCTGGCTTGTTTCCGGGCTTGGACGCGAGCACCGTCACCTGGATGGCTGGCTTGTCGGATGATCTTACCAAGGGATGGTTTGCGGACCCGAGCAGCGTGGAAGGCCTGCACGCCGATTACGATTTCGAAAACTTGAGAGTGACCCACACTACCGTGGATCACGGCTTGCCGCTTACCTTCTGGCGCTCGGTCGGGCACTCGTACACGGCGTTTGCGAAAGAGTCCATGGTGGACGAGTTGGCCGAAGCGGCCGGGGTCGACCCCATCGAGTTCCGCCTGAGCAACACCAAGAACAACCCACGCTTGCATAATGTAATTCGCGTTGCGGGTGAGCGGGCGAGTCGCATGCGCCCAGGTGCGGGGCATCATCTGGGCTTTGCCGCACATCACTCGTTCGCTACGGACGTGGCGCAGGTAGCGGAAGTGTCGGTCAGCAGCGGGAAGATCCGCGTGCACAAGGTGCTGTGCGTGGTGGACTGCGGTACCGCGGTGAATCCTGACGTAGTCCGGGCCCAGATGGAGGGTGGCATCATGTTCGGTCTGACCGCTGCTCTCTACGGAAAGCTCGAGCTCGAAAATGGAGCAATCAGGGAAAGCAACTTCCACGACTATCCGATTCTGCGCATGGATGAAGCGCCGGAAGTGGAGGTGGTAATCCTGGACAACGGTACCGAACCCACGGGTGTGGGTGAGCCCGGGCTGCCGCCTATCGCGCCGGCGGTGGCCAATGCCGTCTACCTGGCCACCGGCATGCGGGTGCGTTCGCTACCGTTCGATCTGGAGGCTAGCCGGGTCGAGGGCCTCAGTCAGTGGCGAGTGCCGCCACGGGATCCATTCTGGCCGCATTCGGGGCGGGTGTGAGCGTGAGCTAGCGCCGATGTAGCCTGAAGACGGCGTAGGTGTCGGCTGCCTCTGCGGAGGAGGCCATGCTGGCAACGATTTCCGGATAATCGGTTGTGTATTTGGCGATGTAGGCGTCGAGCACAGGCTGCCATCCCTGGGTGGTTCTGGAAGCCTGTAGAGCATAGGTGTTGGCGCCGATTCTCACCTCCACGGGTGCGCTGTCCCCGATGCGAGTCACCCAGCCGCTGTTTTTTGCGCCTAGCACATGCAGGTCGCCACCGTGCTCAGCCATCCAGATCAGCACTACGCGGGGCAGGCTGCCAGGCGCCTTGAGCTCAATCTCGTGAGCCTCCGCAATCTTGCCCCACTCAGCGGGCGGTTCGGTGAGGGTGCCGCCGATGAAGAATCCGGGCAGCGGTCCGATGGGTGCGACGAGCGCGACAATGAGGCCCACGCCCACGCCGATCACGGCCGCAATCTTGAGCAGCTTCATCCCGTCATCCTCCCGCTATGCGTGGCATCAGAAAGACTTCGGCGTCATCGGGTATGCGCACAGTCCAGTCGTCGCGGTACACGACGCCGTCGATTGCCACCGCAACGCCCTTGTCCACCTCCGCGGACAGCTTGGGGAAGCGGTCCACCAGCTTGGTGATCAGCTCTCGAATGGTGGCCGCATCCACATCCACTGACCCATTGCCGTCGGCGGCCGAGCGCAACGCACCGTTGAGGCTAACCTGCACTAACCTGGTCGCCGGACACGCCAGCCCGATCCAACGCCTCGAGCACCCGGATGGGCGACATGGGTGCGTGGTTCATGCGCACGCCCGTGGCGTTCGCGATGGCGTTCCCCACCGCTCCTAATGGCGGCACGATGGAGGTTTCACCCACCCCGCGAATCCCGTACGGGTGATTGGGGTTGGGGATCTCCAGAATCATCGTGTCGATGAAGGGCAGGTCGGAACACACCGGTATGCGGTAGTCCAGGAATCCGGGGTTCTGCAGCCGGCCATCTTCGCCGTACACATATTCTTCATTCAGGGCCCAACCGATGCCCTGGGCGGCCGCTCCCTGGAATTGACCCTCCACGTAGTCCGGGTGGATGGCTTTGCCGGCGTCCTGAACCACCGTGTACTTCAGTATCTTGGTCAGGCCGGTTTCCGGATCCACCTCCACGTCGCAGATGTGGGCGGCAAAGCCCATGCCCGCGCCATCGGCGGTCACTTCGTTGTGGCCGGCAATGGGGCCGCCGGTGTTGTGGGACTTGGCGGCGATTTCCTTCAAGGTCAGGGTGGGCAGATTGCTATTTTCGGCCCCGGTGGCGCTGGCTGTGCCGTTCTCCCATTGGATGGATTCCTTTGGCACGTCGAGCATCTGCGCGGCACGTTCTTTCAGCACCTCGATGGCATCCCGCGCAGCGAAAATGGTCGCCATGCCGGATGAAAAGGTGCCTCGACTGCCTTCCGTGGTGTCGTTGTGACCCAGCGAGGCGGTGTCGGCTACGTGGACCTTCACGTCCTCGTAATCGATACCCAGTTCCTCGGCCGCGATCATCCCCATGGAGGATCGCGCTCCGCCCACGTCCACCGTTCCCACCGCCAGATTTACCGATCCGTCCGTGCCGATGTTGAGGTCCACGCACGTTTGCCCGCCGATGTTGAACCAGAACCCGCAGGCTACGCCGCGCCCCTGATTTTTCTTGAGCTTCACCTTCATGTGCGGATTTTCCTTCACCGCATTGAGCGCTGACTCGATGCCGATGGGGCCGTAAATAGGTCCGTAAGGCGCCTGCGCACCTTCCTTGGCCACGTTCTTCAACCGGAAATCCACGGGATCCATGCCGATCTCCTCGGCCACCACGTCCATGATGCTCTCCACCGCGTACGCGGCCATGGGTGCGGATGGCGCCCGGTAGGCGGCTACCTTGGGCCGATTCACGATAACGTCCCAACCCACGGAACGCTGATTGGCGATGTCGTAGCAGGCAAACCCGGTCATGCATCCCAGCATGCCCCAGATGCCCGGGAAGGCGCCCCCCTGGTAACGCAGTTCCAGTTCCGCGGCAGTAATCTCGCCATTTTTCTTCGCGCCCACCTTGACGTCGATGGAGGTGGATGCTGTGGGACCCGTGGCGCGAAACACCTCGTCGCGGGTCATCACGAGCTTGACGGGGCGGTTGGCCTTGCGCGACAGGGCCAGTGCCAGCGGTTCGGCCCATACGTGGGTCTTGCCGCCGAACCCGCCGCCGATTTCCGAAGAGGTCACCTTCAATTTAGCCAGGTCCATACCTAACAGGCTGGCACACACGGTGCGGTAGGAGAAGGGGCCCTGGGTGGTTACCCACATTTCGGCGCTGCCGTCCGAATTCACGGATGCCAGGCAGGCGTGAGGCTCGATATAGCCCTGATGGGTCTGCTCCGTCTTGTAGGAGCGTTCGATGACCACGTCGGCCTGTGCGAACCCGGCGTCCACATCACCGTGACCCATTTCTGTGCGGTTGGCCACGTTGCATGGCTTGGTAGGCTGCGGGTTGACGCCGCCGGTGAACACCCAATCGTGTATCACGGGCGCTTCCGGCTTCATGGCCTCATCCACGTCGGTGACGTGAGGTAGCACTTCATAGGTTACCTTGATGAGTTTGAGCGCCTTGCGGGCAGTCTGCTCGTCCACGGCGGCCACCGCGGCAACCGCATGACCGTCGTACAGGGCGCGTCCACGCGCCATGCAGTTTTCCAGAATGTCCGCCATCCCCCGGTCGCCGCCGGTGAGATCCGGCAAATCGTCGCTGGTGATGACGGCCTTTACGCCGGAGAGCCGCTCGGCTTTCGCGGTGTCGATCTTGGTGATCTTCGCGTGCGCGTGTGGCGAGCGCAGCACTCGCGCCACCAGTTGCCCTGGCGCGCTGGCATCCGCGCCGTAGCGCGCTCTGCCGGTTACCTTGTCGACACCGTCGGGTCGTGCAAAGCGGTTGCCGACGACCTTGAATTCCTGTCCCGTATAGCTGTTGTCGTGAGGCATATCGAATTCCTATCGTCGAGCTTTGTTGAGTTCTTTCGCGCTGGCTTGCACCGCGCGTACGATTTTGTCGTAACCGGTGCAGCGGCACAGGTTGCCTGCTAACGCGTAACGAATTTCCGTTTCGGTGGGATTCGGATTGCGATCGAGCAGCGCTTTCGCTGCCACCAGGAAACCGGGTGTGCAAACACCGCACTGCAGCGCTGCGTGGTCGATGAACTTCTGCTGCAGGGGGTGCAGTTCACCGTCTTCGGTCAATCCTTCCACGGTGGTAATGTCACGCCCGTCGGCTTCGACGCCCAGAACCAGGCAGGAGCACACCAACTGGCCGTCTAACGTGATGCTGCACGCGCCGCAATCGCCGGTGCCGCAGCCTTCTTTCACGCCGGTGAGACCCACGCGATCGCGTAGCGAGTCCAGCAACACTTCGTCGGTGGGACAGGCAAATTCCACAACGTCACCGTTCACCGTGGTGGATACCAATACTGCTTCGCTCATGCCGCACCTCCTGCACGCTGAAAGGCAATGGTTGCAACGCGCCGCGCCAGCACGCCGGCCACCCGGATGCGGTAGGCGGCGGTACCGCGCTTGTCGTCAATGGGGTCGCACGCGTCCGAGCATGCAGCAGCCAGCGCCGCCAGGGCTGCGTCGTCGAGTTTGGTGCCGATGATGGTATCGGCTGCCGCGGGGACTAGGATAGGCGTAGGGGCCACGGCGCCCAGGCACACGCGGGCTTTTTTGATGATGCCTCGTTCCAGCGTCATGCTGATGCCCACGCCGACCACGGCAATATCCATCTCGGTGCGCGGCGTGAAACGCAGGTAGGCATCGCCCGTGCGCCTGGAGGACTTTGGCAGAGTCAGCGCTTCGATGACCTCGCCCTTGGCCAGGCTCGTGCTGCCGGGACCCGTGATGATCTTTTCTACCGCCGCGGTGCGGCGCCCCTGCTTGCCGACGATGGCGGCTTTGGCGCCCGCGGCGATAAGGGCCGGGACGCTGTCTGCGGCCGGGGAGGCGTTACACAGGTTGCCCACCATGGTGCAGCGTCCCTGAATCTGATCGGAACCGATGAGGTTGGTTGCTTCCACCACGCCGGGCCAGGCTTTTCCCAGGGCTTTGTGTGCGCCCAACTCGGCGCCGGAGACCGCAGCCCCGACGCGAAAGCCGGTCTGCATGACCTTGATGGTGGTCATGGCGGGGATGCGCTTGACGTCAACCAGCAGTGCGGGTTCCACCAGGCCGGATTTCATACGCACCAGCAGGTCGGTGCCGCCGGCTATAACGAAAGCCGGGCCTTTTTCCTTGCTCAGGAGCGCGACCGCTTCTTTGGTCGTCGCTGGGGACTCGTATCTCATTGTTATTATCCTGTAATAGCACCCGAGACACCGGGTAGCGCTACGTGATCCTAGCTGCGCGCCGGCATTCGGGCAATGGCTCGCTCCACGGTATGATGTGGTAGCGATGTTTGGGGTGGGGCAGGTTGTGCGAACGATGAGAATACGCGCGGTGGTGGTAGTTGGTGTGGCCGCGTTGCTGGGGCTCGGAGCCTGCGAGCAGGGCAAGGGCGATGGCCCCGCGCCGTATTCGAGCACCTATGCGCCCCTGCCCTCACAGTCTGTTCTGCTGCAGGGCGCGACGGTGCTCACCGGCTCCGGCGAGCGGCTGGAGGGTGCCGACGTAGCTCTCTCCGACGGTCGAATCTCAGCGGTCGGGATGGAATTGGACACCCGAACCGCCGACGTGGTCGATGCGCAGGGACTTTGGATAACCCCTGGGGTGATCGATGTGCACTCCCATCTGGGCGTGTACCCCGCTCCCAGCGTGGCCGCTCATTCGGATGGCAACGAAGCCACCGATCCGAACACCGCCGAGGTCTGGGCGGAACACAGCGTTTGGACTCAGGATCCCGGCTTCGCCACCGCGCTGGCTGGGGGCGTTACTTCGCTTCAGGTGTTACCAGGCTCCGCGAATCTCTTCGGAGGCCGGAGCGTGACGCTCAAGAACGTGCCTGGCCGTTCCGTCATGGACATGAAGTTCCCCGGCGCCCCCTACGGGCTGAAGATGGCCTGCGGCGAAAATCCCAAGCGGGTTTACGGTCGGCGTTCCCGAGCGCCGTCTACGCGAATGGGTAACGTGGCCGCCTATCGCGCGGCCTGGATCGAAGCCGACGAGTACCGCCGCAAGGCCACGGGTGCCAAGCCTGGGCAGGGTAAGCCGCCGAAACGCAATCTCCAGCTGGAAACCCTCGCTGGTGCGCTTGATGGAGAAATTTTGGTTCACAACCACTGTTATCGCGCCGACGAGATGCTGGTGATGCTCGAGATCGCTAAGGAGTTCGGCTACCGGATCACTGCGTTTCACCATGCTGTGGAGGCCTACAAGATTGCCGACCAATTGCGTGAGCACGGCACGTGTGCGGCCATCTGGGCGGACTGGTATGGCTTCAAGATGGAAGCCTTCGACGGCATTCGAGAAAACGCTGCCATACTGGACCGCGCAGGCGCCTGCACGGTCATCCACTCGGACAGCGCCACCGGTATTCAGCGCTTGAACCAGGAGTCCGCCAAGGTCATGGGCGCGGCCGCACGGGTCGGTATTGAGATTCCGCCTGAGCGGGCCATTACCTGGATCACGGCGAATGCCGCCAAGGCGCTGGGCATAGAGGCCCAAACGGGAACCCTGGAAGTGGGCAAGATGGGGGACGTCACCGTTTGGGACGGCAATCCCTTCAGCGTCTACACGAAGGTGGTGAAGGTGTACATCGACGGGGCGCTGGCTTACGACCGGGACGATCCGGGCGGCAATCCGGTGACGGATTTCAGCCTGGGTACCGCCGCACGACATGGGGGTGCGCTGTGAGTGCCTTGAGGTGGGCCTTGGGGATCTGGTTGCTCGCGGTTTGCGCGGCACATGCCCAGACCATCGCCATTACCGACGCCACGGTGCATACCGTGGGGCCAGCGGGCACCATCGAAGGTGCAACTGTCCTGGTGGAGGGTGATCGCATTGTTGCGGTGGGCGCAGACGTTGCGGTCCCGGCGGGCGCGCAGGTGGTGGATGGCAGTGGAAAAATCGTCACGCCGGGGCTGTTCTCGCCGGTGGGCGCGCTGGGCCTGAGCGAGGTGGGCGCCGTCACCGGCACCAACGATGCCATCCAGCAGGGCGTGCAGTTTGCTGCCGGATTCGACGTCGCTCACGGGTTCAACCCCCGCTCTCTGGTAGTGGCCATCAGCCGCATGGACGGTGTGACCCATGCGGGCATCACGCCGCAAAGCGGAGGGGCGTCGAGCCAGGTCTTCTCGGGACTGGGGTCTGTGGTGGATCTTGGCGGTGCGGCGGATGCTTTTCTTACCCGGGGCGCCGTGGTGGTTGCCAATCTGGGTGTGCGGGGCAGTGCGCTTGCCGGCGATTCGCGCGCTGCGGCCGTACAGGTGCTGCGCGCTGCGCTGCGCGACGCTTTGGACTACCGCGACAACAAGACAGCCCACGAGCGTGGTGAACGTAGAGCCTATTCCGTGAGCCAAACTGATCTGGATACGCTGCTTCGTGTGTTGGACGGGAGCGTTGCCCTGATGTTTAACGTCAATCGGGCCAGCGATATCGAAGGCGTGCTCGAGTTGGCCGGGGACTTTTCCATTCGGGCCATCGTGCTGGGTGGCGCGGAAGCCTGGATGGTGGCGGATCGGCTGGCGGCAGCTCAGGTGCCCGTCATCGTGGACGGTATCAACAATCTGCCGACGAACTTCGATCGCCTCAATGCCAGGTTGGATTCTGCCAGCCTCCTCGTGGCCGCTGGTGTTCGTGTCGCGTTTGGCGCCGCGGCACAGACGCATGATGCGCGACTGATTACGCAATCCGCTGGCAATGCCGTAGCCAATGGACTGTCGTGGCACCAAGCGCTGCAAGCGATTACCCTGGCCCCGGCAGCGGTGTGGGGGATAGACGACCAGGTCGGCAGCATCGAAGCGGGCAAAATGGCCAACCTGGTGATCTGGGACGACGACCCTCTGGAGATCACCAGCTACCCCGAGCAGACCTATATCCGGGGTGTGCCCGTTCCCATGCATAGTCGTCAAACTCTGCTCAGAGACCGCTACCTGCAAATAGACAGCGCGCTGCCGCCAGCCTACCGTGCGCCGGCTAACCCAGACCCTGTGCCCAGATTCCGTTAGTCACCTGGCAGTCAAGGGCGTCCAGCACGATGTGCAGGCACAGGCCGATGCCGATGAGGCGCGTTTTCGGGTGGGCCAGCAGTACGACGTAGAGGGCGATGGGCAGCCAGGTGTGCAGTGGATGAAAACCCACGCTGCAGCGTCCGGGGTCATAGATGGGGTCCGCGAGCAGGTGATCGAGATCGATCAGCATCCCGAGCATCATGATCCAGAAGGCGGCTAGCCACTTCGGCCGATAGAAGGTTAGCGCTACCGTCAGGGGCGCGAGTCCGTGCAGGAGAAGGTGCAACACGCGGGCAGTATGTCATGAATGCGGCATCCGACCATGCTCCCTATGGCAGCGTGTGGCGCGCTCGCCCAAGCGTTACCATGCAAAACCCCAATCTCACCGGAAGCCGACATGGATTATGAGACGCTTATTCTGGATCGCTCCGACGCGGTAGCCACCCTGACGCTGAACCGACCGCAATCACTGAATGCCATGACCGCGCGCATGGGTGTGGAGCTCGACGATGCGTTCGCCAGGGTCCGCGACGACCAGGAAGCGCGCGTGCTGCTTGTCACCGGCGCCGGCAGGGCATTTTGTGCCGGTGAAGATGTAAAAGAGCGGCCGGCGGATTCTGCCGAGGCACGTGAGCGCGCCACGCCCCTTGGAAAGCTGGGTCGTGGCCCACTGGGGCCCATCGAGTTCGCCCATGCGTTTCGCAACATGCCGAAACCCACCATAGCGGCCGTGAATGGCGCGGCCGTTGGCCAGGGACTGAGCCTGGCGTTGGCCTGTGACATGCGCATTGCTTCGGAGAACGCGCGCTTCGGCGCGGTGTGGACCTTGCGGGGCATCCCGCCGGAGTCCGCTGGCGCTTATCTGCTCACCCAGTTGGTGGGCCCAGCTAAGGCCTGCGAGCTCATCTTCGGAGGCAAGATCATCGGTGCGGATGAAGCCAAGGAGATCGGCTTGGTCAACGAGGTGGTCCCTGCGGCGGAATTTGCCGAAGCCACCCACGCGTTCGCTCAGGAAATGACCGCTGGCGCGCCGGTGGCCATTGGGGTGGCCAAGATGATGGTCTATCAGGCATTGGAGACCAGTCTGGCTGTGCACGGACGGCTTGATTTTCTGGGGCAGCAGTACTGCTTCAACACCGACGACCGGGAAGAGGGCATTCGTTCCTTTCTGGAGAAGCGGCCAGCGGAATTCAAAGGCCGATAGCGATTCCACTGGCCGGCTGAATATGCTCAACTTGCTCGGGATTTTGACGCGGGGAGGCTCTCATGAGCGACGACGTTCTGCGGCAGATGGTGGATCGCCAGGCCATCACCGACGGTCTGCACTGGTACACACGCTGGGTGGACTTGAATCGAGTAGACAAGCAGGTGCAGATATTTACCGAGGACGGCTGTATCGCTTTTCGGGGCGATGAGTCCATGGTTCAGGGGCGTGACAATATCGAAGCGCTCATTGCCCCACTGGTTGCTGCGTACGAGGCGACCCACCACTACATCAGCAACGTGGAGATCACCTTCGAAGGGCCCGATGACGCTCGTTCCCAGTGTTATCTGCATGCCTGGCACCGTCCCGCGGACGGCAGCGAAGATTTCATCCTCTATGCCCAGTACCACGATCTGTGGACCAGAACGGATGAAGGCTGGCGCATTCGCGAACGCCGGCTCAAGACAGCGGGCACCGAGGGCGGCAGCGGTGCTGCTTTGGAGCCCATTGGCCGCGCCGATTAGACGGCGCGGTCTTTTCCACGGCGACGGTTATTGATAGCGTTGCACGATTCAACCTGAGGAGTTTTTCAGATGCCGGAAATCAAACCCGGGACGCGGCTTAAAAGCGTTGTGTGTACCGGTGAAGCCATGGTGGTGAAGGCCATCGATGTCACCATCACCTGCGGCGGCGTTCCCATGATCGCAATGGATGAGTCGCCCGATGGCGCCGCGGAGGCAGACCCCGAGCACATGTACGAGTGTTTGATCGGCAAGCGGTACGTGAATGCGGAAGAGACCCTGGAGCTGTTGTGCGTGAAAGGCGGAGAAGGTTCCTTCGGCGCCGACGGCCAGATGCTCATGGGCAAGGAGAGCAAAAAGCTGCCCTCATCGGATTGAGTCCGTGACCATGACTGACCAGGTCGAGTGGCAGCACAATGGGGTGGCGGTCAATCTGGACATCCCGGTGGTGGAAGATCCAGCGGGGCTGCGCTGGATCGATCCCCTACACGCCGCCTGAAGCGCTACAACAACTCCTCTGCGAAGAACTGCATGGTCTCCCGATTGCCCGAGCCCACGTTCATCTGCGTAATGGGACTGTTCTTCCAGTCTGCCAGGCGCTCACGGATGCGCGCTTTGGGTCCGCACAGGGCAATCTCGTCTATCAGCGCGTCGGGCACAGCGGCGAAGGCCTCGTCGCGCCGACCCGACATGAAAAGATCCTGAATCTCCTGTGCAGCATCGCCGTACCCCATGCGGGTTACGTGGTCTTTGTGCAGGTTGAAATTTCTTGCGCCCATTCCGCCGACATAGAAGCCAACGTTCTGCTTGATGGCTGAGCGCGCCTTGTCCACATCGTCGTTGATCACCACCGGTACGGCCGCAGCGATCTCGAAATCGGCCGACTTGATGCGCATGGCCTCGGCGTATTGCTCGTTCATTCGGTATGGGGACAGGAACATGGGTATCCAGCCGTCGCAGATTTCGGCCGCCAGGGCCACGTTCTTGGGGCCTTCTGCACCCAGGTAAGTGGGGATGTGATCGCGCAGCGGGTGCTGCATCAGCTTGAGCGGTTTACCCAGACCGGTACCACCGTCCAGCGGCAGCTGGTAGTGATCGCCGTCGAAGGTCACCGGCTCCTCGCGTGCGACGATCTTGCGGAATATGGCCATCCATTCCCGGGTGCGCGCCAGCGGCTTGGGGTAGGGCTGTCCGTACCAGCCCTCCACCACCTGGGGGCCGGAAACGCCGATCCCCAGGATCAGGCGTCCGTTAGACAGGTAGTCCATGGCGACGGCGTGCATGGCCGCACTGGCCGGCGTGCGGGCGGAAATCTGCATGATGGACGTACCAAGATTGATGCGTGATGTGTGCGCGCCCACCCAGGCCAAGGGCGTGAAGCAGTCCATGCCGTAGATTTCCGGGCACCAGATGGTGTCGTAGCCGAGATTCTCGGCTTCAATGGCTAGCTCGATGATGCGTTGCCCACCGGGTGCCCCCGTGGGGCCGATACCCAATCCGAGTTTCATACTACCTCCTGCCTTGCGGTCGCTAATGCTTTGGCACTCTACCTCACAGTCGTATGGGGCCCAAACGCTCTGGCATCCGCGATGGCATTGGTCCGGTTTGTGACATCGATGAGGTTCTAACGCTGTTGCGCGATGACGCTCAGCTAAGCGGGTGACGGCGATGGATGGCCGTTGCGACGCTGCGCGGCGACCTTTGCTACCCTTCTAGCCCACGGCGGAGCGCCTCGCAGGCTTCTTCAAATGGGCCACGGCTTGCCTGAAAGATCTGAGCTGTAGCGAAGAAGTCGTGCACAAGCCCTTGATAGATAACGGATTTGCAAGGGACTCCTGCTTCGCTTAGCGCGCTTGCGTACGCCATGCCCTCGTCCCGCAGCGGATCGAATTCAGCGGTGATTACCATTGCCGGGGGCAGACCGCTCAAGTCCGCGGCTCGGATGGGCGAGGCATAGGGCGCCGAGCGCTCTTCCGTGTTGGGCAGATACTGGTCCCAGAACCAACGCATGGTATCGGTTTCGAGAATGTAGCCCGTGGCGTTTTCCACGTAGGACTGGCGGTCGAAGTCGGCATCCGTTACCGGATAAGCCAGCAGCTGAAAGTCGATGGTTGGGCCGCTTTCATCGCGCGCCTTGAGGCATACCGCAGCCGCCAGATTGCCGCCCGCGCTCTCGCCCCCCACCGCTATCCGGCCGTTTCCGCCCAGAGTTTTGCTATTCTCCGCGGCCCAGCAGGTGGCTGCATAGCAGTCCTCGACGGCCGCCGGATATATGTGCTCGGGTGCCAGACGGTAGTCCACCGAGACCACCACGCACCCGGCAGTGAGGCACATGTCGCGGCAGGCTGCATCCGCCGTGTCGAGATCGCCGATCACCCAGCCCCCACCGTGGAAATTCACGTACACCGGACGCGGTTCGCCACCAGGCGGCGTGTAAATGCGGATGGGAATCGGCCCATCTGGACCGGCAACCTGCGTGTTGCGCACCGATACGTCGAGCGCTTCGTTCAGCGGGCGCATCAGCCGATAGGCCGCGCGGGCCTCCGCCGGAGTCAATTCGGTAAACGATGGCCCGGGCTCTGCCGCGAGTTGATCCAGTAGAGCCTGGTATTCGGCTGCTAGGGGCATGTGTGGTACCCAGGAAAACGCTTAAGTGTAACCGCCATCGGTGGCCGGGTCGCATTTTTTGGTTGGCGCTGCCCGGCGCGCATAGGCCGCGGTGTGCTTCACTGGTAGGATGCGCCGGAGGGGATGAGCCGCCCGGCGTTGCCGGCGGCCAGCCAACAAGAAAAACACCGTCCGGCCGTGGACGAGGAGGAAGTCATGATCATTGTCGTTGCCAGGTTGGTCTTCGAGGCCCAGGAAAACCGGGACAAAGCCGTAGAAGTAAGCACCGAGATCCAGCGCAAGACGCGGGACGAAGAGGAAGGTTGCCTGATGTACTGCTTTGCCCCGGATCCAGTAGTGCCCACCGAGATTCAGGTCTATGAGCTGTGGGAAGAACCGCATCATCTGGAAGCGCACTTCAAGCACCCGAACTACACCGACATGGTAGCGGCGCTGCAGAGCGCTGGTGGGATGCTCGATTCCGTCAACCGCCAGTGGGTGGCCGACGATCGTGGCACCGTCTACGGGGACGACGGAAGTCCCCGCATTCAGGCGCTGCTGGACTAAGCAACTGCTGCAATGCAACAGGGGCGCCCCGGGCTGGGCCGCCCCTGTTCCACCAACCCCGCTCTGGCAAGACGCACTAGCCAGGCACCCTAGATCGGTATGCGCGGGCCCTGATAAATCCGCCGCGGGTACAGGAAGTCATAGCGGGTCTTCTCGAAGTACCACTTGCCGTCCACCTTGCGATACAGGTCGTCGTGCACGCCCATCACGTTCATTGCGTCTTTGATGTCTTCTTCGGTGGTGTGCACCGAGATGCCGTAGTAGCGACCGTTGGCGGTGTCGGGCCCGGTGAGGCGCACGAACGGGTTGGTAGCCACGTGCATGTGAGCAAACGGCAGGTCGGCTTCTTTGTACACGGCCATCCAACCCTCATACAGGCGCTGGCGGCCTTCCCAGAATCCTCCCATGTGTTCGGGCCACTCGGCCACGCCGTCTTCCAAGAACAGCTCCACCAGCTTGCCGATCTCGCCTGCATCCAGATACAGGGCGTACAGGTAGCGTAGTTGCCTGATCTCTTCGATTTCTAGTAGCTCTTCAATCGTCATTTGGCTCCCCTGGTTGTGACACGAGTACTCGTGTGCGGGAGACTACACCAACTACACAAACCGTTAAAAATTCAGATGCTGCACCGGGATCGGCCCGCAGCGTCAAGCTGGCGCCTGCCATCGGCGCTATGATCGCCCGAGAGTTGGTGGGGCCCGTGCGGGACTTCGACACCACGGTACCGCTGTCGTTTCTGTGCGTGGATCGGCAGCCCATCGAGCTGGCCTCGAAGTCTGTTCTGGCCTGAGCGTTACCCCAGGTTCTTGAGCATGGCCTGCTGGGGTTCCAGGCCCAGCAGCATGCGGCCGCCGTCTTCGATATGCAGAGCGGCCACCGTGAGATGCTGGCGCACCACGCGGATATCGCGGGCCATTCGTTCCAGCGGGTGGTTGAGGTCGTTGGCCGTTGTGCCGGCGGCTTCGCAAACACGGTCCACGGCCTCGCTGCAACCGCGTGCGGCGTCGGAGCAGGCGATCTGAAACAACGCTCGTGTCTTTCCGCTTACCACTTCGTCGGCAAGCACCGCCTGCCAGATCGCTTCGGCCAGTTCCAACACCAGCGCTCGGCAAGCTCTCAGTCGAACCTCTGCTTCCGCTACCGCGATGTGGGCATGGGAGCGATCGCGCAGCTTCTTGTTGGTGAAGCGCGGTGTTTTTCCTTCCGCAAGTTCCACGAAGGCGTCGATGGCCGCGCGGGCGATGCCGAGACTCACGCCCACTTTGTTATAGGCAAGCCTGGCCGCCAGCGGAAATCGCAGCAGTGGAGACGGGTGCGCGGTGGCACCGATCGGGGCAACGATGCGGGTCTGGGGTACAACGACGTCTGTTACCCGCACGTCGTGCGAGCCGGATCCGCGCATGCCGCCCACGTGCCAGGTGTCGAGAATCTCCCAATCCGGCAGCTCAAGGATGGCATAGCGGTTGATGCCGCCGGGCACCGGTTCGTCGTTGTCGAAAAGCGACACCGTGGCGCAGAAGATGGTGGCGTTGTGGCAGCCGCTGACGAACTGCCACTGACCGTTGATCCGATAGCCACCGTCTACGCGGTCCGCGCGTCCCACCGCGGCGGTGGAGCCACAGATCACCACGTCGGGGTCTTCGATGAGTTCCCGGCATTCTTTGAAGGCCGGGCCGATCAGGCCGAACGACTCGATGCCGATCATGAGGTTCCAGCCCGCACTGCCGTCTGCCTTAGACACTGCCTCGATGGTGCGAATCTGAGTAACCGGGTCTACCTCTCCACCAAAAAAGTCGGTGGGCATGGCGATCCGGTAAAGGCCGCTTTTTGCTAGCGCCTGGGCCACCTCTGGGTGCAGGCGGCGCTGCCGCTCGGAGTCACCCGCATGCTGGCGGATCAAGCCCTGCAGCGCGACCGCGCGGTCTACGGGAGGTTGAGAGAAAGCCATGGCCACCGAGCCTAGCAATGCGTCCGCGCGCCGGCAACGGTGCGCGCTGCG
>DEBD01000005.1:0-9426 GCA_002348385.1 Gammaproteobacteria bacterium UBA2965 | reverse complement strand
GGTGCGCGCTGCGCCGGCAACGGTACGCGCCTGGACGAAGCGGTCCAGGTCATGCGGATCGAGGCCGGTCACCGCATTCCAGGGTGTCAGGCGAAATTGGGTGCTACGTCTTCGGCAAAGCGCTGGGCCGGCTCGATGGTGTCGCGGCCGAAAAATTCCATCATGAACATACTGCAGCCAAGCTCCAGGTGCTTTTCGATGGCTTCGCTGCATTGCTCTGCCGTGCCGGTGATGGCAATGGGGCCTTTGGGATCTCCCATGTGCCCGCCGAAGATCTGCTGCGCGCGATCTGCCATGGGTCCGGCGGCTTCCGCGCTCTCGGCGATGGTCACCAGGCATTGCTGGCTGACGCGGATCTCCGAGAAGTCCCGGCCCACGTCGTCGCAGTGGCTTTTGAGCACATCCACCTTGTGCTGGAGATTGCTCTGGTGGCCAGCCAGATTATTCCAGATGTCCGCGTGCGTGGCGGCCAGCTTCAGGGTTACGCGCTCACCGGCCCCGCCGATGAGCAGCGGAACGGAGCGCGGCGGCTTGGGCTCGCACACCACGTTGTTTGCCTGCACGAAGCGGCCTTCGTAAGTCACCGGCTCATCCTCCCGCCACATGCGGCGCAGCAGTTCCACCGTCTCCTCCAGCTGTACCAGCCGCTCGCCGGTGGAAAGGAAGGGCACGCCGAAATCGGTGAACTCCCGCGCCATCCAGCCGGCGCCCAATCCCGCGATGATCCGGCCGCCGGCCATGTTGTCCACGCTGGCGATGGTCTTTGCCAGGTGCGCCGAGTTACGCATCCCCGCGGGCGTTACCAACGTGCCAAGCTCCACGCGTTCGGTGATGGCTGCCAAGCCTGCCAGCATGGTCCATGCCTCAAAGATGGGCAGCTTCGGTGACTGGGGACCGTACAGATGGTCGCACACCCACAGTGAGTGGAAGCCCAGGTCTTCGAACGCGCGTGCCGAATCGGATGCGGCTATCCAGGGGCGTTTGATCTGGGGAATGGTGACCCCGAAATGTGCCTTTGCCATGAGCGTATCCTTGCGAGCCTCAGCGCACGTTGGTCTGTCCGCCGTCCACGGGAATGAGTTGGCCGGTGATGTACCAGGATGCATCGGAGGCGAAGAACACCATCACCGGGCCCAGGTGGGTGTCTGGATCGCCGTACTCGCCGCCCATGGCGATACCCACCATCTGAGACTGGTAGCGCGACACTTTTTCTTCATCGTATTCGCGCTGTCCGGCTTCTCTCATCATGGGCGTGACCATGGCGGGTAGGATGGCGTTGACCCGGATGTTGTCCGCGCCCCAGGTGCCGGCTGCGGTGCGCGTCCAGCTGTGCACCGCCCCCTTGGCGGCCGAGTAGGCGGCCGCGGTGGGTTCGGGGCGCTGACCGGAAATGGATCCGAAGTTGATGATGGAGCCTCCGCCACAAGGCACCATGTGCTTGTGCGCCACCTGGTTGGTAATCATGGTGCCGCGCACGTTGACAGCGAACATCAGGTCCCAGTCGTCCACGCTCACGTCCGTGGCGTCGGCCGAGCGGTGGATAGCGGCGGGATGGGCCAGTACGTCGAGGCCGCCCAGGGATTCCACGGCGGCGGCAAACGCGCTCTCCACGCTATCCATGTCCGATACGTCTACGTTCAGGTAGCTGGCACTGCCGGGTCCCATGGCGCTGGCCTGGGCGGCGACTTCCGCGCCCAGGTCGTCTTTGACGTCCATGGCGACCACGTGGGCGCCCGCTTTGACATAGGAGCGCACGGTTGCGGCCCCCATGCCGCGTGCTGCTCCCGTTACGATGATCCGCTTACCGTCCAGTTCCATGCTGCCTCCTCTGGCGATTTGATTGCGGGCGCTATGCCCAGGGGTCGTCGAGTCCGGCCTTGGCCAGCGCCATCGCGCGGGCTTTGTCCATATCGTAGCGCGAACGCGTGACCACCCGCTGAGCGAACAGCCCGCCGCCTGCCTGAATGGTACTCACCGCCTGGTGGCCCGAATAGCCGCTGGCGGCGAAATCGCGCAATGCCAGAAACAGCTTCAGCCGGTAGGCGCCATCGATGGATTGCTTGGTGCCCATGTACTTGCGAATGGCGTCTCCCACATCGGGATTGGCCAGGTCCCGGGTGGACGGGGCGGTGACCAGGGATCCCCCGGCGATGTCCTGAATTTGTTGAATCATCGAATTGCGGTAGGTCGCACCCTGGTATTTGCCGGCATTCGCGTACAGCTCATCGGGGACCACCACGCCTTCCGGGCTGACATCGCTATTGGCTACCGCGGCTTCCAACGTCGCCCTGATCAAGGTGGCGTGAATGACCATCTCCGCGATCTTGTCCTTGATGTGGGCGACGCGCTCCAGGCCGTTGGCCTCCGCGATGAGCTGCGCGAAACCCACCATCAGGTCGGCTTCGTCGGCCATGTTTTTGAGCCCGTTGATGCGCACCCACAGGCCTAGCGCGTGGGCGAAGCTGGCAGCGGCCGCAGTCTCGCCGTTCAGGAAGATGCGCTCGTTAGGGACGAACACGTCTTCGTAGATGACGAACCCCATGGGCGCGTGGGCGTTTGCCGACAGGGGTGCGTCCAGAATGTCTTCGGCGTCGGGCTCGGAGGTGACATTGACGATTTTCACGCCGGGCGCGTTCACGGGTACCGCACAGGCGATGGCGTAGTCCTCTTCACCGGGCTTCATGGCCTTGGTGGGGATGGTCATTAGCTCGTGGGCGATGGCGGCGCTGGAGATGTGCAGCTTCGCGCCGCGAATCACCACGCCGTCGGGCCGCCGCTCCACCACCCTCAGGTAAGCGTCAGGATCCTCCTGCTGGCCCGGCCGTTTGCCCCGGTCGCCCTTGCCGTCGGTGATGCACTCCACCACACGCAGGTCCTGCTGCTGCACCTGCTTGACGTAATTGCGGATGGCCTCACTGCCCTCGGGACGGATGTCCGCAATGCGAACCGCTGAGGTAAGCAGGGTCATCAGGGAGCTGTAGCTGGTGGAGGTGAGCGGGTCCACGTGGGTCGCCGCGTGCTCGCGCATTTCCGCCACGGTGGTAGGGGTGTTCAGGTAGCTGCTGATCGCGTCGGGGGCAGCGTCAAAGAAGCGATCGTAGCCCTTGGCGGCGACGTCGATGGCGCGCTGAAATATCCGATGGCTGGTGACATCAGCGACCCGCTCGCCATCGTAATACACCTGGCGCCCATCTCTGAGCGATTCCCGGTACGCCTCGCCTGTTATCATAAATGTCCTTTAATTCAATGAGATATAGACAGTTTACAGAATCTGAATTAATCAAATTCCAGGATGGCCCGCCCGTGGATCTCGCCATTGCTCAAAGCGGTGGTCGCTTCGTTGATCTGATCCAGCCGGTAGCGGGCGGTCACCATGGCATCCAGATCCAGCGCGCCTTCGTCCTGCCACTGCAGGAATCTGGGGAAATCGCGATCCGGAGCGCAGGAGCCGCCGATGCTGCCGATGAAGTGCTTTTCGTGCAGCAAGACATCGATGGCGTTCAGCTCCACGGAGGTGCTGGGTACGCCCACCAGCACCGCGGTGCCGCCGTCGCACGCGCCGAAGTGCCCCGACCGGCAGGCCGGCACGATCTGTTCCATGGTCTGTTTCAACCCGATGCAGTCGAAGGTGAAATCGGCACCGGACACGGGCTGCTTGAGCATGGTCAGCCGGTCGGCATGCTGGGTGAGCTCGTGAATGGCGGCCACCGGATCCACCTGACTGGCGTTCACCCCGTGGGTGGCCCCAAAGGCCTTGGCGAACTCCAGTTTGTCGTCGTCCAGATCCACGGCAATGATCGGATCCGCGCCAGCCACCTTGGCCCCCACTACCGCGGATAGCCCAACACCACCGACGCCGAATATGGCCACACTCTGACCGGGCTGTACGTTGGCCGTGTTGATTACTGCCCCGGCACCGGTCATCACCGCGCAACCGATGATGGAGGTGACGTCGCGGCGCGTCTGCGGGTCTACCTTTACCACGTATTGCTCATCGCACAGCGTATGGTCTGCCCAGGTGAAGACATTTTCCGACCCCGCCTGCCCGTCGCTGACGTCGATGCGGGCGACCACCGGTGCGCTCTTGGCAGCCCGTGCGTCCCTGGGTACCCAGGTAACCAGCACGGTGTCGCCTTCCCGCACGTGGGTCACCTCGCTGCCTGTCTTGGTGACAACTCCGGTGGCTTCGTGACCGAGCACAACGGGCGCCTGGCGCGGCCGGTGCATCTGGTGCAGCTGGGAATGGCAGATCCCGGACGCGTACTCGCGCACCACCACCTGGGTGGGTCCGGGATCCGGCAGATCGATCTCTTCGATACGCAGGGTCGCGGTGTGCTGCGGCAATACGGCAACGTTGGCGAGTGTCCCCATAACGAATTCCCCCAATTCGAGCGGATCATCTTGTCTCGATCGGCAAGCGAGATCAATCGCGCTTGTGTGGGTCGCTACGTGGGGCCTTGAGTTGGTGTACATTGGTAGCAACCCGATTTGAGGAGACCCGTCATCAAACTGGATATCGTGCAGGTGGCCTATCACGTACCGGATATTCGTCGCGCCGCCACAGACATGGCGGCCAAGTTCGGCGCAGGGCCGTTTTTCGTCAATGAGAACATCACCCTGACCTGGGGTGAGCACCGCGGTGAGCCGACGGACTTCGTGCACTCTTCGGCCTACGGTCAGTGGGGCGAGGTGATGTTGGAGCTGTTTCAGCAGGAAAACGACGCCAAATCGCCTTATCGGGACATGTTCGGGCCCGATGAGGAGGGCCTACACCACACTGCCATCATGGTTCAGGACATGGACGAAGCCATTGCCTACTTCGAGGCCAATGGCATGCCCCTGGCCACCAGCTGCGGCTTACGACCGGGAACCAATGTAGATTTCGCCTTCATCGACGCGCGCGACACGCTGGGGCACATGATCGAGATCTATCCGAAATCCAACGGGCTGCTCGGCTTCTACCAGATGGTGCGCGACGCCTCCGTGAATTGGGACGGCAGCGACCCGGTCAGGAGCCTCTCCCGCTAGTCCAGCCCGGCCAGGCAGGCGCAGGTGGCCGCTGGCCCCAGGCGCGTTAGCGGCCCACACAAGCCCCCCGGTGCTCGCCCATGAGATGCCGGACAGCAGAGCGGCCGCGAGCCACAGCTCCAGCATGTTCAGCAGGAATAGGATGATAACGCCGCGCATGCACTCACCCGCGAGTTTCACTTAAAAGTGAATATCGCCCAATCGACCGGGATCGCGTTGTCCGTATATATTGGTGCTCCTGCTAGGGGAGGAAAGGATCATGCAAGCAGAAACCAATGCCCAACTTCGGCTGGCGCGGCGCCCCAACGGCGAGGCCGTGGCCGACGATTTCGAGCTCACCCAGGACGCCATACCACGGCCGGAGGAGGGCGAGGTGCTGGTGCGCGCCCACTACCTGTCGGTGGACCCGTCAGCCCGCACCCATTGGAACGATGGCAGTTCCTATCGCGCCATGGTGCAGCTCGGCGAGGTGATCGATGTGCCGGTGGCGGGCGAAGTGGTGGAAAGCCGCCATCCGGATTTCGCCGTGGGCGAGCTGGCAGCGGGGCAGATGGGGCTGCACGAGTATGGAGTGGCTCCGGGCAGCGCGCTGACCCGAGTCGATCTGGACATAGCGCCGCTTTCCAGCTGGCTGGGTGGGCTCGGTCTCACCGGTCTCACCGCGTACTTCGGCTTGCTCGAGGTGGGGGATCCCCAACCGGGCGAAACGGTGGTGGTGACCGCCGCTAGTGGCGCGGTGGGCATGGTGGTGGGCCAGATCGCGCGCATCAAGGGCGCCAGGGCCGTGGGCATCGCGGGCTCGCCAGAGAAGTGCCGCTTCCTTACCGAGGAGCTGGGCTTTGACGCCGCGGTGAATTACAAGTCCGACGATCTGTATCGGGACCTGCGCGCTGCCACGCCGGAGCGGATCGACGTGATCTTCGACAATGTGGGCGGTCCGCTGCTCGATACTCTGATCCGGCGCCTGGCTATTCATGGCCGCATAGTGGTGAGCGGCGCAACCTCCCAATACAACCAGGATGTGATCTACGGGCCCACCAACTACCTGGCGCTGGCCACTATGCGTGCGCGCATGGAGGGTTTCATCATCTTCGATTTCGAGGACCGCTACGCGGAGGCGCGCGCGGACATGGCCGCCTGGATCCGAGCAGGCAGCCTGAAGCTCCGCGAGAATGTGGTGGCTGGGGAGCTGGCCGACTACCCGCAGGTACTGCACCGGCTGTACCAGGGGGAAAACATGGGCAAGATGCTCATTCGCCTGCCCGCCGGGCGCTGAATCGGTCCAGCAATCTAGCTGCTGGCCAGCGCGGCCAGGGTTGGCGCGAATCGCTCTCCCATCCGTATGTAGCCGGCGGGATTGGGGTGCAGGTCGTCGGGCAGATCCGAAGCATCGCCAGGACCGAACAGGGTGAGGCCGTCCACATAGGAAAGCTGCGCGTCGCCCGCCTCGCGGCGCTGTTCCACGATCCGGGCCATGAGCCGTCTGACCCGGGTGAGTGACATGCACCCGTCGCGAATCTCCTCGTGGCCGGTCAGGGTGACGAACTTGCCTTGGGCGTTCGGAACGGTTGGCCCGGGTTGGTTCTCGGCGCTGGGGCAGTAGATGGGGGATATCAGCACGATGGGCGTCTCGGGCTTTCCCTCGCGCACGGTGTCCAGAAATCCGTGCAGCGTGGGGCCGAAGACCCGTTCGCGCATGGAGTCCATGTTGATGATGTTGATGCCGGTCTTGATGCTGATGACGTCCGCGTCGCTATCGCGAATGCTGCGTGCCACGAACTGATCCAGATGGCACTGGCCACCGAACCCCAGATTCTGCAGCGCGAATCCGGCTTCGCGGGCCGCCACAGCGGGCCAGATCAGGCCGGGCGCGTCTGCCTCCATGCAGTGACTGATTGAGCTGCCATAGTGGGTCCAGCGCGGCCGGGAATCGGTTGCTGGCGGGCCGATGGTGGCCCCATCGTCCAGCTCAAGGGTGCGCAGCTCCACGAACGCGTTGTGCGGCAGCCATACCTCGCAGAGTTTGGCGCCCGCAGGCAGGTCGTTGAACCACAGGGTGTCGGGGTCACCCCGCAAGAGCTCGAATTCACCCGGTGACTTCGGATCCAGAAGCAGTGTGTTGCCGGCTTCGGAGCGCGCGGTCCACAAGGTGCCGCCGATTTCCAGGTTGCCAACGATGGCGCGTCGCTCGGCCGGTGGCGTTACCATATTGGTGGCCAGCAGGGTGAGCCCCACTCGGGTGCTGTCGGTTTCGAACACCAGGCGCACGCCCGAGGGCATACGCACGATCACGTCCATGGGTTGGGGCATCTGCAGGCGGGTCCAATCCGCAAGGCGGCGGGGACTTATACCTTCGGGACGCTGATCGAAGCCGAGGGCGCCATGGGCGATCACTGTGTTGCCGATGGCTTGGGAAAGGGAAACACTGTGCATGGCGACCTCCGGCGACCTCGATCTATCGGACCGAGGCATTTAAGCACCGCTGCCGGACCGTCTCCAGGCCCTATGCGCCCGAATGCTTGGGCCCGATTTCCTCGAATACCCAGACCCGTCCGGTGCGCCTGTTCAGGGCGTCGCTCTGCTGGCGCTGCGGTCGCGTTTCGTTGAGATTGGCGATCAACTCGGCTGGGTCGTCGGCCTCCGCCTCGTACACGGCCAAGTAAGGCAAGGGGCATGGTTCTCCGGCTTGGTCCACCAGCTTGAATCGCTGGGCCGTCTGCAGGTGCGTGGTGGCGAGCACCTCCTCCAGGTGCACGTTCTCGTAGTAGTCGTTGAACTGTGTTTCCTGTCCTTGGGTTGGCTCGGTGAGGATGAGTACCAGGTGTCGCTTGGCCATGCTCAGTCTCCGTTGGAACTATCGGTAAGCGGGGTAAGAAAGAACTCTTCCACCAACAGGTTGCCGCCGCTTTGCGCGTCGTGCCACCGTGCGCCGCGCCCGAAGGTGGCTGTTCCCTCGACGAGGGGAATGAGCGCCGAAGCGCGCGCCCAACGTTCGCCCTGAAACAGCAGGGTGCCAAGCGGGCGATCACCCAGATCTGCCAGATAAGTGCGCATCGGATCGTCCCACGCGGTGACGGTGCGCGCTGCAAGGACTGCATGTTCGCCCACATCTAGTGTGATGTGGCGTGCAAAGGCCTGCGTGCTCGCATCGCAGCCCAGTAGATCGGCCTCCCACGTTGCCAGGGCGCTGGGTCCGGAATGATGAACACGAACCGCGGGCGGAGCGCCGAAATGTGCTGCAATGGCCTCGGTGACGGAGCTTTGCATAAGCACCCAGTGACGAGCGCTGTGGGGTAGCTCTTCCACAGTCGCGCGACGCGCATCGGCCAGGGCAGGCGTGGCCAGCCAGCCAAAGCGTATTTCGCAGGAAATCGCGGCCGGATTGCTAATTTGCCGCGTCCCTTTCGCGCTCGGAGGCTTCCCGGATGCTTACGCCAGAGTCGTACACATCCTGTATGCGCCGCATGTTGGCGCGGGAAAACTCGGAGTTGGAGAGCGACTGAAAAATCTCCTGATCCTTCATGACCGCGTCGTGAATGCCCACGTCTTCACTCTGGGTGAGCATGCGCTTCATCATTTTGAGCGCGTCGGGCGGATAGGCCGCCAGGCGCTTGGCCCAGGCCACGCAGTAGTCCACAGCCCGGCCGCGCTCCACCACGCGGTTCACGCCACCGAGATCAAAGAGGCGGCTTGCGCTCATCTGGCAGCCGTCCAGCACCATTTCGGCAGTGACCGTTCTGCCGATCAGGCGCACCAGTCGGCTGGTGCCGCCGATGCCGGTGCCCACGCCGATCAGCACCTCCGGCTGTGAAAAGTGCGCCTGCTCTTCGGCTACACGCAGATCGCAAGCCCAGCCCAGCTCGCAGCCGCCACCGGAGGTATCTCCGGAGACAGCGGCGATGCTCACCACGTCGGTCTGGTTGAGTTCCTGTAGGCAGCGGAAAAATCCCCCGCCGTTACCGGTGGTGGTTTTGCCTTCGAAGGCGTCGGCAAGATCGGTCAGCCAGGCATGTTCCAGCCAGTGCCCGTCCAATCCCGAGGCCACAACGCTCACGCGGGCGCCCGTGGTGCGCGCTTCTTCCAGCGCGTCGGCAAGCTCGTCCACCGCTTGCCAGCACAGATTGTTCTGACGTTCCGGGTCTGTGAGGGTGACCACGGCAACCCCGTCGTGGGGGCGCTTCAGTTCTACATAGTCGGTCATGACATTCTCTTGGCGGGTGGAATGGGGGAGGTACTTTACCGGCTGCGCATGGTTAATCCACCCCGGGTTTGCCAGTGATGGGAATCCGAACAGGTTTCGTGCGCAATAGTGCAGCTCGGCTGGTGGCGGCCGTCGAGACGTGCGGGCGCGGTGTGGATGTGCTCGTGCTGGGCTGACTTGGGCTGACAGGCCGCATC
>DEBD01000027.1:35244-39881 GCA_002348385.1 Gammaproteobacteria bacterium UBA2965 | reverse complement strand
TTCAAGTCCACCCGTAGCTACCATTCTCGCGTGTCAGATTAATCACTCAGCCATCTCTCACGACGCCGACTGATAACCTGTCACCCGCCAACGGTTCTGTTTGATCTCGCCAAAAATTCAGTTGAACAGAACCACTTATCTGCATTGTTTTGAGTTACGCTCATGCGCGTTGTCGGTTGGTTTGGCCGACGAGCAGAGACTCGATTGAATCATAAGGGGAATTCATGGATCGCTTTCGTTTGCGCGCCTTGAGAGGATTCAAGCCCGTCGGCCGTTTTCTTCCCATGCTCTTTGTTCTTCTTGTCCCCGTGTTCGCTGCGACCGGAGTGCAGGGGGCTGAAACAATCGGACAATCCGTGCCGCGGGTCGAGACGGCCCAAGGTTCGCTTGAAGGGGTCTGGGTCGACGCTTCCAAGGTTTATCGAGGTATTCCGTACGCGAAGCCACCGGTCGAGGACCTTCGCTGGCAGCCCCCGCAGCCCGTTGACGGCTGGTCGGGTGTGCGACCCGCGAAGACTTTTGGTCCCGCTTGTCCCCAGCCGGCGCGGTTCAGATACATGATTCCCAGTGATCAGCCACCGAGCGAGGACTGTCTCACCATTAATGTCTCGGCCCCGGCCGGAGCCGAAGATCAACCCGTTTGGGTCATGATTCATGGAGGTGGATTCGCCTCGGGGAGTGGGGAATATCTGCTCGCCTTGGGCCCTCTGTTGAATGCCGAGGGCATCGTTTTCGTCAGTTTCAACTACCGACTCAGCACCCTTGGTTTTTTCGCCCACCCCAAACTAGCGGGCGAGCAGGGCGTCAACTATGGCTTGATGGACATGTGGGCTGCCCTTGAGTGGGTACGAGAGAATATTGCCGCTTTTGGGGGGGACCCGGAGCGGGTCACTATTTCCGGAATTTCCGCCGGAGGGATGGCGGTGGACATGCTGATGGTCACCCCCGAGAGCGCCAACTTGATCAATGGTGGAATCTCTCAAAGCGGATACGGCACCTGGTTTCGTCAGCCTCGCACGGGGAAGGTCACGCCGCTTGATGGAGCGCCGAGTGCCGAAGCCATGGCGTTAGAGCTGGCCGGCGAAGTGACAGGCAAGCCCCCCGAAGAGGTGACACTGGGCGACCTTTACGCCGTCCCCGCCGAGCGTTGGGCCGAATCGGTTCGCGGTTTTCACGTGCCCATCGTGGATGGTTTATCTCTGCCTGAAGAGAGCGCTATTCTCTTCGCCCGTGGAAAGCAGCACCCCGTTCCGTTTATGAGCGGTGGCACGAGCTTTGACGGCAGCGTCTTGGGGATTTCCGGCGTCGATGCAGAAACTCTGGTGGAAATCACCAATGGTCAAGAAGCCAGGTTGAAAGCGCTTTGGGCCGAAGACTTTGCGGTCAGTGAAGATCAGGGTTTCAGTCGTTTTTTCGGTGACGCCCGCTACCTCTATGCGGCCTTGAATCTTACCCAGGCGATGCAAACCGTTAAGCGCCCCGGGTATCTCTATTTCTTTGACTACGTGCTGCCTGAAAAAAGAGGTCAGGTGCCGGGCGCGGAGCATGGATCGGCCGGGGAAATCATGTGGACCCAGATGGATCTGCCTATCGCGCAAGCAATGCGTGGATATTGGATTGACTTCGTGAAAACAGGAAATCCCAATGGAGGAGGACGAGTCTTTTGGCCTCCCGCTGCGGGTTCCGATGAGCCTCAGTGGATTGTCTTTGGGGAACAAGTCGATCAAAGAGGGGGCCTTATGGCGGAGAAAATGGAGTTCGTCGATGGGCTTTGGCAAAAACGGACTGAGTCTTTGCGATCTCCTTCCAATAAGCCCTAGCGGGCCGCCAGCTCTTTGTCATCGAGCCGTCAGTCTACGATCACGTCGATGGCTTCGAGACGCGCGAGGCAGGCCCGGAATCGGACACTCATGCGATGTCCCAGCTCGAAACCGAATCATGGCAAGTAGGATGAATGATGCCCGCCGATGAGATTCCCCTCGAAATTCGACGAAGATTACGCTGGCTTCCGCACCTGCCGTATCACACGCCCCTGGGAAGACGCGGCCTGGCTGCGATTACGCTGTTGGGGCGCCCTTTTCAGTTCAGGGGCGATGCGCGAGTGAAGGCATGGTGGGTTCATCATGGAAACAAGGGGTGCAAGGTCTACCAGCCGGTCGACAAGCAGACGGATGCCATCATGCTCTGGATCCATGGTGGCGGCTATATCGGGTTGGCGGCCGCTCTCGATGATCAGTTCTGTAGAAGGGTGGTCGAAGAACTCGGGATTACCCTCGTTTCCGCCGAGTATCGACTTGCGCCCAAGCATCAGTTTCCAGCGGGTCTCGACGATTGCCGGGCAAGTTGGCAGTGGATGCTCGATCATGCGGCCGAACTGGGATGCGATCTGAACCGCTCGGTCGTGGCGGGTGAGAGCGCGGGCGGTGGACTCGCAGCGGCCCTCGCGCAGCGTGTCCATGATGAAGGTGGAACTCAACCCCTGGCCCAGATCTTGGTCGCTCCCATGCTCGACGACCGCACAGCTCTGCGCGAAGACCTGACCAACGAGCGCCACTACATTTGGAACAATCAAAACAACTACGGCGGTTGGGCAGCTTACATCGGCCAAGAGCCCGGCCAAGCGGAAGTTCCGCGCTACTCCGTCCCGGCTCGTCGCCCCTCACTCTCCAACCTCCCGCCGGCCTGGATCGGGATCGGGACGGCTGACCTCTTCCTCGATGAAAGTGTTGAGTACGCAAATCGGTTAAAGGATGAGGGCGTCGACTGCGAACTCGTCTTGGCCAAGGGTGGCGTTCACGCTTTCCATGGAGTCCATCCGGAAGCTGAGATCAGTATTACCTTCTGGGCCTCACTACTCGCGTTTGCCCGTCGAACCTTGGCCCTTGACTGAAGGCGGATGAAGCTCACGTTAGTGGAGTCTCGGTTCGAGTCCGAGAAGGCCGCCAGTCCGTCGCTTGAATCGACGATCGGGGCTCGCTGAGACAGATTCCAGCACATAGAGCGGAGACTATTGACCAGCAGAATTGTGGCTCTACGAGAGTGAGAGCGCTGGACCTACTGGGTAAACATCTTGGCGTGTTTGAGCCAAACCGGCTTGAGGTTGCGTATGCGAGTAGTTTCTTCGCTGATGTTTAGCGATTTCGTCTTAGTCGGCTTGGTTTTCTTGAGAGGATTTCCGTTGCGAGGATTTTGAGGGGATCCGCTGGAATTTTGTGGGACTTCCCAGGCTAACTGCTGGCTGTGGGCGCCCTCTAAAGTCAATCAAATCAATTGCTCAATATTTCAATCCTCGCATTCAAAATGCTGGGGTCGGTGGTTCAAGTCCACCCGTAGCTACCAATCCGCAGAGTTGCGACCGGAGCCGTTGGGTGGCCCCGGCCCCGGTCGAAACCGCGGTGCCCTAGAACGTCATCCGAATTCCACCCTCGATGCTGCGCCCCGGCTGCGACGCGACGTCCTTGATGAACGAGGTGTGGTAGCGCTGTTCGTCGTCGGTGAGATTCTTTCCCTGTAGGAACAGTTCGACTTCTGCGAAATCGAACGCAATCGATGTGCCCACAAAGATCCGCAGGTCTTCATAGCTGTCGGTCGGCAGCTCGAAATCGGTGACGTCGTTCTGACTGTCCACATGAAGGTAGTCAATGCGGGCCGTGACGTTTCGCCAGGTCAACTCCGCGCCAACGCCCACTCGAGTGGGCGGCAGCCTCGGTACGTTGTCGTTGCCTATCGTGTCGAGATCGGCGTCCACATGATCCAACATGCCAGTGAGCCACAGTTCGCCGTCTGCAAAGGAGGCCACTCGAACCCCAGCGCCCAGCTCCAATCCGATGAAGTCTGCGTCGTCCTGAGCATACTCGAACTCGGGGAGTTCGCTTTCTTCGTCCTCTTCCCCGTTCACGAACTCGTAGATGTAGTCGGAGAAGGTCGTGTAGTACACGGACGCATCGAAACGAACCCCATCGGCGGAATAGTTGAGCGTCGCGCTGGCGTTCCAAGCCTTTTCCTTGTCCAGGTTCGGGTCGCCGATCTCAAATGCCTGAGTGGCAAGGTGGGCACCGTTCGAATAGAGCTCCTCGGGGACCGGTGCGCGTTGTGAGTAGTCGCTCTGTAGGCCCAGCTGCCAACCACTGCCCATCGGAATTACGAAGCCAAGCGATGCGGAAAACAGGCTGAAGTCGCGCTTGCGCTCGTTGATTGGGTCGTGCTCTACGGACTCGAAGCGCACGCCGGTTTCCAGGTCGAAGCCATCAAAGGACCGCTCTCCCACCCAGAACGCCGCCACGCTGGAGGTGTCCACGGGGTCGATGAATGCTTCTTCCCCCACTGCGGAGAATTCCTTGTCGGTGTATTGGAGCCCCAGGGTGCCTTCAAAGCCCATGGTTTGTTCATGGATGAGTTCCAGGCGCAAATCCCAGGCCTCGTTGTCGAAGCGCGTGGCGACTTCACCGTTCGGCTCGATTTCTTCGTGCTCGTAGTTGTTATAGACGGCACGCAGGTTGAGGCTAGAGAAGCCCGCGATGGGATCCTTGAGGCCGGCTTCCAGGTCGTACCGGGTTTGTTTCAGGTCAACGTTCGGATTGCCTTCTTCCCCCTCATGTTCGTGCTCGTCGTGCTCATCTTCATCGTGATGTTCGTCT
>DEBD01000027.1:0-34871 GCA_002348385.1 Gammaproteobacteria bacterium UBA2965 | reverse complement strand
TCGTGTTCATCGTCATCGTGATGTCCGTCTTCGTCGTGTTCATCTTCATCGTGATGCTCGTCTTCGTCATGGTGTTCGTCCTCGTGTCCATGACTGTGTCCTCCCGGGAGTCCGTAATCACTCTCGTAGCGGCTCACCGCAAAACCTATGAATCCGCGCTCCCCGACAAAGGAGGCGCCTGCAGAACCACCCCAGGTCTCCAGACTGCTGCCCGGCAGGGTGTCTTCAACTTCGCACGGTTCTCCGCCCTCGGCTGCTCGCAGCACGTCCGATTCCACGCAGCCGGGAATGTCGTAGTCACCCGCGTCCCGATAGAAACCGTCTAGGTGAAACGCGAGTGGACCCGACCCGAAATCCAGTTTGCCTACCAAGCTGACCTGCTCGCTGGCATCCTCGGCTCGCACCTCCATACCGCCACTCACTTCCTCGACAGCGAAATGTGGCACCCTTCCGGTGTGCACGTCGACCACACCGCCCATTGCCCCGGAGCCGTAGATCAGCGTGCTGGGTCCCTTGAGCACCTCGATGCGGTTGGCCACCAACGCATCCACGGTGGTGGCGTGATCCGCGCTGGTCACGGACACGTCGAGCGTTTCCAGACGGTCCTCCATGACGCGGACCCTTGGTCCCGACAGGCCCCGGATTACCGGGCGCCCAGCGGCATTGCCGTAAGACGAGTTGTGGACGCCCGGTTGCCGAGCGAGGGTTTCGGCGATGCTGCTGCTTGCATTGCGCGTGAGCGCGTCGCCTTCAAGTACGACCGCGGCCTGCGCTAGGCCCTCGGCGGAAAGCGGGTGCGCCTGCACCACCACTTCTTCGATTTCGTTGTTGGTCTGCGCCGCTTCCTGCGCGACTACAGTGCCGGGAATGACGGCTATAAGCCCAACCAGCCAGATTGATTTCATGACAACCTCAAAAATACGAGCGGAAAAATCGCCGCGGCGATGAACGCAGCGGCATGAACGTCGGTCAGTGGGTGTCAGTGTGCCGGCGGTGCGCGGGCCCGTTGGGGTGGCTGGTAGACGCCCCGCGGAGTTATCTCAAAAGCTGGTGTGCACGGGAGCACCGTCGCGTAGCTGGTCTGCGCGACGCTTTTGACGGCGATTGCCTCGTCGCTCTGCTGAGTGCTGGCGCAGACCACGCACGCCGGCTCTGCGGCATCTTCATGAAAATGCAGCGCGGCAACCGTTTGACCGGCGAACAGCAGCAGCACCGCGGCGGCCGCCAGCAGTCGGGCAAATTCAGATTGTCGAACGAACCCTTTCAGCACAGTCGAGATACGTGGTTGTGGGCCGCGGGAGAGTACACTCCCGGGATATTGGCGCGCAAGGGCGGTGAAATCCCTTGTCCGACGCTGCACTTCGTGGCCGATTTCCGATAGTTTGGTGGCCCGAGGATGCTCACAGGGGTGTCGGCGCGTGGCGCGTATTGAATTCGAGGTGATTCAGGGCTGGGAGAAGCTGCCTGAGGGATGGCGTTTCGTGGAGGTGGCAGGTGTTGCCACCGACTCCGACGATCGGGTGTACGCCTTTAATCGAGGCGAGCACCCAATGATCGTTTTCGACGCCGACGGCAGCTTTATTGAAGCGTGGGGTGAGGGGATTTTCACCAATCCCCACGGGCTGCACATTGGTCCTGACGACCGTGTGTACGCGGCTGACAATTTCGACCACACGGTGCGCGTTTTTTCCCGCTCTGGTGAACTGCTGGAAACTTTGGGAGAGAAAGACAAACCGGCCGATACGGGATTCGTTGCCGGTATGACTCCGGTGCAGTACGGCGGTGATCCCTTCAACATGGTGACTAACGTGGCGCTGTCCCGCGCCGGTGAGCTGTACGTGTCCGACGGCTATGGAAATGCCCGGGTGCACAAGTTCAGTAGCGATCTGGAGTACGAATTTTCCTGGGGCGAGCCGGGAACCGGGCCCGGAGAGTTCCGGCTACCCCATGCCATCGCCATTGACGAAGGTGATCGGATTTACGTGGCGGACCGAGAGAACTCCCGCGTGCAGGTGTTTGCTCCTGATGGGACATACATCACCGAATGGAACCACGTGACTCGACCGGACGATTTATTCATCGACTCGGAGGGGTTCATTTACGTGGCGGAGCTGGGCGAGCGAGCCGGCAGACGCCCAGACGTGGAAATCCTCCCCCACATGCCCCATGCCCGGGTGTCGGTGCTCGATCTCGACGGGGAGGTGGTGACGCGTTTCGGCGGCGACGACCCGGTGCGCCCGGGAAACTTTTTCGCTCCCCATGGTATCTGGGCGGATTCGCGCGGCGATCTGTACGTTGCCGAGGTGGTCTACAGCGCTGGAGGTAACCGCGGTCTGGTGCCGCTGGATTGCCACGCTCTGCAGAAGTTCGCCAGGATTCGATCGGAGTGACAAGCAGCCAGATGCGGTTGTTATTTTATGGAGTTGAATCTCAGGTGGATACGTAGCGTGTGCGCACCGTGTATACGCTGTCGCCGGTGAGAATGGCGCCGCGGCCGAACAGGCGCCCGTTGGCCCAGTTGGAAAGCCCCAGTTCGGGCTTGGCTAAAGCATATTGACCGTCTACCCAGCGGGTGTGGGCATCGCCCACAAACGGGGCGCGCACTCGGTCCCAGAATCGTTTTTGCTCGTCCTCGTCGCGGCTGATAAGCGAGGCCACGAGCCTGGGGCTGTACGTGTTGAAGAGATCCACGGCGTCATCCACCGAATCCACAATGGTCAAGGTGATTTCGGGTGAGTCTTCCCACTCCCACTCCTCGCCCAATGCTGATTCTGCGATGGGCTCTGCCTGACGTTCGGTGCAAGGGCCATCCGCGCGGACGATGCTCACCTCGCGCTCGAACAGCTCCGCCGGCACTGCGTCGGTGCTTTGCTCAGCCACGTGCAGCTTGAATGACTGTCCTCGGGTGTAGGCTGCGGATTGCAGCGTTTCCAGAAGAACGGGCACCAGGCGATTGGCCGCGGCACGTGGAATGCAGCAGGTATTCAGCGTGTTGCACACCTTGCGGTCTAGAGAAGCCTGCACCGCTCGGGAGAAGTCATCGCCAGTGGCGCTGGTGGATGCCACCACCCAGGCGCCGCCGGTACCGTGCAGGCTGACGGGTGTGCCCGCGCTTTGCGCCAGAGAGCCCAGCAGGTCAACGGCCGCGCCTGATCCTCGTGCCACCGCCAGGGACAGCCGCTGATCCAGGAACAATGACCAGCCCGCTGCATGAGAAGGGCTATCCACCAGAACCAATGCGTGCTCCGGCAGTCCGGCGTCCACGAGTGCGGGACGCACGGCCAGTTCCATGATGGCGCGGGCAGTTGCCAGCGCGTCGCGGCCGATTCGGAAGATGGCCGTGTTGCCGCCCCGCAGCACGCCGCAGGCATCCGCCAGTACGTTGGGCCGTCCTTCGAACACGAACGCGACGATCCCCAGGGCGGCGCCCACCAGCTCGATGCGAAAGCCGTCGTGCTCCACGGTTTCCAGCACGTTGTCGCGCCGCGAGGGGGTGGCGCACCAGCCGAGAAGACCTTCGATCATGTTCTGGCGCATTTTGTCGGAGACCACCAACCTCGTGGTGGAACGCCCGCGAGCTTTTGCATCCTGCACATCGGTGTCGTTGACGGCCTGGATCTGGCTCCAGATGGAATCGTCGGAAAGCGCCTGGGCGAACCGTTGGAAGAAGTCGACGATCTGCTCGTCGGTCACCGAATCCATAGCTTCGAAAGCCGCCGCACAGTTGGCAACGGAATGAGCGGCCACGCGCTGCTCGTGGGCCGGTATGCGTAGCAATCCCGCTTGCGCGTTGGCCACGAGCCGATCACCGGGTTCGAATTCGGCGGCCAGTGATTCGCTAATGGTGAAAGATTCACCAGTGGCGGAGAGTATTCGCGTTCCTGCTTCTAGGCTGTCGGACATGATCAGGGCGCTGTCGGGCTATGGTTGCGTTGGCCGCGAGCATACCGGAGGCAAGCAGAAACGTCGCCTCTCGGCCTTGGTGCCCCTCGGCTGGGTCTATCCCGCGATAGCGCCCGGAAAGGGACCTTCGCCACCGACGAAGTGATCGAGTTGTGGCGGCTGGGACGTTTCGCGCGGCACGCATACGCGATACACAACGTCGTTGGGCTGGGTGTGTTTGAGCATTTCGCTTTCGCTGAAGTTCATCAGTACGCCGATCATTACCCGCCCGATGAGACCGTGCGAGACGATGCCGATCTCATCGAAGGGGCGTGCGAGAACGTCGGCAAGAAACGGCTTGGTGCGGGCGATCATGTCGGGGAAGTTCTCGCATCCTGGCCCGCGATAATGGAACCGGTCGGCTTCCAGCGCAGCCCATTCTTCGGGCCATTTGGCTTGCACGTCGTCCCAGGTGTGCCCGCTCCAGTCACCGCAATCCCACTCCATGATGCGCTCATCGAACATGGCCTCTATGGGTACGTGCCGCTGAACGATCTCCGTGGTCTGCCGGGTTCGTCCCAGTGGCGAGGCGAACAGGGCCTGCACGCCGTGATCTTTCAGCAGCCTTCCGTTCGCATCGGCCTGCCGGCGCCCCAGATCGTTGAGATCCGAGTTCATCTGACCCTGCGCCCGCCTTGCGGCATTCCATTCCGTCTGGCCGTGGCGCACGAAGTACAGTCGCTTCAAAGCTGGCTCCTGATCGTGGGAGCGGGCAGATTACCGAAAACGCGTCTCCCGGCAAGGGCAATCGAGCTGGTGATGCTCAGGCAGACGTCAATCGCACCAGCACAGGCATGTGGTCCGAACCGATGTCGGGCAGCACGCGAAATTCCTGAATATCACGCGCATTGCGCGTGAACACGTGGTCGATCTGCAGCCGCGTCAGAAAGCCGCCTTCGAAGCCGAGCCACTGCGGCCAGGTGCCCATGGGCAGGCGGTTGCGCAGTGGCCTCATGCGACTGGTAGCCACGAAACGGGCGAAGCTGCGTGTCCACGGTGTGTTGTTGATGTCTCCCACCACCAGCACCTTGGTGCTGTGGCGCACTCGAGCTGCAATGCGTTGCAGCAGGTCGTCGCGGATCTGAGTGCTTTGGGCGGACAGGGGTGGCGGTGGGTGCAGGTAGACGAGGTTTAGCTTGGTGTCGCCCCAGGGAATCCTTGCGGTGAGGAATGTGTATAAGCCGCTGCTGTCCTGTTCGGCGGTCACCTCGACCGGGGTCCGGCTCACGATGCCGATTCCATATGGATGTTCCTGGGGGAACAGCGACCGGTAGGGGTAGTCTTGCGCTGTGCTCAGAACACTGGCGCCATGATTATTCAGTTCCTGGATCAGCAGGATGTCCGCCTGTTCGGCCCGCGCACGTTGCAGCAGCCTTCCGATGGGCTGCGAGTGATATTGCACGTTGGCGTGCAGAATCCGCAGCGCAGATGGGTGTTCCGTCGGTGCGGCCGCTGCCTGCACCCCGATGTTGAGCACATAGTTGCCGACGAACCACCCGTTGATGGCCACGGCCGCTAAGCTGGCAACCAAGGCGGCACGCTGTCCGGTCAGCAGCGATATCAGTAGTGCGACGACGGCGGCAACCAGATACTGCAGTCGGAAATGGGCGAAAAGCTCCATAACCCAGTGATTCGACTCGGCAAGCGATACCATAGTGGCCCCAAGCAACAGCAAGACCAGCGTGGTCCACATGCGTCCGCCGCGCTCGAATCGGTATGGGTGGCGGTTGGTCATTGGGGGATTGTCGAACGGTTGCGGTCACAGTTCCAACACTCAGTCGATTTTTCTGGACCTTGATGCAGGCGCGCCAGCGTTGGCTGGTGACGCAATCCCTTGAAAGTTGCGACCTAACCCCCTATATAACCTGTTGGATATGAACATCATGGCGAGGCTTGGTAAAGAAAATGGCTGATTATCGGGAAATTCAGGCACGCAGCGCTGCGATTGCGGGCGGGCTGCCGGCCGTTGAGATCAACAAGGTACTGCGCAACACCTATATGTTACTGGGCCTCACCCTGGCGTTCAGCGCTGTGGTGGCAACGGTTTCCATGCTGGCTCAAGCACCCTATCTCGGCTTTCTGCCTACACTGATTGGGTTCTTCGCCCTGCTGTTCATCGTACACAAGACTGCGAACAGCCCCTGGGGCTTGTTTTGGACCTTTGTGTTCACGGGATTCTTGGGCTACGGCTTGGGGCCCATTCTCAGTATTTACCTGGCTCGTGCGGATGGTGGCATGCTGGTTGCCTCGGCCCTTGGCACCACGGCCATGGCCTTCGTGGGCCTGTCTGCCTACGCGCTGATTTCCCGTAAGGACTTCAGCTTCTTGAGTGGATTTCTGGTAGCGGGATTCTTTGTGCTGATGGGTTCCGTGCTGCTGGCGTGGATGTTCGATCTGTCCGGGATCACCACGGCTATTTCGTGTGGTTTCGTGCTGTTCGCCTGTGCGGCCATCCTATGGCAGACCAGCGCCATCATTCATGGCGGTGAAACCAACTACATTCTGGCCACCATCACCCTCTACGTGCAGATCTACAACCTGTTCCTGTCGCTGCTGCACCTGTTTGGCGTGATGAGCGACGACTAGCCGTTGCGGCCTCAGCCGGTGAGCGCTTGGTAGACCTTGCTCAGCGCTTCCGGCAAATCCTCTACTTCATCGATGACCAGGTAGCGCTCGTCGGGGCACATGCGCTTTAGGTAGTCGTGGCCCGACCTGTCCACGGTGACGCAGAAGGTCTCCACGCCTTTGTCGTGGGCCTCGCTGAGCGCCTTGGCGGTGTCCTGCACGCCGTACTCGTGCTCGCCTCTCTCCGGGCCGTAATCTGCATCCTGAGGAAAACCGTCGCTCAGTATGATGAGTACCTTCAGCGCATGCCCTGACTTCAGCAGCTTGGTGGTGCAGTGGCGAATCGCCGGACCCATTCGCGTGCTGCGCATGGGCTTCATTTCCGCAATGGCGCGTAGCGTGTTGCGGTGGAACGGCTGCTCCGCTTCTTTGGCAACATAGAACTCCACGCAATCCCGCCCGTAGCCGGAAAAACCGTAGATGCCGTAGCTGTCACCCAGTTGCTCCAGAGCCGCCGACATCACGAGCATCGATTCGCGCTGCACGTCGATGATGCGGCGCCCCGGCTCCTCGGGTACCAGAGGTTCTTCCGGGTCGGGCGCGCCGAAAGGGTCCCGCAGGTTGACCTCTTCGGCTGGTTCTTCAGGGGTTCCGGGTTGTTCCGACGGCTCGATCACATCGTCTGTAGAGGCGGAGAGGTCTACCAGGAAGGCGGCGCAGACATCGCGGTGGACGCGTTCCCGGCGCGAGTAGACGCGCTCATCGGGCGTCTGCCCCGCGCGAATGTCCTGCCGCGCCTGTATTACCGCGTTGAAGTCCAGCTCGTCGCCGTCGGCCACCCGGTACACGCGTTGAAACCCCAACGGCTTGATGTTCTCCAGCTGATGCTGCACATCGGCGCGATGGGCTTCGATGACCTGCAGCAGTGCATCTACGTTCTGGTCTTCGCTGGCTTCGAGTTTTTCCTCGAACAGGCGGCACCACTTTGGTAGGTAACGTTGTTGGGTGTGGTCCCACTCGTCGTAGCGGTAGCTGCGGGCTTCCAGCTGCGCCTTGCCCAGGGCGTCCTGCACCGCTGAGCGTTCCATGTCCAGGCGCCGGGCGGCAATGTCGCGTTCGTTCTGCATGGCCGTGAGGTCCACATCGTCGGGACGGATCTCGCCGTCGGCCATGCCTTCTACGTTCTTTGCCGCCGCCTCATCGCCTTGCAGCATCTGCACCTGCAGCATGGCTGCATCCATGGCCTTGAGGTCTTCCTGCCAGTCCTCCAGGCGAGCCTCTCGCTGCAGCCAGTGGGTAGGGTCATCAAGCTCATCGAGTTCGGGCGCCGACAGCTCGGTAATGCCGTCGACCAGATAAGGCGTGCAAAGTTCGTAGCAGTCCAGCGCCGCCTGGGCAGTGTCGTACACGTCCGCCATGGTGTTTGCTACGCGGTCGACGATCTCTAACAAGCGAACTGACGTGTCCGAATCGCCCGGTTGCGCCCCCAGCACGTAGGCGTGCAGCGTGTTGGCTACCTCGAGCGCGGAAGCCGGCTCATCGTGCCAATCCAGGGTGGCGAGTAGGTGCTGGTGATAGGCCCGTTGGTAGCCTCGAATGCCTGGGTAATGGTAGCTCAGCTGAGCGTCCAGGCGCGCCCGCTCGCAGGAAAAAAAGCACCGCTGCAGCACACCCGGGTGCGATACGCTCTGGTAGAACACCTCGAAGTCGCTCATGCGCAGCGCCGTGGCCGATGGGGGTGGCGTGGCGAGCGTGGGGATGCGTTCCTGGGCGCCGTCGAAGGTGAATGCCAGCGTGCCGAACTCCCGTTGAGCCAGCTGCTCCAGGGCAAGCACGCGATAAAAAGCGGCGTTGTCCGACGCGATGGTCTCGGGGAGCAGGAGGGTATCGGTGGTGAGCGCCGCGTCCCCATCGTCCACCGTCACGCGGCGGCTTGCAAACTGGCTGGAAGGCTTGATGTGGTAGTAGCGGCCTGCGATGCCTTCGGCGAAAAGCGCCAGGCTAGCTTCGACGTCCACAAGGGTGACCATGGGGCGTCTCAGGCAGGTAGCACGACATCAACGATGTCGGCGATGGCTTCCTGCACCGTGGCGTCGTCGGACACCGCGCCTACAATGGCGATGTCTGCCGCCCTCCGGGGATCGATGCCGCCGTTGATCAGCGCGCCGGTGTAGATCAGCAGGCGGGTACTTACGCCTTCCTCGAAGCCATGCTCGCGCAGGTTGCGGACCTTCTCTCCGATCACTGCCAGGCGCTCCGCCGTGGTCGCATCGATATCCGCTTCGTGGGCGATGATCTCGCTTTCGGTTTCGCGATCCGGGTAATCGAATGTCAGGCTGGCGAAGCGCTGCCGCGTGCTGGGCTTGAGATCCTTGAGCACGCTCTGGTAGCCGGGGTTGTATGAGATCACCAACAGAAAATCCGGGTGGGCGCTCACCAGCTCGCCGGTTTTCTCGATGGGCAGGATGCGTCGATGGTCTGTGAGCGAGTGGATCAGCACGGTGGTGTCTTTGCGCGCCTCGACGATCTCGTCGAGATAGCAGATGGCGCCGGTGCGCACCGCCCGGGTCAGCGGCCCGTCGCTCCACAGGGTGGCATCACCCTGCAGCAGGTAGCGACCCACCAGGTCGGTGGCGGTGAGGTCTTCGTGACAGGAAATGGTCATCAACGGGTTGTCGATATCCACGGCGTTGTCCCGTCGGTAGATGCGCCACGCCATGTGCTCTACGAAGCGGGTCTTGCCGCAGCCGGTGGGGCCTTTGAGTAGTACGGGAAGACGCGCGTGGTAGGCGGCTTCGAATACCTCCACCTCGTCGCCCAGGGCCTTGTAGTAGGGTTCTTCCTTGAGGTCTGTCAGATTGGGAGCTTCGCTCATGCCGGCGTGAACACCTCTGTACCTTTCCGGTAGGTAAAGAAATTCACCGCCGGGTTGCGGTTCACCAGCGGTCGGCGCCACATCTGGTGGCTGAGCGATCTGACCTCGTGCTCCAGTTCAAACAGGGGTTGTGTTGGGTCGCCTTCCGGGTCGACGATGGCCTGAAAGCGGTATTGAAATTGGTCGGACTCTTCCGTGACCAGGCCATGGTTGTCGAGGAAGCGATGCGGTCCCGAAAAGTCGGCCACGTAGATAGCGATATGGTGGCCGTCGTACTCAGGCAGGGGCGCATCATTCTCCGCGTATACCAGCGTTTGATTGAAGCCGATGTGTATCCGTGCCTGGGTGTCGGTCACCTCCGTGGCGCAACCCATCACCTGCTCGTAGAAACGCGCGATGCCCGGCGCGGTGTCTGGGGGTACGTCGAGCTGCACGTATGGCATGCCCAGATCCATCTTGGTGAATAGCCCCGGGGCAAACGCGCGAATCTGGTTGCCCCAGGGGCAGGTCAGGGCTAGGTAGCCGTCTGCCTCTTCCCATGCGAATTGGGTGTCTGCCAGCGGCTTTGCGACGAATCCAAGGCGCTTTTTAAGGTCTTCCAGGTCGGGCACCACCACCCCAGTGTGGCCGCGCAGCACTTGGGCCTTGGACTGGGGCAGGTGGAACTGCTGCTCTCCCAGGTTTACCCACATGTTGAAATTGCCGAAGTCGATGTAGGGGTCGCGGGTAAATCCAAGCCCGGTCACATAGAACAAGGCTGCCACGCCCTGGTCTGGCACGGTGACATTCACGTGCTCGAGCATCTGCACGTTGCCCACGTCTTCTGCGCTGCGGTCGAACCCGGCCATGTGTGCCCCCTTTCGAGCCAGACGAGCGACTTTAATCAATCTGTGGCCTGGTCGCCAATGCCGGTGCCGGGCGGGCGAGGAGCAGTCATCGGTTATAGTGGTGGCAAAGGAGGGTCGCCATGGCCGATGAAACCGACCCGTTGCTGGACGCCACCATGGGGCTGTTGCCGCATCTGCTTACTGTGCTGGAGGCGTTGGAGCGGGCGGGCAGACACCTGCATCCACCCCACGTCAGTGGGCTGGCGGAGGCGCTCGAAGGGCTGTTGGCGCCGCTGCAGGACAATCGGGCTACGTTCGAGCAGGCGCCCTGGCCGGAGCATCTTGCGGGGTTTCGCGATGCGCTAGCCGGTTCCGCCGACCATGCCGCCAAGGCGCTGGCGGGCTTGGGCGACGCGGTATCGGCGGCCAACCCCGTCATGGCCGCGTACGCTGCTACGGGGCACGCCGGCCGGGCTGTTGCTACCCTTTATCCGGTGGCCTTCATGTTGCCGCCGGTCAATCGATTCTTCGTGGCTCCAGAACTGCGTGACGACGCCGAGTTGCTGGAGCGCCTGGGGGCTTGCGATCCAAGTGCAGAGCGCGCCGGCATCATCCATGCGGAGAACGAGTCTCAGCAGCGGGGTGGTTGTTCCATTTACGTGCCCGAGTACTACGACGAAACCCATCCCTACCCATTGGTGGTGGCGCTGCATGGCGGAAGCGGGCACGGCCGGAGCTTTCTTTGGACGTGGCTGCGCGATGCGCGCTCCCGGGGTGCTATCGTGATTTCTCCCACCTCCCGCCAGAACACCTGGTCGCTGACGGAGCCGGAGATCGATCTGCCCGGTCTCGATGGGCTGGTGGAACGTGCGCAGGGCCTGTGGAACGTCGACAAGCAGCGTATCCTGCTCACCGGCATGTCAGACGGCGGCACGTTCTCCTATCTGGGTGGCCTGCGTGACGACAGCCCCTTCACCCATCTGGCCCCTATATCCGGTAGCTTCCATCCGTTTGTCTTGGAGGGTTGCGGCGGACAGCGCCTGAGCGGGCTGCCCATCTATCTCGTCCACGGCGCGTTGGATTGGATGTTTCCGACAGACATGGCGCGAATGGCGTGCAATACGCTCAAGGCAGCGGGGGCCAATATCACGTACCGGGAGTTGGAAGACCTGTCGCACACCTATCCCCGCGAGGAGAACCAACGCATTCTGGACTGGCTGATGCAGTCATAGCGCTTGCCGGCGCCGCGACCTAGGCCCCGGGCGAGATGGAAAAATTCAGCTTGGCTGCCTGTCTAAAAGCGGGGCGCTCCCGGGTTCGCTCGGCGAAGCCTGCGAGGGTATCCGAGACCGGGATGTCGTACAGCACGGCCCACTGCACGCACGTGGATAGCAACAGGTCCGCGCCGGTGAACTGTTCACCCAGCAGGAAGGGCTGCTTCGCCAGCGTCTGTTCCGCCACGACTACCTGCCGATTGAATCCTTCTATGGCGGTAGCCACCGCCGCCGGGGCTTCGCCATACAATGCGGCCAGGTCGCGGTGCTTGCGCACCACGTACAGCGTGTGGGCATCCAGTTCCATTTGAATGAATGACGACCACTCGTTGTAACGTGCCCGTTCGGGGGTGTAGGGGCGCGGCACGAGACCGGAGTCGGGCCCGTAGGTGTCGCCCAGGTAGGTGACGATGGCCGCGCTCTCGGTGAGCACCAGATCGCCGTCCACCAGCACCGGTACCTTGCCTTTGGGATTCAAGGCTCGGAACGCCTTGCTGGCGGTCTCTTCCGTACGCGGTCCGATGAGCTTGGCCTCGTAGTCGAGGCCAAGCTCATGCAGCATCCAATAGGCGCGCAGGGTGCGGCTGGTGGCGCCTCCCCAGACGGTAAGCACGGTTGGCTACATGGCCGGGAAAGGAATTTCCTCGGCTTCGTAGCAGTGGATCTCGGTGCCCTGGGACGGGTTCGCCGCCATGGCCGCCTGGAACTCCGCCATATGTGGAGTTGCGAAATGCGCCTTGAGGTCCTCCACCGAGTTCCAGCGCTCGGTGATCCGGAACACGCCCGGGTTGCTGACCTCCACTGAGAAGCAGTATTCGCTGCATCCTGGCTCTTCCAGGCTCGCTCTTTCCATTTTGCCGATGGCTTCGGCCAGTGCGGCAACTGTGGCTTGGTCAGCGGTGATCTTGGCGTTGATTACGATCATGGTTCCTCCCAGGGGGTTTCTTGTTCTACTTTGGTCATGCGCGTGAACGTGTTCATGGCGTATGCAACACGATCTTCCACGCATCGCGCCAAGGTTTCCAGTCTTTCTAGTGCAGCAGTCCGGGCAGCAGACCTTCGTCGTTGGCGAACAGCGGGCTCACCCGCACCAGCTATTCCACGATAGTGACGTCCGAGCGACCCCGTGAGGAGTGCGGACCGCTGATGACCTTGGACAGGCGACGCTTCAGGACCGGTAAGCCGATCCGTTCGCCGTTGCTCTTCACCCTCTCGCCGTCCTCGCAGCGGCGCACCGATGTCATGCGGCCGCCGGGGCAAAGTCAGATGGCGTTGTTCTAGGCAGCGTTATCAATCGTTGCTTGCTATCACACCGAGATGATCTGATAAGCTCTCGCGAGTAAGGGAAGGAGGGCTGCATGGATCTTGTCAGCTGGTCTTGGATGTTCCTGGCGCTGTATATCGGCGCCATGGTTGCCTTCGGGTTTGTCGGCCGTAACAAGGTCAGGAACGCGGACGACTTTGCCACCGCTCGCGGGGGTTACGGCCCGGTGTTTCTTGCCTTTGCCTTTGCGGCGACAACTGCCAGCGGTGCCACGTTCGTTGGCTTTCCCGGGATAGCATACGATGCGGGCTTTGCCGCCGTGTGGTCGGTATTTCTGTATCCGGCGGGCGTGTACCTGGGAGTGCTGATCTGTCTGCGCATGGTGAGTCGTGGTGGAGAGGTATTCGGCAGCCGTAGCATTCCCGAGTATCTAGGCGCGCGCTATCAGTCCGACTGGGTGCGAATACTGGTGTCTGTGTTTTCCCTGCTGCTGTTTTTCTATCTCGCCGGACAGCTGGTGTCTGGCATCGTGATGTTTGAGATCATGCTAGGGGTGTCTCCGGGCGTTGCGTTGGCCGTAACCGCCGCGGTGCTGATGGTTTACGTGGCGCTTGGTGGCGCCCACGCCGACATCCTCACCGACGGCGTGCAAGGTTTTATCATGGTGCTCATCGCCGTGCTGGTCGTGGTGTTGTTTGTCAACGGGTTCGGCGTGGAAGGTGGTTTCGGTGGCATGGTGGACAACCTCGAGAAGCAGGATGCCCATCTGGTGAGCTGGTTGAATCCGAACGACGTGCGCTACCACTCCTGGTGGTCTGTGGTGGCCATCCTGCTGTCTCACATACCGTTGGGCATGCTTCCGCACATCGGCAACAAGCTTTGGGCTTTGAAGGAGCCCCGGCAGCGCCGGCGATTCATTGGGTTGGCGTTCACGTTTGGATTGACACTGGGCATGCTGGGATTGGGCGGCCTTCTGGCGCGAGCGGTGCTTGGAGACGACCTCATGCAGCCTGGCGCGAGTAGCAACATGGCCCTGGCGGCCTTGTTCGTCGACCTGTTCCCGGCATGGCTGGCCGCCTTGCTCGGTATCGGCATCCTGGCTGCTGTGATGTCTACCGCGGACGGCCTGGTGGTTTCCTCGTCGCAGATCATCGCCAATGACTTGTATCGGTGCACGATAGTGCCCAAGTTGGCGAAGCAGCCCGCCGAGCACGTGGTGGACCGCCAGGTTCTCGTGATCAGCAGGGTCAGCACCATCGCCGTGATGATCATCTGCACGGCCATGGCGTGGGCGCTGATGGATACCAACGTGGCTATGATCGTGTGGATCGGTACCGGAGGGATGATGGCGGCATTTGCCGGTCCTCTGATACTGGGTGCGATCTGGCGTGGCGTCACCAAGGCCGGTGCTTTTGCCGGCCTGCTCAGCGGTGTGACAGTATTTTCGGTCACCCACGGCGGGTTCATCGATCCAGCCTGGTTTGAACCGGGCACGCTGCATGATGTGGCCGTCTGGCTGGCCCGTGAGGCACCCAATCCCTGGTCCTGTGCTGCCATGGGAGAGATCTTCTCCGTGGCCTTGACCTGGGGCGTCTCCAAGCTCACCGCGCCGCTTCCCCACGACCACGTTGACGAAATGTTTGGTGTCGAGCGGGCCTGAACCCATGGTGGCCTGGCAGATGGAGTTTCAGCACCGGCACAAGTCGTTCCAGCTCAGGTGCCCGGCATCCGGCGCGCTTGAGCTCTACGTGGATGGCTGTCTGCGCAAACGACGGCCGGCGGGCGCGCGCACGCCCCAATACGTGTGGACCAACATCGAGTTGGATTTCGAGGAGCACCACTACGTCGAGGCGCGCTACTGGGCCGAGGACGCGCGACTGAAGGTGACCGTCAACGGCAGCGCCATCTTCGATGGCGCCGCGGGGGCGGTTGATGGCATGACGGACGAGGTCTAGCCTGCGCTGCACTCTTCCGGGCACCATGCCAAAATAGCCGGCCGACGAAAAAGGTGTGCCCCCAATGTCTTCATCAGAATCATCGTCTGAATTGCAGCAAATCCTTGATGCGCAGCGTGAAGCTTATTTAGCCGAAGGCGCGGTTTCCCTAGAGACCAGGCTCGATCGCCTTGAGCGTGCTGTCGGGTTGGTCAAATCCCATGAAAGGCAGCTGGTAGAGGCCTTGTGTGAGGATTTCGGCCATCGCAGCGAGCATCAGTCGCTGCTTACCGACGTGGCTGGTTCGGTTGGGCCGCTCCGACATGCGCAAAAGCACGTGCGGCGGTGGATGCGGTCAGAGAAGCGCAAGGCGGGCCCGTTTCCTTTGAATCTGCTTGGGGCTAAGGCGCGCATCGACTATCAGCCGCTGGGTGTGGTGGGGCTCATCAGCCCCTGGAACTTTCCGGTCAATCTCACCTTCAGCCCGCTGGCAGGAATACTGAGCGCCGGCAATCGGTGCATGATCAAGCCGTCAGAGTTCACGCCGGCCACGTCTTCTTTGTTTGCTGAAATGTTCCCCGCCGCTTTTGATGCCACAGAGATCGCGGTAGTGACCGGCGGCGCAGACGTGGGCGCGGCGTTTACCGGGCTCGCCTTCGACCATCTGCTGTTTACGGGGGCGACGTCCGTTGCGCGTCACGTCATGCGCGCGGCTGCGGAGAACCTGGTGCAGGTTACCCTTGAACTGGGCGGAAAGTCTCCGGTGGTAGTGGGCCGCTCGGCCGACATGCAGAAAACCAGTGACGCTATCATGATGGGCAAGATGATGAACGCCGGCCAGATCTGTCTGGCGCCGGATTACGTGTTCGTGCCGCAGGAGCGTGTTGACGAGTTTGTTGAGTGCTCAACCAACTCGGTGGCCAAGATGTATCCCACCCTGCTGGATAATCCCGACTACACCTCGGTGCTCAACGAGCGCCACTTCGAGCGCCTGAAGGCGCTCGTGGAAGAAGCCGAAAACGCCGGCGCGCGGGTGGTGGAGATCAACCCGGCGGAGGAGGACTTTCGCCAGCAACCTCATCACAAGATGCCGCCCACACTCATCGTTGATCCGGATGATTCGCTCGGTGTGATGAGCGATGAGATCTTCGGTCCGGTGATGCCCGTCAAGGGATACGCGCAGGTGGAGGATACCGTTCGCTACATCAACGCCAAGCCGCGCCCGTTGGGGCTGTATTACTTTGGCAGCGATATTGCGGAGGAAAACCATGTGCTCGCGCACACCACCTCGGGTGGGGTCACGGTGAACGATGTGGTGATGCATGTTGCCCAGGAAGATCTGCCGTTTGGCGGCGTAGGGCCCTCGGGTATGGGTGCCTACCACGGGGTGGACGGGTTTCGAACGTTCAGCCATGCCAAGTCGGTGTTTACCCAGAGCAAGATAGACGTTGCCAGTCTTGGTGGGTTGCGCCCACCCTACGGAGACAAGACGCTGCGCGCCATCAAGGCGCAGATGGACTAGCCTTGCTTGCCGAGGGTCAACCCGTCGATCAGCTGACGTTGCGCGCTTTCCAACGCGACGGATATGTCGTGGTGCGCGGCATGTGCGACGCATCGCTGGTGGAAGAGATCCGCAATGTGGCGGCCGCTCACCTGAACCCGCTGGTAGGTCCGGCCGAGTTCGAAGCCGAGGTGGGCTATCCGGGCGCGCCGGCTGGCATGGACGCACCCGGTGGCCACACGCCACGGCGGTTGCTGCATGCCTACGCTCGCCACCAGGCGTTTCGCGCCTGGGCCACGGGGCCCTCGGTGCGGCAGCACCTGGCTGCGCTGTTTGGGGGCGCGGGCGTGGTGCTTTCCCAGGCCCACCACAACTGCGTGATGACCAAGCATCCGGGCTACAGCAGCGTCACCAGGTGGCACCAGGACATCCGTTACTGGTCGTTCGACCGGCCTGAACTGATCTCGGTTTGGCTCGCGCTGGGGCAAGAGACCGAAACCAACGGGGCGCTCAAGGTGGTACCCGGCAGCCACGTCATGGACATCGATCGCGGCAGGCTCGATCGAGACCTGTTCCTGCGTTCGGAGTTGCCTGCCAACGAGTCGCTGCTTGAGCAGGCCGTCACCGTGGAACTCCGGGCGGGGGATGTGGTTTTTTTCGGCTGCCGTACACTTCACGCGGCGGGTAAGAACCTTACCGACGAGATCAAGCTGTCCTTCGTGACCACCTATCATGCTGCTGACAACCGGCCCATTCCGGATACCCGCTCTGCGCAGTACCCGGGCGTTGGGTTGTAAGAGGGCGACAGCATGAGCGAGGAAGACAGCTTTCGCGAAGCCATGAGTGACGTGGAGCCGCTCCAGCGCAAACCCCGGGTGACGGGGCCGAGCGGGCCGTCCGAGGCTACGCCTGCCCAGCTCGAGCGTAGAGAGGCAGCACTGGGCAATCGCGAGGCAGCTGACCCCATCGACCTGACCCTGGGGGAGGTGCCCCAGTTGGCGCCGCGTGAGTTGGTGGAGTGGAAGAAAGACGGCGTGCAGCGTGGCGTGTTTGCGCGCCTGAAGGCTGGCGCTTACCCCCTGCAGGGATCGCTGGACCTGCACCGCAAGAGTGTCAAGGAAGCCCGCCTGGCGGTGTTCGAATTCTTTCGCCTCGCGCTGGGGCAGCAGTGGCGTACCGTGATCATCGCCCATGGGCGCGGCGAGCAGAGTGCAACGCCGGCTCGAATCAAAAGCTACGTGATGGCATGGCTGGGTCAGATGCCGGAGGTGATCGCCTACTGCAGCGCGCGCAATCACCACGGCGGTTCCGGTGCTGTTTACGTTATGTTGAAAAAAGCGCCGGCGGCAAAGCAGGACAACCGCGAGGAGTATGGCTCGCGCTAGCCTGCTTTCACTAATGCGGTGCTAGAGCACGCCTTTGTTGAGCTCCAGCGCGCCGCGCACCAGATTGAGCCGCAGTACGTCATTGGCGCCTTCTGCCAGGCGTAATGACCTTACCGTGCGGTACAGCACGGCTAGAGGGTGCGATTCCACCAGCGCGTTGCCGCCTACCAGCCCAATGGCTGTGTCCACGCTGTTCTGCAGATGTTCGGTGGCAAAGACTTTGCAGGCGATGCCTTCGTTGACCACGTTGGCTCCGGAGTCCGCCAGTCGTGCGGTGCGGTAGACCATGCTGCGTGCGGCGAAGGCCGCGATGCGAAGATCCGCGTAGCGCAGGCGCACGCCCTCCTTGTCTCCGCGCCGCTTGCCGGCCCGGTCTTTTCCATCCAGGTGGGTTTCCAGGAAGGTGGCCACCCACCGCATCGTGCCCGCGCAGTTTGCCGCGATGGCCAGCCGCGTATCACCTATCTGGCGCATGGCCCGCGGCAGCCCCTCGCCGGGTTGTCCGATGATGTTTGCCGCCGGCACCCGGGCGTCGGTGAAGGAGAATGCCGCGTGGTGGCTGCCATCCAGGGACGCGAAGCGCCGGTCCATGGACACGCCCTTGGCGTCGGTATCTATCACTACGAGTGCTGGCCCTTCGTCTTCGATATGCACCAACGTGTTCATGAAGTGCGCATCCGCACCACCGGTGACGTAAGACTTGGCGCCGTTGACTATCAGCCAGTCGCCTTCGCGTGCCGCCCGGGTAGGATGGGGTGCGTCGTCGGGCTCCGTGAATGCGAACGCTGCACGTTTGCCGCCCGCCATGAGCGGATGGAGATACGCTGATCGCAAGGGCTCTTTCACACCGGCGAGGACTCCGGGACCCGGACCGAATACCGCATTTGCGTGGGGCATGCCGGCGGCGCTCAGCTCGTCGCGCACAATGGTGAGTTCCAGCACGCTGGCCTGGGCGCCACCGAACTCTGCCGGCTGCGTCATGGTGAAAAATCCGGCGGCCTGTGAGGCGCTACGCACGTTTGCCGCGCTAGCCTCGGCATCGACAGATGCGGCGAAGGCCCGGGCTTCGTTCCTTAGCTGCTGCTGTGCGGGGTTGAGCTGTTCTGGCACTGTTACAGGGCCGGTCCCAGCAGCAGCACGACGATGAGCAACATAAGCAGCACCATAGTGCCGAAAGCCCACAGCAGCAGGCTCTCCTTGCGTGCCTCGCGATTCAGAAATACTTCCACTTCTTCGGGCTCCTTGGCCGCCGTTGCGCTGGTCAGCCGATAGCGGGTAATGCCGTCTCGTTTAGGCAGGCGAACGAACAACTCGGGTGTTGCCTCCAGGCGCGCGCTGACTTCGGTGAAGCGAATTCCCGTCTGCTTGGCAATCTGGGTGGGGTGCAGTGCCTTGCCATCGTTGTCGAGAAAGCAGAGATAAATGTTCGACAGCCTGCCCAGTTTGCCCCGGAAGCGAAATGATATTGGAATGACGCCGAGAAGCACGCGCTCACCGTTACTCAGGTTGACCCGTGACCGTACGCACTTTTATTCCCCATTTCCACGCTTCGGTTTTGCCGCCACGGCCACGCCGCGGGAGGGGGCGGGATAGCCTTCCAGAGTCAAGGTGGGATTGTCGGGGTCCAGCGCTTCGGCCAGCGATTCGAAGCGCATCCACGAAGTCGAGCGTTGCTCATCGATGGTGGTGGTGCTGACGTCTACCAGCTTTTCGCCTTCGAACCCCGCCCCACGCAGCCAATCGCACAGTTCGTCCGCGGATGGCACCGCGTGTACGTTGCCCATTCTTGCGTAGCGACCGGTGGGGTGCAGCGTGGGCACGCCGCGTACAACCAACGATTCCACCACTACCCGCCCGCCGGGTTTGGTGAAATCGAACAGGCGCTGCAGATGCGCGTGGGGATCGCGTTGGTGGTAGAGCACGCCCATGCTGAACACCACGTCGAACTGTGCGCCGGGAAGCTCCTCGAACTTCAGTGGAACCACCCAGTTGCGGTTGTTTTTTAGGTACCGGTTGACGGCCAGATGCTGCATGCAGAACAGCAGGGTAGGGTCTACCCCCACGACCAGCTTGGCGCCGGATTGCAGCATGCGCCAGCCGTAGTATCCGTTGCCGCTGCCCACATCGAGGATAGTGGCGCCGTTGAGGGGACCGATGTGCGGTGCGACGCGGCGCCACTTCCAGTTGGATCGCCACTCGCAATCGATCTCCACCCCGAACAGGTTGAACGGACCCTTGCGCCAGGGGTGCAGTTCCATAAGGGCGGCGCGCAACTGATCCAGTTGAGCGCGCTTGGCTTTGCCCTCGACGGTGACCACGTCACCCAGGTCGCGCGATGCCGGCTTCAGTATTGGCAGCGCATCCAGGGCCTGTTGCCAGCGATCAAAATCCCCGTGAAAGTCCTGGCTGAAACGCGCTTCGATCTGATGGGCCGTGGTGCGCCATTGAGGCAGGCGCGAGAAAAGTTTGTTCCACTTCACTGGCAATAGACGAGGTACGACGCCCAGTTCAGGCATTGGTACCACTTGCGTACGGTGCCGAACCCTGCCCGTGCGAAACGTTCGCGGTGCTGTGCGTCGCTGTCGAGGGTCATCACGTTTTCCAAAGCGGTGCGCTTCTGGCTGATCTCCAGCTCGGAGTAGTCGTTGGCGCGTTTGTAGTCCAGATGGGCCGCGTCGAACAGCGCTTGTTCCTCGGGATCCTCGAAGATTATTTTCTCGGATACCACCAGCACACCGGCAGGTTCCAGCGCATGGCGCACGCGCTGCAGCAGCGTATCGCGGTGTTCGGGCGCGATGAACTGCAGGGTGAAGTTCAAGATGACTGCGCCAGCAGGCTCCAGTGGTACCTCCAGAATGTCGCCACACAAGAATTGGGCCCGTGGATCCGTAACGGATTGGTTTACGCGCTCTATCATGGCTGGGGAGCTGTCCACTCCGACCACCGATAAAGTGTTTGCAGAGAACTGCCGCAGCAGGGCGAGGGTGGAAGCGCCCAGGGAGCAGCCTAGGTCGTAAGTCAGGTGGCGTGTGGCGGGCAGCGTTTCGAGGTGACGCGCGGCCAGCAGCGCGCTCATGGGAACGATGGTTTCGTAGCCCGGAATGGATCGGCGGATCATGTCCGAAAAGACGCTGGCCACCGATTCATCGAAGGCGAAATCCACGATCTGCGTTTGTGGCCGGCGGTAAACCCGGTCCTGTTGGGCCATATCCACTGTCACGGTTGTGTCAGGGGCCTATGATAAACTGGATCGTTCACTACGCGAATCTGGTGGATTGAACGTTGGCGGCAATCGTAGTTTCAGACGCCGACCAGCTCAGCAACCCGGAGCTCTACATCAACCGGGAGCTGTCGCTGCTGGCATTCCAACGTCGGGTGCTCGCACAGGCAACGGACGAGGACGTACCTTTGTTGGAACGCCTTCGATTTCTGTGTATCTCCAGCCTGATATTGGATGAATTTTTCGAGATTCGAGTGGCTGGCTTGAAGCAGCAGGAAGCGTATCGAGCGAGTCGGCGCGGGCCTGACAACATGACGCCTTCCGAGCAGCTGCGAAGGATCGCGGAGACCGTGAAAGATATGGTCGCCGAGCAGTACGAGGTGCTCAATTCCGTACTGTTGCCCAAGCTGGACATCCAAGGCATCCGTTTCCTCGAAGAGAATGACTGGAACACCAAGCAGGGTGTTTGGATCAAGCGTTACTTCAGTCGTGAGCTGGCGCCCATCATCAGCCCGGTCGCTCTCGATCCGGCACATCCCTTTCCGCAGCCGCTCAATAAGGGTCTGACCTTCATCGTCACGCTGGAGGGCGATGATGCTTTTGGCCGGCGTGGTGGTCGGGCCATCGTGCAGACACCCCGCGCTCTGCCTAGGATCGTCCGCCTGCCGGAATCCTGCTCTCAGACGCCCAACGAATTCGTCATGTTGTCTTCCGTTATCCAGGCGCACGTGGACCAGCTGTTTCACGGCATGCAGTGCAAGGAGTGCTACCAGTTTCGGGTTACCCGTAACAGCGACCTGTTCGTCGATACGGAGGAAGTGGACGATCTGTTGAGAGCCTTGGAGGGAGAGCTGCCTTCGCGTCGCTATGGGGATGCCGTGCGGCTGGAGGTCGCGCACGATTGCCCCAAGGAACTGGAGCGCTTTCTTACCGACCAGTTTCGCTTGACCTCTCAGGACGTTTACCGATGTGGTGGCCCGGTGAACCTGATGCGTCTGGCCGCGCTACCCGACCTGGTGGATCGTCCCGAGTTCAAGTACCCCGGCTTCACGCCCAGCATCCCGGAGCGGCTGCGCAACGCAAACGACATTTTCGATGCGATTCGTTCCGGCGACGTGTTGCTGCACCACCCGTTTGAATCCTTTGCGCCGTTCGTCGACTTTCTGCGTCAGGCTGCGTCTGATCCTCAAGTGTTATCCATCCGGCAAACCCTCTACCGCACCGGAGTGGAGTCGGCCGTTGTCGAGGCGCTTACCAAGGCGGCCGCTAACGGCAAAGAGGTCATGGTGGTGATCGAGCTGATGGCCCGTTTCGACGAGGCAGCCAACATTGAGCTTGCCAACAAATTGCATAGCGTTGGTGCGCAGGTGGTCTACGGCGTGGTGGGCCACAAGACACATGCAAAAATGAGCATGGTGATTCGTCGGGAAGGAAAATCGCTGGCCCGCTACGTGCACCTGGGCACCGGCAACTACCATACGCGGACCACCAGGCTGTATACCGACTACGGAATGTTTACCTGCGACCCCGAGATCGGCGACGACGTTCAGCAGATCTTTCAGCAGCTGACCTCCATGGGCAAGACCACAAAGCTCGGCCGGCTGCTGCAGGCGCCGTTCACCATGCACGCCAAGATGCTGGAGCACATTGGGCGCGAGGCGGAAAACGCGCGCGCAGGCAAACCGGCTCGAATAACGGCGAAGATGAATTCGCTCATCGAGCCGCGCGTAATGCAGGCGTTGTACGTGGCGAGTCAGGCAGGAGTGAAGATCGACCTGGTGGTGCGCGGCATATGTTCACTGCGGCCAGGTATCCCCGGCGTGTCGGAGAACATACATGTGCGCTCCATTGTTGGGAGGTTCCTTGAGCACACCCGGGTATTCTGCTTTGAGAACGATGGCAATCCCAGGGTTTACCTTTCCAGTGCCGATTGGATGGGCCGGAACTTCTTCGATCGTGTGGAAACCTGCTTTCCCATCAGCGACAAGCGGATGAAGAAGCGGATACTTCGAGAGCTCGATCTTTACCTGTCTGATAACTGCCAGGCCTGGGTACTGCAGTCAGACGGCAGTTACGAAAAGCTCACGGCGCCAGTGAGCAAGCGCAAGCGCGCGCAGGAGCGCCTGCTGGCCAGGCTTGCCGACGACTGAGTGCCTTCAGGCGGATTCGGCGGTGAGCAGTTCTATCCCGATGGTGCTCAGGTAGTCCGCTTCTTGTGCGATATCCAGCCGTGTGAGCGGGTGTCCTTCCAGCCAGTCGGTAGGAAGCATCAGGTTTACGTGGCGGTTTTCAGCCGCCATCGCCACGTGAGGAAGCGGTGATGATGTGCGGTTGCGGTGAAACAGCACTGCCAGCCGAAGTAGCACCGCCAGACGGGTGGTTTTTTCGGAGTAACCCTCATCGACGGGAAACTTCCTCCGGTGGGTGCGCACCAGGTTGGCCAGCTGGCTCTGGTCCGACCGGGAGAATCCAGGTAGGTCCATGTTGTTGAGCAGGTAACCGCCGTGCTTATGGTACTGGCTGTGTGAGATATCCATGCCGATCTCGTGCAGGTCGGCGGCCCAGCTGAGCAGCAGCGCATCGTTGGGGTCGGTGAGCTTCCAGGCCACCGCCACCTGTGCCAGCAGGGAGATGGCCAGGTCGCGCACCCGCCGCCCGTGCTTCTGGTCGATGTGATAGCGGCCGCAAAGGTCTAAAACGGTGTTTTCTCTAATGTCCTGGTGCTGCACGCGGCCCAGCAGGTCCTGTATGACACCTTCGCGCAGCGCCCCATTGGTGGCCTGCATGGTGTCCACCTCCAGGGTTTGGAATATGGCGTCCAGAATGGCCACTCCGCCCGGAAATACGGCTCTACGGTCGGCCGATAGGCCGGGTAGGGAGACCTTGTCTGCGTGGCCGGCGTCCAGCAGCTGTTTTCTGATCTGCTTGATCCCATCGGCCGTGATGCCCGCATGCGTTTGCTGCAGCTGCGCGAGCACTTCCTGCACCGCGAGGATGGTGCCCGATGCCCCGATGGCAGTGTCCCATCCTGCCTCAACGAATGCCGTTGCCACTGGCGTCAGTTCCTGGCGGGCGCGATTGACCGCGTCTTTGTAGTCGGTGGCCCGAATGCGGCCGTCCTCGAAGCAGGTTCTGGACATGCCCACGCAACCCATGTGCAGGCTCTCGGTCAGGTCGGTCTCAAAGCCGTGGCCGACGATGAGTTCGGTGCTGCCGCCGCCAATATCTACCACCAGACGGCGGTCGAAGTTGTCCTCGATGGAGTGGGCGACGCCCAGGTAGATCAGCCGCGCTTCTTCCCTGCCGCTGATGATCTCGATGGGAAATCCCAAGGCGTCCTCAGCGCTCTCCAGAAATGCCGTAACGTTGCTGGCCCGCCGAAGCGTGTTGGTGCCTACGGCGCGCACGTTGGCGCGATGCAGGTTCTTCAGCCTCTGGCCGAACCGCTCCAGACAAGCTAGCGAACGCTCTGCGACCAGGTCGGACAAACGGTTCTTGTCGTCCAGACCTTCCGCCAGACGCACCGTCTCCTTGATGCGGTCGACGATCTGAATGCGTCCGTTGACTTGATGGGCCACCACGAGGTGGAAGCTGTTTGAGCCGAGGTCGAGCGCTGCAAGTTGCGCGTCTTCGGGAGCATCAGCCATTCGATGAGGCGCCCAAGAAAAGCATCAGTCTATCGGCGGCAACGCGCAAGGCAATAATCACGTTGCGGAAACAACGAACGGTGGCAGAGGGCAATCCAGAGCGGCGCTGATACCCTGCAGTAGTGCATATGCCCTGGCGTTTGGCTCATCACCTGCAAGCGCGACGGCGGCGCATGCCTTGATGAGTTGCGGCTTGGCCAATGGTTTCAGGCGGCGCAACTCTCTTAGCGCATCATTCAGCCGGGCGAAGTTGGGATCGTGCTGGTCGTCCAGGGCGCCCTGGATTCCCAGCGCGTGCATCCCTGCATCGAAGGAAGCCGCATCCCCTTGCTCACGCGCCAGGGCCGACAGCAGTACCCGGGCAGGCTCCGCCACCTTGTCGATGGTGGCGTAGCGTGCGCGCACTCGCGATGGCCCTTCGAAATGGGGGTGAAGTTCTTTCACCAGCAGCCGGTGCAGAACCCACTCGAAGAGATCGACTCGGGCGTCAGCATTGATCAGGGTGATGGCGTTTTCCATGAACCGGCGGAACTGATTGTGAGACAGCTCTTTGAGGGCGGGCATGGACATCTCCACCAGCACCAGCTTCTGACCCTCGTCGAGAGTTCGTGCGACGTCCGCCAGTTGCCCCACCTGTTGGAAAACTACAGGTTCCGTATTGGCGGCCAGGTGTTGCAGTTGCGTGCGGCGGATGTCGTCCCTGTCGTCCAGCAGCATCGCGTGAATGAGCCCCCGTGCAGCCCAAGGATCGTGGGCGGCTTCACGCAGCGTTGACTCCGTGGCGCCGATGATGGCCACCGCGTGGTCCAGGGCCTGTTGATGCAACTGCCCTACCTGCTGGACAACTCGATCGCTCACATCTTCCGGCGCCTGCCCGTGATCGGGCGCGTGCACCGCGCGCTGGTGGTCGCTGAGCTGGGCGCCCAGGGACTGGCTAGATTGGCCGGCCGCCATGGCTGCCAGGTCGGCCTCCACTGGCGTGAACTCGCCGTTCCAGGATGGATCCACAGCTCGTATGCGGCGCTCCAGTGGTGGGTGCGTGGACAGCAACCGGTTCATGAAAAGGGCCTGACATTGGCCGAAGAACATGTGGCTGGCTTCCGCCGCCGCACTCGACGACATGGCTGAGCCAAAGCTCAAGCCCCCGATCTTCTTCAGGGCGCTGGCTATGCCATCCGGGTTCCTGGTGAACTGCACCGCGGCGGCATCGGCCAGATACTCTCTCTGCCTGCTCACCGCTGCCTTGATCAGATTGCCGAAAAAGCTCCCTGCGTAGCCGATGATGAGCAAGCCGAAGCCCAGCGCCATTACCGGTGCGCCCCCAGAAGAACTGCTGCTCCGGCGACCGCGCCCCATTGCGCGCAGGATTCCCCAGCCCACCAGACCGATGAACAGGATGCCGTGCAGCGTGGCAATCAGATTCAGGTTGATGCGCGTGTCGCCGTTGAGGATGTGGCTGAACTCATGCCCGATCACGCCTTGCAGTTCATTGCGGCTGAGGTGGTCCAGGGTCCCCTGGTTGACACCGATTACCGCGTCGTCTGGCGAGAAACCAGCCGCGAATGCATTGATGCTTGGTTCGTCGATGACGTAAACGGGCGGTACGGCGATGCCGGAGGCGATGGCCATTTCTTCTACGACGTTGAGCAGGCGGCGCCTGCCAGTATCGCTATCGGCGGGTGAGATCAGTCTGCCGCCCAGTGCCTCTGCCACGGACCGGCCACCGCCGCGCAGCGAGGCAAACTTGAACAGGCTCGCCAACGCCACGATTGCGACCACGCCCACACTGATGGTCAGCCAGTACTCGGTGGGTAGCTGCGCCAGCAGTGTGGCCGTGGAAATAGACGTGGGCATGGCGTGGTTGCCCGTCCATACGTAGACCACGGCCACCAGCAGGTTGGTCATGACGATGAGGGAGAGGACTGCCGCGACGAACAGGGCAATGAGCCGCCAGGTGCTGCGCCGCGCGTCGTCCTGAGCTTGATAGAAATTCAACGTCGCTTCGAAGGGTTAGAACGACACCGAAGGCGCATCCTGAATTTCGGCACGGTCTTCATATTCGAGCAGGCTCGCATCGTGGCTATGGCCGAAGGCGCCGGCCAACAGCACCGGCGGGAACGTCTGCTTGTAGGTGTTGTAGTCGGTGACCTGATCGTTGTATGCCTGCCGCGCGAACGCTACGCGATTCTCTGTGCTGGTGAGCTCTTCGGCGAGCTGCATCATGTTCTGGTTCGCTTTCAGGTCAGGATAGGCTTCCATGACCACGTTGAGACGACCCAAGGCGCCGCCCAACATGCCTTCCGCGCTGGCCAGCTGCGCCATGGCGTCGGCATTGCCTGGGTCCTGAGCCGCTGCCTGCAGGCCCTGCATTGCCTGGTTGCGTGCGGAGATGACGGCCTCCAGGGTCTCTCGCTCGTGGTCCAGATAGCCTTTTGCGACTTCCACCAGATTGGGTATCAGGTCGTAGCGTCGTTTGAGCTGTACCTCGATCTGGGAAAAGGCATTCTCAAAGCGGTTCTTCAGGGTGACGAGCTTGTTGTAGATGGCCACGCCCCAGAACACCAGGGCAGCCAGAACGACCAAAAAGATGATGGTTTCCATAGGTTTCCTTGCCTACGTGGTTGAGCTTGATGCGCGCTTTACCTGCGAAGGTCGATCCGGCAGGCCTAGCACGCGTTTGGCAATGACGTTGAGCTGTATTTCGCTGGTTCCACCTTCGATGGAGTTTGCTTTGGAGCGCAACCACGACCGGGTGGTGGCGAGTTCCCGGAATCCGAAGGCCGCGCCTTCCCAGCCGAGGCTGCTGGTGCCCATGCAGTCGAGCATGAGCTCGTACTTGCGCTTATTCTGCTCGGTGCCGTAGTACTTGAATAGGCTCGCCAGATTGCCGTCGGCGCTGCCAGCCCTGGCCTCTTCTCCTGCTCGCCCCAGGGTGAGCTGAAAAGCGCGATCATTGATGCGATGACCGACCACCCGATCTCGCATCACCGGGTCGGCAACCTTGCCCTCGTCGTCGCCGAGGTATTGCTTGGCCAAATCCTCGAGCTTGCGTCCGCTGCCACCCAGGGCGCTGATTCCTCCGATGCCGGATACCATCTGCCGCTCGTGCTGCAGTAGACGCTTCGCGATGGTCCAACCCTTGTTGAGCTCGCCCACCAGGTTGGCCTTGGGGACTTCTACGTCGTCGAAAAAAGTCTGGCAGAAGGGCGACGAGCCGCTGATGAGCGCGATGGGCGAGGTGCTCACACCGGGAGATTCCATGTCGAATAGCACGAAGCTGATGCCTTCGTGCTTGGGCGCTTCGGGATCGGTGCGCACCAGAGCGAAAATCCAGTCAGCCTCGTCGGCGTACGAGGTCCAGATCTTGGAGCCGTTCACGACGTAGTGGTCGCCTTTGGCTACTGCTTTCGTCTGCAGGCCTGCCAGATCAGATCCCTGGCCGGGTTCGGAGTAGCCCTGGCACCAGCGGATCTCACCCCGAATGATCTTGGGCAGGTGTTCGTGTTTCTGGTCTTCGCTGGCGAATTCCAGCAGGGCCGGCCCCAGCATCCAAATGCCGAAGCTTTGGAGCGCGGGACGGGCACCGATGGCGCGTAGCTCCTGCTCCAGCACCTTGTTCTGCTCCCGCGTGAGCCCGCCGCCTCCGTATTGCTCGGGCCAGGTGGGAGCCGTCCAGCCTCGCTCTGCCATCCGATCCAGCCACAGCTTGGAGTCGGGGTTGGCGTAAACCTGTTTGCGCCCACCCCAGATTACGTCGCCCTCTGGCGTGGGGGTCCGCATACTTTGAGGACAGTTGGCTTCCAGCCAAGCACGTGTTTCCTGTCGGAACGAGTCTAGTGTCACTTTCGCTTCCGTGATTTGCGTGGGCAGATTTTAAAGCAATGGTCGGGGTTGACTAGCGGCGTAGCCGGATCCGGTGGATTTGGTGACGGGCCGGCAGCGAAGGTATAGTCGCCGCTCACGATCTCTTGGGGGACTCCATGGCGGATTTCGATGACCGCGCTTTTCGCGCGGCGCTTGGACAGTTCTGCACCGGCGTGGTAATCGCCACTGGCACGCTGGACGGGGAGCCCGCCGGCTTCGCGGCGCAGTCGTTCAGCTCACTGTCTCTGGATCCGCCGCTGGTCATGCTGTGTCCCGCCAAGTCCAGCACGAGCTGGCCCAAACTGCGCGACTCAGGCGCCTTCTGCATTAACATTCTCGGCGAAGATCAGCGCGCCGTGTGCGATCTGTTCGCGCAGTCGGGAATCGATAAATTCGGTGGTCTCGATTGGCGTCCGGGGGTTACCGGCTCGCCCGTGTTGTCCGATGTGATCGCCTACATCGATTGCGATCTGGAGCAGGAACACGATGCTGGTGATCACACCATTGCGGTGGGCCGGGTACGTGATCTGCAGATCGTTCAGCCCGAGCAGACGCCTCTGTTATTTTTTCGCGGAGGATATGGTCGCTTTGACGCAACGGCCTAAGCGCTGCTCAGGCGAGACCCTCCACAGGGATCGCCGCACCATGGATCGGATCTGCGTCTGATGAGCCCAGAAAGCGCACCACTTTCGCTAGCGCCGGCGGCGCAACCCAGCTGCTGAAGTCCGCACCCGGCATGTCTGCCCGGTTGCGCTGCGTGTCGATGATGCTGGGCAGCACGCAATTCACGTTGATGCCCTGGGCCTTGAGTTCATCCGCCAGGGATTCCGTGAGGCGAATGACCACGCTCTTGGAGGCGCTGTAAGCACCCATCAGCGCGCCGCCCCGCAACGCGGCGCGTGCGCCTACGTTGATCACCTTGCCACCGCCCTGGTCGAGCATGGTGGGAACCACGGCTCTGGCCATGTTCAATACGCTGAGCGCATTCAGGTTGAACATGAAGTCCCAGCTATCGTCACTGGTCTCATGCACCGTCTCGCCCATGGTGAACCCGCCGGCGATGTTCGCCAGCACGTTAATGCCACCCAGGGCCGCCACGATGTCGTTGGCCGCCTGCCGGCAGGCGCCAGCATCAGTCAGGTCGCAGGTGGCCGAGTAGTGGGTGTTGTTCAGCTGGAGTACGTCTAGTTGGGCGACCGTTGCACCCGAGTCGGCGAACGCATCCACCACTGCCTGACCCAGTGCGCCCGCAGCGCCTGTGACCACCACCACCTGGTCGGAAAAGTTGCCTGAATCGGTCATATCTGAAATTCCTCGGGAAGCTATTCGGCAAGCGCTTGAAGCGTTTCGAAATGCAGATCGCCAAACTCCCCATTGGGGTTCACTGGCTGGATACACACGTGATCGGCGCCCGCGTCGAAGTGCGCCTCGATGCGCGCTTTGATCTGCTCGGCCGTGCCCCACGCGAAGGTGGCGTCTATGAACCGGTCGCTGCCTGCTCCTTCGATGTCCGCCGCCTCCATACCCATGCGCAGCCAGTTGTTGCGGTAGTTGGGCAAACCCATGTAAAGCGTGGCCGCGGGACGAGCCAGCGCACGCGCCGCGCTGGGTTCGGTCTCCATCACCACCTTCTGCTCCACGCACAGCAGCTTGTCGGGACCCAGGATCTCGCGGGCCATGGCCGTGTGGTCCGGAGACACGAAATACGGATGAGCGCCGGCGCACTTGTCCCGGGCGAGACCGAGCATTTTCGGGCCCAGGGCCGCGATGACTGTGGGCGGGACTTCGTCTGGCGGCACCGCTTGATAAGGTGCCGCCGCCATCTGGTCCAGGTACTGTGACATGGTGGCCACGGGCGGCCGGTAGGTGAGCCCGCGGACGCCCTCCACGAATGGCTTGTGGGACACCCCAATGCCCAGCAGAAAGCGGTTGCCAGATTGCTCGGCCAGCGATTGCTGCGCTGCCACGGTCACGCCGGGCTCGCGGTGGTAGATGTTGGCGATCCCGGTGGCAACGTTGAGCGTGCTGGTGTTTGCCAGCAGGTAGGAAGCCAGCACCATGGGGTTGCGCCCCGCTGTCTCGGGAATCCACAAGGCGGAATAACCTAGGCTTTCGATTCGCTGCGCCGCTTCTACTGCGGCGGAACTCGTCATGCCGTCAAAGAAATACCAGACACCGAGCTTGCCGAGTTCCACTTGCTAGCGTCCCTGGAAATTGCCGGTGCGCCGCTCCGCGACGGATCGTATCCCTTCTAGCGCGTCCTCGGTGGCGCGCAGTCGCAACTGCTCGGCGAGTTCGTGCTCCGTGGTCTCCGCGACAGCCTTTGCAAGGCCTTCGCGCATGGTTTCTCGTACCGAAATCATGGCTAGGGGAGCGTTTTCGGCCATCTCTTGGGCCAGCTTATGGGCCTCAGCGCGGAGGGTATCCTTTTCGGTGAGTACGTCCGCTAGCCCAAGATCCAATGCCTGCTGGCCGTTCAGCCGGCGCCCGGTGAGCAGCATCATGTTGGCTGCCTGTTGCCCGATGAGACGCGGAAGCACTACGGAGATGCCGAAACCCTGATGGATACCTAACTTGACAAAATTTGCTGCGAATCGGGTCTCGGGGCAGACTACCCGAAAATCCGGAACCAGTGACAGGCCTAGGCCGCCGCCGATCGCGGCGCCCTGAATCGCTCCGACTATGGGTTTTTTGTTGCCAAACAGGCGAGCGCCTTCCCGATACAGCATTCCAGTGGTGTCCCAGAACCCATCCCCTGTAGAATTGCTGCTACCGGAGTCGTTGTCCTTCCCTGTCCCGAAATTTGCGCCCGCGCAAAAGGATTTGCCCTGGGATGCCAATACGATCGCACGGCAGTTCGAGTCTTCGTCGGCGGCGCTAAATGCGTCCGCGATTTGCTTGATGAGGCTGTAGTCGAAAAAATTGTGTGGTGGTCGTTGGATTTCTACTGTGGTGACGAAGCCGTCCTGCGTTACTTCGATGTCTTGGTAGTCGGGCACTTTCCCTTCCCCATGCGATAGTAAAATGAATGGTGGATGGTAGCAGCGGGTTTCCTGTAAATCACGGGGATGGCCTTGAAGGGAGGTTGGCGAAAAAAGCGCGTGAAAGAAATGGCGGAAGCGGAAACGCATAAACACGAGGAACGCCCGAGCATCTGGCAGCTGGCGATCCCTTCGATTCTGGGCAACCTGTCCTACACCGTGGTGGGCATGGTGCAGACCAAATTCGTCGGTGAGCTGGGTGCCCAGGCGTTGGCGGCGGTGGGTGCCGGCCAGCGCGTGTTTTTTGCCATGCAAGCGGTGCTGATGGCAGTGAGCGCAGGCACCACGGCGTTGGTTGCTCGAGCGTGGGGAGCCGGCGACTACGCGGAAGCCAGCAGGGTGACCATGGCATCGTTGGCCCTGGCTGGTTCGTTCGCTCTGGTGATCACCGTGGTGGGGTTGTTTTACGCCGGCGGCGTGGCCAGCGTATTCGGGCTCGACCCCGAAACGCTGGAGATGGCGGCCGACAACATTCGCTGGTTGTGCATCTTCAACGTAGCCTTTGCAGTCAACTTCATTCTGGGTGCCGCGCTGCGTGCGTCCGGTGATGCGTGGTCGCCCCTGTGGATCGGCGCGGCGGTCAACGTGGTCAATGTGCCCCTTTTGTACGTGTTCATCTTCGGTAAGTTCGGTTTTCCGGCCATGGGCGTGGCGGGCGCGGCGGTTGCGGCTGGATTGTCCTTCACGGTGGGCGGCGTGATCCTGATCGTCCTCTGGGTGGGCCAGAAGTTTCGGGTCAAGCATGTGGGCGGGCGTTGGTGGCGCAGGGAACGCATGCGGCAGCTTATGCATATCGGCTACCCCGCCGCGGTGGAACAGGTGGTCTTCCAGGCCGGTTTCTTCATCTTCCTGATGCTCATCGGCAACTATTACGGTACGGAAGCGTTCGCAGCCTACAACATTGGCGCCAATCTGCTGATGGTCTGCTTCACGGTGGGATTTGGGTTCTCTATCGCGGGTTCGACGCTGGTGGGTCAGCATCTGGGCGCCGGGGACCACAGCGGCGCGACTTCCGCTGGCTGGCGAGCGCTGTGGCTGGCCATCGTGTCCATGGGCGTGCTGGGGGTTGGCGTGATCTATTACGCCTATGAGCTGGCCTACTTCTTCATTGGCGATGAGCCCCTTACCGTGGAGTACACGGTACAGATGACGCGGATCCTGGGGGCGTGCATGCCGCTGTTGGCAGTGGAGTTTGCCTTGGGTGGTGCGCTACGCGGCGCTGGCGACACGCGGTTTCCGCTCATGGCGACATTTCTCGGTCTCATCGGTATGCGCTGCGGTCTGGCGGCCATTGCCACCTACCTTGGCACACCGGTGATCTGGGTGTATGCCGCCCTGGTGGGTGACTACGTGCTCAAGGGCATCATGCTGGTAGCCCGGTTCCAGCGCGGCCGGTGGAAAACGGTGGTGCCAACAGAGGAGTTGGGTTTCCAACGCGCCTGAGCTGGCCGACCTGACCGTTTACCTCGAGCATTTGAGCGAGCGGTTGGTTGGGGAAAGTTTGTTGTTCGCTGTCGCGACTGCTCAAGGACAATTGGCCCAAGCGTCTGTAGGACCTGGAGTAGCGCTAGGGGGTCGGCTTGCGCAGGTCGCTGGAAGAGATGGGTTCGTGGAAGTCTGCCTGACGCACGCCGATGCACCGGCTGCGCAGTGGGGCGGGCAGCGTGATGTCTTCTAAAACCCGGAAGGTGCCATCGTGCTCGCGGCCGAACACCACAAAGCGACTGCCCAAGGCGTGCAACTCCTCCAGTGCCCGGTCGCGGTCTGCCGTGGTGCCGTAGTAACGAGGCTCTACCAGGCGCAGCAACGTGTCGATTCCCAGGACGAAGTGGGCGCCAGGGAAATGCCGTGCCTTCTCCAGAAACGTGGGGAGCCTTGTCAGCCACACCGGCGCGTTGAATTGTGACAGGCGCGCTTCGATCTCGGTGTAGTCCAGCAGCGGCTTGTCCACGTTGACAATAGACAGTTCGAAGGCGCCGCTGAGTCCCGTTCGCTGCTCGGCCATTTCCAGCATACGTGCGTGCGCGTGGTGTAGCGGATTGAAGGCGCCGGGGAACAGCAGGCCGCCATCATGATGGGCGCTGGCCGCTGCCTGGGTCTCGCCGAGAATCAGCGCGCGCCAGTGGGGCTGAGCGTGGGTTCTGTGTGTGTCCACCCGAGGTGCCTTCGGAGCGGACACATCCATCTCCAGAGCAAGCGCCTGATCCAGGGCGTGCCACAGGAACGCTACCAGCGTGTCTTCCTCGGCGGCGCGATCCCCTTCCAGCAGGATCTCTGCATTGTAAGTCGTGGCTATGGTCTGAATGCTCACGTGGGCCCGATGGGCGCCCTTCTTCTCGCGGTCGGTGGCGAGGCTTGCCGTGCAGCCGAGACCAAATGCGGATTCCCCGCCCAGCAGGCGCGCCCGCTGAAAGGCGGCCATGGCAAGCGCCCGGGCGGTGCTGGCCGAGCATGCCTGGTCGGGGGTGCCGCCTATGCGCTCGGCCAGCGACTCCGGCGTGTACGGAACGAAGGCCTCCAGGACGGTCCTGGAGGCGCCGGGGGTGGTCAGGAGCTCGGAGAGCAGTTCGGTACCGCCGCCGGTGACGTACAGCACGCCCTGCCATGGGCTGTGGTGCAGGGTGAGGGCGCGCTGGCTCACGGTAGCTCAGTCGGCCAGAAACACGTTTACCAGGCTGAGAAAGACTTCCAGCTGGTCGTGGTGAACCCAGTGGCCTGCGCCTTCCACGTTCGCGACGGTGGCGTTCTGAAAGTGGCTGGCCCGCCCGTCTTCGTTGGGGTCTGAGGCCCAGGACTCGGTACCGCGCACCAGCAGCGTTGGGCAACTGATGCGCGCGTAGAGTTCGGTTTGCTTGTCGAAATCCAGGCCAATGGGGGAGAACGCGCGCATGTAGTTGTCGAACTTCCAGCTGAAGGTGCCGTCCTCGTTCTGGTTGCTGCCGTGAATGGTCAGGTGGCGCGCCTGTTCTTCGGTAAGGTGCGGATTCTCGGTCTGCATGCGTTCGTAGGCATCCTCGATGGACTCGTAGCGCCTTGGCAGTCGGCCGGAGAGTTTGCGCAAATCGTTGACCCAGTCGTGGAGTCGCTTGTGTACCGGCTGCTCGATGCGCTCCTTGATCACCTCGGGCGGCGGCCCCATACCCTCGATGGCTACCAGTTTGTGCACGGAGTCCGGGTAAAGACCCGCATACGTGAGCGATACCGACGCACCCATGGAGTGGGCGATGATGGTAACGGGCTCCATTTTTTGTTGGCTCACCAGCTGGGCGATGTCGTAGACGTATTCCACCTGATTGTAGGCGCCCCCGATCATCCATTGGGAATCGCCGTGCCCACGCAGGTCGGGTGCGATGATGTGGTAGCGGTCACGCAGCGACTGGGCAACCCAGTCCCAATTGCGACAGTGGTCGCGACCGCCGTGCACCAATAGCATGGGTGGCGCTTGCTCGTTGCCCCAGTCGACGTAATGCAATCTCAGGCGTTGAGAAAAGTAGATGTGGGAGGTTGGTCCTTCCATCCTTGGTTTTGCTCC
>DEBD01000033.1 GCA_002348385.1 Gammaproteobacteria bacterium UBA2965 | reverse complement strand
AGCACGTCTACGTTGGCGCCGATGAGCTGAATGTCTCCCTGCGGACTCAAGCGCTTGAGCAGGCTTTTTCGCTCCAGCACCTGCCGAATGGACTTGTCGGTGACGCTGGCCAGCACCCAATCACCCACTGCCGGACGCTGCTCCGGCTCCAACTGAAACCAGCGCCCGCCCAAGGGAGTGTCGCTCACGCCCTCAGCGTGCAGCAGCACCACATGCGTACGCTGAATGGCCGCCACCCGAGCCGGAATGGCATCCTCCAGGCCGGCGGCGTGCAGCTGCTGTTGAAAGAACGGCGTCCAGCCGAGTTCAGCCAGGGTGGGTGGGTCGCCAGAGGTCATCTATTGCACCAGCAGAGACACGTACCGATTGAGCTCGCTGCGACGCTGCTGCCAATCTGGCATATGCCTCGACATGAGCGCATAAAAGCGCTTGCCATGGTTGAGATGCTTTAGATGACACAGCTCGTGCAGAATCACATAGTCAATGAGCGAGCTCGGTGTTTTGATGAGGTGAGTATTCAACGAAATCCGTCCTTCGGCGCTGCAGCTACCCCACTGGCTGCGCATGAAAGAGTGGCGCCAGATCGGCGGCCGCGAGTCGAGCCACGGCAGGGTCTGGGCAAAGAGACCCAACCGCTCGGCAAATGTCTCCGCAGCGCGGGCTTTGAACCAGTCGTTGAGCACTGCTTTCACCGCATCCGCCGCCATGTCTCGGCTTACTACCCTCAGCGTCGCAAAGCCCATGCCCGTGCCAGCAAACAAAGGCAATTGCTCTCCCGCCATGGGGTCCGTTGACGCTACCGTCACCTCAGACGACGCGCCAGGGAGCACTTCCAACTGATGAGCTTCTCCCAGGTAATGAACCAGCTCACCCGAGCGGTATCGGGGCGGATGGAACGCTTCAGCCGTTTCCTTCACCCGCTTCAACCGAACCGATAGCCAGCGCCGGTGCTCGCTGACCAGCGCGCGGATTTCCGCATCGTCCGCATGGGTTGGCGCATCCATGATCACAAACCCCGACGGATCGAACGCAAGCCCGATGCGCGTACGGCGCCGACTGTTGCGACGCACCTCGACTTCGATGTCGTCGATGAGCAATCGTTCGCTCAAAAATCCCACCCCCAAACCACACGCAGCGGCGCGATGGCGGCGTAGTCCATCCAGCCCGCCTCCTGACACGTACGCTCTACCGCCGGGAAACCCCTGCCCTCCTGATAAGGCCGGATCAGTCTCTCGTGGGAAATCCAGGTCATCTAATCATCCACCAGCACGGGGCGGGTGACGCTGAACGTCTGGCGCGCCCGGGCAGCCGCAATCACACTGGTGTTGGACTCGTGGGCAGCCAACCCCTTGAGCTGGGCACGAGTCACGCTCATCAGTCCGAACTCCTGGGCATCGTTACGTGCCAGCGCCTGCTCCGGAGTGATCCAAACGCTGTCCACTGTTTCCTTCTCGTCGTGCTGGCCCGCCTGGCTCGGTGGCGCGTCAGCGATGAAGAAGCGCGTATCGAAGCGCCGGGGCCGCCCCACCGGGGTGACCACACGGTCGTGAAAGTGCATGCGATCCACGGCCAGGCGCACGTTCTCGCGCTGACAGATGTCGCGCAGGTTGATCTCGCCCGCGTGCAGGGGATTCCGATAGGCCTCGAAGCGGGCATGGGTGTCCGGGTCATCGTAGTTGACCAGCTCACCATCCTCACCGTAGGCAAGCAGCAGACCCGCCTCTTCGAAACTCTCCCGAATTCCAGCAATCCAGAAACCGCGCCATTCAGCACCCAGGGCATCGCGCTGCGCAGACTGCGCATCGCTGGGACCAACGCGCCACTCGTCGTACTTGTGCAGGTGGTCATCACCATCCACGCGCCCGCCGGGAAACACATACATACCGCCGGCAAAAGCCGCCCCAGCGGTGCGACGCACCATGAAGATCTCGAAGGACGACGGCGCGGCGCGCACAATGATCACGGTGGCAGCCGGTCGAATGGGTTGAACCGCGGACATGAAGGTTCCTGCCGAATATCAGGCCGCGAGGCTAGCGCACCCCAATGCGTTTGGGAAATCCCACTACAGGTGAACGCCACGAGCCCAGCGGCGCGCAAACCGCCAGCTCGTGACGGCCCTGCTCGCCGTTGAGCTTATCCCGCCCACTCTCGAATTACGCCCACCGGACGCAGACCGACAGCATTCGAACTCAGCCCGGAATCGCGGAATGCAGTGCTACAATGGCCGCTGTCGCGGGGGAGCCAATCATGTCCGAGCAAACAAGCCACCAGGCGCAGGAACGTGCCAGCGCCTACTGGCGCGCCAACCTCAAACTGGGCGCCGTGCTGCTGGCGATCTGGTTCCTGGTTTCATTCGTGTTCGGCATTCTGCTGGTGGAGCCACTCAACGAGATTCCCTTCTTTGGCTTCAAGCTGGGCTTCTGGTGGGCGCAGCAGGGATCCATCTTTGTGTTCGTCGTGCTCATCTTCGTGTACGCCACTGCCATGAAACGCATCGACCGCAAACACGGCGTGCACGACGACGAGGACTGAGCATGGACGCCCAGCTACTCACCTATCTGTTCGTTGGCGCCAGCTTCGCGCTGTACATCGGCATTGCCATCTGGTCCCGGGCCGGCTCCACGCGGGAGTTCTACGTGGCCGGCGGCCACGTGCATCCCATTGCCAACGGCATGGCCACCGCCGCGGACTGGATGAGTGCCGCGTCGTTCATTTCCATGGCGGGCATCATTGCCTTCATGGGATACGACGGCACCGTATATCTCATGGGATGGACCGGCGGCTACGTGCTGCTGGCCCTGCTGCTGGCACCCTACCTGCGCAAGTTTGGTGAGTTCACCGTGCCGGACTTCATCGGCACGCGCTACTACTCCAACACCGCAAGGGTGGTAGCCGTGGTGAGCCTGGTCATCATTTCGTTTACCTACGTCGCCGGGCAGATGCGCGGCGTGGGCATTGTGTTCTCCCAGTTTCTGAACGTGGACATCACCCTGGGCGTGGTCATCGGCATGGCGGTGGTGTTCATGTACGCCGTGCTCGGCGGCATGAAAGGCATCACCTACACCCAGGTTGCCCAGTACTGCGTGCTGATCTTTGCCTATCTGGTACCCGCCATCTTCATCTCCATACTCATCACGGGCATTCCGATTCCGCAGCTCGGCCTGGGAGCCGAGGTGAACGACGGGTCTGGGCTGAGCGTGCTGGACAAGCTCGACAACACCCTGCTGGAGCTGGGCTTCGGGCCCTATACCGATGGCGCGAAGAGCACGCTGGACGTGTTCGCCATCACCATGGCGTTGATGATCGGCACGGCCGGACTGCCTCATGTCATCGTGCGCTTCTTTACTGTTCCCAAGGTGTCCGATGCGCGCAAGTCGGCAGGATACGCGCTGCTGTTCATTGCCTTGTTGTATACCACCGCCCCCGCCGTCGGTGCGTTCGCGCGGCTCAACTTCGTGGACACCGTACACAACACTCCCTACACCAGCGTGGCCCAATGGTTCAAAAGCTGGGAGGACGTCGGCCTGATCGGTTGGGTAGACAAGAACGCCGACGGTGCCATTCAGTATGCACCCGGCGCGCCGTTCAGCGGCGCTCCTGATTTTTCCGACAGCCGCGGTCCGATGGGCGAGCGAGCGCTGACCAACGCGCCCACCAGCAGCCCCAACGAGGTGTACGTAGACCGCGACATCATGGTGCTGGCCAACCCGGAAATCGCCAACCTGCCAGCATGGGTGATCGCTCTGGTGGCTGCCGGCGGGCTCGCCGCGGCACTATCCACGGCCGCCGGCCTGCTGCTGGTCATCTCCACCAGCGTCTCCCACGACCTCATCAAGAAAACCCTGGCGCGAGGCATCACCGACAGGCAGGAACTGCTCTACGCGCGCATCTCGGCCGCTGCCGCCATCGGCATTGCCGGCTATCTCGGGATCAATCCGCCCGGGTTCGTGGCTCAAGTGGTGGCGTTCGCCTTCGGGCTCGCGGCCGCATCACTGTTTCCTGCCATTCTCATGGGCATCTTCAGCAAGACCATGAGCAAGGAGGGCGCCATCGCGGGCATGGTCACCGGACTGACCTTCACCTTTCTCTACATCGCCTACTTCAAATTTGTTAGCCCGGAGCTCAACAATGCCGAGCACTGGTGGTTCGGGATCTCCCCGGAAGGCATTGGCATGGTGGGCGCCATGCTGAACTTCGCGGTGGCAGGCATCGTCGGCAAGTTGTCCGCCCCCGCGCCGGATTCCGTGCGCATTCTGGTAGAAAACATTCGCGTGCCACGCGGCGTCACCGAACCCCAGCAGGACTCTCACCTCACCGGGTAGGCCAGCCATCGGGCGTTGCAATCCGCCGATCAGGCCCCCGTATTGGCTTACCACGCGCTGTTGATGGCAGAGGGAAAGCCCTGCCGGAGGGTGTAGGATATCTAACGGAATCGGCACGCAGGTGTTCAGCGGTGAATAGAACAGCCCCAGTCAGACGCGCGGTGGAGGAATAGCGACCCTCTCCAGGCACCCCTATGGGCACCAATATCATACTGGTCATCGCCGCCTTCGGGCTGGTGCTGCTGAACGGCTTCTTCGTGGCCGCGGAGTTCAGCCTGGTGAAGCTGCGCGAGACCCGGGCGGAGGCGATCGCGCGAAGCTACGGGTGGCGCGGGCGCATTCTGCTCACCGTGCACCGAAACCTGGACGCGTACCTGTCCGCCTGCCAGCTCGGTATTACCCTGGCGTCACTGGGGCTCGGCTGGATCGGCGAACCGGCTTTTGCCGAGCTGCTGCGGCCAATGCTGACCGCCATCGGCGTGGAAAGCGAGGCGCTGATCCACGGCATTGCCCTGTCGGTGGCATTCTTCATCATCTCCTACCTGCACATCGTGGTGGGCGAGCTGGCGCCCAAGTCTATGGCAATCCGGCGCGCCGAAATGGTCGGTACCTGGACGGCGGCACCGCTTTACGCCTTCTACTGGGGGATGTACCCGCTCATATGGCTGCTCAACCGCAGCTCCAACTGGCTGCTGGCGAAGTTCGGGCTGGACATTACCGACGCCCACGGCACGGAATATTCCACCGAGGAGCTGAAGCTGATTCTGCGCAGCTCGCGCGCCGACCAGGACTTCACCAGCCGCGAGCTGAACGTACTGGCCAAGGCCATCGACTTCCGCAAACTGACAGTGGCGGACCTGATGCGGCCATTCAACGAGGTGGTTGCTCTGTCTTCCACGGAGAGTCTGGATTGGAACCTGGAGCGCATCGTCAACCACCGGTTCAGCCGATACCCATTTCTAGACGGCGAAGGAAAAGTACTGGGCGTGCTGCACCTGAAGGACATCTTCTTCGCCCTGCAGAAAGACCTGCCCGATGACCTGGCCGTTCTGGCGAGGCCTGCGCCAATGGTGCCTCCCGACCTGTCGGCCACCGAGCTGTTCCGGCGCTTCCAGAAGGGCACATCCCACTTCGCCGTGGCGGCATGGCGCGATGGGCACCCGTTGGGATTCATCACCCTGGACAATCTGCTCGGGGCCCTGGTGGGCGAGATCCGCGACGAATTCCGCGAGGTGGGTAACGATTGGACCACCCTGGACGACGGCTCGCTGCTGGGCAAAGGCAGCCTACCCCTGTTCACCCTGGAACGGGCATTGGGAGTGGAAGTCGAGACCACCGAGGTGGAATCAGTGGGCGGCCTGATCCAACAACAGCTGGGCGATCTCCCCAAAGAAGGCGAACGGGTGGAGTTCGATCAGTTCGACGTGGTGGTCAAGAGGATGAAAGGGCCGCGCATCCTGCTGGTTCGGGTATATCCCAACAACGACTGAGCCGCTAGCGCCCCTTGGCCTCGCGGCGACGGGCGTGCAGGATTGGTTCCGTATATCCGTTCGGCTGATCGAGCCCCTTGAGCACCAGATCGCATGCCGCTTTGAACGCCACACTTCCCTCCAGATCCGTCGCCATGGGCGTATAGTCCGCGTCGCCCGCGTTCTGCTCGTCAACCACCGCCGCCATGCGACTCAGGGTCTCCATGACTTGCTCGCGTGAGCAAATACCGTGGTACAGCCAGTTGGCGATGTGCTGGCTGGAGATACGCAACGTGGCGCGATCTTCCATCAGGCCCACGTCGTTGATGTCCGGGACCTTGGAACAGCCCACCCCCTGATCGATCCAGCGCACCACATAGCCCAGAATGCCCTGGGCGTTGTTGTCCAACTCGTTTTGCACCTGCTCGGCAGACAGGTTTTCGCCGGCCAGGAGCGGAATCTTGAGAATGTCGTCCAACTGCGCTGGCGCACGCTGGGCAAGCTCGGTTTGGCGCGCCACCACATCCACCTGGTGGTAGTGCAGCGCATGCAGGGTGGCGGCGGTAGGTGACGGCACCCAGGCGGTATTCGCGCCGGACTGGGGATGCCCCACCTTGGCCTGGAGCATTTCGCTCATCTCGTCGGGCTTGGGCCACATGCCCTTGCCGATTTGCGCCGTACCCTGGAAACCGGAACTCAAACCCGCATCCACATTGGCGTCTTCGTAGGCCGCAATCCACGGTTGCGCTTTAATCGCTTCTTTGCGGAGCACGGCCCCCGCCTGCATGCTGGTATGGATCTCATCGCCAGTGCGATCGAGAAAGCCGGTGTTGATGAAAACCACCCGTTCCTTCGCGGCCTGGATGCAGGCACGCAGATTCACTGTGGTGCGCCGCTCCTCGTCCATGATGCCCATTTTGAGCGTATTCGGCTCCAAACCCAGCACCGACTCCACACGGGAAAACAGATCACAGGTAAACGCGACCTCTTCGGGGCCATGCATCTTCGGCTTCACGATGTAGACGCTGCCCATTCGGGAGTTCGTCACCGGTCCGGTCCGGTGCAGATCGCATATCGCGGCCAGACTGGTCACCGCCGCGTCGAGAATACCCTCTCCGATCTCATTGCCCTCGGGATCAAGCACCGCATCCGTGGTCATGAGGTGGCCCACGTTGCGCACCAGCATCAGGCTACGACCCGGCAGCGTGAGCCGGTTGCCGTCTCGCCCAGTGTACTCGCGGTCCGGGTTCAAGCGCCGGGTGATGGTGGTATCGCCCTTCTGCACCGACTCGGTCAGCGCGCCGCTCATGAGGCCAAACCAGTTGCCATAAACAACACATTTATCTTCTGCATCCACCGCCGCCACGGAATCTTCGCAATCCTGAATGGTAGTGATTGCCGACTCCAGCACCACGTCTTTCACGCCGGCCTGGTGCGCCTGACCCACTGAATGCTCCCGATCGATCTGCAGCTCTATGTGCAGACCGTTATTGACAAGAAGCACCACGCTCGGCTCGTGATCGCCCACGTAGCCAACAAATTGATCCGGATTCTTGAGCCCCGTGTTCCCGCCATCCTCTAGAATGGCGCGTAGCTCGGCAGGTGAGCCATCGCCCACCGCGTAGGCCACCACCGAACGATGACGGGCGCCGTCCAGGGGCGCCGCCTGATCCAGAAAGTCAGAGGCCAGCTGCATCACCCGCTCGCCGCGGGCAGGATTGTAGCTGGTGCCCCGCTCGCGCCCCGGCTCTTCCGGCAGCACGTCGGTTCCGTAGAACGCATCGTACAGGCTGCCCCAGCGTGCGTTGGCCGCGTTGAGGGCATAGCGCGCGTTCATAACGGGCACCACCAGCTGCGGTCCCGCGATACGCGCGATCTCCGGGTCTACGTTGCCCGTGCTGATGCGAAACGGCGCGGGCTCTGCCACCAGGTAGCCGATGTCCTGCAGAAATTGCCGATACGCCTGCGGATCCAGCGGCTGCCCCCGATGCTCCAGGTGCCAGGCATCGATGGTCGCCTGCAGCTCGTCACGGCGCGCCAGTAACGCCCGATTGCGTGGACACAGATCGCGTACGATGCCCGCAAACCCCTCCCAGAACTCTCCAACATCTATGCCAGCGGCCTGAGCAATATGCGCCACAAGCGCATCCAACTCCCCCGCCACCCGCAAGCCGCTTCGGTCGATACGCTCACTCATCTACAGCCCCAGCACCGTCTTGGCGAGTATATTTTTCTGGACTTCCTTGGCGCCCCCGAAAATCGACGCAGCGCGTAAATTAATGTACTTGGGCGTGACGGTCTCTGCATATGCAGGCCCAGGCCAGGACTCGTTGAAGCCATTCAGCGAGATCTTGTTTGCATGCGGCATGCTGTAGCAACCAATGGCCTCCAGCTTTAGGGTCTCGATGGCCTGATCGATCTCCACGCTGGAAGTCTTGGCCACCGACGAGCCGATTCCAGGGGATAATCCCTGAGACATCCTTGCCAACGTAGCAAGCTCAGCAAACTCCAGTGCCGAGGTGCGAATCTCCAACTCGCTGATGCGGTTTCTGAAGGCGGCAACGTCGATGAGCCGCAGCCCATCACCACCTTCGGTGTGCGCGATGGCCAACAGCTCCTCCAGGTCCACCTTCAAGCGCACGGCCGCTCCGCCACCACCCCGTTCGAACTCGAGCAGATATTTGGCCGCCTGCCACCCCTCATTCTCAGGCCCCACCCGGTTCGACTGCGGGATGCGCACGTCGTCCAGGAAAACCTGATTCACCTCGTGGTCCCCGGCGATGGTAATGATGGGCTCTACCGTCACACCGGGCGTATCCATGGGGATCAGCACGAAGGAGATGCCGGCCTGGGGACGAACGTCCGGGTCTGTTCGCACCAGACAGAATATGTGGTCCGCGAATTGGGCGTGCGTGGTCCAGATCTTGGTACCGTTGACGATGTAGTCGTCGCCGTCTTTCACGGCGGTGGTGCGCAGGCTGGCCAGATCCGAGCCGGATCCTGGTTCCGAATAGCCCTGACACCAGTAATGCTCCCCCGAGAGCATACGTGGGAGGTAGTAGTCCTTCTGTTCCTGGGTACCGTACTTGAACAGCACAGGCGCCAGCATTCTGAGCCCAAGCGGTATCAACCCCGGCGCAGACGCCTTGGCGCATTCCTCGCTCCAGATGTACTTCTGCGTCACCGTCCAGTCGGTGCCCCCATATTCCACCGGCCACGGTGGGACGGCCCAGCCTTTCTTCACCAGAATCGCCTGCCAGCGCATGGCCAGCTGCTTGTCGGCAAACACGGTGGTGGTGCGTCGGGCGCCTTCGCGCATGTCCTGCGGGAGATTCTCCTGCAGAAACTCACGCACTTCTTCTCGAAATGCCTGGTCTTCAGCGCTGTATTCGAAATCCACGGGCTCGAACCTTGACGTTGTGGAGAGGCTGCCTTGATACAGACACGGGCTCACGTAGTCAACGGCCCGGGACAAGTGGCAACGCACGCCGACGCATGGCCCTGGCGGGGCCCTTCAATTCCCCTAGGCGAACCGGGCAGACTCAACAGATGTTGATGCGTCGGAAGGTGCTGGATCGTGCGGTCGCCGGAGAAGCCACGCTTCAATTTCGACACCAACGGTGTCCAACGGTCATAACCGGTGCGCGCTGCTAACGCGTGGAGCTTTCCCAGCTGGCAGGCGAGGACTATCTGCGGCGCCGCGGCCATCGAGGAATCTCAACCGCCGCAACACCTAGCCAGACATGCTTACTTTCCAGTAAGGCGAGCCACCACCGGCGCAAAGGCTTCCAGGTTGTCCTCACCCACGGTGAAGTAGGAGATGCCGAACTCCTCGCGACGGCGCTCGAGTTCCTCGCAGATGGCGTCCACGCTACCGAACAGTCCGTGCGGGTGCCGGAGCATCTCTTCTTCCGACATGCCGAACATACCGGCCATGCCTTGCACGACGGGCTTGGCATCGTCTGTCACCACGGTGAAGTAGGCGCCAATTTCGATCTCAATCTCGTCAAACCGATCGCCCGCGCCTTCCTTAATCCAACCGATCTTCTTGTGGGTCTCGTCGTGGGTGGACATCTGCAGGCCATCGGGACCGATCATGCCCATGCGATTATTGAAGTTGAGGCTCACGATATCTGCCTCACGGCCACCCAGACGAAGCACGCGCGGGCTACCGCCACCCACCATGATGGGCGCGCGGCCCACCGGCTTGGGTAGACCCTCAAAATCCTTCCAGGCAACCGTGTCGTTTTGGATATCCACGTTGCCGTCGCCGCGGAACGCTTTGACGCCGGCAATCACATCCCCCAAACGGTCGATGCGTACGCGCGGCTCGTCGAAGTCGATACCGACCGCTTCGTACTCGCTCTTCACCCAACCGCCGCCAAGCCCCATCTCCAGGCGACCGCCGGACAGCATGTCGATGGTCATAGCGGACTTCACCAACACCACCGGGAGGTGGTAGTCCACGCAGAACACGCGGCAGCCAATATTGATGGTCTTGGTTACGGCCGCCGCATAGGCCATGGCAGGAATGGCAGCCACGTCCTGAATGGGGTGATTGGCCGCCTCCAGCGCGGGACCGGGCCCCAACAGGTGGTCGGCCAGGTGAAATGTGGAGTACCCGAGGTCCTCGGCTTTGCGAGCTTTTTCTGCCCAGGCTTCGCCTGAGGCAGCATTGAACGTCTGGTAGCCGAAACGAAACGGTTTGGCCATGTTTTACACCACCCGGTCGACGCAGTACTTGATGGAACGCCGGAGCAGCTCGTAGTACTCGGGCTTATCCCAGCTGCCTTTCTCGATGACGGGATAGTAATCGGTCACCGGACGCATGTCGTAATGGCCCCGGCAGTGGCCCAGGCAATTGTAGATCACCTCGCCGGTACCCACCGGGTGCAGGTAGTACATCACGCGCGGCTCGTCGTCCGGCCAATCCCTGTTCACGAATCCGTCGCAGGTGCCGGTGAAGTCGGTGTGCAGCAGCGCGTGGTGCTCGCCGTGCATCTTGCAGATGTACAGCTCATCGTCCGTATCGAACTCGTTGATACCCGCCACCAACTCGTGCTCCGGGTCCGTGATCTTCACCGTAAACGGAGCGATGGGCGGGTGCGCCATAAACTGAGAGCCCAGGGTCTCCATGAAGATGGGCGCACGCTCGGGGCAGGCCACGCCTTCATCCCCGAAATCGAGAATGGCGTTGGTGCCATGCAGCGCTATCCAGCGCTTGCCCGAGCTGATGTAATCACGCAGCGCCACCTGCTCTTCCTCACTGGGAATCAGGTGACAGCAGTATGTGATCAGAAAGTCGCTGGCCGCGATGCCCTCCACGTCGGAATAGTCGGCGGCAACCTTTACCCGCACATTTTCGTGTTCCGCCAGCAGCTTCAGCAGCTCTTGGCGCGCGTAGTCGATGTCGTGGTACAGCCCATTGGCGACCATGTACACGTCGATGATTCTGTCAGCCATGTTTCCCCCCACCCAAGGTCCGTTGGCAGCTAATTTGTGTGCGCAATGCGCGGCGGCCACCCGCTAAAGGTAAAGGCGGCCGCCGTCGGCATGCGTTCGAAGGACTTCCTAGAACTGGATCCGCTTGGTGAATCCGCCGTCGATCACCACGTTGCAACCCGTGGTGAAGGCACCCAGCGGGCTTGCCAAGAGAGCGATCTGCGCCGCAACCTCTTCGGCGCTACCCATGCGCCCAACGGGAATGTCGGCCACCGTCGCATCGTAAAATGGCGTCATGTTCTGCTTGATCATGTCCCACGATCCGCCTTCGATGAAGATCGGGCCGGGGCAGATGGAGTTCACACGAATGCCTTTCGCGCCAACATCCTGGGCCAGGGCGCCCGAGTACTGCACCACGGCGCCCTTCATGGCGTTGTAGGCGCTGGCGCCGATGAATTTCTCCAGCGCGGCCGTCGACGAAATCATGATGATGCTGGCGTTGTCGGACTGCTCCAGGTGGGGAAGCGCTGCTTCCACCAGGCGCACGGAGCCGAGTACGTCGTGCTCGAAGTTGGCGCGCCATCCGGCTTCGCCAGGGGCGTTACCGCCGCTCACGTTGGAGACCACGCAATCGATGCCACCCAGCACCTCGGCGCTGGCTTCAACCCAGCCTTTCAGCGCGTCGCCGTCGCCCACGTCCACCGACAGACCACAGGCGTTAACGCCCTTCGCCTTGAATGCTTCAACCGCGGCATTTACTTCGTCTTCGTTGCGCGCACAGATGGAAACGTTGCAGCCCTCGTCGGTCAGACGCTCGGCAATGGCCCGGCCGATGCCTTTGGTGCCACCGGTGACCAGCGCATTCGCGCCTTTTAGTTGTAAGTCCATTATGTGTCCTCTTCTATTGGTTCTGGGTCTATCAGTTTTTTGTCTGTCAGGTCTAGTTTAGCGGCCCAAATTGGGGACGAGCCGGTTTGTCTTCCTCGGTCACGGTCACGTTGACTTTGCCCCCTTCCAAAGTCACCGGAAACGTCTTGATCGGGCGCGACGCCGGCGCCGCCAGACAGCGGCCATCGCGGACGTCGAACCGCGCGCCATGCAACGGGCAAGTGACCTCGTGCCCACGCAGGCGCCCCACGGACAACTTTTGCGTCGCGTGGCTGCAGCGATCTGCTACAGCGTAATACTCTCCGTCCACCCGACACAAGAGCACGTCCACCCCATTTACCTGGCAGGCATGCATCTCTCCGTCGGCCAGCTCCGACTGCGCTACTAAGGGTTCCAAGCTACTTCATCCAGTTGATGGAATTGCGATGCACGTAGTCATCGAGGGTCTTGTGGAAGTGCCGGATGCGCAGCTCCTGATCACCGATCCAAAGCCCGCGGAAACCTTCGCTGTTCATGCCTTTCTGAATCATGGGCAGGTTCTCCGCGTCTTGATCAAGCACCTCTCCCAGGCTGTCTTCGCCGTGCTTCCACTGCCGGTGCGGCGGACGCTCGGGGCGCTGCTGGCCTTTCGGGATGGTGCTGTAGTTCTGCACGTCGTAGAACATCTTGTTCGGGTCAGACGGATGCGGGCGCTGACGGAAAACCATCACGCTGTTGCAGTGGGTGTTGAACGTCATGTTCGGGAAGATCAGATAGTGGTAGTCGTCGGTGAGCTGGTCATCGTTCATGTCGGAGAAGTCGTAACCCATGGCTTCACCGTTTTCGCGCAGGTGCTTCTGGATGCCACGGCGCACGTCCAGCCCATTGCCATCGAAGGTCTCCGGATCGAGGCCGTTGCTCTCCATGAAGACCCGCAACGCTTCCGCGATGGGCGTGCCGTCCTCAATGTGGGTGCTCACGCAGCCGAACGGAATCAGGTAGCGGTTGTGCTTGTCGTAGCAGTCGATCTGCACGTCCATGTCTTCGAGCATCCACGCCAGCTGGGGATGGGTGCCCAGCACGTGATAGGTCTCGTTGAAGGCGTCCACCGAGGCCTTCCAGTTCACGTCCCACTCCACGGTGACATCGTTGACCAGGGCCATGTCCTCGAAGTGGTAAGGATCCAGATGCTCCGGAATCATGCCCAGGAATTCTCTGAGCGGCTCGGCATCCTGGTTGAGGCTGAACCACACCCAGGCCCCCCAGGTATCGCAAGGCAGGCTCACGATGCCCAGCTTGTCGCACGGCGCACCCTGGGGAAACGTCTCGGGGTCGGGAATGTCGATGCACTCGCCTTTGAGGTTGTATTCCCACAGGTGGTAGGAGCACTTGAACGTCTTGGTGTGGCCGCTGGCGCCGTAGGCCACCTGATTACCGCGGTGAGAGCAGACGTTGTAAAAGGCGTTGTACTGTCGATCCTCGTCCATGGTGATGACGATGCTTTCCTTACCGATCTCCGTCACCACGTAGTCACCCGGCTCTTTCAGGTCACCAATCCAGGCGCCCATGAGCCAGACCTTCTTCCACATCTTTTCCCATTCCATGGCGGCAAAGTCGGGTGAGGTATAGCGTTCCTTGGGAATGAAGTCGTAGCCCAGATCAGGGTCCGGCTCCTTCATTACCGGCGTTTTCGAGGTCTGCGGATCCGCGAACCGCTCGATTTTTCGATATACCGTCATGCTGTCTCCTCCTCCCTTACAGACGCCTTTACAGACGCCTTTACACCTGCCCAGTTAGGCTGGTTCGCGCCTCGCTCGCCTCTGCCGCCACCACCAGTGGTGGCAAAACCGTCACCGGTGAATGTTTTAGCCGGACATTTTTACATCAGGGGCGCCGCTTTGCACCCCTGAATAACCGCTCAGTCGTGCTCGGCCACCCAGCCGATGGCGTTCTTTATGAGCTGGCGAAACTCGGCACTCGCGTACGCCACCGGATCGTCCCCACACTGCAGATAAACGATGCGGCTTTTGCCGCGCTCATGGGCCCAACCGATGAGGTTGCTGCCAGGTTCGTGCTCCCACCCTTCGTTGTCGAACATCTTCCCTTCGGCCACGGCCTTCGCCGCGGAGTAGAAGTTGTCACGGGTGAACTCGTAGTCGCTTGCCAAAAGAGGCTGCACGGAGTCCTCGAACACCTCGAACAGATACAGCTCGTCAGTGATGGAAAACGATGGCGCGATGCCGGCTGTCACCGGATGCTCCCCAACCACGCGCACCGTGTGCTCCACGCCATGCCGATAGCCTGAATCGGGTAAGTTCCGACCACGCAAGCGACCGGGCATATACAGAAATCGCCCCCCCAGGATCTCCGCGTACTCATCCCACGTGGGCCAGCCGGCCACCGCATGATGCAGAAATACGAAGCCGTGTCCCTCCTCCACAAGCTCCAGCAACCCCTGCTTGTAGTCCTCGCTGGGGACAGCAAAGTCGGGCGGCCCATCGCCGCGAAATCCGATACCCGGCATGTCGTACATCACGAAGGCATCGTAGGCAGCCGCCTGTTTGACGTTGAACAGGGCCTGCGCCGCCGGCTGCTCCACGTGGGTCCAGTTCACCGCGGGCATGCTATCGAACACCTCGAAGAACGGCTCCCGCTCGAACGGATGGCCCTTGGTAACCAAAAGGATATTGTCCACGTCTTTCCTCCCGCTGAGCGGTGCGGCCCCGCACCCACCTTGCCCGCGCAGCGGCGCGAGCCTGACATGACAATCATATCACCCGGGGAGGGCAGACCATGGCGACGGTTCGAGCCGAACATGCGCACAAACAGCGCAGCCCCGGCAGCAGACCAAAAGCCACCTCACCCGCAACGCCATCCCAGACTCGGCCGTAGATTGTTTCTTTGCGCTCGGCTATGCCAATACCGCCACGGAGAACATCGCTGCAGCCGCAGGTGTGTCGCGCGGGCGATAGGCGGTCCGCCCGTGCCAGACGAAATGATGCTCGATTGGCTCAAGGGCGAGCTGCGCCGCAGCTACCAGGACGTGCTCAACACCGTCAAGCACACCAGTCTCTAGCCGGCTAACCCTTCTCGAACCCCTCCCAGTACGGAGCGCGCAGCTTGCGCTTGTTCACCTTGCCCATGGTGTTTCGGCCGATCTCGTCGACGAAGTCCAGCGAGCGCGGGCACTTGTAATGCGACAGGCGCTCGCGACACCAGTCCATAAGTTCCTGCGGATCCGGCGGCGCATCGGCTTTGCTTGGAATCACCAGCGCCTTCAGCTCCTCGCCCATCTCGGGATGGGGTACGCCGATACAGGCGATATCCAGCACCCCGGGATGGTGTATCAAGACCTGCTCGGACTCGGCCGGATAGATGTTCACCCCGCCGGATACAATCATGTCGCTGAAACGGTCGGTAATGTAGACGTAGCCGTCTTCGTCCATGTAGGCGATCTCGCCCAGGGTAAAAACCCCGGGGGCAATGTGCGCTTCCGCCGCTTTCTCCGGCGCGTTGTGATAAACCACGCCGCGCCCTGTCGTGTCCTTGAAGTACAGGCGGCCCTCTTCATTGGGCCCCAGCGCGTTACCATCGTCATCGAGAATCATGGCCTCGAACGGGGGCACCGCACGCCCCACCGAGCCTGGGTGCTCGAGCCATTCTTCAGAAGTGATCATGCAGGTGGTGCCCACCTCGCTGGCGCCGTAAGCATCAAAGAACACCGGCCCCCACCACTCGATCATGGCCCGCTTGACGTCCACCGGGCACTTTGCGCCGGTGTGCCCGATGCGGATCAGGGAACTCACGTTGTATTTGGCCCGAACCTCATCCGGCAAAGCCAGCAGACGGACGAAGTGCGTCGGCACCATGATGGAGTTGCCGATCTGGTAGTCCTCGATGGCTTTGAGCGTGGCTTCGGCATCAAAGCGGCCCAGGATTACGGAGCACTGCCCACCGGCCAGCCCACGCGCGCCGGAAAGCGGGCCCGTGTGATACATAGGGCCCACTACAAGATGCACACCGGCGTCGCCTCCCATGCGCTGCCCCGCAGCCAGGTTCTCCAGATGTTCCCTGACCGTATCGCCTCCCGCGAACATGGTGGGCGGCAGCGGCGTGCCTTTGGGAAATCCGGTGGTGCCCGAGGTGTACAGCAAGTTCGGGCGCGGCGGCATGTCGTCAGGCGGCTCGTCGCCGGAACTGGCGTCGATCCAATCCTGCCAGCGGATGAGACCCTCGCGTTCCGCTACTCCCCAGACCACCACCGAATGCACATTGGACTGCGCGGCCGCTTCCAGGGCTCGGTCCACGGTCCTAGCGTCAGCAAACAGCACCCGAGCGTCGGAGTCATTGAGGATGTAGGCCACCTCCTCACCGGTGAGATGGAAGTTCACCGGCACCACCGACGCACCAGAAATCAGGCCCCCCAAGTTGGCAAATGCGGTTTCGGCACCGTTTTCGGCAAACACGGCAATCCGGTGATCGGGACCCAGATCCATGCTCAGCAGACCGTTGGCGGTGCGATTGAGAATGTCGTCTACCTGGCCCCAGGTGTAGGCGTTATCGGTATCGCGTAGCGCGATCTCGCTGGGCCGGTCAGCCGCGATGGCTCTGGCAAAAGTCATTTTGAGTCCCCCACAAGCCGGCGCCGATGCCACGCAAGGGCATCTGCCGGCGCATTTGTTCTAATTATCGTCCCAATTATCCCCCACGGCGGTTTATGCCCAGGGTGCGTTCCGTTATAAAGACGTCCCTGCGAATTGTCACGGCCCACAGCCGCGCCATTTTCGCTAGAATAGTGAGCTTTTGCGCTAACAATAGCGGGCTTTGCCACCGCCTGGGGCCAACGACCACTTAAGGCAACCCCTTAAGACAGGGTCGGCGCAAGGCTGCTGCAACGACTTGGACTGATAGGGGGACGCACTTTGAGCACCGACATACCCAACGAGACTCTGCTGGACATCCACCGGCGCATGGTCCGCATCCGACTGTTCGAGGAAGCAGCGGGCAAAATGATGGAGAACGGCAAGATTCCGGGCGCCCTGCACCTGTACGTGGGTGAGGAAGCGGTGGCATCCGGCGTGATGGTGCACCTGCGCAATACAGACTGGGTCACCAGCACGCACCGGGGCCACGGACATCTCATCGCCAAAGGCGGCGAGTTCGACCGCATGATGGCGGAGTTGTTCGGCTGTGCCACCGGTTACAACAAAGGCAAGGGTGGCAGCATGCACATCTGCAACATGGAGCTGGGCATGCTGGGCGCCAACGGCATCGTGGGCGGCGGGCCGCCCATTGCCATGGGCGCTGGTTTTTCCAACAAATTCCGCGGTACCGACGATGTGTCCATATCGTTCTTCGGCGATGGCGCCAGCAACGAAGGCTCCGTGCACGAGGCGGCCAACATGGCAGCCCTCTACAAGCTGCCGGTGGTATTCGTGTGCGAAAACAACGGATATGGGGAGTACACGCCCCAGCGCAACCACCAGGCCATCGTCGACGTAGCCGATCGAGCAGCCGGATACGGCATGCCGGGTGTGGTGGTAGACGGCATGGACGCGATTGCCGTTTACGAGGCAGCTGGGCAAGCCATTGCCCGCGCCCGCGCCGGCGAGGGACCCACCCTGCTCGAGTGCAAAACCTACCGCTTCTACGACCATGTGGGCGTGCGCGGCATGGGCATGACCTATCGCACGGACGAGGAGCTGGAGCAATGGATGCAGCGCGACCCCATCCAGCTGATGGAGCAACGCCTGGCGGAGCAGGAAATCCTGTCCGCGGAGGAAGCACAGGCCGTGCACGACGAGATCGCCGGGCAGGTCGAGGCAGCGGTGGAGTTCGCCAACTCCAGCCCCATGCCCGAGCCTAGCGCCCTGTTAGAAGACGTTTACGCCTAAGGAGAGTCATCATGGCAGAAGCACAAGAACAACCACGCATGCTCCCCTATGTGGCAGCGATCACCGACGGAGTGCGCCAGGTGCTCTCCGAGCAACCCGACGCATTCGTCGCCGGCGAAGACGTCGCCGGTGCAGGCGGGGTGTACGGTTACTACAATGGGTTGCTGGCAGAATTCGGTCCCGAACGAGTGTACGACACGCCCATTTCCGAAGCCGGCATTGTCGGCCTGGGCGTAGGCGCATCCGCTACAGGCTGTCGTCCGATCATCGACCTGATGTTCATGGATTTCCTCGGTGAGTGCATGGACGAGGTGGCCAACCAGCTCGCCAAGATGCGCTACATGTTTGGCGGCCACGCCACCCTGCCGGTGACCATGCTCACCATGGCGGGCGCGGGCGCCAGCCTGGCCGCACAGCACTCCCAGAGCCTGGAGGCATGGCTGTGTCACCTGCCAGGCTTGAAGGTATGCATGCCGGCCACGCCATACGATGCCAAAGGCATGATCATCGCCGCGGCGCGCGACGACAATCCGGTCATCGTAGTGCTGAACAAGATGTCTCTGGCCATGATGGGCGAGGTGCCGGAAGGACCGTACGAGGTGCCCCTGGCCGAAGCCAATATCATTCGACCAGGCACCAACTTCACCATCGTGGCCATGGGCCGCATGACCCACGAAGCGCTGTCTGCCGCAGAGCAACTGAAGGACGTGGGCATCGACGCTGAAGTGATCGATCCCCGCACCATCCAGCCGCTGGACATGGATACCATCGTGGCGTCCGTGAAGAAGACCCATCGCATCATGGTGGTACACGAGGCGGTTCGTTTTGGCGGCATTGGCGGAGAGATTGCGGCTCAGATTCAGGAGCACGCGTTCGACTATCTGGATGCACCGGTTGGGCGCGTGGGCGCACCGTTCTCGCCGGTACCGTTCAGTCCGGCGTTGGAGGCGGTATACGTTCCCAACGCCGATCGGATCGCGGCAGAGGCCAAGCAGCTCCTGGGCGTATAGCCCGGGCCGGGCTTTAGCCCGGCCTGCCTCGGTCCCCCATGGGAAAGATCGGCATCATCGCAAATCCG
>DEBD01000028.1:102571-191694 GCA_002348385.1 Gammaproteobacteria bacterium UBA2965 | reverse complement strand
GCCGTTGAAGCTAACCTGCTCGTCGGGGTTGAGCGACTCGTAGTCGGCCACACCCCGCCGCCAGGTACCCGAGCGGGATCAGCACGGCCCCCGCGCCCAGAATCTCGCCGATGGCGCCGGCAGCTATACGGGGTCAGTAGCTGATCGACTGCGCCTGAGGCACCCACCGGCCGTTGTGCACCCGAGAGAGCACGGATGCCGTAGCACCACTGTGCTTGTCAGGACCAAAGGACACGCTGTAGCCGAAGATATCGGTGTAGTCGGTGATGCCTTCTACGGCGGCCATCAGGCCTTCTACCGTGAGGTCGCGGCCCGCTCGCTGCAGGGCAAGCACCACCAGGTCGGCGCCACGATACCCCTCCATGGCAGCCACCCCGGGTTCGTCACCGTAACGCTCTACGTATTCGTCCCACCAGGCCTGTACCTCGGGAGATTTTTCATCGTCTTCATAGAGCCTGGCCATATGCACAAAGCAGTAGTAGCCCTGAGCGCTATCCTGCTCGGCGATGACCTGGGCGTACGCCGCGTTGTTTCCAACCCAGGCCGCGCCCTCCCAACCCATCTTGCGCACCGCATCAAGAATGAGAATGGTGTCCTTGTGCACCGTGCCCATGAGCACCAGATCGCAGTTGGCATTTCTCAGCCGCAGCACCGCCGCGGTGAATTCACTCTCTGTGGGTTTGTGCGCCGAGCGCTCAACCAACGCCATGTTCATGGCGGCAAGCTGATCCTCTACGGCCTCCAATATTTCCTGGCCGTAGTCCGTGTCCTGGTAGATAGTACAGACTGAACTTTTCTGGCGCTCTTCAACAAAGTAACGAACGGCCGTGCGTATCTCGTCGTAGTAGATACCGCGCTGAGTGAATTTCAGCGGGTGCAACGGCTCCACCATGGAACGTGCGCCGGTGATGGGAAACAGATTAGGCACGTTCAGCTCAAACTGTTGAGTGATCACCGCATTGTTCATAGGCGTGCCCGCGCTCAGCACCATAGCGAAGATGTTGTCTCGATTGAGCAGCTTGTTGGCGGCACGGATGGCATTCGGCACCTGATACGACGTGTCTTCCACGATGAAACGAATCTGACGCCCATGCACACCGCCCGCCGCGTTGGCCTGGTCGAAGCGCATGCGCGCACCTTTGGTGCCTCCCACGCCCCAGATAGCCACGGGACCCGATAGGTCCGTGTGAGAACCCAGAACAATCTCGGTGTCACTCACACCCCTCACGCCCGTTTGCGAAGGCTCGCTCCCACCGCAACCGGCAATCGCCAGGACGCTCGCAGCCACCAGATACCAACGCTTCATCATGTGTTCCCGCAACATGCTCAGTACATTCCCTCGATCATCTCAGCATACTTCTCGTGCACCACCTTGCGCTTGAGCTTCATGGTGGGCGTAAGCTCGTCGTCTTCTTCGTCGAGCATCTGATCGATCAAGCAAAACTTCTTGATAGTCTCGACACGCGCAAAACGCGCGTTGACCTTTTCGATCTCGTCCCATACCAGATCCTGCACCTCCCGCGTATGACACAGGCTCGTGTAGTTGGTGAACGGCACGTCGTGGTCCTGAGCATACTTGGTCACGTTCTCGTGGTCGATCATGATCAGACAGGTGAGGTACGGACGGCGGTCGCCTACCACCACGGCGTCTGTGACGTAAGGAGAAAACTTCAGCTGATTTTCGATCTCGCTGGGCGTGATGTTCTTACCGCCGGCGGTGATGATGATGTCTTTCATGCGGTCTACCACGTATACGTAGCCGTCGTCGTCAATGCGGCCCACGTCTCCGGTGTGGAGCCAGCCTTGCCGGAAGGTCTCTGCCGTTTTCTCCGGATTCTCCCAGTAGCCCCGAATCACCCCCGGGCTTCGGATGAGAATTTCCCCTTCGTCAGACAGCGTAATGTCGATATCTTCACCGGCCCTGCCCACGCTGCCAACCCGAAGGGCGTCCGGCGTGTTGGCCGTAGCCAGGCCCGAACACTCCGTCTGGCCGTACACCTCGTACATGGGCCGACCAAGCGCCCAGAACCAGTCGATGAGCTCCGGCGCGATGGGCGCGGCACCGGTGGAGAGCCAGCGGCACCGGTCGATTCCGAGCATCACCCGAATATTCTTGAAGACCAATGGGTCCAGGACCGCGGTGACCGCCCTGGCAAACCAGGGCGGGCCGTCACCGCGCTTGCGCGCCTGGGCCACCGGCAGCGCGAATTTCATGGCCAGGTCGAAGGCAAAGCGGCCCAAGGCTGTGCCCTCCTTTAGCTTGATGGTTACCAGCGAGTGCTTTTTCTCCCAAACCCTGGGGACCGCAAAGTGAATGGTGGGCGCCACCTCCTGCTGATCCTGGTCGGTGGTCTCCAACTCCTCCACCAGATTAATCACGGAGCACGACTCGATGACGCTGAAGTTGTAGAACATCTGCGCGGCAACGTGGGCCGTGGGCAGAAAGCCGAGCTGCTCATCGGTGTCGCTCACGCCGTACATGCGCTGCAGAGTACGCATCATGAACAGCATGTTGCGGTGGCTGATCATGGCACCCTTGGGATTGCCCGTGGTGCCCGAGGTGTAGGTCAAAATGAGTAGATCTTCCGGATCCGCCGCAGCCACTTCCCGTTCCCAAAGCTCGGGGTGCTCGTCGCCGAACGCGCGACCCAGCGCCAGCAGGTCGTCGAAGCTCATGCACTGTTCATCGGAAAATGTGCGCAGCCCTTCCATATCGAAGATGATGATCTTTTCGAGAGTAGGCGTGTTGCCGCGCACCTCCAGCACCTTGTCGAGCTGCTCCTCGTCTTCGGCAAAATAGAATCTGGTGCCGCTGTCGGTAATCAGATACTCCACCTGATTGGGCGCATCGGTGGGATACACGCCGTTGACAATCCCCCCCACGCCAATGATGCCGTGGTCGGCAAACAGCCACTCCTTGTTCACCTCAGTGGCCACCGAGCAGACATCGCCACGCTCCAGCCCAAGCGCCTTCAGGCCCAGGCCCACCAGCCGGGCCTGCTCGCCCCAATCGCCCCAGGTGTACTCGTTCCAGATGCCGAAATCCTTCTCGCGCATCGCCACCTTGTCAGCGAGCTCGGTCGCCCGCTGCCAGAACAGGGCCGATACGGTGTCACATCCGTCGATCTGCTGGGTGAGCTGACTGCTCATCGCCAAGTCTTCCTCTGCTTCCAGCGCCGTCGACCACGCACGCCTTCATCCTTCATGCCCAGATAGAACTCCTGCACGTCGGTGGCCTCACGCAGGCGCTCGCAGGTGTCTTCCATCACGATGCGGCCCAACTCCATCACGTACCCATAGTCACCGATGTCCAACGCCATCTTGGCGTTCTGCTCCACCAGCAGCATGGTCACCGACTGCTCGCGGTTCAGCCGCACCACGATCTCGGCGATGTCGTGCACCAGGCGCGGCGACAGGCCCAGCGACGGCTCGTCCAGCAGCATGAGCTCAGGGCGCAGCATCAGCGCGCGGCCGATGGCTAGCATCTGCTGTTGCCCGCCGGAAAGATACTCGGCCTGATTGCCGCGATATTCCTTGAGTACCGGAAAGTACTCATAAACCAATTCGATGTCTTGTGACACCTCGGAATCCCGGCGCGAGAACGCCCCCATGCGCAGATTGTCTTCCACCGAGAGGAACGGGAACACTTCGCGGCCCTCCGGCACGTGAGCGATACCCCGACGCGCCACCCAGTCGGGATCACGCGCATCGATGCGCTCTCCCTTGAACGTGACCGTACCTTTCTGGGGATCCATGGCGCCGCTAATCGTCTTGAGCACCGTGGTCTTGCCCGCTCCGTTGGCACCCAGAACCGACACTACCTTACCCTCCGGCACATCCATGCTGACGCCCCGAATAGCCATGATGGGGCCGTAGTAGGTCTCGATGTTCTGCAGTTCCAACAGGTTCCCCACGCTAGTCTCCCAGATACGCCCGCAGCACTTCGGGGTGGTTCTGCACTTCGCTGGGCGTGCCGATGGCCACCAGCGCACCGTCTGCCAGCGCCATCACGCGGTCGGAAGCCAGGGCCACCAGATTCATGTCGTGCTCTACCATCACGATGGTGATGCCGAGGTCCCCGTTGATGTCTTCCAGCCAGAACGACAGGTCCTCCGTCTCCTCCGGGTTCAGGCCGGAAGACGGCTCGTCGAGCAGCAGCAGTTTCGGCTGCACGCACAGCGCCCGTGCCACCTCCACCATCTTGCGAACGCCATAGGGCAGATTGGCAATCACCTGATCGCGGTAGCGCTGCAGATCCAGCAGGTCGATAACGTCCTCCACGCGCTGACGAAACGCCAGCTCCTGACGCCTCACCGAAGGGAGAAACAGCAGATCGCTGAAGAAGTTGCTCTGTCGGTGAACGTGGCAACCGATCAACAGGTTCTTCAACACCGTTTCCTGATCGAACAGCTCGGTATTCTGGAACGTGCGCGCAATGCCCATCTCGGGCACCACGTAGGTAGGCACCCGGGTGATGTCCTGGCCGTCGAAGGTCAGCGTACCCTGGTCCACGTCGTAAATGCGGCTGATCAGGTTGAAGATGGTGGTCTTACCGGCGCCATTGGGGCCCACGATGCTGAACACCTCGCCGCCTTCCACGGTGAAACTCACATCCTGTACGGCTTTGATTCCACCAAAGCTGATGGAGATGTCTTCGGCCACGAACAGGCTCACCGTAGCCGCTCCGTTTTTAGGAAGCTCTTCTGCCGCTTGTGGGTCGCCTTGCGGTACAGGGGAAACTCCTCGAAGAACAGGCGAATCTTCAACCAGCGCCCATAGATCCCCAGCGGTTCGTAGATCAGGAAGCCGATAAGAATCAGGCCAAAGATACCCGGCTCCAGGCCCGGTAGCTGAGCAACCGCGGGGGGCACCACATCCCGGAAGATTGCAATACCTTGGGGTAAAAGCCCGATAAAAATGGCGCCGAACACCACCCCGTGCAGCGACCCCAGCCCACCAACCACCACCATGAGCAGAAGCTGAATGGAGGTGAGCAACGTGAATGCATCCGGCGCCAAGTAGCCAATACGGTGCGCGAACAACCCGCCGGCCAATCCGGTAAACGCCGCCGAGACGGCAAATGCCAGCCCCTTGGTGCGATTGATGTGAATGCCCATGCTCTGAGCGGAGGTTTCCGAGTCGCGTACCGCCACCATGGCCCGCCCGGTCGGTGAGCGCAGCAGATTCATGGCAGCAAACATGCACCCAATGAGCACCAGCAGGCACAGGTAGTAGAAAGGCGCAGGCCGCCCCAGGTCCATGCCGAACAACTCGGCCCGGGCCACGGCCATGCCGCGAAACCCTCCGGTCACCGACACCCAGTGCGTCAACACCTGCTCGACGATCACCGCGAACGCCAACGTGGCCACCGCCAGATAGATGCCCGTCATTCGCAAAGCGGGGATGCCCACCAGACCGCCGATTACGGCCGAAAACACGGTAGCGCACGCAAGGGCGACGGGCAGCGGCACGCCCAGATTCATCAGATAGGCATGTGTGTACGCCCCCACGGCAAGAAACGCCGCATGCCCCAGGCTGACAAGCCCGGTGAATCCGACCAGCAGCATGAGGCCGATACCAGCGATGGCGTAGATGAACACCTGGGCGAACTCACCAAGATAGAACCGGTCGAGCCCGGCCGGCGCCACCAGCAATAGCGCCACCAGCAGGCCGTACCAGAACACGTCGCCGCGATGCCGGAACAGATTGATGTCTTGAGCGTAATGCGTCTTACGAATGAACCGCACGGCGAGCTTCCGCTTATACCTTCTTGCGCTGCATGGTGGCGAACAACCCTTGCGGACGAATCATGAGCATCACCAGCAACAATACGTAGGCGCTCACATCGGAGAACCCGGTGGGCAGATACAACCCCGCAAACTGCTCCACCACCCCCACCAGCAACCCACCCAGAATGGCCCCTGGCAGACTACCAAACCCGCCCACAATGGCGGCCGCAAATGCTTTGATGCCCACAAACCCCATGAGCGGATCGATGAGCGAGACCGGTGCGGTGAGCACGCCAGCGAAGCCGGCAATGAGCGCGGACAGAGCCCACACCAGTGAGTAGATGCGTTTCACCGGAATGCCTACGTAGTAGGCAGCCAGCTGATTCTGCGACGCCGCTTGCATGGCGATTCCGAGCCGGGTGAAGCGAAAGAACAGGAACAACAGCGTGCATAGCACCACCGTACCCAGCATGATCACCACGTTCTCGTATCCGAGCACCACGGCACCCAGGCGAAGCACTTCCCCCGCGTAGGGGGTCTCCAGGGCGCGCGGCTCGTTGCCCCAGATGGCACCCGCCAAAGCGCGTAGTAGAAATCCCAGCCCGATGGTGAGCATCAGCACCGCAAAGTGGGGCTCGCCAATCATGGGGCGCAAAAGCAACCGCTCCAGCAACGCACCCACCAGCCCCATGACCATCAGTGTGGCCAGCACACCCCACACAAACGGCAGATCTAACAAATTGACGAACGATACGGCGACGAACGCCCCCAGCATCATCACGTCGCCCTGGGCGAAGTTGACCATCTCGGTGGCTTTGTAGATCAGCACGAAGCCAAGCGCGATGAGCCCGTAGACACACCCTTGAGAGATGCCGCTGATGAGTAGCTGGAGAACTTCCACTTAGGGCTTTTTTCTTTTTCTGCCGCCTGGTAGTTGCCCATTGTCCGGGTGAGGCCAGGCATTGTCACGCCGGCCGCCGGCCCTTTGGCTTGGAGACCACCGCACGATACTGTATATATATACAGTATTCAGAATGGCGATCGGGAACTGCCGTGGGGGATTTCAAGATCAGGCCGCTGCACCGGCGCCGGCGTGGCAGGCGCAAACGGGTCGAGGTATTGAACCAGCAGGAACTCGCAGAACTGCTGGAGGTAGACCTGGAGCATCTGCGCAACCGTCTGGACGACTTGGGCTGGCACTACCACACCGACAGCAATGGCGCGCTATGGGCCACTCCCCCGGGGTCCCCACGATGACGGGGTTACGCCTCCATATTGATTCCACTATGCCTAATACCGCACTTCACACTTGGGCCATAGCATGGGCCTCGTATTGTTGTGATCTAGGACGTAAGCAGTGCGGACTGACACCCAATCGATGAGCATAGCCACCACGGCAAACTCAGACGAAGGCCGACTAACGGCAGGCGAAAGTGTCCTACTCCTCGGCGCTTTCATTGCCCTGCTGGTCAGCCTGGGTTCATTCGCTACGCTTTAGCGCCACGGAGGCAACAAACAACTCTCCATAGACCTTGTGATGACCTAATGGCTAACCCCGCCTCGTGCGGGGTTCTTTTTTTCTGGCCCCCCAGTCGTGGTCCCGGTTGCGACCCTGGTGCCAGAGTGTTACGTTCGGTAGCACTCTGCTGTACGCGCCCGTTGGACTGACCATGCGTCATACCTACATCATGGCGGCCTGGATAGGCGCTCTCATAATCGTCTGGTTACTGTCGGGCAGCCTGGGCGACGACGAAACCCCGGCCCACCCCTCACTGGCTGAACTCAACGAAGCCAACGACGCCAGATTGCAGGATACCGATCCACTGCGCGTGCGCGCCAAGGTGATCAACGCCTCCGCGCAATCGCAAAGCGTGGTGCTGCGCGGGCGGACCCAGTCCAAGCGGGTGGTCAAGGTCCGTACGGAGCTGTCTGGCCGGATTACCCAACGTCCCGTGGAGCGAGGCTCCATAGCGGCGAGCGGTGACCTGCTTTGCCGCATCGCAACGGAGGACCGCGGCGCCAGCCTCGAAGAGTCGCGGGAGGCCGTTGAGCAGGCGCGTATCGAGTACCAAGGCAGCCTGCGGCTCAAGGCGAAGGGGTTCCAATCGGAGGCTGCCATCGCCAAAGCCAAAGCGCAGCTGGCCGCAGCCCAGGCCGCCCTGACCCGCAGCGAGTTAGACATGCAGCGCATCTCGGTGCGCGCCCCTTTCGCCGGCGTGGTTGAAGACGTGCACGTGGAGGTGGGCGACTTCGCCTCACGGGGCGATACCTGCGCCACCCTGGTGGACCTGGACCCCATGCTGATGGTGGGGCGTATCGCGGAACGCGACGTGCATCTGGTTCGGCTCGGCCAAACCGTTACAGGGCAACTCAGCGATGGTCGTCGGGTAACGGGGCCCGTTACTTTCATCGGACGGCAAAGCGACCCGGCCACCCGCACCTACCCCGTAGAAGTTCAATTCGCAAACCTACAAGGCAGCTACCGCTCAGGCATCACGACACAAATGCAGATACCCGTCGCGCGGGTAATGGCACAGAAGGTGAGCCCCGCGCTGTTCGCGCTGGACGACTCTGGCAACGTGGGCGTGCGCACCATCAACGAGAACAACATTGTTGAGTTCCATATCGTGGACATCGTGCGGGAAGATGCGGACGGCGTCTGGGTTTCGGGGCTGCCGGAGATGGCTACCGTCATCACGGTAGGGCAAGAGCTGGTAGTGCCCGGGCAACAGGTCGAGCCCTATTTCGAACCGGCCACCGACATGCCCGCCGCCGCTCCAACCTCCACACGCCCGGTGGCGAGCAGCTGACGTGTACGCCTTTATCGACGGTGCCATCCGACGCACTCGAACCACGCTGCTGATCATGTTCATGGTGGTAATCTGCGGGCTTATCGCGCGGACGCAAATTCCCATCGCCGCCGACCCCGAGGTGCAGATACCGCTGTTCGTCGTAACCCTTTTCCATGAAGGCATTTCACCTGAGGATGCAGAACGACTGCTAGTACTACCCATGGAGGTGGAACTCAGGAGCGTAGAGGGCGTGAAAGAACTTGTCAGCTACGCGTCCGAAGGGCAAGCCAACCTGCGCGTGGAATTTCATCCCGAATTCGACCTGGACCAGGCCGAGCTGGACGTGCGCCAGGCCGTAGACCGGGCAAAACCCGAGCTGCCCGGCACCGCCGAAGAGCCGTTTATCTCAGAAGAGAGCAGTACGGACTTTCCCATCATTCAGGTGAATCTGGCCGGCGATGCGGTACCCGAGCGGGTGCTCTACAACGAAGCCGTGGAATTGCGCGACGATCTGGAAACCATTCCCTCGGTGCTGGCGGTTAGGCTGCAAGGCCACCGCGAAGAGATGTTAGAAGCCGTGATCGATCCCAGCGCGCTGGAAGCCTACGCCATCTCCAACGAAGCGCTCATCAGCACCATCATGCGTAACAACCGGCTGATTCCGGCCGGCAGCCTGGACACGGGTGAAGGCCGATTTTCCGTAAAGGTACCCAGCGTCATCGAAGAAGCCCGCGACATCTTCGATCTGCCGATCCGAGCCAACGCCGATACGGTGGTGACCCTGCGCGACATCGCCTCCGTGCGCCGAACCTTCAAAGACCGCACCGGTTACGCCCGGGTGAACGGCAACCGGGCATTGTCCCTGCAGGTCACCACCCGGGCGGGCGCCAACGTGATCGATACGATCGAAAAGGTCAAAGAGATCACGGCGCGACACCAACCAACCATGCCCAGCCAGGTGGAAGTGTCGTTCTCCCAGGACCAGGCGCCATTCGCTCAATCCCAGGTGTCCGAACTGCAGGGCAACATTCTCACCGCTCTGGCGCTGGTGATGGTGCTGGTAGTCGCCGCCATGGGGATACGCAGCGGCGTCATCGTGGGGCTCGGCATTCCCGTATCGTTCCTGTTTGCCCTGTCCTTCTTGTACCTGCTCGGTTACACGTTCAACTTCATGGTGATGTTCGGCATGCTGCTGGGGCTGGGCATGCTCATCGACGGCGCCATCGTGGTCTCCGAATATGCCGACCGCAAGATGGCGGAAGGCTTCGAGCGCCGCAGCGCCTATGCCATGGCGGCAAAACGCATGCGCAGTCCGGTGGTGGCCTCGGTGGCCACCACCCTGGCCGCGTTTGTGCCGTTGATGTTCTGGCCGGGGGTTTCCGGACAGTTCATGCAGTATCTGCCGGTCACCGTGTTCACGGTGCTCACGGGCTCGCTGCTGTACGCGCTCATTTTTGGTCCGGTGCTGGGATCGCTTTTCGGCAAGACCAGCCAGCCCCACGACAGTGCCGACGATTCCATGCAGATTCTGGAGGCCGGCGATCCTACCGAACTGAAAGGCGCGACCGGTTTGTACGCCAGACTGCTGCACCGCACCACGCGCCACGCGGTAACGACCCTGGGGGCCGCCGCCCTGCTGCTGGTTAGTATATTCGTGGCCTACGGCCAGTTCGGCAAAGGCACCATCTACCTGTCCGACTCAGAAACCCAGTTCGCGCAGCTGACGGTGCGGGCGCGGGGCAATTTGTCCGCCGATGAAATCAATCGCCTGGTCACCGAGGTGGAAGAACAAGTACTGCAGGTTCGCGACATCAAGGGCCTGAACACCTACACCGTCACGCCGGGGGGATCACGAGGCTTCGACCAGGTGGGGCTCATGTTCATCGAGCTGCACGAGGAAAACCAGCGCGATCGCAGCGCGGGCGCTATTTTCCAGGAGATACGCGAGCGCACGGATCAATTCGCGGGAATAGCCGTTGAGCTGATGGCATTCGAGCAGGGGCCACACGAAGGCAAACCCATTGAGGTCCAATTCACCGCTTACCAGCGAGAGTTGCTGGATCCCGCTGTGGCCCGGGTGCGGGCTTACATGGACCAGCTGCCCGGGTTGCTGGATATCGAAGACACCCGGTCACTACCCGGCATCGAGTGGACGCTAAAGGTTGATCGAGCCCAGGCGGCCCTGTACGGCGCTGATGTATCCCAGGTTGGGATCGCCGTGCAGCTGGTCACCAACGGCGTCAAAGTCGGCGAATACCGGCCCGACAAGGCCGATGATGCCGTGGACATCCGAGTGCGCTATCCACTGGGCAATCGCGGCATTTCGACCCTGGACGACCTGCGGGTGACCACCAACGCGGGTCTGGTCCCTATCTCCAATTTTGTCGAGCGCATTCCGGCACCTAACGTAGACACCCTGCAGAGGGTGGACGGCATAGCGGTGGAGTATATCCGAGCCAACGTTGCCGACGGGGTGCTGGCGGACAACCAGCTGCAGATCATCGGGCAGTGGCTTGCCGACCAACCCATAGATCCGCGGGTGGAAATCGATTTTCGCGGCACCAACGAGGACCAGGCCGAGTCCATGGCGTTCGTGCAGGTCGCCTTCTCGCTCTCCCTGCTGCTGATGTTCGTGCTGCTGGTGACACAGTTCAACAGCATCTATCAGTCCACATTGATTCTGTTGTCCGTGGTGATGTCCACAGCGGGCGTGCTGCTGGGCCTCATCGTCCTGCAGGCGCCGTTCAGCGCCATCCTGTCGGGTATCGGCATCGTGGCGCTGGCGGGCATCGTGGTAAACAACAACATCGTTCTGATCGACACCTACAACCACATCAGGCGCGAACACCCAGACCTCGACTACATCGATGTGATCGTTCGAACCGGCGCGCAACGGCTGCGGCCCGTGCTGCTCACCACGATTACCACCATCTTTGGTCTGCTCCCGCTGGCGAGCAATTTTTCCGTGGACCTGGTCAACCGCAGCATCATCCACGGTGGGCAGATGTCCAACTTCTGGGTGCCCCTTTCTCAAGCCATCGTGTCGGGCCTCAGCTTCGCCACCCTGCTAACTCTGGTGGTCACGCCCGCCATGCTGGCAATCCCTGTGCAGCTGCAAGACGCACGGCGAAGACTGGCGCAAAGAATCCCTCGAGGCCGACTGGCACTCAAGTAATCCCCGTGTAGCCTCGCTGACTATTACTGCGTACCATTGCGCGCCATGCGGCGCACCCAAGAGGCTCCTTACGTGCGATGACTGACTCCCCGCCCTGGGTCGCTGCGCTTTCCGATCCCGCCAACACAGATGCCCTGACGGCAGGGGGCAAGGCCGCCAGTCTCTGCAAGCTGATGCAGGAAGGACTGCCGGTTCCGCCCGGCTTCGTGATCAGCATCGCTGCATTTCAAACGCACTTTCCCGATTGCTCACCCACCGAGCCGCCAGCGGTGCCGGTCATCGACTCCCAGCTCATGGAAGCCGCTTACCAGGCATTCGACGCGCTGGTGGGTAGCGCCGAGGAAGATGGAGACAAGATCGTCGTTCGCAGTTCCGCCGTTGGTGAGGACGGCGCCGAGCAGAGTTTTGCGGGGCAGCACGCCACCTACTACTACGTCGCGAAGGATGATCTGGAGCATGCGGTTACCAGATGCTGGATGTCGCTGTGGTCGCCCGCCGCCCGCGCCTACCGACAGGAGCGACCCGACGCCGCTAGTGTCCCATTTGGAATGGCCGTAATACTGCAGCGCATGGTGCAGGCCGAAAGCTCTGGGGTGTGCTTCACACAGGATCCCACCGGCCAGTTTGCTGATCATGCGCTGGTTGAGGCGACCTGGGGGTTGGGAGCGGCTCTGGTAGACGGTCGCGTGTCACCCGATCGATTCTTCATGGCCAAAGACGGCACCATCACGTCTCAGCGGGTGGGACGCAAACGCTTCAAGGTCGCCGAAAACCTTGCCAACGGCAGCGAACACCGGCTCGACCACGTGCCCGCTCAACTACAGACCCGACCCGCCATCGACAGCGAGCAACTCAACGCGGTGGTGAACCTCGCACGACGAGCGCAGGACCACTATCAGGGTACCCCCCAGGACATTGAGTGGGCCTTCCAGGACGGCACGCTGTACCTGCTACAGAGCCGACCGGTTAGCACGAGCCTGGCAACCCCCTCGCTCGACACGCCCGATGGCCGTTGGGTGCTCTTCAAACCCGTAATCGAGAACTTCCACGAGCCGCTCACTCCCATGAGCGTAGACCTGTTTGAACGCCTGCTGCCCCCTATCGGACGGTTCATCACTGGGCGCTACTATCTGGACTTCGACCGCATGAAGCAGCTGATGCCGTTTCAGCTTAGCGACGGACAGCTGGCGGAAATGCTGCTGCTGCGCGGCATCCCCAGCGAGATCAAGGTTGCCTGGGGTCGGGTGCCGTTGGCGCTGGGCGCGCTGATAACGGCCTATCTGTGCACCGGCGTGACCTGGCATCGAACCGCACGGCTCAAGACCACCGCGCTTTGGCGGTTCGCGACTCTTGCCGAACGCGTCAAGCAGGACCCGAACATGGACGCGCTCAGAGCCCTTTACACCCTGGCGCTGGGCAAGCACCCACTGGAACCCATCGGTGCGCGCATCTTTCAGGCCAACGTATCCGCAAGCCGCTACTTCTTCCTGCTGGATCTATTGAAGCGCTTCCTAAAGAAGTTCGCTCCGGATGCAGACCCGAACCTCACCGAGCAGGTGTGCACCGGGAACGACGACATGTTCTCCCGTCAGATGGTCGACAGCATGCACGAGCTTGCCGAAACGGCGAGGTCCGACCCGCATCTGTGCGCCTTGCTGGAAGCCGAACACGACCCCAACACAGCCAGGCACCTGAGCGAGCTTCCGGACGACCATCCGTTCTGCACCGCGTTGGACGAGTTTCTCGCCACCTTCGGACACCGATGCGCCAAGGAGATCGACCTGGCTACGCCCCGGTGGCGCGAAGACCCCCTCGCCGTACTCGCCATGGTGAGAACCGGCCTAGCCGAGCCGTCCACTGGCGCGACCGAACGACACGGCCGGCGCCTGGCCGCCCTGGACGAATTACACCAGGCGCTGGGTAGCCGATTGAAACGTTGGATCGCGGATCGCTTGATCGATCGTGTGCGCTACTATGTCACGTTACGTGAGAACACGCGCCACTTTCACTCCATGGCATTCGACGTTCTACGAGCGAAGCTCAAACAGCAGGAGCAAATGCTACTCGGCATGGGCAAGCTGAAGTGTCAGGACGACATCTTCTTCCTTTCCTGGCCAGAGGCACGTGCACTGCAAGAAGACAGCTTGCAGTGGTCAGATCTAGAAGAGGCGGTGCGCGCGCGTCGGCGCACCTACAACGAGCAATCCCGGACTGCGCCGCCGAGCACGCTAAACATGACACTGCCTCCCCAGGCCGAGCCAAGCTCGAGCAACCAGCTGCTTGGCAGCTGCGCCTCTCCCGGGCTCGCCGAAGGCACCATCCGCGTGCTGTTGGACCCAGCCCAGGGGGCCGAACTGCAACCGGGAGACATACTGGTGGCACCCTACACCGATCCCGCATGGACGCCCTTGTTTCCCACCGCGGCGGCAGTGGTAGTAGAGGTTGGCAGCTATCTGTCCCACGCCGGCACCGTGGCCAGGGAATACCGTATTCCATGCCTGGTAGACGTAGCCAACTGCACACGCGACCTTCGATCCGGACAGCGCGTCAGGGTGAACGCGACAGACGGCCACCTCGAGGTGCTGGAGTGAGCGTGGCGGCCTTCCTGATCGCGCTGCCCCTGGCCGTCTGGAGCATGGCCGCCCTTTACGCACTCATCGATAGTGCGGAAAGAGCCGCCGCTTTGCGCGCTCTTTGCGTACGAGTGATCACATTGATGCTGTTCGTGGCAGCATTTGGCCCAGTCGGGCACCTACCACTGCTGTGGGCTTTCGGTGTGGTAACGGTGTTGCACCTGAGCGCCTCATTGGCCAGTCGCTGGTTCCTCTCCAGAAGGTATCAGCAGCGCCGCGGTGAGTCCTGAAAAAAGAACCCCGGCGACAATACTTTGGGGAGGGGGAGGAATCTTGTCGCCGGGGTGTTGAAAGCGTCGATGGCAAACATTCTGGCTCGCCATGGAACAGCATCGTTATAGCAAATGGCTGAACCCCCACCACGAATCCACTGACAGCCGGCGTAGGATTGCCGACAAACGAGGAGCGCCCGGCCACTGACGAGGGCCGAGCGCTCATGTATCCTGCGCGGCAGATTTTGAGGGCACGAACAGTATGACCATTTCGCTGGGGGTTCACGTCGGGCAGCAGAACATGTCCATGGATGACATGCGCGCGCTGTGGCGCAAGCTGGACGACCACCGGGTGGATTGGATCTCGGCGTGGGATCACTTCTACGAAGCACCACCAAAAAACGGTACTGAGCCGCACTTCGAAGCGGTGGCGACCCTGGGCGCCCTGGCGGCCGAGACCAGCCACGCTCGCATCGGCTGCCTGGTGTTTTACGTGGGGTATCGCAACCCTGCCCTGCTGGCCAAAATGGCTACCACACTGGACCACATCAGCGGCGGACGGTTCGAACTGGGTATCGGAGCCGGCTGGCACGTGTGGGAGGCAAGCGCTTACGGCTATCCATTTCCAGACATAGGCACGCGGCTCGACATGCTGGAAGAGGCCGCTCAGATCATTCGCCGCATGCTGACCGAGGAACGCACAAACTTCTCCGGAAAGCACTATCAGGTGGACAACGCCAGCTGCCTGCCCAGACCGGTGCAAGACAGACTGCCTATCTGGATCGGCGGCGTGGGCGAGAAGCGCACCCTGAAACTGGTGGCCGACTATGCTGACGGCTGGAATGCCGCCTACCTGTCTCCCCAGGAATTCGGACGGGTGAACGAGGTGTTGAACCACTGGTGCGAGGACGAATCGCGAGACCCAGCGTCGCTGAGGCGAGCGGCCAACGTCACGTTCAATCTGGGCCTCACCGACAAGGACGTGGAACGCGAAAGGCAACGGCTGCGCGAGGTCTGGGGCGACGCCACTGATCGAGTGATCGACGGCGCGCTGATCTGCACGCCAGAGCGCACCGTGGAGCGGCTGATGGAGTACGCCGACGCGGGTGCGGACGAGATCAATATCGCCCTTAGAGCGCCCTGGAACGAAGAGGCTCTGGACGCCTACCTGGAACAGATCATGCCGCAGGTGCGCGCCGCCAGCAGCTAGAGCAGGGGTAGCCCCTAGCGCACCGCGAGCGCCTCGGCGAAAGCCAGCACCCGCTCCGCCTCTGCGACGTGCAGGTTCTCGACCAGCTGGCCATCCAGCACCGCCACCCCCTTTCCCTGGGCCTGGGCTTCGGCCCACACATCGAGGACCCCGCGCGCGTGCTCCAGCGCCTCACTCGAGTAACCGAAGATCTCGTTGGCCACACTCACCTGGCTGGGGTGAATCAGCGTCTTGCCGTCGAAGCCCATGGCCCGCGCCTGGTCGCACGCCACCCGCAGCGTGTCTTCGTTACGGAAATCCAGGTGTACCCCATCAAGAATGTCCAGGCCCAGGCTGCGCGCCGCCAGCACGCATTGCTGCAGCGCGAAATTCAGGTTGCTACGGGATTCGGTGTGCTGCGCGCGTAGCTCTTTTACCAGGTCGCTGGTGCCCATGACCAGCACACGGATTCGGTCGCTGGACGCCGCCACCGAACGAACGTCCATAACACCCGTGGGGGTCTCGATCATGATCCACAGCGGCAAGTGGGATCCTCCGGCCGCATCAACGCATGCCACGATGTCCGCCACCTGCTGGGTTGATTCCATCTTTGGAAACAACAGCGCGTCCACGGGCGCCCGGGCGAACGCCTGCACGTCCGCGGCTCCCCATTCGGTATCCAACCCGTTCACCCGCACCACCTTTTCGCGATGACCGTAATCGCGGGCAGTCACCGCCTCCACCACCTGCTGACGCGCCACCGCTTTGGCATCTACGGAGACTGCGTCCTCCAGATCGAAGATCAACGCATCGCAAGCTAGCGACGCAGCCTTTTCCAGTGCGCGCGCATTGGCACCCGGCATGTAAAGCACAGAGCGGCGCGGACGAATATCAGGCATGGCCATCCCCAGGGCGAAAGGCCGCTAGTTTACCCTACCGGTCCGCGGCCCTATCGCTGGGTCAGACCATGTTGGCGAGCCGCAACCCGACGCACCTAATCGCAGCCACCTATACAGACAACGCGGGACGGGCCCGTCGGTTGACAGGACTAGCCTTTGGTCTGGTTTGGTGGATTAGAACCGACTAGGGGTTAGGGCTGTGGTTGGGCGCGGTGTCGGGGGCCGTGAAGAACGTGCGCCGCTCAGCCAGCGTCTGGGCGCATTCGGCCTTCAGCCGACAGCTGTATTCCGACAGGATGGGCAACATCATAAACCCTGCAACCAGCCGGGCCACTGCCAGCCAGCCTTCGTGGAGCGCGTACCAATTCTCGGACAGCTTTGGCGCCACAACAAAGAAGCCAGCGAAAAAGAAGAACATGGCCACCGCCGTGGCAATGGCGAGGATGCGCGCAAAACCTATGCTGATCTGGGGTTTTACGGTGATGAAGGCAAGCGCGGCACCGCACAGGTAAGGCAACCAGATTAGCGGCATGGGGTGGGGAATATGCACCAACCCAAAAATCAGCAACACACACCCGATCGACCCATTAATGTACTGCATCAAGCTGCGCTATCCCCGTAATGTCCGTTACGTCGTTCGGTTACGTTATGGAACCCGTGCCTTTGGCCACCAAGCGTATCGCAAAGTCTGTTGCTCGTTACCCCGACGCTAGGCAAGTGGCTGCTATGTACCTTGTTCTGGTGCAGTTCTGGCATCATGCTCCTGAAGCCCATCTTGGCAGTCAACCATTTTGTTACGGTTAGTGACATATTGGCTACTCTTCTACCCAATTTATAGCCTTTACAGCAACGTCAATTGGGGCTAGCGCGCAAATCTTCGTTATTACGAATTAGCATATAAATGCTTATTTTTGTTTCCAAATAGCATGAACCTCTAGATGTCCCAGCCGGGCAGCCCATCATCCAATTGCACACCGAAACTGTTCAGCGCCATGGAGACCAGGTTGTACTGACCTACTGTAAACACCACATCCATGATCTGCTGGGTGGACAGGTGCTCTGACAAACCGTTCCACGCAGCATCGCTGATGTGCGCATCCGCGTGAAGCTCGTCCGTCGCTTGCAATAACCATTTATCCAACGCGCTCAATCCTGGCGTATCAGGGCCGGTCTGAGCGCTGCGTATTTCCTCGTCGGTCATGCCACCCTCGCGAGCGATCACCACGTGCTGACCCCACTCGTACCCGGCCTGGCACAGAAATCCAATACGCAGGATGATGAGTTCGCGCTCGCGCACATCGAGGGTGGACTTGCCAAGAATGTGATTGGCAAACACCAGCCAACGCCGCATGAGATCAGGGTGATTGGTCATTGTTTTGAATACATTGAACACCCGCCCCTGCTCAACCATCGGCGCCATGATTTCCTGGGCAGCGTCATTCCACTGATCCTGCTCGAGCGCTTCGATTCTTGGTTCGCTTACCCTCACGACGATCACCCCTCAATTTTTCTGGTTGTCAGGCACCAGTATACTCAGATGGATGAAACACCTGCTGATCGTCTATCACAGCCAATCGGGCAACACCCAACGCATGGCTGAGGCAGCCTTGGCGGGAGCCACCAACGAGCTGATCACCGAGACCGAGGTGAGGTTGTTGCGTGCGGCGGATGCCAAGCCCGAAGACCTTTTGTGGGCCGAAGGATTGCTGCTGGGCACGCCGGAGAATTTCGGATACATGTCCGGCGGCATGAAGGACTTTCTGGACCGCACCTTCTATCAGGTGGAGGGGCAGATTCTCTCCCTGCCCTACGCAATCTTCATCAGCGCCGGCAACGACGGCAGCGGCGCCCTGCGCGCCATTCGGCGCATCGCCAACGGCTATCCCTTCAAGGAAGTCCAGGAACCCGTTATCGCCCAGGGTGAGGTCACCGATGAGCACCTGGGAAGCTGCGAAGAGTTGGGCATGACACTAGCTGCGGGGTTGGAGGCGGGCATCTTCTAATGCGGTGCTGGGCACTGGTGAGCCAGGCCCCGTATCGGCGGTAGCTCCCAGCAGCTAATGCCACGCAGCGGACTGTCGCGCGCAGACCGGGTAAACTGGAGAGCTGGAGGACGAGTTCTTTTGGTCGAGCGCACCGCCAAGATTCTGCACAGCATCGATGAGATGTCAGCGCAAGCCTGGAACCGGTGCGCCAATCCGGGCGGCAGAATCCCACACGACCCGTTCGTGCGCTTCGAGTTCCTAGCAGCGCTTGAGGCCAGTGGCAGCGCCACGGCGCAAACCGGCTGGCAGCCCTTTCATCTGGTTCTGCACGAAGACGATCAGGTGGTGGGCACTATTCCTATGTACGTGAAGAATCACTCCCGCGGCGAGTACGTGTTCGACCACTCCTGGGCAGACGCCTGGCACCGCGCTGGCGGCGATTACTACCCCAAGCTGCAGATCAGCGTGCCGTTTACGCCAGCAACAGGCCGCCGCGTGCTGGCCGCCGATGGGGCACCGGAAACCGAGCGGGCGCTGCTTGGCGCGTGCGCGCAGATCTGTGAGCAGATCAAGGCGTCCTCAGCGCACCTCACCTTCCTGCCCGAGTCGCAGTGGAAGCTGGCTGGCGAACTGGGCTATCAGCAGCGCATGGATCAGCAGTACCACTGGCGCAATCCTGGCTACGCGTCCTTTGAGGAGTTCCTCGGCGACCTTTCCGCCAAGAAGCGCAAGAACGTGCGCCGGGAGCGCCGCGATGCGTTGGCCAACGGCATCGAGGTGGAATGGGTGACGGGCAGCGACCTCACGGAGGCGCACTGGGACGCTTTCTACCGTTTTTATATCGATACCGGATCGCGCAAGTGGGGCACGCCCTACCTCACCCGCGAGTTCTTCAGCATGATCACCCAGACCATGCCCGAGGATGTGCTGCTGATTCTGTGCAAGAGAAACAGTCGCTATGTGGCCGGCGCGCTGAACTTCATCGGCGAGCAGGCGCTGTTCGGGCGCAACTGGGGCTGTACCGAACACCACCCTTTCCTACATTTCGAAGCCTGCTACTACCAGGCCATCGACTTTGCCATCGAGCGCGGTCTGGCGCGGGTTGAAGCGGGCGCCCAGGGCCCTCACAAGGTGGCACGGGGATATCTGCCCCAAGCCACCTACAGCGCGCACTGGATCTGCGATTCGGGCTTTCGCGACGCCGTAGAACGCTATCTGAAAGACGAACGCAACTACGTGCGCCAGGATATCGACTATGTGGAGGAGCACAGTCCCTTCAAGTCCACCATCAGCCTGGACAAATTTCGCCAGTCAGACGGCTTTACCCTCAACTAGCCGCCATCCATAACCGGGCTAGCGCGCCTTAGCAAGCGCCGCTTGCAGCCCAGCAAGATAGCGCTGTAGACGAGTCAGGTTCTCCGGGCCCAGGCGCAAAGCCTGCTTGTGAAGCGGCGACAGCGACTCGAGACGGGGGTCGGCAAACTGGTAGAACACGTTTGGCTGCACCAGGCGCACGTCACCGGGAAGCGCCTCCAGCGCAATAATGCTGGCAGCCCCATCGCGAATCTGCGCCAGGACGCCACGCCGATTGCCTAGTTCACCCAGCGCCTGACGAAGCAGCGGCTCCAACCTGACCAGCAGGTCTGCCAGCATTTCGGGGCTGACCCGTTCGAGCACGTCCAGGTGGGTTTTGTAGCGGTCATAGTTGGCCGGATCCAGATAGATCTCGTCGCCCCGCCTTATCACCTTGAATGAGGTTGCCGGGGCGAGGAACCCGAGTTGTCTGTGGGGATAGTCACCGCGCGGCGCGTTGTCGATGATCACTGCCAACCGGCGCACCAGATCCTCGCGTTGGGTCCAGGCCGACGGCAGATCGAACGCACCCAGCCAATCCAGTAAGAACGGATCGCTGTCATGCAATGATGGCAGCAGCGGCATCGGAGCGGGGGCGGGTTGCGGTAGTTGGGCTTCCGGGGAAGGTGGGGGCGCGGACACCCGCTGCGCCGGAACCGGCACCGACTCCGGGGCCGGTGGTGCAGTACTTGGTTCACTCGCGTTGCGGACAAGGTATATGCCGGCAACCAGCAGCGCCACGGCCATGACACCAAACGTTATTCGCATAGGTCATTTTGACCCACAGGACGGATGAATTATCCCCGTGCGGTGCAATTCCATTATGATTCCAGATTCGATTGATTGAGCGTCCATGACCATCCCCACCTTCCCCATCAAAGCACTGCTCGACCACACGGTGGAGGCGGGCGCCAGCATACGCATCAATGGCTGGGTTCGGTCCAAGCGGGCATCAAAAGGCGGGTTCTCTTTCATTCATGTCAGTGACGGCTCCTGCTTCGATACCATTCAGGCCGTAGCGGACGAATCGCTATCCAATTACGTGTCGGAAATCAGCGAACTCGGCACCGGCTGCGCAGTGGAAATCACCGGCACTCTGGTGGAATCCCAGGGGCGCGGTCAGGATCGCGAGATTCAAGCAAACAGTGTGTCCGTGCTGGGGTGGGTGGACGACCCGGAGAGCTACCCAATCGCCAAAAAGCGCCACACATTCGAATATCTTCGCGGCGTGGCCCACCTACGCCCTCGCACCAATACCTTCGGTGCCATCGCGCGGGTCCGCAATGCCATCAGCCAGGCGGTACACGCCTATTTCAGCCGGCACGGATTCGTGTGGGTCAATACCCCGATCATCACCGCCAGCGACTGCGAAGGCGCCGGGGAGCTGTTCCGCGTATCCACGCTGGACATGGCAAATCGCGCCGCTACCGGCAACGACCCATTTGTCGAGGATTTCTTCGGCACCAAGACCTTCCTCACCGTGTCCGGACAGCTTAACGCGGAAAGCTATGCCTTAGCCCTGACCAAGGTATACACGTTCGGGCCTACATTTCGGGCGGAGAACTCCAATACCAGCCGTCACCTGGCGGAGTTCTGGATGATCGAACCAGAAATCGCGTTCGCCGACCTGGCCGACGACGCCGCACTGGCTGAGCACTTTCTCAAGGCCGTGTGTGCCGACGTGCTCGAAGCCTGCCCGGACGACATGCGCTTTTTTGCCGAGCGCATAGACGACCAGGCCATCTCCAGACTGGAGCAGGTCATCGACGCGCCTTTCGAGCGCATTGATTACACTGAGGCCATCAAGATCCTTCAGCAGGCCAAACAGTCCTTCGAGTTCCCCGTTGCCTGGGGCGCCGATCTGCAGTCCGAACACGAACGCTATCTCACCGAACAGCACGTGGGTGGGCCCGCCATCGTCATGAACTATCCCAAGGACATCAAAGCCTTTTACATGCGCTTGAACGACGACGGGAAAACCGTTGCCGCCATGGACGTGCTGGTACCTGGCGTGGGCGAGATCATTGGTGGCAGCCAGCGCGAGGAACGCCTGGAGGTGCTGGACGCGCGCATGGCCGAGCATGGCGTGGGGGACGACCTGTGGTGGTATCGCGACCTGCGCCGCTACGGCACCGCACCGCACGCGGGTTTCGGGCTCGGCCTGGAACGGCTGGTTCTTTACATGACGGGTATGGACAACATCCGCGACGCGATACCGTTTCCACGCGTACCCAACAACGCAAGCTTTTAGGCACACCGCGCAAGATGTTCAGATCTCTCGCCCGACTCAAAAGTTTCGTTTCTCCTTATAAATGGCGTCTCACCGGCGGCATCGTCGCATTCGGCATCGCCCGGGTGTTCGAAGGCCTCGTGCCGCTGTTGGTAGCCGTTGGTATCAACCGCATCGCCGAAGGAAACGGCGATCTGGCTATGCCGGTGGCGGGTATTGTGGCCTGCGTGCTCGCCCGGTACGGGGTGGTTTCCTATGCACGGTTGGCGGTGCGGAAAGCGGGCCAGTTCGTTGCCTTCGATCTGCGCCAGAGCCTGTTCGCCGCGCTGCAGACCCAGGGATCCAAGTTCTTCAGCCGCTACACTATCGGCGACATGATGACCCGGGCGGTGGCCGACATCAGTCTGATCCAGCGGCTGATTGCCATGGGCACCATCCTGCTGATCATCCTCGTGTACGCCAGCATCGTGGGCTTTGGCTTCATGTGGTACCTCTCGCCCACGCTCACCCTGTTGCTGCTGCCACCCATGCCGTTCGTGTTCATGTACGCCCAATGGTCTGCACGGCAAATGGGCATCGCATCCAAAGACGTGCAGGACCGCATGTCTGACCTGGGTGCCCACGTACAGGAAAATCTCTCCGGCATACGCACCATTCAGGCCATGGTGCAGGAAGAAAACGAAATCGCCCGGTTCGGCGATACCAACCAACAGTACGCCAACGCCTTCTACCGTCAGTCTCAGATCGGCTCGCTCATGGCGGCCTGGATGCCCAGCATCGCCGCCATCTGCTCCATTACCATTCTGGGCTACGGCGGCTACCTGGTGCTGGAAGGCGCCATGAGCGTTGGTGAGCTTGTCGCGTTTTTCATGTACGTAAACATGGTGGTGCAGCCGTTTCGCGTGGCGGGGTTCATCGTCAATCTGTTTCAACGCGCCGCGGTGGCAAGCGATAGGCTGTTCGAGGTGCTGCACCTGCAGCCAGAGATCAGCGACCATCCCAGCGGCACGGCACCAGCACACATTCAGGGCGATATCGACATTCGCGAGCTGACGTTTAGTTACTATGAAGCCGCAGCGCCCGCCCTGGAGCAAGTTTCGCTTCACATCCGGCAAGGCGAATCCATCTCCATCATGGGGCGCGTCGGGTCGGGAAAGACCACGCTGCTCAAGCAGATCGTACGCCTGCTGGACACACCGTCCGGTAACGTATTCATAGACGGTCACGACGTAGGCGACTACCCATTGGCACAGCTCAGGGCACAGATCGCCATGGTGCCTCAGGACACCTTTCTGTTCGGCGAGCCGCTGCGAGATAACCTCACCTATGACGAGCCCGACCGGCACACCGAGCAGATTTGGGCGGCGGCGACATCCGCCGATCTCAGGGACACCATCGAGGAGTTTCCCGAGCAGATGGAAACGCTGGTGGGAGAGCGCGGTGTCACACTCTCCGGAGGCCAGAAGCAGCGCGCCACGCTTGCACGAGGACTCATTCGCGCAGCACCCGTGCTGATACTGGACGACTGCTTCTCCAGCGTGGACACGGAAACCGAAGAGCACATCCTCTCGGAGCTCAAGCGCTTGAGGTCAGGGCAGACCACCCTGCTGGTTTCTCACAGAGTCTCTACGGCCAGACACTCGGACAGGATAGTGGTCCTGGAAGCCGGCCGCATCGCGGAGGTGGGCACCCACGACGAGCTGGTCGCCCAGGGTGGACTGTACGCCGAGCTGGAGCGCATTCAGCGCGAGGGCGCCGACGAATCCGATTACGACCTGATGGGAGCCACCACCTGATGGCGGAAGCCAACGCCAGCAAACCCGGCGAGCGCGACTATTCCATGTTCGATGCCGAACTGTCCGGCGCCGTATTGAATCTCGGCCTGCTGCGCCGCTTGCTGGCCTGGCTTAAGCCCTACCGCGTCACGTTTGCAGTGAGCGCCGTGCTGGTACTGATCACCTCCGCACTACAGGTTTTACTTCCCATCATTCTGTCGCTGGTGGTCATCGACCACATCCTTCGCGGAACCGACGAAGTGGCGGCGCCCGATTTCGGCCTCATCGAACTCACGGATTGGCTGGCAGCCGGGCTGTCGATACATCCCCTATGGGCCGCATGTGCCCTATACGCCGTTCTCCAGGTGGCCTGGGCGTTTACCGGCCACGCCCACCGCATCACGCTGATCAGCTCCGTGATCAACGGCCTGCGCGACCTGCGCCAGGATCTGTTCCGCCACCTGGAGACCCGCCCATCCTCGTTTTACGACCGCGTGGCGGTAGGCCGGGTGATGACCCGGGTGACCAACGACATCGAGGCCCTGTACGAACTGCTGAGGGGCGTCGGTACGCTGATCGGTGAGTTCGTTCCCTTTTTCGTCGCACTATTCATCATGCTGGCTATCAACGTGGAACTCACCTTGATCCTCCTGCTGGCGCTGCCCATCATGAGTGGGGTCACCATCTATTTCCGGCGCGCCACCCGCAAGCTATTCCGCCTGGTGCGCATGTCGCTCTCGGCCCTGAACCAATACATGCAGGAAAACCTGGCGGGACTCCAGGTGGTTCAGCTTTCGGAGCGACAGCAGCGCAATCTGGAGACCTACACGCGCATCAACGAGGAGAATCGCGACCATGAGCTGCACACCATGCGCTACGAGACGCTCTACGGCGCGTTCACCGACAGCATCGCCCACGTCGCGCTCGGGGCCATCATCTGGTATGGCGGCGGCTCGGCGATTCAGGATGAGATAACACTGGGTGGGGTCATTCTATTCACTCAGTTTGTCGGCATGCTGTTTCACCCGATCGTGGCGTTGGGAGAGCAGACCAACATCCTGTTTCGCGCCATGGCCAGCGGCGAGCGCATCTTTCAGGCGCTGGATTGGGACGAGAAAATCCACGAGCCCAGCGAGCCCGCCGTGCTGCCCGAGCGGCTGGCTGGAGAGGTTCGGTTCGAAAACCTCGATTTCGCCTACGATTCAGACGTGCCCGTGTTGCGAGATGTGAGCTTCGTGATCCAACCCGGCGAGAAGCTCGCCATCGTGGGACCAACAGGCTCAGGTAAGAGTACGTTAATTCGTCTGTTAGGCCGGTTCTACGACTTCGACGACGGTCAGATTTTTCTGGATGGCATCGACCTCAACCGCATCCACACCCACGAGCTGCGCATACGTATCGGTGTGGTGCTGCAGGATTTCCATATCTTCTCAGGCACCATCTACGACAACATCGCCTTGGGCGACGCCAGGATCACACGTGAAAAAGCACAGCAGGCAGCCCAACGGGTGAACGCCCACGGGTTCATTTCATCGCTGCCCAACGGGTACGACACTGAGTTGTCCGAGCGGGGCCAGAACCTGTCCCAAGGCCAGCGTCAGCTGCTGGCATTCGCCCGCGTGCTGGCCGCCGACCCGGAGATCCTAATTCTGGACGAAGCCACCGCCAGTATTGATACCGAGACCGAGCTGTTGATCCAGGATGCGCTGCGCCAACTCACGGCTGGGCGCACGTCCATCATCATCGCCCACCGCCTGCAGACCATCCAGGAAGCCGACCGGGTGCTGGTGCTACACAACGGTCGCGTGGACGAAGTCGGTACCCACGAAGAGCTGCTCGCCAACGAAGGCCTGTATCACACCCTGCACTCGCTGCAATTCCAGGAGACGGACGAGGCGCCGGACACCACGGCTGGTTAGCGTGAACGCTAGCCGTTCATTGTCAGCCCACCCGACACGCTGATGGTCTGTCCGGTAATGAAAGCAGCGTCATCGCCCAGCAGGAAGCTCACAATCCCCGGGTAGTCATCGGGCTGTCCCAGCCTGCGCATGGGTATGGCACGCTCCAGCGCAACGGCCAATTTTCCTGTCTCGTCGAGTTGTTCGAACAGTGGCGTTTGCGTAGGGCCCGGGCATACCGAGTTGAAGGTGATGCCCTGGCGGGCGTGCTCGCGCGCCAGCGTCTTCATCAGCGCCACCGTACCGCCTTTGGCGGCCGAGTAGACAGCCTCCCCCGAGGAGCCGACGCGACCGGCGTCCGAAGCAATACTCACCACCCGCCCCGCTCCCGCAGGCACCAGGTGTTGAAGCACCGCGTGAGTGACGTTCATGGGTCCCCGAAGGTTGATGTTCAAAATCGTGTCCCAAAGCTGGGGTGTGGTGTCCACGAACCGCTGAGCCCTATCCCACCCCGCGTTGTTGACCAGACCATGCAGGCTCCCCAGCCGACCGGCAAAGTCGTCCACCGCCTGGCGCACCGCTTCGTATTCGGTCACATCTACCTGATAGGCTGCGACGGAGTCGGAGCCCTCCAACGCCCGCTGGTCGAGGACCGCCACGGTATAGCCGTCGGCTGCCAGACGACGGGCGATAGCGGCTCCGATACCGCTCGCGCCGCCTGTTACGATTACGCCGCGCTCGCTCATGACACCCCCTCTAGGACACAGTCCGCGCCGCATTATGGGTACAATGCCCCGATATGAGCAATTCCACGCCCACAAGCGGGCAAAAGTTCCGCACCGAGGTGGGTTTCACGGCCATCAAAGACGGCGTGAAGACCAGCGCCCATCGCGACACGGTCACCCCGCGCAAGCCACCCTGGCTGCGCGTGCGCCTGGGCGGCGGGGAAGCGTTCCGCGCCGTGCGCGACACCGTGCACGAGCACAAGCTAGCCACGGTTTGCGAGGAATCTCACTGCCCCAACATAGGAGAGTGCTGGAGCAACGGTACCGCCACTATCATGCTGATGGGGTCCGTGTGCACTCGGGCGTGCAAGTTCTGCGCCGTAGACACCGGCAACCCCAACGGCTGGCTCGACCCCACCGAGCCCGCCAACGCGGCCAAGTCCGTGCGCCTCATGGCGCTGCGCTATGTGGTGCTGACCTCCGTAGATCGGGATGACCTCGACGACGGGGGCGCCGCTCACTACGCCGCCTGCGTGCGCGCCATCAAACAGGAGAACCCCAACACTGCGGTAGAAGCGCTGACCCCTGATTTTTCCGGACGCCTGGATGACGTTGCTACCGTGGTGAACTCCGGCATCGAGGTATTCGCGCAGAATCTGGAAACCGTGGAGCGCCTGACGGGCACAGTGCGGGACCCGCGCGCGGGCTATGCCCAAACCCTGTCCGTACTGCAGGGCGGCAAGCGGGTTCGGCCAGACGTACTCACCAAGTCCAGCTTGATGCTCGGTCTTGGAGAAGCCGACGACGAGATCAAAGCGGCCATGGAAGACCTGCGCGCCCACGAGGTGGACATTCTCACCCTGGGCCAGTACCTGCGGCCCACACGCAATCACCTGCCGGTGGCGCGCTGGGTGCATCCAGACGAGTTCGATCAATACCGGGAGTGGGGCCTCAGCCTTGGTTTCACCGAGGTGGCTTCCGGCCCTCTGGTGCGGTCGAGCTACCGCGCGGATCGCATTCTAGAGGGTAACAACCTGGGTCTGGGCGACGTGCCCGTGAGAATGCTCTAGGCTTCGTATCATGCCCGACACCTTATTGAACACCTCCGATACCACGCCGGTACCCATTACCCTGGTTGCAGAGTCCGACTTCGAGGCCTGGCGCAACGAACTTCCTGAGCTCAGCCAGCAGTGGGTGCAGAAATCCCAGTTCCGAGGGCGCGGCCAGGACATCGCCTGGCTGCCGGATGCAGCCGGAGCGCCCACCGAAGTGGCGGTCGGCTGGGATGGCACCGAATCTCTGGCCACGTTGGGCGGCCTGCCGTTTCGGCTGCCGGAAGGCGTCTATGCCCTGACCACGCCGGTATCCGACCTGCAGGTGCTGGGTTGGGCACTGGGCGCATACCGGTTCAGCCGCTACAAGGATTCCGAGCGCGAGCCCGCCCAGCTGCTGGTACCTGAAGGCAACGACGCATCCATGCTGGCCGATACCGAAGCCGCAATCATCCTGGTGCGCGACCTCATCAATATACCCGCCGGAGACATGACACCCTCACGCCTGGCTGACGAAGCGGTGCAGGTTGCCCAAACCCACGGCGCCGAATACCGGCTGGTGGTGGGCGACGAACTGCTCAAGGAAGGCTATGGCGCCATCCACGCGGTGGGACGGGCCGCTGCCGACGCACCCCGGATGGTAGACATCAGCTGGGGCGACCCAGCCAATCCCGCCGTCACGCTGGTGGGCAAAGGCGTGTGCTTTGACAGCGGCGGGCTGAATATCAAGCCGGCCAGCGGCATGCGCACCATGAAGAAGGACATGGGCGGGGCAGCCCACGCGCTTGGCCTGGCGGCGCTGATCATGAGCCGCGAGCTACCCGTGCGTCTGCGTGTGCTCGTCGCGGCTGTGGAAAACGCCATCTCCGGGAACGCCTACCGTCCCGGGGACGTGCTGGAAACCTACAAAGGCATCAGCGTAGAGATCGACAACACCGACGCTGAAGGCCGCCTGGTGATGTGCGACTGCCTGGCCCTTGCCGCGGAGCAGGATCCTGCCCTGATCATCGACTACTCGACCCTCACCGGTTCCGCCCGCTCGGCCGTCGGTGCGGAAATCGCCGCCATGTTCTGCAACGACGACGACGTGGCCAATGCCCTGCATCAGACCGGCCAGAGCAGCGACGACCCCCTATGGCGGATGCCGCTGCACCAGCCCTACCGGCACATGCTCAAGAGCAACGTGGCCGACACCGTCAACTCGGCCGCATCACCCTACGCCGGCGCCATCACGGCGGCCCTGTTTCTCGAACAGTTCGTGAGCAAACTTCCCTGGGTGCACTTCGACATCATGGCGTACAACGTGAGGTCACGGCCCGGGCGCCCCGAGGGTGGCGAGGCCATGGGCGTACGTGCCGTGTTCGACTACCTGAGCCAACGCTTCGCTGGCTGAGGCCACGGCAGCCCCGTGACCGATCCGATCCAACAGTTCGTCAACGAACGATGGGAGCAGAGCATCGTTCCCACCTTGTGCGACTACATTCGGATTCCCAACAAGTCCCCCGCCTTCGATCCGGACTGGCTGGCCAACGGCCACATGCACAAAGCCGTCGAAATGCTGCGCGACTGGTGCGGGAGCCTCGACATCGAAGGATTACACTGCGAAATGCACGCCCTGCCCGGGCGAACTCCGGTTCTGACCTGCGAGATCCCCGCCACACCCGGCGGGAAAGGCAATGTGCTGCTCTATGGGCATTACGACAAGCAACCCGAATTCGCGGGCTGGGAAAATGGATTGGGGCCCTGGGAACCGGTGCTGCGCGACGGCAAGCTCTACGGACGCGGCGGCGCCGACGACGGCTATGCCCTGTTCGGCTCCCTCACCGCCATCGCCGCGCTGCAGGCCGAGGGCATGGACCATGGCCGTTGCGTGGTGCTCATCGAGGGCTGCGAAGAGAGTGGCAGCTTCGATCTGCCGTTCTACGTGGAGGCGCTTTCCGACCTGATCGGCCAACCAGATCTGGTCATCTGCCTGGATGCCGAGTGCGGAAATTATGAGCAGCTCTGGGTGACCACGTCGTTGCGGGGCATGCTGCCCGGCGTTCTGGAGGTGCAGGTGCTCACCGAGGGCCAGCACTCGGGTGCGGCGGGCGGGATTGTGCCGTCCAGCTTTCGGCTGCTGCGCAGCGTGCTGGAGCGCATCGAAGACGCCGGCACGGGGCAGCTACACCCGTCGCTCTATGTGGACATTCCAGACAGCGCCCGGGAACAGCTCACCGCGGTAGCGGCAGTTCTAGGAGACACCGTCACGTCGCGCTTCCCTTGGGTAGACGGCGCCCACGCGGAGGTCGCCGATAACGTGGAACTGCTGATCAACAACGCCTGGCGGCCCAGCCTGGCTACCGTTGGCATCGCTGGCGCGCCACCTCCAGCTGATGCCGGCAACACACTTCGCCCCGGCACCAGCGCGAAGCTGGTGCTCCGGTTACCCCCCACGCTGGAAGCCGAAGGCGCGGCGGCAAGCATCAAGGCAGAACTCGAACGTGATCCACCTGCAGGTGCGACGGTGAACTTCGCGCTGGAAACCCCGCAGACGGGTTGGTGCGCGCCCGAGGTATCGGGTTGGCTCGCACAATCGCTGGAACGCGCCTCCGCGCGAGCGTTCGGCAAACCGGCCATGTACATGGGCATGGGGGGAACCATTCCGTTCATGAAAATGTTGGGCGACAGTTTCCCCGGAGTGCAGTTTCTAGTTACCGGCGTGCTCGGCCCCAACTCGAACGCACATGGACCCAACGAGTTTCTGGAAATCGCCACAGGGAAGCGGATAACGGCTTGCGTGGCCCACGTATTGGCCGACCACGTCCGGAAAGGTTAGCTATTGCAGCAGACGGCTGTTGGCGCTGAAACTCTTTTTGAGAAATTCCATCTGATCGCCAAGAATTCGGCCGCTGTTGGTCAGCGCCAGATACTCGGCAAAATTCGGCACATAGGGCAGAGCCAGCAACCCCATCCCGCACTCTTCGAGCAGGCGGCTTCCCTTGTGGTGATTGCAGCGCTTGCATGCGGCAACCACGTTGTCCCAGGTGTCTCTACCGCCTCGCGAACCGGGCACCACGTGATCGCGCGTGAGGGTTCCGTCGGAAAAGGTCCCGCCACAATACAGGCAAACGTTGAGATCCCGCCTGAACAGCGCCTCGTTGGTTAGCGGGGGCACCCCCTTTTGCGGCGGCATAACCCTTCCGTCGCAGGCGATGATGCTGTGAACGTCCAGCGTGGACTGTGCCCCATCCATACGGCTGTGACCGCCGCGGATACGCAGCACGGGATCTCCCAGAGCCCAGATCACGATGTCTCTGGCGTAAAGACACACAGCGTCCTGCCAGCTCACCCAGTCCACTGGCTGGCCGGCAACATTGAGCCGCAGAATACGCGGGATCCGTTGATAATCAGAGACTGTCGCTAGCATTTGTGCGCAAATTCCACATGCCCACCCATGATGACCAAATGCCGATTTCTATTCAACGCCCCGCATTAACAAGATTGGCATAACGCTTTCGTCTTTTGACACCAATGCCAGGTATCGGCAAAGTACGCGCCCATGCTACGAGCTGCTTTTCTCGGCGCCCTCACGCTGCTGCTACTAGGATGCGGCGGCGCTGCGGGCCCAACGCAAGGCGCCACCGGGACACCCGTGGGCGACGGCAACTGGTTCTGCAGATCCACGTCAGACGGAGAGGATTGGGATTGCGTTCAGGATCCGGAACTGGCCCAGAACCCGCGATCAGCACGCGCTGCCGAATATCGGGCCAGCCAGCACTTTGAGGCCGCAGCACCGACTGAATCAGAAGATTCCGGCCTGTCAGATGTGTCCGTCGAACCGCCACCTGCCATGGCCGACGCGCAACCTGCCAGCCCTGACCAGATGCAAGCGACACCCACAGGCACACAGCAACAGCCCTAGGTTCCGGCCGATACAGGGAGGGCGGAAGAAGCGCCCGGGTCTGCTCCGCCAGGCACCGCCGGCGCTCGAAGCCACGGTGGCGTCGCTACAGGACGCGGTGCTACGCGCCGACGCGCTCGCCACCAACCAACCCTGACAACCAGCGGTTAGAGGGCTTCGAGAATCGCTTCGGCCGTGCTCACTTCCAGCTGACCGGCGTCTTCTACGGCAAGCTTCGTCACCGTACCGTCATCCACGATCATGGCATAGCGCTGCGAGCGGGTTCCCAGCCCAAAACCGCTACCGTCCATCTCCAGGCCAACGGCTCTGGTAAAGTCGCCGTTGCCGTCGCCCACCATCTGCAAAGCCTCGGCATTCTTGTCCTTGCCCCAACTGTCCATGACAAACGCATCGTTCACCGACAGACAGACGATGCTGTCTGCCCCTTTGGCCTTGATGGCGTCGGCATTGACGACAAAGCCAGGCAGGTGCGCCTGTGAACAGGTGGGCGTATAGGCGCCGGGCACCGCAAACAGAACCACCTTCTTGCCGCCGAACAGATCAGCGGTGGTAACAGGCGTCGGTCGCCCCTCCTGCATCATATGCAACGTCGCGTCAGGCAGCTTGTCGCCTTCTTGAATCGCCATGTCCTCTCCAATGTTGGTGAATTGGCGCGAGAGTTTGGCGCAAAGGCAGGCCGCTGGTCAATGTGCCGCCGACCTGCCTCACTTCCAGGCAAACTCGGGTTGCTCGAAATGGGCCACACGGGTTGTGTTGCCCAGCAGGCAAACCTCGCGAAACTGATAGATGATGGCTGCGGTGGGTGCGGCAATGAAGTCATCACCCACCGGCATGCGCAGCACAGGGTGCTCGCTGCTTGCCACTTGCTCCAGTGAAGGTGCGTCTTCTCGCAGAAACTCCGTGAGCGGAATGCGGTGCACGGACGCTACTTCATCGGGATTCGGCGCCAAGGCCAACTTCCGACCACCCCACACCACCACCGGCGTAATCACAAACCCGGATCGCGTGACGAAGTCGTCGAGCCGCCCCAGGATGCGGTCTTCACCGATTTCCGCAGCAACTTCTTCGTGCATCTCACGCAGTGCCGTCGTGGCGGGCGTTTCTCCGGGGTCCAGCCGCCCACCCGGGAACGCCCATTGCCCGGGATGATTGCGCAGCTTGTTCGACCGGCGCGTCAGGATCAGGCCCGCTTGATCCTGCCAGCGAGAATATGCAGGCAAGCCCGGCAGATCGGCACCCAGGGCAATGTCCGTCACCGTGACCGCAACCGCCGCATGGTGGGCGTCGTCGACTACCGCCGAACGCACCTCAAAAGGAGCGAGATTGCTGCGGATCCTCCGCTCGAGCGCTGCGTTGCATTCCATGATGATGCCAAGCCTGACAGTTCCGGTGACCCGACTCAAACGCAGCTATAGGGGAAACCCTCCAAACCACCGCGGTGAATACTTGCAGCGCAGTCCCAGCTATAGCCTCGGTCTGCAACACTATCCACAAGCGGGGCGAGACCATGCAGCGAACACAGCACCCACGGGCCTCTTCATCAACTAAGGTCGCACATCACGCGGTTGGCGAACGACGGCAGCCACCACTAATAGCGAGGATAGCGCAGCGATACAGACATAACTCGCCAGGTCAAAGCTGCCGAACCAGTCCAGTGACAGGCTGAATACCAAGGGCCCAAGGGCGCTGGCCATTACCGTAAGGCTGGTGTTGAGCCCACTGATCTCACCCAGGTGCAAGGCACCATACTGACGAACGAACACCAGATTCGACAACACGCCCCACAATCCGCCGCCCGTGCCGAAGCCCGCAACGAGCAGGACGTAACCGGCGGGATGCGCGAGATTCACCAGGCCCACCGCGCCGACGATGAAGGCGGCCAGCATCAGCAGCAGCAGCGGTTTCAAGCGCATGTAGTCGGCCAGGGTGGATGCGCTGAGGTTAACCAGCAGTGACACCACCGCCTGGGGTATGAAGTAGGCGAATGCCTCTTGTCGGCTGCGGCCAGCGGCAGCGAATATGGCGACCACGTGAAAGGTAACCGCCGTGCCGAACAGAGCGTGAACGGACAACGCCGCCGCGTAGATCCAAAATACAATCGTGCGACGCGCTTTTGCGAGGGACCAGTCGTCCTGGATCGCCGCGCTGGAGTTTGAGCTGCCCGGGGAAGCCGCAGCACCATCGGGATCCAATCCGCACAGGCGCGGGTGATCGCGCACCGTCAAAGCGGCAAGCAGCGCGAACCCTATGCCAACCGCGCCCGCCATCCAAAGCAGCGCGCCGCGCCAACCCGCTGCATCCATCAGCATGGCAATGAGCAATGGGGAAATCGAGAAACCCAGCGACACGAACACGCCACGCAGCCCCGAAACAAAGCCACGACGACGCACAAACCAGACCAGCAGAACATTGCGGCTGGCACTGGTCAACACACCCTGACCGGCAAAGCGCACGCCGAAGTAGCCAACCGCCAGCATCGGAAAGCTTATGAAGACAGGCGCGATGGATAGCAGATCGGACAGGCGTCCCGCAATTTGATCGGCGACGCACAGATACACAAGGGTGGCGCCCAACCCTACACTTGCGGCAACCATCATGATCCGCGCACCCATCTGGTCGTACCAGCGACCGGCGCGCGTGAGCAGTGTAGCGCTGCTGAGCGTGCCGATCAGATAAGCCGTAGACAACTGCGTGCGGGTCAGGCCGGTAGCGTCAATGAACGCATCAGCGAATACGGCCATCCCCATGGTCTGGCCCGGGATACTCATGAGGAATCCCAAGGTCGACAGCAGCGCGACGGCCCATCCGTAGAAAAATGGGACCCGTGACGCCGGATAAGGCCAGTCGCCACGAAGATGAGTAGCGAGCCGCATCGCTACGCTATGGGGGGCAGTCTGCACCCCGACTCCAGATTAGCCTTCAGTCGCCAGTAAACTCCGGGTTGCGCTTCTCGAGGAACGCGCTGATCCCTTCGCGACCATCATGGGTTGCCGCCATATCGGCGATGGCGCGAGATTCGAGCTCCATCTGCGCTTCCAAAGACTGCTCGAAGGTGCCATTGAGCAGCGTTTTCACCGCTCCGTACGCCAGCGTGGGGCCACTGGCAAGCTGCTTAGCCAGCAACTGAGCTTGTTCGAGCACCCGGTCGTCTTCAACCACCTGATTCACAAGGCCCCAGTCCAGCGCTTCCTCGGCGGAGAGCACTCGGTTGGTGAGCATCAGCTCACGGGTCCGGCGGTCTCCGATGCGCCGCGGCATGAAGAATGTGGAACTACCGTCCGGAGACAACCCTGCCCGCGTATAGGCCATGGTGAAGACCGCGCTCTGCGCTGCAACGGCCAGATCGGTAGCCATACAAAGGCTGAATCCAGCGCCAGCCGCGGTGCCGTTAACCGCGGCGATCACCGGCGCCGAAGTGCGCGTCAACCGCGACAGGCCGACGTGCAGATCAGTGGCCATCTTCTTGATCAGGCTCTTGACCCCGTCTCCCGCGCTGGCAAATGCGCCGAGATCACCACCAGCGCAGAACAGCTTGCCGGTACCGGTGATCACCACCGCGCGCACCAGCGGGTCGTCGTCGCAAACCAACGCCACCTCGGCCAGTTCTGCTGCCATGGTTGGACTCATGGCATTGGCCGCATCCGGCCGGTTGAGCGTAATAGTTGCGACCCCATCGGCCACGTCATAGATCAAGGTTTCGAACGTCATGATGCCCCCGTTTTCAGCCAGGGCCTTTTACCGCATTCGACCCCGCGTCACAAATCGCGGACTACCTGGGCTAGCTGGCCGCCCCCCGGCCGACCCGATAGACTCGCGCGTCATGCGAGCCCTACTGCATACCTTGAAGAGTGAGCCCCTGGTCTACTTTCTGGCGGCCGGCTTCGTGGTATTCGCAGCATGGGACTGGTGGTCCGGTGAGCAAAGCCGATTCCAGATCGTCGTCTCACAGGAAGAACGCGAGCGCATCGCAGCCCAATGGGAAGCACAGATGGGTCGACCACCTAACGACACCGAGATGTCGGGAATGGTGGATGATTTCGTGCGCGAAGAGGTCTACTACCAGGAAGCGCTGCGCATGGGCCTGGACCAGAACGATACGGTGATCCGGCGACGTCTCGCTCAGAAGCTCACGTTCCTTACCGAAGATCTCGCTGCAGCGTCAGCGGCAGATCAGGAAGCACTCGACGCGTTCTACACGGAACACATCCACCGCTACACCGAACCGGAAAAGTACTCCTTCACGCACCACTACTTCAGCGCAGAGCAAAGCCGGAATGCCGAAGCGCGGGCTGCGCAAGCCGTGAATGCGGGCAACCGCGGTGAGGATCTAACCGACAGAGGCGATCCGTTCCTGTTGGAATCCGAGTTTAGAGACCGTACCGCGGCACAGATAGCCGCGCTACTCGGCGAGCCGTTTGCCACATCCATCGCCACGCTGCCTGAGGGTGGTTGGCACGGTCCCGTTCGGTCCGCATTTGGCTGGCACGCCGTTCTGCTGGAAAAGCGCACGGCGCAGCGCGTGCAGCCACATGCCGAGGTCCAAGGTCGCGTGCTGGCCGACTACGCCCAACAGGTTCGCGAAGCGGCTAACGAGAGCTTCTACGCAAAGCTCAAGCAACACTACCGAGTCGTGGAGGAGTAGATGCACGCCTGGCGCCCATTCGCCGCGCTGCTGGCCCTACTGGCATCCATGCACGCCACCGCCCACGAAGTGCGGCCCGCCTATCTGGAACTCACGCAAACGGGGCCGCAGACATTCGACGCCACGTTCAAACTCCCTCTGACCGGCGGTCGACCGCTCGCTATAGAGCCATTACTGCCCGACGGATGCGCCCGCACCAACCGAGCACCCCCCAGCACGGCCGGCAACGCGCTTGTACAACGATGGCGCGTCGATTGCGATCTGCAGGCCGGCACGATCACCATGGCAGGCTTGGAGCGGACACTGACGGACGTACTCGTGCGGCTGCAGTACGCCGACGAAAGGCTCATCACCGCCTTGCTCAGCCCTTCCCGCACGACCTTGGATCTGGGCGAAGGCGCCCAACCGCTGCAAGGCTATCTGATCCTCGGCGTAGAGCACCTGCTGTTCGGAATCGACCACATTCTGTTTGTTGTGGGTCTGGTGTTGTTCATCAAAAACAAGTGGAGCCTGCTGAAAACCGTTACTGCGTTCACCGCCGCCCACAGCGTCACCCTCGCGCTTTCGGTCATGGGGGTGGTGGCATTACCCCAGGGGCCCGTGGAAGCTGTCATTGCGCTGTCAATCCTGTTCCTGGCTCGCGAACTCGTGGTGCCGGAAGCGCATCGCTCAGCACTCACACGCACACGGCCGTGGCTGATGGCTTTCGCATTCGGACTGCTGCATGGCTTCGGTTTCGCCGGAGCACTCACTGAGATCGGGCTGCCGTCCAGCAACCTGGCAGTCGCCCTGTTGCTATTCAACCTGGGCATCGAGTTGGGTCAGTTAGCGGTGATAGCGATCATTCTGCTCGGTGCCGGCCTCTTCACGCGCTGGTCCGCAGTCGCGCCGCGGCACACTTCATTGCCCACCCTGGGCGCGGCCATGAGCGCGAAGGGCTTCGCCTGCCTGATGGGAGTCGCCGCCGCTTTCTGGACCATTGAGCGGGTGGCCGTCGTCCTCTGAATCGGCCCGGCGGTTGTAGACGAACTTACGGACCAACAGGAAGTTGCTCACGGTGGCAGACGCAGATCCGATTACCAGCGCTATCAGCGGCGCGTCGTTGAACGGGCCGAACAACACCAGCGACGTATAGGTGCCCAGGTTGATGGCCGCGCCCAGACACTGAATCATCACGTAGAGGCTGAAGCTGGAATGTCGCAGGCTGGAGCCAAAGGTATAACGGGCATTGAGCAGAAACGTGGCAGAGATGGCGGCGACAAACGACACCACCCTGCTTCCCACCAGGCCCGCGTCTGTTTCCTGAAGGCCAAAACCGTAGAGAAGCAAAGAGATCACGGAAACGTCCACAGTGAAGCCCACCAGCCCCACCTGCAGAAACCGAAAAATTTGCGTGCGAACCTCTGTCAACCAAACTACTCCATACTGCGTGGGTTAGCTTACGTGCAGGCGTAATTACCGGCAATACTCGCTACCATACGTGGGGTTGCGAACCGCCGGCTGAGCCCATGTTTGAAGCGCCTATTGCCTGCCCCGCCAGGAAAGTGGAGAAACAGTGGATTGACTATAACGGACACATGAACGTTGCCTATTACGTTCTGCTGTTTGATCAATGTCTGGACTACGTCTACAACCTGTTGGGAATCGGCGAAGACTACGTACGCACCCAGGGAGGATCCTGCTTCACCCGGGAAATTCAGGTGAACTACCTCAGCGAGCTTACGCTGGGAGATCCAGTGGTGGTGGAGTTCCAGCTTCTAGACTGGGACGAGAAGCGCCTGCACTTCTTCGAGACCATGCGCCACGCGGACCAAGGCTACCTAGCCGCCACCGCGGAGCAGCTGGCTTTGCACGTGGACATGACAAACCGTCGGACGGCACCCTTTCCCGATGCTATCCAGCAGCGCTTAACCGCTCTAATGGATGCTCACTCAACCCTTGCGAAGCCCGACGAGGTCGGCCAGACCATCGGAATCCGGAGAAACCCCGCTTAGTATCCTTCCAACTCGCCGTAGCGATTGCGGTGGAAGCTTGAATCGCCCAGCGTCTGCTCCGCCACGGCCGCCCGCTTGATGAAGAAACCGATGTCGAACTCGTCGGTCATTCCGATGCCACCGTGCATCTGGATTCCTTCTCTGGATACCTGGTGAAAGGTTTCGCCTACCTTGGTTTTGGTCAGGCTCGCAAGACTTGCTACTTGCCTGGCGTCGCGACCCTCGTCCAGCGCGCTGAGCGCCTCCAACACGCACGATTTGGAGAGTTCAACCTCGCAGAACATGTCCGCGGCCCGGTGCTTGAGTGCCTGGAAAGAACCGATCGGCACGCCGAACTGCTCGCGCTCCTTGAGGTATGCCACCGTACGCTCAAAGCACTCCTGCAGGCTGCCGAGCATTTCTGCCGCCAGACCGATTCGCGCGATGTCCAGCGTCAGGTCGAGCACGTCGGCGCCCTGCCCCACCGCACCCACCACGGCATCCGCGCCCACGCGAACCCCATCGAGCTGCACGTTGGCCGCGTTGCGGGAATCGGTCATGATGGTGCGATCCACGCTCAAACCATCCGTCCCCGAATCAACCAGCAACAGGGTAAGGCCATCACGCTCGCTCGGCTCGCCGGCGCTGCGCGCCACCACCAGTAGTTTGTCCGCCACATGGCCGTCCAGCACAAACGTTTTGCTTCCGTTGATAACAAAGTCGCCGCCATCGGCCGTGGCCGTGGTGGCCACGCCATACGGGTTGTGCTTGTGAGATTCCTCCAGCGCCAGGGCCAGCAGCAGCTCGCCCGCGGCAAGCTGCGGCAGGAGCTCGGACTTCTGCTCGTTGCTGCCCCCCAGGTTGATGGCGGTTCCGCCTAGCCAGACGGTAGCGAACAGAGGGCTCGCCACCAGCGTGCGCCCGCACTCCTCCGTGACCACCCCCAGACCTTTGTAACCGAAATCCAGCCCGCCGAACTCCTCTGGAAAGGGAATTCCAGCCCAACCTAGCTCCACCATGGATTGCCACGTGGCTCGATCAAATCCGCCCGGATCTCGCTCGTCACGAAGCTTGCGCAATTGCGCGATGGGGGCGCTGTTGGTGCAGAAATCCTTCGCGCTGTCTTTGAGCATGGTCTGCTCTTCGTTGAGGATCATTCAGCTCTCCGGGCTGCTGGCGGGGTCGCCAATGGAAACAAAGGCCCCGCAAACTGTCAATCAGCCTAGCTATTTCCCTGCTGCGCTTACGTTGCGCTTACACGCCATACACCTTGTCTGCAGCCCGACATGCGCGTGGATCCTAAACTGCCTAACAAGCCAACTAGAAGACGTCCCGTGAAAAAGCCCGTCAATTCGTCACCATACTTGCGCCTCGCCCAGCGGCGTGCGCACCGCACGCTGCTGGCTTGCGTGCTGGCGTTGACCCTGGCGTCCACCGGAGTGGTGCTGGCGGAGCCGCTATTGAGCAACTCCGTGGTGGCATCCAACACCGACGGCAACAGCCAACTGCCCGTGGCCGAGCTCACAGCGCCGGAATTCACACAGCTGCTGCGGGACCTGGCGCCGCTGCCCGTGCTCACACTGGGGCTTGTGGGCCTGATCTGGATTCGCAAGCACTCCGCCCAGCTGTAACGCTACACTTGCCCCCGTCACCGGCCGGTCACGCTCGATGGGGATCTCTGCACTACAAACGCGACTGCAAGCCACGCTGCCCATGGCGCGCATCGAACCCGTTGCGCTGCCCGGCTGCGAGCACATCAGCCTGGCGTTGATCAACGCCGATTTCCCCACCGGGCCCCTACCCGGGGACGTGATGCACCAGGTGCTCGCCAACCCCGCATACTGGTGTTTGTGCTGGGGTAGCGGTGCGGCGCTGGCTCAATTACTACTGCAGGAACCGCAATGGGTACAGGGGAAATCCGTCGTGGATCTAGGCTCAGGCTCTGGCATCGCCGGCATTGCGGCGGCACTCGCCGGCGCATCAAGCGTGCTTGCTTGCGATACCGACCCCGACGCCAGACTGGCTAGCGCCACCAATGCCGAACTAAACGGTGTGGACATACAGATCAGCGCAACACTTCCGCAACGCTGCGACATCGTGCTGATGGCAGACGTCCTATACGACAAGCAGAACCTGCCGCTGCTCGGGTTGGCGCAGCAGCACGCGTCGGAAGTGCTGGTGGCAGACACCCGCATCACCGTACTGCCCGACCCGGACTACCGCGAGCTAACCACCATCAACGCGCTCACCTTTCCTAATCTTGGAGAGTTCGACGAGTTCACCACCGCCCATATCTTCCACTGGCAAGCGCGGCTGCCACGCATATCCGCAACGCAGCCTATTGAAGACGACGTGTGAGAAGGAACAACCGGTCATTTGAGCTATGGCTTGCAGAACGCCGCGTAGGCCGTTGCGTAATTCTCGACGAGGTCGCTAAACGCTGCGGCCACTTTAAATGCTTCATCTGCAGCCGCGATCGCATCGTTGTTCCTGAGGCTCTCCTGTTCCTTGAATTTCGCATCGGCTAACGCGAGAAAAAGCTCTACGGCCCCTTTGATGGAAGCGCACGTGCCCCGATCGAACTGTTCAGCAGCTTGCACGGAACCACTGGCAAGTACGGATACAACGACGAGCGCGCGGATCTGGTTCTTCATGGTTAACTTTCCTTTCCTTTCCTTTCCTTTCCTTCGTTCCTGTTCAAGCCATCTATTCAGATGGCGCTGGAATATCCTACCAGGGTCGTTGAGGCCGCCGATCATCTTGTTTTCGCTTTCTCAGTAATCCAGACAGCATCACGTCATCCAGTGCCTTGGCAACGGACCCCACTGCACCAACGCTTCGCACACGTGCTTAAGCCCAGGCCATTGCATCGGAGTTGGCATGCAGTTACCGGATTTTGGTGATGCGATATTCCGGTCCTCCATCGTGGACGAATTCGAAGACCACATGGGATCCGTAAGTGGATGCGAGCCACAAGGTGCAAGATGGTGGTACGGGCACGAAGACGAAATATCAATCTTTCTGAAGCCCAACTCGTGACCAGCTGCGGCCCATGAGCCGCCATGGTGAAGATACCGGCCGATCCCGGAGGCGCGAAAAAAGATGGCTGCATGAATCTCGCCAACGGCGCCAACCACCCCCCAGCTTATCCGCTACTCCGTACCCGGCCCCCAAAGAAAGCTCTTCCACACGCCAAACGGCTCCCAGATTCTATCGAGGTCCGATTTGGCCACCGCTTCCTGCTCTCCCAACACCGAGCAACGGTATTTGTAGACAAACGCCGACACGCGCATGTTGGCCGCACAGTGGACCCAGATCTTTTTGTGGGCACGTTCCTGGACGCTGCGCACGAAGTTGTCGAAGTCATCCTGGGTGGGATTCTTGAAGTCCACGGGAATGTGTATGTATTCCAGACCGAGCCCCGCCAGCAGACTTGCCTCATCAATGAGGCTGTTCTCCAGCACGCTTTCGGGCGCGAGATTGACCACCGTTTCAAATCCCGCCTCGCGTATCAGCTCGAACTGCCGCTCATCCGGTTGGCCCGAGGTCGCAAACAGCGACTCGATGTCCAAGTAGTTGTATATCCCCTCAACGTCATCCGAGGTGGAACCAAATGGCGTGCGGCGCGCCCACATCGACCTAACGAAACCCAACATGGTCTTCAACGTGCTAGATGCCATGGCGCAGCCGCCCTCCGATTTCCGCCGTCTCTAGTCGTCGGATTCCGTCCCGGCAACGGGGCGCTGCTTGGGCGCGCTGTCATAGGCTCCGCGAAAATCTCTGAACGGGCCGTCACGCCACTCCAAGGCCGCCTTCAGGCCACCTTCCCGTACTCGCTTGCCCCACTCGGCTGCCGCCTTACGCTGAGAGCTCAACGCCTGGATTTCGGTACCCGAATGCAGCGCCTCGCGGATGCCCATGGTTTCAAACTGCCGGTTCACGGCCCGCTTCGAGTACATCAGCATCTCGTTGTCGATGTGGCTCATGCGCCGAGCGAATTTCTCGGTGAAATCGTCTAACTCCTCTTTGTCCACCGCGTAGTTCGCCCAACCCCAATGCGCCATCTCCTCGCCAGAGATGGAGTCTCCCATGTAGGCAAACTCCCGTGCCTTCGCCGGCGGCATGTGCCAAGGGGTCCACATCATGTCCATGGTGGTCATGGCTCGCACCGGCGGATAGCCGATCTGCGCGTCTTTCGCGCAGATGCGGAAGTCGCACGTGGTGGCCAGCTCAGTACCGCCAGCCAGGCAGTGCCCCTGAATCTGGGCCACCACGGGTTTGGCCAGCTCCCAGATGGTCCAGTTGGTCATCACCACGTGGCGTGACCACTGCACGGCCCCCGGGTGGGTGGTGCCCGTCAGCGGTAGCTGAGAGCGCGGATCCACATGCTCGGCGTCTTCCGGTACGGGAGTACCGGCGAGGTCGTAACCGGAGCAAAAGGAACGGCCCGCGGCCTTCAACACGATCACGCCAATGGCTTCGTCGTGCTCGGCGGTGCGCATGGCGTCCATGAGCTCGCCACGCAGATTATTGCTTAGCGCATTCAGCTTCTCGGGCCGGTTGAGCGTGATGAAAGCCAACCGGTCGTCGGTCTCGTAGATGATGTCCTGGTATCCCATGGTCCCACTCCCAATCTAGTTTTCCCGATAATAGACGAAGCGGAGCCCCAGGAAACGCCCTCGGACCCAGCAACGTTGCCCACAATGGGACGTGGTTACGCTCACAATTTTCCCGGGCCCTTAAAATTCTCCCAGGTCTCATGCAGGAGTGCCGCATGGAATGCGGGGCGGGCAATCGAATAGGCAAGCAGATGGTCAAGCGCCTGGAGGCGCGCCTTGGGACTATTCACGCACGGCAACGCCTGGGGCTGGAAGCAGAGCACGAGTCCAAAATCTTTGGCGGCGGCATCGGCTTCTTCCACCCGGAAAACTGGTATTCGGCGCACGGTATGCTGCGCGGAGCATTCAAGCTCAGCGGTACCTATAAGCGCGGGCGCCGCAACGCGCACCTCATCGCCACTCACCACAACAGCGTCGCCCTAGCGGGGCTGCCCGAGGGTTGTGACGGGCTGAAGATCTTGCATCTGTCGGACCTGCACCTGGACATGAGCGACGACATCGTCGAGCGCCTGAACGATTGCGTGGCAGGCCTGGACTACGATCTATGCGTGTTGACTGGGGACTACCGCTTTCGGACCTTCGGCAACTACACAACCGTGGTGTCGGGGATGCGTCGGCTACGCGAGCACCTGAACGGCCCCGTCTACGCCGTGCTGGGCAATCACGACAGCGTCCGAATGCTGCTGGACTTCGAAGACCTGGGCATTCAGGTGCTGATGAACGAAAACGTCTGCCATGCGGTTGGCGCTGACAAGGTATACATTGCCGGCATCGACGATGCGCACTTCTTCGGCGCGCACAACATGGAAAAAGCGCTGCAAGACGTACCATGGGATGCTTGCAGCATCCTGTTGTCTCACACGCCGGAGGTATATCGGCAGGCAGCCCATGCGGGCGCCGACTTGTTGCTGTGCGGACACACTCACGGGGGTCAGGTTTGCCTCCCCGGCGGCTATCCCATCGTTGCGCTGGCGCGCGTGCCGCGAAGCTTCGCCAAAGGCAACTGGCGCCACGCCCAGATGTGCGGCTATACGTCTGCCGGCGCGGGCTCGTCGATGGTGGACGTGCGCTTCAATTGCCCGCCGGAAGTCACGGTGCACACACTCAGTAAGGGCGATCGCGCAAGCCGAACCGGAACATGACCCGCGACAGGGCCGTCCCGCCGACGCCGAACGCCGCCACCAGCAGCAGCACCGACCACACATCCAACCCCAGCGGTTCGCGGAACAGCCACAGCGGTAGCAGTGCTTCGGGGATCTGATCAAGGCCTACCGCACGCCCACTGGAAGGAATGCGCAGGCGACGCTTGGCGAAACTCGATAGCGCGTCCCCCACCAACGAGGCCAGCGCGAACACGGCTGCCAGCCGCCAGGAAATGTTCACCAACGGCGCCACCGCGGCGCCCGCGACGACGCCCACCAGCAACCCCCGCACCGTCTTGCTCGGGCCGAGCAGCGGCCCGCCATCGAAAAAGCGCAGGCCGCCGTCCAAGGGAAACGCCAGTCGGTCCCCAAGCAGCCATTTGGCCATTACCGGCCCTCCGTTGGCTACGAACAGCAACAGCAGCAGGCTCAGCGCAATGTCGATTTGCAGTGTCACCAACGACGTCTAGGAGGGTTGTAGCACTAGCGTAACAGCACTACTCGCCACCCGCCTAATCAACGCGCGTTGAGTCACCGTTTGCGGATCCCGCAGCCAGGCTTCAGCCGACGCGCGGCTGACAAACTCGAACACCAGCAACCGATTGAACGGTGCGTTGCCCTCCAGGTCGGCAACCGGCGCATCCCAGATTAGGCTGCCCTGAAAGGAGACCAGATTGGCAGCCAGCGCTCGGACTTCGCCGGCGAATTCATGCTGCTGTTTCACCTCGAACAAGCTCATCACCGCCGCCCCCGTCCCCGCGAGACCATCTGGGGCCGTGCGCGTGCCCAAGATCAGCCGCTTGGAGCCTGCATAGCTGTCTGCAACCGTGCGATAGCCCGACCCCGTCAGCATCTCCACGACACCACCACCGCGCGCGAACTCGAACAACCACATGCCCTGCCATTCGTCTCGCATGCGCCCTTCGGCCACCTGCAGCGTGACGCCACGCCAGAGCAAATGGCCCTCCTCCGCCGCGACCAGTTGCGCCAACTGGGCAGCGAAACCCTGGGTACCAGACGCGGCTTCATCGCGCTTTACCAGGCTTACCAGGTAGTAGGGCGCATCCCGCTGATCATCGTCGAAGGCCAGCCCGATCATGGTGGGCCCCAGATACCGCAAGACGATGGCTGCCACGGCCCCTAGCACCAACAGAAAAAGCAGAAACCAACCCAACGAACGGCTCAACAGACCATCCAACCCACGACGTAGCGGCGGATAATAAACCGCCGTTGCTCTTGGCATCCAATCCTGTAGATTCTTGGAGCACCCGCAGACACGAGACCGATTGTCACGCCACCTGAGAGGAAACCCATCCAATGTCAGAGATCATTACCACCGACCAGGACCACTTCGACTGGGTAGAACTGGTTGCCTCGCTCAACCGTCTGCTGCGACTGCGCACCACACCCATCGGCATGAAACTGTTCGCCAGCGAAGAAGAAATGATGGCGATCCCGCGCCTGCGCCGCCCGCAAGACATCCACACCACGGATCAGATCGTCGGCCAGGCTTCGCGCAACGGCTGGACAGTAGGTATCACCGCCGCCGATCTGGTGGGCGCCCAGTGCTCAACGGTTATCGGCCTGCACCCGCGCAGCGAGGAGTGGTTGAGCGGCGAGCGCATGCGCGGCGTCTGGTATCAGGAGCCCGAAGACGCGCGCGCCCACCAGGAGGCCATGGACGTAGTGCCCTGCGGGCAGTACGAGGCCATGGCGGTGAGCCCATTGGCCAGCGGGCGGCTGGACCCGCCGGACATCTGTCTCATCTATGCAACACCCGCGCAGATGATCCTGTTCATCAACGGGCTGCAGTGGACGGGCTACAAGAAGCTGAGCTGGGGTTGCGTGGGCGAATCGGCATGCGCGGACTCATGGGGACGAGCGCTGGCCACGGGCGAGCCCAGCCTGTCGATTCCCTGCTTCGCGGAGCGGCGCTATGGAGGGGTGATGGACGACGAGTTGCTAATGGCCCTACCGCCCCATTTTTTGCCTAAGACCATCGCCGGACTAGACCAGTTGTCAAGAAACGGCCTGCGCTACCCCGTTCCACCCTACGGCGTGAACAACGATGTGCGCGCGGGAATGGGCGTGAGTTACGGTTGAGCAGCCAGGCAAAGCAGATGATCTAGCCACTCATCCCCGGGTCAATCGGCCCAGCGATGGCTCTGGCGCATTGGCCGGCGGCAGGGCGCCGTGATCTTCCACATAGGCCATGAGCAACTCCCGGTAACGAGTGAGATAGGCAGTGGTCACTTCCACCCGAAACCGATCCGCCGCTGCCAGCCCCTGAGCGGCCTCGGCCACCGCGCCGCGCAGCCCGAACCGGCTGCGTCCACCCGCATAGCCCACCTGAAGTATTTGCCCACGATGGTCGCCCAGCTCGAACACGCCCAGTTGCGCCGGCAGGCGCTCGCTGTCGGACAAGGGGCTCCATTCCTTATCGAGGCGAATCGACACGCCTAGGCCGCAGCAGCCCGGATATCGGGGTTGATCTGATACAGCCTGGCGACGTTGTCACAAACAATCCCGCGCTTCTGCTCCCGGGTCGGGTGAGCCATCTGCTTTTCGCTGATCTCCGCCACAAGCCCCATGGCAGTGGGCCGTTTCATGCCTTCGATAACGACCACATCACCCTTGTCGCCGCCACCCACAATCTTGGGCGCTTTGTCTCTGCAAGCAGCGGCGATAGAGCCCACGCAGGTGTCGGGATGCTTGGTGATGTGAGCATCCGCGGAAATCATCCGGTCATCCATGGCTCGTCCTAGCTGCCAGCACCGAGACTAGCCTGGCAGGAAACGCATTGCCAGACGCACGCTCTAGTCGCCGACCATGTCGCCAATGGTCTTGTGAAAGTGGCGAATGCGCAGCTCCTGATCGGATAGCCACAGGCCGGGATAAGCAGCGCTGTTCATGCCAGCCTGCACCGAGGCCAGATTAGCCGCGTCCTGATCGATCACCAGACCCAGGGAACGATGGCTGCCTTCCGGCCGGAAGTCGTGCTTTGGCAACTCAGGCCAGGGTTCCCCCTGGGGAAGCAACTCGAACATCCAGATATCGAACAGCATCCGGTTCGGATCGCTCGGGTGCGGACGATTGCGGAACAGCATCAGGTCGTCGGCGTGAGTATTGAGATTGATGTTCGGGAAGATCAGATAGTTGTAGTCGTCCGTGAGTTGGTCGTCGTTGAGATCGGAATAGTCCTTGCCCAGGCTCTCCTGATTGGCACGCATGTGCTTTTGCACGGCCTGCCTAATGTCACCAATGGATCCCTCGTAGCTGGCCGGGTCTATCCCCGCGTTCTTCATCAGGACCTTCAGCGGTGGCGGAATCTCCGGAGCGGACTCCACCCGCGGGCTTAGCACCCCGAAGGGAATCAGGTAGCGGCTATGTTTGTCGTACAGGTCGATCTGCACGTTGAAATCATCCAGATACCACAGCAACTGCGGGTGCGTTCTAGCAGTGTGGTAGCTTTCTGAGAACGCATCTACCGACGCCTTCCAGTTGCAGTTCCACTCAGCGGTCACCCAGCGCGTCATCGCCATTCGCTCGAAGTGGTAGTGCTCCATGTGCTCAGCCACCTCGCCCAGGTACTCGCGCAGAGGTTCCACCTCCTGGTTCAGGCTGAACCAAACGAAGCTGGCCCATGTATCACAAGGAATCTCCCGCAAACCGTCGCACGGCGGGGCGCCCTGCGGAAAAGTGTGCAGATCTGGAATGTCCGCAAAACGCCCGTCCAATTGGTAGCGCCAGTCGTGATAGCTGCAGCTGAACTCGTCGGTGTGTGCCAAGCCCTCATCGGCCAGTCGATTTCCCCGATGCATACAGACGTTGTAGAACGCCCGAACGCCTCCGTCGTGCTGCCGCACCAGCAACACCGACTCCGTGCCGATGTTGGTGCACATGAAATCGCCCGGCTGGGGAATCTGATCTTCACGACAACCCAAGAGCCAGACCTTGGTCCAAATCTCTTCCCACTCGCGCCGCATGAACGCATCCGACGTGTAGCGCTCCTTGGGAATCAGTTGCGTACCCAACTCCTGCGCGGGCGCCTGGCCCGCCGTGGTGCCACGCTCCTGGGACTCCGGATCAACGCGTTGGATGACCTGTTTGCGGATGATCTCCATAGCTTAGAACTGAACGCGTTTCGTGAAACCGCCGTCCACCACCATGTTCGTCCCGCTCACCCAGCTAGCCACCGGGCTGGACAGAAAAACGATGCAACTAGCCACCTCTTCGGGGGTGCCCATGCGGCCCTGCGGGTGCTCCCGCAGCGTCTTTTCGAACCACCGCGCCATGGTGTCCTTGAGCATCGCCCACACCCCGCCTTCAAAGTAGATGGGGCCGGGCGACACCGAGTTAACCCTGATCTTGTCGCGTCCCACGCTCTGTGAGAGTTGCTTGCCGTAGACCAGCAATGAACCCTTCAGGGCATTGTAAGCCTGGGGGGTTCCGAAGGTTTCCAGCGATGCGGTGGTGCCCACCAGCGTGATCGCCCCGCCCCCCGCCTGCTGCATCTGCGGCACGACCGCCTCGCAGCCACGCACGGTGGAGAGCACGTCTACTTCGAAGTTCTTCCACCAGTTCTTCTCGCTGTCGTCGCCACCGCCGGCGCTCACGCCGGCGATGAAGATATCCACTCCCCCCATGGCTTCCGCCATCTCGCCAATCCAGGACTCGTAATCGTCTTTATCGAGCACATCACAGGCGCGGCCAAACACATTGCCCCTGCCGCCCGACAGCTCCCGCAAAGCCCGCGCTACCGTTTCAGGGGATCGAGAGCAGATCGCCACGTCGCACCCTTCGTCCACCAACTGTTCCACCACATGGCGCAAGATGCCTTTGGTGGAGCCCGGAACCAATGCTCGTTTGCCCGTCAATCCAAGATCCATGACACCTCCTTATGACCTGTTAGGCACGCTCGGCGTTTTCGATGAGCATCGCCATACCCTGCCCCGCGCCCATGCACATTGACAAAATGGCATAACGCGAATCGCTTTCGCGCAGATGCTGAATGCCATTCATCGCCATGCGCAGGCCCGTCACCCCAGGCGGATGGCCAACGGAAATCCCACCCCCATAGAGGTTGTGTGCATCCCGCGGAATCCCAAGCTGGCGTTCCACATGCAGATTGACCACGGCGAAGGCCTCGTTCACCTCGAAATAATCCACATCGGAGATGGCAAGACCGGTTCGCTCAAGCAGTTGCTGGATGGCAGGCACGGGGCCGTGCCCCATGATGCGCGGCGGCACACCCACCACGGCCCAGTCCACCAGCCTGGCCTCGGGCTGCACACCTTCCTTCTCGAAGCTCTCGCGGCTACCTACCAGGATGGCGGCTGCACCATCAGTGACGCCGGAGGAATTCCCCGCCGTGACCTTGCCACCTTCCTTGAACGCGGGTCGGAGCTTTGACAGCCGCTCGGCATCGACACCCCGGCGCGGCGACTCGTCGACCTCAAAGGTCCGCGTAGCACGCCCATCAGGCACCTCGATGGGGGCAATCTGCCTGGACAGAAAACCAGAATCGATGGCGGCGCAGGCACGTGCCTGGCTGGACGCCGCATACTCATCCATCGCTTCACGTTCGTACTGGAACTCCTCGGTGAGGTTCTCAGCCGTCTCCCCCATATATTCCTGACTGAACGGGCAGCGATAACACCACTCCAACATGTCCTCAAAGGGCCGGTTACCGCGCACAATGCCCCAGCGAGCGGTGGTCACCGCATACGGCGCACGGCTGAACATCTCAGACCCGCCCGCCAACGCCAGGCGACTATGCCCGGACTGAATCTGCTGACCGGCAGACAAAATGGCCTGCAGGCCCGAGGCGCAGGCTCGAGATACGTCTAAGGCGGCTGCCTGCTCGGGGATCCCGCTCTTGATTCCCACCACCCGAGCGGGATACAGGGAGTCCTGATCCGTGGGGCAGGTCGTCGTGTACACCACGTGGTCGATGGCTCGGGGATCCACTCCGGCGCGCTCCATACACGCCCGGGCCGCATGCGCGGCCACAGTGCTCGTTTCAACGTCTTTCAGCGAGCCGCCGAAGTTGCCGAGCGCGGTGCGCACGCCGGCTGCCAGATAGATATCCGTACTCATAGTCCCCCCCAACTCACCATCATTTTAACCAGTCCCGGGCCGTCCGTCAGGTGCGTCCCGGCTATCCGCACGCTCGCTTCTTTGCTAGCGTTGACCCGTCAGACACCCCGGAGCACCCATGGCCATTGAAGAAGGCAAGGCCGCACCGCAGTTCACGCTGAACGATGCCGAAGGCAACAAAGTGTCACTCAAAGCGCTGAAGGGCAAAAACGTCATCGTGTATTTCTATCCGCGTGATGACACCCCGGGCTGCACTAAGGAAGCCCAGGGCTTTCGCGACTTGTGGAAACAGATCCAGCAACACAACGCCGTGGTGTTGGGGATTTCGCCCGACGACGAGGTGAGCCATTCGAAGTTTGCCGGCAAGTACAAGTTGCCGTTTACTCTTTTGAGCGATCCCAACCGCAAGGTCATGGAAAAGTACCAGGCCTACGGTGAGAAGATGATGTACGGCAAGAAGACCACCGGCGTCATTCGATCCACCGTGTGGGTAGGGCCCAACGGCAAGGTCGTCAAACATTGGCGCAGGGTAGCGAAGGCTGCCGACCACCCCCAGAAGGTGCTCGAAGCGCTGCAGGAGCAATAACCATGTCTGTGCATCCACTACCTCCCATGCCCGCTGGTATAACCGGTGAGTGGCTCACGCAGGCGCTCCGCGAGAAAGGCGTGATCGGCGCGCAGACGTCGGTTGCCACCGTGACCCGAGAGCAGGTGGGGGAAGGCGTTGGGATGATGAGCGAGCTGTCTCGCCTGGTCCTCACCTATCAGGGCGACGCCCAGAGCGCACCGGCAACGCTCATTGCGAAATACCCGTCGCAGAACGCCACCAACCGCGAAGTCGCCATGAGCTACAACCTCTACGAACGCGAGACGCGCTATTTCGCGGAGCTGGATCCGCTAACCACGGCATGCGCTCCGGTCATACACCTCACCGTGCTCGACGGAGACAACTTCATCATTCTCATGGAGGATATGGCCGACTATGAAGTGGGCGATCAGATCGTGGGCGCCACGCTGGAACAGACCGAAATCGCCATCGACGAGCTGGCCAAGCTGCACGCTCCGTTCTGGGAACGGGCGGACCAGATACAGTGGATCCCGCACGTGTCCAACAGCTTTCATGCCACCAATATGCACAATCTGGCCACTTCGGGCTGGGACAACATGGTGCAAACCTTCGGGGAGTTCCTACCCGACCATGTGCGCGCATGTAAAGACGATCTGCTGCGCTCTATACCCGCACTGCAGGCACACACTGATCGCCCGCCCATTACCCTCGCCCACGGCGACTTCCGCATGGAGAACCTGCTCTATGGCACTGCACCCGAGCACCATCGGGTGGCCATCATCGATTGGCAGGGACCACTGCTGGGCAGGGGCATGCAGGATGTGACGCTGCTCATGGGCCAGAGCACCCAGACCGAGGTTCGCAGAGCGCACGAACGAGAGCTATTGCAACGGTATCTGGATGGGCTGGCTGCCCTCGGCGTGTCCAACTACGAATTCGATCAAGCCTGGGACGACTACCGCCACACCCACCTGCACAACTGGGCCTATGCCATCGTGGTTTCCGGCGCGCTGGATGGCAGCAACGAGCGGGCGTTCGCCTGGATGTCTCAGATGATCGCGCGACAGGTGGCGACCAGCGAAGACCTCGGGCTCTTGGAGCTACTCCCATTTGGAGGCAAGTCATGAAGATTCCCATATTTCTCGCAGCGCTTGTGATTTTGAGTGCCTGCAACCCCAGCGATACGCGCCCCGGGGTTTGGCTTTCCGGACAGACAGCGGACGAAACCCCCAGCGACTGGTCGTTTACCGATGCCTACAAGGAAGTCGCCCTGGAGGTGGTCACACCGTATTTCATCCCTCACTCCGTCACCATCTGGTGCGCGCAGATGGACGGCGTGCTGTACGTGGGAGCAGGCGCGCCCGAGGAGAAGAACTGGCCCGGATGGGTAGACGATGATCCCACCGTCCGCTTGCTCATCGGCGAGACCATTTTCTCCGGCACCCTGGCGGATGTAACCGACGCCAAGGAAATCGAGCGTTTGCGCGGCGCCTACGAGAAGAAGTACGACCTGGAATCCATGGTGCAGGGCGTTCGCTACTGGCGGGTGGCGGCGCCGCAAAGCGACGCCTAGGCACCAACAGGACATGTCGCTATCGGCCACGATCGCAAGTCGATGTGGTCGCGCGCTGCTCAGTGCACTAACCGAACCCCATGCGCCCGGAACAGGGCGTTTACCCTGCCGCTTCGTAGACGTTGGTACAACCAATCGTCCACATAGCGCTTCCACGGGTTATCCGTGGGCAGCAGATAAGCCTTGTCCTGATGATTGAGGGTGCGGTCCATAGTGCCGCACAGGCGAGGCTGCCGGCTGCTCTGCAAGGCCACCTCGATGCGATCGGTGATCATCACATCGGCCCGGCCCGCGAGAATCTCTTCGAAGATCGTCCGGTTGTCGGGGTGCATCACCACCTCGGCCCGACGAAGGCTGGCTCGAATAAAACGCTCGTTGGTACCGCCCGGATTAACAATCACACGCACGCCCGGCGAGTCGATCTCGGCCAGCGTGCCGAATCTCGCGGCCTGCGCACACAGCGCGATGGGTGTCTTGCCGCCGCTGTAATATGGAATGGAGAAGTACCCAACGCGCCGGCGTTCGGCCGTGATCGACACACCCCCCATGGCAATGTCGAATCGTCCTGCCGACAGGTCTTCCATTAACGTGGGCCAGCTCGTCGGAACGAACACCGGCCGCACACCCAATGCATCGGCCAGATCCATGGCCATCTCTACATCGATGCCGGCAAACGGCTCCGCCGCGGAGCCGCGGTGTGTAAACGGCGCGTAATCTCCGGTGGTGCCAACGCGCAGCTCCCCGGTAGCCCGAATCTGTTCCAGCCGGTGAGCAAACAGTCGCAAGCCGCGCGCGGCCTCCTGCAGGCGCGCCGCGGTTTGCCCATCCACTCCTTCAACCGTGAGCGTGAGGGAAGCCCCACCATAGCCAGACGCGGCGGCCGCCAGGATTCGCGCGCCCAAGTCCATCAGCCGGGGACGCGTTTCTGATACCAGGTCCGGGACCGCGTCTTTGGGCGCAGACGGCTCACCGGCCGCCCAGCGTGCGAACCAATGACTCTGTACCGCCTTTGCTGCTTCAATCTGGGCTCGGAAGAAGCCCTCCGCGCTGACCGGGGTCACGCCCAGCGTCAACGCTTCTTGCACGGAACGCCGCAGCACTTCGGCCTCGCGCTGCCGATCCTCAATGTCGAGCTGGCGGTGCCATTTGTAGGCTGCCACATCCCGCATCAGCCCCAGCCGCTCGTTCACCAGCGCGTCCAGCGACTGCTCCTTGTGCGCCGACGCAGAACACGCCACAAGCAACACCACCACCCACGCGAAACTTCGCCACATCAACCACGCCCCTGGCTCAACCAACGAGCCGCAACGTAACGCAACCACCACCCAGTCGTCACCAGGGTGTCTACCCCTGCAAACACTCAGGCCCCCACCCGGGGCCAACACGGCCCCTGCGGCTGTGCTGTTTTACAACATGGAAAAGAAAGTTGCTAAACTGCGACGGAATCTTGACATTGTCGTAGCGTAAATCCTGAAATACGGCGCTCGCGTATCTCGCGACCAGGCAGTTGGCGGGACCAGAACGCTCCTTGGCCTGCCATCGGCGGCGCTCCAGGCAGCTTTCTCGGCGCAGCGGGCACTTGAGAGTTTGTGCTCACTCGTGTTTCTATCCATATTCTGGGGCTATTATCTACCCGGTTACATCCAGGAATATGATGATGTTTGACAAGCGAAAAAACTCGGAACCAGCGGCCTCCCCGGACTCGGGGCCTGCGAGCGTCGCCTCGGATCATCCAGCAAGCGTCAACGCAAGGACAACGGCCATGATCGGACCAACCATCAGGATAAAAGGTGACATAAGCGGCGAAGAGAATCTCGCCATCGAAGGCAAAGTGGAAGGTAGCGTGACCCTGCCGGGACACGAACTGTCAGTGGGTCAGTCGGGAGAGGTTCGCGCGGACGTGCATGCCAACGTGGTTCGCATCGACGGCGAAGTTACCGGCGACATCGCTGGTGTGGAAAAAGTCATCATCAGCAAGAACGGCCGAGTGAAGGGCAACATCGTCGCGCCGCGCGTTACCCTGGAAGATGGCGCCAAATTCAAAGGCAGCATCGACATGGATCCCGCCGAAGGCTCGAGCAAGCAGTCGAAGCCAGCCATTAAGGCTGCGCCCAGCGCGGTGGAGCCTGCAGGCGGCGCAGCGAAGAACGCCGGCTAGCACCCGGCCGTTGCGCTGCGTCGCACCGTGAGCGCTACAACGGAATCAGCGCAACACTTACCGCTGCTGCTGGAGCGGGTGCAGCAGCGGTCCCGCTTTACGGTATTCGACATCGGTCCGGCAACACCCCAGACGGTGGCGTTCTTCTCTAATTTCAAATGCCGCCTGCACTTCGCAGACTTATACGACGATCCGCTGCTCACGGCCCAGGACGAGCTAGAAGACGCCGAACTCTTGGAGTGCTTCAAAGCACTACTCAGCTTTGCGGTTGGACCCTTCGACCTGTGTCTATTGTGGGATGCACCGAACTACCTTAATCCAAGAGCGCTCAGGGCACTGAGCGATGCGCTGCGGCCCCTGATACAGCGCAAAAGCGTCGCTCACGGATATTGCGCATTCCAGGAAACCCAACCCTTTGCGCCCAAGCAATACGGCATTCTCGACGCCGAAACGGTGTCGGTGGCTCCCAGGCCAAAGGCCCAGGCGCGAATGTATCCCACCACCCAGAACGCACTAATCGAAGCGTTTTCGTTCTTTACCGTGGGCCGCGGCACTTTGATGAGCGACGGCCGGGTGGAACTCCTGCTGGAGGCGCTCTAAACGCCCCATCGGCGCAGGGTCTAGCGCTGCGCCCCGCGCAACAGGTACCCTTGCCTCAGAACAAGAACGAGCCTGGAGGGGGAACATGTTCGACCTGCAAGCCACCATCGCCCGGATCACCCAGGTCATCAAAGATCCGAACGCCGCAGCCGCAGCATACCGCACCAGCCAACCACCCTGGCTGCAGACCTTCATGCAGATCACCATGCCCGCGTACGTTGGTGCGCTTGTCGTGGGCTACATTATCGCCCTGATCACCGGCGGCTCGCTGCTGTACGGCCCCGCCAGCTTTGGCATGATGCTGTTCAGCGTGATCTGGAGTTTGGTCTGGACGTTTGTCGTGGCGTTCATACTGGACTTTGTCGCAGGCAACTTCGACGGCCAGCGCAACTTCAATGCCGCCTACGCGCTGGTAGGGTTGGCCATCGTGCCCGCCGCGTTGGGGAACGCCTTGTCTCCCCTCCCGGTGCTGGGGTGGCTGATCGGCCTGGTAGCCGGCATCTACAGCCTGGTTCTGGCTTATCGCTTCGTACCTGTATTTCTGGAAGTTCCGGAAGCACAGCGGGTGAAGCACTTCGTGATCGCGGTAACCGCCGCCTTCGTGGTGAACATCGTCATCGGCGCCACGGTGGGCAGTATGTTCCTGCCGTCGGCAGCGCCCACGTTCACACCCACCAGCGGGCAGTCCGGCATTTTCGGCGCCGATATCACCGGCAGGGCCGACTTTGCCCAAGCCGCGGCCAAAGACACCTACGATCCGCCTTCCGACGGCCGGTTGCGTGAAGCGCAGGTAGAGAACTACGCAGACGTGCTCGAAAAGACCCAGGCGCTGCGCGACCGGCTTAACCAGAAGTTCGACAACATGGACGAAGGCGAAGCGTCAGTGTCCGATATTCTCCGCGGTGTGGGTGACGCCATGCGTCTTGGCACGGCCGAAATGGAAGTAGTCAAAACCCGCGGCGGCAATTGGGCCGAGCACATATGGGTGAAGAACCAGATCGAAACCGCGCGCGTACAGCAGGACGTTAACGACACGGTGAAACACAACTACGCACTGTTCCTGGAATACCAGGAAGAAATAGAAGCATTCGATTAGCTTGGGATACGACGGGAGAAAACATGGCCACATTCTTAGCCAAAATCAAAATCATCGAGGGCAAGGAGGCGGAGTTTGAAAAGACTGCGCGCGAGATGTTCGAAGCCACTCACGCCAACGAGCCTAACTGCCGGCGTTACGAATACTGGCGGGGGGCCGAGCCGCGCACTTACTACTGCATGGAGTCATTCAACGACTATGTGGGCTTCATGATCCACCAATCAAGCCCGCACCACGAAGCACCGGATTTCGGTTCCATGATCGAAGCCATGGAGATCGAATGGATCGATCCCATCCAGGGCGCCTGCGATCTGGAGCCTACGAACCATCAGGAAATGCCAGACGACGCCAACGACCTGATGCGCCAGTACGCACAGAACATGCCCGTGGAAATGCAGGACTGGTGGCTGGGCCGACGCTGATTTAGGGCCTAGCCCACGGCGATGGTGTGGCGGAGCACACCGATGGGGCTCACCTCCACCTCGACGACGTCATCTTCGTCCATGAATATTGGGGGCTTGCGCGCCGACCCGACACCACCCGGGGTGCCGGTGGCGATCACGTCCCCCGGCACCAGTTCGGTGAAGGTGGAGCAGTACTCAATGATCTCGCCGAAACCGAACACCATAAGATCCGCGGTGGCGTTCTGCATCACCTCACCGTTCAGGCGGGTAGTAATCTCCAGGCGCTGGGGATCACCCACTTCATCTGGGGTCATCATCCACGGGCCGAACCCGCCCGTGGCCGCGAAGTTCTTGCCCGGGGTGAATTGAGACGTCTGGCGCTGGTACTCACGCACGCTGCCGTCGTTATAGATGCCAAACCCGGCCACATGATCCAGAGCTTTTTCGCGCTTGATGCGGCGGCCGGCCTTGCCGATTACCAGCGCGATCTCACCCTCGAAATCCAGGGTGTTGGATTCCACCGGCCGAATCATCGGTTGCTCGTGCCCTACCTGTGCCGCGGCGAAACGGACGAAGATGGTGGGATACCCCTCCCCGCCCCGGCCGGTCTCTTCCTGATGTGACTTGTAGTTCAGCCCCACACACAGGATCTTGTCCGGGCGGGTAATGGTAGGCAGGTAGTCCACCTCATCCAGAGCAAGATCGACCGTCTGACCGTGGCGGGCAAGATCCCCAGCCGCTATGGCCGACTTGAGGTCCGCGTGCTGCCCACGCGCACCGACGTCCACTACGCCCATACCGTTGTCGGTGACGTAGCCGTACGTCTCGGCGCCATCGCGCTGAAAAGATAGCCAACGCATAGGTCAGTCGAACAGGATTACGTTGCGTGCGATCTCGCCGGTCTCCAGTTGCTTCAAGGCATCGTTCACATCCCCCAACTTAATGTGACTCGACACCAGATCGTCCAGATGCAGCTTGTCCTGCATGTACAGCTCTACGAATCGAGGCATGTCCACACGGAAGCGGTTAGACCCCATCATCGAGCCCTGGATCTTTTTCTCGAAGAGAAATTCCGGCCCGTGCAGGCTCACCATATGACCCGGCGGGATCATGCCGATGACGGTGGCAGTGCCACCGTTGCGCAACATCTGAAACGCCTGCTCCGCCGTCACCTTCAGGCCGATGGCCTCGAAGGAGTAATGCACCCCGCCACCGGTGAGCTGTTTCACCTGGCCCACCGGATCGCCCTCGCTAGCGTCCACCACATCGGTGGCACCGAACTTGCGCGCCAGATCCAGCTTGGAGGCTACCATGTCTACGGCAATGACCCGCCCGGCGCCGGCAATGGCCGCCCCGTTGATGCAGGATAGTCCCACGCCGCCACAGCCGATGACGGCCACGGTAGACCCGGGCTCCACACCGGCGGTGTGGATCACGGCACCCACTCCCGTGGTCACGCCACAACCGATCAACGCCGCCCGGTCCAGCGGCATGTCGTCGCGGATCTTGGCCACCGCATGCTCGTGAACGAGCATCATCTCGGCGAACGAGCCGAGATCGGCAAACTGGCCCATGGGCGCATCCCCATGGCTCAGGCGTGGTGCCTGATCCCGACCGCGACGGGTTTCCGGTTCCTGACACAGAGACAACCGCCCGGTGAGGCAGTATTCGCAATGGCCACAGAACACCGACAGACAGGTGATGACGTGATCTCCGGGCTGCACGTAGTGCACGTCGCTGCCCACCTGCTCAACCACGCCCGCAGACTCATGGCCAAGCACCATGGGGGCCGCACCGGGATAGGTACCGTTGAAAAAGTGCAGATCGGAGTGACATACGCCGGCCGCCGCGGTGCGAATCAGCACCTCGCGGGGCCCCGGTTTGGAGATCTCTACCTCCTCCACTTCCATGGGCACGTTGACTTCGCGAAAAACTGCGGCCTTCATCGAGCTTCCCCCAGCTGACTAGATGTCGGCTGAGTGTGCCGCACGGGCCTACAGGCGCGCAAGCCGACCGTCTACCAACGCCCCGGCCGCGGCGATGGCGGCGATGAGCCCACGCTCGTCAGCCACCCCCTGCCCGGCGATGTCGAACGCGGTGCCGTGATCCACCGAGGTGCGAACGAAGGGGATACCCAGTGTGGCCGTCGTGCTGGCATGAAAGTCGTGCACCTTGATGGCGATGTGCCCCTGGTCGTGATACATGGCCAGCACCACATCGAACTCCCCGGCGATGGCCCGGTTAAAGACCGAGTCTGCCGGGACGGGGCCGCGGGCATCGATGCCGGCCTCTTGAGCGGCCGCGATGGCCGGCGCGATTGCGTCAATTTCCTCACGCCCGAGAATGCCGCTCTCCCCCCCGTGGGGGTTGAGCGCCGCCACGGCGATACGGGCGTCGGGCAACCCCCAACCTGCGAGAGTGTCCTGAGCAAGGGTGAGCTTTTCCAACACGTTGGCGTAAGTCACATATCGCGCCGCTTCAATCAGGGATTTATGGGTAGAAAGATGCACCACCTTCAAGCCGGGCGTCATCAGCATGGTGGCCGTCCACTTAGCACCAGTCAGACGCGCGAGTATTTCCTGGTGGCCTAGATCCTCCACGAACCCCGCCTCATGAATGGCGGCCTTGTTAATAGGGCAGGTGACCATGCCTGCCACCGAGCCGTCCAGACACCAGGCTGCCGCCTGCTCTACCGCGGCAACCGCCGCCCCGCCGCATGCAGCGGACACCTGGCCGAACTGAAAGTCGGCAGTCTCGCCGCCCAAATCCACCAGACCCAACCTACCCTGAAGCGCCTGTGGGCCATCAATCCGCTCCAGCAGATCCAGCGATTCCTCACAACCAGCCGCCTTGGCCCCCAGCCGCAAGCCCGCCTCGCTACCGACGAAGAGCAGGGGTCGGGCCAACTTACCGCGCGCCTTGAGCTGCGCGATGACCTTGGCGGCCACCTCGGGGCCCACCCCCGCCGGATCACCCAGGGTCACGGCTAGTGGCAATTCACTCATGGAATCACTCGTGCTTCAGTTGCCGCCAATTCTAAGGGCACCCCTACGCGGCTTCCATGGCCTTTCGGGTGGCTGCCTGCCATCCTCAGCAGACTTAATGGCGCTACTCGATCGGTTATTGTGGGTAAGGCTATCTGATTGCCCGACGACAGCAACGGGGCCGAAACTCGTGGGGCCGACCGGAGGTCCGCGGAGCACCGATCACCCAATACTGTATATATATACAGTATTTCTGATACATTGTAGGCACGACGAGATAGCGACAACGAGCGTCTGCCCGTGCAAACCCTGAGCGACCTGCTGAGCAGCTTTCAACTCTATGCGGTGTGCGTACCCTGCTCACGCATGGTTGCCTTGAACGTTGCAGAGTTGAGCAAGCGGCTCGGGACGAGAACGCCACTGCACCAAATTCGGCGCCGCGTGCGTTGCGCTCAGTGCGGCAAGCGCAGCGCGGACATCAGAATCGTTTACGTGGGTCCATGTGGCTCAGCGGCCGGTTTTCACTACCGGCGCTAGTCGTTGAGAAGTTCGGTGGAAACCAACTTGAGCCCAAAGCCTTCCACACCCACGTAATCCACCTCGCGCCCCGCGATGAGGCGAATCCTGGATAGGCCCAGGTCGCGCAGAATCTGTGCGCCCACACCGATCTCCAACCACTCGGCCCGACGTTCGTCTTCCCGGGTCTGGTCGTCCGAGAGTTTTACCAGCGGCACACCCACGAATCCGGATCGCAGATACAGCAACACGCCACCACCCAGTTTCTGGATTCGATCCAGAGAGACATCGAGAAGATTCTGGGTGTGACTGCTCTGCGGGCCGAACACATCGTCGATGAGCTTCTCGCGGTGGATACGAACCGGCACGCCATTGGATTGGTCGGCGTCACCCAATACCAGCGCGAGGTGCTCAGCGTCTTCGAACTTGGTCTTGTAGGCCACCGCGCGAGCGACCCCCACACGGGTATTGATGGAGAACTCATGGGTGCGTTCCACCAGCTGCTCACGCATCTGGCGATAGCTAATGAGATCCGCGATGGAGATGATCTTGAGATCGTGTTCCTTGGCAAACTCGATGAGCTGGGGCAGCCGCTGCACAGTGCCGTCGTCGTTCACCAGCTCCGCCAGCAATCCTACCGGGGGCAGACCGGCCAGGCCGGCCAGATCGGTGCCTGCCTCGGTGTGCCCGGAGCGCATCAACACCCCGCCCTGACGGGCCACGAGAGGAAAGATATGGCCCGGCCGGACGAAGTCGCTGGCAGCCACGTTACTGGACGTGAGCGCCTGCACGGTGGCCGCTCTTTCCTCGGCGGAGATTCCGGTGCTCAAGCCTTCCTTGTAGTCGATAGACACGGTGAATGCCGTGCTCATGGGAGCGTCGTTACGCGCCACCATGGGGTCCAGATGGAGCGCCTTGGCGTGATCTTCCAATATGGGAGCGCACAAAATGCCGCTGGTGTGGCGGATCATGAAGGCCACCTGCTCTGGCGTGGCCTTGCTGGCCGCCATGATCAGATCGCCCTCGTTCTCGCGATCGTCGTCGTCCACGACCACCACCATTTCTCCATCACGAATGGCGGCTAACGCATCCTCTACCGGGTGGAACGGCGAACTCATAGAACTTTTCCCTGGGAAAGCGCGCGAGTTTACCACGCCGCCCACGATTCCTTCAGCGAACCCCGCAGGACTTGCGCAGCCGCCGCGGTACTGGATAGGTCCATGGGTACGGGATCGAGTTTCCTGCCCGCCAGGGCAGAAAACTCGTTAAGGTCGCGAAGCGACCGACTCTGACCCAGAGTTTCCGCGCAAGCGGAAACTCCCTAAGGCCGCGAAGCGGCCGACTCTGACCCAGAGTCTCTGCGCAAGCAGAAACTCCCTAAGGCCGCGAAGCGGCCGACAGTGGCGCACCCGGTAGGACTCGAACCTACAACTCTCGGCTTCGAAGGCCGATGCTCTATCCAGTTGAACTACGGGTGCGGTGAGCTGACGTCGGCCAATGTAATCGCCCGCCCAGGCGCAATGCAACACCGGGTATCAGGCGCGCAGCAGTCTGCCCGGGGTGGCGCCGGAGAACTCGTTCTCCGTCAGCACCACCTCTCCGTTGACGATGGTGTGCACAATGCCCTGGGCGGTTTGCTTGAGCCGGCGCGCGCCCGCCGGCAGGTCGTGCTCCACGGTGGGCATGTTGGGCGCCACGGTATCCGGGTCGAAGATCACCAGATCGGCCGCCTTGCCTTCGGCCACACGCCCCCGATCTGTGAGACCCCACATATCGGCGGTTTCAGAAGTGATCTTGCGTACCGCTTGCTCCAGTGAGAACGCCTCACGCTCACGCACCCAGTGGCTGAGTAGATGTGTCTGCAACGAGCTGTCCATGATCTGCGACACGTGGGCTCCTGAATCCGAGAAGGTCACCAGCGAGTGAGGATGGCGCATCATCTCAAGCACGTGATCCTGGTCCTCGTTGGCAATGGGCTGACGAAAGAAGATCTGGAAGTCGTGCTCCAGCGATAGATCGATCATGAGTTCCACCGGGTCGACCCCTCGTGCGGCGGCCAGCTCAGCCATGGACGGCTGTTCACTCATGTCGGCCATGGGAAACACCCAGTTCCAATCCGGCGGACGCGCCTCCGCACCCACCACACGTGCGCCCGTATACTCCCGATTCGCGGATTCAACTAGAGCGGCACGAAGGCTGGCGTCGCGCAGCTTGTCTTTCTGTTCGTCCAGCGGCAGCTCACGCAGATCTTTCCAGACCTCCCAGCCATCGTAGGGCGTGGAAGTGGCGAAGGAAAACAAGACATTCAACGCACGCGTATGCACCTGAATGGAAATGTCGCCGCCCGCTTCAGCGGTCTCGCTGGCCAGATCGAAATAGTGCCGCCATATTTCAGGCGCGATGCGCACGCTGAACATGCCCCAGGTCTGCTTGACACCGGATTCCACGGCCAACCCTTTGAGCCGGTCAAAATACTCCCGCATCCGTTCCGGCCTGCGCCCGGGCGCTTCGCCAGCGATCTCGAATATGCCTTTGCCCGTCGCACCCATGGCGTTCACGATAGCGCGCACTTCCTCCCAGTCCGCCAGGCGGCTGGCTACCGGCCGATCATCGGCGGTGAGGTGGTTGAACGTTCGCGAGGTGGAAAAACCCATGGCACCGGCGTTAACGGCTTCCACCACCAGATCGCACATCTGCTGAACGTCTGCGGCATTGCCCGATTCGACGAACGCGCGCTCGCCCATCACGTAGGTACGCAGCGCAGAGTGACCGATGTAGGCGGCATAGTTGATGCCCTTAGGACGGGCCTCCACGGCGTCGAGGTATTCCGGAAAACTCTCCCAGCTCCAGTCGATGCCCGTGAGCATGGCCTCGCGCGACAGGTCCTCGGCCCGCTCCAGATTACGAAACACCAGGTCCGCGTCTTCCGCCCTGCAGGGCGCCAGGGTGAACCCGCAGTTGCCCATGACCACGCTCGTCACGCCGTGATAGCAAGAGCAGGAGCCGATGGGGTCCCAGAACACCTGGGCGTCCATATGCGTATGGCCATCCACGAAACCCGGGCTCACGACGAGACCGCCGGCATCGATGGTGCGCGTGGCCGCTTCCTCCAGCTTGCCCAGGGTAACGATGCGCCCATCGCGCACGCCCACATCCGCGCGAAAACGCTCGCGGCCAGTGCCATCCACCACCAGCCCGTTCTTTATCGCCAGGTCATAGGCCACGTTCAGCTCTCCCGTTGCTAGGCCGGATTTCGACCGTGAATGGTTTTCACCACGTCCATATACACGTGGGTAACGCGCTGCAGCTCGTAACCGGCTGCCACCACGTTTTCCACCGTGGTGCGGTTCATGTCCGGCCCCAGCTTGCGCGATACCACCGTCATCAGGTTCATCATGGGTTTGAAGGGATAGTAGCGGCTGCCCGTGTGCTCGAACATGAACAGATCGCCCCCCGGTTTGAGCACCCTGCGGAGCGCGCGCAGCCCGTCGATGGGATCAGGCACGGAACAGAACGTGCACGAGGTAAACACCTGATCGAACTGGTCGTCCTCGAAAGGCATGTCGTGCACGTCGGCCTGCTGCAGGATCAACGATCCTTCATACCCCTGCACCCGGTCCGCACCGGCATCGAGCATCTTCTGGCTGATATCGATACCGACGATGTCCCGGCCGGCGGGAAACGCCGGGACATCCAGACCCGTACCAACCGCCATGAACAGAATCTTGCCCTCGCCCATGTTGCCGAACAACTCGCGCTTGTAGGGCAACCAACGCTTTTCCGGGCCATACGACGCCATGAGATCGAAATTAGCGGCGGCCCGGTCCCACTTTTTCTGCGTTACGACGTCCATTCGCTTGCCTTGCGTTTGATGAATGCATTCGCCACATAGGTGGCCACGAACACCGCCAGACCACACACCCCGCCCATGAGCGCGCCGTCACCGAAAGTGTGTGCTGCCATGCTCGCCACCATGGGGACTGCCATGCCGGCGAGCATGCCGGTGGTCATTACGGGCAACATGACCTCCATGGCGCCGAATAGCCCGGACGCAACGAACGCCAGGGGCACCGAAACGAGCATTCCCAGCGCCATGCCCACAATCATTGCGGCGAACATGTTCCATGCGGGACCGAACATCAGGGCCATCAGCCCGCCAACCAGGGCTCCCACCAGGATGTTGACAGCCAGATCCCCTATTACGAAATAGGCCCTGGTCTCCATGAGTCCTCCTCCACCGGGCGATATTACCGGGAAAACCTACCCGGCGCAGGAGGATCGGCCGCGGCTGCGAAACGTGAATGCCGTGGTAGGCTTCCGACCCTGGTAGCGGTCCACGGATATGGCAAAAGTTCAGATGTCCTGGCAAGACCACGGTGGTAACGGCCCCGCCGTGTTGCTGGTGCACGGATTCCTGTGCAGCGCCGCCCAGTGGCTGCTCAACATCCCGGCCATGCGCGCTTACTGCCGGCCGGTCACGGTGGAGCTCTGGGGCCACGGCCACTCCCCCAGCCCTGCGGAGCCAGCCTACTACCACCCGGACCACTGGGTGGAGCAGTTCGACGCCATCCGCACTGCCCTGGGCGTGCCACACTGGCTGCTGGTGGGCTACTCCCTGGGCGCCGGGGCCACTATCCGCTACGCGCTGACCTACCCCGAGCGAACCCTGGGGCATGCCTTCACCAATTCCGCCTCTGGATTCGCCAAGACCACCGCCAGGCAGGCGGCCGAAGGCAAAGCGGCCGCCAACGCCGCGAAGATTCTCGAGGGGGGTGAGGCCGCCATCGCGCGCATTCCCGTGCATCCGCGCCATGCCAAGCGCTTACCGGTAGCGGTGTACGAGGCGTTGATGCAGGATGCTGCACAACTCAGCCCCGTGGGAGTCGCCAACATCATGCGCTACAGCGCACCCAGGCTTTCCATGCGCGATTCGGTACACGTCAACTCGGTACCCGCACTGCTGCTGTGCGGACAACGCGAGAAACGCTTCCAAGCCCACCGCGATTTCGCCGAAGCCAACATGCCCAACCTGCAGATCGCGGATCTGGACACCGGACACGGCGTCAATATGGAAGGCGCCGAGGCGTTCAACGCCGCCCTGGGCGCATTCGTGGAGCAATGCACAAGCACATCGTAGACGTGCTGATCGAAGAACGGGCGACGCAGCTGATGTCGCGCCCGTTTCTGTGGCGACAGGTGAAACGCCTGTTCTACCCGGTGCTGGGGTATCGGCACGCGGTGCACACCATCGACACGGTGGCCCCCATGGACGCGCTGTCGACCTTCAAGCATCTAAGCCGGCGGCTCGAACTGAAGGTCACGGCCGAAGGGACCGAGCACATCCCCGCGCAAGGGGGCGCCATCGTGGCGGCCAACCATCCGGCAGGCATTGCCGACGGTGTGGCCATGTTCGACGTGCTCAGGCAGGTCCGCCAGGACATCACTTTCTTCGCCAACCGGGACGCCCTACGCGCCGCGCCTAACCTGGCGGAGATGCTCATTCCGGTCGAGTGGGTGGACGAAAAACGCAACCACGCGCGCAACAGGGAAACAGTCACCCACATGGTGCGCGCGTTTCGCGCCGGCAGGATCATCGTCATGTTTCCCTCGGGGCGGCTGGCACGCCCCACGGTCCGAGGGTTACAGGAACGCGAATGGACCACCACCGTTGCCAACTTGGCCCAGCGCTACGGCGTGCCCGTGCTGCCCGCACACATACGAGCCCGTAACTCCTGGCTCTATTATCTGCTGTATGTGCTCAACGACGAATTGAAGGACATGACCCTGTTCCGGGAGCTGCTCAACAAGGAAGGCCAACCCTACCGGATTCGAGTAGGCGCGCCCATGAGCGCGCAAGGGGATGTAGCCGAAGCCACCGCAGCCATCCGCCGACGGGTGCTGGAAGATCTGGCCTGAATCGGGGACAGACCGCTGCCACCGGGCTGTTTGTCGCAAAGGGCTTGCAAGACATTCTGTTGGGATGGGACGTTTTGCAAAGCTAACCCTTTCCCGCTACGTTTATGCCGGGGCCCACGTTCGGACACTGGTAATGCAACCCACACTCGCACTGGCGGAGCGGATCGCCGGCACTGGCTTTGCGCAGATTCCTGCTGCCGCCACCACGGTGGCAAAGCAGGCCCTGCTCGACGTGGTGGGGGTCACCGTTGCGGGCGCCAACGAACCGCTGGCGGCCATTCTGCGCGACCAGGCCTTGGACGAAGGCGGCCACGCCCAAGCTAGCCTCATCGGGCGCCCAGAACGGGTCAGCGTGCCCCAGGCGGCATTGATCAACGGAGCCGCCGGCCACGCCCACGATTACGACGACGTGCACACCGCCATGACCGGGCACCCCACGGTACCGGTGGCGCCCGCCTTGCTGGCCCTGGCCGAGCACCATGGGAAATCCGGCCGAGCGGTGGTGGCAGCACTGTGCGCGGGCGTGGACACCGAGTGCATCCTGGGGCTGTACGCCGGCCGTGGACATTACCAACAGGGATGGCATGCCACGGGCACCCTGGGCAGCTTCGCCGCCGCGGCCGCCAGCGCCAACCTGCTGGGTCTGGACGTGCTAGCCACCGCCTCGGCCATGGGCATCGCCGGCACGCAAGCGGCCGGTCTCAAGTCTCAGTTTGGCACCATGTGCAAACCCCTGCACGCTGGTCACGCGGCGGCCACCGGTGTGCAGGCGGCCATGCTTGCCAGCAAGGGGTTCGACAGCCGCCTCGACATACTGGAAACCCCCCAGGGATTCATGGCGACGCAAGCGCCCGGCGCCGATGAGGAGCGTTTTCGCGCTGCGCTGGCCAAAGACGCCTACTGCCAGGACATCTGCTTCAAGTACCACGCCGCGTGTTATCTCACCCATTCCTCCATGGAAGCGCTGAACAATCTGTGCGCCACCAATACCTTCGCGCCAGACGACATCGACACCGTTCATATTCGGGTAGATCCCGGCCACTTCACTGTGTGCAACATCGCCGAGCCCGCATCCGGCCTGGAGGCCAAGTTCAGCCTGCGCTTCACCGCCGCCATGGTGCTGGCCGGCGAAGACACGGCGAGTATCGAATCGTTTACCGACGAACTCACCCAGGAACCACGGTTGGTTGCGCTGCGCGATCGGGTAACCGTGGTCGCCCACGAAAAACCCAGTGCGGATAGCGTGGTCACCATCACCACAAAGAACGGCGAGTCGTTCTGCGATGCGGTGAACGTTGCCATTCCCATGCGTAATCTGGACGCTCAGTGGGACAAGCTGACCCGCAAATTCCACGCGCTGACAGATCCACAATTGGGCAGGGGTCAGGCCGAAGCGCTGGCCGCACAGATTCGAGACCTGGAGAATCAGGAAGACCTCACCGGGTTGTTTGCGCTGCTACGGAGCGGTCAATGAGCGAGGAGCGCGACTTTCGCACCCGGGCGCGTCTTTCGCCCAAGGGCAACCGCTTCGAAGACATGAAGGTAGGGCGCGTATTCGAACATCACTGGGGCCGCACCCTCAGTGCGGGCGACAACGCCCTGTTCACCACGCAAACGTTGTCTTTCTGCCCACTGTACTTCAACGAGCCTTATGCGCGCTCTCTGGGACACCCAACCACGGTGGTCAACCCCCTGCTGGTTTTCAACACCGTGTTCGGCCTCACAGTAGAAGATCTGAGCGAGGGCGGCGGGCCCTTTCTTGGCGTGGAAGCCTGCGAGTTTCTCGAAGACGTGCACGTGGGCGATACGTTGACGGCTCGCAGCACCGTGGTATCGGCTCGAGAGTCCAAGGGACAGCCCAATTTCGGTATCGTCACCTGGCATACGGAAGGATTCAATCAGGACGGCATCAAGGTGCTGGACTACCACCGCACCAACCTGGTGCGAAAGCGGAGCCGCGCCGCGTGAGCCTGACGGGCAACCACAACTACTTCGAAGACTTCCAGGTGGGCGAAGTGATCAGGCATGCACGCGGCAAGACCATGTGCGAGCAGGACAACGTGGGCATTACCCTGCAGGTGCTGAACACGGCCGAGGGTCACTTCAACGAGCACGCCATGCAGCAGAACGCCATGGGCCGCGACGGTTGGAACCAGCGCCTGCAGTTCGGCGGCGTCACCATCGCCATGGTGATCGGGCTGACCATGCAGGATACTGGCGAGAACGCGCTGCGCGAGCTGAAGCTGGACAAGATCCGCTTGAAGGCGCCCGTCTTTCACGGCGACACCCTGTACGCCTACAGCGAGGTGCTCGATACGCAAGCCGACGCGCCTGATGACGCCGGCCGGGTCACCTTTAAACACTGGGGCGTAAACCAGAACGATCAGGTGGTATTCGAAGGTGAGCGCACGGTGCTGATCAAGCGCCGCAGCCACTACGCGGACAGCCACTAGCGAACAACTGCGAGGTATTGCAATGGACCCACAACCCAGGCGGCCGCGCCGCTGCCAGCTCTCCGTACCGGGCAGCTCCGAGAAGATGATGACAAAGGCCGCAGCCCTTGAGCTCGATCATGTCTTTCTCGATCTCGAAGACGCGGTGGCTCCGAGCGCCAAAGCCGAAGCGCGGGGCATGATCGTAAACGCCATCAATACCCTGGAGTGGGTGCCCCGCACCCTATGTGTGCGCATCAACGACGTGGAGACCCAGTGGTGTCACGACGACATCATCGAGGTCGTCACCGGCGCTGGCGACAAGCTCGACACCATCATGCTCACCAAGGCCAAAAGTGCTGCAGACGTTCTGTTCGTGCACCTCATGCTGGATCAGCTGGAGCAGAAGCTGGGGCTCACGCGCCGCATCGGCATCGAGTGTCTGATCGAAGAAGTGGAAGGCATGATGAACGTGGAAGAGATTGCCGGCTGCTCCGACCGCCTGGAGTGTCTGATATTCGGGATGGGCGACTACTCGGCCAGCCAGCAGATGCAACTGGGTGCGGTGGGCGCCTCCGGCGCTTATCCGCCCGACGTGTGGCACTACCCGCGCTACAAGATGACCATCGCCTGCCATGCCAACGGAATCGATCCGGTGGATGGGCCGTACGCCAACTTCCGCAATCCCGAGGCGTACGCCAAGGAAGCCGAGCGCGCGTTCGCGCTGGGCATGGTGGGCAAGTGGGCCATTCACCCCAGCCAGATCGAGCCAGCCTACGAGGTGTTCACGCCCGACGCCGAAGCAGTGGCGGACGCACGCGCCCAGAAGGCCGCTTACCAAGAGGCACTGACCCAGGGCCTGGGCGCCATCAACGTGGACGGCGTGATGGTGGATGCGGCCAGCATCCGTATCGTGCAGAATCTCATCGATCGCGCAGACCTAATCGGCCTGTAACCGCACGTCACGGGGGAAAACAAGGAACCAAACGTTGACCGAACACTATCTCACCGAAGAACGACGAATGATCCAGGACGTGGCCCGCGACTTCACCATGCGCGAAGTGCTGCCCGTGGCCAACGAGCTGGACCCCATCCAGGGCGACATTCCCATGGACCTGCGAGCCAAGATGGGTGAGATGGGCTATTTCGGCGTACGCATCTCCGAAGAGCTGGGCGGGTTGGGGCTCGGCGTGTTCGAGTACTGCCTCATTGCCGAGGAGCTGGCACGCGGCTGGATGAGCGTGGCCAGCATCATCGCTCGCGCAGCCACGCTGATGAACGTGGGCGGCTGGCCGCTGGACAAGCGAGAGGAACTCACCCGCAAGGCCGCCGAAGGCGAGTACCTGGCCGCCATCGCCCTGTCTGAGCCCAACGTGGGGTCGGATCTCGCCAAGGCAAGCTGCCGCGCGGTACTCGACGGCGACGAATGGGTCATCACCGGCAACAAGTATTGGTGCACGTTCGCCGACGGCGCCGACTACATACAGCTGTTGGCCCGCGTGGAGTCTCCGGGGGACGACAATCCCAACCACCAGGGACTGAAGAACTTCATCATCGAAAAGCCCCGCGGCGAGCTGCCCGAGGGATGCTCGGGTTCTCCCATCCCCAAGATCGGCTACTTCGGTTGGCGCACCTGGGAGCTGGCCTTCGACGGTTGTCGGATCCCGGCGGAGAACATCGTTACCGGCGGGGGCGGCGACGGCTTCAAGAACGCCATGAACTTTCTCGACGCCGCCCGCTGCCACACGGCCGCACGTTCCATCGGCCTGGCCCGCGGCGCCCTGGAAGACGCCATGGCCTACTCCCACGAGCGGGTGCAGTTCGACGCGCCCATCGCCGAGTTTCAGGAAACCCGCTTCAAGCTGGCCCGCATGGCAAGCGAAATCGAAGCCGCCCGCCAGCTCATGTACCACGCCTGCACCCTCATGGATAACGGCGATCGCGCGGACAAAGAAGCCGCCATGGTGAAATGGTATGCCAGCGAGATGGCCGAGCGGGTCACTTCGGATGCGCTGCAGATCCTGGGCGGAGCGGGCTACACCAAGCTGCATGCGGTGGAGCGCCACTGGCGCGACGCGCGGCTAACAAAGATCTTCGAAGGCACCAGCGAAATCCAGCTGCGCATCATCTCCGATCGCATGCTGGGCCGGCCAAGCAACCGAAACACCGCCTAATCACGGCGGTTATTGCGGTCTTTTGGGGCCTTTGTGGCCTGAAACTCAAAACGTTTGCCAAGCCCATGCGCCCCTGAGAGACTGGTATCCATATCATTGGATTTCCGAGAGGCGCGCCCATGGGGGACTCCGCAGATCTGGCAAAAACCTTCGGTGAGCTGAAGTCCACGGGCTACCAGCTGCTTCCCGTCAAAGCGGAGATCCGCAAGAACCTCATCAGCAAACTGCGCGCCCGCGAGTCGCTGTTTCCCGGCGTGATGGGATACGACGACAGCGTTATCCCCCAGCTCACAAACGCCATTCTGGGCAGTCAGGACATCATCCTGCTGGGCGAGCGAGGCCAGGCAAAATCCCGCATCGTGCGCAGCCTCACGAGCTTGTTGGACGAGTGGACCCCGGTCATCGCCGGCACCGAGATCCCGGAAAATCCCTACCAACCCATTTCCGCCGAGGGCAAGCAGATCATCGCGGAGCAGGGCGATGCGGCCCCGATTCAGTGGATGCATCGAGACGAACGCTACGCGGAAAAGCTGGCCACCCCAGACATCACCATTGCCGACCTTATCGGCGAGGTAGACCCCATCAAGGTGGCCGAGGGCCGTTATCTGTCCGACGAGCTCACCCTGCATTACGGGCTCGTACCCCGGGTCAACCGTGGCATCTTCGCGATCAACGAGCTGCCTGATCTTGCCGAGCGCATTCAGGTAGGTCTCTTGAACCTGCTCGAAGAACGCGACGTTCAGATTCGCGGCCACAAAGTGCGTCTGCCGCTGGACGTGTTCGTAGTCGCCACGGCCAATCCCGAGGATTACACCAACCGTGGGCGCATCATCACCCCTTTGAAAGACCGTTACGGCGCTCAGATTCGCACCCACTATCCCGATGGCATCGACGAAGAAGTGGCCATCATGGAGCAGGAGGCCAACATCGCCGACATGAGCGACTATCGCCTGCACGTGCCGCCGTTCATGCGCGAGGTCGTGGCCGAGATCACCCATCATGCACGCCAGTCTCCGGACATCAACCAGCGCTCGGGCGTGTCGGTGCGTACTTCCATTGCCGACTATGAAGCGATGGTGGCCAACGCCTTCCGCCGCGCGCTGCGTCTGGACGAAAGCGAAGTAGTGCCACGCATCTCCGATCTGGCCTTCGTGATGCCTTCCTTCCAGGGCAAGGTGGAATTCGAAGCCATGGAAGAAGGCCAGGAAGACAAGATCACCCAGCGCATACTGCAAGGCGCGGTGAAAGCGGTTTTCGACCGCTACTACGATGTGAACGACCTGGAATCCATCGCCATGGCGTTCAACGACGGGCTCACCATCGACACCGGTGAGTCAATGGACGCCGCCAGCTACAAAGCCATCGGGGAGCGTATTCCGGGGATGATGGACGTATTCCCGGATCGGGATGGCATCGGCGACGGGGAGCGCGCCAGCACTATCGAGTTCATTCTCGAAGGGCTGCACCTGCACAAGCTCCTCAACAAGTTCGACAGCAACGGAGCCAGTACCTACGCGGGCTAGTCATCATGCGCAAATTGCCAACCGGCTTTCAGTTTTCTCAATGGGACGGCTCCCAGCGGCTGCCGCTGGACCCGGACGAGATCATGGCGGCCATCGCCGATGACCTGATCGAGTACGGAGACTTGCGCTGGGCCATGCGCAACCTCATGTCCAAAGGCATGCAGATCCCTCAAGGGGGACACATGCAGGGCTTGCGAGACATGCTCAAGCAGCTGCGCGACAAGAAGCGCGAGCAGCTAGAGCGCTACGACCTCTCCAGCATCTTCGAGGATTTCCGCGAGCGCCTCGATGAAATTCTGCAGATGGAGCGTGACCGCATCGACGAATGGCTCAGCGGCGACGGCAGCGACACTTCAGAGAACGCCACACCCGATGGCGGCCATGCCCGACCCGCCCAGGACCAACCGCAAAGCCCGGCCGAGTCCGGTGCTAATTCCGATTCGGGCATCAACGAATCGTTCTCCTCCGACGTGCTCAAGAATATCGCGCAGAACAACCGCGAGCAGCTGGACAACCTCCCGCCGGATGTAGCGAGCCAGATCAAGACGCTGGAAAAGTATGAATTCCTGAACCCCGACGCCCAACGCAAGTTCCTCGAGCTGTTGAACGAGCTGCGTCGGGCCATGGCCAACTCGTTCTTCAATGACATCGAGAACATGGTCAACAAAATGTCCGACGGTGACATCGAGCGCATGAAAGACATGGTGCAGGCGCTCAATGAGATGCTGGTGAAAAAGATCGCCGGCGAGGATCCGGGGTTTGAGGAGTTCATGGACAAGTTCGGCGACATGTTCGGCGACAATCCGCCGCAATCGCTGGACGAATTGTTAGAGCAGATGCAGCAGCAGATGGCCGCCGCCCAATCGCTGCTCAACTCGCTTTCGCCGGAGCAGCAGGCCCAGCTGAGCTCACTGCTCTCCGATCGCTTCGGCGACCCCGAGCTCAACGCCGAGATGGCCAAGCTCGCCAAGGAGCTGGATTTCCTAAGCCCGGATGGCGGTCAGTACCGGTTTCGCGGCGACCAGCGCATCGACCTGGAAGCGGCCATGGAACTCATGAACGAGATGCAAGACATCGACGAACTCATGAGCCAGCTCCAGGAGGCCGAACGCGGCGGCGACGCCGGGCGTATCGACAAAGACCTGCTCAAGGATCTGTTGGGCGACGATGCCGCCGAAGACTTAGACCAGCTTCAGGAGCTGCTCAAGGCGCTGGAGGAAGCGGGCTACATCCGGTCAGACGGCGGCGACCGCTGGGAGCTCACACCGCGCGGTTCGCGCATGATCGGGCAAAAGGCGTTAGGCGAGATCTACCAACAGCTCAAGCGTCAGAATATGGGCAACCACGCGGTCCCGGAAGAAGGCCGATTCGGGGAGCGCCTGGAGCAGACCAAACCGTACGAATTCGGCGACCCGTTTCATCTGCACATGCCCAGGACCATTCGCAATGCCATCGACCGCAACGGTCCGAGCACACCGGTTCAGCTCAAGCCAGACGATTTCGAGATCTACCGCAGCGAGCTGATTACCTCCACAGCCACCGCCATGCTGGTGGACCTATCCTGGTCCATGGCCCTGCGCGGCTCGTTCCAGGCTGCCAAGAAGGTGGCCCTGGCGCTGCACAACCTCATCACCTCGCAGTACCCCAAGGACAGCTTCTACATCATTGGTTTCGCCGCCTACGCCAAAGAACTGAAAGCGCACGATCTGCCTTACCTGCAGTGGGACGAGTACGTGCTCGGCACCAACATGCAGCACGCGCTGCTGCTGGCGGAAAAACTGCTGGCCAAGCACCAGGCAGGTAGCAAGCAGATCATCATGATCTCCGACGGGGAGCCCACCGCTCACCTGGAAAACGGTAAGGCGCAGTTCGCCTACCCGCCCACACCGGAAACCATCGCTGCAACGTTCAAGGCCGTGAAGCACTGCACCGCGCGCGGGGTCGCCATCAACACGTTCATGCTCGACTCCAGCTACTACCTGAAGGCGTTCATGGACGAAATTGCCAAAATCAACGGCGGCCGCGTGTTCTACACCTCACCGGAAAAACTCGGCGAGTACATTCTGGTGGACTACGTGCAGAACAAGAAAAAACGCCTCGCGCGCCGTGCCTGATCGGGCAGGCCGGCGGCGCCTAGCCGGCCGTACGCAGGGGCCCCATGAAATCCATCTTGCCGATGGGCGTGCCCTTCATGCGCAGCATGTCGTAGGCCGTGGTAGCGTGAAAGTACAGATTGGGGTGCGAAAACGAGAGCACGAATTCGGGGGCCTTGAACGGCAGCTCGAAGCGACCCAGTGAGAACAGCACGTCGTTGTCTTCCCACGCGTTCACCTGCTCGCGCGTGTAGCCGCCAAGCATCTCGATAGCGCTGGCGATCAACGCCTGGCAGCCCGCGTAGTCCATCTCCGGATCCAGCTCAGGCGGCGAAAACGCACCGGACTCCACACCTTTGATGGAGCCCAGCGAGTGGTGCATGACCGAATAGATCTGATCGCGGAATGACCACATATCCGGTACCAGGCGTGTGCCGGCCACCTCCGCCAAATCGATGCCGTTCTCAGTGCAGTGTGCGGCGCCTTTGTCCAATGCTCCAGCCACGCCGCCCAGTACCTGCAGGGACGACGCAACACTGATGTCGTAAAGCGAGATTGCCATCCGTACTCCTCGTTGTCGTTATTGTGCACATTGTGGAGTAAGCGGCAGCAGCCGGCCAGTCAGTCAACGGCTGGTTTGACGTCGGCAAATTAGGTGGTGTCCAGACGCACGTTGCAGCGGTCGCGAGCGCGCCGAACATGTCACGCTGTTTACCAGTGAGCGCGGCTCGACATCGGTCGTGACGAGGCTAGCGGCGGCTGCCGGCCCAAAGAAACCCCTTTCCGCTGGTGAGGTAACTTTGCGCCAGGATGCGCTCTCGATTGAGCTCGGCCAATTTAGGCTGCAGCGCGACATGCACCGGGTCGTCGCGATGTTTGATGGCCGCAGCGTCATCGGCAAAGGCAGCGACGAAGAGCAAGTCGCCTTCACGAATCCCGGGACCGCGATCGGAGTCGCGTACCGCCAGGCCACCGCCGTAGATGAGGGTATCGGGCTCGTTGTCCCAGCAATACCTGGCATGGTCGCCGGTCAACTGAATATACCGGGCCTTGGTTTCCTCATCTGGAAATCGAGTCACGAGGAAGGTTATCCGCACATCGCCAACACAGAGCGTTTCGTTTCGCTCGGGGCGAGCCCACCATCCGTAGCCATCAACGTCGGCAAACAGGCTGCTCATGACACGCCGTCGGGTCATGTTTCGGGCACCCATAGTTTCCTGCAGCTGCGCGTGGGCCGGCCGCTGCTGGTGCGCGTCGATGCTGGTTTGCCCTCGGGCATAGCGCTCGAAAACGAGCACCTGGCGTTCTTGCGCCTCCGAGGTCAGCGCCTCGTAGGCGGTAGTTTCCGGCTCGCCCGCCAGCGCATCGAGGGCCCTCTCACCCCATACGTCGACCCATTCCGTCACAGAGGTGGTGTCACGGACTTCGACTTCGAACAGCACGGTTAGCGGATTGGCATTTTTGTCCATGAAGATCTCCGGTGCGGATAGGCCGCGCGCTACTGCGTCGCGCCGCCTGTCCATCCTTTCCAATGCCCCTGGAGGTCGACCACATTGGAGTAGCCAGCCTCAATGAGCACGCCCTCGGCCATGCCGGCACGGCCGCCGCCGTGGCAATACACCACGACCTCATCGGACGTGGACACGTTCAACTCGCCCAGGCGATCAGCCAGGGTGTCATGGGGAATGTTGATCGCTCCGGGTACGTGGCCGGCTTCGAATTCGCTCGGGGTGCGCACATCGAGGATCAGCGGAGCAGCGCCGCGCTTGATCTGTTCGCTGAGCTCGCCGGCCGTGATGGTGGCGACGGCCTGCGCACCACCGTCGCCGCAAGCACCGAGGGTCACCACCAGCAGAATTGCGGAAATCAGACGCAACATAGTTTGCTCCTATGCAATCAACGAAGGTTCGTAGCGACCTTTTGGAGCCGTTTGGGTTCCTGGCCAACCCCAACGCTACGCCGCCGGGGGCTCCAGATGCTCAGTGGGCGCGAAATCCACCACTTGGCACAGCATGCAAGCAGCGGCATCAGGAGCAGGATTTGGATCGCTTTGCTCATGCGGGCTGCAGTGTACCTCCGAAGTGACCCCACTTCCGCCAAGGCCGGCTGCCAGTGTTTGCTCTCCGGTTAGCCCGGCCCACCGATGCGCTGGCAGCCCGCTTTCTAGCCATTCAGCAGCGGCGCCAGGTTGCTCAATGTATCCGGCGTGGAAGGCGCTATCTGTACCCGGTGAATGCCCAGCTCACCAAGACGGAATAGATTCTCGGCCACCCGCTCGGTGGGTCCGATGAAGCCCGAAAACATCCCATCCCCCATGGCCTCCGAGCGCGCCGCAAGCGCGGGATCATCCCCCGCCCCCACCAGCGCCAAAAAACCAAGCGGTGTGTCTGGAGCAACGGTTCTTGCCAGGTCCACCCGCGCTTTCAGATCGTCTTCCCCGTATGCGGAGATGACGTCCGGAAGAAAGCCGACATCCCCAGGACCCGCAGTCATGGAAAACGCCATGATTTCGATGCGATCGGCAACCGGAGCAACCCCCCGCAGGGTGCGGGGCCCCGCAGACGAGGCCACCAGAGGTGGAGGCTCCACCAGCGGGCCGATGAGCGGAATGTCGATGTCGTAATACTCGCCTTTGAACATGCACTTGCCAGTATCCAGCAGCGCGCGGGCGATCTGCATGGCCTCGATGTAGCTGCCGGCACGATCGCGATTGCTGGGAAACTCCCACCCCATGCCGGTGATCTCGGGCTCCGCCCAGCCGGCGCCCAGGCCCGCTTCCGCCCGTCCATTGGACACACGCTGCAACGCCAGCGCCGCGTGGGCAAACTCCACCGGCGAGCGGAACAGATTGTTGCTGAACGCGGTGAGCACCCGGGTCTTCTCGGTCGCCATGGCAAACGCGGTGGCAGTCACCCAGCAATGCGGATGTGGCTGGGGCGCGGAGATGTGATCGGCCACCGAAATCACCGGATAGCCCTCCGCTTCGCGCGCGCGCGCCCACTCCACGGGATCGTCATCCACGCTTATAAAGTTGGGACAGAACTCCAATCGTCCAGCCTCCCCGAATGCTCGGCTTTGCGTTTTTCCTTAGTCCGCGTTCCCGAATCGCAGCAGCTGCCCGGGCGTTGCGCCCGTGCACTCACCATTAGTGAAGGTCTCTATACCATTTACAAGAATATGTTCGTACCCACGCGGGCGCTGCACAAGCCGCCATGCCCCAGCGGGAAAGTCGTATGCCTTTTCGACCTCTCCCACGTGAAGCGCATCCAGATCGTAAACCAGGATGTCGGCCGGGGCGCCTTCCTTAAGAAACCCCCTGTCCTGGATCCCCGCTGCCATCGCCGAGTATGTCGACAGCCGCCAGTGCGCTTCCTCCAGGGTAGTCAGCTTGCGGTCACGGATTAGGTTCGCGAGTAGGTCCGTAGGATAACGCCCCAGCGTCTGGAACTTGGTGTGGGCGCCGCCATCCGACAAGCCGGGAACTGCTTGATTGGATGTGATGATGTCACGCAGGATTTCGTCGGCAACCGGACGCGGAGAGGTGACAAAGATGGTTTTCAGGTCATCCTTGAGAGATACATCCAGAAACGCATCGACCAGATCACAGTTGCGCTGTGCGGCCAACTCGCCAATGGTCATGCCTTCCAGATCGGTCTGATCCGGGTGGTAGGTCACACCGATAATCAGGTCCGTGTCGAAGGCGAGGCTTACGAATCCGTCCTTGCAGTATTCTCGGATGCGACGTCGGTTTTCGGGGTCGCTGAGCTTCTTGATGCGCTCCTCCGGGGTGCCCATCAGCACATCGCGCCAGACCTCGTGGGTGTCAAAGAGGTTCCAGTCCTCCAGCGTGTACTGATAGTCGTTCTCTACTGACATGCTCTGGCCGTGAATACGCAGGCCTCGCTCGTTGCAGTCGTCTAACCAGCGAATCGCGTCACGGTAGTCGCCCAGCGGCGTACCGTGCTGATCCGTCAGCGCTGCGAGCACGTTGTAGATGACCGGCCGGCCCGAAACGGCTGCCATCTCCTCAGTAAGCTCACGTGAAGCACCAATGCATTGAATAAAACCACGCCCCTTGTCGCGCAGCACGCCGGCGAACGCCATCAGGTCCTTTTCTTGCATGGTGTTCGTGATCATCAAGCTGCCGTCGACGTCCCGTTGTGGCTCGAATTCAGCCGTAGTCTGCAGCTGCGCCGAGAAGCCACAGGCACCCGCATCCAGTCCCTCGCTCATAAGGCGGGTCATCTCTGCCATCTCTGCGTCGGTAGCGCCACGCTCCTTTGCCGCAGGAAGCCCCATCACATACGCCATGAGTGGATTAAGCGGCATGTACGTGAGCACGTTTACACCCTTGGGGGTGCGATCCATGGAATCCAGAAATTCAGGAAAGGTCTCCCAATCCCAGGGCATCCCAGCTTGCATCGATTCGTAGGGCACAGCCTCGTTGCGCGTCATAGTCAGCATCGAGCGTTCCTGGTCCTCCGGTTTGCACGGCGCGAAACCAAAGCCGCAGTTGCCGATCACAACCGACGTCACGCCGTGCCAACTCGAAATGCTGCACCACGGATCCCAGTAAATCTGCGAATCGTAGTGAGTGTGCAGATCAATCACGCCGGGGGCCACGATCTTGCCTTCTGCATCGATCACGTTGTCTGCTGTATCCGCATTAATGCCACCAATAGAGGCGACTTTTCCATTGATAATGCCAATGTCACCCTTGTATCTCGGCGTACGCAGACCATCGATGATGGTGCCGTCCTTGATGACGGTATCGAATTTAGGCATTGCCTTCTCCTAACCTCTTGATTCGGGAACACGGATTCATTGCAACGATCCGCTGCGAGCACGCAGCCCACAGATCACTGTGACCAGCATGTTGTGCAATTCGTTTTCGAAGTCTATGGGCGTCTCGCCAGGATAAGTGCTCTTGAGCGCATCACGAATCTCGCCGGGCGGCTCCGCCATGGGCGCCATGCCGTTCACAAGATAATGAAACGACGCCATAAAGCGATCAATGGATTGCATCGACAAACTGGGCAACGCAGTTTGGAGTTGGCGCGTTGCCCTATGCGACTGCTCGAACATCGCGCTCTTGAACCAGATTAAAACGTCACTAGGCACGTTATGGTTCAACATGCTCGATACCAGGGGCGATAGCGTGAGTAAGCGCGGCCTCTTTACCAACTCATGGACCAAGGTTTGCACCACCGCATCAGCTTCATCGCTGCCTGCCAGCGGTCCCAGCGCGACCACCACTCGATCTACCCAAGCCTCGTAATCTTCAAGCAGTACGTGCAGATAGATCGTCTCACGGCTTTCAAAGTAGCGATAGAGGTTTCCCTTGGACAAACCCACCTCACGCGCGATGGCGCTCATTCCTGCGTGGGTCGGCCCGTCGCGCTCCAGCACCTGCACAGCGGCCTGCAGGACAGCACGGCGCCGCTCCTCTTTCTTCTCTGGGGTGTTGGCTCGCTTCCAGCTCAGTGCAGACATATTATCGCCAGCGCCTCATGGCCTAGCCATGTACTCGTCAAGTTTGAGGTAGGTGTTGCGCAGCTTGGTTTCATTGTAATCGGCCAACTGCACGTACCCACTGTCAACATTGCGCACTCCGCGCTGCACCCAGGGCATGTTGTTAGTGTCTTGATCCAACACCCGGGCAAGAAAACCGACCTCCTCTGCCTCGGTCCAACTCACATCCGGATCAAGCACTTTCACCGGCGGTGCGGGCGGATGCTCACCTTCAATCGGCATGGGTGCCAGTACATATACATCCATCACGCACTCTTCTGGATTCATTCCCACCGGACGGAAGCGAAACCATATGGCGGACTCCGCCAGGCCGGGAGTAGGCATAAGATTAGGAAACACGTTGTAGTAGGTGTTGCCCGTGAGCTCGGTATCCGAGATCTCGTCCACCACATCACCAAACAGAGGACGAATGTACTCCCTATGCGCGGCGGCTCTCTCAGTCCGCATTCCGGCAATAAGCTCCACCAAGTCTTTGCGGTCGAGCGTCGGCAATGTGCGTTCCATAGGCCGGGCGGTCGCCATGCCGATGGGCGGGACCGGAACGCCTTCCTTGCACTGTGGCCCTGCAACCCACTGACACAGATGAATGTCTGCATGACCGAGATCACCTTCTACCCATTCCGCGGTGCGCGTAAACACCCCATGGGCGCCGTTAGGCATGGTCACATCTACATTCCCATCTTCCCGCAACTCGTAAATGGCACCGCAAAAGGGGTGCATCTCACGAGGGCGCCCACTCTCTGAAGGCTCCAGCTCACCCCAGTCTTTGACATCCTCAAGGTGGGGGCTGGGGGTGCCTCCGGTATTGTACTGTCGTGACACGTTGCCCCACGCATCGAACTGTCCATTCGGATCACCGAACGCCGAGACCATCTGAGGGTGGGTAGAAAACACGTGCCACGATTCGGCGAACGCATCTTGCGCTACCTTCCAGTTCGCGCGGATCACCTTGGATACTTGGGCGACCTTATAGCGCTTCTCGTACGGATATTTCTCGAAATGACTGGGAAACTCGCCCAGAAATTGCTCCAGCGACTCGCAGTCGGGATCAGGATTGATAAAGATGAAACGCCCCCAGCGACCCAGCGGCACCTCGGTAAGGTTCTGCTCTTCGGGATCTATGCCCGGGAAATCCCACTGGCACGGGATCTCCTTATTGGTCCCATCCAGGTGCCAAGCCCAAGCGTGAAACGGACATCGGAGTTCGCGCGCACGCTTGCCAGGCTTTTCGCAAAGCATGCGCCCGCGGTGCAGGCACGCGTTCTTGAACGCCTTATATTCGTCCGGCCCACACTTCACGATGACAAAGGAGCGGTCAGCCACTTCGTATGGGGTGTAATCCCCCACATCCGGCAGATCGTCTTCGTGACACGCAACCTGCCAAACCCGCAGCCACATCTTGTCGATCTCTTCGCGATAATAGTCTTGCGAGTAGTAGGCCTCTACCGGCACGCGGGTGGGTCCCACGGGTAGCGGGGACGGCTTGGCAATGTGCCCGGGTACCGCACGCGTGTCGTATGGAAGGAGCTCCTCAAGCGAGATACCCGCAGACCGATTGGTACCAGTTACCGTCTCAACCATCGTGCCAATCCCCTTAATGACGTCGCGTCATTATTTAGTGACCACCAGTCATTAGTCAAGAACGGCAAGCCTCGTCATGTGATGAACAGCAGCTCAGAGGTGCCAAAGGAGGTGATGAATACAAGCCCACCCGGCGAGAAACGATGGCCGCGCGGGCCACGAGCAACCATGGTGACACTCCAAGTAGTGCGAGGAACGGAAGATTAAGGCGTCGCATTCCGCAGTTAGCCGGCGGGCGACCCAGCATTCATCCAGCCCCGGGCCCCAGCGCACACGCTTGCCAGCCGCTTTGGTGCGCACCGGCAAATGCAGTGGGGTGCCGAATTCGGTACATTGAACGGCCCAGCGGATCACGGAGGCGGCAGTGGCAGGAAAATACTTCGAAGAACTCGACGTAGGTATGCGCTTCGAGCATCAGCCGGGGCGAACAGTTACCGAGACGGACAACCTGCTGTTCACCACCATGACGCTGAACCCCCAGCCGCTGCACCTGGACGCGGAGTTCGCCAGCCGCACCCAACACGGCCAGATTCTGGTCAACAGCATATTCACCCTGGGGGTGGTGGTAGGGCTGTCGGTAGGCGACACCACCCTTGGCACCACACTGGGTAATCTGGGATTCGACAAGACCACCTTCCCCAACCCGGTGTTCATCGGCGACACCATTTCAGTGGTGACGGAGGTTAAAGACAAGCGGCCGAGCAAGAGCAAACCCGACCGGGGCATCATCACCTTCGAGCACCAGGGCATCAACCAGCACGGCGAGGTGGTCTGCAGCTGCATGCGCGGTGCCATGATGATGCGCAAAGCAACCTGATGCAGCGACCTCCCAGTATCGACAGGCTGCGCCGCTCCCTGCACTTCGTCCCCGGGGCCAACGAGCGCATGCTCAGCAAGGCGCTGGATACCGCCGCGGATAGCCTGGTATTGGATCTGGAAGACGCAGTGACACCCGATCGCAAGGAGGAAGCCCGTGGCGTGGTGTCGGCCTGGCTCGCCGAGGTGGACTTCGGTACCAAGGAGCGCGTCGTGCGCATGAACCCGCTGGATACGCCCTGGGGGTTGCAAGACCTGGAAGCCACCATGGTGGAGCCCCCACACGCCTACCTGGTACCCAAGGTTTCCAATCTGGAGGAGCTGACTCAGATCGACGACTACCTCACTCAGCTCGAGCATCGCTACGGGCACCCCAAGAGTGGCGTGGGGCTACTGCTGGTATCCACGGAAACACCCCAGGGGGTGCTGAACCTGCCCACCTTCACACAATGTCCCCGCGTCGTCGGACTCACCTGGGGAGCCGAAGACCTGTCCGCGGCCATCGGGGCGCCGCGCAACCGCCTGCCCAGCGGAAAATACCTGGATGTATATCGGCACTGTCGTGTGCAGACACTGCTCTGCGCTGCTGCTGGCGGGGTACAGCCACTGGACGGGGTGTTCGTGGACATCACTGACAACAAAGGGCTGGCCGAAGAATGCCGGGAAGGCGCGTGGATGGGATTCACCGGCAAGATCACCATTCATCCGAGCCAGATCGACGAGGTCAACGCGGCATTCACCCCCTCAAGCGACGACTTGGACGAAGCCAGGCGTCTCATCAACGCCTTCGAGGAGGCCGAGTCCCAAGGGCTCATGGCCATCAGCTTCGAGGGAAAAATGGTGGATGTGCCACATCTCACCCGGGCCCAGAAACTGGTCGCCCGTGCCGAACAGATTGCCGCCAACCTATCGGAGTCCACGGGCTCATGAGCCAGATCGACCTAGCCACTGACAAAATCCAGGCCCGTATCGACGACGAGGGTATCGGCTGGATCGTGTTCAACAATCCTGCCCGCCACAATGCCATGTCGCTGGAGATGTGGCAGGGCGTGGGCGACGCATTAGAACGCTACCAGTCCGACGATCGCGTTCGCGTGGTTGTTTTGCGTGGCGCCGGCGGGAAAGCCTTCATCTCCGGTGCAGACATCTCCGAGTTCGACAGCAAGCGCGGCAACGCCGAGCAGAAGGCGTCTTACGAAAAAACAATGGGGCGCTCCAACCGCCGGCTTGCCACCTTCGAAAAACCCATGATCGCCTTCATCGAGGGTTACTGCATCGGCGGCGGTCTGGCCACGGCCCTGCACGCCGACATACGCATTGCCACACCGGACGCCACCTTCGGCATTCCCGCGGCAAAGCTGGGGCTGGGCTACGACTACTCGGGCCTTGCCAAACTGACTCGGGTGGTGGGGCCCGCCAACGCGCGCGACATCATGTTTTCCGCCCGCTTCATGAATACCGAAGAAGCCATGCATATGGGCGTAATCAACTTCGTGTTCCCCCGAGAGGAGATCGAAGCCGAAACCATTGCCTATGCCCAGCGCATCGCGCGCAACGCCCCCATGACGGTGGCGGCGGCAAAAGCGGCCATCAATGCATGGGAAGCCGGCGAGCGGGAAGAAGACCTCAAGCGGGTGACCGACCTGGTCAATGCGTGCTTCGACAGCCAGGACTATAAAGAAGGGCGGCGTGCCTTCAAGGAAAAGAGAACCCCAGACTTCGAAGGCAGGTAAAGGACCTACCCATTTCCTCGAAAGACACGCTGCCCAAACCGAACTGCTCGGGGCCGGAGGGATGGAGTGCCCTCATTAGCCCTGTGATGCGCCTTATTCAAGCGACTCGTTTCAAGCTAAGGAGATTGTGCCGCGCAACGCGGGCCAGGTCTGTTGTGCCCATGTACCCAGTTGTAAGTCTCCGTTTGGCAAACTGTATGCCGCTGATACGCTGCAAGCCCACGCAGGCAGATGGCGAGGCCACGTCTTCGCCGCCTAGATGGTAGGATCGCCCTCTATGTCTACGCAGCAGCAGAACAAAGCCACGGTCACCGCCGGCGTGCTGATCATCGGTAACGAGATCCTTTCCGGACGCACCCAGGACACCAACCTGAACCACATCGCGCGCAGCCTGGGCGAATGGGGCATACAGGTTCGGGAGGCCAGAGTCGTACCTGACGTTGAACCGCATGTCGTCAATAGCGTCAACGAAATGCGCGCCACCTTCGATTATGTGTTCACCACAGGGGGCATCGGACCGACCCACGACGACATCACCGCAGACTGCATTGCGGCCGCTTTCGGGGTTGAACTCGTGGTATCCGACGAGATTGCCGCCGTGATCCAGCAACGCCCCGCGCCGGCAGACGTAATGGAATCGCGCATGCGTATGGCACGGATTCCTAAGGGCGCCAGCCTCATCGCCAACTCTACCGGCGGCCCTCAGGGGTTTCGGATAGACAACGTATTTGTCATGGCCGGGATTCCGCGCGTCATGCAGGCCATGCTCGAGAACCTGGAAGGCGAGTTGGAAGGTGGCGCCGTAGTGCGGTCACGCTCTGTCAGCGCTTATCTGGGCGAAAGCCAGATTGCCGCGGCCCTGGCGGAGATTCAGGCTCGCTATCCGGATATCGACCTGGGTAGCTACCCGTTTGTTCGCGATAATCACTACGGCGCATCACTGGTGATGCGAGGGACCGATCCCGCGCAACTGGACGCCATGCTGGAAGACGTGAAGGCGGCCATTGTGGCCGCAGGCGAGACGCCCCGAGATATCGTCGCCGAATAGCCAACCCAACGGCGCGCGCCAGCTACAACGACAAGGAGAAAGTGAAATGGACCCCGCAGGCAAACGTGCCATCGTGCTCGGTGGAACCTCCGGCATTGGATTGGCCACCGCACAACTGCTCATGCAACAAGGCGCCAACGTGTGCGCGCTCAGCCGCTCCGCCGACAACGCCGAGCGCGCCCGCGCGGCGTTGGGCGATGACGCAGACATTCGCCAGCTCGACGTACTGGATCGCGAGGCCATGTCAGCGCTCTTCGCGGAGCTTGCGCCCATAGACATTCTGGTAAACGCCGCCACAGGGGGGGAACGCGCAACCGGCCCTTTCCTGGAAATGGATCTGGATGGTTTTCAAGGCTCCTTTCGAAAGCTCTGGGGATACGTAAACTGCGTGCGGCTCGGTGGCCCGCTGCTCAGCGATAACGGCTGCATCGTACTGGTGAGCGGCGCGCCCGCTCGCAAGTGCCCGCCGGGTTTTGCCGCGATCTCCAGCGTGGGCAACGCCGTAGAAGGATTCTGCCGGGCGGTTGCGCCCGAAATCGCCCCGCGGCGCATCAACGTCGTGTCGCCCGGCTTCATCGACACGCCCATGTTTCCAGTACAAGGGGAAGCCCGCGAGGAGTTCCTGCGCAATACCACTGCCAGCAACGTCATCAAACGCGCGGGAACCCCTGAGGAAGTCGCCCACGCCATCATGTTTGCGGTTGAGAACGAGTTCGTAACCGGAACCACCGTCGACGTAGACGGTGGCGCGCTGCTCCCCTAGCCGACGATGGACCGACCCGACCCACCAGCTCCCTATCAACCGCCCTGGTGGTTGAAGAACGGGCATGTGCACACGGTTTTCTCCAGCCGGGCCAGAGCCCACTGGATAGCCAAGCACACCGCGCCGCTTCAACAATCCAGCGAACGCATGATTCTTACTACGGCCAGCGGTGCACGCCTGGAGGCATGGGTCAACGCGCAGGTTGGCAGGCCCACGGTCGTTCTGATTCACGGCTGGCTGGGCCATGCCGGTTCCAGCTACATGCTCTCGGCCGCCGCCTCTCTGTCGCAGGCCGGGTACTCCGTGGTACGGCTCAACCTGCGAGATCATGGCGAGACTGCACACCTCAACGAAGCGCTTTTCCACTCCGCCCGCATCGACGAGGTCGTGGATGCGGTCGTACAAATCAAGCAGAGCACCGATCAGAACGTAGGCTTGCTGGGATTTTCCCTGGGAGGTAATTTCAGCCTGAGGGTTGCCAAAGCGACCGGCCTGCACGCTATTGCCGTTTGTCCCGCCATGGATCCCGCAGCCACCAGCCTGGCCATCGACGACGGATTGGCGATCTATCGTTGGTTCTTTCTGCGCAAGTGGCGCAGGGCGCTGCTGGCCAAGCAAGCGGCATTCCCCGATATCTACGATTTCGGGCCAGCCATGCAGCTCAATCGCGTCACGTCGCTCACCGAGCTGTTCGTGCGTGAGCACACCCCCTACCCCAACGTCGCGGATTACTTTCAGCGTTACACGCTGACCGGCCCCGTGCTGCGCGATACCCCCGGAACCATCGTGTTCGCCGAAGACGATCCGGTGATTCCACCTTCAGGTTTCGAAGGCCTGCCCGACAGCCTGGAGCTAATCAGGGTGCCCCGCGGAGGACATTGCGCTTTTGTTACCCAACCACATAAGCCTACCTGGGTGGATCACTTTGCGGCCGCACGCCTGGCGGAGGTATTGAGCTAGGCTAGAAGCCGCAGCCCGCTCAGGCGGGCGGCCGCCAACTGTCGCGCAGCGTCACGGTGCGGTTAAAGGCGTCGGGTCGCTCGTCGTCTTTACAGAAATAGCCCAGACGCTCGAACTGAAACCGGCGTTCGTCGCTGGCCATCACTGCGGGTTCCACCACTGCCTGTCGCAGCACCAGAGATTTCGGGTTCAGATCATCTGCCAGGCTGGCGGCTCCGGGATTGGGCGTCTGGAACAATCGGTCGTACACACGCACCTCGGTCGGCTTCCCATCCTCCGCCGAAACCCAGTGAATGACACCCTTTGGTTTCAGCCCGCTGGTGTCCGAACCGCTCCTGGAATCCGGGAAGTAGCTGCAGCGCAACTCCATCACCGCTCCCTGATCGTCGGTGATCACCTCGTCGCAGCGAATGATGAACCCATAGCGCAAACGCACCATGGCGCCGGGCGACAATCGCTTGTACTTCCTCGGCGGCTCCAGTTCGAAGTCCGCGCGCTCTATGAACAGCTCCCGGGCAAAGGTCAGCTCGCGCACCCCAAGCTCGGCATTCTGCGGATGCCACGGTGCCTCCAACGTCTCGCCGGCGCCATCGTAGTTGGTTATCACTACCTTGAGCGGGTCGAGCACCGCCATGCCGCGGCAGGCGGTTGCTTCCAGATCCTGACGAACGCAGAACTCCAGCAGGTTCATCTCCACCACGTTGTCCTGCTTGGTAACCCCTACCCGCCGGCAGAACTCCCGGATAGCGCCAGGCGTAACCCCCCGACGGCGCAGACCCGCCAGAGTGGGCATGCGAGGATCATCCCAACCGCTCACGGAGCCCTCATCCACCAGTTGGTTCAAGAGCCGTTTGCTCATCACCGTGTACTCCAACCCCAGCCGCGAGAACTCGATCTGAGGTGGGTGGAAGTTGACGTTGATGTTGTCGAGCACCCAGTCGTACAGCGGCCTATGGTCCTCGAATTCCAGAGTGCACAGCGAGTGAGTGATGCCCTCCAACGCGTCGCAGATGCAGTGGGTGAAGTCATACATGGGGTAGATCACCCACGCGTCACCGGTCCGCTGATGGGGAGCGTGCCGAATCCGGTACAGGACCGGATCGCGCATGTTGATATTGGGAGAAGCCATGTCGATGTGCGCGCGCAGAACGTGGGCGCCATCGGGAAACTCGCCGGAGCGCATGCGCTCGAACAGATCCAGGTTCTCACTGACCGGACGATCGCGATACGGGCTGTCGGTTCCAGGTTCCGTGAGGGTTCCGCGCCCGACACGGATCTCCTCACCGCTCAAGCTGCAAACATAGGCTTTGCCCTGCTCGATGAGCTGAACCGCAAACTCGTACAACTGATCAAAGTAGTCGCTGGCAAAGGTGAGATGGTCGCCCCAGTGGAACCCGAGCCAGGCCACATCCGCCTGGATGGCATCCACATACTCATCGCTCTCCTTGAGCGGATTGGTGTCGTCGAAACGCAGGTACGTATACCCACCGAACTCTTCGGCCACCCCGAAGTTCAGGCAGATGGACTTGGCGTGCCCGATGTGGAGATAGCCATTGGGCTCCGGCGGAAAACGGGTCACCACGCCGCCACTCACCGTGCCGTCGGCAATGTCCTGCTTGATGCGCTGGCGTATGAAATCGTTGGGTTGGTCAGACATAAGGGAGCAGACCCGAAAAAGGCGCGTATTCTATCTGAGCGGGCGCTGGTCCACATCCACGCCGGCGCCAGCAACCCACTGTAGCGCCACTCGAAGTACAATGGGATCACGTCATTCCCGAGGGGGTCTGTTGATCGTACGGTTGATCGTCGGCACGCTGGCGTGCGCCCTGTTGGCCAGCTTCGCCATGGGCCTTGCCGGTCTAGCCCCCCAGACGGCGCAGCGTGCCAGCAATATGCAGGGCGAACGCTGGTACAAGCTGACGCTGGACGATCGCCACGTGGGCTACCTGCACAGCCGAACATGGCGCGACCGCGCTGGAAATTGGCAGTTCGCCACAGACCTGCGCTTCGTTCTGGCACCCGGTGAACCGGTGGCCATTCTCGACAACCTCACGTTTGCCCATCGAGCGCCATTCACTCTGATCAGCGCGCGCCACGAGGATCGGCGTCGAGGCGAGCTTCAGCAGGTGTCCGTCACCAGAAGCGCCGCAGGATACACCGCGTTGATCCACACAGACGGGGAAGTCGATACCCGGCACGAGGCCAGGCTGGAATGGGAATACTCGCTGGAGGACTACCTGGCCTTCGAAAACTGGCTGCATAAGGCGCATCCCAGAATCGGTGCAACGATGACGGTGCCTACCCTGGATCTGGAGCGCTTGAGCGTAGTCAAAAAAAACCACCGGGTGATCGACCGCAACCCCATTGGTTACGCGGTGGAAAACCCGGCGGTTCAATACCCTACCCGCATCCAACTGGACGCCAACTACACGCCTGTCAGTCTGGAGATGGCCGGGCTGTTCAGCCTGACGCGCACCACCGAGGCCGCCGCTCTGGCGCCGCGAACGGCTCTTCAGTCAGGCAGTTACTTCATTCCCACCGATCAAGCCATCAAAGACCACCACAACGTCGAGCGGTTGGTGCTGAAGGTAATGGGGCCGGAAGCAATCACCGGCATCTGGCCACAA
>DEBD01000028.1:0-102191 GCA_002348385.1 Gammaproteobacteria bacterium UBA2965 | reverse complement strand
ACGGACAGCTACGGCGCCGATTACACCGGCGAAACCACCGAGTTTCCAAGTTCCAGCCTGCGTGTCGCACGCCTGGCTAGGCAGGCCGTTGAGGGCGCAGACACCACGGCAGAACAGGTCAGCCTGCTGACACGTTTCGTGCACGAGTACCTGCGCTACCGACCCGGCGCGAGTCAGCGGTCGGTGCTCGCGCTGTTGGATCGCCCGATGGGCGACTGCACCGAGTTTGCAGACCTGTTCACCACCCTCGCCCGCGCGCTGAATATTCCCGCGCGCACCATATTCGGGTTGGCCTACGCCGAGCGACCTACGCCCGCATTCGCCTTCCATGCGTGGAACGAGGTGGAGGTGAACGGCGCCTGGCAAGCGGTGGACCCTACCTGGAATCAGGTTCGCGTTGATGCAACCCACATCCCTCTGCCCACCCACTCCGCTACTCTACGCCTGATTACCGGCGCGCCCGACCTACGCTTCTCGGTAAGCGAGGTAGATTACTTCAGTCGTTGAGCCGTCGCGCCACCATCAGCGTCACCTGCTGCGTGAGCACGGGCTCTCCATTCTGGTTTGCCAACAGATCCGACAACACGATCACGCCTCGATCGCTACGGCTTTTCGACTCCCGGCGCTCGACGCACTCGGTATCGTAAGACAGCGTATCCCCGGGCCGCGCCGGGTTCGGCAGCACCACCGAATCCTTCGACAACATGGCCATTACCTGAATTGTATCCGCGTGATCGAAAAACAGACGGGTGCAGATAGCGAACAGGTGCAAAGAGGATGCCACCAGGCCGCCGAACACGGAGTCGCGCGCGGCCTCCTCGTCGATATGGAACGGCTGCGGGTCCCAGCGGCGGGCAACCTCGATGACCTCCTCACGGGTCAGCTCGTAGCTTCCCACGTGGCTGCGGTAGCCTACGGGAATGTCATCGAAGAACAGCACGCTCCGCATCTTCCGGTTGTGCCGCTTCCCCGCCCAGCGGCTCGATGCCCAACTGATCAAACAGCGCCATGTCTTCGTCGAACTCGGGGTTAGCGGTGGTGAGCAGCTTGTCTCCACAGAAGATGGAATTGGCACCCGCCAGAAAACACAGAGCCTGCGCCTCCGGCGTCATCTCCGTGCGGCCCGCAGACAAGCGTACGAATGAGTCCGGCATCATGATGCGTGCTGCCGCTACCGTACGCACAAACTCGAAAACGTCCAGCTTCGGCGTTCCATACAGCGGCGTGCCTTCCACCTGCACGAGCATGTTGATAGGAACGGACTCGGGGTGCTCGGGCAGGTTGGCGAGCTCCACCAGCAGGCCGATGCGCCCGGGCCGGTCTTCGCCCATTCCCACGATACCACCACAGCAAACGTTCATACCGGCACTACGCACGTGGGCCAACGTCTCCATACGATCGCTGTAGGTGCGCGTGGTGATGATGTCGCCATAGATCTCGGGCGACGTGTCCAGATTGTGGTTGTAGTAGGCCAGCCCTGCTGATGCCAGGCGCTCCGCTTGATCGGCCGTGAGCATTCCCAGGGTGGCACAGGTCTCCAACCCTTCCGCATTCACAACCCGGACCAGTTCCGCCACGTTATCCACCTGGGCCTCGGTGGGACTCCGCCACGCCGCCCCCATGCAGAATCTCGTGGCTCCAGCCTGCTTGGCCCGCTGCGCGCACTCGCGCACATCGTCCAGCGGGAGAAGCGCATGGGGATCCACCCCGGTGTCGTAGTGCACGCTCTGAGGGCAATACTTGCAGTCCTCAGGGCAGCCGCCGGTCTTGATGCTCAACAGCGTGCTGATCTGCACCGCATTGGGGTCGAAATGCGCACGGTGCGCAGACTGCGCCTGATAGAGCAGATCGTTGAAGGGCTGCTCATACAGAGCGGTCGCTTCGTCGTGCGTCCAGTCATGCCGTATCACAGGCTACCTCGGGCCGGAAAAAGGGGCTAGACCGTAGCAGATTCCGTAGGCGGTGTGAAAGGTCAGCCCGGCAGGCCGAGCGCAATGGCCGCAGTCAAACGGGATAGATCCTCGGGCTCGATGACATAGGGCGGCATCACGTAGATCAGGTTTCTAAACGGCCGAATCCACACGCCTTCGGCAACGAAAGCCCGCTGCGCCGACGCGACGTCCACTTCCTGCACGGTCTCCACTACCCCGATGGCTCCCAACACACGCACGTCCGCCACGCGGCGATCATCCGCATAGGGCGCCAGCTCCCGAGCCAGCTGCTCTTCGATGGCGTGCACACGCGCCTGCCAGCCACCGGCAAACAGTAGATCGATGCTCGCGATTGCCACTGCGGCCGCGGTAGGATTGCCCATGAAAGTGGGGCCGTGCATGAGCACACCGCCATCCTGGGAGATACCGTCCGCCACCCGCCCGTTGGCCAGCGTGGCCGCCTGGCTCAGATACCCACCGGTGAGCGCCTTGCCCAGACACATGATGTCCGGCACCACCTGCGCGTGCTCACAGGCAAACAGGGTTCCCGAGCGCCCGAATCCCGTGGCGATCTCATCGGCAATCAGCAGCACGTCGTGGCGACGGCACAGTTGCTCCACATGACGGAGATACTCCGCGGAATAGAACCACATGCCACCGGCGCCCTGCACCACCGGCTCGAGGATGACGGCGGCCATCTCTCCCGCGTGGGCTTCCATGAGCGCTTCCACGGCCCGGGCATCGGCTGCCGCGAGCGGCTCACCAAATCGGCTGCTGGGTTGTGGCGCGAACAGGTGCTGCGGCAGCACGCCCTGAAACAGCGCGTGCATGCCACCAACCGGGTCGCACACGGCCATGGCACCAAAGGTATCGCCGTGATAGCCGCCCCGAATGGTCAGCAGGCGATGCTTTTTGGGGCGGCCCTGAGCCTGCCAGTACTGAATGGCCATCTTGATGGCCACCTCCACGCTCACTGAACCCGAATCCGAAAAGAACACGTAATCCAGGCCTTGTGGCGTAATGTCAACTAGACGGCGTGCCAGCTCCACCGCCGGCTCGTGAGTAAGGCCCCCGAACATCACGTGTGCCATCTTGTCAGCCTGCGCGCTCAGCGCGGCCGTCAGCACGGGATGCGAGTATCCGTGAATGGCGCACCACCAGGAAGCCATGCCATCAATCAGCTCGGTTCCATCGGCAAGCTCGATGCGCACGCCCGAGGCCGACACCGCGTGATAGGCAGGAATCGGGGAGCGTACGGACGTATAAGGGTGCCAGATATGCTGACGGTCGAAGTCCAACAGATCGTTCATTTCAATAGCGCGCCTACATCGATAAAGGAAGCAGCCGCCTCTGCAGTGGGTTCGGCCAGATGCTCCACCACCCCCAGGCAGGGGCCAGGCATGCACTCACGCAAGGTCGCCAGGTTCTCCTGCAATACGTCCATGTCCGGATCGATGCAGCTGGCCACCCAACCACCGAGCCGCACCCCGGCAGTGTTGATCGCGTGCACCGTCAGCATGGCATGGCTCAGGCAACCCAGCTTCATACCCACTACCAGCACCGCGGGCAGCCCCAACGCCGCGGCCAGATCGGCCAGAGTTTCGTGGTCATTGAGTGGAACCAACCAGCCGCCCGCGCCCTCTACCACCACGAAATCGACGTCCTCGCGTTCGGTCACCCGGCGCGCGGCGCCGACCAGTTCATCAAGCAGCAGCGGTCGGTCCTGCTGGGCCGCGGCGATGTGCGGCGCAATGGCCGCCTCCAGCACCACTGGATTGACCTCCTCGTAGGACTGATCCGCGCTGCTCAAGCGTGCCAGCTCGAGACCGTCTTCGTTCACCCATTGGTCACCCTGACGAAAGGCGCCGGCAGCCACTGGCTTGAGTGCCCCGGTGCGCAATCCAGCCCTGGCCACCCGCAGCAGCAACCCGCCCGCCACCAATGTCTTGCCGACACCGGTATCGGTTCCCGTCACAAAACAGCCGTCAGCCACAGCCTTGCCCCAGGGCTTCAACCAGCCTATCCACATGGGCCTCGGTATGCGCTGCGGTAAGCGTGATCCTTAACCTGGACGTGCCTTCGGGCACCGTGGGAGGCCGGATGGCCGTAACCAGCATCCCAAGGCCTTCCAGGTGCGCGCTGAGCGACAGCGCACGGTTCGGATCGCCCACCACAATGGGCTGGATGGGGGAGTCTGACGGCAAGAGGTCGCAGTCGTGCGCCGCAACACCGGCACGAAAACGCGTGACAAGCGCCTGAAGGTGATCGCGGCGCCACTGTTCTTCCGCGACGAGCTCCAGGCTCTTGAGCGTTGCCGTCGCTACCGCAGAGGGTAGGGCAGTGCTGAACACGTAGTTGCGTGCCCGCTGTATCAGCATTTCGATCAACGCTTCGTCTCCGGCCACGAACGCGCCTGCCGTTCCGAAAGCCTTACCCAGGGTACCCACCAATACGGGAACGTCATCCGTACCGTAACGTAGCGGGTCGACCAGGCCGCGACCCTGGTGCCCGCTCACCCCAAATCCGTGAGCATCATCGATCATCAGCCAGCCATCGTGAGCCGCCGCCACTTCAATGAGTGCATCCAGATCGCAGGTATCGCCATCCATGCTGAATGTGCCGTCACTGACCACGAGCCGTCTGCCGGAAGTGCCGGCAAGCTCCGCCATCCCGCGCTGCAGATCTGCTGGGTCATTGTGCGCGAACCAGGAAAACTCAGCTCGGCTGATCCAACCACCATCCAGCAGCGACGCGTGGTTCAACCGATCTTCGAACACGTGATCACCTACGCTCACCAACGAGTTGATCGTTCCCATGTTGGCCGCATAACCGCTGGAGAACAGCAGCGCGCGGGGCCGGCCAACAAAATCGGCGAGCGCCTCCTCCAGCGCATGGTGCGCTCGCGTGTGACCACTGATCAGATGCGACGCACCCGCGCCCACACCCCACTCGTCCACACCCTGCTTGAACGCTTCTCGAATCCGGGGGTCGTTGGCCAATCCCAGGTAGTCGTTGCTGCAGAAGTTCAGCAGCTGCCTGCCTTCAACCTGCAACGTCGGTCCCTGGGCGCTCTCCACCACGCGGCGGCGCCGCTGCAGGCTCTGCCGGCGACGATCATCCAGCCAGCGGGAGATGTCCGAAAAACTCACGGCCGTGACTCCGAGTTTTGCACGATCCTACTCACGCCAGCCACTGCTTGGCCGTTTGCCCGGGTACTTCTCTGGCCAGCCGGGGCACCAGGTAGCCGGGCAGGCAGTCACGTATCTCAGCATGCAAGGCGCAGGCTCGCTCCTCCTCCACCTGCAGATGGCGGGTGCCGGCAACGGGATCCAGCAGGTGCAGGTAGTAGGGCAGAATCTGCGCGGCAAACAGCGCCTCGGACAGTTGCACCAGGACATCTGCGCTGTCGTTCACGCCGGCGAGCAGAACCGCCTGATTGAGCACCGTAACACCCCGCCGCACCAGCTCGCCCGTCCCCTGCGCCAGCTCCGCACCGATTTCATTCGGGTGGTTGACGTGAACGACCACGACCACCTGAAGCCGGGAGGCCGCCAGCCGGTCGATCAGGCGGAGGGTCAGCCGGCTGGGAATCACCACCGGCAAGCGCGTGTGTATACGTAGTCGACGCACGTGAGCAATGGACTCCAACTCATCGAGCAGGCGCTCCCAGTGACGGTCGGTAAGCATCAGCGGATCGCCGCCTGATGCAATCACCTCACTGATGGTGTGGTCAGCACGGATCGCACTCAGCGACTCGGCACTTACGCGCAGGCGGTGCTGTCCGTAGGGAAAGTTGCGGCGAAAGCAGTATCGACAATGTACCGCGCACTCGCCCGCCGCGATCAGCAGCACACGGCCGGCATATTTCTGAATCACCGCCGGAGCGAGAACCGCCTCATCTTCCTGCAACGGGTCTTCCACGAATCCCACCGCCGGCTCACGCTCCGCGGCCAGCGGCAGTACCTGGCGCAACAGCGGATCGTTGGCGTCACCGTACTTCATACGCGCCACGAAGCCTCTGGGTACCCTCAGCGGAAACGCAGAATCAACGTCCACGCCGAGGTCTGTATGGGTCAATCCCAGCAGGTCGAGCAGGTCGCCCACGTCCACCACCAGATCGGAGAGCGCTCGTGACCACCCGGGCTCATCCGCGATTGCTTGCAGCTGCCTGTCCAACATGAACGGATCGTAACAAAAAGCGTCGAGGCCGCGCCTACAGCCAACGACGCATGCCGGGGAAACCGGGGTGGGGATCCAGGTAGGTCTGCTGCAGCACGTACTCGTCGGGGTAGCGGCGCAGGTGGTGACCAAGCAGGGCCAGGGGCGCCATCAGCGGCTGCTCGCCACGCTGATAGGCGGCAATTAGCTCGGCGATCTCGCGCCGGCTCTCCGCACCGATCCGCTTCTTCAGATAGCCCTGCAGATGCGACATCACATTGGCATGACCACCCGGCGAGGCGGGCTTGGACAGCCCCGCCATGAGCGCCCTGCGGTACTCGCCCGCCTTGGCAACCAGGTCTCCCTTCAAATCGGAGAGCAGACGGCCCGTTTGCTGGTAGTGGGGAACGCTGTGCGCCATGAGCAGGTACTTGTAGCGGCTGTGAAAGGCCAGCAAGCCCGACGCGCTCAAGCGGCCGCTGGTGGCGTAGTCGGTGCCGAAACACGCATGCCAGTGCGCGAACGCGAACACCCGGGTCACGAAATTCTCGCGCAGCACGGGGTCGTTGAGGCGTCCGTTCTCCTCCACCGGGAGATCCGGCAGCGCTTCCACCACGGCGGCGGCGTGGACGCCACGCCCGCCCCGGCGCGGCATACCGCCGTCTTCGGGATACACCTTCACCTTATAGAGGCCGCAACTGGGCGAGTTCTTCATGAACACGTAGCCGGCCACGTCACTGATACGCCGCGCCGTCGACACACCGAAATCGGTGAGCGCGGGCGCGTAATCCTGTGCCGGCTCATGCACCGCTTCCACGCGGTCTGCCACCAGCCGGATCGGTTTGCGCGGCACGCTCATGCCGATACCTACCTCCGGGCAGATGCCTTGGTATTCGAACAGGCCGTCCAACAGGGAATGGGGAAACGACGAACGCGACGCGCTGCCGTCGTAGCGCACCTCTCGACCGAGCAGGCACTCGCTGATAGCGATTCGAATGGGCGGTTCGGGCCGCTCCGGTAGTGGGTCAGCCACGGGTGGCGATGAAGTCCCACACGGCGTCGGCACCCACACTGGCAATGTGCGCACCCAGCTCGCGGCGCCAGAACACGTCGTTGCCAAACTCATCGCGCCACGCCCAGGCCCTACGTGTGAAGTGATGCAATCGATGCTCGTGGGTAAAACCCATGGCACCGTGAACCTGATGGGCAATCTCGGCCACCACGCCGGCCGCCTCGCCCACGCGGGCTTTCGCGGCGGCGATTTCCACGCGCTGGCGCGGCGTCCCTAAGGCCGCGGCGGCGGCGTCTCCGGCACGTACCGCGGCGGCCACCTCGGCCGCCAGCACCGCCAGGTTGTGCTGAATGGCCTGAAACTTGGAGATCGGCCGACCGAACTGTTCACGTTCGCCCGCATAATCCAGCGAAAGCTCCAACACGCGTTCCAACGCGCCCGCGGTCTGCACAGTGCGTGCCAGGGCAAGCAACTCGTATGGCTCGTCCGAGCCACAAGCAAGGGGCTCCGATGCCGTTGCCGCCACTTGGTCACGTGACTCCCCGGCCAGGTTGGCGCCCTGCTCAACGTCCCCCACCCGGACCACGATGGCGTCCGCACCCAGCTCGGAAACGCCCACCACCAGCTTTGCTTGTGTCGCCCAGGGGGCGGCCGTTATCTTCTCACCTGCGGCCAACCCCACGGTTGCTAGCGCATCGGTCTGATTCAGCCAACGATTAGCCAGCATGATCTCTGCCAAGGGCACGGGCAACGCGTGGCGGCCGGCAATGCGTATCACGGCAAAAGCATCCGCCAGGGCGAACCCCGAATCGTGCATGGCCAACTGCAGAAATCCGTTGTCGGCCAGCACCTGACACAGGGCCTGGGGAAACTCGCCGGCTTCGGCCGCATCCAACAACGCCTTGTCGCAGTGGTCGCCGAAGATTCGCGATGCGGTATCTATATGCAGGGTATCGGTACTCATCAACGCAGCCCCAATCCGCGCGCGATGACACCGCGCAATATTTCCCGCGTGCCACCGCGAATGGTGAACGCCGGAGAACCCAACAAAGTATCCGTAAAAGCCCGCCTGAAATCGGTGGACTCAGCGGCAAGGGGCGCCGCCATGCGGGCAATCTCCGGCACCAGCTTTTCGAAGTTGTTGCCGAGTTCCTTCACCAGCGCCGCTTCGACCTCGGGGCTCTTGCCCTCCTCCAGCATCCCTGCGACGGATATGGACATGCGCCGCAATGTCATCAGATGCGACGCGATCCGGCCGATAGCATCCGCCTCGTGGGGAGCCGGCGTGTCGCCCACCAGACGGACCAGTTCCACGAACACACGGTAGGCGGAAAGAAACCGTTCGGGCCCGCTCCGCTCGTAGGCCAGCTCGCTGGTTACCTGCTGCCACCCGTTACCCGGCTCTCCCACCACCCGGTCTTCGGGAATGAGCACGTCGGCAAAAACCACCTCGTTGAAGTCTTCATGACCGGAAATATTCTTGATGGGACGGATCTCGGCGCCATCGTTGCGCAGATCAATCACTAGTTGCGATAGCCCGGCGTGGCGATTGTCTCCCAAGGGTTCGGTGCGCACCAAGGCAATCATATGGTGATTGCGATGCGCATCGGTAGACCAAAGCTTGGTACCGTTGACCAGCCAGCCATCCGCCGTTCGTTGGGCGGTTGTTCGCACCGACGCCAGGTCGGATCCCGAGTTGGGCTCGCTCATGCCGATGGAAAAGAAGCTCTCTCCCCGGGTAATGGGCGGCACGTATTGCTGTTTCTGCGCCTCGGTGCCGTAGCGCAGAATCAATGCGCCACTCTGACGATCTGCGATCCAATGAGCGCCCACCGGAGCGCCCGCCGCCAGGAGTTCCTCGGTGACTACGTAACGCTCAAAGAAACTGCGCTCGCCGCCACCGTACTCCTTGGGCCAGGTCATCCCGATCCATCCCTTAGCGCCTACTCGGGCGGAGAATTCCGGGTCGTGCCCGGATCCGAAATCCGAGTTTGGGCGCGGTAGCTGCGCCGCCTGCTCGCGAAGAAACTCGCGTACCTGCGCACGCAGCGCCTCTGCCGCCGCGGGCAGCTCAACCTGATCGAATTGCAACACTACGCCGTCTCATCCCAAGATGCCCCGAAAAGGACGCCCAAGGTACAAGAGCCGATGGGTGGGATGCAACGCGAATGCCGGCCTCGCGCTCAATGCAAGCACCAGCAATGATTGTCCGGTGTCCGGGCGAGACGTAAACTGCGTGCCGATGGCTATATCCGACCTCGCAACACGCTTCGACCCCATCCTCGAAGACATCGCCACGCGTTCACAGGTAACCGACTCCTACCTCGACCGCAATCTGTACCGGCTTTACGTGGCCACCTTGTGGACCAACGTGGTGCTCGACCCCCATGATGCCGGCGTAAATCCGGAGGACCTGGAAGACCTGCACGATCTGGTCAACGAGCGCATCACTGATGTTCTGGGCAGCGATGACGCCATCCGCGCTTGCTTCGAATTCATCAACAGTAAGGCCGGCGAGCGCGCCATGCAGGAGGCGCGCCTCACCCAGAACCACAAAGACCTGCTGCTCTACTTTTCGTCGATGATTCTGGATCCGGACGGGCACCGCCGCTGGATGGAGACCATCAGCGAGAACTCAACACGCTGACGACCACCTCGCGATCACCTCGGTGATGGCGATGCTCCCACAGGTAGATTCCCTGCCACGTTCCCAGCATCAGGCTACCGTCGTTGAGCGGCAGGCTAAGGCTGCAGGCGGTAAGCGCCGACTTGATATGAGCGGGCATATCGTCCGGGCCTTCCAGCGTGTGTGTGTACAGCCCGTCGTCTTCCGGTACCAGGCGATTCAACCAGGCTTCCAGATCTCGCTGCACGCTGGGATCCGCATTCTCCTGGATCAGCAGGCTTGCCGAGGTATGGCGTATGAACAGTGTGACCAATCCCTCAATTACTCCGGAACTCTGCACGCAATCCGAGACTTTGTGAGTGATGTCATAGAGGCCCTGACCACCCACCGTAAGCTTGAGCGTCATGTTCATGGACGACGCCTAATTCAGGCACAGGCACACAGGATAACGAGGCCTTCCCGATGAGGACAACACGCAAACCAAGTCCAGCGAGGCTTGCTCTGGGGGCAGGCGTGCCCGTTTGCGGGTTACTGCAGCTTTCTTTGCTGTACACCCTGCCCCATCTGGTGCTGCCCGTATCGGGCACGGCAATCCTGGTATGGCTCGTACTCGCCGTCTATCTGCAGCGCCGCGAAGGCTCCCAGGCGGACCACGCCCATCGACCAGGCCTGGGCGAAGCGTTCACAGCGAACGGCAGCATCGGCCCGGCAAGATGGCTGGAATCCGTAAAGCTGGCCCGCCCCGCCACGAGGCAATCCAGCGCACCCATGTCCATGCACGTGTCGCCCCTGAGCAGCAACGCGCTGGAGCAAAATCAGCAGAAATTCCAGCAGGTGTTCAGCCGCAGCCCGGATGGCATCGTGATCATCCGGCAGTCCGACCTGACCATCCGCGATATCAACGACGCGTTCGTTCAAGCCTCCGGTTATGAGCGCCACCAGCTGGTGAACTACTCCCTGCCCGAACTGGGGATCATGTCCGATCCCGCCGATATCGCCGCGCCCGCCGAACTGCTGCTGACTCACGGCTACTTCACCAACCTCGAGATGGTGTTCAGAACGCGCGCCGGCGACGAGATTCCCGCCCTCGTGTCAGCGACGACCCTAGATCTTGGAGAGGGACCCTGCTTTCTATGCATTGCAAAAGATCTGCGGGAAATACGAGCTACACAGGAGCAACTGCGAGTCAGCGAGGAACGGTTCCGAAGCGCGTTCGAAAATGCCCCCATCGGTATTCTGCTGCTGAACATGGACGGCAACGTATTTCAGGCGAATCGCTTCGCGGGCGATCTGCTGGAGTACGACACTGCACGCTTTGCCAACCTGCATTTTTCGCACCTGCTTCCCGCGGACGAGCGCCCGCGGGCCGAGGAGATGCTGCGCCGACTTGCCAATGGCGAGCAGGAAGCCCTGCGCACGGAGCAACGCATGCTGCAGGCGAGCGGGCAGGAGATCTGGACCAATATGCACCTGGTGCTGCAACGCTGCCGGGACGGCAAACCGTCGTACTGCATCCTGCAGGTGGCCGACATCACCGAAACCAAGCGCAGCCAGCAACACATGGAGCGCATGGCTTTTTACGACACACTCACCGACCTGGCTAACCGCCGCCTGTTCTACGATCGCCTTACCCAGGTCATCGAACGCAGCAATCGTACCGAGCGGCTGGCGGCGTTGCTGTACCTGGACCTCGATCAGTTCAAGCAGGTCAACGACACCCTCGGACACGAGGCAGGTGACGCGCTGCTGCAGGCGGTTGCACAACGCCTGGGCCAGAGCGTACGCACAGACGACACGGTAGGCCGGCTAGGGGGCGACGAGTTCACCATCCTGCTGGCCGACATCTCCAGCACAACCGACGCAAGCCTGGTAGCCGAGAAGATTCTCAAACTCTTTCAACAGCCCACTACCATCAACGGCCAGCAGCTGGTAGTAACCACCAGCATCGGCATCACCATAATTCCTAAGGACGGAGCCCACGCCACGGAGCTAATGCAGAACGCGGATCTCGCTATGTATCGCGCCAAGGAACTGGGACGCAACAACTACCAGTTTTACAACGAGGAAATGAACACCAACTCCAGCCGCAGATTGCGGGTGAAAGACGAGCTGTGCCGTGCGCTCGAGCACGACGAGTTGGTGCTGTTCTATCAGCCGAAGATTCGACTCGCCGACTATAAAGTGGTGGGCGTGGAGGCCCTGGTGCGCTGGCAGCACCCCGAACGCGGCCTTCTGGCACCCGGCGAGTTCATCGACGTGGCGGAGGAAACCAGCGCCATCGTGGACATGGGCAACTGGATCATCGACACCGCATGTCATGCGACCGTGCAGCTCTCCGCCGAAAATGGGGCTCCCATCACTACCGCGGTGAACATTTCGCCCAGGCAGTTCCGCGATCCCAACCTGGTGAGCACAATCGGCAAATCCCTGCGGCTGTCCGGCCTGGACCCGAGTCATCTGGAATTAGAGATCACCGAAACCATGCTGATGCAAGACGTGGACGGCGCATCTGAAACGGTGCGCCAGCTGCACAACCTTGGCGTAAAGCTGGCCATTGACGACTTCGGCACCGGCTACTCGTCGCTGAACCATCTGAAGAAGTTCCCCATCGACACGGTGAAGGTAGACCGCAGCTTCATCAGCAACATCCCCGACAGCGTGGACGACATGGCGATCACGTCGGCCGTCATCGCCATGGCTCACCGCCTGGACACGGAGGTTGTGGCCGAAGGCGTAGAAACGCCCGAGCAGCTCGAATTTCTGCTGCAGCACCAATGCGAGTTCGCCCAGGGATACCTGTTCGCAAAGCCGGCTCCGCTTCACCAGATCGGGCCTCTGTTAGCTCCCAACGTTCGCTTGCTGCGGAACTAAGGCGCGCCTCCGTAGAACCAGTCGTGCGCCCCCCCGATCAGCGCGGCCGCGCGCGCACCAGCCGCGAGGTCCACGTCTGTCCGGGCCAGTCCCGATGACGTGTAACGCCAACTGGATATGTCTCCGGTGCGATGCAGCACCGTGAGACCACCATCGGTCACCAACCCCACCTCGTAGTCGTGTTCTACCGGCACCACTCCGGCGGGATGCGCCAGCAGGTCGGTGCCATACAAACCTTCCGAGTCCTCCAACCCCAGCAGATTCAGCAGGGTAACGCCCAGGCTCATGGTGGAACCGAGGTGATCTACCCGTCCAGAAGCCAAGTGCCGGGGGCTGTAAAACACCATGGGCACCCGAAATCCCTCCGCGGGAACGGGCCCATCACCCAGGATAGTCGGACCGTGGTCGGCGACTATCACAAAAAGCGTGTCTTCGTACCACGAATCGAAACGTGCGCGACGCAGGAAATTCCCAAGCGCCCAATCCGCATATGCCAACGCATACTCGGGGCGACGCTCCGAGGCCGGAAAGGCAATGCGCTCCTCGGGAAAGTCAAACGGCCGGTGGTGGCTCACCGTCAGGGTGGTTAGAAATATTCGCTCCTGGGTGGCGCTCAAACGGTTCATCTCCTCGCGCACCCGCTCGAATAGTGCCTCATCCGCCACCCCCCAACTGGTCATGAACGAGTCGGGAGAAAAGTCGTGGCGGCTGGTCTGTTCCTCGTAGCCCAGGGAGTCCCAGTACGCGCGAAAGTTGGAAAAATTCGGCCATCCGCCGTAAACGAAAATATTGTGGAAGCCGTTGGCCGCCAGAGCGCGCGGCAGAGACGGCAGACGCTCGTATCCGTCGCGCTGAGTCACCGCAATACCCGGCAGTGGGGGAAAACCGTTGAGCAGCGCCTCCAGGCCCCGCGTGGTGCGCGAACCGGTGGCGTACAAGCGGCTGAAATACAGGCCGTCGCTCATTAGCCGGGAAAACTCCGGCAGATAGCGGCCGCGCGCCTCCGGGTCGCGCCACACCGCCCCCCCGAAAGACTCTTCCACCACCAACACCACGTGCTTGACGCCAGGCAACCGCTCGGTCGGTACCTGCGCCAACGCCGGCACCGCCACGGACGCATCCGGCGACCAATATTGCCCATGCCACACGGCCTCATCGGTGGCCGCAGCATGAAGCACCGACAGGTAGCCGTTGGACGCCATCTCGTTGACCTTCCTGGAATCGCTCCCCTGCAGAGGTACCACCCACATAAGCGCACCGGCTGCAGCGAGCAGCACGCCCACGGCGTAGGGCCTGCCAAGCCGCACCGAGCGCCCACGCACGAGGCGATAGACCCCATACATCACAACGGCGACGGGAATGGCGTACAGACTGACGTAGAACTGCTCTTCTAAAAAGACCACCACCTCTTTCGGAAACAACAGGTAGTGGAACACCAGCCGATTCAGCCTGCCGGCGAATTCCCACCAGAAAAACAGCTCGGCAAAGCTCACCACCAGCAACACCACGCACATCAAAAACAGCACCAACGGGGCGGAGCGCGGCGCTATCAGCAGGGCAACGGCAACCGGGCTGAGCAACAGCACGAACGCCCACACGTCGTGATACACACCCAGCGCGAAAGCCAGCCAGATATCCCCATTGGACGCCGTCGGGTCCTCGTCGATATCCCCGGCAATGACTATCCGTATCGCGAATCCCAATAGCAGCGTTACCGCCAGCAGGCGTGTGGCAAAGCCGTTCATTGTGTCGCATCTTCGGCAGAAGATGCGTCATCCAGCACGAATGACAGTAGCACCGGCAGCAGGAAGATAGTGAACACCAGCAGCAGCGCCACCGCCATGGTCAACAGGATGCCAACTGAAGCCGTCCCCTGGTGTGGAGAGAATGACAACGCAGCAAACGTACCAATGGTTGTGAGCGTAGACAGCATCACCGCCCTGGGAGTACTGGAATGCATTAGATTCTCTACGTCATGGGCGGAGTGGAACCGGTCCACCACGTGTATTCCATTGTCTACGCCGAGACCAAAAATCAGCGGCAGCACCAGAATGTTGGCCATATTCAGCGACAACCCCATCAGCACGCTGGCCGCCAACGTAAACAATGCGGTAAGCACCAGTGGCACCAGAATGAGGATGCTGTCGCGCAGGTTGCGAAACACCAGCAGCAGCACGAGGAATATCCCGCTCATGGAAAACAGCAACGCCAGCTGAAAGGAGTCCACCACGATCTGCCCGACTCCCCACTCTATGACCGATCGTCCAGTGGCAACGGGAACCAGCTCGCGCACGCTCTCGACGAACTCAGAGAGCGCGGCCACGTCAGACACGTCGCCAGCCGGGGTGACGACCGACACGTACTGACCTTGAGCGCTGACCAGTCGATCCTTCAGCGCAGCCGGCAGGTCGTCGAAAGTGACCGGCATCTGAACCAGGGCACGGCGCAGCCAATTCAGCTCCGAAAGCAGATTCGCCACGACTCCCTGTTGCCACTCGAGCAGGCTGGATTCGGACTCAACGCGCATGGCGCCCACTACGTTCCGCAGCCGATCCAGTGCAGGGTCGGGCACGGCAGCCGTCAAGCTGACCTCCAGGGTTTCCAGCTCACCAAAGAGCTCCTCGGCAGTGGGCACATCGGCGATCCGGGCTGGTTCCAGTGCGCTCCAGACAATCTGCTCCAAATCTTCTAAAACGAAGAGCTTTTCCTCCTGGTCTTGGGGCACGTAGTCCCAGGGCGTGGTGACGGAATCCACCGCCGACAGGCCTTCCACATCGGATGCCACCTGGTCATCCTCAGACAGGATTATCAGGGAGTAATCGGTGGCCACACCTTCCCGCTGCAGCTCGCGCAGCGTGCGCATAGACTCGCTGCTCTCGTCTTTGAGAGCCAACACGCTGTAGTCGAAATGGAGATTGCTGGCGAACGCGGCGGCCGCGGCGGCGGCGGCAAACAGAACACCAAACACAACACCGCGCCGGCGAGAAAGCGCAGCAACGAGCTTGTCTCCAGTAGGGAGATCGACGGTGTGCGGACGGGGTTTCCCCATCACGGCGTAGAGGGCGGGAAGCAGCGTAAAGGTCAACACCGCGGCCACCAGCATGCCCCCAGCGGATATCACGCCCAGATCGGCCAAACCCTGATAGGGCGTCGGAAGGAAGCCAAGGAAGCCGATGGAGGTGGTGGCCGTGCAGGTCGCGATGGCGCCGCCAACGCTGCCGGTAGCAGCCACCAGCGCGCCCTCGACGTTACCATCACCGGCGTTGACGGCCTCCTGATAGCGTAGGGAATAATGCAGCGCGAAATCAACGCCGAGGCCGAAGAACATCACGAGGAAGATGATGGACAACGTGTTGTATTCGCCCACGCTCAGCATGGCATACGCCGATGTCCACACAATGCCCACCACCAGCATGGCAAAGGTGGCAGTGATGACCTTCACCGAGCGAACACCCACCACCAGGATGCCGATCAGCAGCGCCACAGAAAGCCATCCCGCCAGTTGCACTCCGGTTACCGCTGCCTCGATCTCCTCATGCTGCAGGGGAATCTCCCCCGTGATACGCACACTCACCCCTTGTGCCAGGGGAAGCGCGGAAATGATGGCACGCAGCTCCGCCATAAGCTGTGCGCTGGGCAGCGCCTCGCCGAAATTCTGTCGCGCCTTCAGAAAGATCAGGCGGTACAGCGTTTCGTCAGATGTGAATAGTTCGTCGGTCCACGCGACTTCCGGATTCTCTCCGGCCAGTTGAGCTTCTCCCGATTGGGTGACAAGACGAACGAGCACATCGAAGCCTTCCTCGGGCGCCTCGTTCTCAACGCCATCAGTGAGCAACTCTAGGATGCCCCGCAGGCTGGGGTCCTCGGCCACCGCGGTGAGCATGGGCTGCGCCCGGGCAATGCGGTCGACCATGTCGTCGAGATCCGCCAGGTCCATGAACAGCAAGGCGTGGTCCCGAAAGTAGTCGTCGTTCTGAGGCGCGTGAACGGCGCGAAACAGGTCGTCGCGGTTACGCAGCGTAACCTCCAGCTGTTTCGCGGCGTCCTCCACGCCTTTCTGGCTTTTGCCGGAGACCACCAGCATGGAAGTGCGCACAGCGTCGGGAAAGGCCACCTCATATCGATCGAAGTCCACGCGCCAGGGGGCATCCTGCTGGATCAGATCGCTGAGGTTGGAGTTAATGCGAAAGCGCTCCACCGCTATCCAACCCAACGCCACGCTGACAAGCGACAGAACGGAAAGCACCAACCAACCGTTACGCGCCACGAATGACACCCAACGGCTCAATAGGTCAGTCAGCCAGCGAGCTGCCAACGTGCATTCACTCCCTAGTTAGTAGTCTTCGTCGAAGTCGTCGAAGAAGTCATCCACCGGCGGGTCGCCGTCGAAGATCAGGAATTTGCGACGCTGGTAGTAGGCTTCCCGCGTGAACGCATAGGGATCCAGCGCAGCGGCGTCGCGAGTGTCCGTCAAGCTCAGCGCCTGGGCCCGGCTGTTGAGCAGGTCGATACCGCTCATCCACCATTTGTACGCGTCGCCCAGCAGCAGATTGGGAATGGCGGCCCGCACGATTCTGCCAGGAATGTCCCGCAGCGCCGAAGGACCCGCAAACGGTATGTAGACATAACGCGTGCGGGTGAGGCCCGCAACCGCCAGGGTCTGACCCAGATCCTCTTCCTGGTAATCCAGGCCAAACTGGGCCGCCGCGTTGATCAGCCCACCAATACCAATGGTGGAATTGAGGATGATACGCGCCAGGTCGGTGCCACCACGCTTGGGTTTTCCCTGGAGAAACCCATTGAGCGCACTGTCGATGGTAATGAGGTTCAAGAAGACGTTGCTGATTCCATCACGGAGCCAATCCGGTGTAACCCGCTGATAGCCACGCGCCACCGGCACCAGCGCGTTGCGGTCCACCCAGTCGGAAACCCCATAGCTGGCGCGATTGAAGCCCTCAAACGGGTCGTAAGGACCGTGCTCGGGCCCCTCTAAAGAGGCGCACCCCGTGGCCAGCAAGACGCTCAGTAAGAAGGTGGCTCTCATCATGGGCTCAACTCGTCCAGCTTCGATAGTTCCGCAATGTTGTCGCGCATTCGCTCCAGAAGGGCCGCATAGCCCTCGGATTTAACGATGCTATTGTAGTCTGCCCGGCGCACCGAAAGGTCGCTGACGCCGTCCGCCACCACATTGAACACCCCATCTTCCCGAAAGTAGTAGTCCAGGGAAACCCGCTCGCCGTTGGCGCGCTCTAATTCGGTTCGCACGACCCAACCTCTGCTCGCGGGTTCAGTACTCAGAGTATGGAAACTCTGACCGTCGAAGCTATCGAAGCGATCTGCATAGGTGGCCACGATGAGGCGTTGCAGCAACGCGGAGAACTGCGCCTGCGAATCCGCATCCAGCGTGCGCCAGGTTCTGCCCAAGCTGATCCTGGAGACCGTTGCGATGTCGAAGAAGTCGGCCACCGGCGCGGCGAGGATCTCGAAGCGCCCGGGAAAGTCCGATCCGGACTGCATGGTCTCGAGCAGCCGCTGATGAAATTGCGCCACCCGGGTTTCCGGATCAGTCGTTTGCGCCATACCCGCGACCGCCACAAGCAGCAGCAGACCGGTCGCTCCAAAGGTGATGGCGCATCTCATTCGATGAACACCAGGCTGATCCAGGGCACGTACGTGATCAGGGCCAGAGCGATGAGCAGAATCAGCATGAAAGGCCAGCTGGCCACGTACAGTTCCTGCAGCGGCTTGCCAAAACGATAGCTGGCAATAAACAGATTCATGCCCACCGGCGGCGTGAAGTATCCGATCTGCATATTAGCCAGAAAAATGATGCCCAGATGCACCGGATGCACACCGTATCCAACGGCCACCGGCAGAATCAGCGGGACGATCACCACGAGCGCGGAAAAGATGTCCAGCATGGCGCCGAGCGCCAGCAGCATCACATTGAGCAGCAGCAAAAAGCCCAGCTTGCTGTCGATGTGCTCCTGAGTGAACTCGAACAGCTTCTGCGGAACCTCGGCGTCCACCAGGAAGTTAGTGAATGCCAGCGCCACCCCGAGCACCAGCAGGATGCCACCCACCATCACCATGGAATCCATCATCACCTTGAGCAGGCCACGCCAGGTCACCTCGCGATACAGCATCACCTCGGCGATGGTCACGTACACGGCGGTCACCGCGGCCGCCTCGGAGATGGCGAAATAGCCGGAGTAGATGCCGCCGAGCACCACGAAAGGTAGGGGCAGCTCCCAGCGCGCAGCTTTGAGCGCCCGCCAGAACCGCTGACCAGTAAATTCCACGCGCGGAATCACGTCTCCCCGGTGGCGCCACAACGTCCAGATGATCAGGAGCGCGAGCATCAGCAACATGGGTAGAAGGCCGGCAAAGAACAACTGGACGATGGTGAACGGCTCGCCAACATCGAGTTGCTGAGCAATGATTCCGTAGAGGATGAGCGGGACCGAAGGCACCAGCAGAAGACCGAGGCTGCCCGAGGTCGTGACCAAACCGAGGCTGAACTTCTCGCTGTAACCGGAGCGGGCAAGCGCCGGTAGCAACAACGCCCCCAGAGCAACGATGGTCACTCCTGAAGCGCCCGTCAGCGCCGTGAACAGGGCGCAAACCACAAAACCCACCATGGCCAGGCCGCTGGGGAGCCAGCCGAATACGCTCTGAACCAGATCCACCAGGCGCTCGGACGTTTTGGCCTCGGCAAGCAGATAGCCGCTGTAGGTAAACAGCGGCAAAACCACCAGCAGGGGCGTATCGACAATTCGATAAACCTCCACAGCCACAATGGCCAATGGGATGTCGGACGCCAGAAACCCCAGCATGGCGCTGGCCATGAGCACCGCGAACAGCGGCGCGCCCGCCAACGCCGCGGCCACGATGAAGGCAATGGCAACCCAGGTCACTGAGCCTCCGAGCGCAACGGCGGCGAGATGGTATGCAAAAGATAACGCAGCGCCATCACCCCGGCGCCAAACGGCATGATGGCCTCACACACCCATTTGGGAATCTGGGCAAACGCGGTGTCGCCGAATTGATACTCGAGCTCGACGAACTCGTAGCTGTACCAGGCAAAACACACGCATATGAAGCAGGTAAACAGGCTACCCACGCGAGCGAGCGAGCGTTGCCCACGCTCGCCCAGGAAACGCGACACCAGATCCATTCGAATGTGGTCGTCGTTGCGCGAGGCGACCATGGCGCCGAGCAGCGTGATCCACAACACCAGCACGCGCACCAGCGAATCCCCCCACAGCAGCCCTGAGTCGAACAAGTTGCGCGCGACCACCTGGTAAGCGGCCAGCAGGATCATGGTTGCAAGCATGCCCACGAGCAGCCCACTTTCGATGGAGCGGAGCACACGTAGCGCGGAGTCGATCAATTGGCGTTCCGAAATTCTTGCAGGTGCTGCATCAACTCGACAAACAATGGATTCGATATGAACCCGGACTCGATCAGGTCGTTGGCAGCTCGATCCGCATAGGCCTGCCACTCGGTGACATGGCCGGACGTGGGCTGATTCCAGGCAAGCCCCTGAGCGCCAAGCGCCTGCACGGCTCGCTCGTGGTCTTTGCGGTTACGCGCACCCACCATGGCCGCCACAGCACCCATCTCGCGGCGCACGAGTTCCTGGTCTTCGCTGGACAGCCGCCCGAAACGCCGATCACTCACCACGAAAGTCCCGTAGATGTATAGCAGCGGCAAATTGAGCACGTGCTTGAGCTGGGTGTGCCACTGCAGGCCAATGGCCGCAACGGGCGGGGCAGTGATGCCATTGATGAGCCCCGTCTGCAGCCCACTCAGGACGTCGACGATGTGCAACGGGATGGGCGAGACCCCAAACGCAGCCAGGGCCTGCTCAGCGCCCGCATCACCCGCGGGCGCCCAGACCTTCTGGGCCTGGACCTCGTCCACAGCCAGCACCCGCGCCTTGGACATGGCGTAGGCGAATCCCACCTCGGCAATGCCGAAGGTCACCAGTCCCTCCCGCTCCAGGGCATCCACGATGCGCTGGTCCATGCGTTCGCGCACGTAGTCCACTTCTTCGTAGGAACGGAACTGCATGGGCAGGTTGTAAAGCTGCACGTCCTGGCTGGTTTTGGCCAACGGCCCGGTAGTCAGCACCGCGCCATGCAGCTGCCCAAGGCGCATCTTGGTGAGCACCGTGTAGTCGTCGCCCATGACACCACCAGGATAGAACTTGAAGCGCACCCGGTTTTCAGTCCGCTCGGCAATGCGGGCGGCTGCTTCGCGCAGAGCGTTGACTTCCATGGAACCGTTTGTCGATCCAGTGGCAATCTTGAACTCCACGGCTTGCGCGCCGGCGGCGCACACCGCAATCAGCAAACCCAGAGCAAGGCTAAAAATACGCATCGGCTGATTCCAACAGTTCTGCGGCTTGCTGCCGCGCAATGACATTCATGAGGGTTAGACCCGGAACCTGCGGATCTGACTCAATCACCTCATTCAGCAAATGGTCATGCAACTCGCGGTCAAATACTAGCCGCGCGTACTGATCCGCGAACATGACCTTGGTGAGCAGGTGCATGCCGCTGGAAATCTCCAGGGCGCGTTCGAAATGCTGCCTGCCCACTTCAGGTCGCCCGCCCTGGCTGGGACCGAGCAACGTCTCAAACACACCCATGTACATGTGCGCGCCGCCGTGGTCGTAGGTTTCATCCAGCTCGATCACCCGGGACATGAGGCTTTTCACCCGACCGAGCTCGGCAATGGCCACGAAATCATCCGAATTGGCCTGAACCCAACTGGCCCAGGTGGTGCCCAACCCGTAAAGCAAAGGCACGTCGTCAGCGCGGAGGCCGGCAAGCCATGCCTCGTAGCTGGAAAATTCCCGGGTACGCAGATCGCAGCCGTTGCGAATGCCCGCGCATGCCGCCCGCTGCGCCAGGTCGAGCGCCTTGTTCTGCAACGCGATGCTGCGCTGGGGTTCGGTGACGAAAGCCGCAGCGTAGGCGGAATTGAGCTGGGCGGCCTGACTCAGCAACATGGCGCTTTCCGGCGCCTGGGCAAGCAACCCGTCCATGAGCAGCAAGTAGGCGGGCGCGCCATCGCGCACCATGGCCACATCCGGATTGTCCAGGATCGCGTCGGAAAGATCCTCGGCGAACCCCGAGGTAACCGACGTAATCAATGACGCACAGCCACTCAGAGCGCCCAACAAAATACCCGACACGCACGCTCTGACTACCAGACTCACACCAACTCCCCGCAGGTCACCGAAAACCTATTGTAATTGTTTGCGCAGCGCAGCGCCCGACCGGCGGACCCTGTTCAATCCTCGCTGGATCCAAGAACCGCCACCACCTCTTAGACCTCATCCATGGGGCGCGGGGGCGGTGGAAAGCTGCCAGCGGACGGATTTAACCGTCAACGAATTCTTCTTAACAGCTACCTGTCACTCTCGATGGGCGCCAGCGAAATCTCTCCAACACCCATGGTGCCCACCGCATCGTCTATCCAGCGGCGGAACGTGTCGGCCGACGCTTCAAGCCCAAGGCCGATCAGCTTTTCAGAGCGTCTGTGCAACGGTCTACAACGCGCTGCCAGCATACCCCGCACCCGCCGATGGCGTTTTGCATTACCCGCTTCATCCACCAGTCGCGACAGGCGCTGCAGGGCAACCTGATGCGCCAGAACATCATGCAGCCGCACGACGGCCGTGAGTGGCTCGTCCTTGGCGTCTGACAACCCCGGCGCCAGCAGTTCCAACTGATTCGCCAGGTACCCGACCCAACGGGCCGCCCGCTCGAGACGCTTGCTGCTGGCTAGCTCCGCCGCGTACTTGTGGTACGCCTTGCGCGCCTTTCGGTAGGCTCGCAGCACGCCGTGGCTTAGCGCCTCGGGCGACAGCCCGCGCAATTGGTCGGTGTCGCGCCACCCTGCCGACTCGGCGCGCAGCATCTCTCCGAGCCCCACCAGATCCTGCTCGCCGGGCCCCGGGCTACCATCAATTTCCTGTCCCACCCGCTGCAGGGCCCGCAGCTTGCGCTCATCGGTTACCTTGGCAGCCAGGTCATCGAACACCTGGCCAGCCCAGTCGCCATGCGGGCGAAGGGTGCGTTGGGCGCACCGCAGGCGGTCGCGGGCGGCTCGGTAAGCGTCATCACTCACCCCCGAGCGCACCATCAGCCACACAGACTCAAGCCGCGCCAGATCACTGAGCACTGCGCGCCAATCTGCTGCAGCCACGTCGACACCGCGTTGCGCGTCCACAAGTACCTGCAGACAGCGTGTATTGAGCTGCAATGCGTGGCTCACCAGCATGTCGGCGAAGCCCTCGCGCTCCTGCACCTGCAATCCTCCAGCGCTAGCAACCCCCAGCACCCCATGCTACAAGTAGCCAACCTTAAGCAGCAAGCTTGGCCAGATCCGGGGGAAAGCGGTGACTGATCAGCATGACCTGGTGCTCGTAGAGACGTCCGAAAATATCGCGACCGTGACCCTTAACCGACCGGAAGCCTTGAACGCCCTTTCCGGGGCATTGCGCATGCGCATCGTTGAGGTGTTCTCAGATCTGGCCTCCGACTCTGCTGTGGAGGTAATTATTCTCACCGGTGCCGGACGTTCATTCACCGTGGGGCTCGACCTCAAGGAACTGGGCGGTGAGGTCGACGCCACGGCCACCGTTTCCGCCAGAGAACTGGACGCCGCCCTGGCCGGATGCCCTCAGCCCATCATTGGCGCCATCAACGGTTTCTCCATTACGGGCGGGTTCGAGATCGCCCTCATGTGCGACTTTCTCATCGCATCCACCAACGCCCAATTCGCCGATACCCACGCCCGGGTGGGCGTGGTGCCGGGATGGGGCATCTCGCAGCGCCTACCGCGCTTGATCGGCGTCAATCGCGCCAAGGAACTGTCCCTTACCGGCAACTATCTGGATGCACAGACCGCCTGCCAGTGGGGGCTGGTAAACCGAGTAGTGGAGCCCGCTGAACTGCTGCCCACCTGTTGGGCGCTGGCTAAGGACATTACCAGTACGGATCCCACCACGCGCAACGAGATAAAGCGCATCATGGACCTGGGCTGGCATGCCACCCTGGAGCAAGGCCTGGAAATCGAACGCCAAGCCAGCGAACGGCACGGGCAAACGGAGGTACGCGCGGACAAGGTTGCTGCGCGCCGCGCAGATATTCAAAACCGGGGACGCCACCAGAGCGGTTAGCCTGCCGGCTATGACTCCAGGGTGAGGCGCAGGCACTCCGCGGCGCCAGTCAATCCTGGTTGCGCGTCCATGATAATGCCCACAGGAATGCCGGCCACATAGTCCGACAGCGCCCCTCGCTCGTCGAACCGACGGCGCATAGGGCTGGATGCGGCGAACTCCACGAGCTTCGGCACGATGCCGCCGCCGACGTATACCCCGCCCCGGGCGCCCATGATGAGTGCCACATTTCCTGCCGCGCTACCCAGCAAACCGAAAAAGGTTTCCAGCGTCTGATGACAGATGGGATCTCCCGCGTCACTGCCCTGCTCCGATACCCACTCGGGCGTGGCCGGTTCCGGCTGAGCGCCCCACAGCTGGGCCATGGCCCGGTAGAGGTTCACCAGACCCGGTCCCGACAACACCGTTTCCCAAGTTACCGGGTCGTGCTCCCGGCTGAGCAGCACCAGTAGCTCCTGTTCCAGGGCATTGCCGGGCGCCAGATTCCCATGCCCTCCTTCCGAGGCCAGGACCACGGCGCCTGTACCCAGCGGTACCCGCGCGCTCATGCCAAGGCCGCTGCCCGGGCCGATCACGACAGTCACACCCTCAGCATGCAACACTCCCCCCGTCCAGCGCACCTCTGTCAGGCGCGGAACGCCGTGCGCCAAGGCGGCAAAATCGTTCACCAACTCAACCCGACAACCCAGCACGTCGCCTATCTCGCCGGCATCCAGCGACAGGATTCCGTTAGTGATGCTTGCCCGCCCGTCTGTCACGGCACCGGCCACCGCCAGACACGCAGCGTCCAGCGCCTCGATAGACAGGGCAGCGCGCACCGATTCCAGGAGCGCCCGGGTGGTGCGGTAGTCCGCTGTGGGCAGCGTCACCGAGGGTTGTCCCGCAACGACCGAAGAGGGATCGTTCAACAGCGCAAAGCGCGCGTTGGTCGCGCCTATATCAGCAATCAGGAACGCGCCACCTCTCACAGCGGAAGAATGCGTTCGTCCTGCAACACCCGGATGTGCTTGGCAAACATAGCGGCCGTGTCGATGCAGTCGGGGAACCCGAACTCACGGATTTTGATGGTGCTGAGCAACGTGCTGCGCGCGTTGCCGCCGTAGCCGAACGCGGCATCGGCAAACTGCCAGGAGTCACCAATGAGCTGAGCCATGGTGTAGGGCTTCAGATCGTGCTCGGCCACGATCTCATCCCAGGTTGCAGCGTACGCGGGCATACCTTCGCGCAGGCGACATGCAGATGGGTCACCCGCCTGCATGCCAAACAAGTCCGCCAACGTGGGAAACAGTGACTCCCATTCCAGCACATCGCCATTGGTTACGTTGAACGCTTCTCCCGCGCAGGCAGGTTCCGCTCCGCACCAGAGTATGGCTCGGGCCAGCAGATCGGCATCGGTGGCTTCGGTAACGAAGCCACCGCCACCCGGGAAACACAATGACCTGCCCAGCTTGCGCATGACAGCGGCGTATACACCGATGGCCATCACCATATTCATGGGGCTACCCAACGCCGGGCCGCACACGATCTGCGGTCGAACCACGCTGAACGACCACCCAGTGGCGCGTTCGCGCACCAGATCCTCCTGGGTCCAGTAAAAGTTCTCGCCGGGATGACGGGGCTGGGATTCCTTACCCGGAAGCTGCATGGGCGCCAGGTGCGCGCCATATGCCTTGGTGCCCTGCAGCAGGGTCAGATGGTGACTGGGCTGCACAAAATCCAGCACGTTCTCGAGCATGCGCGTGTTGGTTTCGATCTGATCTGGGTCGCGCCAACCCGCTACCAGCTCTGGCTGCTCCTTGAGCGCCGCATAAACCAGGTGGCTGACCTCACCCACCCCACCAAGCACCTGCCGGCATTCATCGCGATCGGTGAGATCGCAGCGCACGAATTCGCTGTGGGGGCCAAGCTCGAAATCCGGCGGGTTGCGCGATAGCGCCAGCACACGGAAACCAGCTGCTTCAGCGGCCTGCACGGTGGCGCCTCCCACAAGACCGCGAGCGCCCAGCACCAGATAGCGATTGTCTGTAGTCATAGCGACTCTACGTTACCGCAAAGCGCGTGTCGTTCAACCACCCATGCTCCGGCGGGTATAATCGCCCACCCTTTCGCCTGGAGCGCGATGATGACCGTCAGCGCAGGACTCGGTATCGCCAATTTTCCCTTTCCCGACGCCAAATCCTTCTGGCGCTGGGTAGACGTATGCGACGCCGGCGGCGTGGACTCGCTGTGGCAGAGCGACCGGATCATCAGCCGCGATCCGCAGCTGGAGTGCATCAGCGCCATGGCCGCTCTGGCGGGCGCCACCAAGCGCGTTAAGTTCGGCATGAACGTGGCCAGCCTGGGGTTGCGCGATCCGGTGATCACCGCCAAGGCTTGCGCCACCATCGACGTGCTGAGCGAGGGACGTCTGCTGCCGGCGTTCGGCGTCGGCAGCGCCCTGTCGCGGGATTTCACCGCCACAGGCATCCCCACCAAGGGGCGCGGCCAACGCTCCGCGGAAGGGCTCGAGATCATGTCGCGCCTATGGAGTGAAGACAGCGTGACGTTCAACGGCGAGTACTACCAGCTGGAGGATGCCTGTATTTCACCCAAACCGGTGCAGGACCCGCTCCCGCTGTGGGTGGGCGGCTCCGCAAAACAAGCCATCGAACGTACGGCGCGCTGGGGCACCGGCTGGCAGGCCGGCATAGAGTCCCCCGAGCAGGTGGCGCCCGTCATCACCGGCATCAAAGCCCGTACCAGCGAGCTGGGTCGCAGCATCGACGAGGATCATTACGGCGCCGGTTTCGGCTTCCGCTTCGGCTCACCGGACGAACCCGTCTGCCAGCGCTACCTGGAATTGCTGACCAAGCGCCTGGGCCGGGAGCCCAAGGGATTCCTCGCTGTCGGGGATACCAACGACATGATGGCGCTGCTCCAGGAGTTTCGCGCCGCGGGCGTACACAAGTTCATTCTGCGCCCGGTGGCCGTAGACGCCGACGACATTATCGAGCAGACCAGGCTTTTCGTGGACAAGCTGCTGCCAGAAGTAGCCGCTCTAAACGGCTAAGCCGCTTATCGCCGGGTAGCGCCGCTACCCGGCAAGACTCGCGAGAAACTCCACCGTACGTTCGGTTGCCCCAGGCTCCACCGCAGACACGGCCGCGTTGAAGGTGGTCACGCCGATAGACTCCAAGCGCCGGATCTCTCCTCGCAGCAGGTTTTCGTCGCCCGCGATGGCAATGTCGGCCGGGCCATCCACACCCTCCCGATCCAGCATGGCCCGGTAGCTAGGCAGGGTGCCGTACATCGTGAGCTGCTTGGCAATCTGCTCGCGCGCTGCGTCCGGCTTGTTGGTGAGAATGATGGGAAAGCCCCCGATCACCTGGGGGTCGGACCGCCCGGCCGCGCTAGCCGCGGCGCGCAGGCTGGGAATGATGTGGCTCTCCATGGTTTTCGGCCCCACCATCCAGGTGTTGGTGCCGTCCGCCAGCTCGCCGGCCACTTTGAGCATGGCTGGACCTAATGCCGCTACCACCACCTGCATGCCTTCCGACCCCGGTACCTGCAACCCCAAATTGGCAACCCGATACTGCTCGCCTGAGTAGTTGCAAACCTCGCCACGCACCAAAGGCATGAGCACGTTGAGGTACTCGCGCATGTGGCGCGCCGGGCGTTCGTAGGAAAAGCCCAACATGCCTTCGATCACCACCTGGTGGGAAAGGCCAATGCCCAACGTAAAGCGACCGCCGCTGGCCGCCGCCGTGGTAAGCGCCTGTTGCGCGATGGCAGACGGATGCCGCGGATAGGTGGGCGTTACGGCGGTGCCGAGCTCGATGCGCTGCGTCACCCGACCCGCCAGTCCCAGCGTGGAAATGGCATCGAAGGAAAAGATGTTCGCCATCCACGCGCTGTCTATGCCGGCGGCTTCGGCCTGCTGCACCATCGTGATGATGTCGTCCAAGCTGGAATCCGGGCCCGTGGCACCCAGCATCAGTCCAATCTTCACAATTGCGTACCCCCTGTTTTTGGACCCGCACAATAAGTCAAAATCCGCCTGGACACTATTTTGGATCAGCAACAGCGGGTCGCATGGGGAGTCTGATGGACGCAGCCGGACTTCCCGCGCCGGCCGAGAAATTCAAAACCCCTACGTGACCGCGCTCGAGCCGGCGGGTTGCGGCTCGGCGACATGCTGGACGGGCGGGCTCGACGATGACAGATTCGTCGTGCTGAAGCTTACCTTCTGGCGATTGGAGGTGTGGAGTAGCGCGGCGATGTCCCAGGGAGAGCCGGCCCAGGTATGGCGCCAGCAAGCCGGTTAGCGGCATAATCGCCGACCTTTTGGATCCAAGCTTGGCTGGGCCCAGGCAAAACGCACTATAAGGGAGCAAAACATGGCGGAAACCATTGCCATATTGGGCGGCACCGGAGACCTCGGGACGGGCCTGGCCATCCGCTGGGCGAAAGCGGGACACAAGATCATCATCGGCTCACGCACGCTGGAGAAAGCCCAGAATGCGGTGGCCAACCTGCACAAGATCAGCCCGGAAACCCCCGCGGACGCCATGGAGAACGCCGATGCAGCAGCCGCAGGCGAAATCGTGGTGCTGACGGTTCCCGCCGAGCATCAGCTCTCCACCCTGGACGGGGTGAAAGGCTCGCTATCCGGCAAGATTCTCATCGACGTCACAGTACCCCTGGTACCCCCCAAAGTAGGCACGGTGCAGCTACCGCCTGAAGGCAGCGCCGGCAAGCGTGCGCAGGACATGCTCGGTGAAGAGGTGATGGTGGTAACGGCGTTCCAGAACATCGCCGCACACCTGCTTCAGGAAGACGTGGAGATCGAGTGCGACGTGCTGGTGGCCGGCAACAAGAAAGCGGCGCGCGACAAAGTGATCATGCTGGCAACCCAGGCGGGCATGACGGCCTACCACGCAGGCCCCATCGAAAACTCCGCGGCCGCAGAAGCACTCACTTCCATCCTCATCCAGATTAACCGACGCCACGACATCTCCCACTCGGGGATCAAGATCGTGGGTCAGGCCGATCACTGAGCACGGCCGTGACCCAGTCATCGTTTTCGGTGGTGGTGGTACCCGGAATCCCCATGGTGACGGAAGGCGATGACCTGGGCGAAATGCTTTCCGTGGCGTTCGACCAGGCCGGTATCACATTGGTCAACGGCGACGTGGTGTGCGTGGCGCAGAAGATCATCTCCAAGGCAGAAGGCCGATTGCTTCCCCTGCAAGGTGTCACCCCCAGCGAGCGTGCTATCAAGCTGGCCGAGGAGACGGAAAAGGATCCACGCCTGGTAGAACTGATCCTGCAGGAGTCCACCGAGGTGCTGCGCAAGAAGCCGGGCGTGCTCATCATGCGGCACAAGCTGGGCCTGGTCGGCGCCCATGCCGGCGTGGACCAATCCAACATCGAGCACGGAGACGACGAGAACGCCCTGCTGCTGCCTGTGGACCCCGATGCATCCGCGGCCGCTCTGAAAGCAGACCTGGAGCAACGCCACCGGGTCAGCGTGGGTGTCATTGTCACCGACAGCGCCAACAGACCATGGCGCCTGGGCACCGTGGGCACCGCCATCGGATGTGCCGGCATTACCGTTCTGGACGACCACCGCGGTGGCCAAGATCTGTATGGCAGAGAGCTGAAAGTCACCCTGATCAACCGCGCAGACGCACTGGCCGGCGCCGCCACCCTGGTCATGGGCGAAACCGTGGAGCGCACCCCCGTGGTGCTGGTAAGGGGGCTTGCGGCGCAAGAGAGCGATCAAGATGCCAAGCTCATCGTTCGCCCCTTAGACGAGGATCTGTTCCGCTAATGGCGCGCTTCCTCGCCATCACCGGTGGCGTTGGCGGCGCCAAGCTGGCATTGGGTCTTGCCCAGATACTCGGACCGGACGAACTGGTGTTCGCGGTCAACACCGGTGACGACTTCGAGCACCTGGGCCTGCATATCGCGCCAGACGTGGACACGCTCACCTACACCCTGGCGGGCGTGAGCAATACCGATACGGGCTGGGGGCGGCAGGACGAGACCTGGAACTTCATGGACGCGCTGGAACGGCTCGGCGGAGAGACCTGGTTCCAGCTGGGGGACCGGGATCTGGCCCTGCACGTCACGCGCACCCAGATGCTCACGGCCGGCCAGTCGCTCACTCAGGTGACCGCCCAAATCTGCGCAACGCTGGGCGTCACCCACCCGGTGTTTCCCATGTCCGACGACCCCGTGCGTACCACGGTACACACCGAATCGGGTCCGCTGGCTTTTCAGCACTATTTCGTGCGCGACCGGTGCGAGCCAGCCGTGCGCGGCTTCGAATTCGTGGGCATCGAGCAGGCGCGTCTGAACCCGGCCATCACCCGCTATCTGGAAGGGCCCGAGCGGGTGGACGGCATCATCATCTGTCCGTCCAACCCCTTCGTGTCGGTGGATCCGCTACTCAATCTGCCCGGCGCGCACGCGGCGCTGCAGTCCGCCGGGGTGCCCGTCGTCGCCGTGTCGCCCATTGTCGGCGGGGTCGCCATTAAAGGACCCACGGCAAAGATGATGCAGGAGCTGGCCATTCCCAACAGCGCTGCAGAAGTAGCCCGTCACTATGGGGCGCTGCTCAGCGGCCTGGTGCTCGACGAGCAGGACCGAGGTCTGGACGGCACCCTGGACACGCCAACTACCGTGGCCAATACGGTCATGATAACGTTGCAGGATCGTGTGGATCTGGGCCACACGGTGCTTCGCTACATCGCGAGTCTGGCGTGACCCGGCCTGGCCGCAAGTGGGCCATGGCGTTCTAAAAGTTCAGAAAAATGAACAAGTTACATAAGGAAAGCTGGCCATGTGGGCCGTTGTCCCGCTGAAGCGGCTGGAACAGGCGAAAGCCCGCCTGGCCAGCGTTCTGTCCGGCGAAGAACGGCGTGCGCTCATGCTGGCCATGGCCCGGGACGTACTCACGGCGCTCAGCCGCAGCAGCCGGCTCAGCGGAATTCTGTTGGTGTCGCGCACCCCGGAGGCCGATGCGCTGGCTCAGAGTTTCGGCACCGAGCGATTCGCCGAGAGCCCCGAGGCCAATCTGGCGGAATCGCTGGGGCAAGCCAGTGAATATCTGATCAAGCACCTGCGTGCCGCCGGCGCCATGGTGGTGCCTGCCGACGTGCCGCTGATTACGCCCGACGAAGTAGACGCAGTGCTGGCTCAGCATGCGCAGGCGGGTAGCCCCAGCGTGACGGTGGTGCCCGATGCCGAGCGCGTGGGCACCAACTGCCTGATTTGCTCGCCGCCGGACGCCATCGGCTACATCTTCGATGGTAAGAGCTTTAAGCCCCATACCCGGGCAGCCCTGGACGCCGGTATCACGCCGGCCATCATCCCCTCATCGGGCTTCGCCCTGGATATCGATACGCCCGACGACCTGCGCACCCTGCTCAAGCGCGATCCGGCTTGCCAGACGGCCGTTTACCTCAGCAAATCGGGTGTAGCCACCGCGCTAGCCGACGACGATAATTCGCACAACGCCACGGAGACGTAGTTTTGACGTTAGATCTCGCTGACCTAGCCGCCCGATCCCAAGCCGGCACGCTACCAAGCCATGCAGAGGGCCTGGCGTTGGCGGGAATAGACGACACTGCGGCACTGGCCCGCATCGCCGCAGAGCTGCGCGACACCGGCTTTCACAACGTGGTGACCTATTCGCGTAAGGTTTTCATACCGCTCACTCACCTGTGCCGCGACGTGTGCCACTACTGCACCTTCGCCCAGGTACCGCGCAAGCTGAAAGCACCCTACATGACCGAGCACGAGGTGCTCGAGATTGCCCGCCATGGCGCGGCCATGGGCTGCAAAGAAGCGCTGTTCACGCTGGGTGAAAAACCCGAGTTGCGCTACAAAGCGGCTCGCGAGGCGTTGGGCGAGATGGGTTTCGACTCCACCCTGGATTACCTGGAGCACGTCGCCAAGCGCGTATACGAAGAGACCGGACTGCTGCCCCACCTCAACCCGGGCACCATGACACCCGAGGAACTGCAACGGCTGCGCGCGACCTCCCCCAGCATGGGCATCATGCTGGAGTCCACTTCCGAGCGGCTGTGCGAGAAAGGCATGCCGCACTACGGCTCTCCCGACAAAGTACCGGCAGTGCGGCTGCAGACTCTGGAGGACGCGGGCTCAGCCCGTGTTCCCTTCACAACCGGCATCCTCATCGGCATCGGCGAGACCAGGCGTGAGCGCGTCGAGTCGCTGCTCGCCATCCGCGACATTCACTTGAAGCACGGCCACGTGCAGGAAGTGATCGTACAGAACTTCCGGGCCAAGCCCGAAACCAAGATGGCCAGCGCGCCGGAGCCCGACCTGAACGAGTTGCTGTGGACCATCGCGGTGGCCCGCATACTGTTTGGCGCTGAGATGAGCATCCAGGCACCCCCCAACTTGAGCCCCGGGGTGCTGGAGCAGATTGTCGCCGCCGGCATCAACGATTGGGGCGGCGTGTCGCCGCTCACGCCCGATTTCGTAAATCCGGAGGCGCCGTGGCCGCACCTTGATGACCTGGCACGTGCAACCGCTGTTGCCGGCAAAGACCTGCACGAGCGCCTCACCATCTACCCGCGCTACGCGACGGATCTGGATCGCTGGGTGGCACCGGATCTCCACGAGCCGGTTTTGGCCCTGATGGATGCGGAGGGATTTCCCCGCACCGACGACTGGTGTCCGGGCGCCGAAGTGCCCGCTCCCGCCAGCGATCTTGCTGCCATCACACACCAGGCCACGCGCACGTCGGCCGACCTGCAGGCCATACTGGACAAAGCCACTGGCGGAGAACGGCTGGACGAGGCCGAGGTGGTGCGCCTGTTTGCCGCCCGTGGCGAAGATTTCAGCGCGGTGGTAGCCGCTGCCAACGCTCTGCGGGAGTCGGTGAACGGGGACACGGTCAGCTTCGCGGTGAACCGCAACATCAACTACACCAACATCTGCTACTTCAAGTGCCAGTTCTGCGCCTTCTCCAAAGGCAAGCTGTCAGAGAATCTGCGCGGCAGGCCGTACGATCTTTCGCACGAGGAGATTCAACGGCGTACCGAGGAAGCATGGTCCAGAGGCGCCACCGAGGTGTGCATGCAGGGTGGCATTCATCCCGAGTACACGGGCGATACCTATGTGGGCATCCTCAAAGCAGTGAAGGCGGCGGTGCCCGACATGCACATTCACGCGTTTTCGCCGCTGGAGGTGTGGCAGGGCGCCGCCACCCTGGAAATGGATCTGCAGCCCTATCTGGAAATGCTCAAGGCCGCGGGCCTGGGTACCTTGCCCGGCACCGCCGCAGAAATCCTAGATGACGAGGTACGCCAGATCATCTGCGCGGACAAGATCAACACCCAGCAGTGGCTGCAGGTAATGGAGGCGGCCCACAAGGTGGGGTTTAAGACCACCGCCACCATCATGTACGGCCACGTGGAGCGCCCCGTGCACTGGGCCCGACACCTGCTGCGCATTCGGGACCTGCAGGCGAAAACCGGCGGGTTCACCGAGTTCGTGCCGTTGCCGTTCGTGCACATGGAAGCGCCCATGTACCTCAAGGGTAAGGCACGCAAAGGGCCCACCTTCCGCGAGGCCGTGCTGATGCACGCCGTGGCTCGACTGACCCTGAACCCGGTGGTCACCAACATTCAGGCAAGCTGGGTAAAAATGGGGCATGAGGGCGTGCAGGCCTGCCTCAATGCAGGCTGCAACGACCTGGGCGGCACGCTGATGAACGAGAGTATCAGCCGCGCCGCGGGCACCGCCCACGGCCAGGAGACATCACCGCAACGCATGCAGGAAATGATTTCCAGCAATGCGAGAACGCCGCGCCAGCGCACCACGCTGTACGCCGACGCCAGCGAGGAACGGATCGCCACGGGTATGGCGGCCGGAGAGCTGGGGGAGATCATCAACACGCCGGCCAAGAAGTACGAACGCAATCGTAAGGGTCCGCTGCTGCGTCCCGGGCTCATCGACACGGTCGAGGTGCAAGGATAGGTCCCGCGGGGCACGGGCAACGATGACTTCAACAGGCTAGCATGCCCGGGGTTGTAACAGCCATACGCACGCAGATCATTCGCGTGCCTTATCCCGAACCGCCCAGGTTCCGGGCAGACGTTCCCGAGGTTCAGGAATTTCTCATCGTCCACGTGGACGCATCGGACGGTCTTTCCGGTCTGGGCTTTCTGCAGCCGCTGGACGGCGGCTTGAAGACGCTGCAGTGCTGCGTGCACGAGATGCTCGAGCCCGTGGTGCTGGGGCGTGACTACGCCGACGTGGAAGGCGCCTGGCAGGCGATGTGGGACGCCACCTACATCCAGGGCCGCATGGGCATCACCGTCATGGCCGCCTCCGCCATCGATATCGCGTTGTGGGATCTTGCGGGCAAGGCCGCGGGCAAACCCCTGTTCGAGTTATGGGGGGGTACCAACGACCCCATTCCCACCTACGGGAGCGGGTGTTTTCGCGGCCTCGGCCAGCAGGGCATGATCGACAAGGCACGCGCCTTCGTAGAACAGGGCTTTCCCGCCATCAAGATGCAGGTAGCCCACCTGCACGACGACGACCAGGACGTGGCTAACGTGCACGCCATGCGCAACGCCCTGGGGCCCGACATCCACGTCATGGTTGACGTGAACCAGGGCTGGACGGTGCAGCAGGCCATCCGCGTAGGCACGCGCCTGCAGGAGGCCGACATCTATTGGCTGGAAGAGCCGGTGATCGCACATGATTTCGAAGGCTACCGGGCCATTGCCGAAGCGCTGGACATCCGGGTGGTGGGTGGCGAGAACCACTTCACCCGCCACGACCTCAAACCGTTTTTCGACGTTCCCTGCGTGCCCATCCTGCAGCCCGATGTGATGCGCGGCGGACTCACCGAGTTGCGTCGAATCGCTCACCTTGCGCATGAACGCGGCATTCTCATGGCGCCCCACCTGTTTCCCGAGCTCATGACCCACCTGCTGGCGTCCATTCCCAACGCCAGTTGGCTCGAATACATGGGATGGCACGATGATCTCTGGGAGGAACCGGTGACGGTGGACAATGGCAGCATGCGGCCGCCGGACCGGCCGGGCCACGGGTTGTCCTTCAAACCCCAACTACTGAACGGCTAACGCGCTCCACCAGACTCCACCTATGGCAGGACCGTGGCGCGTACCCACAGGAAAGCGGGTTGGCCGTCCCCCTGGGCCTGCGCATCCTCCCGGCACCATGCCTCACGCCCGGGTAGCCGGCTGGCCCACCGGCGACGCAATCGGTTCCGACTTCACCTCGCCTGCGGCATCTCCGCCACGCTGATGGCGGCGGACGGCCGCCACCAGGGGCAGGATCAATCCGGCGAAAATCGCCAACGTGGCGCCGGCAAGCAACAGCAAGGTCACACTCATTCCGTACAGGTCGAAGGTATACCCCACCAGAGGACCGGTGAGTACGAACGCCCCCCGGAAGCCAAAGCTCGCCAGGGAGTTGGCGGTCGCGCGAAACTCACTGGGGATACGTCGATTGAGCGCATCCCACAGAACCACCAACCCCAAGCCACGGCTGACCCAGAAGGTGGTGCATGCCACAAACCCACCCACCAAGCCGAACAGATCCAGGCCCAGATAGCCCAATGCCGGAGCCAATCCGATGAAAAGAAGCAGACCGGCAGACCCCATGGCCTCTTCCGCCCGATGGGCCCAGCGTCCCGCCAGCGCCGCAATGGCGCTCAACGCTGCCCACAGATAGCCGAAATGGACCAGTCGCACGCCCTGCAGCTCCCAGAGCTTCTGCAGCAGCCACACGGCGTAGAAGGTGGTAAGGCTCCAGATGCACAACGCCAGGAAAGCAAGCCGCAGCACCGAGCTGTGTGTCATCAAGTAGCGGCAGATACGGGCCATGTTGTCCACGTGGCCCGCCCCTTCCAGTCGCTTGGCCGGCGGCTCCACGAGATAGCAGGTCGCCGCCAGCGGTATCCAGCCCACCACGGCTTGAACGTAAACGGCCAGTTCCATGGACCATAGCAGCAACACGCTGCAAACAAGGCCAGCCACGGCTTCCGACATGGTACGCACCGAATACAGCCGACCCACGACCCGTCTTTGCTCCTGCTCTGTGCGACCCAGGGCCAGCTCGGTGTCGTAGAGCAGGGCAATATCGGCGCCCGAAACCAGGCTGTGCCCGATGGCTAGCGCGATCTCGAACAGGGCGAGCCCCCAGAATCCGTCGGCGACGAGGAGCAGGCTGTGGCCCACGCCACAGAATGCCGCCCCGGCCAGCAGCGTGTGCCTGCGGCCGAACAGATCCGCCAGGTAACCCGATGGCACCTCGGCAATGAGAATAACCAGGCCGAATATCGCCTGCAGGGAAAACACCTCCTGCATGGACAGGCCCTTGCTCTGAAAGAACGGCACGGCCACAGGCATGATCACCAGAAACACCTGGAAGAAACCCACGACCAGCGTGGCCTTAAGATTGCGTTGTAGACGCGGTTGCTCTGCTAGCTTGTTCATTTTCCCGTCCTCTACTCGACGATTGCGGTGCAATGCGCCATTGGTGGCGGCGCAGACCTTCCTGGAGCGGGTTCACCGCTCCAGAAACGAAAAAACCCCGAAGGCTTGCGGCGCTTCGGGGTTTTCAAGATCTCTTTCGATCGCTAACGCATGACGTTATCCCGAGCCGCTGCCTCCTTGTGACATGCGCACCACATGGCCCACATACTTCTGCGCGCCAAATACGCACGGCAATGCGGCACCAATGCAGGTGTTGGTAGTTGATTTGTTCCAGCTCGTGGTCATCGTTTTTCTATTCGAAGTTCTATTCGAATGCTCGTTCGTTACCCTGTTAACTCGGCCTTCCACCAGGACGGTCCGAAACGGGGCGCGCATCCTGCGCCCAAGGCCCAAGCTTGTCAACCACGACCTGCGAAAAAAGCGAGTTGCTTCACGCATGCTCTCCTCGGTTCTAGCACGCAACGACAGTCCGACTCGCGGCGGGCCCAGCTCCGTGATTAAATTGCAGCAACGATAAGGGAGGGCAAAACAGTGGAAAAGACTGCAGATCGTGAACCCCAAGTCGCTCGGGCGCCGGCGGATAGCTACGAAACCATACTGGCGCGCGACCTGGTCCCAGCGCCCGATTTCTACAAGGAAGGCCCAACCCCGGACGTGGGCACTCAGCCGGTGGCCGCATCCAGATACTTCGACCCGGCTTTCCTGCAGAAAGAAAACGACTACATTTTCCCCCACGTGTGGCAGTGGGCCTGCCGCGAGGAAGACATTCCCAATGTGGGCGACCACATGGTGTTTGATCTGGGAGGGCACTCGTGGATCGTCGTGCGCTCGGCCGAGAGTGAGTTCAAAGCGCTATCCAACGCATGCCCGCATCGCGGCCGTCAGATCGCAGAATGCGACGGCAGCAACCAACGCTTCCGGTGCGCCTACCACGGGCTGCAATGGAATCTCGACGGCAGCCTGAAGCACAATCCGTTCGGCTGGGACATGCCCCAGTGGAACGAAGCTGGCGCCAATCTGCCGGAGGCCAAGGTGGAACTGTGGGGCGGGTTCGTGTTCATCAACATGGACCATGACGCCCCGCCGCTGCAGGAAGTGCTGGCCCCCATCCCGGAGCATTTCGAGCGTTACGACCTGGCCGGCAGGTACAAGGCCGCTCACGTGATCAAGAAGATCCGTGCCAACTGGAAAGCCACCTGCGAGGCGTTCATGGAGAGCCACCACGTGGTGGGCACCCATCCCCAGGCGCTCAACATGACGGGCGACATCAACAGCCAGTACGACAACTACAGCGACTACGTTGGTCGGCAATTTACCGCGCAGGCGGTGCAGAGCCCCAACCTGGAAACCCGACTGACGGAGCAGGAGATCTTCAACGTGGCGTCGGGTATCAGCGCGCGCCCCGATGACGAAACTGACCCCAACAACCTGATTCCGGAAGGGATGACGGCGCGTAGCTTCTCCGCGGCTCAGGCGCGCCAGTCGCTGAAGGAACTCTATGACATCGATTACTCCCATGCAGGGGACGCGGAGATGATCGACTCGCTGCTCTACCATGCTTTTCCGAACATTGCGTTCTGGGCCGGTATGCCGCTGAACATAGTGTATCGATTCCGCCCCAACGGATTGGATCCCGACACCTCCCTCATGGACATTCTGGTGTTGCGTCCTTACCCGAAAGACGGGCCTCGACCCGCGCCGGCGGAGATTCGATATCTGGATTTCGACGAGCCCGTTGCGCTGGCCTCCGAAGAACTGGGCGAGGGCCTCGCAGAAGTTTTCGATCAGGATGTAGACAACCTGCCGTGGGTGCAGAAGGGCCTGCGCGCGCTTCCACACGGCAACGTGGCGTTCACCAGTTACATGGAGGCTAGGCTGCGTCTGCACCACCAGGTGGCGGACAAGTTCATCGCCGAAGGTGAGATGCGCACCCACAATCGGTCCGGGAAATGAACGACGTCAACCGTCAGTGGGTGGTGGCCCGCGCCTCGCAGTCGCAAGGCATCGGGCTGGAACGTGAATGCTTCGGGCAGCGCACGGGTGACATTCCCACGCCCGCAGACGGTGAGGTGCTGATCCGCAACGTCTACTTCGCCTGCGACCCCATGAACCACGCCTGGGTGAAAGGGTTGGAGGCGCGCTTCGAGCCCATTCCCGTGGGCCAGGCCATGAAAGGCGGCATCGCAGGCCGTGTGGTTGCATCGCGCAGCGAGCGTTTTGCCGTGGGCGATGCCGTGACGGGGTTTCTGGATTGGGCCGACTACGTGGTATGCGACGGCATCGATGACACCGGTACCGCGTTGCAGAAGCTGCCCCCAGGCGCGGATCTGGCAAGCGGACTGGCAACGCTGGGTATGACGGGACAATGTGCCTACCTGGGCCTGGCCGACTTCGGCAAGCCCCAGCCCGGCGAGACCGTGGTGGTATCCGGCGCCGCAGGCGCCATCGGCACGGTGGCCGGGCAGATCGCCAGAATCCATGGGGCACGGGTAATCGGCATCGCCGGCGGGCCGCAGAAGTGCGCAATGCTCAAAGACCAGCTGCAGTTCGAGCAAACCATCGACTACAAAAACGAAGAGGTGGCGGATCGGTTGGCGGCATTGTGCCCGGAAGGCATCGACGTGTTCTTCGACAACGTGGGCGGACCCATCCTGGATGCCGCGCTGGCCAACATCGCCCACGGCGGCCGGATCGTCATCTGCGGCGGCATCTCCGGCTACAACGATGAAGTGCCCGGACTGCAGAATCACCTGATGCTGGCCATGCGCGGCGCCCAGATGGCGGGCTTTTTCTATTTCGACTACGTCCACCGTTTCGAAGAAGCCGCCGCACAACTCAACGCGTGGCTGCGCGAGGGCAAAATCCAAGAGGTATTGGATATTGCAGAGGGGTTCGATGCGGCAGCCGATGCCGCGCTGCGTCAGTTTGCAGGCGGCAATACCGGAAAGCAGCTGGTGAAGATAGCGCACGATCCGCACCCTGGTGAGCCTAGCACGGGCCTATAGCCGTTCTTGGTGACCCAGCAGCAAGATTTCCCGATACTAATCGCCAATTGGCAAGGGAGACGGTTATGGGCGTAACGGTGGATGATGGCCATTTTTCTGGCAAGCAGGCCGCGCTGGACGAGATTGAAGAGCGGGGTTTACATGCGCGGGATGGCTACATGGACTCCGGCGACCTGGAAAACGTGCATTGGCACATTACCAGCCTCGTCATCTACGTGCTCGACGGCAGCTTCGAAACGCGGGATGTAGCCAGCGCCAGCATGCTCATGGCACATGCTGGCGATCGGATCACCATTCCGGCCGGCACCCTGCACGCAGCCAGATGCCCCGACCCCGCCACCTACGTAGTGGGTTTCGAGTCGGAAGATGCCATGCACAACTTCAGGCCCGAGGACCCCAACTCGCTCCCGGCAAGCTAGTTCAACCCGCTCCGCGTGCAGCGACGAATGTTGCTCTTGCGACCTTAGCGCTGCTTTTCCAGCGCTCCAGGGTACTTTGGGCAATGCATCAGGCGTCTCGCTGGCTGTACTTGGTGCCCGGCCGATAGTAGCGCTGGTGCCACATGCCATCCGCCGGCTCCCCGGCAACCGGCATGCGCCAGGTCTTCACCGTCGCATCGTCGAGCTTTAACCGATACAGGCCGCGGGGCTGCTCGATCGTGTTGGCCACGTAGGCTTCGGCGCCTTCATCGGCCACGTAGCGCTTGGCGATGCGCCGATACAGATCACGCCACTCATCATCCGCGCCCAGGTCGAACGCCAACTCCACGCTTCCTTCCACAATCACCTTGCGATAAGGAAGCGGCTGCTCGTCGATGCACAGCGCCACCCGCGGGTCTTCCCGCAGGCAGGCGAACCACTCCGACTGCTCGCGGGGAGTGAAGTAGATCCAGCCATCTTCAAACAGAAACCAGATGGGCGTGACCAGCGGGCTCCCGTCGGGGCGCACCACGGCGATGCGCATCACAACGCCGCGCTCGGTCAGAAAAGCGTCGCGCTCGGCTCGGGTTAGCGCCGGCATCAGTTCCCGAAATCCCAGGTTTCCCCAGCGTGGTAGCGCTTGAGTACGTTCTTGGCGATCAGAATCTTGTGCACCTCGTCGGGCCCGTCGGCCAGACGCAACGTGCGTGCGCCCTGGTACATATTTGCCAGCGGCAGATCACCGGACACACCAGCCGCACCCCACACCTGAATGGCCCGATCCACCACGCGGTGATAAGCCTCGGGAACGAAGATCTTGATGGCCGAGATGTCGGTGCGCGGATCCGCCCCGCTTTCCATCTTCTCCGCACAGTGAATGGTCATCAGACGCGCCGTCTGAATGTCGATGTAGCTGTCCGCCACGAACCCCTGCATGAACTGCTTGTCTTCCAGCTTTTCGCCACCGTGCACTTCACGGGTCATCAGGCGTTCGATCATCAGATCGAATGCACGCCACATGGACCCCACCGAGTTCATACAGTGGTATACGCGCCCCGCACCAAGACGGTCCTGGGCCGCCGCGTGACCGGTACCCGTGCGTCCCAGCTGATTCTCCTTGGGTACACGCACGTTCTCGTAACGAATCTCGCAATGGCTGGACGTTCTGCCCCACACCGGCACACCACGCACGATATTCAGCCCAGGCGCATCCTTGGGCACGATGATCTGGGTCATCTTGTCATTCTGCCCGCCCGGATCGTCCGGGTCCGACGTACGACACATCACGATGAAGAAGTCCGCCGCGTAGCCGTTGGACGTGAACCACTTGTGGCCGTTGATCACCCATTCGTCGCCATCCAGCTCCGCGCGAGTCGTAATGGAACGGGGGTCCGAGCCGGCGTTATCCGGCTCCGTCATGGAGAATGCCGATTGCATGTGGCCCTCGGTGAGGGGCTTGAGCCACTTTTCATGCTGCTCCGGGGATCCGTACTTGACCAGGATCTTCTGGTTGCCCGAGTTGGGCGCCACCACACCAAACAACGAAGACGCCCCCGGGCTATATGCCAACACCTCGTTCATGTAGGCGTGCTGCATGAAGGAGAGCCCCATGCCACCAAACTCTTTGGGCAAATGCGGCGCCCACAAACCCGCCTGCTTCACGTTGTCCTGAATGCCCAGGCGCAGCGCCTTGGCCTCGTCCTTGACCTTGTTGGGCGCGTTGGCGCTATCCGACATCCACCCCCACAACGCATGCTCGTTGGGCAGAATCTGCTCGTTGACGATCTCTGCCGTCGCCATCCGGATGTCGTTCACCTCGCTGTCCAGCGCAGTAACCGGGCGCACGTTCATTGCCATGATTGATCCTCCTTCCCTTCAACCGCTTAATCTAATTGATGCCCGGACGCTTTGCGAACCACACAAGAAGCGGACGCGTTCATCGCCTTCCACAATCGCTGCAAATGCCAACACCGGCTTAGTCCGGCCATACTGTTGGAAGCCGCGAAAGATGCGGCCTTCGCGGGTATGGCGGGGCGGAGGCAGGAAATTTGATATGCTGTATGAGGCTGAGCCGGAGTTACGGGCCAGCCGGGGAAACTGGGGGATGAGTATCGATGTCTGAGCTGAAGTATCCGTACGCCGAGCATCCGGAGCCCGGCACCACGGTGGAGGTCGCACCGGGCATCCGCTGGCTCACCATGCCCATGGGTGGAGGGTCCCTCAACCACATCAATCTGTATCTTCTGGAAGACCGTGACGGCTGGTGGATCGTGGATACCGGCCTGCCCCTGCAAAGTGTGACGGAGCTGTGGCACGACATATTCGCCCGGGAATTGGGCGGGCGGGCGGTTCTCGGGGTCATCTGCACACACTTTCATCCCGACCACATCGGCCAGTCGGGAATGATCAGCGATCATTTTCGCTGCCCGCTGCTCATGACCCGAGGCGAGTACTACCAGGCACGGGCCTTCTCCAACACCGGACCCGCACACCACACCAGCTGGCTCGGAGAGATGTTCTACCAGCGCGCCGGCATGCCCAAGGACTACCTGGAAGACATCCGCCGCTCTTTTGCGCAGAACGCTTCCGGCGGTATGTCCATGCCAACCATTCCCAGCGGCTTCCAGTGCCTGCAGGACGGTGACGTACTCACGATCGGCGACCACGACTGGCGGGTGGTGGTTGGGTCCGGGCACTCCCCGGAACACGCGTGCCTTTATTGCGGCGAGCTCAAAATCCTGATTTCCGGTGACCAGATTCTGCCCGTCATCACCAGTAACGTGAGCGTGCACCCCACGGAGCCCGAGGCGAACCCGCTGAAGTCGTGGATGGAGTCCCACGACAAATTCTTGAGCATCCCAGACGACACCTTCGTGCTGCCGGCGCACAACCTGCCTTTCTGGGGCGTGCGGGAGCGCCTACGCCAGCTGATCAGCCATCACGAAGACCGCATGCTGGCCATCGAAGAGCACTGCGTTGAGCCTGCCATCGCCAAAGACCTGTTGCCGGTGCTGTTTGCGCGCAAACTCGATTCCCGACAGATGATGATGGCCCTGGGCGAGGCCATTGCCCATGTGCACCTGCTCATGCATCGCAACCGTATCGAACGCACTCTGCATGAAGATGGCGTGTATCGTTTTCGGTCCATCGACCCCGACCTGGGGCGCCGCGCGCATCCAGGCATGCACGACGCACCAAGCGACACACCGGTTCTGGTATAACATCCCGCTCTAAGTGGATAGCACTCAGCTCAAACGAAAAGTCGCCGACTACACGTTTCGCACCCTGCGCTGGGGGCAGAATCACGTGCCCGTCGGCGTACGTTCCTTGATCGGCGCGCTGTTCATGGTCGGCGGGGTGTTCGGATTTCTGCCCATGCTCGGCTTCTGGATGTTGCCGCTGGGTGTCGCGTTCATCGCCCTGGACGTGCCCCCGGCCCGGCGCCACATCGAAGCCTGGATGGGACGCCTCTATCATACGGCCTACCTGGAACCCCGGCCCACGCCCGGCAGCGAGTCCACGCCAGAATAGACCACGAAGACCCACCTGGACGCAGACCATCGCAGCGAATCTGTTCTTTCCCGACGGCAACCGCCCGGCCCCGCTCGTGCAGCTCTCGCCGCGGATCGAGATGAAGTTCGGGCCGCCGACGCCGGCAACGAGCCCAACACAACCAGCTTGAATCAACCAGCGGCGGGCGAATCGACATCCAGGTAGTAACCCCCCTCCGGTAGCGGTTTCACCCATCCCGCGGTAGGGGTGGCGAAATGCGTCCCGATCACCAGCACGTCTGCGTTCGCATGATGCGCCAGCAGCGTCTCGCGGGTTTCCTGGCCCTGAGCCTGGTCGTAATCTGCCGAGCTGCACCAGTCGGTGCGGGTCATCTGGCAGGGGTGGTGTATGCAGTCGCCGGTAATGAGCGCTTCGGCCCCTTCCGAGCGAATGCGCACGCTCACATGGCCAGGCGTGTGTCCCGGCGTGGGCTGCAAACACACCTCGTCGCAGATCTGGTGGCGCACGCCGACGAAATCCATCAAGCCGGCTTCAACAACGGGACGCACGGAGTCGTCCATGATGCCGTCGTTGAGTTCGTCCGCCGTGGCGCTGTCCCAGTAGCGATACTCGTCTTCCGCCACGAGATAACGCGCATTGGAAAACGTGGGCACCCACCCTCCGTCTACCAGCATGGTGTTCCAGCCCACGTGGTCCACGTGAAGATGCGTGCACAACACGGTGTCGATGCTATCCCTGGGATAGCCGGCGGCTTCCAGGTCCTGCAGGAAGCTGGTCTGCAGATTGGTCCAGTTGGGTATCGAGCGCTGTTTGTCGTTGCCGATACACGTGTCCACCACGATGCGCCGCGATCCGGTGTCCACCACCAGCGCGTGGATGCTCATGATGAGGTTGCCCTCTTCGTCCATGAAGTGCGGGTACAGCCACTGTATGGGTTTGCAGGCATCCCGGGTGGCATCAGGCAATATGAATCGGGATCCGCCCGTCACCTCCATCTCCACCACCCGGGTGATCTTCACGCTACCAATCTGCCATTCGTTCATCGGTCTCTCCAGACATTGTCATGTGACGGGCGCGCTACCGCCTCAATCTGAGCAGCTGCCACCACCAAGGACGCAGAACTTCGCGCAGTGTGGGTGATTGAGCGCAACGGGCTGCAGGCTGTCGACCAGGCGCGAGGCGAGGCTGAATTCAGGATCGTAGGGCAGCAACGTACAAGCCACCACTTCCGGGGTAGCAGCGCCTTTGCGCCTGACCACCATTCTGGCGCTGGCGCACATGAGCCCGGCCGGATCGACGTCGAGAATATCCCAGCATTCCGTGGTGATCTCGGGCACGTCCAGGCCGTCATCCATTTCCGGGAACAACACCAGTTCCGCGGGGTGATTGGCGTCGATGGCGACATCCAAATCGGCGAAGAAATCGGCGAAACCCGCTCGAAGCTCGCCTTCCCGCTCTCCCCAGCGCGTCCGCCCCGCAACGTGCACGCGAAAACCATTGCCGCAGAGCCACTTCAAGCCCTTGACCATCGCCGACCAGCTTCCGCTTCCGCGCTCCATTTCGTGCAACGTCTGGTCAAAATGATCCACCGACACCCGGATGGTGAGCTGCGGCGCAAACCGCTGGTTAAGGCCAACAAGGCCATCCGCGCACTTCATCATAGGCCGCATGGCGTTGGTAAGTACCAGTACCGAAGCTCCCGTCGCCAGGCAATCCTCCAGAATCCCAAGGATGTCCGGATTCATGAAGGGTTCCCCACCGGTTATGCCGATCTCGGCGACCGGCAGAGCGCTCGAATCGATCTCCCTCAGATAGCCGTCGACGTCTTCTCGGGACAGATACGCCAGCCGGTCATTGCTCGGACTTGATTCGATATAGCAATTGTCACAGGTCAGATTGCACAGGGTACCCGTGTTGAACCACAGCGTTTTCAAGGCGTGCAGGGATACACAAGCGCGGGACTTGCCATCCGCGGTGATCTCGGGATCAGAGAATTTGCCGGATTCCCTCAACTGTCGTCCTATGATTTCCACGAGTAGCCCTCTAGCCGGCAAATGCGCGAATATTGTTCATGAAAGCATGCCCTGATTGTTCTGCGAGTCGTTAGCCTTAGCCGCGCACCTGGCTGGCAAATACCGGCACCACCGCTCGATCCATGAGTTCCATGGCATGCCTCGATTCCGCCGGATCCGATCCCGCCGATGGTCCACTGATGGCCACCTTGTCGATCCCCAGACGCTGCAACTCGCGCAAGCGCTCGATGCACTCGTCCGGCGTTCCCACGATGGCGTACTTGTCGATGAACGCATCGTTCAGCAGGCCCGCCTGAGGAGAGTCCGAACGTGTGTGGGCCTTCATATTGTAACCGTCGTGCAGGCGGTCCAGTGTGGCCTGTTCGGAGCCATCCACGGGCCCGGAAACTTCACCATGCATCACCGAGAACCGCGCGAAGGTGGTGAGGCCACCACGCACCAGCGCTCGCGCCACCGTCCGGTCCTCGTGGCAGACCAGATTCACATAGGCGCCGTAAGACCCGGGCGAGGACAGTCCGGCGCGCCCGCGTGCGGCTTCCGCAACACCGATACCCCAGCGCAGACGTTCTGGGACCGCGCCCAGGGTAAACATCACTCGATCGGCCAAGCGCGCGCCGATTTCAATGACACGGGGGCCTGTAGCAGCCACTTCCACGGGAACCTTGGCGACCTCCTCTTTGAACCAGCGGATGCGGCTCGCGGCCGGGTGGTCCGCCAGCTCCAGATCCGCCAGCGGCAGCGCGACTTCGTCCGCTATGGGAATGTCGGCAAAGTCCACGTCCTCGCGGCGCAGATAGCGCTGCAGAACATCCACGTAACGCTCGAACTGGTCCACCCTGGCCGGCGAACGGCCCAGGTGGGCCAGCGCCGAGTCACCACGACCAATACCCAGGCACATGCGCCCGGGCGCCACATCCTGCACCGCCATGGCCGCGGATGCGGTCACCGCCGGATGCCTGGTGACACTGTTGGTGACGCCGGTGCCAAGCCCGATGGTCTGCGTGGCTACCGCGGCGTAGGTGAGTCCCACGTAGGAATCCGCGGACAGGTTCTGCGAGTCCACCACCATGATGCCGTGCCAGCCCGCTGCTTCCGCACGTTCAGCCACGCTGCGCGCGTGCGCCGGGCGTGAGTGCGTGAGTGTCCAGAGTTCCATGCCGCTCCCCAAGTGCGTGGCACGCGATCATGTTCCAAACCGCACAAAAGAAAAACCCCGGGCTGGGACGCCCGGGGCCGCTCGCTGTCGGCAGGAACGGGAGGGAGCATGAGCCCGCATGGGGAACGCCGTAGCGAACTCGATCAAGGCCACCTCAGTTGGATACTTCCAACAACACCCAAACTCAGATTGATCTCGACCGTTGCTTGGCAGGTTAAGGCCCACCCCCTGAACGCAAACTGAACACCTACCGGTAGCGTCCGTTCAGGGTGTTAAAGCTCAGGCGTTAAAGCCGTGACCAATCTCAGCGTAGCGGTCCAGCATGGGTACTACCGCGTCGGCATCCGCGGAAGGCAGCCCGAACACCACACGATTGAATCCCATTTCGATCAACTCCTCCACCCGACCCGGATTGGGGCCAACCCCAAAAATGGTGCAGTCCGGTTCCCCTTCGCGCCCAGCCTCAACCCAAAGCCGCTTGAGCTCGGCAATGCCGGCCGCATAATCCACGGCCCCCTGGGCAGCCGCCCGGCCGGGATCCTGGTGGATCGGAAACCACCCGTGCCCGTATTCCACGATGCGCGGAAACGTCCACCGCGACGACGCGCCGAGCAGAATCTTGGGCCCGCCAGGTTGAACCGGTTTCGGATACGACCAGATCGGATCGAAATCTACGTGCTCGCCGTGGTACTCGGCCTCCTCCTGTGTCCATATCTGCTGCATGGCCAGCACGCGTTCGCGCAGCACGCTCCAGCGCTCGCCAAACGCAACACCGTGGTTGGCCATCTCCTCCACGTTCCAGCCAGCGCCCACGCCCAGCAGCACCCTGCCGTTTGACAAGAAATCCAACGTGGCCACCTGTTTGGCCATCAGGATCGGATCCCGCTCGGTAATCAACGCAATACCGGTGCCGAGCTTAATAGAGTCTGTGACTGCCGCCGCGGTAGCCAGACCAACAAAGGGGTCTTGCGTGTGCCAATACTCCGTCGGCAGATCCCTGCCACCCGGCCAGGGTGTCAAACGGGATGCGGGAATGTGCGTGTGCTCGGGGACGAACAGGGATTCAAACCCGCGCGCCTCGGCAGCCTGCGCCAGGTTGGCTGGTGTGATGGAATAGTCGGTGGCAAAGATCAGCACGCCAAAGTCCGTCATGGAAGTCTCCGCTTGATGGGTTGCGCCAGTCGGCGCCGAAAGACGAGGCTAGAGCGGGTAGTTCCTCAACTGGTCCCGGTAGTGGTCCACCTTGGCCACATAACGCCGCGCCGCGTGATGCCGTTGGCTGTTGAAGCCGATGTTGTAGGCACCCAGCGCGCACTTTTCCCCGCCGCATCGGTCGGCCTTGTAGGCCAGAATCTGAGCGCCGCAGTAAATATTCTCGGCAGGGTCGCTGAGATCCTTGACGCCACAGAACGACCGCCAGTACTCGGGGCGGACCTGCGCAGGACCCACCGCACCTGCGGACGAGCGCGCGTACTTGCGAAAAGAGCTCTCGGTAAGCACCAGGCTGGCAAGCAGCTCGGGTTCCAGGTCCTGGCGCCGCGAGGCTTCCAGGATCCAGCCCGCAAACTCATTCGCCGTGGTCTCTCGAACCTGAAACGCGCGGGCCATTTTTCGGCCGAATGCATCCACCTCCGTTTGCCAGGGAACCCGCTGATGGCTGGATGCCGGTACGGCAAATGCGCTGGTTTCGTATCCCTGGTGCAGGACCACATTCTGGTTCACGCCATGGGACAGGCCCACAACGACGAGCAACAACGAATGTAACTTGACCAAAATGCGGGTCCAGCGGGGCAACTCGCGCCAACTGGCGGCGAAATGCACGGCGTTTTTGTCGAATTTTGCGTTCAGATCCAGCACCCGGTCCAACTCCTGTTAGGGCCAGCGCGGTTGTGACGCGACCCGTCGCCGGAAATTCTACTGAGCACGCTGCACACAATAAATATGCAGCTTTTCGCAGAATGTTGGGATCTTGAAAATCCCCTCAGGTGACGTGCTCACAAACTATAACCCCCTACTAATAGGAATGCGACTTCGCTTACACGCCGATCTTTAGACTTTCCTATTCGAAAAAGTTCTCGGTGTGCGTTTTATCCAGCCGTGAGTTGGCCAATGATCTCCTGACGATCCGGCCTGGACAGATTGGCATAGGCCGCCGAGGTCCGGTCGATCACGTCTCCGTAGCGGCTGAGGATCTGGCCAGCAATCTCCTTGGGCTCGCCTACCACGGCAAAAGCATCCAGCAAATCATCGGTGATCAGCTGGCCCATCTCCACCCAGCGGCCCTGTTTGGACATGGCGTTCAGGTCCCCCTGCAGCTCGCCGGCATCCAGGCTATCCAACACGGGCTTGTAGGCCGGCGTCGAACCGTAGAAGGCGATCTGCTGACGAGTGGCGCCCTTGGCCTGCTCCAACTCTTCTTCGTTCTTACCGGTGACGACGAATACCGGATAGCTGATCTCGAAATCCTCCCGCCGCTTGCCTGCCTTCGCGAAGCCACGCTCCAGCGCGGGCAGCGTGGTCTCACGAATGTATTTTTCGGTCGAGAAGGCGTGAATGATGACGCCGTCGGCGACCTCTCCGGCAACTTCCGTCATGCGGGGCCCTACCGCTGCCAGAAAAACCCGCGGCGCGCCGTACTCGGTGTCGGTGGGCGTAAAAAAAGGCGTCATGAGGGAGTGGGTGTAATACTTGCCCACGAATTCCAGCGACTCGCCCTCGTGCCAGTTAGCCCAAATGGCTCGCATGGCAAGAATGAACTCGCGCATGCGGTCTGCCGGATGGGACCAGGGCATGCTGAACCGCTTGGTGATGTGAGCGCGAATCTGAGAGCCGAGGCCGAGAATGAAGCGGCCCTTCGATGCCACGTTCAGATCGTGACCGATATTCGCCAGAATCATGGGCGTGCGCGCAAACGCGACGGCTATGGACGTCATCAGCTCCACGTGGGAGGTGGCCTGAGCCGAAAGTAACAAGGGAAAGAACGGATCGTGACTGGTCTCCGCCGTCATGATCCCTGAATACCCCAGTTCCTCTAGGTCGCGTGCCTGATCGGCAACCTTATCGAGCTCCCAGCCAACTCCACCATCTACTTTCATGATTCGTCGTCCCTATGTTTTCGGTGTCTGTTTGTGGTTCGTTTGTCTATCGAGCAGCCAGCAAGACTGCTTCCGCTAGGGCAGCTGAAACTGATCGGGCGTAAAGGCCTCAAAGGTGCGCGCCACCAGCTCATCGGGCGAACCGAGGAACGGCGCAATGATATGGGTGTGAATGCCACCCGCTGCGTCTTCGGCGATGCGCTGCCTGATCTGATCCTCGTTGCCGATGATGGCCACCTCCTCGATGAGCTCATTGCTCAGCGCGCCCGTGGTCTTGGTGCGGTCTTTCTGCGCCCAGCCTTCGGTGATCGTGTCCGCCGCGCCATCGTACCCGGCCCAGGCCAGAAAGCTGTTGTACACCGGCGTGGCGTAGTAGGGGGCGAAGTTCGCGCGAAACAAGCTGCGGCCGAGCTCGATGTCGTCCGTGCACAGCACCATGGCGCGATTCACCACCTCCACTTCCTGCCAGTCCTTGCCAGCGCGCTCCGCGCCGATCTTCACATGCTCCATCATCTTGGGCAGTACGGATTTAGGCCACAGGTTGAAGATTACACCGTCACCCACCTGCGCCGCCGCTTCGATCATTTTCGGTCGCAACGCCGCAATGTATATGGGCGGCGGCTGATCCAGCGGTGCCTGGCGGTAGCCGTGACTGGACAGCGTCGCGCCGTCGAAGTTGGTTTTTTCAGCGCTGAGCATGGTCCGAACCAATTGTGCAGTCTCGGTCACCCGGGTGACCGGTTTCTCCAGAGCCAGCCCGTTCCACTGGCCCATCATGGTCTGACTGGAAGAACCCAATCCCATGACGAACCGCCCCGGCAGAACCTGAGCCAGAACGTGGGCGGTGGCCGCCAGAATCGACGGAGATCGTGTGTAAACAGGCGTTGCTGCCACCCCCACACGCAAACGCTCCACGGCATGGGCGGCCGCGGCAGCACTGGTCAGGGAATCCGGCGCGCCGGAGTCACCGAACCAGGCGTCGTCGTATCCGTTGGCTTCCGCCCACTGCATCCGCGCGATGGTGTCTGCCACGCGGTGTCCTGCAGGCAGAGTTACCGCGATTCGCTTCTTTAATGCCACGTGTCCTCCTTTCAATAGCCCCCTCGCCACAAGAGCGGCGCGTCAGGCGGGCGGAAATCTCAAGCGATGCCGTAGCGCTCGCCAAGATAGTCGATGATGTCGGCGCTTTCGTAGAGCCAATGAACCCCGTCTTCCCGCTCGATGCGCAGGCAGGGCACCGTGCTGCGCCCTCCCCCCGCTACCAACTCCGCGTGGGCGTCCCGGTCCCGCATGGTGTCGCGCAACTGTATCTCGATGCCAGCCGAGTCGAGAAAGCGACGCACCCGATAGCAGAAAGGACAGGCGTTGTACCCAAACAGCTGATAGCGCTCCATGGCGCGGGAGTATGCCACAGTCTGCGCCGGGCCTTTTGCGCCCCAAGCCATGCCGAGTAGACTCTGCATCCAACGCTCCAAGGAGATTGGCATGCCCACTCGTACCAACCAGCAAGTCCAGCGCACACGCGCGATCATTCTCGGCTCGGTGGCCGTCGTCATCGTCGCGGTCATCGCCTACGGGGCGTATTACAGCTTGAGTGGGCCATCAGGATCAGGAGTCGCCGCCAACGAGCACTACACACTCATCGAGAATCCACCACGGCGCCGGGCGGGAGAAGACATCGTGGTGCACGAGTATTTTTCCTACGCCTGTGTGCATTGCAGCAACTTCGAACCGTTAGTGCACGCGTGGAGCGAGGATCTGCCAGATGGCGTGCGCTTGGTGCGCTCGCCAGCCCTGTTCGATGCGCTGTGGGGCCTCCTCGCCCAGAGCTACTACGCGCTGGAGCAGCTGGGCGCGCTGGAGGCCAACCACGACCGCCTGTTCCGTGCCATCCACGACAACGGCCGCGTGTTCCGCAGCGCTGAGATGGTGGCAGATTTCGTCGATGGCAACGGCACCACGGCAGAAGAGTTCCTGGCGGCCTTCACATCACCAGACGTGGTGCGCGCCACCCGCGACGCCGATCGCCGAATGCGTGACGTGGGCATTAACAGCGTGCCGAGCCTTGTGGTCGCCGAGAAATACAAGATCAACATGAACGTGGGCCGCAGGGCGTCTCTTGACGTGGCCGATCAGCTCATCGCCATGGTACTGGCAGGTGCGGAAAGCCCCGACGCCCAAGGTGCCGGAGCCCCGCGCTAGAAGTGATACTGAGCCGTCACACCATAAGTGCGCGGTTCGCCTAGCTGCCGATACGACTCGGTGATCCATCCGTTGAGCGGGTTGTTCGCGAAATAGAACCCACGCACCGCATAGTCGCGGTCCAGCAGGTTTCTGCCCCACAACGTGACATCGAAGCTCTGCCCGCGATAGCCCAGCGAAGCGTGCACCAACTCCTGGGCGCCTGATGCGATGTCGTGGCTATTGGAAAAGTAAAACGAGTCTTTCGCCTCAAACTCAGCGCCAACGAAGTAATTCTGGCCGAAGCGGTATTCCGCACTCAGGTACAGTTGATAATCAGGCGCATGGGCCTGGGAGCGACCCTCCTGAACCAGCGCATCCCCAGTGTCCACGTCCTGCACGATCAGCTCGCCCAGTTCGGTATCCAGCAGACCCAACCCCAGCTTCAGCTGCAGCGCATCCGTAGGCCGCCAGCCGAGCTCCAGTTCCAACCCCCAGTTTTCTCCCTGGTCCACGTTGTCGATGTAGGAGCGCCAGTTTGCCGGCGGAAACAGCACCCAGGAGTTGGCCTGCATGTCGTCGCGCTGCATGAAGAAAGCGGAAACGTTGATGGTCATGCGGTCCTCCAGGAAGCTCCCCTTCAGCCCCAGCTCGTAGCTGAGCAGGGTCTCCGCCTCGAAGGCCAACCGCTCATCAAGGAACGCGGCTATAACCGGATCGACGGCCGGGTCCGCGGCAGCCACTGCCTGACCGTTTACCCCGCCGGTTTTGTATCCACGATCGAACGCCGCATACGCCAGCAACGTATCAGAAATCAGGTATTGCAGATTCGCGGCAACGCCCCACATGGTGTCGTCAGGATCCGCCATCACACCCGCGCTGTCCGAATAGCCGTCGTCGTAGGTCTCCACCCGCGCACCAATCGACAGCCGCAGCCGCTCGCCCAACGCCAGGTCAATCTCGCCGTAGAGCGCAAAGCGTTGCGTCTCGAAATCACTGGAGAAAAACGAGGCGCCCCCACACGGAATGCAGCGATCCGAGTAGTCTAAACGCACGTCGCGCCGGTACGCGTACGCGCCCACAACCCAGCCTACGCCATCACCGGTAGAGATCAGACGCAGATCCACTCCGAAGCTGTCGCGATCACGCACGTTGTCCTCGCCACCCTGCCAGCCAACCAGGTCGAGGTACGACCAATCCCAATCAAACCCGTAGGCAAGATCGCTCTGCTCGAAAAAGGCGCTGGCCTCCACAACAAACCGTTCGAAGCCGGCATAGGAGGCCTGGGCGGAGAACGCCGTGGTTTCCTGACGGTCGTGGCCCGGCTCGTCAGACCCGGTGATGCGCGTATTCTCCAGGGAGAACGCGTCGTAGCCATTATCTGCGTCGACATGCAATACGCCTACGTCCACCGTGGTGTCCTCGCGCGGCTGCCAGCGCAACCTGCCCCGAAGCGTCAGCTCGTCGAAGTTGTTGGTGTCGTCCGCGCCCAGGAAGTCGTTTTTGATATAGCCGTCACCCTGGAACTGGTGTACCGACAAGCGCGCAGACACCGTATCGCTCAATGGCCCGCCCAGCGCCGCACCCACATGCCAGCGCCCGTAGTTGGCAACTCCCGATGACACCTTGCCTTCGAAGGTATCGCCCGGTGCCTGCGAACGCATGAGCACGAGGCCGCCCATGGCACTGGAGCCGAACGTCGTGCCCTGGGGCCCCCGGAGAATCTCCACCTGCGCCACGTCAAACAGCGTCCCCGCCAGGCCGATACCGCTCAGGTCTATCCCGTCCACAATCAGGCCCACGGACGGGTCAAGGGGATCCTTGAACTGGCTGCGTTCACCCACACCGCGTATCTGGAAAAAGCGGCCGCGCGACGCACCGGATGCGTAGTTGACGTTGGGCGTCATGTTAAACAACGCTTCCAGATGCGTTGCACCACGTTTGGCAATGGCATCCGCGGACACCACGCTCACGCTGGACGGCACGAGGCCCAGGCGCTCATCACGAAAATTGGCGGTCACCACGATCTCTTCTATCACCGCGGTGTCGTTCCGGCCGGTTTGGCCAGGCTCTGCGGCGGCCACAGCCAACGGGAACAACAGCAACATCGTGGAAACGATCTGACGGGTCATCTGACTTCACTCCTTGATACAAGATGCCTAGGAGCGAAGCGGAAGACGTCAGGTGAGATTCCTATTCCTACGCCGGTGCTAACCGGATCAGGTTCAAAGGGTCCACCGACGATGCGGCGTCTCAGGCTTAGACCACCCCTTAGGCTGATTGCATGGTACCCGGATTCGATCCATCAAGCACGTCGCGGGCCACACGAGTCGCTTCAGGCTTCGTTCAGACGGGTCCGCTAGGATTTTTGAAACGTTCGCAGGCCTAACTTAAAGTTGAATGATATCAATCACTTATTCATTCTCTGGCGCTCACCATAGGCGTTGCCTGGGCCAGCGGGATCAAGCTCTACATTGCCATCGCAATGCTTGGTTCCGGCGGATCTGTCGGCTACAGCAACCTGCCCGACAACCTGCGGATCGTGCAGGACCCCCTGATCATCATGGCGTCCGCGCTTATAAACCCCGTGCTATTCTTGGTCGCCTTTACGATTTTCATCATGGTGCTGTGCTGGCTACTTCCGAAAATCTGGCCTGCCGCCCGCGGCGTGTTCCAACAACTAGGCTCCTGGCTAGGATTGGTCAAACGCACCGAGTCCACGACCGACAGGCTGGATCAGCGTCGCCAGCGCGCAGATGCAGGCATTCTCAACCCCTCCGAACACAGAGCTGCTCGGGCCCGGCTCGCAACGCCCTGATGGGCCCTTGTGAGTAAGAGTGGCTAAGCGCAAACGGCCGAGCCAGCGCATCCGCAGACGCCGGCAGCGCCGCCGGCGACTGATCTTTGGCCTGTTCACCCTGCTGCTAGCCGCGGGGGTGGGCTACCTGCTGTATCTGGACCGACTGATCACCAACACCTTCGAAGGGCGGCGCTGGTCCGTGCCCGCCGTGGTGTACGCCACGCCACTGGAGCTGCATCCCGGCGCCAGCCTCTCCCGCAACGAGGTGATCACCGAGCTGGCTCGACTGGGTTACCAGCAGCGCCGCCAGGCGAGCGAGCCCGGCACCTATTCCGGTCTCGCCAATACGCTGTCAATCCATCTACGAGCATTTCGCTTCATGGAGCGGATGCGCGGCAGCCAGCGCATAGAGGTGGTGTTCGACCGCGGCCAGATCCGCCGAATCGAAGATGCCATGGGTCGACCCGTACCCCTGATCCGATTGGATCCCGCCGTTATCGGCAGCTTCTTTCCCTCGCACGGTGAAGACCGCCTGGTGCTGGCCCCCGATCAGATTCCTGTCTTGCTGGCAGACGGTTTGAAAGCGACGGAAGACCAACGTTTTGACTCCCACGCCGGTTTCGACGTGCTCGGTATTCTGCGAGCGCTCTGGGTCAACGTCACCGCTGGCGAAGTGCGCCAGGGAGGCAGCACACTGACCCAGCAACTGGTGAAGAGCTACTTCCTGGACAACCGCAGAACGCTGGCGCGCAAGCTGCGCGAGCTTGCCATGGCCGTCATCCTGGAGCTTCGTTTCACCAAACCCGATCTGCTGAGCGCCTACGTGAACGAGATTTACCTGGGCCAGGACGGCAGTCGGGCCGTACACGGGTTCGGTCTGGGGTCACAGTTCTATTTCAATCGTCCACTTGGCGAACTGGATGCGGCGAAGATCGCCACGCTCATCGCCATCATCCGGGGACCCTCCTATTACAATCCGTTCCGCCACCCTCACCGGGCCCGCCAGAGACGGGACCTGGTGCTAGACATTCTCCACGAGCATCAGCTAATCAGCGATCGCGAGCACGCCAGCGCGCGCAACAGCCCGCTGGGCGTTGTCGAGGGGACCCGTCGCGGTGGCACCTACTATCCGGCATTCATGGATCTGGTGCGCGACAATCTCACGGAGCTGAGCGTAGAGGAGCTCACTTCCCTCGGACTTCGGGTATTCGCCACGCTGAACCCACGCAGCCAGGACGCCGTGGAAGCAGCCCTCGCCCAGGCATTGCCGCGCCTGGAATCCGCCCGCGGTCTGGACCCCGGGTCGCTGCAGGCGGCCGTGATCATCACCCACACACAAACCGGGGAAGTGGAAGCGCTGGCCGGCGCGCGCAAGAGCGGCGACGATGGGTTCAACCGGGCGCTCAACGCCAGACGCCCCGTGGGGTCGCTATTGAAGCCGGTGATCTATCTCACCGCCCTGGAGCAGGGACATCACCTGGTGAGTTCCGTGCAGGACGAACCCGTCAGCATCGAGATGCCCAACCAACCCAACTGGACCCCCCGGAACTTCGACAAGTCTACGCACGGGCCAGTGCCGCTCATCAGAGCACTGGGAGAATCTTTGAACTTGGCAACCGTGAAACTGGGCATGCACATCGGGGTGGATTCCGTGGCGGAGCGCCTGCGGGCCCTCACAGGCAACGGCCCTGCCAACCGCTTTCCGTCGCTACTGCTCGGCGCGGAATCGCTCACGCCGCTGGAAGTTGCGGGGCTGTACGGCACTTTCGCCAGCGGCGGCTTCCACATGCCCGTCAAGGCCGTGGTGGCGGTGCTGAACGAACAGGGCGCCACCATTGCTCACCACCCTTTCTCCATGCGCCAGCAGATCGATCCCGCCATGGCGGAGACGCTTAACGCCGCTCTAGGGGTGGTGATGAGCAAAGGCACCGGAAAGCGCTCGCGCTTCAGCAACGCCGGTGTGGCGGGCAAAACGGGGACTTCGGACGGCTACCGCGACAGCTGGTTCGCTGGCTTCGACAGCGCGCGGCTTGGTGTGGTGTGGCTGGGCAACGACAACTATACGGACACCGGACTCACCGGCGCCACTGGCGCGCTGACGGTCTGGGACAACATCATGGCCAGGCTGTCGGTACGGCCTTTGCCTCCACCTCAGGCAGATCTCATTCCCGTGGATTACGCGAGTGGGCAACTGGCTCATGACCGCTGCGCCGAAGTGGTGAAAATACCATTGCCTCGCGGCACCCCTTTGCAGCGCAAATCCGGCTGTGGTATCACGCTGCGCTCGGTACCCCAGAGAATTCGGAAGTGGATACACCTCGAGTAGCGATCCTCGCCATCGTCGCGCTGCTGTTGTCGGCCTGCGGGTCGCCAGCTGGACAGGTTCCGCCCGTGTACGAGCGCAGCAGCGCAGCCGACCAGGGTGCCGATCCCCAACAGGACGTTCCCATCGGCCCCGCAGGCGAAGCAACCAAGCCGGCCGATACCCACTCAGCCACACTGGCGTTACTCAAACAGAGCAAGCGCGCCCACGCCTCCGGCAACCATATTGAAGCCATCGCTTATGTGGAACGGGCGATCCGCCTGAATCCACGTCAGGCAGACCTGTGGCTGAAGCTGGCTGAGCTGCATCTCGCCCAACGCGACCTGGAAGGGGCGATTCAGTACGCCAACAAAACCATAGCCCTGGCGGGATCTCGAATAGACTGGGTGAGGCAGGCCTGGATGGTAATCGCCGACGCCAAAGACCAACAGGGTAACGCGGCCGCAGCCACGGAGATCAGACGGAAATGGCGAACCTATCGCGGCTAACCGCACTCGTGATCAGGGGACTCGACCCCAGCCGGCTCAGCGCAGGAGTTCCACCCAATGCCGCACCGGTATCCCGCTGGCCGATGCGAGATGGGTCTGGCAGCCCACGTTGGCGGTGGCGATCACATCTGGCGTATTCGCGCACAGGGCGTTGAGCTTCGCGTCGCGCAGCCTCTCCGAAAGATCCGGCTGCAGCACGGAGTAAGTGCCAGCCGAGCCGCAGCAAAGATGGCCATCCGCCACATCCACCAGCGCGTAACCCGCTCGTTCGAGCAACCGCTCGACAGTGCCGTTGACCTGCTGACCATGCTGGAGCGTACAGGGCGCCTGCCACGCCACGCGCTCTACATCGGCGGCACGATCGAATTGCAGCTCCTCGCGCTCGCAGAACTCGGCCACGTCCAGCACCTTCGCTGAAAGGGCGGCAGCCTTATCCGCATAATCGGCGTCGTCAGCCAGCAACCGTCCGTAATCCTTGTAGGTTACGCCGCAGCCGCTGGCCGTGGAGAGCACCGCATCGAGTTCGCCAAGCAGCGGCCACAGCACATCGACGTTGTGGCGCATCTGCGCGCGCGCACCCCCCTCGTCCCCAAGGTGCAGGTTCAGACTGCCGCAGCAGGCCTCACCTGCGGCGGTCAGCACCTGAAAGCCTCGCTCGCCCAAGCGCTCGGCAAGGGCTGCGTTCACGGTCGGCGTGGCTACCTGCTGCACGCAGCCCTCAAGCACGAGTAACTTGCGCTCGTGAGTCGACCCGACGATGGGCCTGAGCTCTGCCACTTCTGGAAGCTGTCGGCGCAACCTGACGGGCAGCAGCCAACGCACCCATCCACCCAATGTTGCCCATCGGCGGAAAGCGCGAACGTCCGGCACCACGGCCTTCAGCCATCGCCTAATGACGTCGGTGACAAATCCCCTGGAACCGGCAGATTCCGCCAGAGACCGGCCCACCTCCAATAGTTCTCCGTAGGCAACCCCGCTGGGACACGTGGTCTCACAGGCCCGGCAGGTAAGGCAGCGATCAAGGTGGTTCTGCGCCACCGCGTTAGCCTCGCCCGCTTCCAGCATTTCCTTCATGAGGTAGATGCGTCCGCGGGGCCCGTCCAGCTCGTCGCCTGTGGCGAGATAGGTCGGACAAGTTGCATTGCAAAACCCGCAATGTACGCAGCTGCGCAATATCTCCTGAGCGCGGCGACCGGAGTGGGTGTCGGCAATGCTCGGGTGCAGTTCAGTCTGCATCCATTTCCACCAGTCCGCGGTTGAACAGATCTTGGGGGTCGAACGCGTGCTTGATTCGGCGCTGTTGAATGCGCAGTGCTTCCGCCATGACAGAGTGCTCCACGCGTGCGTAGCGGCCATCGAATCCGCAGGCATAACCACCGTGGGCTTCCGCTTCCGCGGCCAGGCGTTGGCCGTGCGCGGCATCCTCAGCAGCGAACCAACGCAGGCCACCCGCCCATTCGACCACGCTACCTTCCAGGGGCGCCGGAGCCGAAGGCGGTACGATGACACGCACTAGTGGTGCGTCGCCCTTGAACACCGGCAGGGTGTGGTCGCGCAGGTCGTCCCACCAGCTTGCTCCATCTGCCACAGGCTCACCACCCAGTTCGGCCAGGGCCGCTGCCACCGCAGGCTCCGAACCCGCAAGCCGCGCCCACAACACACCCGCCTGATAACCAACACCGGTCAGTGGCAGCGGTTGCCGGGCCCACTGGCGCATACGGGCCAGGGCTGTGGGCGCATCCAGTTCCAAGGCGCAGGTACGCTCCACGGCGGGCTTAGGCAGGAGCCTCAAGCTTACTGTGAGCAGCACGCCCAGGCTGCCGAAAGCGCCGGATTGCAACCTTGAAACGTCGTAACCAGCAACGTTTTTCATCACCTGCCCGCCGAAGCGCAGCCGCTCACCGACGCCATTAACCAGCTCCACGCCCAGCAGGCAGTCGCGCACTGAGCCACGCCACGGCCGCGCCGGCCCGGCAAGCCCTGACGCTATCGCGCCGCCAATGGTTCCGCCGCCTTCAAACCGGGGCGGATCAAACGGCAACAGCTGCTGGTTGGCATCCAGCAACCCCTGCAGATCATGCAGGGGAGTTCCGGTTCTCACGGTAACCACCAACTCGTCAGGCCGGTAGTCCACAACGCCCACGTGTTCAGCCACAGATAGCAGCGCGGCGCCATCCGAGACCAGGGCATCCAACAGAAAGCGCTTGCTCCCGCTGCCGGCGACCAGCAGCGGCTGCGCATCCGCGCAGGCTCTGCGGACCGCTTCGTGCAGCCGCTCGCTCTGGTCGTCAGCACTCAAAACCGATCCAGGTTGTTGAACGGCAGCTCCCCGCCATGCACGTGCATCCCCCCCACCTCGGAGCAGCGCGCCAGGGTCGGGATGGCCTTGCCGGGGTTGAGCGTACCGTTTGGGTCGAAACTGTCCTTCACGCGGAAAAACTGATCCAGCTCCTGGGCGGAAAACTGCACGCACATCTGGTCGAGCTTCTCCACACCCACGCCGTGCTCGCCGGTAACCGTTCCACCAACGGCCACGCAAAGCTCCAGGATGCGTCCGCCTATGGCTTCCGCTTTCGCCATCTCTCCGGGTACCGAAGCATCGTAGAGAATCAGCGGGTGCAGGTTGCCGTCACCGGCGTGAAATACGTTGGCGACGGGCAGGCCGTACTCGTCGGCCAGCCCGGCGATTCGACCCAGCACATCGGCCAGCGCTGCCCGCGGAATCGTGCCATCCATGCAGTAATAGTCCGGAGCCAGGCGGCCCGCGGCAGGAAAGGCCGCCTTGCGGCCGGCCCAGAAAGCCGCCTGCTCATGAGGCTCGTGGGCCACTCGGAGCTCAATGGCGCCGTACTCTTTAGCAATCCGGGAGACCAGCTCCACATTGGATGCCACTTCCTCGGGCACTCCGTCCACTTCACAGAGCAGCAGCGCGGCGGCTTCGGTGGGATAACCCGCATGAACGAAGTCCTCAACCGCCTGAGTGGCAAGCTGGTCCATCATCTCCAATCCTGCGGGCACCAGCCCCTGCGCGATAATCTGGCTCACCGTCTCTGCCGCGGCGGCAGCGCTGTCGAAAGCCATGAGCAAAACGGCGGAAGCCGGTGGCCGGGGTAGCAGCTTTACGATGACCTCAGTGACTATGCCGAGCATTCCTTCGGACCCACACAGCAGCGCGAGCAGGTCGTAACCTGGGCTATCCAACGTTTTGCCGCCCAGCTCCAATACCTCACCGCTCACCGTGAGCACCCGCAAGCCCACCACGTTGTGCACGGTAAGACCGTACTTGAGGCAATGCACGCCGCCCGAGTTCTCCGCCACGTTGCCGCCGATGCTGCAGGCAATCTGCGACGAGGGATCGGGCGCGTAGTAAAGGCCATGGTGAGCTACCGCCTCGCTGATGGCCAGATTCCGAACACCGGGCTGCACCCTGGCCACACAGTTATCCAGGTCAACCTCCAGCACCTGGTCCAAGCGCGAGAGACCCAGCACCACCCCATCTGCTACTGGACGCGCACCACCCGACAGGCCCGTTCCGGCGCCACGGGCAACGACCGGCACGTCGTGCTGGGCGCATATCAACAGCACCTGGCGCACCTGGGCTTCGGTTTCCGGCAGCACCACCAGCCAAGGGGGCTGGCGCAAAGCCGTTAACCCATCGGTTTCATAGGGTTTGGTACCTTTCGGGTCGGTAATCAGGCACCGAGCGGGCAGCGCAGCGCGAAGCGCCTTCAGGGCAAGAGAGCGGCTCATGCCGACCGAGTATAAGGGATGGCCTGCGGAACTTTGAGCGCGCCGTCACCGCTTCCGCGACTAAAGCTACCCGGCGTAGGTCTCTTTCAACGCCCCGATGGTGGCAAAGAACTCCTCGCGGATTTCCCCGATCACCTCGGCCACCGGCCGCACCGCATCGATACGGCCGCAAACCTGGCCGGTCAGCGCGATGCTGGATTCCATATCGCCGCCGAAGTAGAGCTCGAGCGCCCTGCCCATTTCAGCCATGGCGTTGGTCTGGGGCTCATTCTCCAACCGCGAGGTCTTGTCCGTACGCAATGCCCTCAGCGCCGGCGAGTGGTTGCGGTTCAGAAACACGGTGTCCGTTTCTTTAGCATTAACAATGGCGTTCTTCCAGTTGTCGTGAACGGGCGACTCCAGCGCCGACACCATGCGAGTACCCAACTGCACACCTTCCGCGCCCAACGCGAACGCCGCGGCCATGGACGTGCCGTCCACAAAGCCACCGGCCGCGATGATGGGCACATCCACCTGAGAGCGCACCAGCGGTAGCAGCACCATGCTGGAGACCTCACGGGGATTCTTGAAACCACCCCCCTCACCGCCTTCCACGACCAGCCCATCAACGCCTGCATCAACCGCCTTTTTCGCGGCATCCAGGCTGGGCACAACGTGGAAAACCGTCAGCCCAGCGCTCTTGAGCTGCTCGGTATAGCGCTGGGGATTGCCCGCTGAAGTGGTCACAAATCGCACGCCCTGCTCGATAACGAAATCCACGATGTTGGGATCGCGCACGAACGCCTGAGCGATGTTCACGCCGAAGGGCTTGTCGGTGAGCTCGCGCATCTTGAGGATTTCCTCGCGCACGGCATCAAGCTCGCCGCTGGAGGTTTCGATTATCCCCAGGCCGCCCGCGTTGGATACAGCGGATGCCAGCTGCGACCGGGCGATCCAGCCCATGGGCGCCTGCACCACAGGAATCTCTACGCCCAGCATCTTGGTAATTCGGTTGTTGAACTGCATATTGTTCTCCGTCGCTTGTTTCGGCCCACTCACCCGCGCTTACGCACGCCCTTGGGCTAACGCAGATCGGGCAGCCGATAGCCTTTGGCATCTAGGTCGGCGCGCACCACCTTCTTGTCCATCTTGCCCGTGGACGTCAGTGGGATCTCGTCCACGTAGAGCACCTCGTCGGGCAGCTGCCACTTTGCAAAGGCGATACCGCAATGCGCCAGTATCGCCTTCTGATCTACTTCCGCACCGGGCTCCAGGATTACCAGCGCCACGGGCCGCTCGTCCCACTTGGGATGCGGCTGGGCCACCACGCAGGCCTGAGCCACGCCCGCCATGGCAACGATATGGTTCTCGAGATCTACGGAAGAGATCCACTCACCGCCGCTCTTGACCAGATCCTTGGAACGGTCGCTGATGATCAGATACTCCTCCGGGTCGATCTTGCCCACGTCGCCAGTGATCAACCAATCTTCGTGAAACTTGTCCGGCTGCGGGTTGTGGTAGTACTCGGAACAGATCCAGGGCCCTCGAACGAGGATCTCGCCTACCGTTTCGCCGTCGTGAGGAAGGCGATTGAACTGGTCGTCGAAGATATCCAGCTCGAGCCCAGGCATGAGCTGACCCGCCTTGGCCACGTTTTCGAACTGCTGGTCCTCGTCCATACCCAGATGGGAGCGCTTCATCACCCTTCTTGATAAGGTGGCCAACGGGGAGGTCTCCGTCATACCCCACCCCTGAATCATCTCCACACCCAACGAATCCCAGTACCAGCGGATGAGCGAAGGCGGTGGGGCAGATCCGCCGCAGGTCAGTCGATCGAGGTGCGACAGGTCGTACTTGCCGGGATTCGCCTCCACCAGTCCTTTCACCCCCTGCCAGATGGTGGGCACACCCGCGGAAATGGTGACCTTCTCCGACTCCAGCAGACCGATGAGGCGGGTGGGGTCCATGAACCGATGCGGCATGACCTGCTTGCAGCCCAGCATGAGGGCCGACCAGGGCAGCCCCCACCCCATAGCATGAAACATCGGAACAATACCGAACAAGCTGTCAGTTGCGGACAGGCCCATTGAATCGGTCAGGGATTGCACCAGCGTATGCAGATACTGGGAGCGGTGCTCGTACTCCACACCCTTGGGATTACCGGTGGTACCACTGGTGTAGCACAACCCCAAGGGCGAGTTCTCGTCGATCGCCGGCCACGCATATTCCGCGGGCTGACCGGCAATAAACTCCTCGTAATCCACCGGATTGGGAAGTTTGGTGTCCCAATCCTCAAAGCCTTCCTCGGCGGCCACTACCACCCTTTCCACGCTGGGCATCCGGCCCAGCAGCTGCTCGAGCTGAGGTAGCAGGTCCGCATCTACGATGATGAGCTTGTCCTCAGCGTGGCCGATGATGTACTCCAGGTCCTTGTCCGATAAGCGGATATTGAGCGTGTGCAGCACCGCACCCATACCGGCAATGGCGTGATAAGCCTCCAGGTGACGCGAGCTGTTCCACATGAACGTGCCCACCTTGTCGCCCACGCCGATCCCAGCACCCGCCAACGCGTGGGCGAGCTGGTGTGCACGATCGCGCACTTCCCGTGCGGTCTGCCGACGGGTTCCAGATTCCGTGGCCGTGATAATCTCGGTGTTCGGACTGACCCGCGCGCCGCGATCCAGAAGCCTGGACATCAATAGCGGTGAGTGTTGCATCGCCATGCCGGTGTGCCCCCCAATACCCCAAAAACAAACAGGGGCGCGAGTTTAGCTCATCCATCCGGGCTTTGAAGGCCCGGATCGCCGTTGAGCCGGCTGACGAGCGGTTTGCGAGCCTGTTAACAAGACCGGTGCCTAGTTGATGCGCCGCTCGTGCCCTTCCCAATACGCTTTGCGTAGTTCTGCCTTCAGGATCTTGCCCGGACCACTTTTGGGCAGCTCACTGGCGCGAACTTCGATGGTCTTCGGACACTCGTACCCGGCCAGGTGCTTGCGGCAGTGAGCGAGCACCTCGGCTGCATCCAACTGCATGCTCGGCTTGGGCACCAGGATAGCGTGCACGGCTTCACCCCACTGATCACTGGGGATTCCGATCACGGCACACTCATGGATGGCCGGGTACTGGTACAGCACGTGCTCCACCGCCGCCGAGTATACGTTCTCGCCGCCGGTAACAATCATGTCCTTGAGGCGGTCCACCAGAAAGATGAACCCGTCGCCGTCCATATATCCAGCATCCCCGGTATGCATCCACCCACCGCGCAATGCCTCAGCCGTCAGTTCCGGCTGGCCCCAGTAACCCTGCATGACCATGGGTCCCCGCACACAGATCTCGCCCACATCGCCCAAGGGCAATTCCTGCCCAGCCGGATCCTGAATCGCCACATCGGCGTTGAACACGGCCCGGCCCGCCGAGGTGATCTTGCCCGCGTGAGGACCTTCGAAGACGTGGTATTTGGGTTCCAGCATGGTGGCTACCGGAGACAGCTCGGTCATGCCGTAAGATTGCAGAAAATCCACATGCGGCAGCCTTTCCATGGCCTCGCGCAACAACCGCTCCGGCATGGGTGACGCGCCGTAGGACAGGAGCTTGAGGCTCGACAGGTCGTAGTCGTCGAACCCATCCAGGTTAAGCAGCGCGTTGAGCATGGACGGCACCACCACGGTCACGTTGACCCCGAACGCTTCAATGGCGTGGAGAAACGCTTCGGGCTCGAAGCGTGGGATCACCGCGTGGGTCCCGCCGGCCACGGTGATGGTGAACAGCCGCGAGCCCCCGGCAAGGTGAAACAACGGCGCCGTGTGCAGGTGCACGGTATCTTCCCGGATGCCCAGATTAACGAGCGCGGTCATTGAGTTTGCCAGGAAGTTGTCGTGACTGAGCATGACGCCCTTGGCGCGACCGGTGGTGCCACCGGTGTAGAACAGGGCAGCCAGATCCTGGCCACCGCGTCGAGCATCGGGCAGCACCGGCGACTGGGCAATCAGCTCCTCATAGGGCATCACCTCACCAGGCAATACCTCGTCGGCGGCAGCAATGCCCACCAACGCCCTCAGCGACGAACTGCCTTGTGCCAGCGTCAGGGCTTCATCCAGGTGCACACCGTCGGCCAGCAGCAACAGCGCGCCGCTGTCTGCCAGGCAATGGGCCTTTTCCTCCAACGACCAGCGCACATTGACGGGCGCAATGACGCCACCCGCCCACAGCACGGCAAAGTAGTACTCCACATACGCCGGCCCATTGAGGCCCAACATGGCCACCCGATCCCCTGGTTGGATCCGGAGCTCGCTGAGACCACCGGCCAGCCGGGCCACCCGCTCAGCGAACTCCCGCCATGATCGCTGGGTGCCTTGCGCCACCAGCGCGCGTGCTTCCGGGCGCAGCTGCACGGAGCGATGAATGCCTTGTGTGAGACCGGTTGTTGCCACTGGGGAGCCTTGCGACGCAAAGCCGGCCATTCTACCTGCTGGAAATGTGGAAGGTAGCCGCCCGTGTCAGGCTTTGATGGCACCGCTGGATCGCAGCACCTCGGGATCCATATCCAACTCCCGCAGAAGCTCGTCGGTGTGCTGGCCGAGCGTGGGCGCGTGGCGCTGGATGCCAGCCGGCGTCTGATCGAATCGGGCGGCAGGCCGGGGCTGGCGAATTCGGCCGGCTACCGGATGATCCAGCTCTGCGATGGTCTCGTTGATCTTGATCTGCTCCTGCTCGAACACCTCGGCCCGTTCCAGCACCGGCGCGCAGGGGACCCCTTCCGCATCCAGGCGCGCCAACCATTCCGCGCTGGGCCGGCCAGCCAGCACCTCCGCCGTCATGGCCAGCCGCTCCTTGACGTTGATAACACGACCATTGGGGGTGTTGAAGCGTTCATCATCAATCCACTCCGGGCGTTCCAGCGCCCGGCACATGCCCTGCCACTCCAAGTCGGATACCGCACCAGCGGTGATGTAGCCATCGGCGGTCTCGAATATCAGATCCTGGGCAAACTGCGCCCGGGCGGCTTTCACCTCCTTGCCGATGAACGTGTACCCCGCCATCCCTTCCGGCCATAGATACCCGACCATGGCGTCCAGCATGGCCAGTTTCACGTGCTGACCTTCGCCCGTGCGTTCGCGCGCGAACAGCGCCGCCGTGATGGCCTGTGCCGCGGTAATAGCCGTGGTCTTGTCCGGAATGATGGTGCGCACCATCTTCGGCCGACCGCTTTCGTGATCCTTCTGTATGGCGGCCAAGCCCGATAGCGCCTGAATCACCGGATCGTACACACGCCTGTGCGCGTAAGGGCCCTTCTCGCCGAACCCGCTAATGGAGACGTAAACGATATCGGGCTTGATCTCGCGCACCTTCGACTCGGACAAGCCCATGCGCTCGATGGCTCCGGGCCGGAAGTTCTGCACGAACACATCGCCCGTGGCAATGAGCCGCTGCACCGCCTGCATGCCATCGGCAGTCTTGAGATCAACGGCAATGCTGCGCTTGCTTCGGTTGGCGCTTATGAAACCCGAGGTCAGACCGTCTCTGTTGGGCCCCATGTAGCGCACCAAGTCCCCGGTGAGCGGCTCCACCTTGATCACGTCGGCCCCCTGATCCCCCAGCAGCATGGTGGCCACCGGACCAGAGATCATGCTGGTCAGGTCAATGATTCGAATGCCGTCCAGCGGTCCCGGCATGGGTGGCTCCTCCACAGATGGCTTGAGAATGGGGCGAGCCAGCCTATCACAGCCCGATATGCCTAGTGCTCAGTCCCACCCACCCGGGCTTCACAACGAGCGCTTCAATGGGTAACGCTAACTGTCGGCGGATTTCGCCACACCCCGCCGGACCAAACCCCATTGCCGCGCATCGGACTGACGCGCCCTTACCGGTGCCGCAGCACCTGGGCCGCGGGCCTGCCACTGCTCACGGCCGTGGTGATTTTCGGCCTGGTGGCTGGTTAGCAGCAGGCTTCCTCCGATCGGGCGTATAGCGCCCGGAAGTCGTCGACCAGCTCCTGTACCCGCTTTGCAGCGCGGCGGCGCTGGTCATCGGTGAGGTGTTCGATCAACCAGGCTCCGACTTCGCGGTTGAGGGCTTCGTTGTGAGCAAATATCGCAGTGAGCTCCGTTCCGAAGTAGCGCTCACGATTGCGTGCCATGTCGAAAAAGGCCTGGTCGAATTTCTCGATGTCGTGACGCACCATGAGTAGCTTGAGCAGATCCGCCTGCCACCGGCGCCGGTATTCGGCCCACATCTGGCGTTCCGGGATGTATTCCACCGATCGTGCCCTGAGGTAGGCGATCTGCGCACCCGTCATGCGACCGGCGAAGCGGCGAAACGCGTCTGAAATCTCTTCCGCCCAGAAAGCCTGCGCGCGCTCTAGATCGCCGCTGCGCTCCGGATCAGAGATCTCCTTGTTACTGGCTTCCAGCCGCCGGGGAAGGTCAGCCACCTGCTCATCGGAGAGCATGCGCAGCAGCGTGGCCGCCATAGGCAGGCCCTCCTCCATGGCCACCTCGACCCAGCGACGAACCGTCTGCTCCATGGCCCACAGCTCCTCGGCGGTGGCCCCGTCGGCAAAAGTCTCGGGCATGGCCTCCAGAAAATCCGCGTATATCGGTAGCTGGGTGCGCCGGTGCCACCGGTGCAGCCGGCCAAACTCTTCGTCGAAGTAGCGGCGCTGCTCCGCTGTGAGAGCGATGTAGTCACTGACGCCCCAGCGGGCAAAGCGGTCCAGGTTGTTATAGGCGAACTGCACACTGCATCCGGCGCCGGTACTCAAGATCAAACACAGCAGCGCAAGCCGTAGCACCATCATCAGTGTTGCTCTCCGGGCGCGTGGGCTGGCGCCCGCCAGGCTTCGAACTGCCTCAACTCTGCGCGCAACATACGAACCACATAACCGATCACCGCAGCGTCATCCAGCAACCCAAGCCCCAATATCATGTCGGGTACCAGATCCAGTGGCACCAAGAAGTAGAGCAGGGCCGCCGCGATGGCGATCAGGGCGTTCCTGGACACGCCACGGTAGCTGCCGTTGGCAACGGCTGCGAGCAGATCGATGAGTAGGGAGAGCTGTTCGCCCGCCGCCTTCAACGAAGATCCCGGCGACGACGCCAGCTTCTTGGCGGCGCGCACCGTCAGCACACGAACGTCCTCGCTGGAACTCAGCAACGCAGCCGCACGGGACCGGTACAGTAAAAACTGGCGCGGAGCGACTTCAGCCATGCATCACCTCCCGTCCATGAAACCGAGCATCCATTGGGCTACCTCCTGCTCATGCGTGTCGTCAGACAACGATGCCATACCTTGTTCGAACGTGGACGCGCCCAGGAGTTCTTGGCGCATGTTCATCAACGCCGCCGAGTATCCCTTGGTGAATTCCGGGTGCCCCTGTAGGGCCAGCACCTGATCGCCCATGACGTAGCCGCTGATCGGACAAAACGGCGTACGCATGATGGCACTGGCCTGAGACGGCAATTCCACCACCTGGTCTTGATGACTGGAAAGCAGGCCCACGCGTGTCATGGATGGCTGCATCCAAGAGGCATGCTGCACGACCTCGGTAGCCTGCACGCCCACCGCCCACCCCACGTGCTGCGTGCGCCCGCCGAAAAAGTGCGCCACTAGCTGATGGCCAAAACACACACCAACCACCTTGCCACCCGACCCCAGCACCGCGCCGACGAAGTCGGCCAATGCCTCGATCCAAGGCTCGTCGTCGTACACGCTGCACTTACTGCCGGTAATCAGATAGGCGTCGCAAGCTCCCGGCTCAGGATAGCGCATTGCCAGACAATCGATGGTCAGGTAGCTCAGCGCGCCCGGCCGCGCGGCATCCAGCAAGCGGGTAAACATATCCGGATAGTCGCCGAACTCGGGCCGAAAGCGCTCCCGCACGCTGTCGGTCTGGAGAATGCCAATCAGCATGGATCAGATGATTTCAAAATACCGTTCCAACTGCCAGGCGTTCACATGGCGCTCGTACTCTGCGCACTCCCACCGTCGGCTCATGACAAAGTGGTCGACAAATTCCTCGCCGAACATATCTCGCGCCAGTTCGGAACGCTCCATGCGATCCGCCGCATCGCGAAGATTGCTCGAGAAGCGCAAGGCGGACGGGAGTTTGTCCTCCACCGCATACGCGTCACCTACCACCGCCTCGCCCGGCGTGAGGCCTTGCTCGATGCCGCCCAAGGCAGCCGCAATCACCGCCGCGGCCACCAGGTAGGGGTTGCCATCGGCTCCCGGCACGCGGCACTCGATGTGCTGACGAGCCGTATCACCCGGAATTACCCGAATGGCGGCGGTGCGGTTCTCCACGCCCCAGGTCGCCGCGGTAGGCGCCCAGGCGCCTTTCACCAGACGGGTGTAGCTGTTGATGGTGGGCGCCACCATGGGCAGCAGATCGGGCAGAAAGCGTTCCAAACCCGCCACGGCCTGCGCCATCAAGGGGCTGTTGCCATCGTTGTCCGCGTTGCCGAACGCGTTGGTACCGCTTTCGTCCAGGAGGCTGAAATGGAAGTGACCGCTCTGCCCGGGATAGTCCATGGACCACTTGGCCATGAATGTGGCCATGCAATCCATTCGCGAAAAGAACACCTTGGCAAAGGTCTTGAACAACGCCGCGCGGTCAGCCGCTTCCATGCCCAACTCCGGACGCAGAGCGCCTTCCCACACACCCGGACCGGTTTCGCAATGCAACCCCTCCAGGTCGCAATGCAACTCCCGGCAGTAATCCATGAGCCCAGCGAACTCCGCGCCCTGGGCGCTCGCGCGCAGAACCGAATAGCCGAAGTTACCCGGTGTCAGGGGACGCAGCTCCCGGTACCCTTTGTCGCGCACACTGTGAGGCGTTTCGTCGAACACGAAAAACTCGTACTCGAATCCGGATTTCAGACTGAGACCATGGCTCGCCAGACGATCCAGCATCTGCTGCAGGCGGGTATAAGGGCAGATCGGGTGAGGTGCCCCTAGCGCGCCAACGAACTGGCCGAGAAACAGCGGCGTATTTTCGTCGGCCAGCCATCGCTCGCTATCCACCAGCACACGGTAGTCGGCGTCCGGGAAACCCGTGTGCCAACCCGTATAGACACCTGCGTCGTAGAGCTGATCTTCCACGTCCCAGCCGAACACGCAGTCGCAGAACCCACCACCCTTTGCCAGCAGGCTGGCAAATTTATCGAGGCTGACGTACTTGCCACGCAATACGCCATCCAAATCGGTAAGTGCCAGCTTCACCCTGGTCACCCCACGCTCTGCATAGCTGGCCAGTTTCTGTTCGAGCAGATCGACCGAATCCGTCATTGTCCCTTTACGCCTTCGCACGTCACGCTGCGGACTTTACCTCAGGGTCCGCGCTGTGGATAACTCTGAGGATAAATCGCCAAAAGCGCTGGATAACCTGCATGGGTCATCACCACGCCAAAATGGGTGCAAAACGGCCAAAGTTCGCCAATTACTAATTAATTCAGTAGGTTAATTAACGAAAGTTACCGCGAGGATTAAGCAATAGGCCCATCTATCGACCCAACCGCAACATTTCCAAACGCTGTGCATAACCGGGTCAAAATTCAATGGTCCCGGCACCGGTACCGGCCGGCCAAACCGCACGGGCTAAATCCTGGCGGGCGCATGCTTGCAGCAAGGCCACTGCCCCATCCGCCCGCATGGCGACACCGCCAAACAACAATATTCCCACCAGGGTCGCGGCAATGAACCGAAGCCAGCGATTGTGCGTCTGTGGCGCACTGGTTCTAACCACGGTCATTCAGCAAGCACAGGGGAGGCTCAGTCCCCTGGGTGGGACCTAGATCAAGAAAGAAAGGGGCCAGCGACGCCCTAGTGCATCAGCGCAAACATTCGGCGCCGGTAGCGGGAGGCAAGCTCCGAACCCCGACCCATGAGGTTGAAAATCCGAATCATGGTGGTTCTGCCGATATCTTCACGAAATTCCCGGTCTGCCTGCAGAATGGCCAGGCAATGCTCCAGAGCGAACTCGTACTGGCGCTCCGCGGCACCCAGAACAGCGAGCCGATACCGGGTTTCCAGATCGTCGGGATCGCGCTCGCAGTGTTCCATCAGCTCCGCGATGGCGCCCATGCCCGCCGCCTCCTCGGCCATTTCCAGCCGCGTAGTGGGGCGCTCCCGCTCAGGCGTGTCCTCGCCCACAGTGGCCAGAGCGCGACGGGCCTCATCCAACTCGTTCTGCATGATCAGCACATCGGCCAGTTCCACTCGAAACGCCTGATTCTGAGGCTCTTCGTTGATCGCCTGCTGCAGCAGTCCCAGCGCAGCCGTAAAATCGCCGTTTTCCAGATAGCCCTGCAGCTGGTCCCTGAGCATCTCTCCGGATGACATGGTCAGCCCGTCCAGCAGCGCTCGCAGCGCGCTCTCCGGCTGCGGCCCATCCAGCTGATCCACCAGCTGCCCACCGGAAACCACGCGGATACTCGGCAACCCCTGCACACGCAGATGCTGAGCCAAGGTCTGGTCCACGGAGACGTCCACCAGCCCCAACAGCACCTTGCCCTGATACGGAGCCACCAGCGCTTCGAGCTGCGACCTGGCTTCCGCCGACGGCGGCACCTGATCCGCCCAGAACAGCAGCAGCACGGGCACCTGCTGCGAACGTTCGATGACGTCCGTCTGGAACGATTCCGGCGTGACGTTGAAAATGGGGGTTTGGTCGTCCATTGCGCGGCGTGCTTGCATCAAAGAAGCGCACGATCATACACAAGGCACAGCGCGTGTAGAACAACACCCCCCCGACGGACCAGCGCCTGCTCGGCTGTCCGCATCAGTCGGAGGTGGCGATGACCGTACGACGGATATCGGGATGCACTGCTACGCGGTTTGCACAGCCCCTAGAGGGCCACCACCTGAGTTTAATCCAGCGGGCGCAAAGGCCTTATCGGCATTTCAGGTCCCATAGCCGACGGCCTAGGCAGCCAAACGGCAATTCTAGGGGGAGCTTCCACAAATTCGCTATAGTCGGCGACACGAATCCAGGGCCAGCACGTCACGGATGAGCCCCTCTGATCGAAACCTAATCGTCGACTGCCAGGTTCACGCCTACGAGCGTGATCGGCCGGGACGCCCGTGGGCTGGCGAGTTACAAGGGCCGCCCGAAGTCACGGGTGAGCAGATGGTGGCTGCCATGGATGAAGTCGGGGTGGATGGCGCACTGCTGGTATCACCCTGGACCATGTATCGTTTCGACCCCAGCTATGCGCTGGAGGTGCACGCAAAACACCCGGGACGGTTCGGCCTCATCAGGCCGTTCGACACGCGCTCAGAACACATCGTCGACGAGATGGCCCAATGGGCTGCCACCCCGGGAGCCGTGGGAGCGCGGATCCTACTTACCTACGAGCCAGGCCCCGATCCGGAGCATGCGGGATTGCACCGCACATTGCGCGCGGCGGCCTACCACGGTCTGCCCGTGAACGTACTCGCCTGGAATCGCCTGGAACTGCTAGCAGAATTGGCAGCGAGAAACCCTGACACCCAGTTCGTGCTGGACCATGTGGGACTTACCCAGCCTTTCGAACCACCGGTCCCGGCAAGGCCCTTTGCAGATCTTTCGCGGGTACTATCGCTGGCGAGCCTGGAGAACGTGGCAATCAAGATTTCCGGCGCCTGCACTCTTTCCCACGAGCCGTTCCCTTATCCCGACATCTGGGACCCCCTGGCACGCATCTTCGACGCCTATGGCTTCGAGCGCTGCATGTGGGGAACCGACTGGACCCGGGCGACGGCCTTGCTGACCTATAGGGAGGGAGTCGACGCGTTTCGACTAGCCGAGCAGTTGTCGGAATCCGAACGTGCCGCCCTCATGGGCAGCAGCCTGATGCAGATCTACCATTGGAAACCAGACGCCTGAGAGCGCTTGGCCACCAGTTACTTCTTGGGATTTCCCAGACGAAAGGGTTGACCACGGCCCAGAGGGTCCTGACCTGACACCCCGCTGGGGATACGCTTGATCTTATTGCCAGCGTTCAAAAAGGCCGCCACATCGTCGGCAAGGGCCTGACGCCGCTCGCTCGGAGTAGTTTCGGCCGCAGGCTTCTTGGCCATGAGCGACTCGTTCGGAGATTCCCCCCCACTATACCCCAGTAGACCCGACCTCTCCGAGAAATGGGGCCCATAACCTCAATAGGGCGACAAATCGCGGATAATCGGACGAATATATCTTCTTGCTGCGCGCGCTTTAGAAACCCCGTTAAGGTCGTCTTCCGAGCTTCATCTCGCCTGTTCGTCGTCAATCGCTTCGAGACACTAAAACCCGTTGGGCGCCGGCAGTGGGAAAACCCACGCACATTATTAATTCGCCGCAGTAATGTGTACGAAAGCGGCTCAAGTGATCCATGGAGGTGAATTACGTGAAATTATACGCAGGAAACCTTCCCTGGAGCGTGACCGACACCGATGTGCAAAACCTATTCAACGATATCGGTCCGGTACAGTCGGCCCAAGTCATCATCGACCGCGACAGCGGACGATCGCGCGGCTTCGGATTCGTACAGATGGAACAGTCCGACGCCACGCACTCTTGCGTTAGCCCCGGCTTGGCTCGCCGCATCAGAGTTCTATATGCTGCGGCCACAACGTGAGCCGTTACGGTCCGGAGACACCCAATGCCACTGATTCGCTACCCCGTGCTCCAATACGCCTACGTCGTGCAGGATATCGAAGACGCCTGCATGCAGTGGGTGGAGCTGATCGGAGCCGGTCCATTCTTTGTCTCCATGCACCACGAATCGCCCGATCACTTCTACCGCGGGAAACCCAGTGAAGCTGACCTTAGCTACGCGTTCGGCCAGGCCGGGCCCGCCCACATCCAGCTCATCGAGCAGCACAACGACGCACCCAGCGTGTATCGCGAGATGGTTCCGGCCGGCGAGCGTGGATTTCATCACTTCGCCATTCTTCCGGACGACTTCGACGGTGAGAAGGCGCGCTTCGAAGCCGCCGGTTTTCCCGCAGTAACGACACTCACCTCCGCCGCCCGGGTGGCATACATGGACACGCGCCCCAAGCTCGGCTGCTTCGTGGAGATCTACGAAAACAACGCACCGCTACTGGAAACCTTCGCATCCTGGAAGGCTGCCCACGAAGCGTGGGACGGCGTAACCGATCCCGTCAGGGAGTCTTAAGAGCAGGCGCGTGCGCCAGATCCTCACTACCAGCAGCCCGTTCACTGCCCCAGACGGCACCCAGGTCGCCGAACTGCTGACTGCCTCCCAACACGGACAGATTTCCGGCACGTTGAGCATAGCCCTGGGACAGCTGGCACCCGGCACACGTTCCGCCGTGCACTATCACCCCGTGGTGACCCAATTCACCTACACGCTGGGCGGCACGCTCACTGCCTGGATGCGCGAGCCCGGGGAAGTAGATCATTACCGATTGGTGGTAGAACCAGACAAGTTGATCATCACACAACCAAATACGCTGCTACAGTTGTGTAACGAAGGTTCGACACCAGTGACGTTACTGTACGTGGTCACCCCTCCCTACCTGTCCGCGCTTACCGATAGCGGTGAGCCGCTATTCGACGATGCGATCATCGCCGGAACGAGTTGGGACAACATCGATCCGCCCATCGATGGTGAGGCCCTGCAACGGTTCAACGAACACAGGACGCAGCTGCAACAAACCCAATCACACAGCTGACGATCAGCCAACAGACAGTTTTAGTTCAGGCCCAATTCAGGCCCTGCGCAGTATTCTGGCCAGGCCAATCAGGAATTGGAGGCATCATGAAGTTTCAACGCCCTAAGCCAATCGGCATCGGCTTGCTGCTCGCCGGACTGATCTCACCGTTGGCGGCCAACGCAGATCACGATGAAGATGATTGGAAGTTCGTCGTCGGCGCAGCACTTACGTTCGCCCACCACTACAGCCACGACACCTACCGTGCGCCCGTCTATGTTCACCGATATCGGGTACATCGACATTGCCCGCACGATCACTGGCGGCCCCACCGCCACCGTCACAAGCGAGCGCATCGGCACCGCCCTCACCATCACGACCATCACTATCGAGACCACAAGCACGAATACCGTGAGCGGCGCAGGGGCTACCGCTACTACTAACTGCGCTATTGCCGGAGCAAATGCGTTTGACTCGTACTAGGTCAGCACCATCTGCGTCTGCATGACCATGGCCACCATACGATCGTCATCGAGTGTCAGGCGCGTTTGCCACACCGACGTCCTGCGCCCCACATGCACCGGTGTTGTTTCAGCCAGCACCGTGGCGCCCACGCTGGCCGCGCCCAGAAAGTTCGTCTTGCTTTCGATGGTCGTGGTGGCCTTGGCGCCTTCGGGCAGGTTTAGGTAGGCGCCAATGGCGCCCAGGGTATCGGCCACTGACATGATAGCGCCCCCGTGCATGATCTTGCCCGTGGTGCACAATTCCTTGCGTACCGAAAGCGTGGCCGACACGCGGTCCTTGTCCGAGTGGGTAATCTCCAACCCCAAGACGTCCGCAAACGGCATGAATTCGATGAGGTTTACGGCCATTGCCTGCTCCTTCCGGTCTGCCGGGTTAGACTAACTCATTTGCGGAGGGAAGATTCATGACCGTTGCCATCGTCACCGGCGGCGCCGGCGCCATCGGCTCCGTGATCTGCCGCGTACTGGCCGAACGCGGCGACTGCGTAATCTGCGCCGATCTCAAGGAGAGCACCTTCAACCGCGCGTTCGCAGAGGCGCCCGCCAACATAGAGTTTGCCGAGCTCGACGTAACCGAGCAGGCCTCGTGGGAATCGATTTGCGCTCGCGTTGAGGACTCGGGCGAGCGAATAGCGAGCCTTACCAACGCAGCCGCCTGGCTCGCCATGGGCCCTATAGACCGTCTGGACCACGATGCGTGGCGCCGCTGCTTTGATGTGACGCTGCATGGGGCTGCCCTGGGGATCCATACGGTGGGCCAGCACATGGTGGCGAACGGCTCGGGGGCCATCGTCAACATCGCCAGCGTCGTGGCTCACTCCGGTGCGCCCATGAATGCCGGCTACGCAACCGCTAAGGCAGGCCTGCTAGGGCTCACGCGAACGGCCGCCGCGCGGCTGGGGCGCAAAGGCGTCACGGTGAACAGCATCTCACCAGGTTGGGTGGAAAGCCCTGCGGTGCAGGGCTTGTTTCAAGCCCAGGCGCGTGGCGGGCGTAGCGCCGAACAGGCGCGTGAGGCGTTCATCGCCGCGATTCCTTTGCAACGCCTGGCACGTCCAGAGGACATCGCGCAAACAGTAGCGTTCCTCACCAGCGACGCGGCTGCATACATCACCGGAATCGAGCTCACGGTAGATGGCGGGCTGAGCGTGGGCTGACGCGCCGGGGCAGCAGATGGTTGCTGCCGGCTTTGCCTTCTACACCCCGGCCCTCTTTGCCACAAAGCAGACGAGCTATCCGAAGATCCGCCGCCACGACTGCTGAGCTTTCTCTAGCTCATGGGCGAGACCATAGCCGAGCTGCTCAGCCACACCATCGAGGGCGGCATCATCATGTCGAAAGCTTAGAACGATCGCAGCGTGCTGCCCAATCAGCTCATGCAGTCGCTCAACTACATTCGCCTGCTGTTCGACCACGGGTAGCGTCCTACTTGAGCTCCACCATAATCTCGCGATAGCGGGTGCTACCCACGTTTTCCGCGTCGTGCACCGCCGTGGTCTGCAGATCACCGGAGGTTGCGATATCGCCTTCGACGCGAAAGTGGAACGTGTCGTCCGTCTGCAGCACCACGTCTGTAACGTTCTCTCCGTCTCCACCGGTGGCTCGCAGCGTAGAACCCTCTGTCACGTGAACGATATAATCCAGCTCATGCCGATGCACGCCGGTGCGCTCACCGGGCTCCAGCACGAGCTCCCACACGATGACCCGGTCGTTTTCAAGCAGCTTGCGTGTTGCTACCTCACCCATGATCTGCCTCTATGGACAATGCATCGCCCAGCGCCCTGAGGAACCCCGCTCGGAGCCTGACGCTGACGGGCGCATTAGGCACGAACAGGTCGCCGCCGTGATACAGCCCTGGATACACGGCAAGCTCCGTGGGCACGCCGGCGTGTATCAGGCGCCGCGCGTAGTCGATGTCTTCGTCTCGAAACAGGTCCTCGGAACCCACGCAGATGTATGCCGGCGGCAATCCGGAAAGATCCGTTGCCCGGGTGGCCGCCGCGTAGCAGGAAGCGCCAGCCCCCGGGGTGCCGCCCAGATACATCTCCCAGGCGTCCAGAGAGGTACGGCGGTTCCAAACAGGATGATCCACATACTGACCCGACGGGGTGTCGTGCAGGTTGTCGATCATGGGGTATAACAACAGCTGCAGGCGCAGCTTCGGACCGCCGCGATCACGATTGAGCAGCGCAAGGCCTGCGGCCAGGCCACCCCCACCACTGGGACCGGCGACTGCCAATCGATCCGGATCCACTCGCAGCTCTGCGGCGTGCTCTACCATCCACAGCAGCGCGGCAAAACAATCCTCCACGCCAGCGGGAAACAGGTGCTCCGGAGCAAGCCGGTAGTCCACGGATACCACCGCGCAACGCAGCTCATCGGCAATGAGGCGGGCGCTGTCGTCTTCCGCGGTGCCAAGCACGTAGCCACCACCGTGAATCCACAACACGCCAGGCCCATCGGTTCGCTCCGGGTGCTCGTAGATCAGCAGCCGTATGTCGCCAGCTTCCGAGGGAATGAATCGCTCCGTGGTGAAGACGTCGGTCTCCACCTCTGGTGCGGGCATGGCCGCTCGACTGGCGCGCACTTTCAACACCGTATTGCGAGTGAGCTTGTCCAGGCCCGGAGGCGCGTTGTCCAGACCGGCCAGCAGCACCGGATCGATGTTCGAGTAGTCGAGGTTCATTGTTTCCCTTGCGTGCAGTTCATTTACGTGACGCGCTTGTGCCTGAGCAGCCGTCTGGCTGCTACGCAGGGGGCACCAGGTTGTGCTCCTCGGTAGTCTCCGCCTCGGTCAGCTCCACCAGTTTGCCCACCACGTCAGCCGGGTCCAGCTGGTCAGTGGTAGCGGCATCCCGCACTGCGCTAAACATAGCCTTGTTCGGCCATTGCAGAGAGTTTTCGTCGAACCACTCCCACATGCTGGCTGCCATGGAGTCGTTGAATCCCGTGTTGTGGGCACCCGGATTGATCATGCACACGTCAACGCCCTGAGGCGCCAGCTCCGCGCGCATGCCTTTGCCCATTGCCTCCAATGCGTGCTTGGTCATCACGTAGGGTCCGAATGCGGGGAACGCATTGAGGCCAGCCACCGAGGACACCATGATAATGCGCCCGGAGCCCCGAGGGATCATGCCGGCAAGTACCTTCTGAGTGATGGCCAGCGTGCCAAACACGTTTACCTCGAACATCTTGCGAACCAGGTCCACGGGCACGTCGGCAAGCGGCCCAGTGCGGCCCATGGCGGCGTTGTTGATAAGTACGTCGATGTCCCACTGCGAGACCTTGTCCACGTCGTCTGTGGTGATGTCGAGGCGCTCCACCGTGAGCTGGGGCGCCTCTGCAGCGAGTGCCGCCGCCTGCTCGTCGGACTCCGTGGTCGCTATTACGTCATGGCCGCGCTCCGCCAAAGCCAAACTAATGCCTTTGCCGAAACCAGTGCCCGCACCCGTAACCAATACCGTCGCCATTCGCCCGTCCCCAATCAGATTGAATTGAGCATGAGCGTATCATGTGATCTCGGGAGACGCTTGGCCCGCATGCATAGTGCAGGTAACCGTTAATCCGCCCTCAGACGTTGCCGCGCATGCGCACGGGCCTGTAGGATCAACTAACTTTTTAACAGGAAGAACAATGAAAGTCGGTCTCACCTTCGGGAGCAGCATAGCCATAGACGGAGCCACCACGCTGGAACTCTGCCAACGCGCGGAAGCCGCTGGTTTCGAGTCGGTGTGGGGCGGTGAGCACGTCATCATGCCGTCCAATATTGAGTCCAAATACCCATACAGCGCAGACGGAAAAATTCCTGCCGAGCCCGACACACCAGTTCCCGATCCACTGATTTGGCTGGCCTTTGCCGCCGCCGCCGCGCCCACGCTACGCCTAGGCACCTGCATTCTCATCGTGCCACAGCGCAATCCGCTCATACTGGCTAAGGAGCTGGCCACTCTAGACCAACTTGCCGGAGGGCGCGTTGAGCTTGGATTGGGCGTGGGCTGGATGAAAGAGGAATTCGACGCGCTGGGCATTCCTTGGGAACGCCGCGGCGCACGTAACGACGAATACATCGCAGCAATGCGCGCATTGTGGGCATCTCCCCACGCCGAGTACCACGGTGAATTCGTAGATTTCGAACCCGTCACCTGCAGTCCCCGTCCGGTAAATGGCTCGATCCCCGTCATCGTAGGTGGCGACACCGACGCCGCCATTAACCGCGCAGTAAAAATTGCGGACGGCTATTTTCCCGGTGAGGGCGACCCCGAACGTCTGGGCGCTCTATTGGAGCGGGTGCGCACGGCTGCGCAGAAAGCGGATCGTGACCCCGACAGCATTCAGATCAACGCCATGTTCGGAGCGCAGATGGCCGACCCAGCTGCCGGCGTAGAGCAGTTAGCCAAGCTAGGGGTTAGCCGTATTATGGTGCCCGCATTCTTTTTCGCGGGTCCAGGCGGCCTGGAGCGTATGGAAGAATTCGCAGAGCGGGTGATACCGGCAACAAAAGATTAGACGAGCAGGATCGGTTCTAACGGACCAGTCTGTTTGCTGGATTAAAATGGGTTTTGCGTTTGCAGGCCCAACAGATGGCGGCCGAACTGCTCTGTAACACGGTCGCGATGAGCGTTGATGTGCAGCGGCATAGCCTGAAAGTCACGGTAACGCCTCTCGAAGGTTCCCCCTTCCCGCAGACCATTGCCCCCAAGAACCCGCAGGATCAAGCGCATAGCGTCGTCACAAAGTTGCAGCGCCTGCATGCTGGCGCTCACCTGCCGCAAATAGTCCGACTCAACCGGTATCACTTCATTGGCGATGCGTTCATCCGTTTCCGACAAAGCAGCGAACACCGTATCGCGCGCAGCCGCAATCAGCGCGCCTGCCTGCCCCAGGTTCACATGAATGGTAGGCCGCTCCACCATCTTGGTGCCCAAAATAGCAACCCGCTCCTGAATGCCAGCGCAGCATTCATCCAACGCTGCCTGGGAAACTCCCACCGCCATCGCTCCTAACCACAGATCCGACAGCGCCACCCAGTCTTCTCGATAGCGGTGGTGAATCATGGCATAGCGCGGATCACGGAACACCTCGCGATACCGCAAGTGAAAAGGCTCGCGGCGCCCCGCAGGCACCACAACTCCGTCGTAATGCACATGGTCCGTCGCCGACGCACGCAGACTCATCGCGTGCCATGTCGGATCAATGCGCACGCCAGGAACACGCAGGTCCACCATCGTGAATTCAGGCTTACCATCCTCTTCCACGAAGCTCACACCGGCCCACTCCGCATATCGCGCGCCGGAGCCGAATGCCGCGCTACCCCGCAATGTGAACTGCCCGCTCTCAGTCTCTGCCCGAACAGCGGTGCTCGCACCCGCGGGAAAGCAAACCCATTCCTGTCGCACCGTAATGCCAGACAGTAGTTCGCTATGAGACGGCCCCAGCATGCCGCAGAACAAATGGAAGGTGCACAAATGGTTCCACAAACACCAAGCAGTAGACGAGCAGGCGGGCGCCAGCATTTCCAGTTCCCGGCCAATCGCCGCAACCCCGGCATTCAATCCACCGAGCTCAGGACTGGCACTCAGCCGCATAACGTCATTGGCCTTGATGGCGCCAATAATGTCCGAACTCACACTTTTTGTGCGATCCGCCTCTGCAGCCTGAGCCGCGATATCGTCTAGCAACTCATCAATGTACACGCCAGCCCCCACCAGCGACAATGCAGCCAAGGTTGAAGTACGCAGTGCAACGCCAACCAGCCCGAACCGGCCGTACGCGCGGACAGTATCCGCTGACACCAAGCATCACGTTACGCCCCGAGGCATTATATAGACCTGCGAGGACCTTCCTCTACAAACAGGAAAATACCAGCTCGCAGTACGCGCTGTGAGGTCTATTTCGCGTCCACAACGAATCGCTCTAGCCGCCTTCCTCGCTCTTATCTTTTGACTCGTTGGAAGCAGCGCCGAATATCCCCTTAGCCATAAGCGACGTTTCTTGGTCTCGTCGCAGCTGATATATCTCGCTGCGTATCGAGTGGACCTGGGGGCTTTCGGGCTCGGCCAGCACAGCCATCTCCACAAGATGACACGCAAGCCGTATGTCACCCTCTACAAGCTCCTGGGCCCGAACGGCAAGCGCCTGTCCCCCGCCTGCCAAGGCAGCAATCTCCTGAGCCAGTACCACATCGCTTGCAGGCTTAAGGTGCGCCGGATTACCGTCGTACCAACCACCGTAGTACCGCCAGATATTTCGCACGACGAACTCTGGCTCATCGTACAAGGGCTTTAGGTAGGGTTTTTCGAGTTCCGCTGGATCAACCTTCACCGTATGCACGATATCATTCAATCGGCAACCCTCATTCATCATCGACAGTGTCTCCCCTACCAGGTATTCGAGTACTTCTGCCACTTCCGTGAGTACGCGCTTGATTCGGGCAGAGCCCGCTATGGGCAGACCGTGGGCCGGAATGAAAAGCTCCGCGTCCATGGATGCCATGGCACGCATAGCAGCCGCCCATTCCGCCGGATAGCGTTGCACCTTCTGAGGATTGCCGGCGTTTGGAAAGTTCCAAATAAAAAAATCGCCTGCGCAGATGGCCTTATGCCGCTCGATCCAGCCCCACGTGTGGTCGTCTGTCTCACCTCTGGCATGACGCAACTCAAGCTTCAGGTCACCCACCTCCAAATCCAGGCTGTCTCGATAAATCGTGTCGGGCTTGGAGGAATCCGACGGCAAGAATCGACCCACTTCACCACCAATGTAGTAGCCGCGTCGCCGAAACTGACCGAACTGCCGCTGATTGATCACCAGATTGTAACCATTAGTTAAATCGTAACGATCGAACCGCCTGGGCACATTTTCATGCCCGGCAATACGAGGACGCGGGTCACCGCGATCCTTCGCATCCGCCAAAAACGCGCCACAGCCACCTACGTGATCAACGTGGCCGTGGGTGTAGACGATGGTGTTGAAACGTGCGTCGCTCCATTCCCGAACGGCTTCCACCACGCGCCCACCGCCTGCGGCACCGCTAGTGTCGAATGCGGCAATGCCATCATCGGTTTTGAACAGCACGCAATGAGAAAAAGCCTCCACCACCGCGACGTCGTCAGACAACTCCGAGAGTTCGTGGTTGATGCGGTTAATAGGGCCGGCCGCCTCCCCTGACCCTTCATCAATAATTTTGCTCGACATGCCCAGCAGATCTGCCATCGACTGCTCCTTGTTAGCCCATTCCGCCAGATTCTGTCTCTCGTACACACCACACACAAGAGCCGAATCAGCTCCAGAGCTTTCGCTCTGATAGATGTCTATTTTCGTACAGCGCGACTGCGGCACCTGCTTAGCTTTGCGCGCGGAGAAGACCCGCCAAGTCACCTAATATCCGAGCGCAGCCTTGATCATAGGTAGCAGTTTGTTCAAGCAAGGTTCTTATGCTAATTATAGAAGACACGCTTTTAACGCTTCTTAATGAAAGGGAAAACAATGCGCCATACCTTCTTGCTGTGCGGGCTCTTAAGCCTTGCCAACTTGGCTTTTGCCGATCACCATCAATTGGCTATCGACGCCCGACAGCCAATTGTCGAATTGGACGTTACATCCGTTACCCTGGGTGATGACACTTCTGTTATTAACGCCGAGAGCAAGATGGGCGTTTACGGCCGCGTCTATCTATCCTTTGTTTTGTCATCGAACGCGACCGGCAATGGCGGCACTTATACCTTCCAAGGTAGAGGCTACGTTGATGACGAAACAATGTTCTCTGGTTCGGGAGTGGGGGTCTGGCATAGAAAGGGGCCCACTCTCGTTATGCATCAGCTTGTAAATATCTCCGATGGAACCGTTAATTTTGATCGGATTGTCATGAACCCCCTAGAAAGAACCGGAACCCTCGCCGCTTATGCGCTGAAATAAACTCCCTAAAACATCAGGCGAACCAAACAAGAAACGACCCGTTACAGGCCCGACCGCATACGGGGAACAATCTTCGCTGAGATATAATTGATACCTTCAATGTTCGGTAAAGGCCAGGGGGATTGCGCATCTCGCGCAGCGTTCGTTGGCTAGCTCGCCGCATATGGAATGCAACAAGACGCGCCGTGCGGGAACTTGGAGCGACAATCAAGAACGCAGGAGAGAATATGCCATTCGATATAACCAGGCCCTTTCACGTCGGATACATGGTCGAGAACGTGGACACCGCGATGGCTCAGCTGAGCGCTTCTACCGGAATCACATGGCACCCACCTCAGGTGTTCCCTCTGGATATCATGGTGGGTGATCAGCGGCAAAGCTTCGACAGTCGATTCACCTATTCGGTTGAGGGGCCCGTGCAAATAGAAGTTGTTCAAGGCCCTGCGGGCACGCTTTTTGATGCCAGTCTCCATGGGGGGCCAAATCACAACGGTTATTGGACCGACGACCTAGCGGGCGATATCGATCGTCTTGTTGCAAGCGGCGGTGAGTTAGTTTTCTACGGACTCGGTGACGCACCCGGCCCGCAGGGTTTCGCCATGGTTGACGTTGCCGGAGCTCGCATTGAACTAATCGACTCCGTGATGCTGCCCATGTTCGAAACATGGTATCGAACAGGTTCGTTCAGTTAACTAAAGGCTTTGCGTAAATCGAATTTTCCCTGACGGGCATACACGGCTTGATAGGCCATTTTTTGCCACGCGCACTCAAATCTATCGGATGGATTATCGGGTCAGGCCGTGATTGCCACAGATCTACGTAACCAAAAGGTCCGTTGCATGCCCTCCATGTATCAATCTTTCAGACAGCTTGCCGCAGGTAAACCGTGTGTGTTACCCATATATCATTGGCACTTTAAGGCGCGTCTCGCCCATCTCGCGATGCAGTAACTTCAGGCTAATTACCGCAAGATCTAGCCACTGCTCCGCGCTGGCATAAATATTTCTTCAGCCATATCCAAGCAACCAATTGGCTTTATGAACTACAGCTACAGATTTCAGCTCAAGCGACTACTTTGGAAACTGCTGCAACGCCGTCGCGTACTCATCCTGGGTGATGGGCGCAGCGGTACGACCTGGCTTAGCGAACTGATCAATTTCGATAACCGTTATATCGATTGCTTCGAACCACTGCACGGTAGACGTATCGTAAAACTGCGTGACAGGCTCTACCCCACTAAGGACGATCTGACGCTAACCGAATTCCAGCGCACTATAGCCGCAAACCTGAATCTACGACGAACAATCGATAGCAGACGAGTGCCCAAGGGCGTACTGGTAAAGGAGATTACAGCCCATCTGATTGCCGACTATGCGTATCAAAGCAACTTCAATACCATTTTGTTGATTCGGAACCCGCTTGCCGTTGCACACTCGAAAAGCCTCTACGGTTATTGGCACACCGATCCTGATTTAGGAAGGCTGACCATGGATTCCTCTTTTTCCGAAATCCACAAAAAATGCATGGAGAACTCGCTGACAACAAGCCGCTTTCTCGAATACGTGGAAATTTGGTGTCTGCTGTACCGATGGGCGTTTCGAAACCTAAAAGTGCGCGGGAACACCACCACCGTAATATTTTATGAGAATCTCATGACAGATCGAGAAACCCAGATAGAACGTATTTTTTCAAGGATCAACGAAACCGAGTTGTTCAACGCTCATAAAGATCTCATCATCAATAAATCGGCAACACCTAGCGCCAAGACAACGGACGACAGTACTCAACAGGCTGGTGCACGCGCCGAAAAGTATTGGTTAGCAAACCGTTCGTCAGAGGAAATTGACCAAGCCTACGAAATCGTGCGCCTGTACGGTCTTTACGACATTTACAATGACGAATTTTCACCCCGCCAAACCGCCACAAGCCTAGAGAAGCGTTTAGCCTGAATTGAACACTCTGCTAGGCATCCACGCACACCGCATTGTCACAGAGATACTCAAGCGCGCAGTAGGAGTCTGCATGCGGTCATGAGTGGCCAGATAGCTCACCTCACTCACCCTGCAGCTCGACAATTTGAATAAGATTCCCACACGTATCTTCTAGCACAGCCATCTTAACGTCGGTGGCATCCACCGGAGGTTGAGTAAATTTCACGCCGGCGCCAAATAGGCGCTGATACTCCTTATCGAGGTTGTCCACCTGAAAGGAAGCCAAAGGTATCCCATCCGAAACAAGGGCTTCTCGATATGGCGCCACGGCAGGATGCGCGCTAGGTTCAAGCAATAGTTCCGTCCCGTTTTGGTCGTCCTTGCTTACAACGGTCAGCCAGCGATATTCCCCTAGCGGAATATCCATTTTTTTCACAAACCCAAGCGTTTCAGTATAGAACTCAAGTGCCTTTTGTTGGTCGTCCACATAAACACTCGAAATGTATATCTTCATATTCCCAACCTAGCATCTATCGTGAGTTAGTCAGCCGAATGTCTGTTGTGAAGTCGTTTCGCTTCGGGGTTAGGGCTTAGCCGCTATTCGGCACTTTGACAGGGAAAGGCTGCGGAGAAAGCAAGTAGCACTATGCCGGCATCCCACAAATACAGATCTTGGGGATTCTTGTTGGCATAGTCCACAAAGATCAGCCTTCCTTCCGGGCCAGAGACGTCGGCCGGCACACAGATCGAGAGCAGAGATGTCGGCGACGCTAACCCTGGCTGCATTGCTAGCCCGCCTTGGACGACCCCCCGAACATAGATTTCACAATGCTGTCGACTCGTGGGGTCAGCTGATTCGCATAGTTTCAGAAGATCCGAGCCTTTTGCGGCGAGGGCACACATGGGCACTAAAAAAATCACTAGCACGACGGCACGAATTTTAATTGTCTCGTCCTCATTACAGCCACAGAGGCTAGCCTAGCGAAGGGAATTACGCATGTCTGCCGCAGGCGCCGCAGCACCCAACGGCCCGAGCCTAAAAAGAGCAATGGGCAGCTTTCAGGCAGTTACAGACACCGCTAATCTGGTGTTAGCATGGGAGCCAACACATTTCCAACTATGGCACTGTGGGCGGGAGCCGGCCTGGCATTCAATTCTTGACGGTCTCTGGTTCGTCGAGATTCTCGAACTGCTGCATGCCAAGGAAAGTTAAAGCCACTGAATTTTCAGAAGCGAGGCCGCACCGAGCGCGGACTCTCGCAATAGTTCGGTAGTAACCTGACTCGGTACTCCGGGAGAAAGCTTCCATGAACTTCCAAGAGCTTGAATTCATCGCGAATCCTTACCCGATCTACGCCCAATGGCGTGCCGAGCGCCCGATCTGGTGGGCCGACGACGTCCAGGGTTGGGTTCTTTCGCGCTACGAAGATGTGCGCAGCGTTTTGAAGGACCCTGAAAACTATTCCTCCCAGTTGGATGCCAGCAGATCACAAGGCACACTGGCGTTGCCTCTCCTACACGACGATCCGCCACGTCACACCTCGCTGCGCGCCATCGTCAACCGTTCGTTTACATCGCGGGTGATGAAAGCCATCGAAAGCGACCTCATGGCCGTGGTAGAGCAGCTGCTGGACGACATCGACACCGACGAGCCAGTAGACATTGCCGAATGCCTCACCATTCCACTCCCTGTCGCGCTCATCTCCCATTTCCTAGGTATTCCCTTCGAGCGCAAAGACGACTTCAAACGCTGGTCCGACAGTCTCACCGCCACAGGCACCGCAAAAACCATGGAGGAGCGGATGCCGGATATTCTGGAGATGATGGACTTCTTTCGGGGTGAGATTCCCAAGCGACGGGAAAACCCAGGCGAGGACCTCATCAGCAAGGTGGTCGCTGCAGATATTGACGGCGAGGGCCTCACCGAAGAGGTGATCGTCGGCTACTGTCAGCTACTGCTGATCGCAGGCAACGAGACAACGACCAATCTCCTCAGCAACCTGTTGCACTACGTCGCCGATCACCCCGAGGTCTGGGAGGCGCTGCGCGCGGATCCTGGCAAGATCGAAGCGGCCGTGGAGGAGTGCCTACGCTTCGACTCACCGGTACATTGGATCAGCCGCATCGCACTCTCTGACGCCAAGTTTCACGGTCAGAGGGTGGCCAAGGGGGAAGCCGTCTACACTGTGCTGGGTTCCGCCAATCGCGACGCGGACCACTACGACGATCCCGACACGTTCCGCCTGGACCGCCCGCGCAGCGACCATCACACGTTTGGCCACGGCATCCATTTCTGCATCGGCGCACCGCTGGCGCGCATGGAGGCAAAATATGCGTTGCTCGGCATGTTAAAGCGATTTGCGAGCATAGAGCACGCCCTAGAGCACGAGAATGAACGCACTCACTCATCGATGCTGCGCGGTTATCACCATCTCTGGCTAAAACTCAGCGCAATGTAGCCGGCGGGCATTATGCGTCGCCCTAGAGATACTCAGGCGCGCACCTAAAATGGGTACAACTAGGTCATTTCGGTTTCTGGTGAGACCACATTGGGGCCAGGTACATTTCTCTGTAATCAGCCTCTTGGACGGCGCTGCTCAGGGGATTAGGGAATGATTAAATGTACCGTTACTAAACAGTCACCGTTTGTGGATGACACGATTGCGCCACTCCTAATCTTCCTGAAGGAAACTATGTAGCTGTCCCGATACGTTCGGGTGCCGGAGTTTTCGCAGCGCCTTCGCCTCGATCTGGCGAATGCGCTCGCGCGTGACGTTGAACTGCCGTCCAACTTCCTCGAGCGTGTGATCCGTATTCATATCGATCCCGAAGCGCATGCGCAGTATTTTGGCTTCGCGTGAGGTCAAACCACCCAGAATCTCGCGCATTGCCTCCTTCAGGCGGCCGCTCGATGCGAGGTCCACGGGAGACGCGCTCTCTACATCTTCGATTAGATCACCTAGATGCTGCTCGTCATCCTCCCCGACAGGGATCTCTAGAGAAAGGGTATGTTTGGAGATTTTCTGAACCCGAGTGACCCGCTCTTCGGATAGCGCCATAAGAGTGCCGATCTCGGCAGGCGTTGGCTCGCGGCCAAGTTCCTGAACCAGCTGACGTGTAGCGCGATTGAGTTTGTTGATGAGCTCAATCATATGCACCGGAACTCTGATTGTGCGCGCCTGATCGGCGACGGCTCGGCTGATGGCTTGGCGAATCCACCAGGTTGCGTAGGTTGAGAATTTGTAACCGCGGCGGTACTCGAACTTGTCCACCGCCCGCATGAGCCCGGTGTTGCCTTCTTGAATCAGGTCGAGAAAACTCAACCCACGATTTGTGTATTTTTTGGCGATGGAAATGACCAGGCGGAGGTTGGCCTCGACCATTTCCTTTTTTGCCCGGTTCATCTTCGCTTCGCCAAGCGCCATACGCCGGCCGATCTCTCGGGTTTCACCAGCCGATCGTCCCGTAGCCTGGGTGACCACCTTCAACTGCTTCTGAATGCGCTGAATCGCCGGCTTCTCGGCGCCGAGTGCGGCGCTGTACTCGTGCTGACCTTTGATATGCCGATTTAGCCAGGCAATCGACGTCTCGTTTCCTGGAAACTCCTTCAAAAAAAGCTCCCGCGGCATTCCAGCGTTTTGCACGCAGCAGGACATGATCGCCCGCTCGTGGGTACGCACCTGTTCAATCACATCTCGGCCGGTATCCACCAGCGCGTGGTAATGACTTGGCGCGAGCTTAAGTGAGGAGAGTAGCTCACTATAGGATTGTAGATTGCCCTGCACCGCACAAGGTGCCGGCCCCTCTCCGGCGATGGGATTCTTAGCCTGCTGATACGCTCGACGAAGCGCGGTAAAGCGGCGGCTTGCTTCGACCGGGTCGAGGCCTTTGTTTTCCTCTTCAGTGTTGTTGTCAGCGTTAGGCTTGGGAGGTAGCGGGATTCCTTCAACCGGATCGAGATAACCGACCAGTACGTCCGTTAGTTTGCCCTTCGCAATTGCACGGTCGTAGTCGTCGAGGAGATGCTGTACCCCTTGTGGGAATTGCGCAGCGGCGGCCAGCGCCTCGCTCATGCCTTCCTCGATGCGCTTCGCGATCGCGACCTCGCCCTCACGAGTGAGGAGCTGAAGCCTGCCCATCTCGCGCATGTACATGCGAACCGGATCCACGGTTCGGCCTGGTTCGGCCCCAGCATCCGCGAGCGCGGCCGTGGCCTCTGCGACAGCTAGTTCGTCTTCGCTTTCGTCGTTGTTCAACAACTCCTCGGCCGCGGGTGCCACTTCGTGCACCTCGATGCCCATGTCGTTGATCATGCGGATGATCTCTTCTATCTGCTCCGGATCGGAGATATTGGTCGGTAGGTGATCGTTGACCTCGGCGAAGGTCAGATAGCCTTGCTGTTTACCTTTGCGTATGAGCTCTTTCAACGGAGCGGCGCTCGGCGGATCATCCGTTCGCTCCGGGGTCACTCAACTCGCTGGGTTTCACCTCCGAATCGTCCTCCGGCGCCGGAGAATGCGACGATTGGCGTTCAGCCTGCTTGCGTTGGCGTTTCGCTTCGCGCTTGGCTTGCTTGGCGAGTTGTCGTCTGCGTTTCTCAGCTGAATAGTTCGGCTTTCGCAAGGTTCCGGCCCTCCTTTCGAGGCTAGAATCTGCTCGAGCGCTTTGGCTTGTCGGTAGCCTGGTCGACTTTCAACTGCCGTGATTCAAGCGTATGACCGTTCAGTTCGGCAATGGCGCGCTTTGCATCAGCGCTCTCCATCTCGACGAAACCGAAGCCCCGCGAGCGGCCGGTGTCTCTATCTTTGACGACGCTGGCGGACGTGACAGGACCGACTGCGCCGAACATTTCCTCCAGATCGGCATCGGTCGTGCTCCACGGCAAGTTGCCTACGTATAGTTTCATTAACTGTCTCCATGCTCGTTGTTTCGAGCGCAAACGCACTTATTCCCTGGTTTAATCAATCAGCGCGGGTGTGAATGTTCGTCAACGCCAATGTCGACGATTAGGTGTTAAAAGCGATCACCGAAGTGCGGACAGAGTCGAAACTCGGAAGAAAAATCGGAGCCGGGATCCTTAACGCCTCAGATCTTACGCCAATTCGGCCAAGAAAGCCTGAGATTCTGGGGGTGAAATACACGGACAGACTTAGTGGCCCGCTAGTGCGGCGCGAATTCGCGCAGCGGCCGCTTGTTTGTTAGATAGTTTATTGGATAACTTGGCGGAGAGGGTGGGATTCGAACCCACGGACCCCTTGCGAGGTCACTTGATTTCGAGTCAAGCCCGTTCGGCCAGCTCCGGCACCTCTCCGTGTGTATCGTTCGCACTGCCCCGCTCCGGCAGCGACATCCAGTCTATGCCCGCGCCCTGGGTTGCATAGCGCAGCTCAGCCACCTGGTCGGCATAAGGCGCGAATGTACGCTCCAGATGCTCGGGGTGGTTATTCTGCTCGCTTACGTGGCCAACCACCACGCGCAAGCCAGGATTCTTCACCAGCTCCAGAAAGCCGGCCGCCTGCTCGTTGGACAGGTGCCCGAGGTCGCCGGCTATGCGGCGCTTGATACTCTCCGGGTAGCGGCCGCGCATCAGCATGGCGCGGTCGTGGTTGCTTTCCATCATGAGGCCGCTACAACCCTGGTACTGCTTGGACACGAACGGTGTTACCTGGCCGAGGTCCGAGATCACGCCTATGCGCGTGTTGCCATGTTGAAAAACGAACTGGGTGGGCTCTCGCGCATCGTGGGGAACCACCACCGGCTCCACGGCAACCTCACCTATCTGAAATACCTTGTGCGAGTTGATGGGGCAGCCGACCACCTCCTGGCGCGCAGCTTTCAGCGTGCCGAACGAAGCGTACACGGGCACAGCGTATTTGTGGCTCAGTGCCGCAACCCCGGCGATATGGTCAGAATGCTCGTGCGTTACCAGAATGGCGCTCAGATCGCCGGGGCGCACGTCAAGGCGGCGAAGCCGTGCTTCGGCTTGTTTTAGGGTGAAGCCACAGTCTACAAGAATGAGCTCTCCACCGATGTCGGCTAATGTGCCGTTGCCACGGCTACCGCTTCCCAGCGACGCGAATGCGGTCAACTGGCGAACTCGCGAATCATGGTCAGCAGTTCCTGACTCAGCTCGCGGTCGATGTGGCGGGCGTTCTCATCCAGGATCACCACAGAGAAGGTGCGCTCGTCGCTTTGCGACAGGGCCACCTGCAGGTTGTCGGCAGTTTTCTTTTTGTTTTTGCCACGGCCTGAGAACAGTCGCTTGAAGAAGCCTCTGCGCTCGCCTGCAAGGAACGAGTCCGAGATCACTACATAGTACTTGCCTTCACCGCGATCCTGATTGGTCACATCCACCTCGGCACGGTTGAGCGCTTGCCCGATGGCTGCCCATGCGCGCTCCGAATCCAGGTACAGCTGCAGGGTGGGCACACCGTCCGGATTGCGGATCACTTCGGACTTGGCGCCGGAGCGGATTTCCTGGGCGACCATGGAGACGGTCTGCTCCGCCACCTTGGCCGCGATGTAGGCTCCGATTTCATTAAGCATTTCGCGCTCGACGGTGACGATGTCCGAAACGATGCTGTTGAACGGCCGCGAAGGGTCATCCATGCCGTCAGCGTCGTTTTCGTGTCGCAGATGCACCTCGGCGGTGCGTTCGCGCATGCCTCGCTCAACGCGGATCATGATGCGATCGCGCCCCTCCGAAACCGCAGCCGCGTCTCGCTCATCGCGCAGCGTCATGCGGACGACGTCCCGGTACGTGGTGTTCTCGATAATCATCCACTCACTGTCCAGGCGGCCGTCCCGGCCTACCTCGCGCACTACGTTCACGCCGTTTTCCGCCAGAAACTGCTTGATCTTGGGCCAGACGGTATCAGGAGACTCAGGCACCGCGAGCCATACCCGTCCTCCCAGCCGCTGCAGGCGCACTTCGTCGCGGTTGTCGTTGGCATACAGGGCGCTGGGCTGCGGCGGCCGGCCGGGGTAGAACTCCGGATTGCTCTGCACGGGACTGGATGGAATGGGGAACGGGTCCTGCACTCGAAACGGGTCCAGGTCTTCCGGGATGACGAGGCCATGGCGCTCCGTCGCGTCCAGGTAGTCGTCGGCCTTGTTGACGAACATGCCCTCGTCGTCGTTGAACCCCGAACAGGCTGCCAGCACGAACAAGGTGCCAGCGGAGATCCATACGCGCATTACAGGGCCCCCACAGTCTTAAGCCGCGCCACCAGTTGCTCACGGTGGCCGGCGGTGAGTTCCAACAGCGGCATGCGAATGCCGCGGTCGACCTTGCCCATCTGGTAGAGGGCCCACTTGGTGGGCGTCGGGCTCGACTCCACGAAGAGTATCTCGTGAATTGGCTGCAGCTCGGCATCCAGCGCCTGAGCACGTGCATGATCACCGGAAAGATAGGCGGCACAGAACTCAGCCATCTTTTTGGGCAGCACGTTGGCGGTAACCGAGATGCAGCCCGCAGCACCCAGCTCGAACATCTTCAACGTCTGGCCGTCTTCACCGGAGAGCACGCAGAATTCGTCCGGCGTCATGCCTTTGATCTCACCCACCCGGCTGTAGTCGCCGCAGGCTTCCTTCACCGCCACGATGTTGGCGACAGGTGCCAGACGCGCCACCGTCTCGGCGCTCATGTCGCAGCCGGTGCGGGGCGGCACGTTGTAGAGAACGATGGGAATGTCCACCGCCTCGGCAATGGCCTTGTAGTGCTGATACAGGCCTTCCTGGGTGGGTCGGTTGTAGTAGGGGGTAACGGAGAGGGAGGCATCTGCCCCCAGGGATTTGGCTTCGCGGGTGAGATGGATGGCTTCGTCCGTGGCATTGGCGCCGGTACCGGCTATGACGGGCACGCGCCCGCCCACCACCTCAACCGTGCGGCGAATCACCTCCAAATGCTCGGGAACGGTCAGGGTCGCCGACTCGCCCGTGGTACCCACCGGCACGATGCCGTTGGTGCCCTGCTCCAGGTGCCACTCGATGAGCCCCACCAGAGCGTCCCAGTCCACCTCAAACGACGCCGTCATTGGGGTGATCAGGGCAACGATGCTACCGCTGAACATTTGCTTTCCCCCTCATACAGCCATTGTCACGAATGAATCCCGCGCCACCGCGGCACGGGCAGTGCGCATGGTACTTGAGCCGTTCACGGGCTCTCAACCACCACTTCGTCGTCCTGGCGCGGCCAGGCCGTATAGATCGCCTTGATCAGGGTGGCCAAAGGAATGGCGAACAACACCCCCCACACGCCCCATAACCCGCCAAACGCCAGAACGGCCGAGACGATGGTGATGGGATGCAGGTTGACCGCATTTGAGAACAGCAGCGGCACCAGAAAGTTGCCGTCGAGAAACTGAATCACCAGATACGCGCCGAACACACCAGCGAAGCTGAGCGACCAGCCAAACTGCACGGTAGCCACCAGTGCCACGGGAATGGTCACCACCGCGGCACCGATAAACGGTATCAGAACCGAAAGCCCTACCAGCACGGCCAACAAGGCAGCGTAATTCAAGCCGAACAGCGTGAAGGTGACATAGGTGACGGAGCCTACAATAAGGATCTCCAAGAACTTGCCCCGCACGTAGTTTGCAAGCTGCACGTTCATCTCGTCGCCCACGCTGTTTAGCAGCGGGCGCTGGCTGGGCAGCAGAGACACGAACCAGGCGATGAGCTTGCGACGGTCCTTCAAAAAGAAATACACCGAAAACGGCACGATCACCGCATACAGCATGAGCGCCACCACTTCCGGGATTTCATTGAGCAAAGTGTTGACGAGGGTACCGCTGAAATTCGCCACGTCGTTGGTAAGGCCAGATAGCCATTGGTCCACCTGTGTTCTGGTAACGAAGTCGGGGTAGCGCTCGGCGAAACTCAGCAGCAGATCACGTACCTGCTCGAAGCCGCCCGGCAGCCCCACTACCATCGCACGCAGCTGCTGCCACACCAGTGGGATGAGAAACACCCCAAGCGCAACCATGGCGCCCAGGAACAGGATGAACACCACATGCACGCTCACCAGTTCCGGCACGCCCAAGTCCACCAGCCGCTTCACGAGCCCAACCAGCAGAAAGGCCACTACCAGGCCGGTGAGCACCGGCGCCAGCACCCCACCAAGCATGAACAGCAAAGCAAATGCGGCCACCAGCATGACCACCAGGTAGATGGCTTCTTCGTTGGAAAAGTGCCGGTTGACCCAACCGCCGATGACCTCTAGAAAGCGCATTCAGGCCGATTTCTTACGCAGCATGTATATATAAGTATCGCCGTCCATGGAAGATTCCACCAAAGCATTGCCGCTTTGTTGCGCGAATACCTCAAAATCCCGCACCGATCCGGGGTCGGTGGCCAGCACTTTGAGCAGGCTGTCGGGTGCCATCTCGTTCAGCGCTTTTTTGGCCTTGAGCAGGGGCATGGGGCAGTTCAGCCCCGTCACGTCGAGAACGTCAGGCTCGCTCATGGGTCGATCCAGTCCAGGGTGAGGCTATGATAAGGGTTTTGAACTTTTTGTCGCGAGCCGGCGTCCATGAAGTAAGATGAACTCAATGAGCCGCTCAACAACATCGCCGCAAGTGCGCATTCTGCTTGGCTTTTTTCTGAGCGCGTGCCTCTCGGGCACCGCACCGCGGGCCGACGTGGGCAGCGATCTGCCGGTACTGGGAGATGCGTCGTCCAGCCTCATCTCGCCGGCTATGGAGCGCCAGATCGGGCGCGATTTCATGAAGCAGATCAACGCCGGCCTGCCCACGGTGAGCGACCCCATCCTCAAGTACTACGTGGCCGGCCAGCTGCACGACCTGGTGCAGCACTCGCAGCTCAAGGAAAACCTGCAGGGGGTCGCCCTCATCGACAGCGAGCAGATCAACGCCTTCGCCGCGCCCGGCGGGGTGGTGGGCGTGAACCTCGGCCTGATGCTGCACGCTCAGGACATCCACGAGTACGCTTCAGTAATGGCACACGAGCTGGCGCACCTGAGCCAACGGCACTTTGCCCGGGGTGTGGAGGAATCACGCTCCAAAACCCTGCCCACGGTGGCCTCGCTGATTGCCGCCATCGCCATCGGCGTGCTGGGCGGGGGCGACGCCGGCATGGCCGCCTTGTCAGCCTCACAGGCCGCAGCCCAGTCGAGCTACCTGAGCTACAGCCGCAGCCGAGAGAGCGAGGCGGATCGGATCGGGCTGTCTACCCTGGCCCGCGCCGGCTTCGACCCGGACGGGATGGCACGCATGTTCGAGCGCATGCAGCAGAGCTATCGATTCACCCGCACGCCGCCCGAATTCCTGCTCACCCACCCGCTGAGCGAAACGCGCATCGCCGATGCCAAGAGCCAGGCGCGGGAGTACGGCCGGGGCACTTACGCCGATTCGGAAGAATATGCATTGATGCGCAGCCGCGCCCAGGTGCACTACGCCGACTCACCTACCATTGCGGTCACCCAATTCACCAAGGCCGTGCGCGACAATCCAGACTCAACCGCTGCTCGCTACGGGCTGGCGCTGGCCAAGTCGCGGGCCAACAAGCATCGCGAGGCCATCGCCGAAGGGGACGCGCTGTTCACCAGTAACCCCCACAAGATCCTCTATATCTGCACCTACGCCGAGCTGCTCATCGCCGCAGAGAAATTCGACCAGGCCAACCGGCTGCTCTCACACCACCTGAGCATCAACCCGGACAACGCCCCACTGGCCGCCTTGTACGCGGATTCGCTCACCAAGGGCCAGCAATACGACAAAGCAGAGGAAGTGCTACTGCGCCAGAGCCTGGTGAATTCCCAGGACGTGGACGTGTGGTACAACCTGGCGGAGGTGTCGGGCAAGGCGGGCAACATCATCGGTGTGCACAAGGCGCGCGCCGAGTTCTACGCCCTGCATGGGGCTTACCAGAAAGCCATTTCTCACCTGGAATACGCGCTGCGCCTGGTGAGCCGCCAGGATGCGCCCTCCTACGCCAAGCTCAACCAACGCATCGACGATCTGCGCACGGCGCTGCGCGTAGCGCGCTCCTAGCAGCCCGCAAGCCCAGGTTTCCTATGGGGTTCGCGCTAGCGCGGAAAGTCCAGCATGCGCTGCAGCGGCACCATGGCGCGCTTGGCGATGTCGGGGTCGATACGGATCTCCTTGTCGCGCATGGCGGATTCATCGCGTAGCACCTCAGCCACCTTGCTCAACTCGTTCATGGCCATCCACGGGCAGTGGGCGCAACTTCGACAGGTAGCGCCGTCCCCTGCCGTGGGAGCCTCGATAAAGCGCTTGTCGGGATTGCGTTGCCGGAGCTTGTGAAACAGCCCCCGGTCGGTGGCCACGATGAACATCTCGTGGGGCAGATCTCGAGCCGCCGCGAGTATCTGGCTGGTGCTACCTACGGCATCGGCAATGTCGATGACGGCAGCCGGCGACTCCGGATGCACCAGCACCCCCGCGTCTGGATACACGGCCTTCAGATCAAACAGGGCTTTGGACTTGAACTCCTCGTGCACCACACAGGCGCCACTCCAAAGCAGCATGTCCGCGCCCGTCTGATGCTGAATGTAACGCCCCAGGTGTTTGTCCGGCGCCCATAAAATCTTCTCGCCCTTGGCGTCCAGCGACTCCACGATGGGCAGCGCCACACTGCTGGTGACCACCCAATCAGATAGCGCCTTCACCTTGGCGGAGGTGTTGGCATAAACCACTACCGTGCGATCGGGGTTAGCCTTACAGAACGCCTCGAACTCGTCCGGCGGGCAGCCCAGGTCGAGCGAGCATTCCGCTGCCAGCGTGGGCATTACTACCTGCTTGTCTGGCGAGAGAATCTTGGCGGATTCGCCCATGAACCGGACACCGGCCACCACCAGGGTGGGTGCGTCGTGATCACGACCGAAGCGCGCCATTTCCAACGAATCGGACACGCAGCCACCAGTTTCCTCGGCCAGATCCTGCACGTGCCCGTCTACGTAGTAGTGGGCAACCAGCACCGCATTACGAGCTTTCAGAAGCCCCGCGATCTCTTCCTTGAGCGCCGCCACATCACTCTCGGCGAGCACCTCGGGGAAAAACATGGGCACCTGCTCTTCGGGCAGTGAGTAATCTGGTAGGGTGGTTTCGGCACTCATAGCCGAGCAATTTTAGCACAGCGGGCCACCCCGCCTGCCAGCAACCAAGGGCTCAACAAGGCGGCATGAACACACACGCACAGAGGCAACGAGTCCTGTTCCTGCTGGGCGATGTCAGCCAGGCCAGGAACGACAATCACACCCGGCTTCCCCAGGCGTTTGCCGCCCTGGGCTGGGAAGTTCTGGAGTTACCGCATGACAGCGTCCACCTGCAGGCCGGCGAGCCCCGTTTCGCACACCTGACACCGCAGGAGGTGACGCTGATCTGGCCGCTGGGATTCGGTCCTGAAATCTCATTCTTCGATCGCATGCAGCTACTGGATCTGATTCCTGCCGGCCAGTTGGTCACCGGCCCGCGGGCGCTGACCTTCCTGCACGGCAAGCACCGGTGGCTGTCGCACATGCCCGAAACCCACACCCACAACGACGTGGATGCGTTGACCGCCATCATCGCCCAGGGAGGCGATTGGGTCATCAAACCCACGGCGGGCAGCTACGGCCGCGACGTTACCCTGGTGCGCGCCGGCGAAGACCCGCGCCCTACGTTGCAACACCTCATCTCCCCCGACAACGCCGATCCCCGCTATTGCCAGGTGCAACGATTCGTGCCCGAGGTTGCCCAGGGAGAAATTCGCACGCTGGTGGCCGCCGGCCAGCTGCTCGGCAGCTACCTGCGCGTGCCGGCCGATGGCGTCCACGCGAATCTGGAGCTGGGTGCGACCACCGCGCGCGCAGCGTTGACATCCCCACAGGAAACACTGGTTGCCGAGCTGGCGGAGCAGTTGCTCTGCGAGCATGTGCGCTTTGCCGCCATTGACGTGGTAGGCGACTACTTGATGGAGGTGAACGTGGCGAACCCGGGAGGGCTAGCGACGCTGGAAATGCTTTATAGGGAGGACTTCGCCATGCGCGCGGCGCAGGCGATTGTGGCGTCTCTAGAATAGGATCGGTCGCGGGCACTCGCGGCCAGGCCACGCCAATCTCACGCAAAGGAAAGTTTCCGGTGGGGTCACAACTTGAACGGGGGCGCGGCTCGGCTACAAACTCGCCGCACTCCCTGCCCCCCATGCACCCAACTCCCAGGACCATCCAATGCATCGCGAGCCGTGATCACATGGTCGGTCCACATCTTGCGTTTGCACATTCGCAACGTAGACTGCGCTGTTCACTAAATGATCTGCTTTTCGAGGACACATCATGGGAATGCTGGACGGTAAAGTCGCAATCGTAACCGGTGCGGGGGGCGGTATCGGCCGCGCTCACGCCTTGCTGCTCGCCAAAGAAGGCGCCGCGGTGGTGGTCAATGATCTGGGCGGCGCGCGCGACGGCACGGGGGCTTCCACCTCCATGGCCGATGCCGTGGTCGACGAAATCATCGCCGGCGGCGGCAAGGCCGCAGCCAACTACGGGTCCGTGTCGGACAAAGCGGCGGCCGCGTCCATGGTGGAAACCGCTGTCAGCGAGTTCGGGCGCTGCGACATCATGATCGCCAACGCCGGCATTCTGCGCGACAAGTCGTTCAAGAACATGGACGACGAGATGTGGGAAGTGGTGCTGGACGTGCATCTGCGCGGCACCTACTACACGGTGAAAGCCGCTTACGACAAGATGCTGGAGCTCGGCAACGGCGGGCGCATCATCATGACCAGCTCCACCTCCGGGCTGCTGGGCAACTTCGGGCAGACCAACTACGGCGCCGCAAAAGCAGGCATTGCCGGCTTCATGCGCTGTCTGTGGCTGGAAGGGCTGAAGTACGGGGTCACCGTGAACGTGCTGGCGCCTACAGCCACCTCGCGGCTCACCGAAGACATCCTGCCGGAAGACATTCAGGACCGTTTTCCGCCGGAAACCGTCTCTCCGGCCATCGTGTGGCTGTGCACCGACGACGCCAAAGACATCAGCGGCCGCCAGTGGCTGATCTCGGGCAACAAGGTACAGCTGCTGTCATGGCAGGTTACCGACATCGCGGACCGCGACCTGGCATCGGGCCCGTGGGATGTGTCAGACATCGGCGAGAAGATTCTCGCAAGCCGCGAGAGCTGGCCGCCCATTAATCCTTTGCGCGGCGCCTAGGAGGCGGCATCTACAGGAACCGACGATGAATTTTGGATTTACCGAAGAGCAGGAGCTGCTGCGCGACCAGGTGAGTCGCTTCATGACCGAGCAGTGCCCCATGGCCAAAGTGCGTGAGCTCATGGCCACCGATAACGGGTTCGACCAGGGCTTGTGGCAGCAGGCGGCAGACCTCGGCTGGCTGGGGCTGACCGTGCCAGAAGCCTACGGCGGATTGGGTCTGGGCTGGATCGACCTCACCGTAGTGCTCGAAGAAACGGCGCGAGGTTTGTGCCCGTTGCCCATCGCATCCCAGGCACACTCCGTGGCCGCCATCCTGCGCTGCGGTAGCGAGGTCCAAAAAAGCAATTGGTTGCCCACGATGGCGTCGGGCGAAGCGGTTTTCACCATCGGTCTGTACGACGAGCCCAACTGGATCGATCCCCAGGCCATCACGCTAGAAGCCACACCTTCGGATGGCGGCTATACGGTAAGCGGCACCAAGCCATTCGTACCCCATGCTCAGGCAGCTGATTATCTGCTGCTGGCGGCACGCTGCGCAGACAAGCTGGGGCTGGTTGCCCTGGAGCGCGGCCAGGTAACCATCAGCAACCAGCCGCAGATGGACCGTACCAAACCCATGGGCCGAGTCACGCTGGACAATCTGACGGTGGCCGAGGAGAACTTTCTGCCCATGAGCGAGGAGGATCTGTCCTACCTCACGGACATCGGCGCCGTGCTCGTCACCGCCGAGATGGTGGGTGCAGCCGAGGCCGCGTTGTACATGACCAGCGACTACGCCAAGGAGCGTATTCAGTTCGGCAAACCGATCGGCCAGTACCAGGGCGTGAAACACCGGCTGGCGGACCTGTACGTAGACGTGGAGTCTTTCAAGTCGCTGCTCTACTACGCTGCCTGGGCGGCGGATGAAGCACCCGACGAGCTGCCCCGGGCGATCTCGCTGGCCAAAGGGTACGCGTCCGACGCGTTTGCGGAGCTCGGCATCGACGGAATCGGCCTGCACGGCGCCATCGGCTTTACCGCCGAGTACGACGTGCAGTTGTACCTCAAGCGCTCCAAGTGGGCACGCCCCATATTCGGCGACTCAGACTACCACCTCGAACGCGTGGCCACGTTAGGAGGCTTGTGATGGATTTCGACTACACCCCCGAAGAGCAGGCGTTTCGCGAAGAGGTGCGCACGTTCCTCAAAGACAACCTGCCGCCCAAGGAAGCGCGCGATCCCGGCTTTCTGAAAACCTGGCTGGAAAGGGTGCGCGAGAAAGGCTGGGTGGGCTTTTCGTGGCCCAAGGAGTTTGGCGGCGGCAGCGGCGGTCTCATCGAGCAGGCCATCCTGCGCGAAGAGATGGCGCTAGCCAAAGCACCCCCTCTGGGCACCTCGTTCATGGGGCTTGCCTGGGTAGGGCCGGGCATCATGCAGTACGGCACCCAGGAGCAGAAACAACGGTTCATTCCCGATATTCTCGACAGCAAGGTCACCTGGTGCACCGGCTATTCCGAGCCCAACCATGGCTCAGACCTGGCGGCCATTCAGTGCAAGGCGGTGCGCGATGGGGACCACTACGTGGTGAACGGGCAGAAGATCTGGACCACGGGAGCACCGTTCTCTCAGTGGATCATTCTTCTGGTACGCACCGACTTCGACGTAGAAGTGAAGCACCAGGGCATCACCTGCCTACTGGTTCCCATGGACGCGCCCGGGTTGGAAGTGCGGCCCATCGAGAACATGGCGGGCGACCGGCACTTTGCCGAGGTGTTTTTCACCGACGTGAAGGTGCCCGTGGAAAATCGCCTGGGCGACGAGGGCGACGGCTGGAAGGTAACCGTGTCTGCGCTCGCCAACGAGCGCTCGAGCATCGGCGAGGTCACCCAGATGTTCGCCAAGCTAGACACGTTGAAGGGCCTGGTCAGAAACTCCAAGAAGCAGGGCAGGCCCGCCAGCGAAGACCCCAAGGTGCGGCGCCAGATTGCCCAGTTCGAGGCGAAGATCGCCGCTATGAAGTACAACGGGCTGCGCTATCTCACCAAACAGATCAAGGGTGAGCCGCTATCCAGCGAGACCTCCGTGAACAAGCTGCACCGGGCGAGCCTGGAGATCGAGATGGACGACTTCGCCGTTGAGTTGGGCGGAACAGCCGGTGTTGCGCTTGCCGGCAGCGAGGAAGCCGTGGACGAAGGCAGCTGGGCCAAGTCGAGCCTGTCGTGGCCCAACGTGGTGATCGGTGGCGGTACGCCGAACATTCAGCGCAACATCATCGCCGAGCGGATTCTGGGTCAACCCAAGGATTAACAAGCGTTTATAGCTTCCAGGGCGGCGTGGCGTGCCAGTCAAAGGGCGCCACGCCGTCGTCGGTGATCTGCCACACGCTGGGGGACGCCTGGCCGTTGTCGATCTCTAGAAACCCGATGGTGCCGTACTGCGTGTCGTAGTTGTGCGGGTACGTGGGTGATCCCGGATTGACGCACAGCACCCCATGCAGTTCCTCGATGCACTCCCGATGGGTGTCTCCCGAGACGATCACGTCCGGCGTACGCTCAGGAAAGAAGCGTTCCACCCAGCGCTGCAGGGTAAAGTTGGGGGGCCGCTCCGGCACCGGGACATAATGGGTCAATCCCACCCATAGCCCTTCTAGCTCCAGCAACCACGCGTAGCGTACCCGGGGATCCTCCGGTTGAACCGGCCGCCCGCCGCCGCCGTCTTCGCCGTTACCTCGGGCCGCATATACCGGCGCCACTTCTTCCAGCATATCCAGAACGTAAAGCTCGTGAATGTCTCCCGCATGCAGGATCAGATCGACGCCGCTGAACGCGTCGTACACCTGCGGCCAAAGTGTCTTTCTGGCTTCAGGAATATGGGTGTCGGAGATGAGGCCTATGCGCAACTAAGACCCCTCCTGGGACGGCCACCGCATGCGCAGTTCGCGCACCCGCACTTCGCCGCGAGGCGGGGAAGGCTCGGCAAATCTATGGGCGGGATCGCCATATCCCGG
>DEBD01000020.1 GCA_002348385.1 Gammaproteobacteria bacterium UBA2965 | reverse complement strand
CCATGATCAAACTCTTCAGTTTATTGAAGATGCGTCTCGGTCTTTGACCATTGAGGTCTAGGACTGTTGACGCGAATCAATCGCTGCTCAATGAATTAACGTGCTGGGTTCAATTCTTCTGCCAAAACAGGCTTGCACCTACAAGGCAAGAAAGAACGAACCATGGCTCGTAATTTCACTCACCGGTTGGCTTGAAAAACCCACCGGCAACAATGAATACAAGCACCCACACGAATGGCTTGTTCAGTATTTTAAATGTTAAAGAGCTACCGTCGGAGCCTGAGCCCCGGGGCAAGGGCTGCGTATTATACGCAGGGTCGTAGGTCGCGCAAGCGCTTTGCGGGTTCTTTTCAGCGCGTCGCAACCTCAAGAATTATGATCGGTCTAGACGTTTCCCCGAACCAGCAAATGCCAGCTCTTTTTGCCCCGTCGAAGCAGGTAGAAGCGGCCGAACAGAGCATCCTGCCAATCCAGCTGCCGCTCGATGTCGCCTTCCAGCACCCCATTCACGCGCAAGCCATTACCCTGCACCAACTTGCGGGCAGCACCCCGGGACTGAGCGAGTCCAGCCTCTGCCAGGGCGTCGAGCAGTCCCACCGAGGCAGCCTCAAGGGTAGTCGCATCCATGCCGTCCTGCCGCAGCTGGTCCAGATCATCCTGCGTGAGCCCTTCGATGTCCCCCGCAAACAGACACTGGGTGATGCGCTGGGCAGAGGCCAGCGCCTGCTTCCCGTGCACCAGCGTCGTCACCTCAGCTGCCAGCCGCCGCTGTGCGTCGCGCTGCTCCGGGTGCTCGGCGAGACTGTCCGCCAGTGACTGAATCTCCTCCAGGCCGAGAAAGGTGAAGATCTTCAGATACGAAACGGCGTCCGCGTCTGACGTGTTCCGCCAGAACTGATAGAACGCGTAGGGCGAGGTACGGTCAGGAGCCAGCCAAACCGACCCTTCGGCCGTCTTACCGAACTTTGTGCCATCCGCTTTGGTGACCAGCGGCAGGGTCATAGCAAACGCCGCTTTCCCTAGACGCCGGCGCACCAGGTCCATGCCCGAAACGATATTGCCCCACTGATCGCTGCCGCCTACCTGCACCGTGCAGTCGTAGCGCTCCGCCAACTCGGCGTAGTCCATGGCCTGGAGCAGCATGTAACTGAACTCAGTGTAGGAAATGCCCTCGCCGTCGCGCTCCAGCCGATCTCGCACCGAGTCGCGCTGAATCATCTGGTTGACCGAAAAATGTTTCCCGATGTCGCGCAGAAAGCTGATGAGATCTCGCCCGGCGGTCCAATCAAGATTGTTGGCGATGACCGCGCCGTTGTTACCCTCAAAATCCACGAAACCCTGCACCTGGGAGCGAATGTTCTCCACCCAGCCCTCAACCACCTCACCGGCGTTGAGGCTGCGCTCATCCTTGCGTCCGGAGGGGTCACCAATCAGACCAGTCGCCCCGCCCAGCAGCAGGATGGGACGGTGCCCGCACAGCTGAAAGCGGCGCAACGTCAACAGCGGTACCAGATTACCGATGTGCAGGCTGTCTGCGGTGGGATCGAATCCGGCATACACCACCCGCGACCCGCTGCGCAGGTGGTCCGACAGGCCGTTCCGATCGGACACCTGAGCCAACAGCCCGCGCTGCTCCAGCTCGTCGACCAGCCCGTTCGCCATGCTCCAGTTACCCGTTGGCCTGCTGCAAAGACGCGCACCTTAACAAAACGCGGTGCAAGTTGCCCTTGGACACCGGTTCACACCCTGCCGCACCAGGGTTTCCAAGGGCGACGAAATCCCTATACTTACCAGGCTGAGCAAAAATCACTCAAAATAGTGGCGTAAGCGGCGAATTTACAACGGATTTCACGCCCGCCACGCGGCAAACTCAACCATCGAACGTTCCGCTCCCGAACGTTCGACCGAATAAGGAAGCGGTCCGGGGGAACCGGAAGCGATGGACTCGAGAGCATTTCCGCGGAAGCATTTCGTCCTGGCAGGCTTGCTCGGCCTGGGGCTGTGCTCTTTCGTCCTGGCCGACCTGCTATACATTGAGGACAGCTCCGAGCCCGCTGAAGAAACCGCGGCGCTGGCGCCGCCCGGCATCGCCCCCCGCGCAATCGCCGACGCGCCTCTACCAGAAATCGCCGGCGAGCCACCAGCGCCCCAGCATACCGTCACCCACAGGCAGGTGGCGCCAGGCGACAACCTGGCAGTCATCTTTCGCCGGCAGGGCATTGCCGCGGCGGAACTGCACCGCGTGCTGGCAAGCAAGCCGCTGGGGCCGCGGCTGCGACGCATCTATCCTGGCCACGATCTCACCTTCACGCTAGGTGAAGACAACTCCCTCTTGAAGCTCGAGTACTCTCCCGGCCCCCTGCAAACTCTGGCTTTCGAACGAGCCGGCGATGGCTTCGTTGGCCGTGAGGTAACCCAGGAACCTGAGCGCGTGGTGGCGTACAAACACGCCACTATCGACCACAGCCTGTTCGTGTCGAGCCAGCGAGCGGGTTTCGACGATTCGCTCACCATGCGCCTGGCTCAGATCTTTCAGTGGGACATCGACTTCGTGCTGGACATCCGGCGCGGCGACGAATTCTACGTACTCTACGAAGAGCTGTACCTGAACGACAAGTTCATCGGGTACGGCGATATTCTGGCCGCTGAATTCACCAACCAGGGCGACAGCTTTCAGGCGGTCTGGTACAGCGACGACAACACCGAGGGCTACTTCACGCCAACCGGCAAGAGCATGCGCAAAGCGTTCCTGCGGGCGCCCGTGCAGTTTTCGCGCATCAGCTCCAATTTCAACCTGCGCCGGGTGCACCCTTTGTTCAAGCGCACCATGCCGCACCGCGGCATCGACTACGCCGCGCCGCGCGGCACGCCGATCATGGCATCTGGCGACGGCACCGTGACCACCGCCGGCCGCACCAACGCCAATGGCAACTACGTAGTGATCAAACATGGCGAGCAGTTCGTCACCAAGTACCTGCACCTGTCGAAGTTTGCTCGCAGCATCAGAAAGGGCGCCAGAGTCAAGCAGGGCCAAACCATCGGCTACGTAGGCGCCACCGGTTGGGCTAACGCCCCCCACCTGCACTACGAATTTCTGGTGAGCGGCGTACACAAAAACCCGCGCACGGTGAGCCTGCCCGACGCCGCTCCGATCCAGAACGATGCGCGTCCGGCGTTCGAATACCAGGCGCAACCGCTGATCGCCCTGCTCAATGGGTACAAGCAGCAGATTCAACTCGCCTTCCGCGACCTGCCTGCCGAATGACCTTGAATCGCAAGGCCTGACCCGCGTGGAACCCACGCTCTATGTCGGCGCCATTTCGGGAACCAGCGTAGACGGGCTGGATCTGGCCCTATTGGACGTAAGTGATGGAATCGAGCTGTGCGCATCCTCCACCGCCACACTCTCTCCCGCGCTGCGCGAATCGCTGTTGGCCCTGGGTCAGCCAGGCGGAGACAGCCTGGATCGGCTGGGAGAAGCCGACCAGGCGCTGGGCCGCGCCATCGGTACGGCGGTGAAGGATTTTCTATACAACCAGGGCGTAGACCCGAAAGCCATCGCAGCCGTTGGCAGTCACGGACAAACGGTTCGACACCGGCCCACCGCCGCCCATCCGTTCACGCTGCAGATCGGTGATCCGAACCAGATCGTAGAGACCACAGGCATCACCTGCGTTGCCGATTTCAGGCGGCGCGACATGGCCGCAGGCGGCCAGGGGGCGCCGCTGGTGCCACCCTTCCACGCTGCTCTATTCCGCAGTTCAGACGAGCTCCGAGTGGTATTGAACATCGGCGGTATCAGCAACATCACCGTGTTGCCACCTGATGCGACATTACCGGTGACGGGCTTCGACACGGGGCCCGGCAACGCCCTGATGGATGCCTGGAACGCCCAGAACATTGGCACTGCCTTCGATGCGGGCGGACAGTGGGCAAACCAAGGTAAGGTGGATGGCGCACTGCTGAGTGCGCTGTCGGCGGACCCCTACCTGCAGCAATCTCCGCCCAAGAGCACCGGACGCGAGCATTACAACCTGCCCTGGCTCGCCGAGCATTCCCAGGCAGCCGGCGTCAGCGCCGTCGATGTGCAAGCCACGTTGCTGGAATTCACCGCCACCACCATCGAGCAAGCCATAGATCGCTGGGCCAGTCCCTGCCAACGTCTAATCGTATGTGGAGGTGGACGCCACAACCGGGCCTTGATGGCGCGCCTGGCAGCGCTTATTCCCAGTGCAATATTCACAACTGACGACATGGGCGTGAACGGTGATGCAGTGGAAGCCGCCGCATTCGCCTGGCTGGCCTGGCGCACGCTGAAAGGAATGCCCGGCAACGAGCCCGGTGTTACTGGTGCGGTGGGTGAGAGGGTACTGGGTGCCGTCTATCCGGGCAGCGCCCACTGACGGGCCACCGGCGGCTACCTATACCGCGAACGAATTGCCGCAGCCGCAGGTTGAAGACGCGTTGGGATTCTGCACCACGAACTGAGCGCCCTGCAGGTCTTCCTTGTAGTCCACCTCCGCGCCCGATAGGTACTGGAAGCTCAGCGAGTCCACCACCATGGTGACCCCTTCGCGCTCAACCACGGCGTCGTCGTCGGCAACATCCTCGTCAAAGGTGAACCCATAGGAAAAACCACTGCAGCCGCCACCGGTTATGAACACGCGCAGCTTGAGCGCGTCGTTGGCCTCGGCAAGCATGAGTTGCCGCACCTTGTCGGCGGCGCGCTGGCTGAATTCCACGTTAGGCTGCATCTCGGGTCCTGATGAAAAACCGGCCGGCAATTATCTGAAACACGGCCGAACAGGGTCAAGGGTCCTACTTCGGTTGATCTGAAGCGTTGTCCTGGTCGGCGGGAAACGGGTGCACATTCTTGGCGCCGCCAGCGAGTTCCTCATCGTGAACGAGCTGCCCATCCACGGTGGCGCCGAGCTGCATCTCGATGAGCACGTAATTCACATTGCCCGTCACCCGCGCTTTAGCCGCCAGCTCCAAACGCTGGCTGGCATAGACATTGCCTTCCACAGTGCCGTTGATCACCACGTTGGCAACGCGAATCTCACCGGTTACCGATCCGTTGTCGCCCACAACCACGGTGGCGTCCTCACCGGGCTCAGAGTAGATTTTGCCCAGCACACTGCCATTCACATAGAGCTGATCGGCAAATTTGATGTCGCCGGTGAACTCGCTATTGGTGGCAATCAGGGTGACGCCTTGATCGATCTTTTGCTTTGCCATAGTGCCCGCCCTTGCATCCCAGCGGCAGTCTTGCTTGGCCTCGCGCTCACTATGCGCCAATGCCAACAACGCTGCTAGTCATTTCCACGAGCCGCAACTCAACCGCTCACCAACCATGCAAACGTCCGTTGCAGGTTGTCCTGCCGGGTACCACGGCGGCTCACCGTGACAACCACATATTCCGGCAAGAACCCTGACGGTAATTCTAGCACCCCGGAAAGGTCCTGGAAGTACCGAAAGCGGTACTTCAAAGGATAAGCGTCCACTTCCGCCAGTTCCGTGAGGGGCAGCAGCTGTTCCTGATATCCAGGCCCTGCTGCCATCCGGCCGTTCACCTCCACACGAACATCCCCTTGAACCCAGTCCCGGCGCGCTTCCAGCTGAGTAAGCAGCAGGTGGTAGCTGAAACGGTTGTCCTCGTCCAGGGGCGAAAGCTCGAATTGAGCGATCTGCAGCCCCCTTTCCACGCTGGACGGAGCCATGAGGCTTTTATAGAACGTGACCTCTTCTTCGAAACCGGCCGCCTGCTCGCGATAGCGCACGATGTCTGCACGCAGCGCGTCGGCGGCTTGAGTGGCAATCTGGCCGCTCAGCTCGGCGTCTACCAGCCGATCCCTGAGCTTCTGCAACTGCGCCGTATTGCTTTGCTCGAGTTGCTCAAGGCTTCGCAGGTAGCTGAGGTCGAGGCCCCCTACGGCACGGCCCAGAAAAAAACCAGCCACCGCCGCTATTACCGTCACCAGGCCGAACAAGGCCAGGGCGAGAGCCCGCTGGACCGGCCGATGCGCGACCACGCGCACCCGGGCCACGTCCGACCCAGCCGACAGCTGATTGCCCATGCCTGTGAACTTCACGCCGGTGCCTGCCTTGGACCCCTCACCCGCTTATACTAGCCAGCCGGTTCCATCAGACATAGTGTCCGCCAGCTTGGACTTCAAAAGCGTCGCCAAAAAAGCCTCCTTGGATTTCTTCCGCCGCCGCCTCGCCGACACCGACGCGCTGCCACAGCTCGCCGTGCTCGCCATCGTCGCCGGCGCCTTCACCGGTGTGGTCATCTTAGTGTTTCGCACCGCCGTGGACTATGTTCTCGCACATTGGCTGCTCGATGCCGGCAGCGAATCATTCGAAAGCCTGGCCGCGTTGCCGCGCATGCTGCTACCGCTCGGCGGCGCCATGCTGCTGGGGGTTGCGTTCACACGGCTGCACCCAGACACGCGCCGCGTGGGGGTGGTGCACGTCATGGAGCGGCTCAGCCGGCATCAGGGCTACCTGCCGCTAAAGAACGCGCTGGTGCAGTTCTTCGGAGGCATCGTGTCGCTCATTTCGGGGCAATCCGGAGGCCGCGAAGGCCCCGCCATTCACCTGGGAGCCGCCAGCTCAAGCGTGCTGGGTCAGGTTTTCCAACTCCCCAACAACTCCATGCGCACGCTGGTGGCCTGTGGCACCGCGGCCGCCATTGCGGGCTCGTTCAACACGCCCATTGCGGGCGTTATTTTCGCGATGGAAGTCGTGATGATGGAATACACAGTGGGGAGCTTCATTCCCATCATCATCGCAGCGGTCACCTCTACGCTTCTGACCCATTATTTCCTCGGCAACGAGCCGGCCTTCATCGTGGCGCCTTTCCATCTCCAGTCCATGATGGAAATCCCCTTCATTGTGCTGGCGGGCGTGGTGGTGGGCACCCTGGCTGCTGTCTTCATCGTGCTGGTACAGCAATTCGCCAAGCTCAACAGCCGACCGTTCTGGCTGCGCGCACTGCTCGCCGGAGCGATCACGGGGGTCGCCGCCATCTGGGCTCCCCAGGTGATGGGGGTGGGTTATGACACAGTCAACGGCGCCATGCTGGGCGAGTTCACCCTGATGACCCTGTTGCTGGTTGTGGCATTGAAATCGGTAACCAGCGCCGCAGCCGTGGGTCTGGGCTTGCCCGTGGGTCTCATCGGTCCAACCTTCGTTATCGGTGCTTGCGTGGGGGGCGTGCTGGGCGTGGTGGGCAACTTCTTCCAGCCAGACGCGGCGGCCTCCGAAGGTTTCTACGTCATGCTCGGCATGGCGGCCATGATGGCGGCCGTGCTGCAGGCGCCCCTGGCTGCGCTCATGGCGGTGCTGGAGCTCACCGTCAATCCGAACCTGATTCTGCCAGCCATGCTGATCATCGTTGTGGCCACGCTGGTCACCAACGTGGTGTTCCGCCAGAAATCCGTGTTTCTCAGCACTTTGAACACACTGGGCCTGGACTACCCGCCGAGTCCCGTAACCGTGCATCTGCAGCGAACGGGGGTGGCTGCCATCATGTGCCGAGACATCATACCGTTGGGGCATAAGTGCACACGCGACCAGGCGGCGCGGGCGCTGGCTGGTCGTCCGCGCTGGATCGTTGTGCAAATGGACGCCGGCGAGATCCGCTGCGTTCTGAGCGCAAGCGATCTGGCCGCTTACCTGGAAACCGAGCTGGACGGGGAGCCGACGTCGGATGACGAAGTCAACCTGTTGCAGATTCCCGCAATGCGCAAAGATGTGGCCGACATCGATCATCGGGCAACGGTGGAAGAGGCCCGCCTGGCGCTGGAGCACGTGGACGCGGAGGCGCTATGCGTGCGCGCCCCGGTTCAGGTTACACCCCGGCAGGTGATCGGCGTGATTACGCAACCAGATATCGACAACCATCGCGAGGCGATCTAGGAAACCATGGCAACCGGATACCTGTGGCTAAAGGCGCTGCACATCATCTTCGTAGTGACTTGGTTTGCCGGATTGTTTTACCTGCCACGATTGTTCGTCTACCACTCGACAACCCAAGACGAACCCGGACTGGCACGCTTTCAAACCATGGAGCGCAAGCTCTATCGAGCCATCATGCAGCCGTCCATGCTGCTGGCGCTGGGCTTCGGCGCCGCACTGCTGTATGCGGGCTGGTCCGGATTTGCCCAATCGTTGTGGGTGTGGGTCAAAGTTACGCTGGCGCTGCTGCTGCTCGGCTACCACCACTACTGCGGCGCCTTGATCAAGGCATTCGCCGCGGGCACCAACACCAGGAGCGAAAAATTCTTTCGCTGGTTCAATGAGGTTCCGGCCCTTATCCTGATCGTCATGGTTATCATGGCGGTGTTGAAGCCGTTCTGATCCATGACCATGCAAAGAAGCAACTCGCAATCCCTGTTCGAGCGCGCCCGGGCGTCCATACCCGGAGGCGTCAACTCGCCCGTGCGCGCATTCAAAGGCGTGGGTGGCACGCCGGTGTTCTTTACCACGGGCGAAGGCGCCTACCTGGTCGATGCGGACGGCAACCGCTACATCGATTACGTGGGCTCTTGGGGTCCCATGATCCTCGGCCACGCGCATCCGGCCGTAGTAAAGGCGGTCAAGTCGCAGGCCGACCGAGCGTTGGGTTTCGGCGCGCCCACCGAACTGGAGATCGAACTGGCCGAGCGCATCACCGAGATGGTGCCAAGCGTGGAACAGGTACGCATGGTGAATTCCGGCACGGAAGCCACCATGTCCGCCATTCGCCTGGCACGCGGCTTCACGGGCCGGGACCTCATCGTAAAGTTCTCAGGCTGCTACCACGGACACTCGGACTCGCTGTTGGTGCAGGCGGGCTCTGGCGTGCTGACCCTGGGCATTCCCAACTCGCCGGGGGTGCCTGCCGCCACGGCCGGGCTGACCCTCACGCTACCATTCAACGACACCGCGGCGGTGACCCAGGCATTCGGGCAGTACCCGGAGCAGATCGCTTGCATCATCGTTGAGCCTGTCGCTGGCAACATGGGCTGCATCCCACCAGCAGCTGGCTTTCTCGAGCACCTACGCAGTGCCGCTACCGAGCACGGCGCGGTGCTGATTTTCGACGAGGTAATGACCGGGTTCCGAGTCGCCCGGGGCGGCGCCCAGGAACGCTACTCAGTCAACCCGGACCTCACCACACTGGGCAAGGTCGTGGGCGGCGGCTTGCCCGTAGGCGCATTTGGCGGCAGGGCCGAGATCATGGCAAACATCGCCCCACAGGGTGGCGTCTACCAGGCTGGCACGTTGTCCGGCAACCCGCTTGCCACCGCCGCCGGGCTTGCCATGCTCAGTCATCTCGACGCGGATACCTACCGTGTTTTGGAAGCTCGTACGAACAGCTTCTGCGAGGCCTTGCGCAGCACGGCAAAGCGTCACGGCATCCCGGTCACGGTCAACGGCGTGTGCAGCATGTTCTCGTTGTTTTTCACCACAGGTGAGGTCAGTCACTACGATCACGTGGCCAATTCCGACAGCGCACGGTTCGCCAAGTTCTTCCACCTCATGCTGGAAGAGGGCGTCTATCTGGCGCCCTCCGCGTTCGAGGCGGGTTTTCTGTCGACGGCCCACGACGAGCAGGTGCTCGAGGCAACACTGGCGGCCGTAGACAGGGTATTCGCGCAACTCTAGCGCCGCATGGCCGAACTCTCTCGACGCCGAGCCCAATCCAAGGAGCCACTGATGATAGACGTCTACGGATTGGGCAACGCCCTGGTGGACATGGAGTACCGGGTAGACGACGGTTTCCTCACCCGCCACCAGATTGCCAAAGGCCACATGACCCTGGTAGACGAACCGCTCATGGACGCGCTCATCGGCGACCTCCACGAGTACGAGCCAGAGCGAATGAGCGGAGGTTCGGCCGCGAACACCATCATTGCTTCACAGTATTTCGGCGCCAGCACCTATTACTCCTGCAAGGTGGCAGAGGACGAGACGGGCCGGTTCTTCCTGTCGGACCTCAATGCCGCCGGGGTTCAGAGCAACGGCCACAATACAGCCGGCGACGGCAAGTCGGGACGCTGCCTGGTGCTCGTCACCCCAGATGCAGAACGTTCCATGAACACCTTTCTCGGCATCTCAAGCAGCCTCAGCATAGAAGAGATCGACGAAGGCGCGCTGGCACGCTCACGCTACTTCTACGTGGAAGGGTACCTGAGCTCCAGTCCCAACAGCCGCGATGCGGCGATTGCTTGCCGCGAGCTGGCCGAACGATCTGGTGTGAAAACCGCGCTAAGCCTGTCGGATCCCAGCATGGTGGAGCTGTTCCGAGATGATCTGGAAGCAATCCTTGGCAACGGGGTCACGCACCTGTTCTGCAACGAAGAAGAAGCGCTCACCTGGGCGAAGACCGACCGCCTGGACATCGCCGTGCGCGAGCTCAAAGACATCGCCCAGGCGCTCAACATAACCCTGGGAGCGCGCGGCAGCCTAGCCGTGGAACCCCACGAGCAGCACGAAGCGGCCGGCTACCCGGCCAACGCGGTGGACACCAACGGCGCCGGAGACATCTATGCCGGCGCCTCTCTATATGGCTGGTGTGCCGGCATGCATCCCGCACAAGCGGCCGCATTCGGCAATTTCGCAGCGGCGGCCCTGGTACAAAGTTACGGCGCGCGATTTCGTGACGCGGCCGACTACCAGCGCGTGCTGGGGGCCTTCAAGGCAGCGTAGCGTCGAAGTCGAACGGCAGCGACCGCGTAACAGCGATGCAATCAGGTTGCACCTCGCAACCATAGGCCAGCACCTCAACGCCCGCGCCAACCGCAGCTCGCAACGCCTCACCATATTCGGGGTGAACATGGTCGGCGGTGGTGACCTGCCGGATTCCGGTGTGCTGAACACAGAAGACCAGCACCGCGCGCTGCCCGGCCGCCACTTGCTCCCTGAGCGCCAGGACATGCCGCAACGCACGCTCGCTCACCGCATCGGGAAACCCGCCCAGCCCGTGGCCGAACCCCAACGTGGTGTTCTTGACCTCCACATAGCAATGGGCGTCACCAGCAGACAGCCGGAAGTCGAAGCGCCCGCGCGCATCGGGAATACGCGCCTCGCGCTTGAGTACCTCATAACCGGCCAGCTCCGGAATACGCTCCGTGACGATGGCCTCCTCGACCAGCGCGTTGGCACGGGCGGTGTTTACCCCCACGCGGCCGGCGGCGGCGCACACGACTTCCAGGGTATGTGGGTACTTGCGCTGGGGGTTGTCAGACCGGGAGAACCAGACCTCGCTGCCCGGCTCCGAGCAGCCCAGCATGGCGCCCGTATTGGGGCAATGCATGGTGAGAAGGCCGTGGGGCGTCTCCACATCGGCCAGGAACCGTTTGTAGCGCCGCACCAATCGGCCAACGGACAACGGCGGCTCTAGCTGCAAGCCACGCCCCATTGTCTCAGCGCGCGGCCGATGCGCTCCAACCCCAGCTCAATGGACGACGACCCGGTAGTGTAAGCGAAACGCACGAAGCGTTCGGCCTGGTGATCTCCAAAATCGATGCCCGGCGTCGCGGCCACATGAAACTCGTCGATGAGCCGCCAACAGAAATCGAACGAATCCATACCGGTGCTGGACACATCCACATACAGGTAGAAGGCGCCCTGGGGCATGAGCGGCACCTGAAACCCTAACGACTGCAAACCGGCGGCAAGCAGATCGCGCCGCTGGGCAAACTGCTCACGCCTGAACTCGTGCACCGCCATGGACTGGGGCGAGAACGCCTCAATAGCGGCCTGCTGGGCGATGCTGGGCGGCGAGATGAACAGATTCTGCGCAAGACGCGCGATGGGCTCTACGGCCGGTTCCGGCACCACCATCCAGCCCAGGCGCCAACCGGTCATGCCAAAATACTTCGAAAAGCTGTTCAGCACGAAGATGTCCTTGTCGATCTCGAGACCCGTTCGATACTCGGGCGCCTCGCCGTACACCAGGCCCTGATAGATCTCATCGAGAATACTGAAGCCGCCTCGCTGTCGAACCAGGCCGAAGGCATCGGAAAGGTGCTCGCGCTGCTGCACCACACCCGTGGGGTTGGCGGGCGACGCCAGCAGCACCCCGCGCGTGGTATCTCCCCATCTGGACGCCAGATGCGCCCCAGTCACCTGGAAGCGCGCTTCGACCCCCACCGGCACCCTGACTGCCTGGGCGTTAACTAGGGCAGCAAACACCTCGTTGCAGGGGTACCCCGGATCCGTCACGAGCACTTCATCGCCCGGATTCAAGAGCAGGCCATTGAGCAACGTCAGGCCAGCGCTGGCCCCCGTCGTCACCACGATGCGTTGCGCAGGAACCGACACCCCCAATAGATCATAGTAGGCGGCGATGGACGCACGCAGCTCGGGTAGCCCCAGCGCCTGGGTATATTTGGTATGGCCCTCCTGGATGGCGCGCACGCCCGCCCGGGCGATGGGCTCCGCGGTGGGAAAGTCGGGTTCGCCCACCTCGAAGTGCACCAGCTCATGGCCAGAAGCCTCCAGCGCGCGTGCCCGTTCCATGAGCTCCACCACCCGAAAAGGGGCGATTTTATTAAGCCTTTCCGCGTACATTTTCCCCACCAGCGCGCCTGTGTTAACCGCGCAGCAAATTCAGCAAAAACTTCACTGACTGATATAGCAAACGCCATTTTGTTCTGGTAGCTTACGCGCCCTTCGCAATTTCCGGCAATTGTTCCAGGCGGCCGGATGCCGCAAAAGGATTGTCAGTACACAAACCAGAGGCGAAATATGGCATCAACCGCGCGCAAGAAGGGGGCATCCAAGCGTAGCTCAAAGGCGGACTCTCCCTTCAAAAATTTCACCCCGTACAAGCCCAAGAAGTCGGAAAAATACATGAGCGATGGACAGCTCGAACACTTCCGGCAGATTCTCTTAAGCTGGCGCCTCGAGCTGATGGAGGAAGTGGACCGCACCGTCCACCACATGCAGGACGAGGCCACCAACTTTCCCGACCCCGCCGATCGCGCCACTCAAGAAGAAGAGTTCAGCATCGAGCTGAGAACCCGCGATCGCGAGCGCAAGCTGATCAAGAAAATCGATCAAACCCTGGAACTCCTGGATCAGCGGGAATTCGGCTACTGCGATACCTGTGGCGTGGAAATCGGGTTGCGGCGACTGGAAGCAAGGCCAACGGCTACACAGTGCGTTGACTGCAAATCCTTAGAAGAAATCAAAGAGCGACAGCTACACGGCTAGCCATGGCCGGCCGGTTTGCGCCCTCACCAACCGGCCCTCTGCACCTAGGATCCCTGCTGGTGGCAACCGCCAGCTACCTCGAAGCACGCCAGCGAGGGGTGCCCTGGCGTCTGCGCATTGACGACCTGGACGCCCCCAGAGCCGTACCCGGCGCAGCCGCCGACATCATGGCCTCGCTGGAAACCCACGGGCTCTTGTGGGACGGCGAGGTGGACTACCAGAGCGACCATATCGACGCATACGAGCATGCGTTAGAGCGTCTGGGAGAGCTGGGCCATCTGTTTTACTGCACCTGTTCGCGCCGCCAACTCCGCAGCGGTCAGCCGTATCCCGGCACCTGCCGCGGCCACCGGGCCGCGCGGGCGGACGCAGCCATACGGTTAGTGGTGGAGCCCGAACCCATCCACTTTGTTGATGCAGTACAAGGCCAACAGCAGTTTTACCCCGCAAACGAAAGCGGCGACTTCATCGTGCGGCGCAGGGATCTAATCATCGCCTATCAGCTGGCCGCCGCCGCTGACGACGGCGCCCCGGAGATCGACCATGTGGTCCGGGGTGCCGACTTGTTGGACAACACCCCCCGCCAGCTGTATCTGATGCGCCTGCTCGGGTTAGTGCCGCCGGAATACGCACATGTCCGACTGGTGACGTTTGCCGACGGCAGCAAGCTGTCCAAGCAGACCGGAGCCGCCGGGGTGGACTCACAGACGGCTGGCGCCAACCTCACTGCAGTCCTGAAGATGCTGAACTGCGCGCCGCCACCGGACGCAATCGGCTGGTCCTGCGCGGAAATTCTTCGATGGGCGGGCGAGCACTGGAACATCACCAGCGTGCCCAGCCACGCGGCCGTCATTGAGCGGAACTGAACAGCCATTGTTTGCTACCATCGAGATCCATGACTGACGTATTACTCGTCGACAACGACGTGCAGCGACTGGCTGACCTTAGCGCTTCATTGCAAGGCGAAGGGCTCACCGTGCAAGCTACCGAGTCGCTCGCCGACGTGCACGCTACGGCCGTCGGTTGTCTGGTGGGCAACGCACACAGCGTCCTTGAAACCCCGGCTGGGGTCCCGGTGATCCTGCTCGACTACGCGGGAGACGCACGACGAGCCGTGGCCGCTATGAAGGCTGGTGCGGCCGATTACCTGATTGCGCCTTTTGCGCTCGGCGACCTGATGCAGGCCATTCGCGCCTGCCAAGCGCCAGGCAGCCCGGCCGCAGACAGACCGCTCAATATGGTCGGTTTCAGCAAACCCATGGTGGAGCTGTTCTCGCAGATTGCAAAGGCCGGCCCGGCGGACTCCGCCGTACTTATTGAGGGCGAATCCGGCACGGGCAAAGAGTTGGTGGCACGCGCGCTGCACGCATCCAGCGCGCGCAACCAAACGCCCATGATCTCACTCAATTGTGCCACCACACCGGAGCAGCTCATCGAGTTCGAGCTGTTCGGCTATCCCGAGTCCGCCGCCAATCCGGCCCGTTCCGGACTGCTGCAGGCAGCACACGCAGGCACGCTGTTCCTCGACGGAATCGAAGAGCTGCCAGCCAATGTCCAGGCACGCCTGCTGCATACGCTTAGGCAGGGATCGGTGAGAAACCTAGACACCGGCGCGGAGCACCGGGTGGATGTCCGGCTGATCGCCGCCACGCACCGCAATCTCCGCCAACTCATCGACAACGGACTGTTTCGTGAGGATCTGTTCTACCGAATCAATGTGGTGACACTGCCGATTCCTCCGCTTCGCGAGCGAGCCGAAGACGTGATCCACATTGCCGAGCTGTTTCTCGAGCAGACTTCGAAGAGGCTTGCGAGAACGTGTGACGGCTTGTCATATTCTGCCAAGCAGGCCATGCTAGCTTACGATTGGCCAGGCAACGTTCGCGAGCTGGAAAACGCCATCGAGCGCGCGGTGATCTTATGCAACGACGGTGAAGTAGATGAAACGTTACTGGCCATCGACGTCAATTACCCCGTCGCCGAAGCAACGGGCGGCGCGACCGACCAGACATCGCTCGAAGACTACTTCGTGAGCTTCGTCACCGCGCACCAGGATCAGCTCACCGAAACCGAGTTAGCGAAAAAACTAGGGATCAGCCGCAAGAGCCTTTGGGAACGCCGGCAGCGACTGAACATTCCGCGCAAGCGCACCAGGAAACGCGGCCCCCGACGGGATAGCTCTTGAACATCCCCAGCAACGCATCCGCTATCGCGCCCAACCGCGTCGGCGTCGAGGAGCACCAAGTCGCCCGGCGCGACGTAGACGCTAATGCGCTCAACGTCACCGACACGCTCTCCAAGGCCGGGTTTCAGGCCTTGCTGGTTGGGGGCTGCGTGCGCGACCTGCTGCTGGGAGCCAAGCCGAAGGACTTCGACGTGGCGACCAGCGCCACCCCCGAACAGGTGCGCGAACTCTTTCGCCGCTCGCGCCTGGTTGGGCGGCGCTTTCGAATCGCTCACGTGCGCTTCGGGCGTTCCGAGGTCATCGAAGTCTCCACCTTTCGCGGCGCCGCAACGTCGTCGGAAGCCGACGGTCAGCGTCACTCCGAAGAAGGCCTGATCCTGCGCGATAACGTATACGGCAGCCTGGAAGAAGACGCGTTCCGCCGCGATTTCACGGTAAACGCCCTGTACTACGATCCTGCCACCGAGGAGGTTTTAGACTTCGTCGACGGCCTGTCCGATCTCAGCACGAATCGATTGCGATGCATTGGAGAACCCGCTATTCGATTGCGCGAAGACCCGGTGCGCATCCTGCGTGCCTTGCGCTTCCAAGCCAAGCTGGGACTCGACCTGGATCCGGCCATGGATGAGGAGCTCGACCAGGCAGCAGAGGGGCTCAGCGCAATCCCACCGGCGCGCCTGTTCGACGAAGTTTCCAAAATGCTGATGTCAGGCTACGCGCAGAATGCCTGGCGCAGGATCGAGGACACCGCGGTGCGCCGCGTGCTGTTTCCCAACACACCGCCCGAGGATGAGCTGGTGGACCGAGCCATGGCCAACACCGATGCAAGAATCGCCGCCGGCAAACCGGTCACCCCCGGATTCCTGCTGGCAGTGCTATTGTGGTACGACTACCTTGCCCGGTCAGCCGAAGCCAGGCAGACGAAGAAGCCCGGTGAAGCGGCCGCCGTGGCAGCCGCCGATGCACTGTCGGCCCAGCACCAGATCCTCTCCATTCCGCGCCGGTTCTCCCAGTTCGTGCGTGACGTGTGGAGCCTGCAGCGGCGGCTGGAGGACCGCTACGCGCGCAATATCACGCGCCTGGCGACACACCCGCGCTTTCGCGCAGCCTATGACTTTCTCGTGCTGCGGGCCGAATCGGGCGAAGGCCAGGGCATCGACGAGGCTGCCGATTGGTGGACGCGCTATCAGGATGCCGACGAGGAGACCCAGCGAGAATTCATCGAGGGGCGGCGCTCGAGCCAACCCGCAAAGCGCAAAAGACGGCGCCGACGACCCTCGCGGCCCGGCAGCAGCGCGGGCGCTTGAACGTGCCTTGCCGCTTAGCCATTATTGCCGGGCAATGCCCAATAACCCAACACCCTTGTCGCTCGCTCTAGAAGGCACAGGCGCCCTGGCGCAGAAGCTCGAAGGGCAGCGGCTGCCCCGCTATGTGGCGGTGGAAGGCCCCATCGGGGTTGGCAAGACCACGCTAGCGCGCAAACTCGCCCAGGTTTTCGACTACCCCTTGCTGCTGGAACCCGCCGCGGAAAACCCGTTTCTCGACCGCTTTTACCGCGACGGCAGGCGCAATGCCCTGCCCACCCAACTGTTCTTTCTGCTGCACCGCGCGCAACAGGTACAGGGGCTGGCAGACGACGACCTGCTGGGTCCATTGGTGGTGGCCGACTTTTTGATGGACAAAGACGACCTGTTCGCGCGCATGACCCTGGACGACAACGAGTACGAGCTGTATGCCAGAATCCAGGAAAACCTGGCCCTCTCGGCGCCCACACCCGACCTGGTGATCTACCTGCAGGCACCCCTGGACATTCTTCAGCAGCGCATCCGTGATCGGGGCATCGATTACGAACGCCACATCGAGCTGGGCTATCTGCGCACCCTGGCCGACGCGTACACGGAGTTCTTCCATTTCTACGACGACGCGCCGCTGTTGGTGGTGAACGCCGCCGCTATCGACATCGCCAATAACGACGCGCATTTCGACGCGCTGCTGGAAGCGGTGCTCGCCATGGATGGCGCTCGTCAGTATTTCAACCCCAATCCAACGCTGCTATGACACTCCGGCGGATCAGCAACTGTCCACCTGGCCAAGGGTTGGTGTGACCACGCAGTCGCCGACCTGGAAACACCTCACTCAGCTCGCCGCGCGGGCAGTGGAACGCCCGCTGTCCGACTGGCTGGAAGAATCCGACCGCTTCGCGCGATTTAGCTTCAGCGCCCCCGGGTTGCTAATGGACCTGTCCAAGCAACGCCTCGACGCTGAGGTATTCGATGGCCTGATGGCGCTGGCTCGCGATCAGGAGCTGTCCGATCGGATCGATGGGCTCTTTGCCGGCGCCATGCTCAATCCAACGGAGCAGCGTCCCGCCCTGCACACGCTGCTGCGCGCACCGGCAGGAAGCGATCCGCGCTCCAAAGACGTTCACCAGACCCTGGCCCGAGTGGCGGAGCTGGCGCACGCCGTGCGCAGCGGAACCTGGCGCGGCGCCACCGGCAAGCCCATTGATCGCATCATTCATATTGGCATTGGCGGCTCGCATCTGGGGCCAGAGTTGGTGCTGCAGGCGCTACGGCAACGCCACGGGGATCTAGACGTACGTTTCGTAGCAAACGTGGATCCAGGAGAGGTACGTGAAGCGCTTCGCGGGTGCGACCCCGAGCGCACCTTGTTCGTGGCGGCATCCAAAACCTTCGGCACGCTGGAAACGCTGATCAACGCATCGGCGGCTCGTGACTGGCTGCTCGAGCGCAGTCAGGGGAGCGATGCGGTAGGCAGACACTTCGTCGCCATCTCGAGCAACGTGGGCGCGGCGGAAGCCTTCGGCATCCCCAGCGAGAACGTGTTGCCCATGTGGGATTGGGTGGGAGGACGCTATTCGCTCTGGTCCGCGGTGGGGTTACCCATCGCACTTGGGGTCGGCTTTGACGCATTTACCCGCCTTCTGGAAGGCGCGCACGCCATGGATGAGCACTTCGCCAACACGGATCTCGAGCGCAACGTGCCGGTGCTCATGGCGCTGACTGGCGTGTGGAACTGCAACTTCCTCGGCGCCAACAACCTGGCCATCCTGCCCTATGACCAGCGCCTGTCTCTGCTGCCCCCTTTCCTCCAGCAGCTGGAGATGGAGAGCAACGGCAAGTCGGTGAGCTTAGACGGCGAGCCCCTCAAGCTGCACTCGGCGCCCATCGTGTGGGGCGGCGTGGGCACGAACGGCCAGCACGCGTTCCACCAGTTGCTGCACCAGGGCACGCGCTCTTTTGCCGCGGACTTCATCCTGGTGGGGAACGACCCGGGTGCGGACGAGCAGCAGCGCTGGCTGCTGGCCAACGGCCTCGCCCAATCCCAGGCCATGATGGCTGGCAATCAGACCGGCGACCCGCACACCCGAGTGCCCGGCGGGCATGCCACCACCACCCTGCTACTGGAGCAGCTCGACCCGTTCTCGCTGGGCGCTCTACTGGCCGCCTATGAGCACAAAGTGTTCTGCCAGGGCATCATCTGGAACATTAATTCGTTCGACCAGTTTGGGGTGGAACTGGGCAAAAGCCTCGCTCAGCCCATTTTCAAACAGCTCGGAGGACAATCAGCACTAAACCAAGATGCCTCTACGAGGGGGCTGATTGAGCGCTTGCGAAAGGGAGTCAGACGATGACCAGTGACCACATCGTTCAAGTACCAGAAACGTTTTTACAGCACTGCCACATCAACAACGACCAGTATCTGTCGCTCTATCAGCGCTCCATCGAAGATCCCGATGCCTTCTGGTCCGAACAAGCCACAACGTTCCTGGACTGGTTCGTCGAACCCACTAGCGTTAGGTCCGTGGACATGCGCGCGGGTAACGTCTCATGGTTTGAAGACGGCGTGCTCAACATCAGCTACAACTGCATAGACCGGCACCTGCCCCAGCGCGCCGCGCAGACGGCCATCATCTGGGAGGGGGACGAGCCGGATCAGGAACTGCAGATCTCCTACCAGGAGCTGCACGACCAGGTCTGCAAGCTGGCCAACGGGCTACGCAGTCGAGGCGTTGGCAAGGGCGACCGGGTGTGCATCTACATGCCCATGGTCCCCGAAGCGGCCTACGCCATGCTCGCGTGCATGCGCATAGGCGCGATTCACTCCGTGGTGTTTGGCGGATTCTCGCCTCAGTCACTCAAGGACAGAATTCTGGATTCCGATTGCCGCTGCGTAATCACCGCCGACCAGGGCGTGCGCGGTGGCCGTGAGATCCCCCTGAAGGAAAACACGGAACAAGCGCTGGCCAGCTGCCCGAACGTGCACACGGTTGTTACCGTCAAGCGCACCGGTAATTCCGTGACGTGGAACGACGAACGCGACATCTACTATCACGACCTGGTGGCCGACCAGGCAACCACCTGCGAGCCGGAGCGCATGAACGCGGAGGATCCTTCGTTCATTCTGTATACCTCCGGCTCCACCGGAAAGCCCAAGGGGGT
>DEBD01000045.1 GCA_002348385.1 Gammaproteobacteria bacterium UBA2965 | reverse complement strand
CCTCCACTGTGGGGCTCGCCGCCAGCAGGCACGAGGTAGCTGCCCCCTGGGGGATGGTCTTGGCCAGCGCCCACATGAACAGAGCAAAGAACCGGGCGATCCACGGGTTCATATGGCGGCCCAGATTAGTGCCGATCACGCCGGGGTGCAGGGAGTTGGCGGTGGCGCGCCCTTCCAGGCGCTTGGCGAGCGCATTGGCGAACAGCACATTGGCGAGCTTCGATTGCCCGTAGGCCTTGAGCCCGCTGTAGCCCGCCTCACCCGAGAGGTTCTCAAAATCGATGCCGCCCTTGGGGTGGCTCAGATGCGCCCCGCTGCTCACGATCACGATCCGCGCGCCGTCCGCCAGGCGGTCCATGAGCGAGGTCACCAGCAGAAAATGGCCCACGTGGTTGGTGGCGAACTGCAGCTCGATGCCGCCCGACTGCTGCAGTTGGGGCAGCGCCATGATGCCGGCGTTGGCCACGATGATGTCGATCTGCTCGAACTGGTCGCGAATGGCTTGCACGCAGCGCCGCACACTGTCCAGATCCGACAGCTCGCATTCCAGCGCGGTGGTCTCCCCCGCGGCCACGGCGCAGCCTTCGGCGGCTTTTTCCAGCGTGCGCCCGGTGCCGATCACGTGCGCCCCGCGCAGCGACAGCACGCGCAGGGTTTCCTGACCAATCCCCGAGTTTACCCCGGTCACCAAAGCCACCTTGCCAGTGAGGTCGACCCCTTCGGTCACCTCCTCGGCTGTGCTGCGTTTGCCGAATTGTGCGTGTGGCACGTCAGCCCCCGATCCGTGTCCTTGCCTAACCATAACCCCTTCGCCCACCCCGCGCACGCGACCATGGCGCGCCAATCCGCGGCGGGCGTGGCACCCGGACAGCCAAGCAGGTTAAATGCACCTCAAATAAAGCACGACGCCTGCCATGAGGACGCACTGGAGCAACTACCCCGCCGCCGCGGCGTTTTTCGATAAGCTGCTCACCTCCAAGGGCAGGCTCCGGGCAGCGGCGTTACCGACAACCAGGCCATCTACGCCTGCGTGCCGCCAGTCTGCCGCGCGCCCGTTCTGCGCATGCCTCATGCGCACCACCACTCTAGTGCTGTCTCTCGTTGCCGTGCTGGCCGGCACGGCCCGGGCAGGTGCGACAGACAATCAGTGGTGCCGCTACACCACCGAGCACGCGGAGTTCCTCACCGACCTGCCAACCCGCCGGGTGGTGGAACTGGCACAGCGCATGGAGGTGTTCCGCCAGAGCGTGCAGCCGTTCGTTCACGGCGATCACCAGGTGAGTGAGGAGGCGCGCATCGAGGTGGTGGCATTCCGCAGCGCCAAAGATTTCCAGGAGGCGCTGCAAGCAACCCATTTCACCGGCTTCATGCGATCGTCTCTGCGCCAGAGCCAGCTGCTGGTGAGCCCGGGACCCATGAACCAGTGGCTCACCAGAAACACCCTGCACGAGTACACCCACTACCTGCTGCGCAAACGGCTGGATGTGCGCATTCCCAGCTGGTACGACGAAGGCCTGGCCTCGCTGTTGTCTACCGCCCGGATCACGCGGCGCGAAGTAATCCTGGGCCGCGCGCCTATGCGTGCCCTGCGACGCGCCCTGCAAGGCAACCATATGGACCTGGGGAGCGTTCTAGATGCCTCGGTGCTGTTCGATCTGTCGCTGGAGCAGCTCAACGAGCTATACCTCACCAGCTGGACGCTCATGCACTACATCTTACTGGGCGCCCATAAGACCAGGGAGCTGGAGGTTTATTTGCGTTCCACCCACCGCGGGCTGCCCGACGCCCTGCAGATGTCACTGCCGGAACTCAAGGCCCAGCTGCAGGCCTATCTAAAACGCAGGGGCCTGCCGGTGGTGAAGCGGGCCAAACCCGCGGTGGAAGTTGCCGTACAGGGACCCAAGTGCCTCTCCGACCTAGAGCGCGATCACGCCCTGATCATGTTGGCCGCGCATACCGACCGGGATGGCGCGCTCGCCCGGCTGCACGAGATCATCCAGCGCGCACCCGACTTTCTGCCAGCACGGCTGAGCCTGGCCAGCACCTACACCCAGACTGGCGAGTACGACACCGCCCTGCGCTATGCCCAGGACGCCCTGGACATGGCCCCCGACAGTGCGGATGCGCAGATCCGCTTAGGTCTCGCGCTGTCCCAAACGTGTCTGTTCAAGCGCAGTCAGGGGTGCGCCATGCGCTGGCAACGGGCAACCCAACTGTTGGAAGGCGGACTGCGCGCCGATCCCACGCGCATCGACGCCAAACTGGGCCTGGGTGTGGCGTACCTGCATGACAATCGCCCGCAAGACGCCACGGCACACCTGCGCAGCGCCTATGAGCACGCGCCCTGGGTCCCGCACATCAATCTTTATCTGGGGGAATGCTACCGACTGCTGGGCGACCCGCGGGCCCGCATTCTGCTCACCAATGCGCTCAACTGGACCGAAGCGCCGGTGCTGAAACGCCTGGCCACAGCGGCCCTTCGCGAGCTCAACGAGGCAGAAGAACGGCGCAGACTGGCTGAAGGCCGGCTGAGTGAAACTGACGGATCGCTCAGCGAGACTGACGAATAAAAACCCGAACCACTTCCAGCGTCTGACCGCCGGCGTTCAATTTCACCTCTACCAACATGCGCCTGCCGCCGTCGGAAAGGGTCACGGTTTCTCTGGCGCGGGCGTCAGCGGCCTCGGACAGGATCAACAGTCGCCCCTCTTCCCAACCCGCATTCACTTCCCACAGACCCCGGCGCCGCACGCCCCAGCTGAGGTCTCGATACACCCCACCGTCGTACTCGATACCCACGGAATCAGGACTTTCCTCGATGAGCATGCGACGGGTGCGGATCACGGGGAAGTCCTGGGCCGCCATGGCAATGCTGAAGCCACGCTGCCGCAGTGCCCGGCGCCTGGGCGCCGGATCGCTGCCTAGCGGATCCAGCAGCCATTCCCCATCGAGTCGAAAGCCCTGGGGCGGATTCGGGTCCAGCACCACGCTGCCGGCGCAGCCGCCCAGCCAACACAGCACTGCTACACCCAACCAACGTCCTGCCACCACCATTCGCACCCCCGTCTGCTCCCTCGACAAGCCCCGCTGCATGGGGCCCTGCCGTGATAACCTGGCCAGCCTACGGGCTGAGATGGATCAGAGCAAATGGGCACGGTGGTGGTCGGCGCTGGCAACGCCGCCTTGTGCGCGGCCATCAGCGCCGCCGAGCAAGGGGCGTCGGTCACCGTGCTGGAGCGCGCGCCCGAAGCGCTGTCCGGCGGCAACTCGCGCTTCACCGCCGGCGCCATGCGCGTAGTGTACGACGGTGCCGACGACCTGCGCGCCCTGATACCGGATCTCGCAGCGGGAGAACTCGAGCGAACGGACTTCGGCGCCTACCCCCGCGACGCCTTCTACGACGACCTGGGCCGCGTGACTCAATACCGCACCGACCCGGAGCTGGCCGGCACCCTCATCGACAACTCCTACGCAACGCTACGCTGGATGCGCGGCCTGGGGGTGCGCTTTCTGCCCCTGTACGGGCGCCAGTCCTATAAGGTCGACGGACGCGTGCGTTTCTGGGGCGGGCTCACGGTAGAAGCCTGGGGCGGCGGTCCGGGGCTGGTGGAATCGCTCACCAACATCGCCCGGAAACACGGGGTGGAGATCCGCTACGACAGCCGGGCCGTGGGCCTGATGACCGAGAGCGGCCGCATCAGCGGCGTGCGCATACGCAGCGGGCTCCAAGAGCACGAGCTGCCGGCAGACGCCGTGGTGCTGGCCTGCGGCGGGTTCGAATCCAGCGCCACCTGGCGCGCCCGTTACCTGGGCGCCGGGTGGGACCTGGCGAAGGTGCGTGGCACCCGCTTCAACACCGGCGACGGCATCCAGATGGCCTTGGACATCGGCGCCGCCCCACGCGGCCACTTCTCAGGCTGCCACGCTGTGGCGTGGGATCTGAACGCGCCCGAGTACGGCGAACTGGGGGTGGGCGACGGCTTTCAGAAACACTCCTATCCGCTGGGACTTCTGGTCAATCTGGACGGAGCGCGTTTCGTGGACGAAGGCGCCGACTTCCGCAACTACACCTACGCCAAGTACGGCGCCGAGATTCTCAAGCAACCGTCTCAAACGGCCTGGCAGCTGTTCGACGCTAAGGTGTCGCCCCTGCTGCGCGACGAATACCGCATTCGGGAAATCACCAAGGTCACTGCCGACAGTATCGAGGCGCTGGCCGAAAAGATCGACGGCATGAATGGCGCGGCACTCGCGCAAACGGTAGCGGGGTTCAACAAAGCAGTGGACACAAGCGTTGCCTTCGACCCGGCCGCCAAAGACGGTCGTGGCACACGTGGGCTGGCGTTGCCCAAATCCAACTGGGCCAACAAGCTAGACACCCCGCCCTTCGAGGCCTACGGCGTCACCTGCGGCATCACGTTTACCTTCGGGGGTCTGCACGTAGATGCCCAGGCCCGCGTCATCGCTCAGGACGGCACGCCCATTCCGGGCTTGTTCGCTGCCGGCGAGCTGGTGGGCGGGCTGTTCTATTTCAACTATCCCGGGGGTACCGGTCTCACTTCCGGGGCTGTGTTCGGGCGCATCGCGGGCAGGGGCGCAGCTGGCGGCTAGCGCGATCGGAAAAGAGGCCCGTTAAGCCGGGAGTTGATTGCACGTGTAGCTCGAATAACCTCATGAAGTTGGCAAGTCGAAGGCAACACCCACGCCCCAACAAGACGCTGTCAGCACGGTGTCGTGGGGAGCGACCCTAAGCATTGTGCGGTCGCGCTCCTAGCGAGCTAGCTGGAACTTTCGTCCTGCTGAGCCGGCTGGTTCACAGCGTCTGACGAGGCGGACAGCCCACCCAGCTGACTCTCCAGGTCGGCACCTTCCACCAGACCCTCGATAAACTGCTTAATGGCCTCGTAGTCGAACGAGTCGCAGGCCTGCTCCAAGGTGATGAGCGCACCACGCAGCTCCGGCCAGGACACGAAGCCCTCTTCGGCACGCATGATCTTGCGGTGATCGGTGCCGGTCACATCCTCACCCACCAGCAGCTCCTCGTGCAGCTTCTCGCCGGGCTTGAGACCAGTGATGCGAATCTCGATGTCGCCGTTGGGATTGTGGGTATCGCGCAGCTCGTAGCCCTTGAGCCGGATCATCCGCTCGGCCAGCTCCATGATCCTTACCGGCTTGCCCATGTCGAGCAGGAACACGTCGCCCCCCTTCGCCATGCTGGCCGCCTGCAGCACCAGCTGGGCCGCTTCGGGAATGGTCATGAAGTAGCGTGTGACGTCAGCATGGGTCACGGTCACCGGGCCACCCTCGTCAATCTGCTCCAGAAACAGGGGTACCACCGAACCCGACGAGCCCAGCACGTTGCCGAAGCGCACCATGGAAAAGCGCGTCTGCTCGGACTGCTCCTGCAGCGCCTGCAGCACCATCTCTGCCAGACGCTTGCTGGCACCCATCACGCTGGTGGTGCGCACGGCTTTGTCGGTGGAGATTAGAATGAAGTCGTCGACACCGGCATCGATGGCAGCCTGGGCCGCGTAGAGGGTGCCGAAGGTGTTGTTCTTCAGGCCCTGGATGACGTTGTCTTCCACCAACCCCACGTGTTTGTACGCGGCCGCGTGGTACACGGTGTCGACCTGATAGGTCTCCAGGGTGCGCTGCATGAGCGCGCCGTTGGTCACCGAGCCCAGCACCGGTACAACGGGCGTAGACAGCTCTTCGTTGCCCACTATGGCTTTCAGGTCGCGCTGCACCTGAAACAGGCCGAACTCTGACTGATCCAACAGAATCAGCAGACGGGGTTCCTGGCGCGCGATCTGGCGACACAGCTCGGAGCCGATAGAGCCGCCAGCGCCGGTGACCATCACGTTGCGGCCGGAAACGGAGCCGCGCAGCAGGTGCTCCAGCGGATCCACCTGATCCCTGCCCAAAAGGTCTTCCAGCTGCACGTCGCGGATATTCGCCACGCTCTGGCGGCCCGAGGTGATCTCCACGATGTCTGGAATGAGGCGCACGCGAACGCCATAGGGCTCAAGGAACTCGATGATGCGCCGGCGTTCTTCTGCGGCGTCGGAGTTCACGGCAATGAACACCTCGTGCACGTTGGTCTCCTGCAGCATCTTCTCCAGGTGGCGCGGCGCGTAGACGTACAGGCCGTCGATCATGCGCTTTTGCAGCGACTTCTCATCGTCGAAAAAAGCCACCGGCTCGAAGTCGCCCTGCTGGCGCAACAGGCGCGCCAACTCCGCCCCGCGGGATCGGGCCCCGTAGATGAACACCGACTCGCGGGAGTGCAGCCGGCGCTGCAGCCACTGGTAGTAGGCGCGAAGCGTAAATCGGGTGCCACTCACGTAGAGCAGGGTGAGCAGCCAGAATATGATCGGGACCGAGCGCGGGAAACCGGTTAGCGGCACCATGTAGGCAACCGCAGTGACCACAATGGCGGTAATGGTCGCGCCTTTGAGCACCGCCAGCATGGCCCGGTTGCCCATGTGTCGCACCACGTGACGATACAGGCCCAGGCCAGTGAATACAGGAATGCAGATCAGGGCGCTCACCACGAAGGCGGGCCAGAACTTGATGGCGTCGGGATTCCACTCGCCCAGTCGCAACGCCAGCGCCGTCCACAACGCCACAGGCAGCGCGATGAAATCCACCGTTACGGCAATGAGCTGCTTTTTGCGGCGGGACAGCCGATGAATGGCAGACTCGAAGCTGGCGCTGATCCTATTCATACTGCTCGTCTTCCATGAGGTTAGGCCGAATGCCGGCCCTGAATACCACCGCCGCCACGGCCAGCGGCGCCACGGCGGCCGCCAGCCATATATATCCAAAATCAGGCAGCTGCACCGCCAGCCATGCCAGCGGCAACAGCCAGACCACGCCGAACAGCAAGAAGACCGTGGTGGTCCACCGGTGCCCCTTACGATCTGCCACCTGCTGATAAAGGTGACTACGATGGGCCTGGGTGAAGGCCTGACCGGTGATCATTCTCACACACAGGGTATAAGTGGCGTCAAACCAGAACCCGGCAAGAAGTATCAAAGAAGCCACCAACGGCAGGTGCCCGGTCGCCCACAGATCCACCACCATAAGGCTGAGCAACAGCCCCAGGAATGCGCTGCCAACATCGCCCATGAATATCTTCGCGGGCGGCCAATTGTACACGAGGAACCCCAGCACGCCCCCCATGAGCAGCCACATCACGTCGCCCATCCAGCCTGACATGCCACCGGTGAGCAGCTGCGCGCCGGCGCAAAAAAGCAGGCACTGGACCCCGGCAATGCCATCGATGCCGTCCATGAAATTGAACAGATTCAGGTGCCACAGCAGGCCCAGGGCGATCAGACCCACCCACACCCAGTGCCAGGGCAGCTGCAAGGTCCACACCACGGCCGCCACTGCCACGACCTGACAACCAAAGCGCAACGCCGAGGGAAGCTCACGAATGTCGTCCCACAAACTCACCAACGCCAGCAGCGCAGCACCCGCAAACAGCCCCTGGGCCAGCAGCACCCGCTCCATGGCTACCAGCGCCACGAACGCGAGCACAGGGATAACGAAGGCAAGGCCACCGGCGGTGGGCGTGGGCACCGTGTGGAAGCTGCGCTCGTTGGGGTGGGCCAACAGGCGAATGCTCACGCTGGCGCGGATAATGAAGAACTCCACCGCGAGCCCACCCACGAAGCCCACCAGCAGATAAATCAGCGCTGCGCTCGAAACCACGACACGGTCTCCTGCATTTGCCACGCCACACTGTGGGGCGGGCGCCAGTCCAACGCTTCGGCAGTCTCACTTTGATCCACCTGCAGCGGATGAAACAAGCGCGAGTATAGGCCCGGGCGTCTGGCTAGCTGGGCCAGCAAGGCAATGGTCCCGGGTGGTGCCGACCATAGTCGCGACGACCGGCCGAACGCCTGGCTCATGCGCTCCACCAGATCGGCCACACTGAGATCATCCCCGTCGGCCACATGAAAGATGCCGGAGCGCGGTTCGCCCAGGCGCACCAGCAAGCTGCACAGGTTGCCTACCCCCACCATGCTGCGCGGACTCGACGCGCGCCGCAGTGGCAGCGGCACGCCCCTGGCAACCCAGTCCATCAGCGCGCGGAAGTTGCCACGCACACCACTGCCGTATACCAGGGGCGGACGCACCACGGCCACATGGGTGGTGCGCGCCGGATGATCCTGCAACGCCTGCTCGGCGCGCACTTTGCTGCGCGCGTATGCGTCTCCCGGCTGATACGGATCGTTGGGCCGCAACGGCCGATGGCTGACATCTCCCAATACTTTGATACTGCTCAACCAGACCATCTGCGGCACTCCAGCTATGTCCGCCGCCGCCAGCAGGCGGATAGTCGTGTCTACATTCAGGCGGTTAAGCGCGTCGAGCTCCGTAGCCGGCACCCGCTCGTGAGCAATGCCCGCCAGGTGAAACAGGGTATCCGCACCGGCCATTGCCGCGCTCAGTGCATCACCGTTGCTGAACAGATCCACGTCCGGGCGATGGGCCCCGGCCGGCGCGAGCCCGCGGCTGATCACCCGCACCTCCCAGCCAAGCCTGGCGAGCTCCGCGCACAGATGGCTGCCCACGAAGCCGTTGGCCCCGGTGATCACTGCCGTACGCGCAGCCGCACTCATTGGGGGAGCAGTTGGTCATACACACGGAACGTATGCCGCACCACGTCTTGCACGGAAAACACCGCTTCGGCTTTCTCCCGGGAGGTGCGCCGGAATCGCTCCCGCAGCGCCGGATCCTCTCCCAGCGTGAGCATTGCCCGAGTCAGGGGTTCCACCGTGCGGGGCGGCACCATGAGCCCGTTGACACGGTCGCGCAGCACCTCTCGGCAACCGGCGATGTCAGAGGCAATCATGGCGCGGCCGCAGGCCGCTGCTTCGAGCAAAGTCTTAGGCAGGCCCTCGCGGTAGGAAGGCAGGCAGACAACGTGCGCGGCGCGCATCTGTGCGGCCACATCCTCGCAGTGACCGAGCCAGTCCACGTCGCCCGCGCGATGCCAGGCCATCATCTGCGCATGGGTGAGCGAGGCCGGATTGCCCGGATCCACGTCGCCGGCCAGACGAAAGCGCCACTCGGGATGGGTTCGCCGCACACCCTGCGCTGCGGCAACGAACTCAGCCACCCCCTTATCGCGCAGCATGCGCCCCACCAACAGAAACGTGATGGGAGCTTCGGGTTCCTCGGTGTAGGCAAACTGTTCCAGATCCACGCCGGAGCCGCGAATGAGCGTAGCGTGCGCCCGGTCGACGGTGGCGCTTTGCAGAAAACCCTGCATGTCTTCTGAATTCTGGAAGATCACCTGCATGTTGGGGTGGTTCATCGCCAGCCGGTACAGCACCCGGACGAAGCCGCGCCGAATGGCCGCCCAAAGTCCCTGGCCGGTAAAAACGAACCCCATGCCGGGCACCGCGTTCACCACTGCAGGCACGCCGCTCCAACGCGCGGCAGTGGTTCCGTACAGCACGGGCTTGATGGTCACGTGGTGCACGATGTCTGGCTGCTGGTCGCGATAGACTCGGGACAGAGCACGCAGCGAGCGCAGCTCTTCTATGGGATTCAAGCCGCTACGCGACAGCGGCACGCCGATTGCCGAGATGCCCGCACGCCGCACGTTGTCTTCTCCCGTACCGGTAGCGCAGACCACGCCCACCTCCAGGCCCCGGCGTTGGGCTTCGGTTGCAAGCGCTAGCCGATGGGAGAGAAAAAAGTTGCCTTCATTAACGACGAAGAGAATCTTCACTCACTTACGCCCGTAGGGCGCCAGCGTCCGCGCGGTCGGCATTGCAGGTGCTCTATACGCAATGGCGCATATTCTAACGTGTCCGACAGGTATTTGGGCCTACACTCCGGTCGATACGGACAACGAAATCGGCGCTGGGGGAAGCTGGGCCCGGCGCGCCGGACCCAGCCCGGCAGGCTCAGTCCGCTAGCAGAATCCTGTGCTCGTTCTGCTCCACGGTACGCTCACCGATGCCCTTGATGTTGGCCAGTTCGTATGCGTCACGAAAGTCGCCGTGCCGGTCGCGGTAGTCGATGATGGCCTGGGCCCGACTGAGGCCCACGCCGTCGAGCACCTGAGCCAGGGTTGTGGCGTCTGCGCTGTTGATGTTCACCACCTGGGGCTCGTCGGCCTGAACCAGGCCTGCCAGCAACAAGCCGGCGCACAAAAGGCCGCGCATTACCCAGCCCCGATACGCCCCGGGCCCGGTCAGGCGCTGCCACCAACGTCTCTCATTCCCGGCCGCCTGCCAACCACCCGCTACCCAATCCACACTAATCGCCGCCATTTTCACTCCTTTACGTTTTTGCGAAGACGACAGATGGTAGGCAGTGGCCGAACGGCGGATAAGCAGACATCGCCGGCAGCACTGCCGGCCCCCGTCGTCGTATGGTGTAAGCCCGCGGCGCTAGTCGGCGGCGCGATTGACGATGGGTTTGACGCTGCCCCAGTTACGGCAGCTGGGACACATCCACAGCAGGGAGTGGCCGCTGTAGCCGCACTCGTTGCAACGATAGCTGGATTGCTCCGACAGCAACGATTGCGCGCAGCGGCGCAGCGAAGCCAGTTCTTCCATCTGCAGGGCTTCTTCGTCGCGCTGCAGCCGGTCGAGCAGCATGACGAAACCACCCAGACTGGGCAGGCAGCTGAGCTGGTCGATTACGAAACGGCGCGCCTTCTGGGCGTCCTGCTCGCGCTCCAGATGGTCCGCCAGCGCCTCCACCACGCGCGGCAGGGGTGCGTCGGCCAGACAGGCGTTGAGATACTTACGATAGTCCGCCTCGTCCGCCTGCCCGGCGCAGGCCTGCCGATATAGATCCAGGGTTTCGCCCACCAGCTCGGGGTCCTGGGCGCGCACCTGCTTCAGCCGCCGCTTCACCTCCCGATAGCGTTTTGCAGCCAGTTCCACTTGCGCCGCAATGAGGTTTACCCGCGCACAGCTCGGATCGGCGTCAGCCCCTTTTGCCAGCAGCTCGCGGGCAAGGCGCAGATCACCTTCGGCCAGCGCAGCCTGGGCCAGCTCGCACTGAAAGTGCGCCAGTTTCCGACGCACCGACTTGTCGTGGCGCATGAGCCTTTGGCCCATCTCGGCGGCCCGGGCCCAGTCGCTCTCGCGCTGGTAGATCTCCACGAGCATTTCCAGCCCAGCGTGCTTGGCGCCTGTATCGCTCTCCAACAGCTCCAAGAGTAGATTTTCCGCGCGGTCTAGCAGACCCGCCGCCATATAGTCGCGCGCCAGCTCTAGCTCGATCTGCGTTCGATGACTCGCCGACAGCGCCGGCCGCGCCAGCAGGTTCTGGTGGATGTGGATGGCCTGGTCTACCTCACCTCGACGCCTGACCAGGCTGCCGAGCACCAGCTGGGTATCCACCGTGTCGCTGTCTGAGGCAATGGCCTCGATGAAGGTGTCGATGGCCTGATCCTGACGCTCGTTGAGCAGGCGGTTGAGCCCGCGGAAGTAGTCGCGACCGATACTAGCGGTCGGCGTGCGTCGCCTTGTTCGTTCCCATCGCCCCAGCAGGTAACCAATACCCAGGGCCACGACCAGCAGCAGATATAGGGCGAAGTTCTCGGGCATCAGCGATCACTCTTGCAGCGCGTTCTTTGGCACCTGGCTGAGCTCGCTCTCGGCCTGTGCCAGGCGCTTGGACAATACTCGATGCTTGAGGCGCTCGCGCGCGACGATCACGGGGATCGTCAGCAGGCCCAGAACCAGCCCGCATCCGAAGGCCCCTAGAAGCCACCAGAACACACTGAGGCTGGGCGTCTCCCAGCGCAGGAAGGTCAGAATAATCTCATCCTGATTGACCGCGAGTGCGGCCAGAAAGAACGCCACCAGCGCCAGCAACCCCCACAATAGTCGGAGCAACCAAGCCATGGGTGGCTAGTTCGGCTCCTCGTACGGATTCACTTCGGCGCTGTGCATGCTCTGGTTGACGCGGTCGCGCAGCTCTTTGCCGGGCTTGAAATGGGGCACGTACTTGCCCGCCAGGCCGACCGATTCACCCGTTTTGGGGTTGCGCCCGATTCGGGGCGCCCGGTAGTGCAGAGAAAAGCTGCCAAACCCCCGGATTTCGATACGGTTGCCGGCAGCCAGGGTTTCCGACATCTGCTCGATTAATGTCTTAATGGCCAGTTCTACATCTTTGGCGCTGAGCTGGTTCTGCTTGGCGGCAATAAGTTCGATCAACTCTGATTTGGTCATGGTGCCGCCAATATCGTTATTGTCATTGTTCGAACCCCCGTCCTCTCCCCACCCCTGGCAGAGCACTAGCGGGCGCCCGGCTCAACGCCAGGCGCTCCATGCGCTACCCGTCAGACTCGCTGTCCCCTGCGGGACTCTGGTCCATCTGCGCCTTGATCAGATCGCCCAGGGTACCCGGGCCACCGCGCTCCTCTTCCTGACGCTGGTGCTCACGCACCGCTTCCCGCTCGTCTTGGATGTCCTTGGCCTTGATGGACAAACCGATGGAGCGGTTCTTGCGGTCTACGCTGACGATCTTCACTTCGATCTCGTCACCTACGCTGAGCGCGTTGCGCGCGTCTTCCACGCGATCGATGCTGATCTCGGAGGCCTTCAGATAGCCGGTGAGCTCCTCAGCCAATCGCAACGTAGCTCCCGTGGGTTCCACCTCTTCGATCACGCCGGTGACGATGGACCCACGATCATTCACCGCGGTGTAGTCAGAGAACGGATCCTGATCGAGCTGCTTGATACCCAGCGAGATGCGCTCCCGGTCCGGGTCCACAGACAGGATGATGGTCTCGACCTCTTCGCCCTTGGAATAACGTCGCACGGCGCTCTCACCGGGCTCGTTCCAGGAGATGTCTGACAGGTGAACCAGACCGTCGATGCTACCGTCCAGCCCAATGAAGATACCGAAATCGGTAATGGACTTGATCGTCCCGCGAATGCGGTCGCCCTTGGCATTGATCGCACCAAACTCATCCCAGGGGTTGGCGCGGCACTGCTTGATGCCGAGCGAAATCCGGCGGCGCTCTTCGTCGATGTCCAGCACCATCACCTCCACCTCGTCGCCCACGTTGACGACCTTGGAGGGATGGATGTTCTTGTTGGTCCAGTCCATTTCGGAAACGTGAACAAGACCCTCCACGCCTTCCTCGATCTCGGCAAAGCAGCCGTAATCGGTGAGGTTGGTTACGCTGGCCTGCACGCGGGAGCCCTCGGGGTAACGGCGGGTGATATCCACCCAGGGGTCTTCGCCCAGCTGCTTCATGCCCAGGCTCACCCGGTTCTTCTCGCGGTCGAACTTGAGGATGCGCACATCCAGCTCTTCGCCCACATTGACCAACTCGCTGGGGTGACGAATACGGCGCCACGCCATGTCGGTGATGTGCAGCAGGCCGTCTACGCCGCCTAGGTCTACGAAGGCGCCGTAGTCCGTGAGGTTCTTCACGATGCCCTTCACGTCCTGTCCTTCCTGCAGCGATTCCAGCAGGGCTTCGCGCTCGGCACTGTTTTCCTGCTCGAGCACGGCGCGGCGGGAAACCACCACATTGTTACGCTTCTGGTCGAGCTTGATCACCCGAAATTCCAGCGGCTTGCCTTCCAGATGGGTGGTCTCGCGCAAGGGGCGGATATCCACCAGGGAGCCTGGCAGAAACGCCCGAATATCGTTGATGTCGACGGTAAACCCGCCCTTTACCTTGCCGTTGATGATGCCCGTGACCTCGTCGCTCTTGTTAAAGGCATCTTCCAGCATCATCCAGGATTCAGCCCGCTTGGCTTTTTCCCGCGACAACCGGGTCTCGCCCCAGCCGTCGTCCACTATTTCCATGGCAACCTGTACCTGGTCGCCCACGGACAGGGAGAAATCCCCCGTCTCGTCGAGGAACTGATTGCGCGGAATAACGCCTTCGGACTTCAGCCCGGCGTGCACCACCACCCAATCGTTGTCTATGTCTACTACCGTGCCGGTAACAATGGAACCAGGCTCCATCTCTACCGTTTGGAGGCTCTCTTCAAAAAGGTCGGCAAAATTTTCGCTCATACGTAATCCGCGCCTGGCAGCGCGGCTTCTCCGGTTGGCTCGGCGGGTCGAGTCGGGAAACCAGCCGAGGTCAGTTAATGTTTCGCGCTCATCACCGTCAGCAAAGCCCCCGTGCTTTCGCTTCTGCGAGCACCCGTTCGAGCACCTCGTCTACGGACATATCGGTGCTGTCGATGAGTATCGCATCCTGCGCGGGAACCAATGGTGATGCAGCGCGCCCTCTATCTCGCTCGTCTCTTTCTTGTATGCTGGCGAGAAGGTCGCGCAAGTTAACACTTAACCCTTTGTTTTTCAATTGATTATAGCGGCGCTGCGCACGCACTTCGGCGCTCGCGTCAAGAAATATTTTAAGCTCAGCATCGGCAAACACGACGGTGCCCATATCGCGCCCGTCGGCCACCAAGCCCGGGGCTGCGCGCATGCCGCGCTGTATGCCCAGCACAGCTCGTCGCACCGGGGGCAGCGCGGCCACCCGAGATGCTCGCGTGCTGGCATCTTCAGTGCGAATTTCGGTGCTCAGATCAGCCCCATCCACCCAGACCTTGCCTGCCTCGAAGCGGATTTCCAGACGCCCCGCCAGGGCTTCCAGCGCTGCCACCTGCTCATCGGTGGTGTTGTCGCCATAGGGCACGCCCTGGTCCCGGGCCACCACCGCCACGATGCGATACAGCGCGCCGCTGTCCAGCAGCGCCCACCCCAGGCGTTCGGCCAGCAAAGCGGCCAGCGTGCCCTTACCGGACCCACCCGGCCCGTCCACCGTGATCACCGGAGCCGGCGTGGAGTCAGTCGCCATCGTAATCCGCCCGATTGGACCGGGCCTGCTCCAGCAGCGCGCGCACAGCAGTGGCATCGCCTACGGCCACGGCTTCGCGCAGCCGCGCCAGATCCTCTGCAAAGTCATCCAGCGCTGGCAGCAGGGCCGTTTTGTTGAGTTCGAAGATGGCCGTCCACATGTCGGGATCGGAGCCACCGATTCGCGAAAAATCCCTGAACCCCCCACCCGCGTGCTGCAGTTGCTCCGGCAGGATGCGCTGCAGGTACGCAAACACCAGCGCATGAGGCAGGTGGCTGGTGAGCGCGTAAACGGTGTCGTGCTCGCGGGGCGCCATGTCCAGCGTGCGCGCCCCAAGGCTTCGCCACCAGTACACCACCTGCTCCAGGGCGGCGGCATCGGTCTCCGCTGCGGGGGTCTGGATGACCATGCGATCCGCAAACAGGTCTTCGTCAGCCACGCCGGGCCCGCTGCGCTCACGCCCGGCAATGGGGTGACAGGGCACGAAGCGCGGTGGCAGCGAGCCGAGTTCAGCGCGCACCGCATCGATGATGGCGCCCTTTACGCTACCCACGTCGAACACCACCGCCGGATGTTCAGCCAGACGCACCACCCAGTCGGCAATAGTGTCACTGGGCCCGGCCAGCAGCACCGCGTCTGCGTCCTCGGGTACCTGGGCGGCAGGTTGGTCGACGATTCCCAGGGCAACGGCCGCATCCAAGGCCGGCTGCTGGGGGTCCACGCCCACAAACTCCTGAAACAGGTTGCGGGTGCGCGCGCCCAGGGCGAACGAGCCCCCGATCAGCCCCGTTCCTACCACCGCCAGCTTCACGATGCGTCGTTCCGCATCATGCCTGCAGCTCCGGCAGAACACGCGCCAGAGCGGCGAGAAAACGTTCGTTCTGATCGGCGACACCCACGGTCACGCGCAGGTGCTGGGGCAAGCCGTATTCGGCCACGGGCCGCACGATGACGCCCTGCTTCAACAAGGCATCGAACGCCTGGGCCGCGGGACAGCCCACATCGAAGCTGACAAAATTCCCCACGGACGGTATGTGCGCCAGACCAAGTGCTTCCAGGCCCGCCACTACCTGCCGCATGCCTTCGCGATTCAAGCGCCGGCTCTCGGCCACGAACGCTTCGTCTTCCAGCGCCGCCAGGGCGGCCGCCATGGCCAGGCTATTGGCGTTGAAAGGCTGGCGCGCGCGATTCATCAGATCCGCCGCCTCGGGAGAACTCACCGCGTAGCCGATGCGCAAGGCGGCCAGCCCGTAGATCTTGGAGAACGTGCGGGTGACGATAAGGTTGGGATAACGGTCCAGCAGCTTCACCCCATTGGGATAAGCCGACTCCTCAACGTATTCCAGATACGCCTCGTCCAGCACCACCCAGACCTCGCGCGGCACAGCATCGAGAAAATCGACCAACGCCGACTCCCCTACCCAGGTACCGGTGGGGTTATTGGGGTTGGCAATGAAGACGATGGCGGTGGCGTCGGTGATGGCCGCCTGCATGGCAGTAAGGTCCGTTCCGAACTCTCGAGCCGGCACCTCCACCAGGGTGCCGCCCGCACAGGCAGTGGCCAGCCGATACACCACGAAAGCATGCTCGGACACCAGCGTCTCGGCGCCCGGGGTGATGCTGATGCGCGCGGCCAGATCGAGCACGTCGTTTGAACCGTTGCCCACTGTGAGCTGCTCGGGGCCAACGCCCAGCCGCTCCGCCAGGGCCTGTTTGAGGCGATAGGCGCTGCCGTCCGGGTACAGCGAAAGCTGATCGGACGCTTCCATGATGGCATCGCGCACACTCTGGCCAGGACCGCGCGGGTTTTCGTTGCTAGCAAGCTTCACCACGGAGTTTAAGCCCAGCTCGCGGGTGACCTCATCAATGGGCTTGCCGGGCTGATACGGCGTCAGGCCCGCAATGTTGGGGTTGATGATCACACGACCGCTTGGGGGTATGAGCCGAGCGAGCGCACGTCCATAGCGACACCCCGCACCTCTTGGATCACCGCCTTGGCCGCAGCGTCGCTCTGGTGCCCATCGAAATCGATGAAGAACACGTACGACCAGGTGCCCACCTTGGCGGGACGGGTTTCGATGCGCGTAAGCGAAATACCGTGCCGGTGAAACGGCTCCAGCACCTTATACAGCGCCCCCGGCTCGTTGCGGCACGACACCAGCATGGACGTTTTGTCATTGCCGCTGGGACCCACGGGCTGATCGCCAATGACCAGAAAGCGTGTCTTGTTGTCCGCAGCGTCTTCGATGTTGCGCGACAGAATGCGCAACCCGTAGCGCTCGGCCGCCATGTCGCCGGCAATGGCGGCGGCATCCGCGCGCCCCGCCACCACCCGGGCGGCTTCCGCGTTGCTGTTCACCGGTGTGCGCTGCACGCCAGGGTAGTTGGCGTCCAGCCAGGCCCGGCATTGGGCCAGCGACTGAGAGTGAGAGAGAATCTCGCCAATAGCGCCCGTATCCGTCTCCGGCGCGGCAAGCAGCGCATGATGAATGGGCAGCTCCACTTCCGCGCAGATAGTCAGCGGCGATTCCATGAAGCAATCCAGGGTGTGGTTAACCATGCCTTCGGTGGAGTTCTCTACCGGCACCACGCCGTATTGGGCACCGCCGGTCTCCACCTCGCGAAACACCTCGTCGATGGAGGCCATGGCGGCGGTCTTTGCGAAGTGGCCGAACTGCTTCACCGCCGCCGCTTCGGTATAGGTGCCGGCCGGGCCCAGATAGGCAATGGTGAGGGGCTGCTCCAGATTCAGGCAGCAGGAAATGATTTCTCTGAACAGGCTGGCGATGTCGGAGTTCGACAGCGGCCCGGTGTTGTCGCGCTGAATGCGAGCCAGTATCTGGGCTTCGCGCTCCGGCCGGTAAAAGGCTGGATTCTCCGTGTCTGGATCGGTCTGCTTGATCTCCCCCACTTTGAGCGCGCACTCAGCCCGCTCGTTGAGCAGGCGCTGCAGGTCCCGGTCGATGGCGTCGATACGCTGACGCACCTCCTCGAGCCGTTCGTCGCGGCTGCTCATCCGTGCGCCGCCTCGAACTCGCGCATGTAGCCCACCAGCGCATCCACCGCCGCCTCGGGCACCGCATTGTAGATGCTGGCGCGCATGCCACCCACGCTGCGGTGCCCCTTGAGGTTCAGCAATCCGGCCTCGCGTGCGCCGGCAAGAAACTGCGCGTCCAGCTCAGCATCAGGCAGCGTGAAGGTGACGTTCATGAAGGAGCGATCCGCACTGGCCACAGGAGAGTGGAACAGATCGCTGGCGTCGATCACGCCGTACAGTTTAGAAGCTTTGCACCGGTTGGCGTGTTCCACCGCGGCAAGGCCACCCTGATCCTTGAGCCATTCGAATACCAGGCCCGCCAGGTACCAGGAATAGGTGGGCGGCGTGTTGGACATGGAGCCGGCTTCGGCATGCACCGAGTAGTCGAGCATGCTGGGCGTGCCGGGCCGCGCACGACCAAGCAGATCCTTGCGCACCACAACCACCGCTAATCCGGCCGGGCCCATGTTCTTCTGGGCGCCCGCATAGATGACCGCAAACCGGCTTACATCCACCGGACGCGACAAGATGTCGGACGACATGTCTGCCACCAGCGGCACGTCTGCGCTGGGAAAATCCTGAAACTGCACCCCACCGATGGTCTCGTTGGAGCAGATGTGCAGATAGGCGGCCTGCGGGTCTGTAGACCATTCATCAGGATTGGGTATGTGATCCAGGCTGCTGGCCACCACGTTCACCTCGCAGAGGCGGCGCGCTTCCTTGATGGCCTTGGCCGACCACGAGCCGGTGTCTAGGTAGTCGGCGGAGGCGCTATCGCCCAACAGGTTCAGCGGCACCATGGAAAACTGCAGCGTGGCGCCCCCCTGCAGGAACAGCACAGCGTAGTCGTCGGAAACGCTCAACAGCTCGCGGAAATCGGCTTCCGCCCGCTCGGCAATCTCGATGAACTCGCTGGAGCGATGACTCATCTCCATCACCGACATGCCGGTGCCCCGATAGTCGAGCATTTCAGCTTGCGCCCGCTCCAGCACCTCGGTGGGCATGGCGGCGGGACCAGCGGAAAAATTGAACGCTCTGCTCATGATTCTTCGGCGTCGCCGTTCTCGGTTTCCACGATGCGCTCCACGCCCACCAGCTTTTCATCGCCCCGCAGGTTGATGAGCCGCACGCCCTGGGTATTGCGGCCCTGCACGGAGACATCGTCCACCGGGGTACGCACCAGGGTGCCCAAATTGCTGATGAGCATGAGTTCGTCGCCATCGGACACCTGCACGGCGGCCACCAGACTGCCGTTGCGCTCGCTGGTCTGCATGGCGATCACCCCTTGGGCACCGCGCCCCTTTATGGGGAAATCTTCGGTAGACGTGCGCTTGCCGAAACCGTTCTCGCTAGCGCTGAGCACGAAGCCATCTTCGTCCGGAATGATCAGGGAGATCACCCGGTGGCCGCCCGGGAGCCGAATACCACGCACGCCGCGCGCCGTTCGACCCATGGCGCGCACATCGGACTCCTTGAACCGCGCCGCTTTGCCGGAACTCGCCGTTAGCAGCACATCGCAGTGGCCATCGGTGAGGGCGCACCCTACCAGGGTATTGCCTTCTTCCAGTTCCACCGCGATCAGGCCGCTATTGCGGGGCCGGGAGAACTGCTCTAGCGGCGTTTTCTTCACGGTGCCGTTGCCGGTTGCCATGAAGATGAAGCGGTCTTCGGAGAAATCCCGGATGGGCAGAATGGCTGTGATCCGCTCCTCCGCCGCCAGCGGCAACATGTTGATCAGCGGCCGTCCCTTGGCGCCGCGCCCGGCCTGAGGAATCTGATACACCTTCAGCCAGTACACCTTGCCGAGGTCGGAAAAGCACAACAGCGTATCGTGGCTGTTGGCGATGAGCAGGTGCTCGATGAAATCTTCGTCTTTTACCGATGTGGCCGCCTTGCCCCGGCCGCCGCGCCGCTGCGCCTGATACACATTTAGCGGCTGGGTCTTGCCGTAGCCCTGGTGCGACACCGTCACCACCAGATCTTCTTCAGTGATCAGATCCTCGACGGTGAGGTCTTCTTGCGTTGCGATAATATCGGTGCGGCGCTCGTCGCCGTACGTGTCGCGCACATCGTTGAGCTCCTCGCGAATGACTGCCTGCAGCCGCTCGGGGGAACTCAATATCTCCTGCAGGTCGGCAATCTCGTCCAGAATGCCCTGGTAGTCTTCCATGAGCTTGTCCTGCTCCAGGGCCGTCAGCCGCTGAAGACGCAGCTCCAGAATGGCCTGGGCCTGGTCTTCAGACAGGTAATACAGGCCGTCACGAAAGCCGAACTCGTCGCTCAATCCATCGGGCCGGCACGCGTCGCTTCCGGCCCGCTCCAGCAGGGCCTGCACCGCCTCCGACTCCCACCCGCGACCCATGAGGGCCGTGCGAGCATCGCCCCCCGTGTGTGACTGCTTGATCAGCTCCACCACCGGGTCGATGTTGGCCAGCGCCACTGCCTGGCCCTCCACGATGTGACCGCGCTGGCGGGCTCGACGCAGCAGATAGATGGTGCGACGCGTGACCACCTCTTTGCGGTGCTGCAGAAACGCCTCGAGCATCTGCTTGAGGTTTGCCACCTTGGGCTGGCCGTCTACCAGCGCCACACAGTTGATGCCGAACACGGACTGCAACTGGGTCTGCGCGTACAGGTTGTTGAGGATCACCTCGCCGGAATCGCCCCGGCGCACCTCGATGACGATGCGCAGACCATCTTTGTCCGACTCGTCGCGAATCTCGGTGATGCCTTCTATGCGCTTGTCTTTCACCAACTCGGCGATCTTCTCGATCAGGCGCGCCTTGTTGAGCTGATAGGGAATCTCGGTGATGAGAATGGTCTCTTTACCGCCCTTGTCGTCCGCGAGCACCTCGGCCCGGGCGCGCACGTAGATGCGACCGCGACCCGTGCGATAGGCCAACACGATGCCCGCGCGGCCGTTGATGATGGCGGCGGTGGGGAAGTCGGGCCCCTGCACGTACTCCATGAGCTGATCAATGGTGAGGGTCGGGTCGTCCAGCAGCGCCAGACACGCCGAGATCACCTCGCCCATATTGTGGGGCGGAATATTGGTGGCCATGCCCACGGCAATGCCCGAGCTGCCGTTCACCAGCAGGTTGGGCACCCGGGTGGGCAGCACCTCGGGCATGGACAGGGTCTCGTCGTAGTTGGGGACGAAGTCCACCGTCTCTTTATCGAGATCCGCCAACAGCTCGGAGGCCAGCCGCGCCATGCGCACCTCGGTGTAGCGCATGGCCGCCGCCGGATCGCCATCAATGGATCCGAAATTGCCCTGACCGTCCACCAGCATGTAGCGCATGGAGAAATCCTGGGCCATGCGAACCACGGCATCGTAGATGGCCCCGTCGCCATGGGGGTGATACTTACCCATGACGTCGCCCACCACCCGCGCCGACTTCATGTACGGCCGGTTAAAGGTGTTGTTGAGCTCGTTCATGGTGAACAGCACGCGCCGGTGCACGGGTTTCAACCCGTCACGAATATCCGGCAACGCACGGCCCACGATCACGCTCATGGCGTAATCTAGATAGGACTGGCGAAGCTCGTCTTCGATGTTGACCGGGACGATTTCCCGGCCTTGGTCAGAGCCCAGATCAGACATAAAGAGGCGGCGTCAGAAAGCGCTCCATTTTACCACGAAGCGGGAGGGGAAACCGCAGAAAACCATACCTCAACACCTCGCTAATCGCCCACCACCACTCGACCCCAAGCGCAGGTGAGCGACGGAGTTTTGCAGTAATGTGACCTCTCGACCGCCGGCGGCGCTTGCCTGCGCCTGCGCTGCGACGATCCTAGCCACTCCCTTCTGGGAGGGAGACGCCGATCAACCTAAACGATTCGAAACGCCGAAGCCTACGTCTATAATCCCGTGATGCCCACCACCCCCTGCGACTTCATCATCGACGCCGGCTGGATGCTCCCCGTGGCCCCCAGCAACGCCGTCCTGCGTTCCGCCAGCATCGCCGTGCACGCGGGTCGCATCTGCAAGCTCGGCGACTCCGAGCACATCCATGCGGAGTTTCAGGCCGGTGAGGTGGTCAGCCTGCCGCACCACGCACTGATGCCCGGTCTGATCAACGCTCATGGCCACGCGGCCATGAGCCTGCTGCGAGGGTTCGCGGAAGACACCGAGCTGTCTACGTGGCTCTCGGAGCAGATCTGGCCCACCGAGGCGCGCTGGGTGGACGAACACTTCGTGCGCACCGGGGTGCGCCTGGCCATGATCGAGATGCTGCGGTCCGGCACTACCTGCTTTTCAGACATGTACTTCTTTCCTGAGGTGACCGCGGCGGTGGCGGCCGAAGTGGGCATGCGCGCGCAGATTGCGTTTCCCATCATCGAGTTTCCCAACGCCTGGAGCGCCAACTCCGACGAGGGTTTTCACAAGGGCCTGGCCCTGCACGATGCGTACCGTGCCGACCCCACCATCGGCATCGCGTTCGGGCCTCATGCCGCCTACACGGTCTCGGCCGCGGACCTGGACAGGATTCTGATGTACTCAGAGGAGCTGGGCGCCAACGTGCAGATTCATCTGCACGAGACCGCCGAAGAAGTGGCTGACGCCAAATCGCGGGTGGGCACCAGCTGGGTGCGTTATCTGTCCGAGCACGGCCTGCTCGGGCCGCGGCTGCAGGCGGTGCATGCCACCCAGCTCACCGGCGAGGAGATCGAGCTGATGGCCGAGAACGGTGTAAAGGTGGTGCACTGCCCCTATTCCAATCTCAAGCTAGCCAGCGGCATGTGTCCGACGCCACAGCTGATGCGCGCCGGCGTGCAGGTGGGGCTGGGCACGGACAGCGCGGCCTCCAACAACGGCCTGGATCTGCTGGCGGAAGCCCGCCTGGCGGTGCTGCTGGGCAAGCATCAGAGTGGTGATGCCAGCGCTTTCCCGGCGCCACTGGCCGTGGAGCTGGCTACCCTGGGCGGAGCGCGCGCATTGGGTATCGAGGATGACACCGGCACTCTGGAGGCAGGCAAAGCGGCCGATATGGTGGCTGTGGATTTAAGCGCGCCACGCTTTCAGCCGCTGTACGACCCTATCGCCCAACTGGTGCACACCCACGCGGGGGGTGCGGTATCCGACGTGTGGATTGGCGGCCGGCGCCTGCTGCAGGAAGGACAACTGACCACCTTGGAAGAACCCGCTGTGTTGGCCGACGTGGCAAGCTGGCAAGGCAGGATCGCGTCGTGAGTAAAGCCAACGTCGACCCTGATGAGCTACTGAAGTTCGAAGCACTCGCGCACCGCTGGTGGGATCCGGAAGGTGATTTCAAACCGCTGCACGACATCAATCCGGTGCGGGTGGCCTATATTCAGGAACACACCGATCTCAGCGCCGGCCCCATGCTGGACGTAGGTTGCGGCGGTGGGCTGCTCACGGAAGCCATGGCGGGGCTGGGCGTGCAGGTGACGGGTATCGACATGGCAGACAAGCCGCTCAACGTGGCACGGCTGCACGCCATGGAAAGCGGCGCCGAGGTGGAGTACCTGGCCAGCACCGCAGAAGCGATGGCGGCGGAGCGGCCGGAGGGCTTTGCTACCGTCACCTGTCTGGAGATGCTTGAGCACGTGCCCGACTTCGCGTCCACGGTGCGCGCCTGCGCGGCGCTTACCGCCCCGGGCGGCAGCGTCATTTTCTCCACCATCAACCGCAATCCCAAATCCTATGCGCTGGCCATCGTGGCCGCCGAATACGTGCTGGGGCTGCTGCCCAAGGGCACCCACGACTACGACAAGCTGATACGGCCCTCGGAGCTGGCGCGCGCGGTGCGCGACGCAGGTCTGGCGCTGCAGGAGATCGTGGGTGTGCGCTACAACCCGTTCACGCGGCGATGCACGCTGTCGTCCGACGTAGACGTAAACTACATGCTCTATGCCACCAAAACCTGACTATCCCGAGCTGGCTGAAGCCCGGCAGAACTGGCGCTACCAACCCGCCGAGGCTTGCCTGGCCGGGCGCAACATTCTGGTGACCGGCGCGGGCAGCGGCATCGGAGCCAGCGCCGCCAAGACGTATGCCTGCTACGGCGCCAACGTAATCCTGCTGGGGCGCCGGCGTGGCCCCCTGGAAGTGGTGTTCGACTGGATCGAAGCCAATACCGATACCCGCCCGGTGATCGTGCCTTGCGATCTGCGCGCATTGAATGACGACAATGCGGCTGCTCTGCACGACGCCATCGCCGGCGGCTACGGCACGCTGCACGGCCTGCTGCACAACGCGTCTGTGCTAGGACCCAAGGTGCCGGTGGGACACTTCCCAACCCACGAGTGGATGGAAGTGATGCAGGTGAATGCCATCGCGCCGTTCGTGCTCAGCAAGGCGCTGTTGCCTCTGATGCAGCAGGCAGAACCCAAGGCCTCCGTGGTGCTGATGTCCTCCACCGTCGGGCGCAAGGGCCGCGCCTACTGGGGGGCGTATGCCGTGGCCAAGCACGCGCTGGAAGGATTCATGGAGGTACTCGCAGACGAGCACGAAGGCGTTGGCGACCTCAAGGTGAACAGCCTGAATCCTGGCGCCACCCGCACCGCGCTGCGCGCCACCGCCTATCCCGGCGAAGATCCCGCCGAAGTGCCCATGCCGGAGGTCAAGCTGGACCTGCTCGTCTACCTCATGGAGTCCGCAAGCGACTCCGTCAGCGGCCAGGCGCTGGACGCTAGAGACTGGCCAGGCCCTTGAAAATAGGGCCTGCGGAGCAAGGCCAAGTATTTACATAGCTTTGCATTATCAGCAACTCGCCCCCACGAACGCTTGCTAATATGCCGGGTAAATCGCCAAAAAAATTGTCGGAGGGGGCCGACAAAAAATGGCATCGATTACCAAGCTCAAAACCAGCGGCGCCCTCACGCAGTTGAGCCCGCGTGAGGCGTTCAACCTGTCTCGCGCCCAGCACCACCACCTGGTGCTGGGAGATCTGCTACGCACGCTCTACACCCAGGCGCACTCTCTGCTGCGCTGCGTCGGCCTGCGCTTTCGCAATCCCACAGACAAAGTGGACCTGAAGCTGGGCGAGACTGGGCCACACTCCGTCACCTATCACCTCAACTACCAGGAACGGAACCTGGGGGAGCTGGTGTTGTGGTTTCGCCAAACCATCACCAGGAAATCACTGGGCAAGGCCGAGGACCTCACCGCGCTGGCCCTCTCACCCATCAGCAACGCCTTGCGGCACCGTCGGGCCGTCAAGGGTTTGAGCGACGAAGCCGTGGAGGCCGCTCAGATGGAGGTCAGCTACGACGACGGCATCGACGACACCCTGCTGCTGATCAGCCTGGATGGCTTCTCCGCCATCCGCACACGCGACGGATCCCAATGGGCACAGGCGCTGTTAGCTGCCATGCAACAGCAGATCGATGAGCACCTGGGTGAGGCCGATGGCGTGTTTCAGATCGACGAAGCAGTGGTGGCGGTTTTGTTACCCCAGACAACGGAAGGGTCGGCCATGCGGGTAGCAGACAAGATCCATAAGCTGATCGCGCGGCTGCAGGTGCGCGATGGCACCGCCACCACGCGGCTCACGGCATGCATGGGGCTGGCTAAAACCTGCTACGCGCGCAGTGCCGGGGAAGTCATGGCGCAGGCGCGCGAAGCGCTGAGGTCAGCCCAGCATGCGGGTGCTGGCAACGTACAGCTGTATCGCTCCTGACCGGCGCATTGGCGCCGGCACCCGCCGCGCACGCTACTGCGCCGTCATGCCCGCATCTACAGTGAGTTCGGTGCCGGTGACGTAGCTCGCTTCATCCGAGGCCAGATACAAAATGCTGTTGGCAATGTCCTCGGGCTGACCCACGCGCCCCAGGGGCACGCGCTCCGGGGGCACGCGGGCATCGCTCATGTCGGCGCTGCCTGTGGCTTGCGCCTGCATGTTTGTCCAGATCACACCGGGGTGCACTGAGTTGCAGCGAATGTTGTCCTTCGCACCCTCCAGCGCGATGGATTTGGACATGATGCGCACGCCGCCTTTGGCCGCCCCGTATGCAACGCAGTTCTGCAGTCCCACCAGACCCGCCACCGAAGAGAGGTTAATCAGCGAGCCACCACCGCTTTCGCGCATGGCTTCCATGGCGTACTTGCAGCCGAGAAATACGCTGGTGAGATTCACGTCGATCTGCTTGTTCCAATCGGCCAGCGTCATCTGAGACATAGGCATCAGCACGGCGATGCCGGCGTTGTTCACCATCACATCCAGGCGCCCATATGCGGCCACCGTCTGTGCAATCACTTCCTGCCAGCGGCCCTCGTCAGTGACATCCTGGTGCAGGGCCAGGGCCTCGCCCCCCGCGTCGCGGATCTCTGCCGCGCAGGCTTCGGCACCCTCCAGATCCAGGTCAGTCACCACCACCTTGGCGCCCTCTCGCCCCAGGGTGAGCGCCGTGGTCCGGCCCAGCCCGGGATTGGATGCGCCACCAGTGACGATCGCTACCTTGTCCGTTACTCGCCCCATCGCGTTCCCCCCCTTTATTGTTGCATCGGTGCTCGAAATTCGCCGAGCCGAGGGTATGCCAAAGCGCAGGACAGGGAAAGGTGCGCGCGGGCCGACCTCGATCGGGGCACAACGTTGAGCGCCCAATCGCAGTGATAACGGATGCGCCCGGTGTGTTCGGTGAGCCAGGCGGCCGGGAACAGGCCTGCCACCCAAACCAGCATTCGCGCTTTATCGTTCTTTCTCACCACCGTGCCCCTACGTTTAACGATCCACCGTACAACCGCCCACGGCGAAATAGTTCCCTAAATTCGAGACCTGCGTCACAGCCTTGCAGGGGCCACTCAATAACATCTAGCAACCAACAACAAAGCACAGGGATTTGCCGGTATGGAAGAGCCGAACTGGGACTACGAGCATGAGGAAGGACTGTTGGACGACGAACCGCGAGACGCTCGCGCGTTCTACAAGACCCTCAAGATAGCGCTGCAGATCCAGGCCGAAATGGCCGCAGAAGAGATGAGCCTATACGGGGAGCTCGGGATACGGCAGTAGGTAAGTCTTCTCCTTCTTGCCACTTCCCGTGTTTCTTTCGCCCGCCCGCGGCCGCGCACCGGCCGCGTAGGGCAGTTTAAGCAGGCCGTAGAGCGATTTGAGATCGGCGGCCCCGAGTTCGGCCACGCGTCCGCGGGCCAGGCTTGAGGGCAGCACCACCGGCCCGAAGCGAACCCGCTTCAGCCGACTCACCACCAGGCCCACGCTTTCGAACAGACGCCGCACCTCGCGGTTGCGCCCCTCCATCACCACCACGTGATACCAGTGGTTTACGCCCTTGCCGTTGTAGTACTGCACGTCGCTGAATCTGAGAATCTCCCCATCGATGGTCACCCCATCGCGCAGACGGGCTTGCTGGGACTCGCTCAGCTTGCCGTTCACGCGAACCGCATACTCGCGATCGAGCCCCGTGGCCGGCCGCATCAACTTGTCGGCCAGCGCCCCATCGTTGGTGAGCAGCAGCAGTCCGGTGGTCTGAATGTCGAGCCTGCCCACGCTGATCCAGCGACCGCCGCGCAATTTGGGCAGCTCGTCGAATACCGTGGTGCGGCCTTCCGGGTCGCGCCGGGTGCAGATGACGCCCGCCGGCTTGTTGAGGATGAGCACCCTGGGGGTAACCGATGTCTTGGCGACCACGCGCTTGCCGTCCACGTCGATACGGTCGGCGTCCTCCACGCGCTGGCCCAGATGGGCCAGCTCGCCGTTCACCGCCACGCGGCCGGCGGCTATCCAGGTTTCAATCTCGCGTCGGGAACCCAGGCCTAGGGCGGCCAGGCGCTTTTGCAGCTTTTCTCCCATAACCGAACTCGCCCGCACACGTTAGTGCGCGCCCCCACTGCCCTGCGGAGAGACGGAGGCCGTGGGCAGCACCACCACCTCAGCGGACGGACGCTCGTCTTCCACAGCATCGGGTGTGTCGGGCTCGGCGCCGTCAACCGCGTCAGCGGCCGCCGCCGACGCGAGGTCTTCGGAAGTTTCCGCCGCCGCGATCTGCACCTCCACCGGCTGCCCGTCAGCCGCCTGCTCCGGTGCTTCTTCCACCACCAGCGGCTCGATGAGCTCGCGAATCTCGTTGAGCGGCGGCAGCTCGCTCAAGTTCTTGAGATCGAAATAATCCAGAAATGCACGCGTGGTGCCGTACAGCGATGGCCGCCCGGGTACCTCGCGCTGCCCGACCACCTTCACCCAGCCGCGCTCTAGCAGGGTACGCATGATGTTCGGGCTCACGCTGACGCCGCGAATCTGCTCGATGTCACCCCGCGTGACCGGCTGCTTGTAAGCGATGAGCGCCAGGGTTTCCAGCAACGCGCGGGAGTAGCGAGGGGGCTTTTCGTCCCACAGGCGGCTCACCCACAAGCTCAGTTCCTGGCACACCTGATAGCGATAGCCGCTGGCCACGCGCCGCAGGCGATAGCCGCGCCCTTGCGCCGCCGCTTCCAGCTCCTTGAGCGCCTCCCGGATCTGATCGCGGCCTTCCTGAGGGTGCAGCTCCCCCAGCCTGAACAGCTTGGCAAGCTGGTTCACGCTGAGTGGCTCGCCGGCGGCCAGCAGGGCCGCGTCGATGATGGCCTTGAGCTTGTCGGGATTCACGCGGTCTACCATGACCTACTCTCCTGCTGCGCGTACATAGATGGGTGCGAACGGCACGTTCTGCACGAAGTCGAGAAGCCCCTCGCGGATCAGCTCCGTGAGGGCCAGAAAACTGACCACCACGCCCATGCGTCCCTCTTCCGCGGTAAACAAATCGGTGAACGGTACGAAGTCGGTCGCCTCGTTGACCCCGCTCAATATCGACGACATACGCTCGCGCACCGACAGTGCCTCGAGCTGCACGTTGTGCTTCTCATACATTTCGGCGCGCTTGAGCACCTCGGCCAGCGACACCAGCACCTCGCGCAGGTCCACCTCGGGCTCGGCGTGCTGACGAACCAGCTCCGGCTTTTCCGCCTGGGCCGGGAAGATGTCGCGCTCCATGCGTGGCAGCTGGGCGAGATCCTCCGCCGCCGATTTGATCTGCTCGTACTCCTGCAGCCGGCGGATGAGTTCGGCCCGCGGGTCGTCTTCATCCTCTTCCGCGCCGACCGGCCGGGGCAGCAGCATGCGCGACTTGATCTCGGCCAGCATGGCCGCCATCACCAGATAATCACCGGCCAGCTCCAGCTGCATGGCGTGCATCAGCTCGATGTAGCTCATGTACTGCGCCGTGATCTCGGCCACCTTGATGTCCAGGATGGGCAGATTCTCTCGACGGATGAGATACAACAGCAGATCCAGTGGCCCCTCGAAGGTTTCGAGGAACACCTCCAGTGCGTCGGGGGGTATGTACAGATCGGTGGGCAGCTCTGTCACCACCTCGCCGCGCACCAGGGCCACCGCAGCGCGATCTGACTCGCGCACTCGGACCAAATCGGGGCCCTGGGGTGGTTCGGTGGTGGGAACTTCGGGTTCGTCGCTCATCGATGACCGATTCCTATGGCAGCGCGCACGTCTTCCAGGGTTTCGCGCGCGGCATCGCGCGCTCTGTCCGCCCCTTCCTGCAGGATGGAGTGGACAACGTCCGGGTCGTCTTCGAACTCCTCCGCGCGTTTGCGAATGATGTCCTGCTCCACGTTCACCGCTTCAATCAGGGGCTTTTTGCAGTCAACGCAGCCTATGCCTGCACTGCTGCAACCCTCAACAACCCATTTGCAGGTGTCGCTGTCGGAGTATATCTCGTGCAGGGAGAAAACGGGGCAATTTGCTGGATCTCCCGGATCGCTCCTGCGGGCCCGGGCCGGGTCCGTTTTCATGGTGCGGATCTTTTCGTCCACCACATCCGGGTCCTCGCGCAGCGCGATGGTGTTCTGGTAGGACTTGGACATCTTCTCGCCATCCAGTCCGGGCAGGGTGGGGTATTCGTTCAACAGCGCCTGGGGCTCCGGCAGGATGATCCGACCCCCGCCCTCCAGGTAACCAAACAGGCGCTCGCGGTCGCCGATGGACAGGTTGGCCTGCTCGGCAAGCAGCGCCTGGGCCCGCTCCAGGGCCTCGCCATCGCCCTGTTCCACGTAGCCGCGGCGCAACTCCTTGTATATGCGCGCCGCCTTCTTGCCCATCTTGCCGATGGCCGCTTCGGCCTGTTGCTCGAAGCCCGGCTCGCACCCGTAAAGATGGTTGAAGCGGCGGGCAATCTCGCGGGTGAGCTCCACATGGGCCACCTGGTCTGCCCCCACCGGCACGTTGCCGGCCCGATAGATGAGGATGTCGGCCGCCTGCAGCAGCGGATAACCAAGAAAACCGTAGGTGCCCAGGTCTTTATCGTTGAGCTTCACCTGCTGGTCTTTATAGCTGGGCACACGCTCCAACCAGCTCAACGGGGTGATCATGGAAAGCAACAGGTGCAGTTCGGCGTGCTCCAGCACCCGCGATTGCACAAACAGGGTTGCCGCACCGGGATTAACGCCGGCGGCCAGCCAATCCACCACCATGTCGAAGGTGTTCTGCTCCACGTCGTGGGCATCTTCATAGCTGCTGGTGAGCGCATGCCAGTCCGCCACGAAAAAGAAGCAATCGTATTCGTGTTGCAGCTGAACCCAGTTCTTGATGACGCCGTGATAGTGGCCTAGGTGTAGGCGTCCCGTCGGGCGCATTCCGGAAAGAACGCGTTGACTCGACTCGCTACTACTCAAAAGAGACCCTGCGGTGCGGTGACGGCGCTCATTATAGAACCGTTCAGGCGAATTCGCCCATGCCCTGTCGGCGAATTTCCGGCCCCGCCTGGGTGAGGTCCACCACGGTGGTGGGTTCCACACCGCCCATGCCCGCCTCGATGATGAGGTCCACCAGGTGCTCCAGGGCCGAGCGGATCTCTTCCGGATCGGCGAACGGATAGTCCGCTCCCGGCAGCCGCATCGTGGTGGTCATCATAGGCTCGCCCAGCTGCTCCAACAGCGCCAGGGCAACGGCATTGGCGGGAATGCGCAGACCGATGGTCTTCCGTCTCGGGTGCACCAGCCGCCGTGGCACCTCCCGGGTGGCCGGCAGGATGAAGGTGAACGGCCCCGGGGTGAACTGTTTGAGGATGCGGTAGTTGGCGTTGTCCACGCGCGCATACAGCGATATTTCCGACAGATCGCGGCAGGTCAGGGTGAAGTGGTGGTTCTTGTCCAGCCGGCGCAGGGCTCGAATACGCTCCAGCGCCTGCTTGTCGCCGATGTGGCACCCCACCGCATAGGCGGTGTCGGTGGGATACACGGCGATGCCGCCACCACGCACGATCTCCGCTGCCTGGTGAATCAGCCGCTGCTGGGGGTGCGAGGGGTGGACACTGAAAAATTGCGCCATTCGTTTTTAAAGGGCGGGTATACGGGCCCGTTACACTCGTTGGGCGAATTCTTTTATCATTCCACGCCGGGTCATACCACCGGCCGCGCGCCAACAGCCACGACGCCACCCGAATCGCCAGCACAAATAGATAAATGAACCAGCTACTGGATTTCCTACCGATCCTCCTGTTCGTGGCGGTGTTCTTTACCACGGACATCTATTACGCCACCGGGGCGCTCATGGCGGGCGTCACGCTGCAGGTGGTCGTCTACAAGCTGATGAGCAAGCCCATCAGCCGCGAGCTCAGCATCACCTTCTGGGCCAGCATCGTGTTCGGCGCCCTCACCCTGCTGTTTCAGAACGAGCTGTTCATCAAGTGGAAGCCCACCATCGTCAACTGGATCCTGTGCGCCTCTCTGGTGGCCTCCCACTTCATCGGCAAGCGCAACATCATCCAGCACTTGTTCGACAAACAGCTCACGCTGGTGGACGAGATCTGGACCAAGCTCAATTTTGGCTGGGCGGTGGGGTTTTTCGTAGCGGGTGCGTTGAATCTGCTGGTGGCCTACAACTTTTCCACCGAGTTCTGGGTGAGCTACAAGCTCATCGGCGGCTTCGCCCTCACCTTTCTTTATATTCTCATCACCATGCTGTACCTGGCCAAGAAGGGCTTGCTCAGCGAGCAAACGGAAGGACTCGAAGTTGAAAAGTAAGCACCTTCGCGCCCTGGCATACGCCGCCCTGCTGCTCGGCGCGTCCAGCGCCCACGCCGAATACGTATCCGACGAGCTCGCCGTACCCCTGCGCAGCGGCCCCTCCAACGCGTACCGGATCCTGAACTACCTGCCCAGCGGCACCCGGCTCGACGTGCTGGCCGCCGACGACGCGAACGGTTACACCCAGATCCGCACCGCTCGCGGCACCGAAGGCTGGGTGCAATCCGCGCATGTTGTGAGCCAGCCCACGGCCGGTCACCGACTGGCCAGCGCCGAGCGCGAGGTTGAGCGTCTGAGTCAACGTCTGAGTGAACGTGAGCAGAGCCTGAGCGCTATGGGCTCGGAAAAATCCACTGCAGACCGAAACAACGCACAGCTGCGCAGCCGCGTGTCGGAACTGGAGGACGAGCTTGCCGAGATCAAGCGCATCTCTTCCGGCGCCATCGATGCCCACGCCAACAACGTACGCTTGAACGAGTTGAATCAGCGCCTGCGCCATGAAGTAGTGGCGCTGGTGGACGAGCGCGATGCACTGGAAGCCAACACCCAGCAGTACTCGTTGCTGATCGGCGCCGGGCTGGTGCTGCTGGGCCTGCTGCTCGGCATCATCATCAAGGCACGGCCGCGCCGCAGCGCCTGGAGCTAGCCTAAGTGACCGTACTCAGCGTCAACCTGAACAAGGTCGCCCTGCTGCGCAACTCCCGTGAAGGCGACCAACCCAGCGTGGTGGAAGCGGCCAAAACCGTCATCGCCGCGGGGGCAGCCGGCATCACCGTGCATCCGCGCCCCGACCAGCGACACATCCGCCCCCACGACGTAACGGATCTGGCCGCGCTGCTGAAAAATTACCCCCATATCGAGTTCAACATCGAAGGCAACCCAGCGGCGGGCCCGCGAGACAACGGCTATCCCGGATTTAGCGCGCTCATCGAGGCCGGAAGGCCTCACCAGGCGACTTTAGTGCCCGATTCAGACTCACAACTCACATCCGACCACGGCTGGAATCTGGCCGGCGACAACGCAGCACTGATGGACTGGATCGCCCACTATCAATCGGTAGGCGCCCGCGTGAGCCTGTTCATGGACCCCGACGAAGCACAGATCGAACGCGCCAAAGCCTGCGGTGCCGACCGCATCGAGCTCTACACCGGCCCTTTCGCGGCCACCGCGTGGGAACACGGTCTCGAGCATGCGCAAAGCCAGCGCTCCTTCGAGCGCTACCGGGATGCAGCCCGGTTTGCCAACAGCATCGGGCTGGGGGTAAATGCCGGGCACGATCTGGACACCGAGAACCTCAAGCTGTTCAACCAGATCGAATGCCTGCTGGAAGTTTCCATCGGCCACGCGCTGATCAACGATGCGCTGAACCATGGCCTCAGCAGCACCGTGGCCGCCTATCTACAAGCATTGCACAGAGACGAATAATGAAACGACTACTCGCCTGCGTAACGGCCCTCCTGTGGTTGGCAGCCACTGCAACCCTTGCCGCGGAATCCAAGCGGGCCGCTGCCGACCAGCCCCTGCCTCAAGTACGCTTTGAGACCAACCGCGGAACCTTCGACGTGGAGCTCTATCCCAAGCGCTCACCCGCCACGGTGGCCCAGATCCTGACTCTGGTGGACGCACGCTATTACGACAACCTCATCTTTCACCGCGTCATCGCCAATTTCATGATTCAAACCGGCGGCTTCGATAAGGACCTGCGCTACCGGGAGCCACCCCAGCAGATCGTTAACGAGTCACCCAATGGTCTGTTCAATCGCCCAGGCTACCTGGCCATGGCCCGCACCGACGATCCAGACTCAGCCGCAGCTCAGTTTTTCATCAACCTGAAGAACAACTTTCATCTCAACGCGCAGCGCGGCAGTCCGGGTTACACGGTTTTCGGCAAGGTAACCAACGGCTGGGAAGTGATCGAGGATATCGCCGGTTCCGATACCAGCCCCCGGCAGGGCATATCAGCTGCGTTGCCGGATATTCCCGTCATCATCCTACGCGCCAGACGCCTGTAATAAGACAGGTGGCTGACTTAAGTCCGCCAGCTTAGGTATGATTCACCGCTTTTTCATCGGAAATCACCCATGCGAACCGTAGCGATCGCCGCCGCAAGTGCCCTTTTCTTTGCGGCGGTAACAGTCGAACTCACCAGCAGGCTTTGGCCCGACAGCTATGTCGCGCTGCTGCTGGTAGCCACCATTGCCCTCTTTCTCAACGGGCTGTTGAGCAACCGCCTGGCCGTAGCACCGGCCGCAGCCCCCGGCCAGAACCGGTCACGGGGCGGCCGCTCGCGCAGGCGATCACGCAACGAACCCAAAGGCGAATCGCGCCGCGAGCCACGCGGCAGGGGCGGCAATAAGGCCAAAGACACCGACGAGCCCGCGCCCAGCGGCCCCCGCGAACAGGGCACGGTAAAGTGGTTCAACCGCAACAAAGGTTACGGCTTCGTCATCCGAGAGAACGGCGACGAGATTTTCGTACACCAGCGCTCCATCCGGCAGGTGGGCGAAGGAGACAACCGGCGACGTCCCATGCTGCGCGACGGCCAGGCTGTCAGCTTCGTCGTTGCCACCCGCGACAAAGGCGCCCAGGCGGAAGACGTCACCACCGAGGATTGATTGAGGGCTCTCGTGAACGTTCGAGCCTTACTCAACAAACGGATCGGCGCCGCGCTATCTCAGGCATCCGGCGCGGATTCGCCCGCTGCCGTACAGCCTGCCAGCCGGCCTGAGTTCGGCGACTATCAGGCCAACGGCATCATGGGAGCGGCCAAACGGATTGGCATGAACCCTCGCGAGCTGGCCGCTCAGGTGGTGGCCGCGGCGACCGTCGACGACCTGGCCGAACCCCTGGAGATCGCCGGCCCCGGCTTTCTCAACATCACCCTGCAGGGAAGCTTCATCGCCACGACCCTGGCGGCGGAAGCCCCATTGAGCGCAGGCATCAACCGCCAGACGGTGGTAGTGGACTACTCCAGCCCCAACCTGGCCAAGGAAATGCACGTGGGCCACCTGCGCAGCACCATCATCGGTGATGCCATGGCTCGGGTGCTCGAGGCGCTGGGACATACCGTGATCCGCCAGAATCACGTGGGCGACTGGGGCACCCAGTTCGGCATGCTGCTCGCACACCTGCATGACGTGAGCGACGCAGACCAATCCAATGAGCTGGCCGACCTAGAAGTGTTCTACCGTGCAGCCAAGGGTCGCTTCGACTCGCAGCCGGAGTTCGCTGCGCGAGCCCGCGCCGCGGTGGTTGGCCTGCAATCGGGAGACCCGGACGCGCAAGCCCAATGGCAACGGTTCATCGACGTCTCGCTGGCCCATTGCGAGGAGGTCTACCAACGCCTGGGCGTGGCGCTCTCGCGCACCGACCTGGCACCCGAGAGCAGCTACAACGACTCACTGCCAACCATAGTGGCCACGCTGGAGCAGCAGGGACTCATCGAAGAATCCGACGGCGCTCTGTGCGTATTTCTCGACCAGTTCACCAACAAGCAAGGCGACCCGCTGCCGGTGATCGTACGCAAGTCGGACGGCGGCTATCTGTACGCCACCACGGATCTCGCCGCCATCCTCTACCGAACCAGCTCCCTCAACGCCGACCGCGTGCTGTACTACACCGATGCTCGCCAGGGGCTGCATTTCCGGCAGATCTTCGCGGTAGCCAGCGCGGCCGAACTGGCACCCGAGGGCATGCTGCTGGAGCACCATCCGTTCGGCGCCATGTTAGGCGCCGACGGCAAGCCGTTTCAGACCCGGGCAGGCGGCGTGGTGCGGCTGACCGAACTGCTCGACGAAGCCGAAACCCGCGCCCGGCAGCTGGTGGCCGAAAAGAACCCGGACCTCGACGAAGCCGAACAAAGCGAAATCGCTCGAGTGGTGGGAATCGGCGCGGTGAAGTACGCGGATCTGTCCAAGAACCGTACCAGCGACTATGTATTCGACTGGGACCAGATGCTCTCCTTCGAAGGCAATACGGCCCCCTACCTGCAGTACGCCTACAGTCGCATCCGCAGCCTGTTCCGGCGCGGCGACATCGACGCTGACAGCTTCGCCGCTGAGATATCGCCCACGGAGCCTCAGGAACACAAGCTCGGCGTTGCGCTATTGCGCCTTCCGGAAGTGCTCGAACAAGTGGCGGCCGAAGGATTCCCGCACTACCTGTGCGCCTACCTCTATGAACTCGCCACTACCTTCACCCAGTTCTACGAAGCCTGCCCGGTGCTCAGCGCCGACGAGCCGGTGCGGTCGAGCCGACTGGCTCTGTGCAACCACACGGCACGGACACTCAAGCGCGGGCTGGGGTTGCTGGGGATTGAAACTGTGGAGCGGATGTAACCTGGCATTTCCGTCCTGGGCGCCCTGCGGCAGCAGCAACGGGCCACCCCAGTGATTCCCCGTACGAGCAACGAGCTCGGCTGCCTGGCAGCGCCACCCGGTGCCGATTTGCAGCGCCAACACACCCCGCAGCGAACACCCAATCACCCAGGTCAAGCGTACCCTTCACTCCGAGTCGATTACCGGTAGCACGAGATGCGACGGCCGCTGGCCGTCATGAAATACCGTCTGTTGGGCCACACGCAGATCCTCAGGTAGCGCCCGCTCCGGCGAAACCAACCCGTTTGCGTTACGGCTGAAGCGGGGGAAGCTGCTGCTGGATACCTCGAGCCGGATGGCATGACCGGCCTTGAACGTGTACGCCACGTCCCACAAATCGATCTCCAATTCCGTGGGCTCCCCCGGCACGAGAAAGCTTGGCTGCTCAAAGGAGTCGCGGAAGCGTGCACGCATGATGCCATCTGCCACCACCGCGCAGTAGCCACCTGGTTCAACATCCACCAGCTTGCCAGTGAAATCGGTGTCCGGACCATCACTGGCAATCCACAGCCGCACACGAACGTTGCCGGCAATCTGCAATGCTCGTTCCAAAGGTTGGGAGCTGTACACGAGCACATCCTCGCGCTCCTCCACCTCGGACTGATCCTGCACGCCACTCTCTCCGGCAGCCAGCGAAAAGGTTCTGCCTCCCACAGTGGGTACCGGGTTCTCGGGGTCGTAACAATAGGTGTCCGCAGGCTGATCGCCGGGTTCATCGCGGGAGAGAATGCCATCTCCGAGGCGGCTGTTGGCCGTTCCGCCACTGTGCAGAAAAAACCGGGTCGGCTTGTTTGGGGGCGGCCAGCGATTAGCCTTTATCCACTCGTTAGTGTCGCCCATCATGAAGTAGCGCACGGACGGCTCCTTCATGAGCGGCGTATCCCGATCTTTGAGCCAGTGATCGAACCACTGCAGGATCGTGTCGCCAAGGCCCATCACGCCGCTTAAAGCCTGGCCGCCGAAGTTGCGCTCACCGGCCCAGGTCAGGCGGTGGCCTTCGTAGGAGTTGTGGTCCCAGGGACCAATTATGAAACGATGCGCATCGCGCAACCCCGCAACCGGGTGATCCTGCAGCGCGAGATTCAGATCGAGATGCCCCTTGAGGAACTGGTCGTACCAGCCGGCAATGTGCAGGATGGGGGCGTTGATCTCAGCGGCTCGCCCCACCACGTCGGTCTCATGCCAGTAATCGTCGTAGCAATCATGCTCAAGATAGTCTTGCCAATCGGGCAGGACCTCGCGCTCTCGCAGAACAGGGGCATCCGACAGCGGAAGATACTCACACAGCGCAGCGCGGTCACTGTTGGATTCTCTGAACTCGCGCATGAGGCGCTGTTGGGTGGACTCGTCCAAGCCGAGGCGGCCAACGGCTTGAAGCAGCTTTCCTTGCGAGTAGCCCATGTTGAAACCAAGTTCCAGCGCGCCGCCGCTATATACCCACCCCTGATAGAGGTTGGTGCCTGTCAGATAGGCCACCGCTGCCTCAAGGTGTGGGGGAGCCGCCAATGCTGCTTGCAGACAGGTGATCCCCATGTATGAGGATCCATATATGCCCACGCGCCCGTTGCTCCAAGCCTGTTCCGCCGCCCACTCAACCGTGTCGAACCCATCCCCCGCCTCCTGACGGTAGGGGGTCATGACGCCTTCCGAGGCATAACATCCGCGGCAGTCCTGCACCACCACCACATAGCCGCGTTCGGCGCCGACGATGGGATTGAGCATCTGGCTACCAATGTAGTGGGCAATGGATTTGTTGTACGGAATCCTGTGCACCAGCACTGGACGCTGCCCCTCATCGGCGGGCCTGTAGACGTCTGTGGCCAGGCAAACCCCGTCGCGCATGGGCACCATGAGGTCGCGCTCTACAGTGATGGTGCCCATATCAGGCCCGCAAGCCCCCGTCGATACACAGCTCGGCACCGGTCACGAACGCGGCCTCGTCAGAGGCGAGATACAGCGCACCGTAAGCGATGTCGTCAGGAAGCCCCAGGCGGCCCAACGGCAGGGCACCCGCCGCCGACTCGTGATTACCCTGCATGCCGGTACGCAGCATCTCCGTGTTAACGGGGCCGGGATGAATCACATTGGCCCGGATGCCCTCGGGCCCGTATTGGATGGCGGTAGAACGGGTAAAGTTCGTCAACGCGGCTTTGGACGCCGCGTACGCCGTAGCACCCCTGGCACCTCTGAGCGCCGATCCCGACGCCACGTTGACGATGCATGCGCCCGTCCCCTTGCGTAACAGCGGCAGCGCAGCCCGCGTGCCGAGAAACGGACCCCTGGTATTGACGGCGAACATGGTATCCCAGCTCTCGTCCGTGGTGGCTTCTATTCCTTCCGGCCGCCATATCGCCGCATTGTTGATCAGAATATCTAGCTTTCCAAAGGCGGCTTCGACCTTCTCCATGGCCGCTTGCCAATGCTGCACGTTCGTGACGTCCAAGCCCACAAACCGCGCCTCGCCATGAGTAGAAAGCTCCCGAGCAACCCCACGACCCATATCTTCAAGCACATCGCCAATCACCACAGCAGCGCCTTCGCGTGCAAAAAGGCGCGCCTCTGCCTCGCCCTGACCCTGGGCACCGCCCGTGATCAGCGCCACCTTACCTTCCAGTCTCCCCATTGGTTCCACCCTACTTTGCCAGACTCAGCCTAGGATTCGCGTCCCTCCATAGGCCAGATACGTATTGCCGTCATCTCCCAGGTTGGCTTTGCATCCGCAAAAATCGCACGTTGACCGCCTTGTGCGACAGCAATTGATTCCGTCAACGCCTGCTCTACGTCCCTACGGTCGCTTTCGTAGATACAGACGAATTCCATCGTAGGCCCTTGCGGCGAAAAGCCCTGATAACGATAGGCGCTTTGAAAGCCGCCCCCACTCAACAGCGACGGAATGTGGTCGTCGTTGTACCAGCGATTGAACGCGCGCTCGGCCGCGGGGTTCGTTAGGCTCATGCCTTCCAGAAAGATGCTGCGCACCGGCGCATTTTTGACGTACTGAAACTGACCGCCAACGCGCACCATAGGGCCGCCCCCCTCTACCACCCGCGTGTATGGCGAGCGGCGGTCTTCCCCGGTAAATGGCGCGCGGCGCGCCTTGAGCGCTTCAATGGCTTCCAGAGGGTCGGCAAATTCCGTCTCGCTGAGGTTGGCAATCTGGCAGCCGCCATGATCGTGGGCCGTATTCATGAAGCGGATCATGTGGGTGAACACACCCGCAGAAGTCACATCTGGGGTGTGGATGCGCGCGTACCAATCCAGCCATTGCTCTGTATGCTGAGGGTCTGCACAGTGGGCCAGCGTGAGCATGATTGCCGGGGGATATCTGCCTTCCATCTACTGACGCCTCCCTCCCGTATTGGGCTCGCAACCGAAGAAACCGGCGCAACCAAACATCAGCGTACCTGAAATCGGCCCGCGAACCCAACGCCTGGGGACGCCGTCCACACAACAACTCGTATTTGGCCGAAACACACCGCCTGTGCGACTATGTACCAAAACAACTTAAGCTGAGAATAGCTAGTGAGTGCCGAAAACCAGACCACCACCGAGCCGCTGACCCAAGAGGCAATTCAGGAAAAGCTGGAACGTCGCGGTCATATCGTAACATCGTGGGATGAGATCGGCGCCATCGAGCTGCCGACAACTGCCGTGGCCAGCATGTATCGAATCGGGCTGCCGGACAACGAAGCGGCGCCTACGGTATTCAAGATGTGGTTTCCCCCCGGCTGCACCATCGAAGCCCACACCCACGCCTGTGATTACTCGGAGATCATACTGGCGGGCTCGCAGAAGGTGGGCGCACAGTGGCTGTATCCTGGTGACATCCGCGTGGGCCTGGCGAACAAAGGCTACGGACCACTGGTGGCCGGGCCCGAGGGCGCCAGCGTGCTGGTGATATTCGCCGACGGCCGATGGCCCGGCATCGCGCTGGGCAAGAACGACGGCAGCACGTTGGGTACGGCCGAGATAACCGACCGGTACACCGTCTAGCCAGGTGGCCGGGCAGCCCGCACCTGCGTGGGCGCGCGACGTCACACGTGATGCCGTGCGCCATTTCGCCTGGGGGATCGGCGACAACAACCCGTTGTGGTCGGACCCGCAATACGCTCAACAGTCCTGCCGTGGAGGACTCCTGGCCCCTCCAGCCTTTCTCTACGCGCTGCATGAAACCACCTTGGCGCCCGGGCACGATCCCCGACCACGCCTATACGTCGGTGCGGACTGGTGTTGGTACGACACGCTGCCAGTGGGCAAGGCGGTGCTACCCGCCGCACAGCCACCGACCGACCACGAAGATTCCAGCGGCATCACCCAGACCGGTGTCGTGGCCTTTCACGGCGGGAACGGGCACCTGGTGGCCAAGGTCACCACCCGCTGCCTTCGTCCGTCTGCGCAGACCGCGGCGGCCGAATACACCCAACCCCGCTATTCCGATGAAGAGTTGGCACGCATCGAAATGAACATCCTGGCGGAAGGACAACGCGGCGCCGAACCCCGCCAATGGCAGGAAACGGCCCTGGGCGACCGCCTCGGGCCGCTCACCAAGGGTCCGCTGAGCATCATGGACATCGTCGCCTGGTGCGCGGGCGCCCTGGGCATCCCTGAGCCCCACAGTGGTGTGAGCGTTGGCGGTGTTCACGAAGAGATTGCGACCGGCCCGCAGATCACTTCCTGGTGCACGCAGCTACTCACCGATTGGGCCGGAGACGCCGGATTTCTGCACCGCCTGCGGGTGGACCTATTGCAGCAGCCGGGATTGGGCTCCACCACTACCCTCTCGGGCGCCGTCACACACCTATTCAGACAGGCCAACCACCAAGTGGTCCAGGTAGCCATTAGCGCCACGGACCAATCGGGCCAGAGTGTGGCCCAGGGGGATGCCCTGGTTATCCTGCCTGACGGCGGGGAGACGCCTGCGCTGCCCATCCCAGAACCCATCGCATTCGCGGGTTAGCGCATGACGGCCGACCAATCCAATTCCCGCTGGGGTGTCATCGACGACGACACAATCGCCGAAGCCAGAGAACTGATCGGCGTACCCCTGCGCCGGGACCGCATGCAGTGGGTGGAAAGCGCCACAAGAGATGCCGTGCGTCAGTTCGCCCAAGGTGTGGGAGACGACAACCCGCTGTGGGTGGATGGCGACTATGCCGCCGCCACGCCATGGCAAGGACTGATCGCACCGCCATCGTTCCTGTACGCAGTGGATGCCACCATCGTAGCCCCCAAGCTGGCCGGCGTTCAGTGGATCTACGCCGGAACCCGCTGGCGCTGGATGGACGCCATTCGTATCGACGACCAATTCAGCGTGTCGGCCCAACTCACCAATATGGAAGAAAAATCGGGCCGCCGCTTCGGACGCTGGGTCTTGCAAACCGGAGAGATCGAATATCGCAGCCAGCGTGGACTGATCGGCACCGCACAGGGGCGGGTGGCGCGAACGCCCCGCCAGTCCGGTAGTGGCTCTCAATCTCCGCGACAGGACCCCGCCAAGACATCCGCCAGCGCACCGGCGCCTGCACCACGACACATCACTCGACGCGGAGCTCAGTCCAGACTGTGGGAATCCGTATCCGGGGGAGACACCCTGGGCGAGGAGGTGCGGCCGCTCAGCCAGGGCGACATCTTCCGCTGGTATGTGGGCGCGCAGGGCGCCCTGCACTACGGCGGCGCCCATGGCGACGCGGTTCGGTACCGGCATCGGCATGATGATTTCGCCATCAACGACGAAACCGGCGCCAAGGACTTTGCCGCACGCGGACACTTTTCCTCCCGGGCCGGGCGCAGCGTGGGTATGGGCGGCGCCTACGATGTGGGCCTGCACCGCATATCCTGGATCATCGCCATGCTCACCGACTGGATGGGCGACGATGGCTTTCTGGCCGAGCTGGACGCCCAGGTGCTGCGCCCTAATCTGGTGGGAGACACCACCACACTGGAAGGCCAGGTGACCAACACCTGGTTCGCCGGTCACCCCCTGGTGCGCATCGAAATTCAAGCACGCAACCAACACGATGCGGTGACCGCGCGCGGCAACGCCGTGGTGGCACTACCTTCCCAACAACACGGCCCGGTCGCGTTGCCCCTGTTCGGGGGCGACGTGTCGCAATTCGATAATCTCTAGGCGGTTGATTAGATGCAGCTGAACGGCAACGACCTCGAATACACCAACATGCGCGACGTTTTTGCCGCGCGCGCATCCCTGGGCGACAAACCCCTATTAATCTGCGACGGGGAAACCCTTACCTATGCCGACGCCCACGAACGCGCTAATCGCATCGCCAGCACGCTGACTGCTCAGGGGGTGGCCAAGGGCGACGTGGTGGCCACCTTCATGTACAACTCCACGGACCACGCAACGGTGTGGCTGGCGTGCATCAAGCTCGGCGCCGTGTTCGCATCGCTGAACGTATCGTTGTCTGCCGACGAGCTGGTCTACAGCCTGGGCGACACCAACGCCAAAGTGATGGTGGTAGACAACGAGCTGCTCGAGCGCTATCTGCAGGCCCGCGAGCAGTTCGAGACCCCGCCCCCCGACTATCTGTGGCGCGGCACCCATTCCGGCATGCGCCCGTTCGACGATCTGTTAACCGGAGACAACGTCGAGCCCGACGTGCACATCGCCCCCAACGATCCCATGTCCATCATCTACACCGGCGGCAGCACCAGCATGCCTAAGGGCGTGCTCGTGCCACACCTGTACTACATTGCCGCCGCGCTACGCTACCAGGAGATCACCCAGTCCCAACCGGACGACGTGCATTTCGCCAACTCGCACTTCTTTCACGTGGGCGGCCAGCAGTTCGGGCTCACCGGCCCGCTGTTCTGCGGCACCACGGGCGTTATGACCCGCTGGTTCAGCGTATCCAACTACTGGCGCATCGCCCGGGAGACCGGCGCTACCATTATCGACCCCATCGGCACCATGATGTCTGCCCTGCTCACGCTTCCCGCCTCCGACGCCGACCGGCAGCACAAAGTGCGGGTGGGCATCGGCATTGCTTCCGGCCAGGTGCGCAGCGCTTTTCGCGACGAGTTCGAAGAGCGCTTCGGCGTGCCGCTCTTGGAGGTGTACGCCATGACCGAGGTGGGCGTACTGCTGTGCAGCGAGCGGCTGGACGACCTGCACACCAATTCCTGCGGCACCACACGAGGTTGGGCGGATATCCGCATTGTGGACGAGAACGACGTACCCGTTCCCACCGGGGAGCACGGTCAGATCTTGCTACGTCCGGTGGAGCCCAACTGCATGATGCTGGAGTACGTCAACAAGCCCGTGGAAACCATCAACGCGTGGCGGGGCTTGTGGTACCACACCGGAGATATCGGGTACCTCGATGAAGACGGCTACCTGCATTTCGTGGGCCGGCAGGCGCATTGGGTGCGGGTTCGCGGTGAGAACGTGTCCGCCTTCGAGGTGGAAAAAGTGCTCACCGAGCACCCCGACGTGCAGGACTGCGGCGTGGTGGGCGTGCCAGCCGAGCTCGGCGAGGAAGACATCAAAGCCTACGTGCAGGCCGCGCCCGGCCGGTCAGCCGATCCGCAGGCGCTGGTGGCCTGGTGTGAGGAGCGGCTCGCCTACTTCAAGGTACCCCGCTACATCGAGTTCGTGGAGGAGTTTCCGCGCACCATTACCAAGCAGGAAATCGCCCGCCACGAGCTGCGCGCCCGCGGCATCGGCGACGCCTGGGACCGGGGAGACCCACGCAAGGCGTAACTAGAAGCCGCCCGCTACCCCAGCAGTCCGGACATGGCCTGCGCCACCAAGGCCACCGTGTTCGCGTGGGCTCGACAGGGGGGGTAGTTCCAGGTCTCAGTATCTGCACCTATCTCCAGATACTCGTACACTTTCACAGGCCTCTGCGTGGCGCACACGGTGTCGCGTCAGTATGCTTGGGAGCGCCAGCAATCGGGAAGAGGCTATGAGCGAACAGATTATCCGCTACCCCATCGAGCAGTACGCCTACTATGTTAGCGACATCGAAGCGGCCTGCCAGCAATGGGCCGAGGTGTTCGGCGCAGGACCCTTCTTCATGGACAAGCCCTTCGTTGCCCCATCAGACGACTTCGTGGAAACCTACCGGGGATCCCCCACTGAAGCGCACCTGAGCTACGCCTGGGGTCAATGCGGCCCGGACCACCATATTCAACTCATCGAGCAGCATAACGACGCGCCGTCCATCTATCGCGATATGTTCGCGAAGGGTGATGCTGGGCTGCACCACATCGCCATTTGCCTGAACGACGTACCGGCGGAAAAGGAGCGTTTCGCCGAGCTGGGATTCCCGTCCGTGACGGAGATCAGTGTCGGCGGCCAGCTCATGGTGGCCTATGTCGACGCCCGCAGCATGCTCGGCTGCTTCGTGGAGCTGTATACGGAGAACCCCAATTCCCGCCGCAACTTCAACGAGTGGAAGGAAGCCCACGAAAGCTGGGACGGCAAAACCCGCTTGATCCGGCCCACCAATTGGTAGCGCGCGCCTGCCCGATTCGGCACGCGCCGCAATGAAGCGGCTTGCCCTGTGGGGCCTGGCTATGGCTGTGCCGCTGGCTCTCGCACTGGCAGGCGCCGAAGCGTTCTACCGCTCCTACGCCGCCGCAAAAACACTGTACCAATACGACGCAAGCCTCGGCTGGCGGCCGATTCCCAACTTCACCTATCAGGGCAGGCGCAGAGATTCAGGGGGGGCGCGCTATCCGGTAGCCGTGACCACCAACGAACACGGCTTTCGGGCCTGGGGAAACCCCACCACCGACCGCGCCAGGGTGCTTTTCGTGGGCGATTCGTTTACGGCCGATCTGAACATGTCGGACGCAGACGCCTACTTCGGACAGGTGGCCGATCAACTTGATGCGGAAGTGTTTGCGGTCGGCGCCGGCGGCTACGGCACTCTGCAGGAACTCATGCTGGTGGAAGCCCACGCGCCCATCATTGCGCCCCACATCCTGGTGCTGCAGTTCTGCGCCAACGACCTCGCCAACAACAGCTTCGCCATCGAGAGTGCCAGCATCGTGCGCAACCAGAAAAACCTGCGGCCCTACTGGCAAGACGGCGCCATCATCTACCGCCTCGCTGACCACCACTGGTACAAGGTGCTCTATCGCAATTTCGCTCTCTTCCGCTTTTTCGATCAGCAGCTGCAGAACATCCAGTACCGTCGGTACGGCGGCTATCGCGACCCGGCCTATCCGCCACCAACCCGCACACAACGCCGGGAGGCGGATGTAATCACCGAGCAGCTGTTCAAAACCCTGGTGGCCACCACCCCCACCGCCACGGACCACCTGACGTTCGCCACCTGCAACCTGCGCCACCGCGGGCAAACCGAGCGCTGGACGCGCATCGCCAACAACGCAGGTTTCACGCCCCTGCCGCAAGTGGGCTTAGCCGTGGATGACGCGGCGAAAACGGACCCCTCCGTGCTGGCCGCCGACGGCGCGCACTGGGCGCCCAGGGGCCACGCAATCGCAGGCGCGACGCTCGCCAAAGCCCTTGCCGAGCCGGTAGCGCGCGCCAACAACGCAGGCACTTAGCGTCAACGATTGTCCTTGAACTGCTCGGCCGTGTAGTCCCGCGTCAGCAATTCCAACAGGTGGCCGTTCGGATCTCTGAAATACACGCCACGCCCACCGTTCCAGGTGTTGGTCTCGCCGTCCTCCGGCGTCATCGGGCCACTGCCGTAGGCCAACCCGCGCTCGCGCACCTTGCCGAATATCTCGTCGAACTCAGCCTCGCTGACCTTGAACGCGTAATGCTGCGCGGAGAAGTGCTCGCGCGTGTCGAAGTCGAGCGTGAGACTCTGATTAGCAATACGCACCGGCGCGAAGTGTCCCAGCGGTCCGTCGTATTCGAATCCGAACAGCTCCTGATAAAAGCGGGCCGATGCTGCGTTGTCGTGGGATGCGACGATGGTGTGATTGAGTTCGATAGTCATGGCGTCACTCCCCTATCAGGCGTCGAGGAAGCATACAGAACGCGACACCAACAGCAACGGCATGCGCCTCACGCGGCTCCCGCTGACAACAGTGTTGGCTGTGTGCAGACCCGGGCGGGTCGCTCAGACAGCAGCCATCCTGGGGATGGAGTAGGATTTCAATTCGTCCACGAAGTCCCCCAGCACCTGAATGCCGGTAGCTTCGGCGTCGATACACCACTGCCTGAGGGCGCCAAGCAGCTCATCGGCGTTGCTTGCGCGCTTGTTCCACACTTCCTGCAGCGCCAGACGCAGTTCGTAGATCTGTTTGAGCTGAGCGCTGTGTCCCACTAAGGCCGCGATGTTCTGACGCCCGGCGTCATCCACCAGAGACTCCTCGCGGCACAGGGTTTTCTTGGCTTTCTTGAACAGGTTGCGCGTGGCTTCGTCCGCCCGCTGGTATTCCTGCTCCACCAGCGGCGCCACCACGTCTTCGGCGTACTTCGCCATCACCCGGAAACGATCATTGAGCACGGCCCAGGCAGTGTCGCTGTCCATGGTCTGCTTGCCAGGGATACGTTCGACCACCGGACCGATGCTGCGCGCCTTGGCCAGGCCAAGGCCCTGCAGAATACGGATCCACAGCCAGCCCACGTCGAATTCCCAGGGCTGCTGGGAGAACTTGGCCGAGTTGGGGTAGGTGTGATGGTTGTTGTGAAGCTCTTCGCCCCCGATGAAGATGCCCCAGGGCGAAATATTGGTGGCCGCATCCGGGCACTCGAAATTGCGATACCCCCAGTAATGGCCTATCCCGTTGATCACGCCCGCGGCGAAGAACGGAATCCAGGCCATCTGAACCGCCCACACCGTGATGCCAATGACCCCGAGCAGAGCCACATTCAACACGAGCATGACCACGATGCCCATGGCCGAGTGGCGGGTGTAGACATTGCGCTCCATCCAGTCATCCGGCAGTCCGGCGCCGTAGCGCTGCAACGTCTCGGCTCGCGCCGCCTCGGCCCGATAGGCCTCCGCGCCTCTAAACAGAATGTTACGGATACCCATGATCTGGGGGCTGTGAGGATCATCCTCGGTCTCGCAAGTCGCATGGTGCTTGCGGTGAATGGCCGCCCATTCCTTGGTCACCATGCCGGTGGTGAGCCACAGCCAGAAGCGGAAGAAGTGCTGCAGCGCCGGATGCAGATCGAGCGCCCGGTGCGCCGCGTGGCGATGCAGGAATAGGGTTACGCACAGGATGGTCACATGGGTGACCGCCAGGGCGAAGATCACCACTCCGACCCAGGATAACCCCAGCAATCCGTCGCTCAACCAGCCCAGAATCACATCCACTTCGGCGGACCTCCTTGACGACGCTCCCCCGGGGAGCGAATTTGGGCGGCATTGTGACAACAGCAATTTGAAAATACCACCTTGTATTGGCGGGCTTCGAATCTTCCAGATCCGTCCGATACGGGGTACGTAGGCTCCAGCGTTGGCCCGTCTGGCCGGACGCAACATGAGACCCCCATCATGGTTAAGATGTGCCGGTAGAGAACCAGATCAGCAAATGTTTCAGACCCTGATTTCGCCAGCAGATCTCGCCGCCAATCTTGGCCAGATCCGGCCACTGGACTGCCGCGCGCAGTTGGGCGACCCCCTGTTCGGCCGCCGGGCGTTCGCCGCCGGCCACCTGCCCGGCGCCGTGCAGGCGGATCTGGACGCCGACCTGGCCGCGCCCCCCGGGGCAGGCGGTCGACACCCCCTGCCCGACCCCGAAGCCCTGGCGGCACGGCTGCGTGAGTGGGGCGTCAACGACGCCGACCAGGTAGTCGTTTACGACGATGCGGGCGGCGCTTTCGCGGCCCGAGCCTGGTGGTGCCTGCGCTGGCTCGGCCACGCGGCGGTGGCGGTGCTGGACGGCGGCCTGGCGGCGTGGTCGGCCCCGTTGACCAACGAGAAATCGGCCAGGCCGGTGGGCAATTTCAGCATTCGCCCCAGCCTCACGCGCACCATCGAAGCTGATGAGCTACTGCGCGCGCTCGCGCGTTCCCCCTCGCCCACCCTGGTGGACGCGCGCACCCAGGCGCGCTTCGATGGCGCGGAGGAGCCCATCGATCCCATAGCCGGCCACATACCCGGGGCCGTGTGCATGCCGTTTCAGGCCAACCTGGAAGATGACCGCACCTTCCTGTCGCCGGAAACGCTGGCCGAACGCTTCGCGCACCTTCCTGAAGACCCCATCTGTTATTGCGGATCCGGCGTCACAGCCGCGCACAACGTGCTGGCCATGCGCGTGGCGGGGCTCCCCGAACCGATCCTCTACCCCGGGTCCTGGAGCGAGTGGATCGTCGACCCGTCGCGCCCCCGCGCGCCCTGACGTGGCAGACTCCGAATGCATCGACCCGGCGCGCGTGCGGGTGGAAGGCGACTCACCGTACTCGCTGGATTACCAGGACATCTACCACAGCGCCGATGCGGAACGTGAGGTCGAACGCGTCTTCATCGACCCGTGTGGGCTGACCGAAGCGATGCGCCAACCCGGCACACTCTGGGTGGGCGAGCTGGGATTCGGCAGCGGCCTGAACTTCGCCGTGCTCGCCGCGTTGTGCATGCAACACAACCACCCGCTGCACCTGGTCAGTTGCGACGCCGCGCCGCTGCATCCGCAAACGTTCGCGGACATCGCACAGAAACGCAGCAAGCGCCTGCCCATCTACGCCGAGTTAGCGCAAGCTTACCCGCCGCTCATCCAGGGCTGGCACCGGCGCCACCTGGCCGGCGGTCTGATCACCCTGTCGTTGTATTGGGGCGACGCACAATCCGCGCTGGCGCATCTGAGCACCCACGCCGGACGCCGGTTTCACGCCTGGTTTCTCGACGGGTTTGCGCCGGATCGCAACACCGGAATGTGGGCCCCGGAGCTGATGACCAAGCTGGGAGCCGTGTGCGCTCCAAATGCCACCGTGGCCACCTTTACCTCTGCTGGTCGCGTGCGCCGCGCGTTGGACGCAGCTGGCTTCGCCATGCGCCGCGTGGACCAACGCCCGCACAAGCGCGAAAGCCTGGCGGGCATCTATCGCGCCACGGGGCAAGCGCCCGCTCGGCAGGGGCCCCGACAAGCCACGGTGGTAGGCGCGGGTCTAGCCGGGGCCTGCGTAGCCCGCGCCCTGGCAGAGCGCGCGGTAGCGGTGCAGGTCTTGGAGGCTGGCGATGCGGCCGCCGGGGGTGCTTCCAGCATCCCGCTGTCCATGCTGCACGGGCGCCTGCTGGCCGACGGCAGCAGCGAGGCACGGCTGCGCTGCCATGCCTATCTATACAGCAGCCATCGGCTGCGCACGCTGGGAATACTGCCCGATACCGGCGCTCTGCAGGTGCCGGCGGGCAACATGACGCCGCAGCGGCTGCGGGATCTGGCCGAGCACTATGGGCCCACGGGCAGCTGGTTGCAGCCGCTCGACCGTCTCGAAGGTCAGCAGCGTATGGGCTGGGCTCTGGAGCATGACTCGCTGTGGTTTCCCGACAGCCAGGGCTTGGACATGCCGAGCCTGTGCAAGCGCTTGTTAGATCACCCAGGGATCGAATTAATCCCCAACACCCCCGTCGATGCCATCGCAACACCTACCGATCATCCGCTGATTCTGGCGGCAGCCTCGGCCAGCAGCCACTTCCCTGCCACCCGTTACCTGGAACTGTCCGATGTGCATGGGCAGGTGAACATGGTCACCATGGAAACACCGCCGCTGGCCAGCCTACTCGGCAACGGCTACGTGACACCGGGGCAAACGCACTGGACGGCGGCGGTGGGAAGCACGTACGAGTACACCCCCTGGGACGCAAGCCGGGCCACCGAGGCCAATCTGCAGCGTCTGCCGGAAAGCCAACGCGCCGGCGCCCAGTCAATCGGGCACGCGCGGGCCACCCGCTGCGTAAGCTCCGACCGTCTTCCAGTGGTTGGCGACGTTTACGACCAGAATCACGTGTGCGTTGCTAACGTTCACGTGCTTACCGCGCTCGGCTCCATGGGAAACGTGTACAGTCACTATGCGGGAGAGGTGCTGGCCAGCCAGATCTGTGGCGAGTTTCCACCCGCGGACGAGTCCATCAGCGAAGCCTGGTCGTCTCTACGTTTCCGGCGCCGTCAGGCACGTCGAGGTTATCGCCTGGGCGCTCAGCCCTAGCGCATACGAAACTCACGCACGTTCATCACGCTTTCCAGTGCGCAGATGTCGTCGATGAGCTGCTGGTCGGCTTCCTCCGCCACATCGATCAGGTTGTACGCCACTTCGTCGCGACTTCGGTTGAGCATGTCCACCACGTTGATGTTGCGATCGGCAAGCAGCGACGTGATGTCTCCCAGGGCGCCGGGGACGTTGCGGTTGGTGATGGCCAGCCGGTAGCCGCCCGCGGGCTCCAGATAAACATGGGGAAAGTTGACGGAGTTCTGAATGTTGCCTCGCTGCAGGAACTCGATGAGCTGATTGGCAGCCATGACCGCGCAGTTCTCTTCCGCCTCTTCGGTGCTGGCACCGAGGTGCGGCGTCAATCGGACGCTGGGGTGGTCGGTGAGCCCGGGCACCGGGAAGTCCGCCACGTACATGCCCATGCGCCCGTCATCCAGGCTGTCCTTGAGCGCCTGGCTGTCCACGATGGGCTGACGCGCGAAATTCAGCAGCACGCTGCCCGGCCTGAACAGACGCAGGCTTTCCTCATTGATCATGCCTTCGGTTTCCGCCAGCAGCGGCACATGCAAGGTCACGTAGTCGGCCCGCGCAAACAGGCTGGGCAGATTTTCCATGCGCTGCACCTCGCTGGGCAGGCGCCAGGCCGCATCCACCGAGATGGCCGGGTCGTAGCCCAGCACGTCCATACCCAGATCCAGCGCCGCGCGCGCCACCAGCGAACCAATGGCGCCAAGACCCACCACGCCCAGGGACTTACCCAACAGCTCACGGCCCTTGAAGCGCTTCTTCTCGGCCTCCACCAGGCGGTTCAGCTCGGTCTCGTCGGACACATCGCCGAGGGTCGCCACGAAATCGATGCCGCCGACAATGTCGCGGGAAGCCAGCAGCAGCGCTGCCAACACCAGTTCCTTCACGGCGTTGGCGTTGGCGCCAGGCGTATTGAACACCACGATGCCCTGGTCGGTGCATTGCTCCACCGGCACGTTGTTCACGCCGGCGCCGGCCCGCGCCACAGCGCGCAGGTTATCGCCCAGGTCGGTGGGCTCGAGCTTGTAGCTGCGCAGCAGAAGCGCATGGGGATCGGCTACCTCGGACCCAACATCGTAGTCGTCGGCGGAAAACCGCTCCAAGCCACGCGCGGCGATGTTGTTGAAGGTTCGGATGTTGTACATCAGGCGTCCCTAGTGCGAAGGGCCGCGTATGGTATAGAAAATGACCACAAGCGTCAGGTGGTTGCGAGAAATTGGCGCAATTCGTCGCAGATCAGCGCTACCGCATCGGGTGTGGTGAGGCCTTCCAGGCGCCCAGTCACCGCGGGCAGGTCCGCCGCCAGTGCGCGCACCGCGTCTACCAGCACCGCCGGCGTGAGGGCGCCCTCCTCCAGCACATGGCTGTATCCCCGGCTCGCGGCATACGTGGCGTTCTCCACCTGGTCGCCGCGACTGGCCGCCAGAGATAGCGGCACCAGCAGGTTGGGCTTGCGCAGCGCGAGCAGCTCGAAGAGCGTGTTGGCGCCTGCTCTCGATATCACCAGGTCCGCGGCCGCCAGCACATCTCCCCAGGTCGCGTCGAGGTATTCGTACTGCACGTAGCGCGAGTGATCATCTTCGCTGAGCTTGCCGGCGCCACACACATGCACCACATGATATTCGGCGGTGAGGTCATCCAGCGCACCGCGCACCGCTGCGTTTAGCGCATCCGCGCCGAGGCTGCCTCCGGTAACCAGAAGAATCCGGGCACCACGCGGGGCCCCCACAAAGGTTCGCCCACGCTGGGCATCCCCCTGCAGCAATTCGGCGCGTACCGGAGAACCCGTGTGGCATACGCGGCCCTTGAAGCGCCCGGTGGGCGTTGCCGGAAAGCTCAGGCACAACGTGCGCACGAATGGCATAGCCAGTCGGTTGGCCAGGCCCGGCGTGAGATCCGACTCGTGTGCCACCACCGGAACCCGGCGCAGCCATGCGGCAAATGCAACCGGAAAACTCACGAAGCCACCCTTGGAGAACACCACATCGGGGCGCAGGCGCCCGACGAGCCGGTACGCCTGACAGATCCCACCCAGCACACGGAAGGCGTCCACGAAGTTCTCCCAGGAGAAGTAGCGCCGCAGCTTCCCGGCAGTGATGGCATGGTAGGTGACCGGCTGGCCCGCCAGCAGCTCGGCTTCCAGCCCGCTTCTGGAACCCACGAAATTCATCTGCACGCCTTCTCGCGCCAGCGTGCGAATAAGCGGCAGCACCGGCACCACGTGCCCGGCCGTGCCACCGCCGGCAAACAGCACGCGCTTCACAGGTCGAGCGCCGATTTGAGCAGTGGCACCGTTACCGCACGCTGGTGGCGCAAGGCGGCTGCATCGATGCGTTCGAGATCGGCCATGAGCGCCGGAAGCGAGCGGTCTGCGCGCGCCAGCCAGAAATTCAGCACCTGGTCGCTGAGCTGTAATCCGCGCGCATCGGCGCGTTCACGCAGCAAGCGGCGCTTGCCGGCATCGTCCAGCGGTTGCACGTGAAACCCCGGCAGCGCCTGCAAACGGGAAGCCAGATCGGGCAGTGTGAACGTGGAAGCACGGGGCGACGCGTTCGCGCCACACAGGAAGCACCCGCGCCGCGCCACGGTCCCCTGGTAGAGATTCATGAGCGCCGCTTCCAAAGCGTTGTCTCCCAGCCACTCCTGCAGGTCGTCTACCGCCACCACAGCGCAGGCATCCAGCCCGCTGAGAATATCCCCATGGCGCGGTAACTCACACAGCGGCAAGTAGGCAACCTGCTCGCCTGCAGCACCTGCGCGGTGGCACGCGGCATTGAGCAGGTGGGTGACCCCGCAACCGGTCGCACCCCAGATCCACATTCCCGCAAACACGTCACTAGCCAGCGACTCCTCGATACGCGCCAGCACCTCAGAGTTGGCGCCCGTGTCGAACCGCTCAAACACCTGTTCGTCGTTGAATCCGAACTGCAAGGCCAGCTGCGTGTTGCCCGGCGACATGGTTATGACAAAGCCATCAACGGGTGCGCACTTTCCGCCATGCTCGCAGAGTCCAGGTAACCACGTAGTCGACCCCCGAGCTGACCCCAAGAAACGCGACCAGCAGGAAACAATAGGGATCCACTACCGCACCGGAAAGCTGACTGATCACGCCGACGTCGCAAAGGTAGATGAGCAGCAGCAACAACATCACAATCTGCACGGCGGTATTGGCTTTGCTCAAGTAGGTGGGCGCAAAGTCGATGCGCTCGAACAGCCAGCGGTAGGTGCCCGCCCCCACCAGAATCAGCACGTCTCTGGTGATCACGATGAAGGCAAGCCAGGCGGGAATGTGCCCCTGAATCCAGAACACCACGAACATAGTGCCCACCAGCAGCTTGTCTGCCACTGGATCCATGGCAGCGCCGAATCGGCTCGTCCAGTTGAAGTGCCGCGCCAGCCAACCGTCCAGGGCATCGGATGCACTGGCAACCATCATCAAGGTAAAACCCTGGATGTAAGCCTCCTGCAGCATCAGCCAGCCCGTGGGCACCACCAGCACGATCCGAAAAACGGTAATTGCATTGGGAATCTGCGCAGCGAAAATCATCGGCGAACCCAAGACAGTTCCGCATCGTAGCGACTGAGCGGACCGAACGTCATCAGCGCCACTACACGATCGGTTTCGAACATGGCTAGCAGCTGATCCACCTCCGCTCGCGTGGTCAGCGAAACGTCTACCCGATTGCCCTGCAGGCGGTCGACCGACACGCCGTCAACGATTTCCAGCGCATTCAAGTAACGCAGCAATGCGCCGTAGTCGCTGGGCGTACCGATGTTGCTCACTGCCAACGAGAGACCGCGCGCTTCGGTGCTGGCAACGGCCAACCGGTCGGCCAGCGCATCCGCCACGAAATCCGCCGCGTGCGCGCCCATGGCCGCCAGCTGGTAATCGGTCACCTGATGCAGAACGCGCTCGTCACCAAGCCATAGATCCCAATCCGTCGCCCAGCTCCCACCGATCAGCCGCTCGGCGCGTCCAACCAGCACCACATCGGCGCCGTAGCGGCGCGAGGCACCCTCCAGCACTGCACGCAGGCGCCCCCACACGGCTCCCGGCCCCACCGCCATCTGATCTTCCAGGTCCAGCAGGGGCAGCACCAGCGGCACGCCGCGCTGCCGGGCATGCGCAGACAGGGTCTCCAGCAGTTCGGAGGATTCGTTGGCGCCCACGAGCCTACGGCCACCCACATCGTCCACCACCACCCAGGCAACCACCCGAGGACGGTCCGCGCGCCATATGGGCAGACCGGCCGCTTTGATCAGGCGCAGAGCGGCGCCCCGGTCGAACTGCACCCGCAGCAACAACGATTCGATCACTTCGCCGTCGTCATCGACCTGTTCAGTTTCGAAGAAACGGAAACCGTTGTAGTAACGGTCCGGATGCTCGAGGGCCTCGAGCACCACCTCCTGCTCGGGAATCTCGCGCAGCCCGCTCAACCGGGTGAGCAACACGAGCAGCGCGGCGCGCGCGCCTTCCTCGCGCGCCTGCCGGCTTTGATCGGAGACCAGCACCTCCACCTCGTAGAGCCACGACACGGTCTCGGCCGTGGCCGGCGAGGCCAGGCAAAGACAAACACACAACGTCAACAGATGCTTGCGCACTGCGGCCCATCGCTCCGTACGATCTCCGGCCGAGAAGTTTACCCAATTCGCAAGCCGAGGTCTGGTAAACTGCCCCGTCGAAAACCCCCGGAGGACGCATTGAGCAAGGGCCTGAGCTACCGCGATGCCGGCGTAGACATCGACGCCGGCAACGAGCTGGTGCGGCGCATCGCGCCAGCGTGCAAAGCCACCCACCGACCCGAACTGCTCACTGATCTGGGAGGTTTCGCGGCACTCGCGTCAATGCCCACCCGCTACCGCCAACCGGTACTGGTGAGCGGCACGGATGGTGTCGGCACCAAACTCAAACTGGCCATCGATAACGACCGCCACGACACCGTGGGCCAGGATCTGGTCGCCATGTGCGTCAACGACGTGCTGGTAACCGGCGCCGAGCCGTTCCTGTTCCTGGACTACTTCGCGACAGGAAGCCTGGACGTAGACGTGGCGGAGCGTGTCATCAAAGGCATCGCCCACGGTTGTGAGCTGGCCGGCTGCGCGCTGGTGGGCGGCGAAACCGCCGAGATGCCCGGTTTCTACGCCGCCGAAGACTACGACCTTGCCGGATTCTGCATCGGCGTGGTGGAGCGCGACGAAATCGTTACCGCCGAGCGCATACAGATCGGCGACACCCTCATCGGGCTTGCCAGCACCGGCCCGCACTCCAACGGCTACTCGCTCATCCGCCGCATACTCGAAGATGGCCAGATACAAGCCGACGCCACTCTGCTGGATCAGCTCATGGCGCCAACACGCATCTACGCCAAAAACATTCTGGCGCTGGCCGAAGACGTAGATCTGCATGGCATGGCACACATTACGGGTGGCGGCTTGTTAGAGAACCTGCCACGAATGTTCGCAGACAGACCTCTGGCGGCACTCATCGACGTGGACGCCTGGGCCCGCCCGAAAATCTTCAGCTGGCTGCAGCAGGCAGGCACCGTCGACGAAAAGGAAATGCTCCGCACCTTCAACTGCGGGGTCGGCTTTATCATTTGCGTCGCAGCAGATCAGGCGCAACTAGCCTGCGAACGGCTTGCGAAGCTCGGTGAGGATGCATGCGTGATCGGGTCCATCGTCTCCCCAGACACGCCCTCAGAGGGGGGCCTGCTGCTCACGGCCTAAGGCCTGATCCAAGCAGTGCTGGCACCTCGACTGACCGTTGTTGCTTGAATAGGTGGCAAGGGTGATCCATTTAGGCGGCAAGCCGCGGACGCATTACCGGCACGATCGCACCGGCCTCAGCCCGGAGGCCAATTGCGCAGCCACACCACACCAAAGCGGCGGGTTACAATCCGCCATCGCTGCAGACTTGGGGATGGACGATGGAGGACGACGAGATTCAGCGCGCCCGTGACGACGTGCGCTGCGAGATGGCGGTGCAGACGATTCTGGATGTGCTACGGCGCTTTGAGGAGATCAACGATGGTGCCTACAGCGTGTACGACCTGGTGGGCTACGTGGTGGAAGATCTGGTTCGCGACGGGTGCTGTGCAGCGTGTTTCAGCGAAACCATAACTGCCGTTTTTCAGGAAGTGGGAGCCGATCCCACCGTGCACGTGCAAGCCGAAGGCACCGTGCACTGACCTGTGTCCCCGGAATCACGGCGCGCAGTCGCGCCTGCTGATCAAGTCTTCGGCAGCGTAACCCCCCGCTGCCCCTGGTACTTGCCACCCCGATCCTTATAGGTCACCTCGCACCGCTCGTCCGACCGAAAGAACAACATCTGCGCCACCCCCTCATTGGCATAGATCTTCGCCGGTAAGCTGGTCGTGTTGGAGAACTCGAGCGTTACATGGCCCTCCCACTCCGGCTCCAAGGGCGTCACGTTCACGATGATGCCGCAGCGAGCGTAGGTGGACTTACCAAGGCAGATGGTGAGCACGTCTTCCGGAATGCGGAAGTACTCGATGGTACTGGCCAGCGCAAAGGAGTTGGGCGGAATCACGCAGATGTCTCCGGGCACATCCACGAAGCTACGCTCATCGAAGTTCTTCGGATCTACCGTGGCCGAGTGAATGTTGGTAAACACTTTGAAGTTCGGCGCGCAGCGCACGTCGTAGCCATAGCTGGACGTACCGTAGGAAATAACCTTTCGGTCACCTTGCACGCGCACCTGGTTGGGCTCGAACGGCTCAATCATGCCGCCCTCCGCCATGTCGCGAATCCACCGATCTGACTTGATGGTCACTCGAATTTCTCCGGTTATTTGGTGGGATGGCGGCCGGGTTCAGTCATCCACCACACTGATTTCCAGCGCGGACTCATCCTCCGCCGCCCCCAGGCCCCACAGGCGAGCGGCCATGTGGCGGGCCGCGTCGCGGTAGCACAGGCCGATGTCGCCATCGGGGTCCTGCGCTACCGTGGGCTGGCCCCCATCGGCCTGCTCTCGAATGGCGATGTCCAAAGGCAGCTCGGCCAACAGCGGCGCGCCCGTCTCGGCGGCGATGCGCGAGCCGCCACCTTCGCCGAATATCGATGAGATCTCCCCGCACTTGGGGCAACGAAACGCGCTCATGTTTTCCACCACACCGAGCACCGGGATGTCTACCTTGCGGAACATCTCGATGCCTTTGCGGGCATCCAGCAGCGCGATATCCTGGGGCGTGGTGACGATCACCGCGCCGGACACCGGCACGCGCTGGGACAAGGTGAGCTGAATGTCGCCGGTGCCGGGCGGCATGTCCACCATCAGGTAGTCCAGGTCATCCCACAGCGACTGATTGAGAAGCTGCTGAAGGGCGCCGGACACCATGGGTCCACGCCACACCATCGGGGTGTTCTCGTCTACCAGGAAGCTCATGGACATGGCCTGGATGCCATGAGCCTTGATAGGCTCAAAGAACTTTTCCTCACGGACCTCGGGGCGCCGTCCTTCGGGCACGCCCAGCATCATGCCCTGGCTGGGCCCGTAGATGTCCGCATCGAGCAGCCCCACCTTGGCCCCTTCTCTGGCCAGGGCCAGCGCCAGATTGACCGCGGTAGTGGACTTGCCCACGCCGCCCTTTCCGGACGCCACGGCAATGATGTGCTTGACGCGGCTCGACCCGCGCCCCGGGGGCGGCTGAAACCGAAGATCCAGCTCCACGGAGGCACCCAGAAACTCGCCGAGCTTTTCGGCGAGCTCACCATGAGCGCCTTCCGCCGGATAACCCAGCGTCACCGCCACCTGATTGCCGGACGACAACACGCGCGCGCCCAGCTCACCCCACGCCACCCCCAGATAAGGGTCTTCAAACTGCTCTACTTTCATAGTGCTAGGTTAACGGGAGCAAGCGGTTGCCGTATAGGCCCGGCACGTTGGAAATATCCCACACCGCCGTTATAGTCGCGCTTCTCTTTTGAACCCTGCGGCTAGAAGGCCATGTCCCGCCGAATACTCGTCACCAGTGCGCTGCCCTACGTCAGCGGCTCGATACACCTGGGCACGCTGCTGGAGGAAATACAGACAGACATCTGGGTGCGCTTCCAGCGCCTGCGCGGGCACCAGGTGCACTACGTTTGCGGCGACGATGCCCACGGCACGGCAACCATGCTGCTTGCCGAGGAGCGAGGCGTGGACCCGGAGGCGCTGATCGAGGAATTCCGTCAGGAACACGTGCGCGACTTTCAGGGGTTTCACGTTGCCCACGACAACTACTACACCACCCACTGCGAGGAAAACCGCCAGCTCTCGGAATCCATTTTTGAAGCGCTGCGCAAGCAGGAGCTTATATTCACCCGCGAGGTGGAGCAGCTGTTTGACCCCGAGCGAAAGTTGTTTTTGGCCGATCGCTTCGTCAAAGGCGATTGCCCTCGCTGTGGCAGCGCGGACCAGTACGGCGACAACTGCGACAACTGCGGCGCCACTTACGACGCCACCGATCTGAATAATCCTCGATCCACCCTGTCGGGCGCGACCCCTGAGCTCGCCAAATCGGAACACTACTTCTTCGACCTGCCTGTCTATGCGGAGATGCTCGACGAGTGGACGGCAAGCGGTGCGGTACAGCCGGAGGTGCGCAACAAGCTGCGTGAATGGCTGGAGGCCGGCCTGAAAGCCTGGGACATCTCGCGCGATGCCCCCTATTTCGGCTTCGTTATCCCCGGTACACAGGGCAAGTACTTCTACGTCTGGATGGATGCACCCATCGGCTACATGGCCAGCTTCAAGAACCTGGCAGAGCGCCGCGACGACCTCGACTTCGACGACTTCTGGCGTGCGGATTCCGACACCGAGCTGCACCACTTCATCGGCAAAGACATCGTGAACTTCCACGCGCTGTTCTGGCCCGCGGTGCTGGATGGCGCTGGCTATCGAAAGCCCACCCGCATTCACACCCACGGCTTCGTCACGGTGAACGGCACGAAGATGTCGAAATCAAAGGGCACCTTCATCAAAGCCTCCACCTACCTTGCGCATCTGGATCCGGAGTACCTGCGCTACTACTACGCCACCAAGCTCAACGGCACCGTGGACGACCTAGACATAAACTTCGACGACTTCGTGCAGCGGGTGAACTCGGACCTGGTTGGCAAGATAGTCAACATTGCCAGCCGCTGTGCCGGGTTCATCAGCAAGCAGTTCGACGGCCGCCTGTCATCGAAGCTGCACGACCCAGGCTTGCAGCAACAGTTCATAGAACGCAAAGAAGAGATCGCCGAGCTGTTCGAGATCGGCAATACCGGCAGAGCAGTGCGCGAGATCACCGCGCTGGCGGACCTGGCCAACCAGTACATCGCCCACCATGCGCCGTGGGCCATGATCAAGGAAGAAGGCAAACGCGACGAAGTGCAGGCGGTATGCAGCCAGGGCATCAACCTGTTTCGCCTCCTGGCCATCTACTTAAAACCCATCCTGCCGAAGATGGCGGAGGCGGCGGAAAACTTCCTGAACGTGGAGCCGCTCACCTGGGAAGATCTCGACGGCATGCTGGTGGATCATGAGATTGAGGCGTTCAAGCCCCTGTTCACCCGCATGGACAAGAAAGACGCGGATGCCCTGGTGGCCAGTTCGGTGGAAGCGGAGCCCGAATCGGAAAGCGCATCGGATGAAGCAGCCGGACCGGAAGCCGACCATATCTCCATTGACGACTTCGCCAAGGTGGAGCTACGCGTAGCCCGGATCGAGTCCGCGGAACCGGTGGAGGGCGCCGACAAGCTACTGCGCCTGACCTTAGACGTGGGCGACCACCAGCGACAGGTCCTGGCCGGAATCAAATCGGCTTACGAAGCCGCCCACCTGCCAGGCAGGTTGTGCGTGGTGGTGGCTAACCTGGCACCGCGCAAGATGCGTTTCGGCACGTCGCAAGGCATGGTGCTGGCCGCTGGTCCCGGTGATTCAGACATCTTTCTGCTCAGCCCCGACGCCGGTGCTAAACCGGGAATGATCGTGCGTTAGCCGCCGATGCAGGAGCTCGCTCTCATCCTCGTCGGCGCATTGCTGGTCAACAACTTCGTTCTCGCTCAGTTCCTCGGCCTCTGCCCTTTTATCGGGGTGTCGGGCAACTATGACACCGCCGTGTCCATGGGGTTCGCCACCACCTTTGTACTCACACTGTCTGCCTGCCTGTCCCACGTGAGCTACCACTACGTACTGGTGCCCCTGGGCCTCGGCTATCTCAACATCATTACCTTTGTCGTCATCATCGCGTCCGTAGTGCAGTTCACCGAGCTGTTCGTGCGCAGCGTGAGCCCGCTGCTACACCAGGCATTGGGAATCTACCTGCCACTGATCACGACCAATTGCGCCGTGTTAGGGGTTGCACTCCTCGCGCTCGGGCAGGGGCTAACCTTCCTGCAGACGATGGTCTACGCCATCGGCGCCGCCCTGGGTTTCACCGCCGTGCTCGTTGTGTTCGCGGCCATGCGTGAGCGACTCGAGCATGCCGATGTGCCAGCGGCTTTCCAGGGGGCACCCATCGCTCTGGTGAGCGCCGGGATTCTGTCCCTGGCGTTTCTTGGGTTTGCCGGGCTGGGTGGCTGAGTGGCGACGCTGGCAGTCTTGACGATGATGCTGTGCGGGTTCGGCGCGCTGCTGGCCTGGTCGGCACGCCGTTGGCCGGCCGACTCCACCGCGCTGGTAGAGGCCGTGGATGCCCTGCTGCCACAAACCCAGTGCGCCCAGTGCGGCTATCCCGGCTGCCGGCCCTACGCAGAGGCGATGACGCAGGGCGCGCCGGTGAACCTGTGCCCTCCCGGCGGACCCAGCGTGCACGAAGCCCTTACCGAACTGCTCGGCGCCAGGTTCTCCGAAGCGCCAACCAGCGCGGTCGCGCAGGTCGCCCAAATCGACGAATCACGCTGCATCGGCTGTTTTCTGTGCGTGCCGGCCTGCCCCGTGGACGCCATAGTTGGCGCGCCGCGCTACCTGCACACCGTGCTCGAGGGCCACTGCACCGGCTGTGAGCTGTGTATCGAACCCTGCCCGATGGATTGCATCGATCTGGTGGCACGTGAGGTCAACTTGCCCACGCCTGCCGTGCGAGGACAGCGCCAACCCGACCGGCCGGAACAGCCCTGCATTCGCTGTGGCGATTGCCGGGACGAATGTCCGGTGGACCTCAGCCCCCAGCAGATGCTGTTTTTCGGCGACGCAGCCTCGGACGAACTGTCCCGGTGCATCGAGTGCGGATTGTGCAACCAGGTCTGCCCCAGCAACATCGACCTGGTCGGGCGATTCGTAGGCGCCCGCCGCAGGTTGAGCAAGGGGCAGGAGGCCGCGCGGAATGCGAACCTGGCCCGAGAGCGCTTCGAACGACGTGAGGCCCGACGACAGTCCAACGAGGCCGGCCGCGAGGTCCGGCGTCAGGCCCGGTTGGCACAGGGCGCAGAGCGATCGTGGTAGCCGCCTCTTCTCGGCAGGTTATGCTCTGGGTGCTCATCGCCCTGCTGCCCGGCAGCGTCGCCATGTCCTACTTCTATGGCACGAGCTATCTGGTCAACGTGACGGTGGCCTTGTTGGCGGGGCTGGCTAGCGAAGCAGCGTGCCTGGCGCTGCGTCGGGCACCCCTGAGTCAGCTGGGTGACGGCAGCGCGGCGGTTACCGCCATCCTGCTGGCCCTGGCGCTCCCGCCCAACGTTCCCATCGCCGTTGTGCTGGTGGCGGTGGTCTCCGCCATATCGCTGGCCAAGCATCTGTACGGGGGGCTGGGTCACAACCTGTTCAATCCGGCCATGGTGGGATATGCCATCGTGCTGATCTCGTTCCCCGCAGACCTGGCCCTGTGGCCCAGCCCCACGGATGCAAACACCGGCGCCACCGCCCTGGTGTCGATGCGCTTCCGGGATGGGCTGACCGTGGCGGAAGCCTGGCGGCCCGAGCAAGGCTTCGGACTGGTGGGAGACTTTTCCTGGGAGTGGATCAATCTGGCCTTTCTGGGGGGCGGCCTGCTGCTTTGCCTGAAGGGGTTCGCCGCCTGGCGGGTACCGGCCGCCATGCTTGCCACCCTCGGCGCGTTTGCGCTGGTTACCTACGACGGGGGCAGCTCGGCAAGTGCAGGATCCCCCATGTTCCACTGGTTCTCTGGCGCCACCATGCTGGCCGCGTTCTTTTTTGCCACCGACCCCGTTACCCATCCCATCAGCCACCGCGGGCAGTTGATCTTTGGCGCCATCGTGGGCGCCATGACGTTCGTCGTTCGCGCCTATGGAAACTATCCCGACGGGTTAGCGTTTGGCATCCTGTTAGCGAATGCCCTCACGCCGTTCCTCGACAAACGATTGGCGGCCGTCCGTGCTTAAGGGCATCAGCTTTCTCGCTCTGATCGCCTGCGCGTGCGCCGGGTTGCTCGTGGCAACCGAGCGCTCCACAACGGAACGAATTCTGCTCAACAAGCAACACTACGAACTCAAACAGATCAGCGACCTGATCGGGCACGTGCCCGCGGCACCGCCCCAATGGCACGACGATACCTGGTTGCTCTGCGACGGCACCACGCTGGTGAGGGCGCAAAGGCAGGGCTACGGCGGCATCATTCACGCCGTGGCCGCGCACCGGCAGCACCGGTTGGTGGGCATCAGAGTATCCGGACACCAGGAAACGCCCGGCATCGCCGACTTCGTCGTGCTTCCGGAACATCCCTGGCGCGCGGGGCTGCGCGGTCGCAGCGCCAACGAGCTGACGGGCATCGACGCGGTGAGCGGCGCAACCATCACCAGTCGAGCGCTCATTGCGCTGGCGAAGGAAGCGCTGGGCACTCCCGCTGTGGCCAAGGCGTGTTCCTCGTGAGCGATTTCGGCAACGCGGTGCTGGCCCGCAATCCGGCCTGGTCACAGCTCCTGGGCCTGTGCCCGCTGCTGGCCGTGAGCACCAGTGTGGTCAACGCGCTGGCCTTGTCGCTGGCCAGTGGCTTCGTGCTATTGGGCGCCAACGGGTGCATCGCGGCAATTCGTCATTGGGTGCCACAATTCGCCCGGCTGCCCTGCTTTGTGCTGGTGATCGCCACATTTACCACCTGCGCGGTGCTGCTGATGCAGGCATTCAGCTTCGAGCTGTATCTGCGTGTGGCCCTATTCGTGCAGATCATCGTTACCAACTGCATGATTCTCGGCCGCGTCGAGGCCTTTGCCAGCCAACACGGCGTGTTGCGAGCGCTGGCCGACGCTGCAGGCACCGCCACGGGTTTCGCATTGGCACTACTGGCCGTTGGGGCGGTGCGCGAGCTCCTCGGTCACGGCACGTTGATGATGGGAATGGAAATGCTCTTCCCGGGAACCGAGGACTGGGGGATGACCGTCAGCGATGCGGGTATGCTGCTGGCCACACTTCCGCCAGGGGCGTTCATCGTGGCAGGGCTGCTGCTGGGTCTGGGCAATGCCTGTTTTCGAGCGGGGGGATCCAGGCTGGAGAAACAACGGGCAAGCGAATCATGAACAAAGACAAACGCCAACAGATCTTTACGCGCCTGCGCGCGGAAAACCCCAAACCCACCACAGAACTGGATTACAGCTCGCCCTTCGAGCTGCTCATCAGTGTCATTCTTTCCGCGCAAGCCACCGACGTGAGCGTCAACAAGGCCACCGGGCCGCTCTTCGCAACGGCCAACACGCCCGAGGCCATCAAGGCATTGGGTTTGCGCAAGCTGAAATCCTTCATCAAGCATATCGGCCTATTCAACACGAAAGCCGAAAACATACTGAAAACGTGTAACATCTTGTTAAAAGAGCACGCGGGACAGGTCCCAGAAGACCGTGCTGCACTGGAAGCCCTACCAGGCGTGGGCCGCAAGACCGCCAACGTCGTCCTCAACACGGCCTTCGGGCACCCAACCATCGCGGTGGACACGCACATATTCAGGGTGTCCAACCGAACCCGGATCGCACCGGGCAAGAACGTGCGCGAGGTGGAGGAGAAGCTGCTGAAGTTCGTGCCCGACGACTTCAAAACGGACGCCCACCACTGGCTGATACTGCACGGTCGCTACGTGTGCGTGGCGCGCAAGCCCCACTGCGGTGCCTGCGTGATCGAAGACCTATGCGAGTACAAAGATAAGATTGACGTCTAGCAGTGCAAGCCACCCCTTTTCTTGGCGCGACTTGCGCTCTTCGATGCTCAGCTCACGAGCTAGTTTCTCACGCACCAGGTCCAGGTTTACGTGCTGGCTGACCTCGCCGCTGAACAAAACCTGATAGCCATCCCCTCGACTACTCCGCAAGATTCCTGCCACGCTTCGCCCCAAGCCGCAGGCGCAGGGCATTCAGGCGGATGAATCCTGCCGCATCACCCTGCTGATACGCACCGCCGTCATCCTCAAACGTGGCGACGTTCGCATCGTACAAACTGTCGGTAGCCGAGGCTCGCCCCACCACTGAAACGGAGCCTTTGAAAAGCTTCAGGCGCACCTGACCGTTGACCGGTTTCTGTGAGGTGTCGATGAGCGCCTGCAGGGCCAGCCGCTCCGGGGACCACCAGTAGCCATTGTAAATTAACTTGGCATAACGCGGCATCAGCTCGTCCTTGAGGTGCATCACCTCCCGATCCAGGGTGACCGACTCCATGGCCCGGTGAGCCTTGAGGAGCAAGGTACCTCCAGGAGTTTCGTAACAACCCCGCGACTTCATGCCCACGTAGCGGTTCTCTACGATGTCCGATCGCCCCACGCCGTGGCGACCGCCCACCTCGTTGAGCTGAGCCAGCAGCTGAGCCGGACTCATCGCTTCCCCGTCCACCGCCACCGGGTCACCGTGTGCGAACTCCACCACCACCTCCTGGGGGGTGTCCGGCGCCTGCTCCGGAGCAACCGTCCAGCGCCACATGTCATCCTCCGCCTCCTGCCACGGGTCTTCCAGATTGTCGCCCTCGTAGGAGATGTGCAGGAGGTTGGCGTCCATGGAATAGGGCGACTTTTCGCCGCGCTGATAATCCACCGGAATCTGGTGGCGTTCGCAAAAAGCCATCAGCGCCTCACGGGAAGTCAGATCCCACTCCCGCCACGGGGCGATGACCCCAATATCCGGCGCCAGGGCGTACGCGCCCAGCTCGAAACGCACCTGGTCGTTGCCTTTGCCGGTGGCGCCGTGCGAGATGGAGCTAGCGCCGGTTTCCTGTGCAATCTCCACCAGGCGCTTGGCGATGAGCGGCCGCGCGATGCTGGTGCCCAGAAGATACTCGCCTTCGTAGAGCGTGTTGGCGCGAAACATGGGAAAAACATAGTCGGCCACGAAAGGTTCACGCAGATCTTCGATGTAGATCTCCTCCACCCCCATAGACTGAGCCTTCTCCCGCGCCGGCTCCACCTCTTCGCCCTGACCGATGTCGGCGGTAAAGGTCACCACGTCGGCATCGTAGGTTTCCTGGAGCCAGCGCAGGATGACCGATGTATCCAGACCGCCCGAGTACGCCAGCACAATCTTCCGTTTATCGCTCATCGCCGTGAACGCTCGCTCAAAAATGGGGGCGCAATCTTAGGCGGATGCCCTCTCCCTCGCAATCGGCAACGTCGCTTCGGCATACTGGCCGGCCCAGCCTAGAGCTCAACGAAGACACCAAGGCGATCGGTCCTCCCAACCGGTTCGTTCCCTGGAGAGCGGATTGCCTTCCACCATGAGGATTTGCCAGCGCGTTGGAGCGCAGTGCTCGGCCGCGGGTGCAGCGGCAAATCCTCTTGGTAGAGGGGAATGCGCGGCGTAGCTCTATTACCCGGCCGGGGTCGCCACCTGGTTGTCTGTGTTACGTGCTAAGGTGAGCTAATGGAAATGGCGGCACGATTCCGAGGCTTCCTGCCGGTGGTCGTGGATGTGGAGACGGGGGGGTTCAATCCGGAAACGCATCCGATCCTGGAGCTCGCGGCTGTTCATGTGCAGTTCGATCAGGAGCGCCTGGTACTCGGCGAGCAGTGGCAGCAGGCGGTAGAGCCCTACGCGGGCAGCACCATCGAACCCGCCGCGCTGAAGGTGACCGGGATCGATCCGGATGATCCGGACAGGGGCGCCCTGCCGGAGCTGGCCGCGCTGCGCGCGCTGTTCGGCGGCGTGCGCCGCACCATGAAACGCGAGCACTGCCAGCGGGCAATTCTGGTGGCGCACAACGCGGCCTTCGATCAGCAGTTCATCATGCGCGCCGCCGAACGAGCCGGGGCCAAGCGCAATCCGTTCCATCCGTTCAGCTTCATCGACACGGCGTCGCTGGCGGCGGTGGCCTACGGCCACACCGTTCTCAGCGAAGCCTGCGCTCGGGCCAACATCGCTTTCGAACCCAGCAAAGCGCATAGCGCGCTGTACGACGCGCAGCGCACGGCAGAGCTATTCTGCTCAGTGGTGAACCGGTGGGGTTGCGATTTCTAGACGGGTCGTGGGGCTATTCGGGACTGGTTGCCGCTTCTTTGATCAACGGCTCCAACTCTCCGCTGGCGTACATCTCGGTGACGATGTCGCAACCGCCTACTAACTCTCCCTGCACGTATAGCTGCGGGAACGTGGGCCAGTTGGCGAAGCCCGGCAGCTCGGCGCGGATCTCGGGATTGCTCAGAATGTCCACGTAGGCGAACCGTTCGCCACAAGCGATGAGGCACTGCACGGTCTGAGCGGAGAAGCCACACTGGGGCGCATTGGGCGAGCCCTTCATGTACAGCAAGATCGGATTCTCCCGAATCTGCTCTTTGATGGTGTCGATCACTTCTTCGCTCATTTCTTCACCTATTTGTTCAACTAGTTTACTCAACTAGTCGTTCACCCGGCCTGCTTGCCAACTAATCCTGGCAGTCACCAGGGGCTTTCATAATGCCAGCCTGGTATTTTAGCACCCGCATGCAGAACACTACCAACGACAACACTTTCGACCAGATCATCGACCGCCGCGGCACCTACGCCAGCAAATGGCACAAGTACCGCGACCAGGACGTGCTGCCCTTCTGGGTGGCCGATATGGATTTTGCAGCGCCGGACTTCGTGCTGGACGCGGTGCAGGAGCGTCTAACGCATCCGATTCTTGGCTACACACGCACCCCGGATGCGCTTACCGAAGCATTTCTCGGCTGGCTGGAACGCCGTCACGGATGGCGTGTGCCGGCGCACTGGCTGGTCTGGCTACCCGGCGTGGTAACCGGCTTCAATCTGGCGGCGCGCGCGGTGGCCGAACCCGGCGGCGCCATCATGATACCCACGCCCATTTACTACCCATTTCTCGCCACGCCGGAAAACGCCAACCAGCAGGGCATACGGGTACCGCTGGTTAGCGACGGTGAGCGCTGGGTGATGGATTTCGATGCCATGGCGGCTGCCTGCACGTCCAACACGCGCTTGCTCATGTTGTGCAATCCGCAGAACCCCACCGGCCGCTCCTACAGCGAATCGGAACTGCGGGCGCTGGCGGAGTTCTGCAAGCAGCGCGAACTGTATGTGTGTTCCGACGAGATCCACTGCAGCCTGCTGCTCGATCCAAAAGCACGGCACATTCCAATCGCCAGCCTCGACGAAGACATCGCGGCACGCAGCGTGACCCTGTTTGCCGCCACCAAGACCTACAACATACCCGGCTTGAGCTGCGCGGTGGCCGTCATACCCGATGCCAAGCTGCGCAACGACTTCCGCGCCGCCCGCGCCGGTCTGGTGCCGGACGTGGGACCCCTGAACATGGCGGCCTCAACCGCGGCATTTGGCGACACCAGTTCGTGGCTGAACCAGCTGCTGGATTACCTGCGCGGCAATCATGCGCTGGTGCAGGCCGTTGCGGGCAAGCGCATGACGCCCGTGCAAGCCACCTACCTGGCCTGGATCGATCTGACCGGCCTGGGGCTCGATGCGCCCGCGACAGCGCTGGAGGAATACGGCATTGGTTTGTCTGAAGGCGAGCAGTTCGCCGGGCCCGGGTTTGTGCGCTTCAATTTCGGCTGTCCGCGTCCCCTGCTCGAGCAGGGATTGGAGCGGTTTCAACACGCCCTGGCCGAGCTTTCCTGAGCAAGGATGCGACCCTGGCGATACGCCCCGCCTATATTGATCTCCTAACTACGGTGCATTAGGCTTTCTGGTTTTTTCCAGGCAGCATCGCTGCCTGTTTGCGTTTTGGGGGCAAACCATTATGTCCCATGTTATGGAAACCTACGGCAGGTTGCCGGTGGCATTCGTCAGCGGCTCCGGGGCTACCCTGCGCGACGAAGAGGGCAAGGCCTACTTCGACGCGCTGTGCGGGTTGGCAGTGTGCGGGCTGGGGCACGCGCATCCCAGGGTCACCAAGGCGGTAGCAGATCAGGCCGGCACGCTAATCCATACTTCCAACCTTTATGGCGTTCCGCTGCAGGAAAAGCTGGCGGACCGGCTGTGCGACCTGTCGGGCATGGAGCGGGTATTCTTCGCCAACTCCGGCGCCGAGGCCAACGAAGCCGCCATCAAGATCGCGCGGCTGCACGGACATAACCGGGATATCAACAAGCCCACCGCTATCGTGGTGGACGGCAGTTTTCACGGGCGCACCATGGCTACCCTGACGGCGACAGGCAACCGGAAAGTGCGGGCGGGGTTCGACCCACTGCTGTCCGGTTTCGTGCGCGCGCCGTTCGACAATCTGGAAGCCATCGCTAACATCGCGGCCAACAACCCCAACGTCGTGGCCATGATGGTGGAGCCGGTGCTCGGCGAAGGCGGCATCATCATTCCCGAGGCTACCTACCTAGAAGGGCTTCGGAAGATCTGCGACGACAACGAGTGGCTGCTGATGCTGGATGAGGTGCAGACGGGCAACGGTCGAACCGGAAAGTTCTTCGCCTATCAGCACACCAGCGTAACGCCCGATGTGGTGACCACCGCCAAAGGGCTGGGTAACGGGCTGCCCATAGGCGCGTGTCTCGCACGCGGCGTTGCGGCGAGCACCCTAAAGCCAGGCAATCACGCCAGCACTTTCGGAGGCAATCCCCTGGTGTGCGCGGCCGCGCATGCGGTACTGGATGCACTCACGGAAGACCGCCTGATCGAACGGGCCGCCGAACTCGGCGAGCGCATCGTTGGCGGCCTGCGCGAAGTGCTGCAGGGCAACAACCAGATTACCGAGGTACGCGGCAAGGGGCTCATGATCGCGGTGGAGACCGCCGAACCCTGCAGCCAGCTGGTGGGCAAGGCGTTGGACCAAGGCCTACTGGTCAACGTAACCCGCGACAACATTCTTCGGCTGCTGCCGCCGCTGATTCTCAGCGACGACGAGGCCGACGAACTGGTGCACCGGGTGAGCACGCTGCTCAGCACCTGAAAGACGTCGCCATGTCATCAACCAAACGTAATTTCCTGAGCCTGCTGGATTGCTCACCCGAAGAGCTTTCCCACCTCGTCGAGCGTGCGAAAACACTCAAGCAGAATCGGGATTGGGAGTTCAGGCCCCTGCGCGGCCGGACCGCGGTGCTGATCCTCGCGCTGCATTCCACCCGCACCCGGGTGGCCTTCGAAACCGGAATGAATCAACTCGGCGGCCATACCATCGTGCTGAACGCCGACGATACCCAACTGGGCCGCGGCGAGCCCATCGAGGACACGGCGCGGGTACTCTCCGAAATGGTAGACATCGCCATCATTCGCACGCTGAATCAGGAGGACATGGAGTCACTGGCGGCCAGCGCAAGCATCCCGGTGATCAACGCCATGAGCTCACAGCTGCATCCGTGCCAGCTGCTTGCCGACGTGCAGACCTTCGAAGAACTGCGCGGGCCCATCGGCGGCCGAACGGTGGCGTTCGTGGGCGACGGCTACAACATGTGCAACTCCTACATCAACGCCGCCAGGCAATGGGGGTTCAATCTCAAGATCGCAAGCCCCTCGGGCTACGAACCGAGCCCGGAGATGGTGGCCAGTACCGACAACGCAACCCTGGTGGAGTCACCGCGCGAAGCCGTGGAAGGGGCAGACCTGGTGGTTACCGACGTATGGTCCTCCATGGGCCACGAAGCCCAGGCAGAACAACGGCGAGCAATTTTCGCGCCCTACCAGGTAAACGAAGCGCTATTGGATCACGCGCCGGAGCAGACGCTGTTCATGCACTGCCTGCCAGCTCATCGGGGCGAGGAAATCAGCCCCACGCTGCTGGAAGATCCGCGCAGTGCCGTATGGCAGGAGGCCGGCAACCGGCTGCACAGCCAGAAAGCCCTGTTGGAATTCCTACTCGCAGAGCAGTAAGCAGTCTAAGGGCGCAGCTCGGCCAACGGGCGCGGCTTTTCGATCTGGAAACCCTGGGCGTAGTCCACGCCGATCTCCCGGAGCCGCTCGAGGATGTCGTGGGTCTCCACATGCTCGGCAATAGTGCGCTTGCCCATGTAGTGGCCGATCTCGTTGATGGAACGCACCACCGCGTAGTCGCCGGGATTGTCCGCGATGTCCTTGACGAAAACTCCGTCGATCTTGACAAAATCTACGGGCAGGTTGCGCAGGTAGGAGTACGAAGACAGCCCGGTACCGAAGTCGTCCAGCGAGAACTTGCAACCGATGATCTTCATGCGATTCATGAAGTCCACCGCGTTGTCCAGATTGGCGATGGCGGCCGTCTCGGTGATCTCGAAGCACACCTTACCGGTAGGCGCCTGGGTTTTGGCGAATTGCTCCAGCACGAAATCAGGGAATGTCTCATCGTTCACCGAGTGGCCGGAGACGTTGATGGCGAACCCGGCAAAGCTGTCCAGCCCGTCTTTGTGGTCCGACATCCAGCCCAGCACCTGCTGAATGACCCAACGGTCGATGGTCGTCATGCGGTTGTAGGTCTCCGCCGCCACGATAAACTCACCGGGAGGCATGGTGTCGCCCAGCTCGTCGAGCATGGTCAGCAGAATTTCGTAATGATGCTCTGAAGGGGTAGGCCTGCGGTTGATGGGCGATATGCGCTGGCAGTTCAGGATCAGGCGGCCTTCTTCCAGCGCCTTGTCCAGCTGGGTTACCCATTCCATGGCGCCATGGCGCTGCATCATCACGGAGTCGCCCAACTCGTACTCCTGCAGTCGATTGCGTCCGGCGTCCTTGGCCCTGTAGCACGCTTCGTCCGCATACTGCATGGCGATGTCTACGTCCTTGGTCGTCTGATCAAGGAAAACCAGGCCCATACTGGCCGACAGCGTGTAGTGGCGGCCGTCCCATTCGAAGCGCTGCCCACGCACGGCATTGAGCAGCTCTTCGGCCAACTCCCGGGCACTGCTGGTCTCGATGTCTTCGACCAGCACCCCGAATTCGTCACCACCCAGCCGCGCCACGGTGGCTTCCATGTCCATATCGGCAAGCGCTTTGCTCAGCGCGTCGGCGATCAGCTTGAGCAGTTCGTCGCCCGCGGTGTGGCCGCTGGTGTTGTTGACGATTTTGAATTGGTCCAGATCCAGGTACAGCAGGCCGTGCTGCTGATCCTTTGCCTTGGCTTCCGTGATGGCCTGCTCTACCAACCGCTCGAACTCGCGTCGATTCAGAAGCTGGGTCAGATCGTCGTGGCTGGACTGATAGGCAAGCTGGGAATGCATGTTCTCGAGCATGCGTTGCGACGCGCGCTCCATCAGCGGCAGATCGAAATCATCCAGCAGGGTAATGTGGCCGTCGTGCAGCCCGTCGGCCACCTCGTTGAGCATCAGTTCCCTGACCCTAACCCCTTTGCGATTCACCAGAACAAAATTGGTGGAATCATCGCCCACGAACGCAACCGACAAGATCAGCGGCCGGCCCTGAGCGTCGCTGGTGGCTAGCCACTCACCCACCTGAATGCGCCGCGCCCGATCCACCGCGCGCGACCAGCTCTGCTGCAGGTCTTCGTCGTCGGTTTCAAGCTCCGCCTCCGGCTCGTGGAGCATCCCTTCGAGTCCCAGCGCCGCTGCCACGCCGCTGGGCTCCACCACCGAGAACGTCAGCTCGGCGCGCTTGCCCATGGTGTCGCCCACCAGGGCCGCGGAGAGGTTCATGATCAAAGGTGTTCGTTTGCTGGGGTCGAAGGAAATGCTGTTCAAACCCTCCACCACGCGCTTGAGCAGCGCGTCCGGATTCACGTAGGCCTCGCTGTCGACTTCGATCCGGTCCTCCAGCTGATCCCACAACTGGTCGATGACGGCCAGCTGATCCTGCCATCCGTTGCTCTGGGGACCGTTACGCAGGTGCGTGTGTACCAGCAGGTTCCGCCAACCGGGATTGAGCAGCTCGAGCATCAGATCCGGTACCTGCTTGCCGGCCAGCCGTTCGGTCATCTCATCGATGACCGCGCGGCGTGCACGCGCCAGCTTCTGCTGGCCCTCGCTGGCACGCACGGTGCGCTCTATGTTGCCCCGGTATGCGCGCGTCTGCCGGTCGACCAACGGACCCAGCTCGCCCACCACCTCGCTGAACACATCGGGATTACCGTCGTATTCCTGCACAACGCGCTTGAGTAGTTCGTCCACACGGCGGCCCACTTCACGGTCGATACCCTCGCGAACGTCGCTGGCATCCCCCAGGCGAGCCAGCTGATTGAGCATCTGTACGGCGCTGTGCGGCCTCTCTGATTCGGAGTTGAGAAATTCCGGATCTTGAGCAGCCAGTTTGTTCAGGGTGATTTCCAGGCGTGCGATCCACTCCCGAACGCCGTGGGTTAGGAAGCTGTCGGTACGCAGCGCGTCCACCAGGTTCTCCATCACCTCCAGGGTGTCGTAGTCCTGTTCCTTGAATGCTTTAGCATCGCCGTGGCGGCGACGCAGGATTTCGATCAAACGCGGTTTCAGGCGGACGTCGCTGTCCCCGGAGCCTTCCAGCTGACGCTCGACCGAACTCAGCGCCTGCAGAATGTCCTCGCTTTTGAAGGTCTCCTCGGGGCGCGCGTCCGGTGCGGCAACCAGGGCTTCACGACCCTGCCCCATCATCTCGCGCGTGCGGCGATTGAGGCCAAGAATGTTGCGGGCGGCGGAATACAGGCCCTGAGCGCCGCCCAGAGTTTCCAGGAACGGATTGTAATCTACCCGCGCTGCAGCGGGCGCCACGCCATCGGCCGCCATGGCCGCCTCGCGCACTGCCACGTCCATCTCCTGGTACGCCTGCGGCTCTACCCGCACGCCCGAGCGGGTTCGGCGCACCGCACGGTGCTGCAGGCTGGCGCGTAGCTCATCCACCGACGGGAATACTCCGGTTTCTTCCAGCGCTTCACCCAGGCGCTGATAGAACATACCGAGAAACTCCAGCATTACGCGTTCGAAGCAGCGGTAAACGTCTTCCTTGACCTGCCGGCGAAATGCCAGACCGCCCAGGGCATCGTCGAACGCCCAGACCAGCACCGCCGGGCCCACCGGCACCACGTCTTTGTGACTCCAGGGTTTGGCGACGAGTCCGAGCTGCGAGCGCAGATCCAGCAGCGCGTCGCCAAACCGGTTCTCTGCACGGGAAATGACTTCGGCCACTGCCAGCCAATCTTCGAACTGGTCGGTGTCGACAATCTCAAGTTGGGTGGCATCGCCGGTCTCGCGCCGGCGACGCCGCTCGAGCACGTCGTCGAGCTCGGAGATTGTATCGATCTGCCGCAGCACGTCGGATATGAAGCCTTCGCGCGCCTGCTGCCGGTTCTTGTCGAGCAGATCCATGCCTTCGAAATACATCATCTGCACCGCATTGGTGCCGGCATCCCGGGCATGCACCAGCAGGTCCTGATCGACGCGACCGAAGAACTCCACGCACAACTCGTCCAGCGACGCGGCGGTAACCTCATGCAGGCGCTTACGAATCTTGTCGGCGTCGACCTTGTTGATGCGCCGGTCGCGGAGCAACTCCTCGGCAATGTCGGGCTGGCCGGAGGTGCCCGAAGGTTCACGCTGAGGAAGCGGCTTTACCGCTGCCGCATCACCCGCCGGTTGCGCGTCGGCTACGGCAGCGTCAGCACTCGCTTCGACGGGCGCTTGCTCCTCTGCTTCGTCTCCTTGCCGAGACAACGTGCCCGATGCCACGGCAAACTCGATGAGGTTGCCGAACGCTTCCTCCGGCATGGCGCCGTCGAACTGCACGCCCATGCCATTGCCCGCTTCCTGCAGCCGGGCCACTTTGGCCTTAGCGCGATAATGTTGCTGGCCGGACGGCGTAGCCACGGAAAAGTGCAGTGCTACCTCGTCGCCCGCCCTGATATGGGAGCCGGTGGCAAGCAGCGAGCGCGAGCCCCCGGACCCCGTGAGCAGCATGCCGTCTTCACAGAAATCGCGGATTGTGCACAACCACGAGCGACCCTGTTCCGGGTGAACAAGGGCAGAAAGAGAGATAGGTTGCCTGGTGTATCGGCGCCGATTCAATCCTGCAGCGTCCTTCTGCGAGAGCGTTTCGACATTACCCGATAAGCACTAACAGGTCACGCGTGCCGCCTAGGGACCGACCACGATTTGATCACGCCCCCCGGTTTTGGCGCGATAAAGTGCCGAATCTGCCCGCTGGATAACGTCTTCGAGACGCTCTTCCACACGATAGCTGGCAATGCCGGTAGAGACGGAAAAGTGCATGGTGCCGTCGGAGTCGGGGCCAAGGACGATGTCCCGACAGCGCTGTGCCAGCCGCGAGGCCACGTTCAGCGCTTCTTTGTGATCGGCACCCACCAGAACCAGAATGAATTCTTCTCCCCCCAAGCGGGCCACGTAATCCATGGTTCGCACCACTGACTGGGCTATTTCGGCAAACTGTTTGAGCACCTCGTCGCCGCGGGCGTGACCGAAGCGATCGTTGACCAGCTTGAAGTTATCCAGGTCACAGTAGCACAGCGCGAAGCCCACATGACCGCGATCGGCCAGCGCTTTCTGCTGAGACAGCACCTCCATGATGTAGCGGCGGTTGTACAAACCGGTCAGCTCGTCGCGCATGGCCAGATCGGATAGCCGTGCCAAGGCATCGTTGAGCCTTTCGCGACGACGGGTAAACGCTGCGCGCAGCGCGGTGACCTCACCGGCCATGTAAACCATGGCAAACAGCAGGAAGGTAAAGAAACCCAGCAACATCGCCTCCATGGCCAGGTCCACGTCCACCGACAACGCAAGCAACGCACTGGCCACGGCATAGGCAAGCCAGGTGGCGCCCGCCACAAGCCGCACATGGCGGCGCCGCAGATGAAGCGCGGTGTAAAGCACGCCAAACAGAGGCACGAACAGCAGCATCAAACGCACGGGCATAGGCAGCAGAGAAGCGGCAACAACCAACCCGAGGTTGACCCACAAGGCCTTCGCCAATGTGAGCGTGCCGGCATCGAATCGGCCCGGGCGGTCGCGCACCACCACCAGACCCACAACGCCGACCACCCAGGTGCCAAGTAGCAGATATATGGGTGCGCCCGGCGGGCGCGCCAGACCGTAACAGCCCAGCGCAAGGCAGATCATCAGGTAGCCGCTCAGGGCGGCCAGGGCCATTACGGCCTTGTACGATCTAGCGAAGTCTACGAGCGCGGCTAACACCGGGTCGCTCCGTTAGCTCAACGAGGACCCATTCTAGGTAACGATGCCCGGCAGGTTCGCAGTGGCTGGTGGAGGCTTTGTAAGCAGATGTGAGATTAGCGTAAAGCGCCCCGTTTCACGCTATCTCAAGGCCCTTTCCACCGCCTGGCGCCAGCCGTCCACCAGCTCATTCCGGTAACTTGCTTGCATGACCGGCTCGAACACACGCTCGCTGGTCCACAGCCGGGCCGCCTCGCGCAGATCAGGTATTCGTTGCGCACCGAGGGCGGCCAGCATGGCTGCCCCCAGGGCGGTGGTCTCGGTGATATCGGGTCGCTCCACAGGCATCCGCAACACGTCGGCAAGAAACTGACACAGCCAGTCGTTGGCCACCATTCCGCCATCCACGCGCAGCTGGGCAACGCCGGCAGCATCACCCGCCATGGCGTCGATCAGGTCCTGCGTTTGAAAGGCCACACTCTGCAGGGTGGCGGTTATGAGATGATCCCGGTTGGTGGCCAGGGTCATGCCGCAGATCAGCGCACGGGCATGGGCCGCCCAGTGTGGCGCGCCCAGCCCCGTAAAGGCCGGCACCAGATAGACGCCGCCGCTATCGCCGTTGACCCGCCGTGCCGCCTCTTCGGTCTGCTCGGCGGACACCACCAGAGACAGTTCGTCACGCAGCCACTTCACCGCAATGCCCGCTGAGAAAATGCTGCCTTCCAGAGCGTACGTAGCCCGGCCCTGGAGCTGATAGGCGACGGTACTCAACAGCCGCTGGTGCGAACGCACCAGGGAATCACCGGTGTTGATCATGGCGAAGCAGCCGGTGCCGTATGTGCTCTTCGTCATGCCCGGATGGAAACACGCCTGACCCACCAGGGCCGCCTGCTGATCGCCGGCCACCCCCGTGATAGGCACCGCGGCGCCCAGCCATTGCGGGTCGGCATGGCCGTAGTCCGCCGCACTGTCTCGCACCTCCGGAAGCACGCCAGCCGGGATCTTGAAATACTCTAGAAGCTCTTCGCTCCAAGCATGCGCCTCGATGTCGTATAACAAGGTTCTAGACGCATTGGTGGCGTCTGTTGCATGCACCGCACCGTTGGTGAGACGCCAGATCAGGTAGGTGTCGACGGTACCGAAGCACAACCCACCCTGCTCTGCCTTACGACGCAATCCATCTACATTGTCGAGCAACCAGGCGAGTTTGGTCGCAGAAAAATAAGGGTCAATCAGTAATCCCGTGGTACGTTCGACGGTTTGTCGCATGCCATCTGAATGCATTTGCTCGCAGAATTCCGCGGTACGCCGATCCTGCCAGACAATGGCATTGTGCAAACATTCTCCCGTGGCGCGATCCCAAACCAGCGTCGTTTCACGTTGGTTTGTTATACCAATGGCGTCAACGTCCTGGGCCGACAGCTCAGCCGCAGCCAAAGCCTCCCGAGCCGCCAGCAACGTGGTACGCCATATGACCTCCGGATCCTGCTCAACCCAGCCGTCGGCGGGAAAGATCATGTCGAACTCGTGCTGCGCGCTGGATAGCACCTTGCCCGTGAGACTGAACACCAGCGCCTTGGAGCTGGAGGTGCCCTGATCCAGGGCCAATATGTGGCTCATGAGGCCTCTACTACCGAAAATCGATCCAAAATATATAGTGGTCGGGTCGTTCCCGCGAGGGCCCCTGATGATCAGCCGCCCAGGTCAAATTCGCCCCGGCAACCTTACCCACAACATACCCACAAACTATCCATCAGCTGCCCACAGTAATTCCCCAGCGGAGTATCTTGCAACGCCGGCCCATTGGATTTATCTTGTGTGATCTCGGCGCGATCACGGCCATTTACCCCAAGATGTGGGGTTTACGGGCTTAGATCAGGTCAAAAGTTTGACTCGCCGGGCGTGCGATGAATGCACGACCAAGAGCATGGCCCGCACCCAAGGAGCCGGTGCGTATCGTTCTCCGCTTTGGAGCAACGACACAGGGAAATGGACCAGAAATGTGTTCGGAGGGGCATTTTTCTGAAATCAGCTACCACTAGGTATTGTGTTTTTGTCCTGCCGGGCATTTGCCGATTGCCCCGAGGCGCCGTGCCGTGCTCAGAACGAAGCAGCAGCCCAGGTCACTGAAACAAAATCGCACCCAGACCACGTTCAAGACCACCAATAACACCAACCAATCGATCAGGAGCGCACGACCACCAATGCTGAAGGAAAAGCACGGCGACACCCAAGACGAGATTCGCACTGGCAGCGTCCAACTACAGCCCGAAGAAACCACACCTCTGGCGCCCACCATAGCCGCCACCGCGCCAGGCCACCTCAAAGTCATCAAGCGCAACGGCTCCGTGGTGCCCTACGACGACGACAAGATTTCCGTGGCGGTGACCAAAGCCTTTCTGGCAGTCGAAGGAGGTACCGCCGCCGCATCGCCGCGTATCCGAGAACTCGTAGCCGAACTGACCAGTCAGGTGAGCGCCACGTTCAAGCGCCGTTTCCCCACCGGCGGCACCATCCATATCGAAGACATTCAGGACAAGGTGGAGCTGGTGCTGATGCGCTCCGGCGAGCACAAGGTGGCACGGGACTATGTGCTGTACCGCGAGGAGCGCGCAAGAATTCGCGCGGCGGCCAAATCCAGCGCTTCCGTCGAGGGTGCACCCACCATCAACGTCCAGCTGGAAGACGGCGCCGTTGAACCCCTGGACATGGACCGCATCCACCGCCTGGTAACGGAAGCCTGCGCCGAACTCAGTGACGTGGACGCGCAGCGCATCATCGACGAAGCGACCAACAACATGTACGACGGCATCGCGCAGCAGGACGTGGCCACGTCCCTGCTCATCGCTGCGCGCACACTGGTGGAAGAAGAACCCAACTACACCTACGTGAGCGCGCGGCTGCTGCTCGACCAACTGCGCAGTGAAGCGCTGCGCTTCCTCGGGGTGCAGGCCGACGGACACTACCGGGCCACGCAATCGGAGATGACAGATCTTTATGGTGCGGCGCTCAGTGCATTCGTGAAGCGTGGCATCGAGCTGGAACTGCTGGCGCCGGAACTGGCCAGCTTCGACCTGGAGATGCTTGGCTCGGCGCTCAAGCCCGAACGTGATCAACAGTTCACCTACCTTGGCCTGCAGACCCTGTACGACCGCTACTTCATCCACAGCGACGAGACCCGTTTCGAGCTACCCCAGGTTTTCTTCATGCGCGTTGCCATGGGGCTGGCGGCCACGGAAACCGACCCGAACGGGCGGGCTATTGAGTTCTACGACCTGCTGAGCTCCTTCGACTACATGAGCTCCACTCCCACGCTGTTCAACGCGGGCACGCTGCGCCCTCAGCTATCGTCCTGCTTCCTGACCACGGTGGACGATGACCTGGAAGGTATTTACGGCGCCATTCGCGACAACGCCATGCTGTCCAAATGGGCCGGCGGTCTAGGCAATGACTGGACCTCGGTGCGGGCGCTGGGATCCTACATCAAGGGCACCAATGGCAAGTCGCAGGGCGTGGTGCCGTTCCTTAAAGTGGTCAACGACACCGCCGTAGCCGTTAACCAGGGCGGCAAGCGCAAGGGAGCCGTGTGCTCCTACCTGGAAACCTGGCACCTGGACATCGAGGAGTTTCTCGAGCTGCGCAAGAACACGGGGGACGACCGCCGCCGCACCCACGACATGAACACGGCCAACTGGATCCCCGATCTGTTTATGAAGCGCGTCAGTGAGGCTGGCGAGTGGACGCTGTTTTCACCCAATGAGGTGCCCGACCTGCACGACCTGTACGGCGGCGCTTTTGAGAAGCGCTACGAAGAATACGAGGAGATGACCCGCACCGGGAAGATCACCCTGTTCAAGCGCATTCCCGCCCAGGAGCTGTGGCGCAAGATGCTGTCCATGCTGTTCGAAACCGGGCATCCGTGGATTACCTTCAAAGACAGCTGCAATCTGCGCTCGCCCCAGCAGCACGTTGGTGTCGTGCATTCCTCAAACCTGTGCACCGAGATCACGCTGAACACGGCCCAGGACGAAATTGCGGTGTGCAACCTGGGTTCGGTGAACCTGGCGCAGCACGTAGTAGATGGCGAGCTAGACAAACGCAAACTCAAGCGGACTGTACGAACCGCGGTACGCATGCTCGACAACGTCATCGACATCAACTACTACTCGGTGCCTCAAGCGCGCACGTCGAACATGCGCCACCGTCCGGTTGGGCTTGGCATCATGGGCTTCCAGGATGCGCTGTATCGCTTGCGCATTCCCTATGGCAGCGAGCAGGCCGTGGAGTTCGCCGATCGATCCATGGAAGCGCTGAGTTACTACGCTATCGACGCCTCCAGCAAGCTCGCCAAGGAGCGGGGTTCTTACGCCAGCTTTTCCGGCTCACTGTGGAGTCGGGGCATCATGCCCATCGATTCGCTGAAGCGGCTGCGCGACGAACGCGGCGCCGAGTATCTGGAAGTGGATTTTTCCACCACCATGAAGTGGGACAAGCTGCGGGCCAAGGTTCAGAACAACGGCATGCGCAACTCCAATGTGATGGCCATAGCGCCCACGGCGACCATTGCGAACATCACCGGTGTATCGCAATCCATCGAGCCCACGTATCAGAACCTGTACGTCAAATCGAATCTGTCCGGCGAGTTCACCGTGGTCAACCCTCACATGGTGCACGACCTAAAGCGTCTCGGCCTGTGGGACAGCGTGATGGTGAACGACCTGAAGTACTACGACGGCAGCGTAAGCCAGATTGAGCGTGTGCCCGATGAACTCAAAGCGCTGTACGCCACGGCCTTCGAAGTGGAGCCGAGGTGGCTGGTGGATGCCGCCAGCCGCAGGCAGAAGTGGATCGACCAGGCGCAATCGCTGAATCTGTACATTGCCGGTGCGTCGGGCAAGAAACTGGATATCACCTACCGCATGGCGTGGCTGCGCGGCCTCAAGACCACGTACTACCTGCGTGCCCTGGGCGCCACCAGTACCGAGAAGTCCACGCTCAGCCGCGGCACGCTCAATGCCGTTACGGCAAGCGCGCCCGAACCGCAAATGGACCTCAGCGCCAGCGAGCCGGCCGAAGTGCCTCAGGCCTGCTCTATCGACGATCCCGATTGCGAAGCCTGCCAGTAAAGGAGAATTGCGATGTTGAGTTGGGACGAATACGACGAATCAAGCGCGAATCCTCAAGTAGCGCTGGCAGCCACAGCGGAAGCGGAGCCCGCCGTAGAGGTGCCGACGCCGCCCCCGGTCCAGCCGGAAGTCGTGCCAGAGCCACCCGTCGCCGAAGCCGCATCGGTAGCGACGCCAACACCACAGCCAGCGCCGGTGGCACCGCAAGTAATACCTGAAACCCCACCGGTGGAACCGGTAGTGGTGGTTGCCAAAACCATCGAGGATCTGTCGGTCGACGCGGAAGAGTATCAGCGGGTAACGGTGGATCAGAAACGCATGATCAACTGCCGTGCTGACCTCAATCAGCTCGTGCCGTTCAAATACGATTGGGCCTGGCAGAAGTACCAGGATGGTTGCGCCAATCACTGGATGCCCCAGGAAGTGAACATGACGGCGGACATCGCGTTGTGGAAATCCGAAAACGGGCTCACTGACGACGAGCGCACCGTAGTCAAACGCAGCCTGGGATTTTTCTCCACGGCGGATTCCCTGGTGGCCAATAATCTGGTGCTGGCCATTTATCGGCTGATCACGAATCCGGAATGCCGCCAGTATCTGCTGCGCCAAGCTTTCGAAGAAGCCATCCACACCCACGCATACCAATACTGCATCGAGTCTCTTGGTATGGATGAGGGCGAGATCTTCAACATGTACCACGAGGTGCCGTCGGTGGCGCGCAAAGCGTCCTGGGCGCTGAAGTACACCACGGAGATCGCCGAGCCCACGTTTCAAACGGGTACGCCGGAAACCGACAAGGCGCTGCTGAAGAATCTCATCGCCTATTATTGCGTGCTGGAAGGCATCTTCTTCTATTGCGGCTTCACCCAGATTCTATCCATGGGCCGCCTTAACAAGATGACGGGCACATCCGAGCAGTTCCAGTACATTCTGCGCGACGAATCCATGCATGTGAACTTCGGCATCGACGTCATCAACCAGATCAAGCTGGAAAACCCCGAGCTGTGGGATGCGGAAATGCAGGCCCAAGCCAAGCAGATGATCCTGGATGGCATGCACCTGGAGATCGAGTACGCCAAGGACACCATGCCGCGCGGCATACTCGGCATGAACGCCAACATGATGGCCGAGTACCTGCAGTTCATCGCCAATCGACGCTTAGCACAGATCGGCCTGAGCGAAGAGTTCCCAGGCGTGAAGAACCCGTTCCCCTGGATGTCGGAGATCATGGATCTCAAAAAGGAGAAGAACTTCTTCGAAACCCGCGTTACGGAGTATCAGACCGGCGGCGCATTGAGCTGGGATTAGGCTCCCAGCTCATCTGCCCGTCAAAGAGATATCAAGGGGCAGATGCCCTGGCGGGAATACCCCGCTGCGCCCCAGCCCCCTGCCTAGTCAGGGGGTAGCCCCTCACCAATCTCCTCGGCGATCTGCCGGCGAACTCAGGCCAGCTGGTCGAGCATGTCTTTCAGTGCTCGCACGAACGCTTCGGGTTGATCCAGAAACAGGTGATGCTGCGAGTCCGGTAGCGCTACCGCAGGAAAATCCTGGGGTACCAGAGAACGCATGTACTGCTCGCTGCAAGCGGTGAACAGCTCGCTGTCTGCCCCGTAAATGAGCCCCAGCGTGAGCCGCAGGTTCTCGTAGTCTTCCTGCTGGCGATCGGCACCCACCAGAGAGGTGAGCAGGTCTTCGTCGAATTTCCACGCCCATCCGCCACCTTCCACCGGCATTAGCGAGTGGCGCGCGATGTACTCCAGGATGTAGGCGTTCTCGCAGGACTGGGGGGGCTGCAGACGGAATCTACCCAGCGCCGCTTCCCGATCCGGATACACTTTAACCCGCCCCCCACCCATGGAGGGTCGATCGGGCATGGGCTCATCCGGATCGCGCAGCCCGGAATCCACCAGCACCAGGGCGCCGAAACGATCAGGGTGCCGATTGGCGGCCCGCACCGCCATGATGCCGCCGAAGCTGTGCGCCACCAGCACCACGTCGTTGCCGAACCCGCAGTCGTCGCAAACCGCTTTTATCTCGTCGGCGAACGTGTCGCCGTTGTACTCGTACCGGTAGTCGGAGTCTCCCATGCCGGTGAGGTTCATGGCGGCGGCCTGGTAGCGATCCAGGAACTGCGGCGCGATGAAATCCCACCAATGCGCGTGGGCGTTCATGCCGTGAATGAACAACAAGGCGGGTTTATCGGGGCTGCCCCAGCGCTGATAGGCCACGTCGCATTCGTCCACCTCCACGGTGTGCGATGTGTACTCGGTCTCCACGGCCTCGAAGAACCACTCGGGGATGGAAGAGGAGGCAGAGCCTTTGTCCCAGCGCGCCATCTATAGTTCGCCGAATCGCTTCAGGTGGAAATCCACGTTGCCGAACAGGGTATCGATCATGGTCAGCCGCTTGAAGTAGTGGCCTATGTTCAGCTCTTCCGTCATCCCCATCCCGCCGTGCAGCTGAATGGCGTTCTGACCCACGAAACGGCCGGACTTGCCCACCTGCACCTTGAACGCAGACACTGCCTTCTTAGCCTGCTCCCCGTAACCTTCATCCATGCGCATGGCAGCCATGAACATGAGCGACTTGGCCTGTTCGTGCTCCATGAACATATCCACCATGCGATGCTGAAGCACCTGAAACTTGCCGATTGGCTGTCCGAACTGCTCGCGGGTCTTGCAGTACTCCACCGTGTCTTTGTATAGCACCTCCATGCAACCAACGGCTTCGGATCCCACCGCGAGAATGCCTTCATCCACCACCTGCTCGATGACGGGCAACCCGTTGCCCAGCTCGCCCAGCAGCGCGTCGGCGTCAAGCGCCACGTCTGAAAACGTGATCTCCGAGGCGCTGAATGCATCCACCGTGGGATAATCCCGGCGGCTGATACCCGGCGCGTCCGCCGGCACGATGAACAACGACACGCCATCAGCATCTCGCTGGGCGCCGGAGGTCCGTGCGGAAACCACCAGAAAGTCAGCGGCGGGGCCATTCAGCACCACGGCCTTGTAGCCATTGAGCACGTAACCCGAATCGGATTGAGTCGCGGTGGTGGTCAGATCGGCCAGATTGAATCGGCCCTGGGGCTCAGCGAACGCCAACGCGCCCTGCAGGGACCCATCGATGACGCTGGCCAGATATTGTTGTTTCTGCGCGGCGTTTCCAGCGATTTTTAGCGCCCCCCCGGCAAGCACTACCGTGGCCAGGAACGGCTCTACCACCAGTCCCTTGCCGAACTGCTCGCACATGATCATGGATTCGATGGCAGTGCCGCCAAAGCCGCCGTCTGCCTCGGAAAACGGAACCCCGAACCAGCCCAGCTCCGCGAACGCGCGCCAGTTGTCCCGAGAGAAGCCAGCCTCTTCCTGAACGATCGCTTGCCGACGCTCGAAGGAGTAGTCGTTCTGAATGAATTTCTCGATGCTGTCCTGCAGCAACGTCTGTTCTTCGGAGAAGGAAAAATCCATGATTTTCTGCTACCGGGAGAAGAGACGCCGAATGGTATGCTAACTCGTCCACGACTCCAATATGGTGGCAGAGCGCTCACGACGTAATGGACGATTTCCCTCCGCAGATGTTCGCTCGAATGGACGAAGCGCCCGACGCCGAGTTCTATCGAGAGCCCCGCTTCGTCAATCACATCGACGACGCCACCATCGCCGCGCTGACCGATTTTTATCGTGAGTTCGTGCCATCTGGCAGCGATGTGCTCGACCTCATGTCTTCCTGGGTATCGCACCTGCCTGGCGATGTGGAGTACGCGCGCGTGGCCGCACTGGGCATGAACGAGGCGGAGCTGTCGGCTAACCCGCGCGCCGACGAGCATTGCGTGCACGACCTCAATACCAAGCCCGAGTTACCCTTCGAGAGCGGCAGCTTCGACAGGGCGCTCATCGCCGTGTCGATACAGTACCTGACCAGACCCGTGGAAGTGCTCGCCGAGGCTGCGCGGGTGCTGCGGGATGACGGAGCAATCTGCATCGCAATGTCGCACCGGCTGTTTCCAACCAAGGCCATCGCCGCTTTCCATCGCTTGCAGCCGGCGCAGCGAGTGCGACTGGTCAGCACCTACCTCTCCCGGGCAGGATTCGGCTCGGTGCGGTTCGTAGATCGATCTCCCGACAACGCAGACCCGTTGTGGCTGGTGCTAGGGGAGAAATCGACACAAGACACAGCTTCGTAGCACCTGCGCCGTCGGCGCCAGCCATAGAAAAAGCCACCCGAACTAGGCAACATGCTGCTTCGAGTCATGGGGGACACTAACGACGATGAGCTACGAAACCATCACCTATGAGGTCGAAGACGGCATTCTCACGCTGACACTGAACCGGCCCGAACGGCTGAATGCGTTCAACCGCGTCATGCAGAGCGAGATGATAGATGCGTTCGATGCCGCGGACGCAGACGACGAGGTGAAAGCCATCATCGTCACCGGCGCCGGGCGCGCTTTCTGTGCCGGTGCAGACCTGGAGGCCGGCGGAGATACCTTCAACGCCGACAACCGCGAGGACCGGCCCGACGGCCTACAGCCCGACGGAGGCGGCAGGGTATCACTGCGCATTCACGATCTGAACAAGCCCATCATCGCGGCCATCAACGGGCCCGCAGTGGGCGTGGGGATCACCATGACGCTGGGCATGGATATCCGCATCGCCGCCGACGTGGCTCGCATCGGCTTCGTGTTCGCCCGCCGTGGCATCGTGCCAGAGGCCTGCTCCAGCTATTTCCTTCCGCGCATCGTAGGCGTCAGCCAGGCGCTGGAGTGGTGCTATAGCGGCCGGGTATTTCCCGCACAAGAAGCGCTGGCCGGCGGCCTGGTGCGCAGCCTGCACAATAAGGATGAGTTGCTCAGCGTCGCGCGCGGTCTGGCACGAGAGCTGACCGACGAAACTTCTGCCATTTCGGTGACTCTAATCAGACACATGATGTGGCGGATGCTGAGTGCAGACCATCCCATGGACGCCCACAATATCGACTCTCGAGGCATCTACTACCTGGGACGCTCCGCGGATGCCAAAGAAGGTGTGGAATCGTTCCTGGAGAAGCGGCCGGCCGACTTTCCTGGCAAAGTCAGCAAGGATATGCCCGAGTTCTTCCCATGGTGGGAAGAACGAAAGTTTGCTTGAGGAGGCAATCATGAGCACCCCGGAAATCCCCCAGAAAGCCCCGTACCCCGTAGACGTGGAGTCCGGAAAGAAATATTTCTGGTGCGCCTGCGGCAAGAGCGGCAATCAGCCTTTCTGCGACGGATCCCATCAGGACACCGACTTCACGCCTTTCGCCTACGAGGCAGAGGAAGATAAGACCCTGTATTTTTGCGGCTGCAAGCACACCGACGGGGTACCGCTTTGCGACGGCTCCCACGCCAAACTGTGATGCCGGCGCGGCACCATGCTATCCCGGCTGCGAAAAAACAAGGACCGACAGCTGCAGGCCGCCGACCCCGCGGCCCGGCGCCGGGCCGCGGAGTCCCTGTCAGCCGAGCGCGCACGTGAGCTGAGCAATACTCTGCTCAAGTTGGCCGCCACGGACAACGACCCCGGCGTGCGAGCGGCCTGCATCGCGAAGATCGACGACCCGGCGCAGCTGGCGGAGTTGTTGGGCGACAATCCCAGCGCCGAGCTCGGCGCCGCTCGCGTTGCCGAGCTTCTCGCTGCAAACCAAGATCACCACCCGCTGCGAATGCACCCCAAGGTGCTGCTGCACCTGCTGCCGAAGCTGGATATTGCCGAGGCCACCAACACGCTTCAGCAGGTGCAGGATTCCGAGCAGCTGGTGAGCTTGTGCATGAGCACACGCGGCGAGCTGCGCGAAAGGGTGAAAAGCATGGTTCGGGGCTCTCACGCACTGGGCCTTCTGGAACGTGCAAGCCGCCACCATGACAAGTCGCTCAACCGCCACGCGCGCAGCGCGCTGGAGCGGATCAAGCAAGCCCACCAGAGCGCCGAGCTGGCCCGGGCGCGCCTGGAAGAACTGGTGGCAGCCCTGGATCGCGAGACAGACAACGTCCAACGCCTGATTGCCCTGCGCCACGAGCTCGGCATCGCCCAGGAAGCGCTGCGCACGAATCGCCAGGCGCTGCAGTCAGAGGGGGAGCCTCCCCGTGAAGACGACAGCGCACTCGAAAAACGTATCGCCGAGCTGCCGCCACTCCCGGCGCAGACTCCCGAGCCCGAGCCGGAGGCAGAGACCTCGCCGGACCCGTTCGAGCCGCTGGTCGCCCAGTTTCAGGCCCTGGAGCAGAGCATGCAACGTGGCGAGCCCATCAGCGGCCTTACGTCGCAACGGCAAACGCTTACCGACGCGTGGCTGCAGGCAGCTGATCATCGCCAGCCCAGCGCCGAGTCCCACCGGGTTTTCGAGACGGTGAGCCACCGATTCCAGGAATATGCCGCCGCAGCAACCCTGGCGGAGGCCTGCGAGCTCCCAGAGTTTGCACCGCTGCCCGAGCAGCTGCCCGACGAACCAGACGCCCTGGCAGCCCTATGGGACCAGCAACCCGAGCGACAACGCCTGGCGTCGCGCCTGACTGGCACCATTGCCAGGATTGCCTGGCCGGAATGGGCAGCACCGTCCGCCGCTTACCAGGCAGTACGCCAAGCCACCGCCGCCATGGCGGCCGATCTGGAGCGTCTGTCCGCACATGCAACGCAAATCAGGCGCCAGGCCGAGCAGCTGGTATCTGAACTCGCCGATCAGGTGGAAGCTGGCAACACCAACGACGCGTCGCGCACCCTTACCAGTGCCCGCCGCATGATCCAGGCTCTGCCGCCCCGATCCAACGCCAAACTCAACGCGTCGCTGAACCAGCAGGCCGCAAAGTTCGCCGAGCTGCGAGACTGGCAAACCTATGCCACCTCCCCGAAGCGGGAATCACTCTGCGCGCGCATGCGGGAGGCGACCGAATCGCCGCTGAGCCCTCCCGACCAGGCCGAGCTGATCAAGCAGTTACGGCGCGAGTGGAATCAGCTGGGGCCGGCCAGCAAACACCAGGACCGCCAGCTGGCAGCACAGTTCAACGAGCTTGCCGAGCAGGCATTCGAGCCGTGCCGCACCTACTTTGCCGAGCAAGCAGAAGTGCGCAAAGCCAACCTGGCGAGTCGCCAGCTGATCTGCGAGCAGCTGCGCACCTACTTGGACTCCACCGATTGGACAACGGCAGACATGCAGGCAGCGCAGAATATTCTGCGCGCCGCCCGCAGCGAGTGGCGCGCCTACCATCCGGTGGACCGCAAGGCGGGCAAAGCGCTGGAAGAAGAGTTCGAATCACTGCAGGGCAAGCTCCACGGTCATGTGAAAAGCGCCTGGGACGCCAACCTGCAAACCAAGCAGGAAATCGTGCGTGAAGCCGAGGATCTGGTCGAGCAGGACCTGCCCATAGACGAAAAAATTGAGCAAGCCAAGGAATTACAGACGCGCTGGAAAGCCGTGGGCATTACGCCGCGCAAGCCCGACCAGAACCTGTGGGGAGCGTTTCGACGGGCGTGTGATGCGGTATTTGCCGAGCGCGATACCCTTCGCGACAAGACCAACGCCGAGTTGAAGCAGGCCATGGCCCAAGCCGACGCCTTGCTGATAGAGCTGAAAAGCAGCGTAGACAGGGCCACACCAGAAACCGCCGAGCGCAGTTTCACACGCGAGGCTAAACGCCGTTTTGCCGAGCTCCGCGGTATTCCACAAAAGCGTCTGGAGTCTGCGCGCCGCACGCTCGACGAACTGCTGACGCGCTACGAAGCGCTGCTGCGCGAGCAAGCCCAGGCCCAACGAGTGAAGCGCCTACAGTCCCTCAAAAACTGGGACGCCGCCGTCTGTGAGTTCGAATGTTCAAAGCAAGCTGGCGGCAGCAACGAACTCGAGGCGCCGGCGCCCTGCTTCGAAGCGCGCCTCAAAGATCCCGGGCAAGCGCCACGCCTGGAGGAGCTGACCGAACAAGCCGTAGCGGCAGAGATACTGGCGGGGGTGGAATCACCCCATGACGACCAGGCGCTGCGGCTGAAATTGCAGGTAGATCAGCTCAATGCAGGAATGGGCCAAAGACAAGCGCCGCCTGACCCTCTGGATCTGGCTGAAGCCTGGTGCGCCCTGGGCCCCAAGTGCTGGGGCGCCGAGGACGCCGAGGCGCGCCCACGCTGCGACGAGCTGCGCGCACGCCTGTTCGCCGCGCTGGAGCACGCGCTCAACAACCCGAGTCCCAGCTGAGCCAGCGCGCCGGCGCTCAGCCCCCCCGGGCGGGCAACCTTACGCAGACCCTGGCGCCCCCAAGATCGCTGTCGTCAATTACCAGCTCACCGCTATACAACTCAACCAGCTCCGCCACCACAGACAGCCCGATCCCCTGGCCGGATTCCACCTGGTCTGCGCGCGCCCCCCGGCGCATGACGATGTCACGCAGCTCCGGTTCGATACCGGGCCCATCGTCCTCGATGACCACGCCCACCAGCGAACCCCGCGCCGCACTGATACGAACATGGCGATTGGTGTATTTAAATGCGTTCTCCAGCAGGTTGCCGAAGATTTCCATGAAGTCGCGCTCGTCGCCCAGGGCCGACAGCGACTCCGGCAGCTGCTGAGCCACCTGGATGTCCCGCTCCACATAGGCGCTCTGCAGCGCCCGCACCAGACGGTGCAGTAGGCTGGTCAGGTTGACCACGCGCCCCACCACCACCGGACCGGTGACCGACGCGCGGGAGAGCTGGTAGGTCACTGAGCTTTCAATCCGATCGAGCTGCTCGCGCAGCAGCGACTTGTTCGTGGGCAGCGCGTTGCGGATGACCGCCAATGGCGTCTTGAGACCGTGCGCAAGGTCCTCCATGGCCTTGCGGTAGCGGGCACGGTTACGCTGCTCGTGAGCAACGAACCGGTCCAGATTCTGAGCCAGGCCATGCAGCTCGGAAGGGTACCGGTCGGAGAGCTGCTCGCGCCGGCCCTCCTCCATCTCGCGAACTTCCTCCGCCATGGTACGCAGCGGATAGAGGCCCCAGCGAACGGCCAGGAACTGCGCCACGACGAAAAGCACCGTGACCGCACCCAGCCCCAAGTAAAGATTGCGCCTGAATCCATCGATGGCGACACGAAATGGAGCTTGATCCGTAGCGACGCGAAAGGTCACCAGCACCTCGTCGGCATCTTCCCAGATCACCGCATAACTGAGGAAGTAGCGCAGCACAGAGCCCTGCTGAGCGGGCTCGAAGCGGAACTCGCCAGCGCTCAGCGGCAATTCGTCGGCCGGGAACTCCACCCCCGTTGTCACCACCGAAGGCGAACGCCAGGTCTCGCCGTTGCGCGACTCCAGCATCGCGTAGAGCCCACTCTCCGGCTGATTCAGACGCGGCTCAGGCAGCTCTGCGGAGAAGCGAACCTCGTCAGCCACCTCGTCCAGCGCGCCCATGAGGGAGTAGATCACCAGACGCAGCTGATCCTCCGCGCCGGCGATGACACTCGCCTGAAACGAGCGATCCAGCACCACACCTGCTAACGACAGCGACGTGCCGAGCACAAGGACCGTAGTGAACAGCAGGCGGGCCTGAATTCCCGCCTTCAAGCAGGCCCTTCCGCGGTAAAACGATAGCCCTGTCCACGCACGGTGCGGATGGGATTCACGGGGTTGAGCTTTTTGCGCAGCCGACCGACAAACACCTCGATCACGTTGCTGTCGCGGTCGAAGTCCTGGTCGTACAGGCGGTCGGTGAGCTCAGCCTTCGAGACTACCCGGCTCGGATTGAGCATGAGGTATTCGAGCACCTTGTATTCGTAGGCGGTGAGTTCCACCAGACTGTCGTCCAGCCGCACCTCTTTCTTGGCAGTATCCACGCTCAGGGCGCCTTCCGTGATGACCGGCGATGCGTATCCCGCGGCCCGGCGAATCAGCGCGTTGAGGCGGGCCAGCAGTTCCTCCATCTGGAACGGTTTGGTGAGATAGTCGTCAGCGCCGGCTTCCAGGCCTTCCACCTTGTCCTGCCAGTGCCCACGGGCGGTGAGCACAAGCACGGGGAAGCGGCGCTCCTCGCCGCGCAGACGGCCGATCAGCTCGATGCCGTCCACTTTCGGCAGCCCAAGGTCCACGATGGCGGCGTCGTACTCGTACTCTTGGCCGTAGTACAGGCCTTCCTCGCCGTCCGCGGCAGCGTCCACCACGAACCCTTCGGCCTTCAAAGATTCCACCAGCTGATCCGCAAGCGCTTGTTCGTCTTCTACTACGAGTATGCGCATGGTGGTGCCGCTAACGCTTCTTGGGCGCGTCTACGAACACCTTTCTGACACGCTTACCGCCAAGTAGCACGCGCACATCGTAGCCACGCCGCCCAGCACGCTCGGTGGGGGCCACCGACAACACACGCCCACCGGTCTCCCGGCGCACCTGGTCAGCGGCCTGCTCCAGGGTAATGGACGCGGGCGCCACCAAGTGTTGGGGCTTCGTCGCCTGTTCCAAAAAATCAGACGAAGCAGCAAATGCATATAATGGGAGCACAAGCACCAACCAGATCAGGCGCTTAGCGCAGGCGCGCGTTTTCATGCCACCAAGCCTCCAGCGTTACCGCACTTATTGTACTCCTTGTACTCCTTGTACGCCTTGTACGCCTTGTACGCCCAAAACCGATGTTCGCTAGCACAATGAACATAGGCGCTACTGTAGCGCTCATCGACTGAACACCGTCTGAATGAGCCGCAGGCGCTTGAAT
>DEBD01000022.1:18407-42286 GCA_002348385.1 Gammaproteobacteria bacterium UBA2965 | reverse complement strand
GGCTTTGCGGGTTGCCGGGTCTATAAAGGGGGAAGGGGCTTCCTCGATGACCTTCTGGTGACGGCGTTGAATGGAGCACTCGCGCTCGCCCAGGTAGATCACATTGCCCTGCGTGTCCGCCATTACCTGAATTTCGATGTGGCGAGGTTCTTCGATGAACTTCTCGGCGAATACCCGGTCGTCGCCAAAGCTGGAGCGGGCTTCGTTTGACGCCCGTTCGAATCCGTCCGCGCACTCGTCGTCGTTCCACACCACCCGCATGCCCTTGCCGCCGCCACCGGCACTGGCCTTGAGCATCACCGGATAGCCGATCTCGCGGGAGATCTCTACCGCGTGGTCGGGGCCGCTGATCACGTCGGTATAACCGGGAATGGTGTTTACGCCGGCACGGTCGGCCAGTTGCTTGGACTCGATCTTGTCGCCCATCACGGTGATGGCTTCGATGCCGGGGCCGATAAAGGTGATACCGGCCTCGTCTAGCGCTTTGCAGAACCGTGCATTCTCTGACAGGAACCCGTAGCCCGGGTGAACGGCCTCCGCTCCGGTCTGCTTGCACGCATCGATGATCTTGTCGATGCGCAGGTAGCTCTCTGCGGAAGGTGCGGGCCCGATGTTTACCGCTTCGTCGGCCATGGTGACGTGCAGTGCCTGGCTGTCCGCCTCGGAGTGGACGGCCACAGTGGCTATGCCCATCTTGCGGGCTGTGCGAATGACGCGGCAGGCGATCTCGCCGCGGTTGGCAATAAGAATCTTCTTGAACATGGGTTGGCCTACAGTGGAATGTTGCCGTGCTTACGCCACGGATTTTCCAGTTTCTTGTCGCGCAGCATGGCGAAGGACCGGCACAGCCGTTGGCGCGTTTCCCTGGGCAGGAATACGTCGTCGATGTACCCGCGGCTGGCCGCCACGAACGGGTTGGCAAATTTGTCCTGATACTCGTCGGTGCGGGCCTGGATCTTTTCCGGGTCGCCGATGTCTTTGCGGAAGATGATCTCCACGGCACCCTGGGCGCCCATTACGGCGATTTCCGCGCTGGGCCAGGCGAAGTTGACGTCGCCGCGCAGATGCTTGGACGCCATGACGTCGTAGGCACCGCCATAGGCCTTGCGGGTGATGCAGGTGACCTTGGGAACGGTGCACTCAGCGTATGCATACAGCAGCTTGGCGCCGTTTTTGATGATGCCGCCGTATTCCTGGATGGTGCCTGGCATAAAGCCGGGCACGTCCACGAAGGTCAGAACGGGTATGTTGAACGCATCACAGAAGCGCACGAAGCGGGCGCCTTTTTTGGAGGAGTCGATGTCCAGGCACCCGGCCAGCACCATGGGCTGGTTGGCGACCACGCCCACAGTGGCGCCCTGCAGCCGGATGAACCCGACCACGATGTTTTTGGCGAAGTCGGGCTGCAGCTCGAAAAAGTCGCCTTCGTCGGCCACCTTTTCGATCACTTCCTTAATGTCGTAAGGATGCGACGGATCTGCGGGCACCAAGGTATCCAGGGCGGGTTCCAGCCGGTCCGCGGGGTCGCTGGTTGGAATGCGCGGTGGTTGCTCTTTGTTGTTGGGCGGCAGGAAGTCGAAGAAGCGCCGGGTCATGAGCAGCGTTTCCACGTCGTTGTCGAGCGCCAGATCGGCCACGCCAGATTTGCTGCTATGTACGCGCGCGCCGCCCAGTTCTTCGGGGGTGACCACTTCGTGGGTCACGGTTTTGACCACGTCCGGGCCGGTCACAAACATATAGGAGCTGTCCTTCACCATGAAGATGAAGTCGGTAATGGCCGGCGAGTACACCGCGCCGCCCGCACACGGACCCATGATCACCGAGAGCTGCGGCACCACGCCGGACGCCAATACGTTGCGCTGAAAAATCTCGGCGTAAGCGCCCAGCGATGCCACGCCCTCCTGGATGCGCGCGCCGCCGGAGTCAGCCAGCCCGATCACGGGCGCGCCCACCTTCATGGCCTGGTCCATGACTTTGCAGATCTTCTCTGCGTGCGCTTCCGAAAGCGCGCCGCCGAATACGGTGAAGTCCTGGCTGTACACGAACACCAGGCGGCCGTTGATGGTGCCGTAGCCCGTGACCACGCCGTCTCCCGGTATACGCTGCTCGTCCATGCCGAAGTCGTTGCAGCGATGCTCGACGAACTTGTCCCACTCCTCGAAGCTGCCTTCATCGAGTAACAGCGACAGCCGCTCTCGGGCGGTGAGTTTGCCCTTGGCGTGCTGCACCTCGATACGGCGCTCGCCGCCACCCAGTTCGGCGGCACTGCGCCTGGACTCAAGCTGTTCGATAATGTCTTGCATGGACTCCCCCGCCCGGAAATCGCGGTTTTCGCGGCAGCGCGAGGATAGCGTGCCCGGTCCGGCCACGCCAGTTGACGCGCGCGGCTCCCGCGGCCCTTGCGATATACTCTGGCGTCGTTCCCGGGGCTGACCCCCTCCATATGCGTTCCATCCACTACTACATGCTGGGCACCAGCAGCTGGTTCATTGCGTTTGGTGTGCAGGGGGTGCTGTTCGCGTGGCTGGTCGCCATGCAGCTGCAGATGTCGCCAGAGTGGGTGGGCGTCGCGCAGATGGTTCTGTTGCTGCCCGGGACCTTGCTGATTCTCATTGGTGGCAGCTACGCGGATCGTTTCGGGGCGCGGCGCCTCACCATGCTGGCACAGGCGCTGGCGGCGTTGGGTCCGGTGCTGCTGATCGGCATGCTGCTGCTGGATCGGCTGAGCTACTCAGGAATGCTCGTCTATGCCGTGCTCATGGGCTGCGCCACCGCCTTCGTCACGCCGGCTCGGGATGGTTTGCTCAACGAGGTGGCCTCGGGGCGCGTGCAGCGCACGGTGGTGCTCACGGGGGTGGTCCAATTCGGCGGCCAGCTCTTGGGGTTCGCCCTGGCAGCCACCACCGACGACATCGGTCCCGTGCCGGTGCTGACGCTGCAGGCATTGCTTCTTGGCCTGGGTGTGTTCATGTTTCGGGCCGTGACCAGCGGCCCTACCCCGGGCCCCGCGCTGCCTTCGCGGCTGATAGCCTCGCTGCTCGAGGGGGCCAGCACGGTTTTTTCCTCCCCCTCCATGCGCGTGATCGTACTGCAGAACGTTGCCATGGGGCTGTTCTTCATGGGCTCTTTCGTGGTGACGCTGCCGCTGCTGGTTCGCGACGTGTTTGCGGGCTCGTCCCAGGATCTGGCGCTGGTGAACGGTGTCAACTCGCTGGGCCTGCTTTCTTCCATTCTGGTGTTGTTGCGTTTCGGTGACGTGCAGCGGCCGGGCCGGGCCTTGATTCTCGCTCATATCGTCGGTGCTGCTGCGTTGGGCTCGGTGGGCACGGTGTCGGAGTTCGCCCCGGCCGTTGCTATCATGCTGGTTTGGGGATTGTGCGGTGGGATCGCCATCACCATGTCGCGCACCATCATGCAGGAGCAGGCGCCCCCCGATCAGCGGGCCAGGGTGATGAGCTTTTATGGCTTCTCGTTCATGGGCTCCGGGCCGTTGGGTGCATTGTTGTGTGGGTTTCTGGTGGAGCATTTCGGGCCCGGGTTGTCGCTAATCATCTGCACGTCGGCTATGACGGTGATAATGCTCGCCCTGATCCTGTTTACGCGGTTGTGGGCGCTGCACCACCACCAGTTGCAGTTGGAGTGATGCGGTGAGTACCCAATACCGCCTGGCCGCGGATATCGGCGGGACCTTTACGGATGTGGTGTTGGAGCGCGATGACGATGGTGCGCGCGTCACCACCAAGGTGCTCACCACGTACGACGACCCCGCCAATGGGGTGATGCAGGGTATTGATCGGGTCCTCGCCGAGTCGGGATTGCCGGCCGAGGGCGCAAGCCTGGTTCTGCACGGCACCACGCTTGCCACCAACGCGCTGATTGAACGGCGCGGCGCCAAGACGGCATTACTGACCACCGAAGGCCACCGCGACGCGGTGGAGATGGCCCTGGAAAACCGCTTCGAGCAATACGATGTGAACATCGATCGGCCCCGGCCCCTGGTACCCCGCTCGTTGCGGCTGCCGATCCGGGAGCGGGTCGACGCCGAGGGCGAGGTGCTGATCCCGCTGGACGCGACGTCGGTGCGTGCAGCGGCGGCCGTGCTCCAGGCGCAATCGGTGGAAAGCGTGGCCGTGGGATTTCTGCATGGGTACGCCAATGTCTCCCACGAGGAGCAGGTGGCGCGCATGTTGGAAGATGTGCTGCCAGGCGTGTCGGTGACGCTCGCTTCACGGGTGTGCCCGGAGATTCGTGAGTACGAGCGTTTGTCCACGGCCTGCGCCAACGCCTATGTGAAACCCATGATGGCGCGCTATCTCGAGAGCTTGCAGCAGCAGCTCGTGGCTCGAGGCATTCGCGCGCCGGTACTCATGATGACCTCCGGCGGCGGCTTGACCACGCTGAACAATGCCATGGAGTTCCCCATCCGCCTGGTGGAATCCGGCCCGGCTGGCGGGGCCATCCTTGCGGCCCAGGTGGCGCGCGATGGTGGATACGATTCGGTGTTGTCGTTCGACATGGGTGGCACCACGGCCAAGATTTGTCTGATCGACGACGGACAGCCGCTGTTCTCCCGCTCTTTCGAGGTGGATCGGGTGTATCGCTTCAAGAAGGGCAGCGGGCTGCCCGTGCGCATACCCGTCATAGAAATGGTGGAAATCGGTGCGGGCGGTGGCTCCAAAGCGCGGGTCGACAAGCTGCAGCGCATCACCGTGGGGCCCGACAGCGCCGGCTCGGAACCGGGACCGGCCTGCTACGGGCGTGGTGGTGACGCCGCCACGGTAACCGACGCAGACGTGCTGCTCGGTAAGCTCGATGCCCAGGCGTTTGCCGGTGGCGCGATGACGCTGGACGTGGGGTGCGCGCGCTCCGCCTTACTGCAAGACGTAGGTGCGCCACTGGCAATGGACGAAACCTCCGCCGCATTTGGCGTGAGTGAGGTGGTGGACGAAAACATGGCAGCTGCCGCACGCGCGCACGCGGTGGAATGGGGGCAGCAGACGGAGCGGCGCACGCTGGTGGCCTATGGAGGCGCGGGGCCGCTGCATGCGGCCCGGCTGGCCGACAAGCTCAAGTTGGATCGTGTGGTGGTGCCTGCGGGTGCCGGCGTGGGCTCGGCCATCGGCTTTCTCATCGCGCCCGTAAGCTACGAAGTGGTTCGCAGTCGCTATATGCGGCTGTCCGAATTCCACGCGCGCGCGGCCAATTCGGCCTTCGAAGAAATGCGCGCCGAGGCGCTGGCGGTGGTGGCGCCCGCGATGCGCGAATCGGAACTGATAGAGACGCGGCGCGCCTACATGCGCTACGTCGGTCAGGGATACGAAATCGCCGTGGCGGTAGTCGAGCGAGAGTTGGGCGAGGGGGCCGCCGCAAACCTGCGTGAAGCCTTCGACCAGGAGTACGCGCGGCTGTACGGGCGCACGATTCCCAACCTGGATGTGGAAGTATTGAGCTGGACGTTGACGCTAGGAGAGACGGGTACGGCGCCAGCAGTAAGCGCTGGCCGCTCGGTTGAGACGCATGCACGTTGGTTGGCTGCCGAATCTACCGTGTCGTTGTTCGATGCCGAGGAAGACCTCAACATTGAAGCGGGACGATATCTTCGCGCCGACCTGGAGGCCGGCGACTGCATACGGGGGCCGGCACTGATCGTGGAAGCGCAAACCACCACGGTGGTGCCTGGTGGTTTCGTCGCCGCGGTGAGCGAGCGCGGCGATCTGTTGCTGACACGGGGAGGAGGGTAACGGTGGCCATCGGAACGCTCGAGCTGCAGCTTACCTGGAATCGCCTGCTGGCCATCGTGGAGGAGCAGGCGCAGACGTTGATGCGAACCGCGTTCTCCACGGTAGTGCGCGAAGCGGGCGATCTGTCTGCGGGTGTATTCGACGTGCAGGGACGGATGCTCGCTCAAGCCGTGACCGGAACGCCGGGACACGTCAACGCCATGGCCGCATCGGTGGGCAAGTTTCTGCATCTCCACCCCGTCGACAGCCTACAGCCGGGCGATGTCCTGCTGACCAATGACCCGTGGGACGGCACTGGCCACCTCAACGACTTCACTGTGGTAACCCCGGTTTTTCGCCGCGAGCGGTGCGTGGCCTTGTTCGCCTCCACCAGCCACATTGCTGATGTTGGTGGTCGCGGATTCGGCCCCGACGCCAACGACCTGTTCGAAGAGGGGCTGCGCATTCCCATCTCTTTCCTGTTTCGGCAAGGCCGGCGTGACGAAACGTTGGTGCGGCTGATCGCGGCGAACGTGCGCGATCCTGTCGTAGCCGAGGGCGACCTATACTCCCTTACCGCGTCCAACGACAGCGGCGCGGCCCAACTCGTAGAACTGATGGACGACTTCTCGCTGGATTCTCTCGATCAGGTGGCTGGGTGGGTTCTGGATACTTCACGCCAGGCCATGCTCGATGAGATCCGGTCGCTGCCCGCAGGGGAGTATAGAAATGCCATGCGCATCGATGGCTACGACCGGCCGGTGGACCTGGTTTGCGCGGTGCGCGTGTCGGACTCCGGAATAGATATCGATTTCGACGGGACCTCGGGTGCATCGAACGCGGGCATTAACGTGCCGCTGGCCTATACCCAGGCCTACGCCTCGTTCGGTGCGCGTTGCGTGGTAGGCAACGACATACCTAACAACGCTGGGTCGTTGGAAGTGGTGCGAGTGACCGCGCCGGCCGGCTCTCTGCTCAACGCACAGCCGCCCCGGGCCGTATCCGCGCGTCATGCGGTGGGCCAGATGCTGCCCGACGTCATTCTCGGTGCGCTGGCTTCCATCCTGCCCGATAAAGTGCCCGCGGAAGGAGCCTCCTGCATCTGGAATCCGGTGTTTCTTAGCGCGCCGGCGGAAGCAGGCGTGAATGCGGACGCCGCCAGCTTCGTGATCAATCCGATCTTTAATGGAGGCACCGGCGCGCGACCTACCAAAGACGGGCTGTCTACCACCGCATTTCCTTCCGGCGTTCGCACGACGCCCACGGAGATCAATGAAGCGACTGCACCCTTGATCATCTGGCGCAAGGAATACCGCCGTGACTCCGCCGGCACCGGCCAGCACCGCGGTGGGCTCGGCCAGGTTATCGAGGTGGCGCACGCCGCTGGCGCGCCGTTCGTGGTGTCTAAGATGTTCGACCGGGTGGATCATCCGGCACGAGGAAGCCGAGGCGGTGGCGACGGCGCCCCTGGTGGTGTCTATCTCAAGGAGGGTGGCGAAGCGTTCAAAGGCAAGGGGCGAGATGTGGTGCCTGCCGGGGGGACGCTGGTTATGGAAACGCCCGGAGGTGCCGGAATCGGTTCTCCGGCCCGGCGCGACGGGGAACTGATTCGCGCTGATCTGGAGGCGGATCTGATCAGCCGCGATGCGGCGCGCGCGGACTACGGAATGGACGATTCCACATAGTCCGACGGCTGTTGTGACGTTAATTGGAGCGGGAAACGAGATTTCAACTCGCGACCCCAACCTCTTCAAGGTTGCCATATCTAAATGCTTTAGAGAGCATACGCCAGCCGAAAGCAAGCAGCTAAGTTGAGGGTGCCATAGTAGGCAACATGCAACGGAAGTTTCAGTAGTTGTTATCAATGGTGACCAATAATGGTACCCACCTGCGAGTCCCTGCGTTTAGGCAACTTCGACTACAACGTCGAAATGTCTTCGGGAGCGTTTTGCAGGCAGTGCTGGCGCGTTGTCTCCTTTGTTCTCTAATGTGCCTCATCCGTTGAAACTCGTTGATACTGCATCCGCTTGGTGCCTGGGGATCGCGGCCGGGTGCGTTATCTTTGCGACCGGTTGTGGCCAGGTTGATCAGGGCCAGGAACCACCAAGCGCACTCCCGGACACGGAGTGGCCGCTACACGGGCTGACCGCGGCGGAAGCACGCTTCTCACCGCTCGATCAGATTCACGTCGACAATGTCGGTCGCCTTGGTTTGGCCTGGTCGTTCGACATGGACTCTACTCGCGGTCTAGAAGCGACCCCAATCATGGTTGATGGCGTGCTTTATGTAACGAGTACCTGGAGTCGCGTCTATGCGGTTGATGCTCGGACAGGCACTCTGCTGTGGGAATATGACCCCGACGTGCCGGGCGGCTGGGCGCGTCATGCTTGTTGCGACGTCGTTAATCGGGGCGTCGCCATCTCGGGCGATCGCGTCTTTGTGGGTACGTTAGATGGCCGGTTGGTTGCTCTTAACCGTGCCGACGGCCGTGTGTTGTGGGACACCGATACCATCAATCGCTCGCCCCCTTACACCATCACGGGGGCACCACGAGTGGTCGGCGATCTGGTCATCATCGGAAACGGAGGCGGCGAGTTTAACGTCCGCGGGTATGTGAGTGCATACCGGGCCGACACGGGTGAGATGGCTTGGCGCTTCTACACCGTCCCCGGTCGCGGTGATGACCCCCACGAGAACCCTGCGCTCGAACGCGCTGCCGAGACCTGGCCCGGTGTGGATTGGTCGGTGACGGGCGGGGGCGGTACAGCATGGGATTCCATCGCGTACGATGCGGACCTGGATTTGCTATATGTCGGCACGGGCAACGGCAGCCCTTGGGCCCGGCACATGCGCTCTACGGAATCTGGCGACCATCTCTACCTGTCTTCAATCCTTGCGTTACGGCCAGACACCGGGGCGTTGGCTTGGTACTACCAGACCACGCCTGGTGATAACTGGGATTACACAGCCACCCAGAACATGATCCTGACCGAACTTGAGATCGATGATGTGCAGCGCAAGGTATTGCTGCAGGCGCCGAAGAACGGCTTTTTCTACGTGCTGGACCGTGCCACAGGTGAGTTGCTGTCCGCTGAGCCCTATGTGACGGTTACCTGGGCGAGCCACATCGACATGGTGAGCGGCCGACCGGTGGAAACGGGCCAGGGTGACTATAGCGAGCAGCGGCAACTTGTTTTTCCGAGCACCCTAGGTGGACACAACTGGCACCCGATGGCATACAGCCCGGAGACTGGCTTGGTTTACATTCCCGCACGTGAGGCCTCAGGCTACTTCCACCCCACCAAACTGAACTGGTTCGAACTGGGCAGTGAAGAGGCTGCACGCCAGACCGGCCAGCCCACCCCAAAAATCGCGGGGCAACTGCTAGCGTGGGATCCTGTGACGCAGCAGGCGGCTTGGCGGGTGCACCAGCCCGGTCTCTACAATGGTGGCGTTCTTGCCACGGCCGGCAACTTGGTGTTGCACGGTGACGGGGACGGTTTTTTATACGCGCATGCGGCGGACACGGGCGAGGAACGCCTCAAGCTTGAGCTGGGTACGGGTGTCATCGCACCGCCCATAACGTACTCGCTGGACGGGGTGCAATATGTGGCACTCCTAGCCGGATACAATGGCATCGAGGACGACAGCACGCCGGTGCACCGTTATCGCAACGACGGACGATTGCTGGTATTCAAACTGGATGGCAGGCCCGTGCCGTTGCCGAAGCAGCGCCCCCCGCCGCAACCCTTCCCGCCACCTGCCGACTTGGCCGCAATCCCTGGTGAGATCTCGCACGGCGAGGGGTTGTACCTGCGCTGGTGTGTGGGCTGCCATGGTATCGAGGGTACTACCAGGGGGCCGGATCTACGCCGCATGACCCTGGGGACTCGAGGGGTATTCCATGAGATTGTGATGGACGGGCTTTACGCGCCTAAAGGCATGGCTGGCTTCGACGACGTGCTCTCACAGGATGACTCACTTGCCATCTTGGCGTTCTTGAACGAACAGACCCGGCAGGCTCATTTAGCTCAGCAAGATGGCACTTGGGCTGATTAGCGCGACGCTTAGCCTGTCGTTGCGTCGTGCGAACTTTCCATTTCTGAAGCGCTCAGTGTGGTGCGGTGCATGAGTCGTCGTAGCGGCAGCTCGAAATCACCAATCGCGCGGTGCATTGCCGAGTAGTTGTCCCACATTACCACGTCGCCAACGCGCCACCGATGTCTGTAAGTCACCTCCGGTCGTACCGTGTGGGCGAGCAATGTGTCGAGTAAATCATTTGCTTCGGCATTCTCAAGTTCCAAAATGGTTCTGATGACACCCTCCACGATAAAAAGACAGGTCTTTCCGGTGCGGGGGTGTTTTCGAACCAAGGGATGCGTAACCTCACTATCGGGTTGCTCCGCGGCCGCTTTGACGATCTCCTTCAGGTAAACATTGTCGGGTTTCTCGTGCCCTACAAATTTCTTGTATCTTGCGGTGCTAAATACGCCATGGAGGCTTGCGACTCTAGCCTTTAGCTCATGCGGCAGCGTGTCAAAGGCATGAGTGGAACTTGCGAAGTAGGTGTCGCCCAGCGCGATCTTATCTTCGACGGGCACTTCGATTGCGCATAACATCGAGCCACGCGGCGGTTGATCCAGCGTCCACATATCGCTGTGCCAATAGCGCCCGGCATCGTTCATGCCAATGGGCTTTCCTTCCTGCAGTATGTTGGACAGGATGACGATTTCCGGGTGATCCGCCATGTTGAAAAGGCCATATGGGAAATGATCTAGTGGGCCAAAGCGCCGACTAAACGCAACCTGTTCGGCGGGCGTGAGGAACTGATCCCGGAACACGATAACGCCATACTCGTCGAACGCTGCTTCTATTTCCGCGAACGTCGCATCATCGAGGTTCCGCAGGTCCACACCCTTTATCTCGTGGCCGAGTGGAGCGGAGCTGAATTCGATTTGTAGCGCCAGGTTTGCCCCCTGTCCTAAGGCACATGTTGCCTAGGCACAATTACAGTGTTACATCTGGTCGTCAAGGACAGTTGGGAGAGACTCTGTGGCCGACCTAGCGAGCGAGCAAGCAACGCTTGAGATGAAGTTCATCTCTGCAGATTCACACATCGTCGAACCGGGGAATTGCTACAGGGACCACATTGATCCCAAGTATCGCGAGCGCGCCCCTCATATCGAGCCCGGTCCGAAGGGCGGTGATGTTTACATTATGGAAGGTTTTCAGCCGTTTCCGTCGGCAGGTGGCGCGTGCGCCGGCATGAACCTAAGGTCCGCGCGTTTTGAAGAACTAACGCTGGAGGACGTTCACACGGGGGCATGGGATCCGAAACAGCGCCTTCTCGATCAAGACCGTGACGGCGTAAGTGCGGAGATACTCTACCCAACGCTCGGCATGATTATCTGTTCGCTGGACGATGTTGACTACAAGTCCGCCTGCATGCAGGCCTACAACCGGTGGCTGCAGGAGTTCGTTTCGCACGCACCTGACCGGCTATTTGGCTTGGGGCAAACAGCTGTGCGCTCGGTTTCCGATGCGATTGATGATTTGCAGGCGATTAGCGAGATGGGCTTTAAGGGCGTTCTTATGCCTGCCGACCCTTGCACCAAAGAGGATTACGACGATCCCGTGTTTGATCCCCTGTGGAAGGCGGCAGTGCAACTGGACTTGCCCATTAGCTTTCACATTCTTACTTCAGGACGTGATCAACGCAACTTCATGACCGGCAACACAATTCGAGGCCCGAAGGCCAACAACATGACGGCCCTGATGCGGGCGAATCAAGACATCATCGGAACGTTCATCTGGGGGAACGTCTTTGAACGCCACCCTGATTTGAAGCTGGTTTGCGTCGAGGCGGATGCCGGTTGGGCGCCCCACCTGATGCAAAAAATGGATCACTACTATCATGACCGGGGTGATCTGAAGATCGACATCATGCCCAAGCCGCCGAGTGAGTACTTCAAAAAGAACGTCTTCCTGACCTTCCAGGATGACTGGGTTGCGCTAGAGCTCTTGCACCACATGAATCCTAGGCAGTTACTTTGGGCCAACGACTTCCCGCATCCAGATGCATGTTGGCCAAACAGCCATCATCTTTTGGCAAAGCACACGCAGCATTTGAACGAAAAGGAAAAGAGGTGGGTGCTGCGGGAGAATGTAATCGATCTTTACGGCTTAACCACCCATTGACCAGCCGGTGAGCGTTACTACTCGCCGCGCTTGGATAGCGCCGCTTCGGCGCTGCGAAACATCGGACGCGTGACCGCAAACAGCGGTAGAGCAATGAGGCTCGACCCGAGCGCCACGGACGCGATTGCGTAGCCGAGCGCCGCAGGACTAGCTGTTTCCCAACTATCTGCCACCATGGGCACGAGAACGGGAGCCAAACCATAGCTCAAGAAGTAGAGAATAAAGAGTGCAACCGCAGACAATCGGCCGGTGAGTTGTTGGGGTGCGTACAGCTGCACCATCAGCGTCGGCATGGTCGCGGCCCCACCGGCGAAAAACATGAAGCCGAATATGCACAGCACTGCCAACCACAGCGAAGGGGCGAACCCGGCTGCAACCGCGCAGGTCGCGGCAACAATCATGGTGCCCAGAACTAAATTCGACATCGCATTAGTGCGACGCTGCTGAACGAAGTGACGGATCAGAGCTGGAAGCAGCAGCGAGCCGGCAACACCTCCGATTAAAGATGACACACCAATCATGTATCCCGACTGAACTTGGGTCACCTCAAACGTCCGCACCAAGAATGACGGTCCCCAAAGGGCCACGCTGCTCATGTTCATTAAAAACAAGCAAAGCGATACAAACCCGAATAGGTATAGCAGTAAGTTTTCTCGCAGAAACGAAGCGGAGGGGTTGCCGATGGCCGGCGCGGTGCGATCTTGCTCGTGGTCTTGTTTTCTGACTGGTTCCCACGCAACCAACACGAACGCGGTCACGAGAATCAAGCCTGGCAAACCGACACCCAGAAGCGCGAGCCGCCAAGGTGCCTCGCCACCAACGTAGGGAACGGTCAGATTCAGTCCCACTGCGGCGTCCATCACGGCGGCAGTGAACAAGGCAGATCCGGAGGCGCCGATTGTGCAACCAACCACGTACGTCGCCGTTGGAAGAGGTCGTTCATAGCGCTCAAACATACCGGCGATGAGTGACAATGCCGCTGGCGCCAGCATTGCTTCCCCAAGTGCTACGCCACAACGAAGCAAAAGGAGTTGTTCATAGCTCTGCGCCAATCCAGAGCCCATGGTGAGCAGGCTCCATGTGACCACACCGAATACGATTATGCGCTTACGGTTCCAACGATCGGCGGCCCACGCAGCCGGAACGAGAGCCAAATTAAAAACGACAAAAAACGCCGGCCCCATTAACCATCCCATCTGGACATCAGAAATACCCAGATCGAGGCGTAGATCGCTCACGACGACTGCAAGTGCCTGTCGGTCGATATAGGACATCATGCCGAATAGGGCGACGAAGATGACGATCGCCCACGCCCGTCGGCCGCCTTTTCGCGTTGGCTGATCTAACCGCGCAGGGGCAGGTGTACTGCTCAACGCCATTTGACGAGGAATCGCCTAATCGCGTCCTCGTTCCACGAGATCCCAACGCCTGGCTTGGGGGAGGGCAGTGCTACGCCATTCGTTGGCTTGATTGGATCCAGGAAAATCTCGTCCAGGACGTCCACATGTTCCAGCCATTGTGAGCGCGCAGCGACCGCGAGGAGGTGCACGCAAATCTCGGAGTACCCATGCGACGAAACGCCGACGCCGGCCTCATCAGCTAGATGAGCCGCTTCCAGCCAAGCCGTAATGCCACCCATCCTAATCACGTCGGGCATAACAAGGTCCGAGGCGGAGATCGACAAACTTCGTTGTGCGTCAGCTATCCCCTGCCAGTTCTCGCCGATTGAAACCGGTGTGCGCGCGGCCTCCGTGATGCGGGCGTGGCCCTCGAAATCGTCGGCCAACGTCGGCTCCTCCACCCACGTCAGGTTCAGTTCGTCGAGCGATTCCATGCGTTGCTCAGCCTCGTCGACAGACAGGGCCTGATTGAAATCGCCCATTATCGGATACCCATCACCACAAGCGGCTCTTACAGCGGTAAGCAGCGCGATATCCGCTTGAGGGTCCGCCTGCCCGAGCTTGCACTTCACGCCTCCATATCCTACTTCGATCGATTCGATCGCCTTCTCCGCGGCCGTCTGGGGGTCCATGGATACGATTGTCTGGTAAATGGGGGTTTTCTGGCGGGCACCGCCTAGGAGTTCGCACAACGGGAGCTGCCGGTGTTTGGCTAGTGCATCCCACGTTGCGATTTCGATGACCGCCATGGCGGAGGCCACGGGCCCTTTCGCTCCGACCAGTCTCATGTTTCGACGCAGCTTTTGGTCGATCTCTGCAGGTGCCAACCGATCGCCGATGATCATTTCGCTCAAGCCGTCAATCAGCAATGCAATTGGTTTGAGCATCATCGGTAAAAAACACGCTGAGAAGTACGCGCACCCGGTGACGCCCGCGTCAGTTTCTAAATCAACTAGCACCATAGGTAACGCTGGAAAAACGCCAGCCGCAGTTTCAAGCGGTTGACCTAACGGTACGTTGATCATGCGTATGTCGACCCCGGTGATTCGGGCCTGGGATACCTCGCCTAGGTCACGCTCCCCCTGCGGGTGATTCACCGCTAGTCCTCTACCAGATACCGATCCACAGTTTCCTGCGGAAGATCGAGACCGAAGCCAGGTTTGTCGGACAACTGTATGATCCCATTCTTCGGCTCAGGTTCCCCCTCGAAAATTCTAATCGCGTCATGATATTCAACGTAGCTGGACTGGTCGCAAGCTGCCAGGAAGTGTGGTGCGATTGGATGGAACGCGTGGGAGGAGACAGGAACGAAGTATGCGGCCGCGATGGCTGCAGCCTGGAGCATCTCGGTCGGACCCCCGCAATGCATAGAGTCGAGCATGATGATGTCAGCTGCGTCCGCGCGAAGAATGTTGAGTACATCCTGTCTGGTGTATGCATTCTCACCATGAACAATCGGGATGCCGGTCATACTGCGAAGCCACCTGTAGCCCTCAAGGTCTTCCCCGGGCATGGGGTCTTCAAACCACGAAACGCCGTAGTCTAGAAAGCCTTGCGCGGCGAGATGTGCGGTGCGCCGATCCCACATCATGTGCGCGTCCACAAATATTTCGAAGTCGTCGCCTACCCGTTCGCGAAGACAAGCTATGCGCTGTACATCATGCCGCCAATCGGCGTGCCCGACCTGCGCCTTCATGGCGCTATAGCCTGCATCACGGTTCTTCTCACCTTCGTCGGCTAGTTCTTCTGGTGTGGTGCCCGTTCCCCCACCCAGGTAGGCCGGCACCTCCGTTCGCGTAGCACCCCACAGCTGGTGCAGTGGAAGGCCCGCGCCTTTTCCGAGCGCGTCCCATAATGCCATGTCGATAGCCGACAGGCCGGCGAGGCCGATCCCGTGGTGCAGGCCCATGAAGCGCAGCTGCGCGTAGCTCCGTTGCCAATGTTCGCGGATCATGCGTGAATCACGCCCAACCAGGTCGAGCGCGATGTCTTCTGCAGCCGCTTTGATCGACTTCGCCCGACCGATTCGAAGATCCCAGGCGTATCCAAGACCAACAACGTCGCCGACCCGCAGGCGTACAATAATTGCTTGCGGTAAGAACTCGCTGTTCATGCTTTTCGTCGCACTCGCGCTCTGGTCAAAAGGAATCGAAAGATGAAGTACGTCCAGCCCGTCAATCGGTAGGGGTTCGCAGTCATCGACCAGAATATGCGTTGGCGACATCTTTCTTTGCTCCATAATCTGAATGAGTCCGGCGCAGTCGCGATGGGAGGTGAGGTTAGTCGTATTTACCCGACTTCGCGAGCTGTGGCTTATGGGGAGTATCTCGGCAAGGGCATGCGAAGCCATTTCCCCTGGCTATATCAAATAGATACCAAAAAACCACCGGGCAGATAGGTACATAGTAAGCTGGTCGAACGCCTTGCCGAAGCCTTGCTGGGCCAGAGCTCACGCTTCAGCCCAAGCGCCCGCCCGCGGCATCTATTGCGGCGACGTTTTGCTCGAGCTGCTTCAAGGCGTCCTCCATGGGAGCAGGGGTGAGTCCAAGCACGACTCTATCGACTCCCAGTTGCTCGAAGGTTGCAAAGCTCTCCGCATCGGGCGCCATGCCCACGATGGTAATGCTGGGTGCTGGTTTGCCGCCCTCATCCGCAAGTTCGTGAAGTCTGGGAATGTACTCCTTCAGTTCGGCCAGGGAAGTCATACGGCCACGCGTTTGTTCAGTGTGTGTGGGAACCACGAATGGAATCCAGCCATTGCCATAATCGACAACGCGTTTGAGTACATTCGGGTGTGCGCCCGCCACCAGAATGGGCGGGTGCGGATCCTGTAGGGGCTTGGGCCACTGCCAGACGGGATCGAAATCCTCTATCTGTCCGTGATACTCGGCTTCTTCCATCGTCCATAGCGCCTTCATCGCTTCGACTCGTTCGCACATCGTTTGAATTCGCTTCGTCGGGTCGGTGCCGTGATTGCGCATTTCCGGAGCGTTCCAGCCGGGACCGATGCCGAACAAGAAGCGTCCGTTGGAAACCAGGTCGAGACTCGAAACCTCTTTGGCGCAGTTGATGGGGTCTCGCTGAGGAACCAGACAGATGGCGGTGCCGAGCTTGATGCTGCTGGTAACGGCCGCCGCCGCCGAAAGCGCCACGAACGGATCCAGCATGCTGGCGTAGTCCCGCGGCACGCTGTCTGCCAACGGGAATTCGGTGGTGAGCGGCATGTGAGAGTGCTCAGAAACCCAGAACGATTCGAATCCGTGATCCTCGATGGCACGCGCCAGCTCCGCGGGCCCGGCGCTGAAGTCCGTGGGAAACATACTGATGCCGAATTTCACTGAAGCCTCCGTCAAAGAACGTTTCGATTTACCGTCAAGAGCGCGATTCGCCCAGCGCCGGACCCTGGTCAAGAGTTTCACCGGAAGTGGCTTCCAGCGATTCCATCGGCCATAGAAGGTCGTTCTCCAGGCTCAGGTTTTCGCCCAGGGTCTCGGGAAAGCGTTCGAACACATCGTCCAGATCCCAAGCGTTTTCCGTTTCCAGCGCGCGTTCGTGATGCGGCTCACTCCAACGGATGTATTTGAAGCCATAGGAGCCAAATATACGACCACTTATATGGCCCGCAGCTGGCGATGCGAGATAGGTTACCAGCGGTGCGACCTGCTCCGGGAGTTGGTCCGGCGTTGCAAGCTCACTACGCATGCGACCCTCGGCGTCCCGCCCGAAGTAGCTGTCGCCCATGCGTGTCAGCGAACCTTGGGTCAAGCAATTGGCGGTGACGCCATAATTGACCATCGCATTGGCCACTGCGCGTGTCATGCCTACCACCGCGGATTTGGCTGCCGCATAGGCGAACGTATCGGGCACACCCGACATGGCCGAGTCGGATGTCATGTTCAGGAGACGGCCGTAGCCACTCCCCTGGGCCCAATGTCGAGCGGCAAAATGACTGGTGAACATCATGCCGTCCATATGCACCCTGCGCAGCGCATCCCAATCGTCTCGAGTCACGTCGGTAACATTATTAACCCGGAAGTTGCCGGCGATGTTGGCCAGGATGTCCAGCCTTCCCCAGGCCTCCAGCGGCTTGGTGATGAGGGCTTGTGCCTGGTCCCAATCCGAGACGTCACCCGTATCGGCCAGAGCGATTCCGCCCGCCGCCTGAATTTCATCGACGACTTGTTGCGCTGGCCCGGCATTTGCGCCGCTGCCATCCACGTTGCTGCCGTTGTCCACAACCACCACCTTTGCGCCCTCTCGAGCGAACAGAAGCGCTACGGCGCGGCCAACGCCGCGCCCCGCGCCGGTGACTACCGCGACCCGGTCTTCAAGTCTGCCTGCCATAGGTATTTCCCCTTCTGTTGATGAATTGATTGCGCTGTGCCAGTCGCTGGTGATTTCAAGCCGCGAACACGCCCGCTCTACGCTTGTGGGTGCAGGCTTGTGGAGCCGGTGTGGGTCCATGATGTGCCATTCCGCCAGTTTGTGGCTACCTCTTTCTGGCGACTCGTGCAAAGTGCCCACCGTAAACCAAAATCTACGGAAAGCTTCCGCCTCTCGCTAAAAATCCGGGTCGGAGCAGCCCGCTGCAGGGGTTGGCGGTGCCTCTAGGCGCCAATCGGGTAGCCTCTCCGGTCGCCTGAAATCGCGCTTCACCTCATAAAGATCCTGTGGGTCAGTATTCGGCGAAATTGTGTGCTCTTCAGCTAGATTCCTGAGTTGACGCCCGCTCACAATCTCTTGCGCCGCCAATAAAACACAATAGAATGGCGCTCGTGGAGAGCCGTGGTGTCGGCTGTTCCATGGTCATTCACGAGGAGAGAAGAATGAATTCAAAAACGTACCGCGGCCATGCGGCATCGAGCGATAATCGATTCAGCATTGGCAGGATGGCGGTGTCCGTCGTCGGGTTGTTGACGCTCGCAGGGGTGATGCTGCCCTTGGGTACCACGTATGCGGCCCAAGGACTTGTTGAGGAGATTGTGGTGACCGCGCGAAAGCGGGAAGAGTCTCTTCAGGATATTCCAGTGGCCATCACAGCTATCACTGGCGAGTCTATGGAGCGCCGCGGCCTAGACACCTTCAATGCGGTGATCAACTCCGTACCGCAGATGATGCTTACAGAGGGTGGTGCCGGTTCGGGAGCGACGATCACGATGCGAGGGATCGGCTCGACCTGGTTCAACCAGGGCTTGGAGCAGAAGGTGGCGGTCAATCTGGATGGCGTGTACTACGGACGTGGCAGGGTCATTCATGAGGGCATGCTCGACCTCGCCCAGCTGGAGGTGCTTAAAGGCCCGCAGTCACTGTTTTTTGGCAAGAACACCGTTGCCGGAGTGCTTTCGCTCACGTCGAACGACCCTGGCGATGAATTCGAGCTCATCGTGAGAAGCGGATACGAGTTCGAAAATGAAGAATTGTCGGGTGAAGTCATCGTGTCAGGCCCAGTTACCGACCAATTGGGTCTGCGTGCCGCGTTCAAGGGATCGAAGATGTACGGCGGTTGGATGCAAAACACCGCGGTGCAGACGAGTTATGGTCAATTCACCGGCGAAGTCTCTGATGTTCCTGCACCAAGCGAAAATGAGTGGCCTGGTGACAAGAACCTGCAAGGGCGTTTGACTGCAGTTTTCACTCCGAACGATCAGTGGGAGTTCAAGCTCAAAGCATCCTTCAGCGACTTTGAGCGTCAGGGATCATCAGGAACGGCTGAGAATACTCGCTGTGCGGGTGCGCCGCTTGGGTCGAATCCTGGGCTTGGGGTGGACGTGCCCCCTGGCTTCTCGCAGTCATCGGCTGCCCTTGGTGGTGCTCCCGAGAGTTGCGGTAGCAACGATGGCCGCGATCGCGTTTACGGGCAAAACCCGTTTCCGACCCTGATGGCGCAGAGCAACCCCGATTATGGAGATGGTGAGCTATTCACCAAATACGACGCATACGCTTTTACGGGTATAGCGGACTACAGCGGTGAGAACTTCAGCGTTAATGTGGTGCTCAACTACCAGTACGAAGACACTTCCTGGCTGGGGGACTACGACTATACCAACGCAGCCATCATCTATGCCTGGGAAGACTCGGATTACGACGCTTTCTCTGCGGAAGCGCGGTTTCTTACCGAGTTCGACTCTTCGGTCAATATGATGTTTGGGGTGTTCTACCAAAAAACGGATACCAAATTCGATCAGGATGTGAATTTCTTCGGACTCAGCGACATCAACGCCGCTGATCCTACCAACTCCTGGGTTACACATAACAAGGATTCGGGAACGAAAGGAGAGACGGTGTCGGCCTTCGTGCAGGGCATATGGGAGATCAACGAGGACTGGGAATTTAGTGCTGGTTTGCGCTATACCGATGAGACAAAAGACTCGTTTTTCAGTCAGCCGTACGTCTCACCCATTGCAGTAATCCTTGGCCTATATGTTCCTGACAATCTATTGACCGCCGATCAGAGCTTCGATAACTGGAGCCCGGAGGCGACGTTGAGTTGGTTCGCCACAGAGAACATCACGGTATACGCGGCTTACAAAACCGGCTACCTCTCGGGCGGGTTTTCTTTGAGTGCGATCGATACGCCGCTTATACCTGACCCCGTGGATGCATTGACGTTTGACAAGGAGGAAGCTGACGGTTTCGAAGTGGGCGTACGCGGCACGGTGCTCGACGGTACTTTGCGCTTCGACATCACGGCTTACACCTACGATTTCAACGACTGGCAGACAGACTTTTTCAATTCGCAGCAATTTGCTTTTATCACTTTTAATGCCGCCACGGCCACGACGGATGGCGTAGAAATGAGCTTGGACTACGCGCCGCCGGGTGTTGACGGGCTGGTTTTGCATGGGTCGCTCAACTACAACAAGGCCAAGTACAGCGACTTTGAGCATGCCCCGTGCTATACGGGTCAAACGCCTGCGGGGGGTTGTACGCTCGATCCAACCAGCCAACTGGGCTACACCCAGGATCTATCGGGTGCGCCCACCGCGCTTGCGCCGCCCTGGACGGCGACCTTCGGCTTCGACTATGACTGGCAGGTGGGCGGCAACTATATGGCTGGCATCACCGTGGCTGGGCGTTACTCCGACTCCTACGTCGCCAACAACCTAAACACCCCAACGGACGTAGAGGGCTCCTACGTTAACCTCGATGCCAGTGTTCGGTTTGGCACTACCGATGGGCGCTACCAATTGGCTCTTATCGGTAGAAATTTGACTGATAACTATGTCAGCTACTGGGGTAATGATTCGCCTTCGTCTGGCGCTGGCACGGGCACGGCTCAGGGGATCTTGGCGGACCGGGCGACGATTTCAAACGTCCCTCTGACGTTGGAACTGGTCGGAACGCTTAGGCTCTAGCGCTTTCCGCTCAAGGTGGCGCTGAAACTTGCCCTTTCAGCGCTGCCTGACGCGATGGCTCGTAGGAGAGCAGCATGCCTGGCAAGTTAGAAGGTAAAACGGCAATCGTAACTGGCGGCGGTCGCGGCGTTGGCCGGAGCATAGCGCTGCTGATGGCGAACCATGGCGCCAAGGTCGTAGTGGCGGACAATGGTAGCCAGGTGGACGGAAGCGGCACTAGTGCTGGGCCTGCTGATGAGGTGGTGGGCGAGATCATCCGGGCTGGTGGCGATGCGCTGGCCAATGCTGGTGATGTTTCGAAGTGGGATGACGCTCAGGCTCTCATAGCGCGACCCATCGAGGCGTGGGGCAAGCTGGATATCCTGGTGAATGTGGCGGGTAACTTCCGGGTGAATACTGTCGCGTCAATCACGCCCGATGACTGGGACGCGCTACGCCGGGTTCATATGGACGGCATGATGCATACCAGCCATTTTGCGGCGCTGCATTGGAAAGAGCGAGGCGAGTACGGTCGCTTAATTAACTTCACCTCAGATTCTGCGATGTCAGGCGTGCCAGACACCTTCGGGTACGCGGCTGCGAAGGGTGCCGTCATCGGGATGACGCGGGCGGCTGCCAACGCTTTAGTGGCGTACGGTGTAACTGCGAACTGCCTCACCCAAGCGTCGATGACGCGTATGGGTGACAGCTACTATGGGCCAGCGGCTGACACTGGGAAAATGCCCAGCGAACTCGCGAAGCCAGAGCAGCGACCGGATACGGTGGCGCCGTTGGTGGTGTATCTTGCCTCCCCGGCCGCGAGTCATATCAGTGGTCGGATTTTTGGTTCATACGGCTATCAGTACATTCGCTGGAGCGAACCGCACCACGAGCGCACCCTGGATAGCGATGGAGCCTGGGATCTGGAGGATGTTTATGCGCGCTTCAGCGACACGCTGGGGGAAGGGCTGAGCCTGGAAGCAGATCTACAGTGGCCAATGCCGAGCCTCGATCAACAACCGGGTAGTGCGGGAATCGACGATCTATCTTAAGTGAGGGGACGATTGCTATGGATTTGGAGCAACTGGCGGCCCGTATAGCGCGGCTGGAGGCCTTTGAGGGAGCCCAGCAAACGTTGCGCGAGTACGCCGTGGAGATCGACTGCGGCCATTGGGATACCGTCGGCGGGCTGTTTACCGAGGACGCCAGATTGGAAGTGGTCGGCTACGGCAGTCTGGAAGGCGTGGACTATGATGGCGCGTGGCGCGGACGGCAGGCGATTCGGGACTATTACGCGGGTAACAATCCAGGACACGTGGGCGCGCCGCGCAGCAAACACAATATTCTACAAGGACCGATCAAGCTCGACGGCGAAGACGAGCTGACCATGCTCGCTTATTTTGATATGCCGCCTAAGACACCGGGCAATCCCGGCGGTGGCGTTTACGAGACGCGCTTGCGACGCGAAGATGACGGTCGCTGGCGTTTCGCGCACCTGCGGATCGTCTCCACCGGTGAGACTCCAGTGCTCGAGGCGATCTCGGGGGAAGTCTAGCGTCGGTGAAGAATCGCGGGAGGAGAACACGATGCCGCAAGCTCGTTTTAACCACATAGCGCTTTCACTACCACCTGGCAGCCTCACTGAGCACCGCGCGGATATCGAGAAGTTCTACGGCGGCGTGCTTGGTGCCAATGTCTTCGACTACGGTGGCGTGGGGAACTACCTCATCATCTCGTTCGACGAAGGCTTTCCCAGTCAGTCTTTGGTCCTCAATGAGGCCGAAGACTATATGCAGGCTCCCGGCTTCGATCACGTAGGTCTCGAATTCGAGACCTACGAGGAGGTCGATACACTCATTGCAGCCTGCAAGGAGTTCAAGAAAGGCGACGACCGGATTGAGATCGATGAGTTTCCGGACGGCAAGGACGACGGCTATGAATTCCGCGCCTGCTACGTCAAATATCTACTGCCCATGCGGCTAGACATTCAGGCGCTGCGTTGGGAACCTGGGCGTCAACCGAAACAGTGGCGCTACGGACTCTAACCGTCGCATGAGCTAGGACGTTAGCGACCAGCCCGCGCTGCATGTTGTGCAACGGAGATGGTGTATGACCGCTGAACTTGAGGAGCTTATCGAACGACTGGAATCGCGCATCGGCGAGTTGGAAGCCATTGAAGGCGTGCGCTCAACGATTCTAGACTACGCCCTAGCGCACGACCGTGGCCAATCTGACGCAGTTGCGGATCTGTTTACCCAAGATGCTCGACTCGACATCGCCGGTTATGGCGAGGATTTGGATACGACTGTGCATGGACGCGATGCGATTCGCGCGATGTACACAGCGCTCGATATCAACTATGCGAACAACCCACCATTCAAGCATATGGTGACGAATTGCCATGTGACGGTTGATGGAGTGGATGCTGTTGCGATTACTTATTTGAACGAACTCGGTGGGCCAAAGACCGACATGGGTCCGGGCGGCGGTTTGTACCAGGATCGGTTGCGCCTAGAGGCCGACGGTCGTTGGCGCTTCGCGCACAAAAGGATCGTAGCAACATCGACACAGACGGTGAACGACGCGCTTACCGACGGTGTATAGAAGGTCAGCGTGGCAAGAAGACTATTCCATCTGACGGGCCACATGTGTCTACTCACTGGGGGTGATAGTGGCATTAGGAAGCAGCTGGCCGGGTGGGGACAGAAGGCATAGATTGACTTTCTGTTGCACCGATTCCGGGGCAATGTGGGTAGTCGGCTACGGCTTGGAACAGGCCGGCGCCGCCGTCAGGTGATTTGAGGGCATTGCATGCCCGAACGAGCTACGTTGGCTTCGTCAAGTGATCCGCCGGTCGAGGGCGCAGTCGGTGGTGATTTCTCCCAATCGTTGCGAATCTGTCCGGTGAATCTTCGCGTTTCATCGGCCTGCTCGTCCGCAACCTCCGAAACCATTGCCACCATCCCGGCAGCGACCAACGCCTGCAAAAGCGACCTTCGCTTGATCATTACACTTGTCCTGCGGTACCACCTCGATTCGGATGCCCTAATGCTGCCTAATGGCAGGTTAGGGGGCAAGAAGTGTCCGGCTGCAGGAGAGGTTTCGATAACAGGAAAAATCGGGCTAAGGCCGTCAATAAACGGTTGATTTAGAAAGGAAAAAAGAGATTGGAGCGGGAAACGAGATTTGAACTCGCGACCCCAACCTTGGCAAGGTTGTGCTCTACC
>DEBD01000022.1:5396-18105 GCA_002348385.1 Gammaproteobacteria bacterium UBA2965 | reverse complement strand
CGACCCCAACCTTGGCAAGGTTGTGCTCTACCAGCTGAGCTATTCCCGCTCTGGTGCGACTCGAAAGAGGCGCGCTATTTTGCCCCAACCGGGTGAAAAAACAAGCGCAGCCGTGCTCGCCGCCACGCGTATTTCACGCGTGTAGGATGGCTTGGGGAGAGTGGCTTAGGCGCTCTGTGCTGCGAGCAGGTAGTCGCCCAGCGCTTTGCGCGCCTCGCTTTCGGTCGCGAACGGGCCCTGCGCGCCGCCCCGGGTGGCGAAGAACCAACCGTCGCTGCGACGTTTGATCCTGTCGGGCTTGCTATGGTTGCTGTGCGTGTCCAGCACCAGATTGGGGTTGCCCGCGAGCCGCTCTGCAACATCGGTCAGCGGTATATCGAACACTTGGCGTTGGCCGTTTTTCGCGCAGCTAACTCTTGCGGTTCCGGCATCGATATCTACGTCGAGTACGAAATGCAGGCATCCGTCTCGCAGAAATAGACGCCCTGTCATCCTAGATTCCGGCGCTACAAAGGTATCGTTCATCTCACTGCTCCATGTGTAGAACGACATTCATGGTATGAACGGGTTCGAGAGCTTTCTGCCAACCGCTTCACAAAACGCAGCATTAGTCCTCGAGCAGCAGCTCGCCGCTGCAGGGACCAGGTGCGCACCGGCGCGCCAACTTTACAAAGCCGCCGCTACGGTGTCGTGCGTAGCTGTTGGCATCGGGGGCCATGGTTGCCTCGGCTGCATCGGGCGGTTAGCGTGGGCCGATGCGGCGTTCATGCGAGAATTAGTGCTGAGCTTTCGATCTTTCATCGGTGCGCGACCGGGGCTGTTCTTCCCGTTCTATCGCTTGACCCACCGCTCGGTTCGAGCCCGCGCGCTGGTGCTCGACCGCCACACGGAACTGGTTATCGAGGGGTTTCCCCGCAGCGGCAACACCTTTGCGGTGCTCGCGTTTCAGCTGGCCCAGCAGCGTGAGGTTGCCATCGCGCACCATCTTCACCACCCGGCGCAGGTGTTGCGGGGGGCTCGCCGTGGGGTCGCGGTTGTGGTGTTGATCCGAGATCCCGAAGCCGCGGTGCGGTCGTTGGCGTTGCGGCGACCAGACGTGCCGTTAAAGACCCTGTTGCGTCAGTATGTAGATTTCTACAGCGTGCTGGATTCGGTGCGCGAGCGTGTTGTGGTGGCCACTTTCGAGGAGGTGACCGGCGACTTCGGGGCGGTTACTGCCAGAGTGAACGCGCGTTTCGGAACCGACTACGGCTGCTTCGAACACACGCCGGAAAACGTCGATCGAGTGTTCGCCCAGATCGACCACATCAACCGTTCGCTGGGGGGTAGCGAGTATGACGTTTCCAGGCCGAGCGCCGCTCGAGACAACGTGCAACCGAGACTGCTGACCCCTGAAGAGGCTGGCGCCCTGGAAGATGCCCAGGCGCAGTACCTGGCGCTGACCTCGGCCAGAACGGGGGCACCGGTGTGAGTGGGGCTACTGTGTGGGTGGATGCCGACGCCTGTCCCAAGGTAATCAAAGAGATCCTGTATCGGGCGGCACAGCGAACCGGGGTGCGACTCGTGCTGGTGGCAAATCACGCGTTGCGGGTGCCTCCTTCGCCCCACATAGAGACACTTCAGGTTCCTGGCGGCTTCGACGTGGCCGACGATGAAATCGTGCGCCGCCTGGGGCCTGACGATCTGGTAGTGACCGCCGACATTCCGTTGGCCGCGGAGGTGGTGGGCCTGGGTGCCAGCGCGCTCAATCCGCGGGGCGAGCTCTACACACCCGAGAACGTCCGCGCGCGGCTGAATATGCGGGACTTCATGGATACCATGCGAGCCAGCGGAGAGATGACCGGTGGGCCAAGCGCGCTCTCTAAAAGCGAGCGTAAGACGTTTGCCGGCGAACTGGACCGGTTTCTTGCCCGCCGGGCTCGGTAGTCACGCTTACCGAGGTAGACGAGGCAAGGCTAAGTGCCTGATGGGTATGTTTTTTCGTAGCAAGGGGAAAAGTTGATGAGGTTGCTGGATCGAACCTGTGTGGTGACGGGAGGTTCCAATGGAATCGGCGAGGCCACCGTGCGTCGTTTCGTTGAGGAAGGCGCCAAGGTGCTCATTGCCGACCTGGACAAGGCGGCGGCGGATACGCTGGCGGCCGAGTTGGGCAACGCGGTCACCACCATACACTGCGATGTGCGCTTCGAAGAGGACGTGAAGCGGGTTGCGGCTGAAGCGCTGCGCCAGTGGGATCACGTGGATGTGATTGTCAACAATGCAGGGTCCGAACTGAATCGCAGCTACGATGAGACCACGGTGGAAGAGTGGGACCGCGTGCAGGACACCGATCTCAAGGGGCCCTGGCTTCTATGCAAGCACCTGGTTCCACATATGGTGGAGCGGGGCAGCGGGAGCGTGATCAACGTGGCTTCGCTCAATGGCCTCGTCGGCTTTCCATTGTCTTCTGCGTATGGTGGTGCCAAAGGCGGACTCGTAGTGTTCACCAAGGACATGGCCATCGAGTTAGCGTCCTCTGGCGTGCGCTTCAACTGTGTGTGTCCGGGTGTCATTGATACGCCTATGATGGATCGCTGGACCAAGCTCATGCCGGATCAGGGCGAAGCCAAGGCCATGCTCACCGGCGTCATGCCCATCGGTCGCATGGGAACGGCGCATGAGGTGGCGGGTGCCATTCTGTTCTTCGCCTCGGACGACTCCACCCTGTGTCAGGGCTCGGTGCTCTCGGTGGACGGGGGATTTACCGCCCAGTAGCCGCTGGTTGGACAGGCGTCGGCAATGAGTGTGGAAAGGCCCTAGTCCGGCAGACCCAGCACCCGCTTGGCGATGATGTTCAGCTGCACCTCCTTCGTGCCGCCGGCAATGGTGAGCGACTTCTGGCGTAGCCACGTGCGTGTGGCTTCAATCTCCTTGGCGTCGTCGCCTTCCCAGGCCAGCCCGCGCGTGCCCATGGCGGCCAGCAGCAACTCGTCGGCTTCCTGCGCGTTCAGGGCGCCGGTGAGCTTCACGGCGGACGACGTAAATCCGGGCGCTCGTGCCTGCAGCTCCTCGATGGCTCGGCTTTGTGTGAGCCTTTGCGCGTGGGCGTTCTGCTCGAATCGGACGAGGCGTTCGCGCAGGATCGGGTCGCTCATCCGTGCGCCATGAGATTGCACATAACGGCGAATCTTCTCGGGCATGTGTGCGTCTGCGCTGCGTCCTCCCTGGGAGCCCGAGATGTTGATGCCCGCGTGCGTCGAGCGTTCGAACTGCAGCAGGCGCTTGCCTACGGTCCAGCCGTTGTTCACCCCCCCGATCACATCGTCTGCCCGGGCCACCGCATCTTCGAAAAGGGTTTCGTTGAATGGAGAAGCGCCAGAAAGCAGCGCAATGGGGCGAACCTGAACACCGGGTTGATCCATGTCTATCAGCACCAGGCTGATGCCCTCGTGCTTGGGCTTGTCCGGATCGGTGCGCACGAGCACGAAGATATAGTCGCAGTCCATGGCGTCCGAGGTCCACGTCTTACGACCATTCAGCACGTAGTGGTCACCCTTGAGCGTGGCCCGGGTGGTCAGCCCCGCGAGATCCGAGCCGGCTCCGGGTTCGGAGTAACCCATGGCCCAGCCACCCTCACCACGCGCGATGCCCGGCAGCCAGCGCGCCTTCTGATCGTCGCTGCCGAGTTCCAGGATGGTGGGACCAATGTAGTTGACACCTCGGCCGGTCAGCGGGGTGCGCGCAGCAATGCGCTTGAGCTCATCGATGAGCACCGTGTAGTGGTCCCGGTCCAGCTCGGCGCCGCCGTACTCCCTGGGCCAGGTGGGCACTGTCCACCCGCGTTCGGCCATCCGTTCCAGCCACAGGCGTACGTCTGGCTCCAGCTCGACCTTGGAGCTACCCCATGCAATCTGACCCGGCCCCCGAGCACCTTCCGGACAATTTTCGGCCAACCAATCTCGGGTTTGCTGGCGAAACGCTTCGAGTTCCTGCTCTGCGCTCATTTGCGTCTCCTGCGAGGGGAGATTAACGCTACAATCGCTGCATGAAAATTGCCACATGGAACATCAACGGGTTCGGCGCTCGCATGGATTTTCTGAAGCGCTGGCTGGCAGACCGTCAACCCGACGTGGTGGGCCTGCAGGAGCTCAAGCTGGTAGACGACGCGTTTCCTCACGACGACTTTGAAGCGCTGGGGTACCAGGCCGTTACTCACGGGCAGAAGGCCTGGAACGGGGTAGCGGTATTGAGCCGCCTGCCGCTGAGCGTCGCACAGTCCGGCCTGCCGGGCCAGGAGGAGGCAGGTGCGCGCCTGCTCACGGTGAACGTGGCAGACCAGCTCGAGTTCACCACGGTGTATTGCCCCAATGGCAAAACCTTGGAGCACGACGACTACGAGATGAAGCTGGCCTGGTTCGATGCGTTGATCGAATTCTGGAATGCTCGCAACGCTGAACGGGCCGTTTTGTGTGGTGATTTCAACATCGTGCCGACGCCGTTAGATGGCTGGCGGGGCACTAAGGCAGACGGCGACATCTTTCACACCAAGCAGGAGCGGGATCGGTTGCAGCGCGTGCTTGAGCTGGGTCTGACGGACTTGTATCGACACAAGTATCCGGGCGAACAGACATTCTCGTGGTGGGATTATCGCGGAGGGTCGTTCCACCGGGGGCACGGACTACGCATCGATCTGATCCTTGGCACGGCGGCCGTTCGGGACAATCTGCTAGACGTGGGCACGGACCGTGACTACCGCAAGAAGCAGGATGGCATGACCGCCTCGGATCATGCGCCCGTGATCGCCGAGCTGCACTAGCCTGGGGCGGTTAGCCCTGGCGCGCTTTCAGCGTTTCTCTTTTGACCTTTTTGGCTAGAGACCAGCGGTGCACCTCCGACGGCCCGTCGTAGATGCGAAAAGCCCGGATCTCGCGAAACACCTGCTCAACCACAGTGTCTCGGCTGACCCCGGTGCCGCCGAGAATCTGAACGCAGCGATCGGCTACCCGAAACAGCGCTTCGGACACCGCGACCTTGGCCATGCTCGACTCCGGAGTGCCGGTGGCGCCGCTGTCCAGCACATCGGCGCACCAGTCGATCATCAGCTCTGACTGCTTGAGGTCCATGAGATTGTCGGCAAGCATGAAGCCGACCCCTTCGTGGTCCGCCAGTAGTTTGCCGAAGGCGCTGCGCGTGCAGGCGTAGTCCGCGGCGATGTCGTGGGCGCGCTCTGCCGCGCCCCACCAGCGCATACAATGGGTCAGCCGAGCGGGTGCCAGGCGTACCTGCGCATAGCGAAATCCCTCGTCGGCGGCGCCAAGAATCTGGTCGGCCGGCACGCGTACGCCTTCCAGGTTGATGACCGCGTGCCCACCGGGCATGGAGCTGTCGATGGTGTCGAGAATACGATCGATGGAGATACCGGGGGTGTCCATATCCGCCAGAAACATGGTGGCGGACTCGCCGGTTTTGGCCATGATGATGCCGAAACCCGCGCCTTTTCCCCCGGTGATGAAGGTTTTGCGGCCAGTGATCACCCAATCGTCGCCGTCGCGCTCGGCAATGGTGCTCATCATGGAGGGGTCGGAACCGGCGCCGCCGTCGGGCTCGGTCATGAGGAAAGCGGAGCGGATGGCGCCCGATGCGAGGGGCTTTAAGAAGCGCTCCTGCTGTTCGCTGGTGGCCACCTTCTCCAACAGGTGCATGTTGCCCTCGTCCGGCGCCATGATGTTCATGGCGACGGGCCCCAGCGGCGAGTAGCCGGCCGCCCGGAATACCGCCGCCGTGGCGCGGTGGCTCAATCCGTGGCCGCCCAACCATTCGGGGAGCTGTGGGGCTACCAGGCCGGCCGTATGTGCGGCTTCGACCAACTCGCGGCGCAACGATTCGCTGGGCCCGTGGTCTTCGTTACGCGGGTCGCTCTCGTAGGGAATCACTACGTCGCGGATGAAGGCGTCTACAGACGCCACGAGACTTCCGAGTTGCTCGTTGTTGTCGCTCATTGGATACCTTCGAATTTTACCTATGCTTTGGGGTAACGGCGGGTGCGGTCCCCGTGGCCGGGTGCGGATGGTAGTCAGGATCGGGGGAGCAATGCAAAGGCCCTCAGCGGCAGGCTGCATCGGACTTCAGCGCCTGCCCGGTTGCTGCCTCGAAACTGCACTAAGGCGTTGTCAGTGATTGCAAAAGTATATGCACGCCCCTGCGACCGCGCGATCGGTTGGCGACAATACGGCGGAATTGGTCGGTTGGTTACCTTACGCGGGCTGTTGCTGCTCCTTGAACTGCGCTACATTCGGGCGGGTTGAGGGCACATGGGATCGCGTATGGCAAACGCACTGCCAGCATTTCTACTGGAGGATGCCGCGGGGGTATCGCACACCTTTCCCAGCGCTCGTCGATCCATCGTGTGTTTCCTAAAGGAGGATTGTCCGACCTGCAACGAGGTGATTCCCGTAGTGGACGCCATTTACGCTGCGTTTTCGGGCCAGATCGATTTCTTCGTGGCGGGGCAGACGGCGCACGGCAATGCCAAGCTGGTAGAGCACCATTCGCCCGCGTTCCCGCTGCTGGACGACTCCAGCCTGAAGGTTTCTTTCGCCGCCGACATCGACACCGTCCCCACGCTCATGCTTTGCGACAGCGACGGTGCGGTGGAGCAGACCCTGGTGGGATTCGTGCGTGACGAATGGCAGGCCTTGTGCGGACAACTTGCGGGAGAATCTAGCATCGCGGGGCCGCAACTGGAGTGGGCGCAGCTCCCGGAGTGGCGTCCCGGGTGCGGATCACTATCAGTGGATCCGCTCATCGCGCCGCGTCTTGAAGCGGAGGCTGAAAACAGCCCGCTACGGGCGCGACGCATCGAGGTGGCTGACCTCGACGACGAGTTCGAGTTCATGTTCGACCAGGGCTTCAGCGACGGCCTGCCTTTGGTTCCGCCAACGCCCGAGCGGGTCATACGCATGTTGAGCGGCACGCGCCGTGATCCCCAGGAGGTGGTAGCCGTGATGCCGCCCAATATGGGTGACGCCACGGTAGAGAAGATCGCCATCAACGCGGTGATGGCGGGCTGTAAGCCCGAGTATATGCCGGTGATTCTCGCTGCCGTGGAAGCAGTGTGCACGAACGAGTTCAACATCCACGGGGTCATGGCCACCACGATGGGCGCCAGCCCACTGATGGTGGTGAACGGGCCGATTCGGCATCGCCTGGGCATGAACATGAAGCTGGGCGTGTTGGGCCAGGGTTGTCGCGCCAGCGCGACCATAGGGCGGGCGCTACGGCTCGTCGTGCGCAACGTAGGTGGTGCCAAGCCCGGCGGAACCGAACGTTCCACCCTTGGCAATCCGGGAAAGTTCACCATGTGTTTTGCGGAGTGGGAAGAGCGCAACCCCTGGACGCCGCTGCATGTGGAACGCGGCTTCGACGCGGAAGACTCGGTAGTGACCGTTTTCGCCATGACCAGCGGCCCCACACTCATGGTGGACCAGGATAGCCGGGCGGCGGCGCAGCTCGCTGGTAGCTTCGGGATGTGTCTGGAAAGCGCGTTCCACCCCAAAGCGCACTACGCTACCGAGGTGCTCATGGTGATCTGTCCCGAGCACGTCGATACGCTGATGACCGATGGCTACAGCAAGGCCGACATCCGCGACCGGATCCAGCAGGTCACCGCGCGTCCGATTCGGGATTTGGTGGCCGACGCGGATTCTGGTGTAGGCTTCAAGCAGGCGGCAACCGCCCAGATGAGCGAGCAAGATCTCGATCGGGAATTGCCGAAATTCCGCAGTGCAGAGAGTATTCATATCACCGTGGCCGGGTCCGAAGCAGGCAAGTTCTCGGGCGCGTTCCATGGTTGGGCAACTGGTGAGATCGGCTCGATGTCGGTATCCCGGAAAATTGAGGAGGTGTAACCCATGACCACCATTTTGGATCCCACCGACGAGCGGGAGCCGGTGCATCGCCAGCTCACGCTGCGCAGCGGGAGCATTACAGGCAACGTGGCATTGCTGGATATTTCCAAGCCCCGGGGCAACGTGTTGCTCGACCGACTGGAGGCGCTGCTGCAGGATCGCCTGCCAGGCATTACGGTGAATCGATACGCCAAGCCCACTTTCACCAAACCGGCACCCGATGACCTGCGGGCCGAGATCGCCCGGGGCAACGACTTCATCATCGAGGGTCTAGCCGACTGAGGCTCCTGTACCACGTGCAGTTTGCATGACACGGTATGGTTCGAGATCCAAGGTAAGCCCTCGGTGTCGATCGCTTCGTCTGAGTTCGCCGACGCGGCGGAAACCCAAGCCAAGGCGTTGGGTATGGACGACGCCAAGCGGTGCTTCGTGCGCCATCCCATCCAGGATCGCACTGACGACGAGATGCGTCAGCTGGCCGATGAGGTAATCGAGGAGGTAATCGCCGCGCTGACATGACGTTGCGCGCCGGCTCGTTTGAAGATTCGAAGGCGCCCCCGGCCGGCTATCGGGTTTTGCGTGGGCTGGCTGGCAGAAAAGGGCGTGGGATTCCTTGTCGTCTGTGTTTATCGACTTGTCAATTTGACGCCGCTGCGCTAGCCGCTTAGTTCCGCCAGGTCCTTGAAGTACGTCAGCGCTTCCGGGTTCGCCAGCGCCGACGTGTTCTTCACTGGGCGCCCATGGATGACCTCCCGCACCGCCAGCTCCACGATCTTGCCACTCAGCGTGCGGGGAATGTCCGGCACCGCAATGATCTTGGCCGGCATGTGACGCGGGGACGCCTTTTCGCGGATGCGCTGACGGATAGATTGCGCGAGTTCGTCGTCTAGTGTGCGGCCTGACTGCATGACGATGAAGAGTATGACCCGGGTGTCGCCCTCCCAGTCCTGACCCACGCAGATGGCATCTGCGATGTGCTCGAACTGCTCCACTTGGGCGTAGATCTCGGCGGTGCCGATGCGCACCCCGCCCGGGTTGAGTACGGCGTCGCTGCGGCCATGGATGATGAAGCCGCCGTGGTCGGTGATCTCGGCGAAATCTCCGTGGGTCCATATGCCCGGGAAACGCCGGAAGTACGCGTCCAGAAACTTCTCGTCGTTCGGGTCGTCCCAGAAGCCGATAGGGCAGCTGGGCATGGGTTGCGTGCACACCAGTTCGCCCTTGGCGCCGCGCAGGGGCTGACCGTGTTCGTCCCAGACGTCGACCGCCATGCCCAGCGCGGCGCACTGGATCTCGTTCTCCCAGACCGGTACCGCGGGGTTGCCCAGAACGAAGCAACCCAGGATGTCGGTGCCTCCTGAGATGGAGGCCAGGTGCACGTCAGCCTTGACGTCCTCGTAGACGTAACGGAAGCCTTCCTGGGTAAGGGGTGAGCCGGTAGAGAGCACGCAGCGCACCGATCCCAGGTCGTGGGAGCGGCGTGGCACCACGCCTGCCTTTTGCAGCGCAGACAGGTACTTGGCGCTCACGCCAAAGACGTTTACCAATTCTTCGTCGGCCAGGTCCAGCAAGGCGGTAGGCTGGGGGTGGAAAGGAGAGCCGTCGTAGAGCACTACGGTTGCTCCGGTGGCCAAACCGCTCACCAGCCAGTTCCACATCATCCAACCGCATGTAGTAAAGAAGAACAGACGCTCGCCCCGGGCGAGGTCCACGTGCAGGCGATGTTCCTTCAGATGCTGAATAAGCGTCCCGCCGATGCCGTGCACGATGCACTTGGGCTTGCCGGTGGTGCCGGAGGAATACATCACGTACAGCGGATCGTCGAACTTGCGTTGCACAAATTGAACCGGTGCTGCTGGCGCCTCAAGCAGGGCGGCGAACGATGCGTTCTGCCAGGCTCCCGCGGTGTTCATCGGCTCGTTGATTGCGCTCACCCAGAGCACCGCTTCGATGGACTCGATCTGCCTGGCAACGTCGATGACCTTGTCAACAGTTGGAAACGTTTTTCCGCCGTAGTGGTACCCGTCACACGCGATTAACACGCGCGGTTGAATCTGCCCGAATCTATCCAGCGCGCCTTCGGATCCGAAATCCGGCGAGCACGATGACCACACGCCGCCCAAAGCGGTGGTGGCCAGCATGCCGATTACGGCTTCTGCCGCATTCGGTAACCATCCGGCTACCCGGTCGCCGGGCTGAATGAAGCCCTCCAGCCATGCGGCGATGGAACTGGTGGCATCGAATAGCTCCGCGTAGGAGATCTGCGTACGTTGCCCGGTTTCCATGACGGAAATCAGCGCGGGCGCGTCGTCTCGGTAGCGCAGCAGGTTTTCGGCAAAGTTCAGGCGTGCGCCCGGAAACCAACGAGCGCCTGGGAACTGCTCAAAACCCTCGACGACCTGGTCTGCATTCTGGTGTGCCACGACCCCCGAGAAATCCCACACGTCCTGCCAGAACTGGCCGGGTTCCTCCACCGACCAGCGGTGCAGGTCGGCGTAGTCGCCAAGATCCAGTCGGTGGCGGTCGGCCGCGTAACGGGAGAAGCGGGCGAGGTTGGTGCCTGCCGCGCGATCCGCCCCTGGGGTCCACAGCGGTTCGGTCACCGTCTCAGCGCACCTGGCGGAAGCAGTTGCGCACTTCGCCTACGAACAACTCCGGCTGTTCGAAGGCGGCGAAATGGCCGCCTTTGTCCAACTCGTTCCAATGGATGATGTTGGTGTAGCGCTTTTCCGCCCAGCGGCGCGAGCAGCGTGCTATCTCCTTGGGGAAGATGCTGCAACCCGTGGGGGTAGTGATTTCTTTCGTGGCGCCGAAGGATCCGAAGCTCTCCCAATACAGGCGCGCAGATGAGGCGCCGCTGCTGGTAAGCCAGTAGAGCATGATATTGTCCAGCATCTCATCGCGGCTGAGCACGTTTTCCGGGTGCCCGTCGCAGTCCGTCCATGCCCAGAACTTCTCGAGAATCCAGGCCGCCTGGCCCACCGGAGAGTCCACCAGAGCATAGCCCAGGGTCTGGGGTCGTGTGCTCTGTTGCTTGGAGTAGCCTGAATCCCAATCCTGGTAGTGCTTCAGCGCGGCAATGGCGCCCTGCTCCAGTTCAGTGAGGTTGTCCATCGTGTCGGGGTCGGGGAAGGCGGATACCATGTTGAGGTGGATAGCGGCGCAATGTTTTGGATCTGCTACACCAAGGGCAGTGGTGACCGCCGATCCCCAATCTCCGCCCTGGGCCACGTAGCGGTCGTATCCCAGGCTTTCCATCAGAACGGCCCAGGTACTAGCGATCTTCTCAACGCCCCAACCGGTACCGGCGGGTTTGCCGGAAAAGCCGTAGCCGGGTAGGGCGGGGCAAACCACATGAAAGGCATCGCCGCTATCGCCACCGTGGGCCGCTGGGTTGGTCAGGGGTTCGATGACCTTGAGAAACTCGACGATGGATCCCGGCCAGCCATGAGTGAGTACCAGTGGCAGCGCGTTGGGTTCTTCCGAGCGCACGTGCAGAAAATGGATGTCGAGCCCGTCTATTTCCGCGGTGAACTGATCGAATGCATTGATGCGTGACTCGGCTCGGCGCCAGTCGTAGTCGTCGCGCCAGTAGTCCACTACCTCGCGCATGTATTCCAGCGGCACACCCTGTGACCAATCGTGGGGGGTTTCCTTCTCCGGAAAACGCGCTAGCGCCAGCCGCTGGTCCAGGTCTTGTAGATCGGAGTCAGCGACATGAATTGAAAATGGTTTAATTGCAGTCATCGGGATTGGCCTATGGAGTAGTCACAGTGACGCGCACACGTGGCCACCGTCGATCACGATCACGGAGCCGGTCATGTACGCGGAAGCGTCGGAGGCAAGCAGCAGGAGCGGTCCATCCAGGTCGGAAAACTCACCGAAGCGGCGCATGGGAATGCCTTTCACGAACTCGGGGGCGCGGTCGCTCTCCAACAGCACTCGACTGACGTCGGTGAGGACGTAGCCAGGCGCCAGGGCGTTGACGCGAATGCCGTAGCGGGCGGCTTCCAGTGCCATCACTTCGGTCAGGCGGGTTAGGGCCCCTTTCGACACGGCGTAAGGGAATTGGCCCTTGAGGGTGCGACGGTCCGTGATGGAGGAGATGTTGATGATATTGCCGCCCTCGCGACCGCCGTCTATCACCCGCTGGGTGTAGTTCTTCGCCATCATCCACGCGCCTTTCAGGTTGGTGTCCAGCACGCGATCCCAATCGTCCTCGTCGATCGTTACATAGGTCTTGGCGCCGGACTCTACACCTGCGTTGTTGATGAGCACGTCAATCGGGCCGTGTGCGGTTTCTGCATCGTTAAGGAAAGCATCGACGCTGCCCGCATCGGTCACGTCGAGCGCCATGCTCACGGCACGACCACCGGCGGCCTCGATTTCCGCCACGCGCGCCGCGAGCTTGTCTTCGCGGCGTGCGCCCAGCGAGACCTTGGCGCCTGCTTCGGCCAGTGTGCCGGCAAAGTGGTGGCCGAAACCGGAAGACGCCCCGGTGATGGCGACGTGCTTGCCGCCCAGATCGAACCTGTTCAAGATCGATGCTCCCCGTCAAAGCCCGCATCCTACCTACAAACCGGTGGAAGCGGCTATATGTCGTTGAGGCCTGGGGCGGGCTATTCGACGCCAGGCGTAGTGAACCACTTGGTATTCGATACCGTCGCGGTTGTTGAACTAGAGGCGTCTTTCGAGCCCGCGCCCGCGATGCAGCGAGCGAATGCTGCGCCTAGACCGTGGCCGGCGCCGGTGATGAGGACCACGCTGTCGTCGAACCGCATTGCTGGTTCCTCCCCAGTGTGCCAAGGTGGCTTCAACCATAT
>DEBD01000022.1:0-5025 GCA_002348385.1 Gammaproteobacteria bacterium UBA2965 | reverse complement strand
AAAAGGCCGTGCCGGTGCTGCTGATTTGAAGAAACCTGCGACATGGCCGTAGTGCCGCCTCAGCGTCCCCGCGGTGGGCCGCTGGCCAATCGAGATTTCCGCCTACTGCTGAGCGGATTCGCCATCGGCCAGATTCTCATGCCTTTGCAGTTCCTTACCCAGATTATGTGGGTGCAGGAGAGCGCGCCGGACGGGGTCTGGTTGATCCTGGTGGCTATTATTGGCGCCAGTCGTGGGCTTGGAGCGCTCACCTTTGGTCTGTACGGCGGGGCGTTGGCCGACCGGTTTGACCGACGCAAGCTGTTGCTGTCCATTCAGGGATTGCTGGTAGTGATGACTTTGGCCATCGCGGCTTTGATGTTTGCCAACATTACCAGTGTTGTCGGATTCGTTGTTTTCTTTGCGCTCACGCTTTGTGCTGCGGGCCTGCAGAGCATCGATGTTCCCGCCCGCCTCGCGATTGTGCCCGATGTGCTTGGCCCCGACCTTGCTCCGGCTGGCATATCGCTTAACCAGGTGGCAGGTCAGCTCTCCATGCCGATGGCGATGTTTGCCGGTGGGTTGATAATTCACTGGCTTGGATTTGGGGGCGCCTATCTGCTGAGCACGCTGGGGCACTTGGTAACAATTGTTTTTCTGCTGTGGATGAACTACGAGCCCCACCTAGGGGAGAGTGGGCGGTCGCGTGGTCGCTATGGATTTCATGAGGCTTTAACGGATGTGAGGTCCGGGCTTGCCTACGCACGCCGCGATCCCGTAGTCCTGTGGGTGATCGTGCTCATCGTTTCTATGATGAGCCTCGGATTCCCCGCCACCGCGAATCTCGGACCGACCTGGGTAACCACCGTGGTCGGGGTACAAATCAAGGATATGGGGTTGGTGGTGATGACCTGGGGTATCGGGTCACTGATTGTGGCGCTGGCGCTCACTTACTTTTCCAACATCAAGCGACGAGGCCGGCTAATTGCGGCTGGCGCTTTGCTTTATGCGGCATCGTTTTTGGTCTACGCGATGGATGATACGGTCATCAACGCGGTGATCGGATTTCTAGGAATCGGAGCGGGAATGACCCTTGCCACCGTATCCAGCACTATTCTGATTCAACAGTTGGTGCCCAACGAAGTGCGTGGGCGCATCATGAGCATCTTTCAGCTCAACATGGGGGCGGCTCAGCTGATGACCATGCCGGTAGCAGTGCTTGGGCAATGGTTGACCTTGGAGGTGCTGTTTCCATTGCTAGCTTTAGCAACGCTGATTACGGTAGTGCTGATACTGTTCATCCGGCCGCAGATTGCTCGCGCCTGATGCGGTTGGGTGCATGCGCCGGGCCAAGGCGGCGGCACGGGTGCGCGTTGTGCTGACCCAGGCGCGGCCTCGGCGGTTATCGGCTTATGTAATCCGAGTGGACCCAGCCCGTCTTGCCTATGGCTTCGATTTCCCACCAGCCGCCATTCGTTATTCCTGTCGGCAATACGCTAGTTCCCTCGTATAAGATCCCCAGTGACGGCGCCTTGGTAGATGGACCGCCGCGGAAATTGACCTCGGCTGAAGTGACGTACCCTGCGTTGTCTGCTGTGGCCGCGTCTTCCGGAATGCCGCCTAGCTGTGCCACCAAATTGTTGTGGGCGTCTTGAAAGGCCACTGCCGTAATCTTACCCACGTCCGTGCTTTCGTAGGTGCCCGCGCCTCCGGCGACGCCGCCGATCCAGCCAAGGCCGCCAACACTGATGTCCGATTTGGATGCGCTGCCTTCGGCGATGGCTTCCTGAACGCCGGTTCTAACGTTCGTGACGGTAAGCATCACCTGAGCCTCGAGTCGCTTGCGTTTGAACATGCCTCCGATGGCGCCGGCCCTGCCCGGTAGTAATCCACCCAGGCCGCCGCCGCTGCCTCCAGCATTTGCGTCTTTGTGCACGATTTCAGGGTTGATAATGAAATCTGCCGCCACCATCTGGCCGCCCCCCATGTTGCTGCCTTTCTGGAGATCGCCGCCTTGCGCTAGCTCGCGTTCGGCCTGGAGGGCTTTGGATGTGGCCCCACGGTCCACCACTCGAAAACAACGACTTCTTGCCATCATCAGCTTGACTAGTGGAACCGGACTGGTCAGGCCTAGTTGGGCATAAACGGGGTTGTCTGGTTCGAGCAGAGCAGCAGTGCCAATCGGTGTGGCGCAGGTGGTCAGACCGCTCTCTACGTCTGTCCCGCCTTCACCTTTGGTGGTTTTTCCTTTAAACAACCCCGCGCCCGATAACAAAGTGAGAGCTGCCATAAAGCTGACAAATTTTGCCAGGCGTGTCGTATTCATGCTGACGCTCCCATTTGTCGTGCAGAGATCGATCCTCGTTGCCCGCATTGTGAGGCCACCACTGCGCGCGCGTCAACGCGTGACCTGGTGGTGTATCCCCCACGATGGAAGGGTCGTATTGGTCCTGATTTAGGCGCGCCTCGAAGCTTGTGTATTTATGTGTTAGAAATGGGCGATCAGCTTAACGCAGCAGGGGAATAGTATGGAGATGGCGGTTGAAGAGCACAGTACGCAAATGGTGCAGCCTGAAATCATCGAGCGGCGGGACAAGGTTGAGAAGACGCCTATCCTAGAGCGAATCGCGAACATTAAAGACACCCTGTCAAAAGCCGGTGACGAGGCGCAGGAACTTCGGCATTTGCCTGCCTGGGCCTCTAAGGAAATGGCAGACCAGGGTTTGTACCGGTTCGTGTTGCCTCGGGAGTTGGGGGGCGAGGATCTTCGAGCCCGAGAGCAGATTGAGGTGGTTGAGGCGGTGTCCGCCATCGATGGATCCGTCGGCTGGTGCACGCACATCTCCTCGGAGATCAACGCTTTGGTTATCCGTCGCATGGAGCCTGATCTGGCCGTTAAGATCTTCGATGATTGGGATGCGCTCGTGTGCTCTGGGCTCGGGCCGCCCAACGGCCCTAACCCAGGTCGCGTTGCCGAGCAGGATGGAGATGGGTGGCGCCTTAACTACCAGGGAGCATTCGCGAGCAACTGCTACAACGCCACATGGAACTTTGTAATGGGGTCGATGACTCAGGATCCGGCGACGGAAGAGCCGGCTGACGCGTCCTTCATGGTGCCACGTGGCGAGTTTGAGATCATTGATACCTGGCATACGGCAGGGATGCGCGGGTCGGGCAGTCAAGATGTGCGGATGACCGATTGCTATGTGCCGCCGGAGCACCTGCTGCCTTTTCTGGCGCTAGGGCCAAGCGAGATTTGGTCGAACCCTACCTATAGAAACCCGACTCACGCTATATATAACAAGGCCGCGGTTGCGCTCGGTGTGTGTCGAGGAGCACTTGATTCATTCATCGATCTGGCAACCGAAAAAACACCCTGGGGCACGATGTCGAAACTCAGGGATCAGGCTCAGATTCAGTACCGTATCGGCGAGGCCCAAGCCAAGCTGCTGGCTGCGAGAACCTTCGTGCTAGATACTCAGGATCGGCTGGAAGAGCATCTTGGTCCTCTGCCTTCTGAAGGTGGGCGGCTGGCGCCGGAGTGGGAGTACTTCTGGCCGGCACTACTGGCCTGTGCCCACGCGGCTCAGACGTGCCGTGAGATTGTGGGGGTGCTCAACAACACGGCAGGCACCACCGGCAGCCGCATGGATAGTCCTCTGGAGCGTCAGCTTCGGGACGCTCAGCAAGGGGCCAATCACGCGCTTATCTCCTATCGGCACTACGAAGAGCTGGGTAAGACGTTTGTGGGCCATGAACCACCCCTAAATTATATGGCGCTCACTAGGGCTTGATACGGCTTTGGTTGCGGTAAGGTTGAGCCAATTCTGCGTGCTCTGGATTTTCGTGGATTATCAGCCTGCCGCGCTAAAGTTCTAAGCAGAGAAGCTACGTTTCCTGAATAAATAGGACTTTCCTATTGGCGGGCACCCATGGTCGACCGTGACCGGAAAGTGTGGCTCGGAAGAGGTGGAACTGCGGGTAGAGACCATTGCTGAGCCGGCATTGGTTCATTTGCGGTCGGCCAAGATTTTAGACGGTATTCCGTCGGCTTCTTTCCAGGTGGATGCCTGGTATGAGGGGTAGCTTCGTTTGTGCGACCGAAATCAGCTTGCAGCGGCCGCGGCTTCAGCCCGGCGCTTATTAAGTTCCGCTTTAATCTCAGCTAGTTTGGCGCGGTTCAGTCGGTAAGCTGCGAAAAATAGTAGGTTTGCCAATCCAATGATAATTGTAGCTGGTGCGGCTACGATGCCGAGGCGGAACAGGATGTCGGCAGACACCGTTCCAGCTTCCGCGCCTTTGGGAAAGCCGACGAGGTCCAGCACGATCCCGCCCAGTATGGTAGCCAAGGCAGCGGCAGCCTTAAAACCGAACGAGCGCGCAGAAAAGATGATGCCTTCCTGACGTCCTCCGGTGCGCAGCTCCAGCTCGTCGGCTATGTCCGCGAACATTGAGTTGAACGTGATCATTATCGCGGGTGCTACAAGGCCGGTAACGAATGAGCAGGCCAACAATACGTAAAAAAGTGCCGGATCCCCGTTCTGCGGCAGGATGTCAGTAAACAACCGTAGTAAAATCAGTATGTTAGTGTTTAGAACTATCCAGGTGCTAAACAATATCAGGATGGTTCGCTTTTCCATTCGCTGAGTGAGGTAAGGCGTAATCGCCGCGGAGATAGGCACGCCTAGCAGAATCATGGGGCTGAGCCAGCGCATGGCCTCTGTGCTTAGCTCCCAGAAGTGTACGTAGATATAGATCATGAACGTGCCTTCGATGCCCAGTATCAGCTGTCCCCCGAGCAGCCCGAATATCAGCATGCGATAGGAATGACTGCCCAGGGCAGTAACGATCTCGCGCCACAGGCGCTGTGGGCTCAAGCGTTCGTGTTCCACGTTCCAGGTGGGCAGGTGAGGAATTTCTCGCTTGGTCCCCCACACGCACAGCCCAATCGAGATCACGATGCCCACCGCGGCAACCGCAGCGAAGCTCGGATACCCGGCTGCGTTCAACATCCCATGCGAAACGTCTGCCGTGGTTGGAAAGAAC
>DEBD01000031.1 GCA_002348385.1 Gammaproteobacteria bacterium UBA2965 | reverse complement strand
CAGGCAACCGAGCCGGACCCTTGCAGAGGACACATGCAGCTACAGGACAAGGTCGCCGTAATCACCGGCGGCGCCAGCGGAATGGGGAACGCCACTGTCATGCGATTCCTGGCCGAAGGCGCAAGCGTGGTGATCGCAGACTACAACGAGGAAACCGGCACGCAGGCACTTCAGCAAGCCGTCGAAGCCGGATTTGAACCCCATGTACGCTTCATCAGGACCGACGTAGCCAACGAAGCCGACATACAAGCCATGCTGGGCCTGGCGGTAGAAACCTTTGGTCGGCTGGATGTATTGTTCAACAATGCCGGGGTAGGCGGCGCCATCGGTCCCCTCACCGAAACCACCGCCGAGTCCTGGGACTACACCATGGACGTGTTGGCCAAGGGCGTATTTCTAGGCATGAAGCACGCCGCACGCGTTCTCATCGATCAGGGCGAGGGCGGCAGCATCATCAACACGGCGTCCATCGCTGGGTTAAGCGGTGACGGCGGGCCAACCGTCTATTCCGCCGCGAAAGCGGCAGTGATCAGCCTGAGTAAATCTGCGGCCGTGGAACTGGCGCCTCACCGCATTCGGGTGAATGCCATCTGCCCTGGATTCATCGCCACCCCGCTGGCGGACGGTGGCCGTCCCGACCAGACCCGCGAGCGCTTCGCCACCTCGCAGCCCTGGCCAGAGTACGGCAGCGGCGAGCACATTGCCGGTGCGGCGCTTTTTCTTGCAGGGCCCGACGCCACCTTCGTAACCGGCGAAGCACTGATTGTCGATGGAGGGCTCACCGCGGCGGGCCCGGAACTTTCGAAGAAATTCCCGCACACCTCAGGGCGTGCCGCCCAGGTCACGGGCATAACAAAGGGAACTACGGGAGAAGCACCCGAACTGCATCGGCTAGACGACTAGCGTCCATCGTGAAACCTGGCGTCATCCCGGAACAGGGCCACATCCGCGTCCACATCACCATCGACTACCGCATAGCAATATTTCGCTGTCAGCTCGCGGAGCGCGTGCTTCGCTTCCAACACGAACAACCAATCTCCCACGGCGCTCATGGGCCTCAACTCCCTGCTTTCGAAGTTCCCATCAATCTATCAGAGCGAGAAGTTCGTTGATGGTGTCCGTGGTACCGATGCCGCCACCTTTGGACACCACGGTTCTCTCTCCCGCCAGGCCGACGGGCAGTGCGGTACCGGCCAGACCCATCATTCGCACGAACTGGTCCTGCAGCAGCGCGTCCGCCGTATCGCCTCCGATCACCACGATGGTCCCGGCATTGGTCGACCAGGCAAATTCCGCCAGGCGTTCTGCCCAGCGCTCCGCGTGATCTGGATCCGGCGGTCCGTGCGGCAGTGGGGAGGCAACAATGTCCACAGCGGCAATGGTTCCCGCCGTGGCCTCATGCACATAACGGACGGGATACCCCGTAGCTGAGATCTGGGCCCGACTCAATGCCGTCAGGCTTCCGCACACCACCAATACGGGGCCGGGCAAACGCGGCGGAGGTCTCTGGACGGAGTCACCCGCCAGCCGCGCGGCAAGCACCCCGAACGGCCCGGCCGGGCCCAATAGCACCCTGTCCTCGTCCAGCGACTGTTCCACAGCAGCCGCCAGCTCCACGTTCGTGGTCGCATCGAGCACCACCACATCACCGGTGCAACCCACCTGGGAGAGAAAGTCCGCCGGCCTGCTAGACCGCACCGGGGCAAAGGGATCGTGGCCGAACGGACTGTCGGCGACGGCGAGGTCGTGCACATAAACCACCCCATCGCGGCAGACTCGTCCAGCATCCGGGAAACTCGGCACTATGGCCGCCTTCACGCCAACTCCGGCGAGCGCTTTGACCTCGTGAGGCCAGTTGCCCCGCAACACCGAATCCATCTTGTGTCCAACCAGACGGTAGGCGCTTCCCGCCACATCCACCATCTTGGCGGCTGCCTCCGATGGGCTCAGGTGGCGGGTCTTGAGATCCAGCACGATGCAGGATATATCCGCCGGCAAGCCTTCCAGGCGGCTTCCAACCGCCGCAGGTATTCCCGCTTGGGCCAGCACACCGCCCACCTCCAGGGCGCCGGTGCGGTCGTCGGCGGTGATCAGATCAGGACGCGGCATCGCCAACCCCGCAACGCGGCGACGCGCCACGCAGCTCGCGGACTATGAGGGTGCCATCCACAATTGCCTCCTTAATCCCCCGCTTATACCCCACTGGCCGGACACCGGCCAGCATGGGTTCCCGCTTTGCCTTGGTGATCGGGTTTCCACGGCCCAATTGTTTTTCTCACCGCGATATGGTCTCTTGCCTCGCACGAGAACGGGGGCCAAATGATTGAAATTGAACACCGACGCGACATCGACCTTTGCGCAGACACGGTATGGGAAGAGGTGCGCCATTTCGACCGGGTACTGGAATGGGTGCCCGGGGGGGACCAGAGCAGCATCCGCGTTCAAGGCGAAGGTGTCGGCGCCATCCGCGATATCGAGTTGTCTACTCAGGGCTACGTTCAGCACCGCTTGATCGCCCACGATAACGATGAGCGATCGTTTTCCTACGAGCTAACCGCTGGCAAACCCATCGGCATGCAGGACTACGCCGTGGTGGCCACCGTCACTCCCATCGACGACGGTCACTGTACCATCCGCTGGGCCGGCAGAATGACTTCGGACCCAACACTGGATGAGGCCGAGATCGGCCACGCGTTAGAAGTTGCCCTGGGTAACATGACCACCGGCATCATCGCGCGGCTGAAGGGCGAGGTGCCGGATTTCAGTCAGCAACCCAACGAAGACTGGCAGTTGCGACAGGACGAACACGCCAGCTGACAACACATTTGGCAACCTGTAGGACTAGCCATCGCGCAGGACATTACACGCAGCTGAGATTCCCGACACGCCATAGGTAAATTGCTTGTGCTTAAATTGGATTCCAGTGTTTCTCGCGCAGATCGACCTGCTCGCCACAAAACTTAGCACGCCCAGAATCTCCCAATGCTTGATAGCACCCCCCCCAATGTCAATTTGATTCTACTCCGCCACGACAATCACGCGAATGTCTCAGGATACGACCGCATATCGGAGTACATCCACCATCGGCCCTTTCACCACGCGGTGAACCCCACGTTTGTTCAGCGAGCAGTATCCGCACTGCTGCGACCGTTGCTAACGCGGTCTGACATGCAGTGGTATCGAAAAGCTTCGCTAATCACCGAGACGCAGGCCGCACTCCGCTGGCTGGTAACTTCAGGCGAGGTATTTCACTTCGTCTATGGCGAAAACTCCTACCGATATTTGGGCTGGCTCAACCGGCTGCGCAGCAATCATGTGGTGTGCACCTATCACACCCCGCCGAATCGATTCCGCGAGGTTGTCAGAAACCAGCACCATCTGGCGGGCATCGACGCGGTAATCGTGGTCTCGCGTGTCTGCCTAGATTTCTTCGAGAAGGTACTCGGCCCTGATCGCGTACATTTTGTTCCCCATGGGGTCGACACCGATTTCTTCACTCCAGCCGTGGACAAAAAGCCCAATGCGGATCGCCTACAGTGCGTATTTGTGGGAAGCCACCTTCGGGACTTCGAGGTGTTGTCACGAGTTGCCAGGGATTTCGCCGACACCGATGCAAACATTCACTTTAACGTCGTTACCGCTGAGGCCAACTTCAGGTACTTTGACGGGTTAACCAACGTGGCGTGTATGGCAGGTTTGAGCGACGAGCAGCTACGCGGCGTGTACCAGAAGGCAGATATCTTTACCATGCCGCTTACCGACTGCACTGCCAACAATTCGCTGCTCGAAGCCATGGCCTGCGGTTTGCCGATTATGGTTTCGGATCTTCCCGGAGTTAGAGACTACGTCGACGAAACCACGGCAATCCTGGTGCCCGTGGGCGATGATCAGCAATTCGGCCAACGTCTGCGAGAACTGATCTCAGATCAGGCGCTGCGAGATCGACTGGCAAAGATGTCGCGAGCGAGCGCTCTGGAATTTAGCTTCCCCAAGGTCGCGAGGATGACCCAAGATGTATATCGCCATGTAACCGGACAGTTGAGCACCACCACGGACAACTCCGCGCAATCGTAGGCATCCGACACAACCAAGCTGGTCAGAAACCGAGCAGCTCTCCCACACCCCCATAAAACGAGCGACGGACATCCTCGCTTACATTCTGCAGCTGCCGATCGCACACGGCCACTGCATCGGCGGTGCCTTCGACGTGCGGATAGTCGCTGGAGAAACACAGCATCTCCGGGGGCACCAGATCGATGGTGGGATGCAGCGGCTGGGATGCCACCAGTGGCGTCACTCTGACCTGACGGCCCAGGTACTCCGAGGGTGACAAAGGCAACTTGTAGGCGGAACCCGCAAAGTCGGGGCGCGCTTCGCTGTCGCGCAGCACGCTGTCATCGGCGCGCCCGACCCCGTGATCCAGCATGTGCAGGAGCGCCGGGAGCCAGGAAATTCCGACCTCCTCCACGATCACGGTGAGCTTGGGATGTCGCTCGAACACCCCGTCGAAGGCCATGGCCGACAGCAGCAACTGCGGCGCGACCTGTGGGTTGACCACCATGTTCAGGAAGCTGTACGTCATCAGATCGTCGGACCCGTTGTTGGCCCAACCGGGATTGATTCGCTCCCGCGAGAAGCCCACATGAGCGATGGCCGCCATACCCAGATCGGTGGCCGCCGACCAAAGCCGATCGAAATCGGGATGAGTAATGGACTTAGCTACGCTGCGCTGCCCGCCGCGGGCAAAACGCGGATTGCCCACCGGAGATTCGGGTATCACGAACCCTCGGCTGCCTTGCCCGCGCATCCGCGTCATCTCGTCGATGGACCAGCCGATGTCAGTAAGGTCGATCTGGGTCACGGGCATGAGCCGATCCGTGTGGCCGTGCACCTGGTCTGCGGCCCAGCGGTTCCAGCACTGTCGCAGCGGCTGCATGAGATCTACCCTGCGCGCACGTGCCGCCTGAACAAACGCGCTCACGAGGAAGGTGGGGTTCAAAAACTGAACGTCGATACCCCGCTCGTCGCAGAACGCCAGGCGCGCCTCCGCCCCGCAATAGGGATCCTCGCCGGCATCTTCCTGACGCTCGGGCTGACGGGTATCGGTGATCTCCAGGTGATTGACGAACCCGGGCAAAATGGTCTCGTACCCACTGGTGGGCTGCTGGCCCTCTGACAGCGCGGACAACGCCGGATTGGAGATACCGAACACGCGGTTGGCCACATCCATGAAACGCGCCGGCGTGCCGAGCGCGTCGGCGAGCGTCGGATCGGTCTGCTGGATCCAGTCCAGCGGCTCGTGCAGATGCGCGTCCACGTCGATCACACGCATGGCGTCTGTTCCCCCGCTCACTACCACGTATCCACGTTAGGCCGCTTTTTGCCTTCGCGGCGCGGGGGCGGCGGGAGAGAACGCAAACCGGCGGCGATCCATTTGCGCGAGTCGGCGGGGTCGATGACCTCGTCCAGCTCGAAATGCGATGCCATGTTGACCCCCTTACCGCGCTTGTACATGTCCGCCACCATCTGATCGTAAGCCTCCTTACGTTCGTCCGGATCTTCGATGGCCTGCAGTTCCTTACGGTAACCGAGCTTCACCGCGCCCTCCAGCCCCATGCCGCCAAACTCCCCGGTGGGCCAGCTCACCGTGAACAACGGCGCGTGGAAGCTGCCGCCGGCCATAGCCTGGGCGCCGAGTCCGTAGCCCTTACGGATGACAATGGTCATCAGCGGCACGTCGATGTTGGAACCCACCACAAACATTCTGCCCGCGTGACGTACCAGAGCAGTCTTTTCACTTTCCGGCCCCACCATGATGCCGGGACAGTCGCACAGGGTAAGAATGGGGATATCGAAGGCATCGCAAAGCTGCATGAAGCGCGCGCCTTTATCCGCCCCTTGGGCATCTACCGCGCCGGACAGGTGGCCGGGATTGTTGGCGATCACGCCGAGAGGTTTGCCCTCCACCCGAATGAAGGCGGTGATGATGCCTGGACCCCAATGCCTGCGGATCTCCAGCACGGAGCCCACATCGGCCAGCCCCTGCACCACATCGCGCATGTCGTAGTAGCGCAGCCGATTCTGCGGGACGATGTAGCGCAGCTCGCGCGGGTCTGGCGCCTCCCACTCATCCACCGGCCCCTGAAAGTAAGACAGGTACTGCTTAGCGACCACCACCGCGTCGGCCTCGTCTGTCACCGCGATGTCCACCACGCCATTGGGTACCTGCACGTCCATGGGGCCGACCTCTTCGGGCTTGAAGATTCCCAGGCCGCCGCCCTCGATCATCGCCGGCCCACCGATCCCGATGTTGGAGCCTTCCGTGGCGATGATGACGTCGCAGCACCCCAGCAGCACCGCATTGCCGGCAAAACAGCGGCCGGTGGTAATGCCCACCATGGGAACCAGGCCGGACAGCCGCGCAAAGTAGGTAAACGCCCAGCAATCCAGACCCGCCACGCCCGACCCGTCGGTGTCGCCGGGTCTGCCGCCACCGCCTTCGGCAAACAGCACCGTAGGCAGGCGATGCTTGGCGGCCAGTTCGAACAGGCGGTCCTTCTTTTCGTGGTTTTTGATGCCCTGAGTGCCGGCAAGGACCATGTAGTCATAGGACATCACCATGGCGCGCGCGCGCGACTCGTCGAACAGATGTCCGTTTACCTGGCCCAGGCCGCAAACCATGCCATCGCCTGTGGTGTTTTCTATGAGGTCTTCCATGCTGCGGCGGCGGCGCTGGCCGGCCACCACGATGGACCCGTACTCCACAAAGGATCCCGCGTCGCAGAGGTCGGCCACGTTCTCTCGGGCGGTGCGGTGGCCGGTCTTGCGACGTTTCGCCACGGCCTGGGGCCGATTTTCGTCAGCGCCCGCGCCTTTGCGGTCGAACACTTCCTGCAGATCGTCGCGAATGTGGTCCAGATCCTGCCGCACGGCGTCAGACTGCGCGGCCTGGGCCACCTCAGATTCCTCCAGATAGACCAGCGGATGACCCTCGAAAACGGTATCCCCCTGCGCAACGCCCAGGCGCTGCACTACGCCACTGACTTCGGAATAGACCACGTGCTCCATCTTCATGGCTTCCATGACGAGCACCTGCATGCCCACGTACACCGCATCGCCCGGAGACACATCGAAGCTCACGATGGTGCCCTGCATGGGCGCGCCAACCGCTGCCACGCCGGCTGGCAATTCCTCCTGCACCAACGCCAGGGCCTGGGGCGCCGTGGCCGCAGTGCCCTGCCCCGATTTGCCGTGGTCGAGCACCGCCAGCGGATCCACAGAGTCCATTTGGGCACCAGCAAGCACAGAACTCCCTGCGTCCGACCCCATGCTATCGCCGACATGCTCTACAAGCTGCGCCACGTTCTCATCGAGAAACTGCGTATGCAGCTCGTGCGCTGCAACGGCCGGCATAGCGAGCAATCTGCGCAGCATCTGCAGGTTGGTGGGGATGCCTTCAATCTGCGTCTCCGCCAGCGCGTTCGCACACTTGCGGACCGCGTGCGAGAAATTGTCAGACTGAGAATGCACGATGACCTTGGCCAGCAACGAATCGAATGCCGGGCTGCTGGTATAACCCACGTAGCCGTAAGTATCCGTGCGCAGACCTGGCCCGGTCGGAACGTCGAATGCCGTCAGCATTCCGCCCGCGGGCCGGGTAGAACCGTCCTCCTGCAAGGTCTCCATATTGATACGGGTTTGAATCGCAAACCCGCGGGGCCGCGGCACGCCATCTCGGGTCAGACCCAACTCGGCAAGCGTGCGCCCGCCCGCGATCTGCAGCTGAGCGCACACCAGATCCACACCCGTTACCTCCTCGGTGACGGTATGCTCAACCTGCAACCTGGCGTTGGCTTCGATAAAGGCGAAGCGGCTGCCAGCCTCATCCAGCAGAAACTCCACCGTTCCCAGACCTCGGTAGCCAGCCGCCTCGCCCAGCCGCAAGGCGGCCTCTAGGAGGTCGCCACGCAGCGACTCCCCGATATCCGGGCATGGGGCGATCTCCAGCACCTTCTGGTGGCGGCGCTGCACGCTGCACTCGCGCTCCCACATGTGGCTCACCGCCCCGGAGCCATCGCCCATTATCTGCACTTCTACATGACGGGCCCGGGGCAGGAACTCTTCGGCATACAGCTCGGCGCTACCAAATGCGGCCAGGGCTTCCGAAGCAGCCCGCTCGAAAGCAGGGCCGATTTCATCCCCCTTTCGCACCACCCGCATGCCGCGCCCGCCCCCACCCGAGACGGCCTTGATCAACATCTGGCTACCGCTCGGCAGGCTTTCGAAAAAGGCCGCGGCACCAGCTTCATCCACCGCATTCGAAGTGCCGGCCAGCACCGGTATTTCACAACCCACTGCCAGCTCGCGGGCACGCACCTTATCGCCCAGCAGCGCCAGGGTTTCGGCGGCCGGCCCGACGAAAATCAAACCCGCATCCACCACCGCTTGGGCGAATTGCGCGTTCTCACTGAGGAAGCCATAGCCCGGGTGGACACCGTCGCA
>DEBD01000015.1 GCA_002348385.1 Gammaproteobacteria bacterium UBA2965 | reverse complement strand
CCGGGCACCTTGGTTACGGGCACACACAGGCATGTCGGACAGGCTCATCGACCTGGAGGGCGCGACGAACTTTCGCGATTTGGGTGGCTACGCCAATGACAGCGGCCAGACAACCCGATGGGGCAGGGTGTATCGATCGGATCACCTCACCGAGTTGGTGGCGGCGGATTGGCAGCGGGTGTCGCAACTGGGTATCGGCGTGGTGGCCGATCTGCGCACCGACCGGGAGCGGGATTTCTGGCCCAGCGACTGGCCCGGTCACCTATCCGTGCGATTCCTGATGCGCGACTACGAAATGGACCTGCGTCAGCTCGATGAGGTGGGCTATCACATCCTCGCGTACCAACAGGTGGAGCTGTTCCGCCAGTTCTTCCGCACCCTGGCCGAGCCGGAAGCACCGGCCATGCTCGTGCACTGCACAGCAGGTCAGGACCGCACCGGGTTTGCTTGCGCCTTGCTCCTAACCCTGCTGGAGGTGCCATTCGAGACCATCATCGAGGACTACTCCTTGTCTCACCATCTGCGCCGCGATGTGTTTATCGACCCGAACCGCGCGGAAGAGATGATCACGTTCTACGGCATGGACTCGACCGTCGAAGAGATGGTGGCGCGGCAGCACCTCAGCATCGAAGAGCGCCGTGCTCAGGCGGAGGAGCGCATGACCGGGGCGCTGGAGCACATTGCCGGTGAGCACGGGTCGTTGATGGACTTCATTCAGGGAGAGCTCCACGTAAGCGATGCGCTGGTGGAGGAGTTGCGCGAGCAGCTGCTGGCCGACGAGCACGCCTAGCTGCAGCGTCGGCTATGGGCGATCTGCGGCGATCTGTTCGGCCACCCAGCTGATGGACCAGTTGTGACCAAGCCGGCGGCCTCGATATTCCTCCGGTAGCCGGGTCACCGCGCTACCCGCCAATTCCAGATTCTGCGGATCCTCGGCCATGTTCTTGAACGCACCGTCCAGTTCTTTCCGAGTGCGCCATTGGCGCACGCTGACCTGTGGCGCGATGCTGGACGGTGGCTGGTAGTCGCATCGCGAGCCCCCCTCCATCCCGGCTACCGGGGACGCCACCACATGGATGTGGACGGGAATGTCCAGCGGCCAGCTCTCGATAAGATGGGCAAGCAGCACGCCCCCGTAGCTGTGCCCCACCAGATGAATCCTGCGAGTGCTTGCAGAGGTTGATTCCTGCAACGCCTGAATGAGCGCTGCTGCCGCGGGCTGTGGGCAGCCGGTGTAGTCCCAGCGGTAAAACCAGGTACCGATTTGATCGCTGTCGAGGGTCTGCAGCGGGTATACCCACTCGTAGCCCTCGCTGCCGTAGCCGTGCACGCCCACCAGCATTTCTTGAGCGTCTGAGGGGGATTCCAGGGGATGCAGGCCATCTTCGAGCGCCATCAGCCGGGCGCCCGAGTCCGACGCGCCCTCGCCGGCGTCGAGTTCGGCCAGCCAGGGGTAGGCATCATCATTCGAGCTGCAGGCAGACAGGCATGCCCAGACGAGTAGCATCATGATGGTGCGCGGCAGCAAGACACACGCTGTCTTCGTTGGTTTGATCATCGGGCAAATATACCCGGCCGGGGAAACTTGTGCCTGCGGACATGGTCCATTTCGGTACATGCTACAGTGGCCCGTGAACATTCCTGAAGGGAGGGCAAGTGATGCCAAGATTTATTTTGATCGGTCTGTGCGAGCCACAGGGACCGGAAGACCAGGCTGCGTTCGACGAGTGGTTTGTCGATCAGCACATCGAGGATACGGCCAAGTGTCCGAATTTTGTTCGCGGCAGCGTGTTCAAGCTCAGTGGTCCCCATCTGGAGATTGACAACGCGTCGGGTTACATCTCGCTTTACGAGGTGGATGCGCCCAGCTACGAGGAAGCCGAGCGGGTGCTCAATGAGTGGCAGGCAGACCCGAACGCGTGGGAAGGCCGCAAAAACCACAGGGAAACCGGTGCAAAGTTCGGTGGGGTTCCTATGAACATCAAGGGGTCCGGGTGGTTCGAGCTGATCAAATCCTTCGACGGTCCGGCTGCCTAGCGTCACCGTGCTCAATCGTTTGCTGAAGTTGGTGTTCGGTGGCGTTTTGCTCGCTGCTACCCCACCCCTTGCCGAAAAACTCTTTCGACGTGTAGCGGTAGCCTTCCAGGCGGGATCCCCGGGTAGTTTGCTGGGGATATGACGCGATTTGGTTCGGTTCAGCTATGACGTTGTTACCTAAGCATTAGATGTTGATTCGCTTGGGGCGGACGTGCGCACGGTTCCTTCCACCCCAATCGAATCAAAGCATGGGCCGGAATAACCGAATTTCATAATAGGGGATTACCGAAGCGGTGCGTCCCAGGTGGTAGCTAAGCGCTTCTTGTGCTCTAGTTATCGAGACTTAGGCGTTCTCACCGGAGGAGTTCGAATTGACCAGGCTAGTTTCAGCCGCAAGTGCGTTGATGCTCTTGGCGGCCTGCGTTTCGCAAGTGGGCATTGGTGACGGTCCCGCGGAACCGGACCCAGCGGGCTTGCACCATTCGCTTCTCGTTCTGGACAGTCATCTCGACACGCCGGCGTTCTTTCATAACGGCGACTACAAATTCTCGCAGCGCGGGTCGTATGCGGACGACGGCTCGCAGGTGGATTTGCCCCGCATCGTCGAGGGCGGTCTCGATGGCGGGTTCTGGGTGATCTTTACCCGTCAAGGGGAGCTGAATGAAGCCTCTTATGTTGCCGCGCGCACCACGGCCCTCCTGCGCCAGATGTCGATTCGGGAGTTTGCGGCCAAGTACGCCGACACGGTTGAGCTTGCCTTTAATGCTGCGGACGCGCAGCGCATCCACGACAGCGGCAAGATCGTCGTCTACCAGAGCATGGAGAACGCCTATCCCCTGGGCGAGGACCTCTCGCTGCTGCAGAGTTTCTATGTGGGTGGTCTGAGAATGGTCGGCCCGGTGCATGGGGGTAACAACCAATTCTCGGACAGCTCCACGGGCAAGGAAGTGCTCTATGGCGGGCTCAGCCCCCTGGGTGAGGATCTGGTTCGCGAGGCCAATCGGCTGGGTATCATTGTGGACGCGTCGCACGCCTCGGATGATGCGCTGCGCGACATGATTGCGTTGTCGACAACGCCGGTTATCTTGTCGCACAGCGGGCCGGACGGCGTCTACGAGCATCCCCGCAACGTACCGGACGAACTGTTGGTCGCGCTCGCCGACAGTGGAGGGGTGATTCAGGTCAATGCGTTCCCTGCATACCTCGAAGCGCTGCAGCGATCGCTGGAGCTTGAAGCGGCGCTGGAGGAACTGAGCGCCGAGTTCGGCGATTTTTCCTCCATGTCGGATGAGCGTGTTCGGGAGTTTCTCGCAGCGCGTTTGAAAATTTTTAAGCAGTTCCCGCCGCCGCGATCCACCTTCGAGAAATACGTCGAACACCTGCTTTACGTGCTTGAGCTTGTGGGACCGGATCACGTCGGTATTGGCGCCGATTGGGACGGCGGGGGCGGCGTAGCGGGAATGGAGGATGTGGCGTCCCTACCAAATATCACCGCGGCGTTGGAAGGGGCAGGATACAGCGCGGAAGACATTGCCAACATCTGGTCAGGTAACCTCTTGCGCCTGATGCGGGAAGTGGAGGCAGCGAAGACGGCCACGCTCGCATCCCCCGGCGTGCTCCAATAGGTTGCAGTCGGCTGCTCATGGCGCTGCCGCACGGTGAACCCTGCGTCTTAGGAATTTCCTTCGGTTTCGGCCAATAGCACACCGGCAGCGGTGAGCTGCTGGAATCGCTCGCCGGAATCGCCAAGCCAGTCGGCCAGTACCTGGGCATTGTGCTCGCCACGGTAGGGCGCTGGTCCGCGTGGGCTGTTCGCGCAGCTGTGCCCAGCATGCGGCTGGCAAACGGCCTGGCCAGCACGCGGGAGAAATCCAGCACTTTGAGCTGGGCAAGCGCGTGCGTGTTGGGGTCTGCGCGATCAATCATGGACTGATTGCGCGCAATTCCTGCGGCGCATGGAATCACCCCGGCTATGGAAAGGACAGGTTAGGCCAGTTAGGGGCGGCGTCAGATCTTCCGCTCGGAGTCTTGCCAGTAGCGATCGCGCAGCAGCCGCTTGTAGAGCTTGCCGGTTTCGTGGCGGGGAAACTCGGTCTCGTAGTCAATGCTCTTGGGCGCTTTATAACGGGCTAGATGGGCCTGGCAGTGGGCGATGATCTGCTGGGATAAGTCCTCCGAGGGCTCGTGCCCGGGCGCCAGTTTCACTGCCGCCTTTACCTCCTCGCCAAACTCCTCGTTGGGAATGCCGAACACGGCGGCGTCCTCGATTGCTGGGTGGGTCGCGAGCACTGCCTCGATCTCGGCAGGGTAGATATTCACCCCGCCGGAGATGATCATGTCGATCTTGCGATCGGAAAGAAATAGATAGCCGTCCTCATCCAGATAGCCGATATCACCGAAGGTGTAGGTGCCCGGTTCCAGATGTGCGTCGGCCGTCTTGTTGGGCTCGTTGTGGTACTCGAAATCCGAACCGGTAAGGCTCTTCACATATACCTGGCCTGCCTGGTTTGCCTCGCATAGGTTGCCGTCGTCATCACGAATGGTGACCTCCGCCATGGGCGAAGGTTTGCCCACGGTGCCGGGCCTGGCCAGCCATTCCTCGGCGCTGGCGGCGGTGACGATGGCGCCTTCTGTGGAGCCGTAGTATTCCGAGATCACCGGCCCCCACCATTCGATCATGCGTCGCTTCACCTCGGGCGGGCAGGGCGCTGCGCCGTGCCACACTGCCTCCAGACTCGCGCCCGAAAACGTCGAACGCTCGGTGTTTTCCAGCCGCAGCAGGCGGTGGAATTGGGTGGGCACCAGGTGAACGTTGGTGACTTTGTGAGCGTCGATGAGCGTCAGGGTTTCCAGAGGATCGAATCGATGACGCATCACTACCTGGCTGCCAGACAGTAACGGTAGAAAGGAGAACGCCCACTGGGCCGAGTGGTAAACGGGCCCGCAGATCAGCGTGCGGCCGTCGGCCGGGATTCCCAGCATGCCCGACAGGCCGGCGCCGATCATCGCGAGCATTTCCAGCGGCCCGCCCGGCGCGAAGGTGCTGGACTTCACCCCCTTGGGGCGACCGGTGGTGCCCGAAGTGTAAAACATGGGGCCACCGGAACTCTGATCTCCAGGCTCGCTGTTGGGCTGTCCGGCCAGCAGCGCTTCGAAATCCTGGAAGGCTTCCGGTGCGCCGTCACCACGGATGGCTACGCATGCCGCCAGCGTGGGCGTGTCGGCCGCTGCCTCGGCGGCGGACTCCATGAATTGGCCCTCGGCGAACAGCACCTTGGCGCCCGCGTCCGCCATCACGTAGGCCAACTCTTCAGCGCTGAAGTGCCAGTTCACAGGTACGTACAGCAATCCCGCGTGGTTGGCCGCCATCATGATTTCGTAGTTCTCGCGGCAGTTGCCTGCACAGATTGCAATGACGTCGCCGGCGGTGGCCCCAATGGCGCGCAGCGCGTGTACCAGTTGATTGATGCGCTGGTTGAATTCGCTCCACGTGGTGCTACCGCGCTCGTCCACCAGTGCGGTGTCGGCGCCGCGCTCAGCCGCGATGCGTTCCGGGAAGTAGGCCATGGCTCAGCCCGGTTCGGTTACACCAGCAGGCGGTAGGGCGCCTGCAGCAGGTCCCTCACCGCGGCAAGGAATTGCGCCGCCGGCGCGCCATCAAGCGCCCGGTGATCCCACGTGAGCGACAGGCGCATGCGCTGCTGCTTCACTGGCACCGCGCCGTCCCATGCCACGTCCTCGCGCAGCCGGTTCACGCCCAGAATGCCCGCCTGGGGCGAATTGATGATGGGAGTGAACGAGTCGACGCCGAACATGCCCAGGGCAGACACGGTGAACGTGCCTCCCATGAGGTCGTCCGGTGTGAGGCTGCCGTCGCGGGCGGCGGCAGCCAGGCGGCTGGATTCCACGGCCAGTTGTTTCATGGAGATGGCATTGGCGTGGCGCACCACGGGGACGATGAGCCCTTCTTCCAGGGCGACGGCCATGCCCACATGAATGTCGCCGAGCAGAGTCATCTCGGTGTCGTTGAAAACGCTGTTCATGAGCGGGTGCTTTTCCAGCGCCTTGGCAGCTGCGCGGATCACCAGGTCGGTGTAGGTGGGGCGGATGCCTTCGTCTTCCCACTCCTCGATGAGCTGAGTGCGCAGTTTCACGGCGTCGTCCATGACCACGTCCATGTCCATGGTGAGCTGAGCCATGGTCTGCAGGCTGTCGTGCATGCGCGCAGCGATGGTTTTGCGCATGCCGCGCACGGGTACGGTCTGATCTTCCCGCGATGCTGCGATGGGTGCGGCAGCGGGCGCGGCCGGTGCTGCGGCTGCTGCTTCCACGTCCTCTTTGGTGATGCGTCCGCCAGGGCCCGTACCGGTGACTGTCGCTAGGTCCACGCCCAGCTCGCGTGCGACTTTGCGCGCCATGGGCGACGAACGTCCCCCGCCGGCGGCGGCGGGTGCTGCGGCGCCGGAATCGGCCGCGGCTTGCACGTCTGCTTCGACGATACGTCCGCCTGGCCCGCTGCCGGCTAGTGTGGCGACATCCACGCCAAGTTCGCCTGCCAGCCGTCTGGCGGCGGGAGACGACAGAATGCGCTCGCCTTCGCCCCGCGTGACGGTAGCGACAGGGGCGGCCGCCGCTGCGGCGGGTTCTGCTACTGCCGGCGCTTCCGCTGGAGCGCTGGCTGCGGCGCCGGCTTGCGGCAGGTCGTCGGGAATGGTCTCGTCGGGAGCATAGATGTGGCCTACCACGTCACCCGGCAGCATGGTGATGCCTTCACCGATGAGGTGCTTGACCACACCCGCGGCCTCGGCGTCTACGTCCAGGTTTACCTTCTCGGTTTCCAGGCGGTAGAGCATCTCGCCCACTTCCACGTTGGCGCCATCAGGTATGTACCATTCGTCCACGACCCCTTCGGTCATGTTCATCCCGACCTTTACCAGGTAAATCTCGGTGGGCATGGGTCTTTCGTCCTTTTCTGTCGCTGTCGTTTGTTGTTTTCATGGCCGCCGCGGCATCCCCACGCGGCAGAGGGCCAATGCTAGCTTTTGAAGCAGCCTTTTTCAGCTGCTAGATGCATGGTTTTCTCTACATCCACCACTCTGGGGCCCGACCGGCTGAGACTCATGGCCGCATTCTGGCTGGGCTTGAGTACCCTCTCGCGCTCTCCGTCGAAGGCTAGTATGCCTGGGCCCTGCACGGTCACCTCCTCACCGAAGTTCACCACCCGGTGGTTGGTCACGCCTACGCGTCGGTAGAAGCCCGGCGCGATGGGCGCATCCACGCCCTGTGCTTCGCCGCCGAGCTCCAGCAGCAGGCCGCACTCGTCCCGGTCGGACAACGGCGCCAGCAGCCCGCCGATAGAGGTAATGCCCACGGCGGCCGGATCGGCCCGGGTGAGCAACGCCATACGCAGCTGATCGGGTTCGAGCAGCGCGCGGGCGCCTACGAAGCGCTCATTGGAAACCACGGCATCGATCAACGCCAGGTCTTCGCGCTCGTCTTCGATGGCTACCTGCACCAGCTTGTGCTGTGCAGCCACCTCTTCCAAGCTCACCACGCCACTGGCGATGATGCCTGCGGCGGCCCCCGCCACAGTGGCTTCGGTGAGCACGGGAAATACGTTGTTGGTGCCTGTGGAGATGGGGATCACGGGCACGTCGCGCCATCCGATGGCTACGGCTCGGTTGGTACCGTCGCCGCCCAGGGTCATTACGACGTCGCACTCCGCGGCTTCCAGCGCGCGCGCGGCCGCAATGGTATCCAGGGCGTTGCCCATCTGGGTGTCGGCCACGGCTTGCGATTCCAGCGCGCCGCCCACCTCCGCAAGCGCGCCGCGCACAATACCGTGGTCGTCGTCCAGAAACGCTACCTGGTGGGGCCCTGTCTGAGACATGCCCACCAGGGCGCGGCGCACGATGGCCTGCTTTTCCTGGTTGTCGAACACTGAAGCGCGGGCGACCAGCCGACGTACGTCCTTGCCGGACGCCGGATTTGCGATGATGCCGATCTT
>DEBD01000016.1 GCA_002348385.1 Gammaproteobacteria bacterium UBA2965 | reverse complement strand
CAGGACCTGGTGGAGCTGATGATCCGGGTTGCCAACGGTGAGAATCTCCCGCTGGGCCAGGAGGACGTAACCTTGACCGGGTGGGCCATGGAAGCCCGGGTCTATGCGGAAGACCCGTTTCGCAACTTTCTGCCTTCCATCGGACGCCTGACCCGCTACCAGGCACCCGCGGAAGGCGCCAACGTGCGCGTGGACACCGGCATCGTGGAAGGCAGCGAAGTCTCCATGTACTACGACCCCATGATCGCTAAACTCGTCTCCTATGGAGACACGCGCGATGCGGCCATCGAACACCTGACCGACGCCCTGGACGCGTACTACATTCGTGGCGTGTCCCACAACATCAGCTTTCTGAACGCACTCATTACCCATCCACGTTTCCGCGAGGGGCGGCTGACCACCAACTTCATTGCAGAAGAGTATCCAGACGGATTTCACGCCGGACTCCTGCCCCAGAGTGATCAAGTGCTACCCATCGCCATCGCTGCGGTGGTGCACCACAAAGAGGTGGAGCGCGCCGCCCAGATCAGCGGTCAGACCCGCCGCTTCGAACGCCACATCCGCGAAGATTGGGTAGTGGTGAGCCCGCAGGGCAACCATCCCGTGACGTTGGCGCCGGTGGAACACGGCTTCGAGGTGACCTACCAGGACGCCATCTATCGAGTCACGACGGATTGGCGCATCGGTGACCCCATCGTGGCAGCGGAAGTCAACGGCAGGCTGGTGAACGTGCAGGTAGACAGGCAGGGCGCCAGCTACCGCATCTTCCACGGAGGCACGCAATTGGATGTGATGGTGGTGACGCCCAACGTGGCGGCATTGAACGAGCACATGATCGAGAAAGAGGCTCCCGACATGAGCCGCTTTTTGCTCTCTCCCATGCCCGGGCTCCTCGTCCGGCTGGCGGTCTCCGAGGGCGAAGAAGTGAAAGCCGGCGAGGAGCTGGCCGTGGTCGAGGCGATGAAGATGGAGAACTCACTGCGCGCCGAAGACGACGTGGTGGTCGCCAAGGTGCTGGCCCAGGAGGGTGCAAGCCTGGACGTAGATCAACCCATCCTGGAATTCGAGTAGCGCTAAGCCACCTCTTCCAGCTCGATCAGCGTACCGCAGAAATCCTTCGGGTGAAGGAATACCACCGGTAGGCCGTGGGCTCCGATGGACGGCTTGCCGTCGCCCAATACCGTCGCCCCCTCTTCCACCAGCTTGTCGATGGCGCTGCTCAGATCCTCGACTTCGTAGCAGATATGGTGCATGCCGCCCTTGGCGTTGCGCTCCAAGAAGTTGGCCACAGGGGAATCGTCTCCCAGCGGATGCAGCAATTCGATCTTGGTGTTCGGCAGCTCCACGAACACCGTGGTCACCCCATGGTCGGGCAGCGGCAACGGGGCCGTGACGTTCGCTCCCAGGGTGCCACGATAGACGGCGGCCGCCGCTTCCAGATCGGGCACCACGATGGCCACGTGATTCAACTTTCCAATCATCACTACTCCCTTATGCCGGCTATCGGTTCTTGCCGGGAATCAATTTCAATACGTCGCTGGCAGCTTCTGGAATGTTGCTGCCTGGACCATAGATGGCGTGCACGCCCGCGTCGTACAGGAACTGATAGTCCTGCTGCGGAATTACGCCACCCACCACCACGATGATGTCTTCATTTCCCTGAGCTTTGAGCTCTTCGATCATTTCGGGCACCAGCGTCTTGTGCCCGCCGGCCAGGGTGGAAACACCCACCACGTGCACGTCTTCCGCACCGGCTTGGGCAGCCGCTTCAGACGGTGTCTGAAACAGAGGCCCCATCTTCACGTCGAAGCCCAGGTCGCCGAAGGCGTTGGAGATGACCTTGGCGCCCCGGTCGTGGCCGTCCTGGCCCATCTTCACCACCAGAATGCTCGGCTGACGGCCCTCGAACTCGGTGAATATTTTGACCTCGTTGCGCACCTGGGCGAAATCCTCGTCGTCTTCGTAGGCGCTGGCGTACACACCCGGCGTCATCTTCGCCACCGGCTCGTGGCGACCCCAGGCCGTTTCCATCGCCGCGGATACCTCGCCCACGGTGGCGCGCCGGCGTGTTGCTTCCACCGCCAATGCCAGCAGATTGCCGGAACCGGTTTCAGCCGCCTGGGTGAGCGCAGACAGCGCTTCCTGGGTAGTGGTTTCGTCCCTCGACGCCTTCACCTTGTCGAGCCGCTTGAGCTGCGCCTTGCGCACCTTGGAGTTGTCGACCTCCAGCACTTCCACGTCGGAGGTGTCTTCTTCCAGTGTGTATTTGTTGACCCCAACGATCACGTCTTCGCCACGCTCCACACGGGCCTGCCGGCGGGCGGCGGCCTCTTCGATGCGTTGCTTGGGCATGCCTGCCACCACAGCCTTGGTCATGCCGCCCATTTCTTCGACTTCGTTGATGATCTTACGCGCCGCCTCGACGATGGAATTCGTCAGGCTCTCCACGTAGTAGCTGCCCCCCAGCGGGTCGACGGTGCGGGTCACCTGAGATTCTTCGGCCACAATGATCTGGGTGTTGCGGGCGATACGCGCCGAGAACGGGGTGGGCAGGGCGATGGCCTCATCCAGCGCGTTGGTATGCAGGCTTTGGGTGCCGCCCAGCACCGCGGCCATGGCCTCGATGGTGGTCCGCACCACGTTGTTGTAAGGGTCCTGCTCCTGCAGCGACACGCCCGAGGTCTGGCAGTGCGTGCGCAGCATGAGCGAAGACGGGTTTTTCGGCGAAAACTGACTCATCAGCTCGTGCCAGAGGATGCGCGCCGCACGCAGCTTGGCGATCTCCATGAAGAAATTCATGCCGATGCAGAAGAAGAACGACAGTCGTGGGGCAAAGGCATCGATCTCCTGACCAGTGGCCAGCGCTGCGCGCACGTACTCGATACCATCGGCCAGGGTAAACGCCACCTCCTGCACCGCATTGGCCCCCGCTTCCTGCATGTGGTAACCGGAGATAGAGATGGAGTTGAACCGAGGCATGTTCTCAGCGGTGTACCCGATGATGTCGGCCACGATCCGCATGCTGGGCTCAGGCGGATAGATGAACGTGTTGCGCACCATGAATTCTTTCAGGATGTCGTTTTGGATGGTGCCAGAGAGATCCTTCAAGGCCACTCCCTGCTCTTCGCCCGCCACGATGTAGCCCGCCATGACGGGAAGCACGGCACCATTCATGGTCATGGACACGGACATCTGGTCTAGGGGAATACCGTCGAACAGTATTTTCATGTCTTCGACGGAGTCGATGGCCACGCCGGCCATGCCCACATCCCCCACTACCCGGGGATGATCCGAGTCGAAACCACGGTGGGTGGCCAGGTCGAAGGCCACGGAAAGGCCTTTCTGGCCCGCAGCCAGATTCTGCCGGTAGAAGGCGTTGGACTCTTCCGCCGTGGAGAACCCCGCGTACTGGCGAATGGTCCAAGGCCGATTGGTATACATGGTAGCGCGCGGCCCGCGCACGAAGGGCGCAAGTCCGGGAAAGGAGCCCAGATGCTCGACCCCTTCCAGATCCAGCTCCGTATACAGAGGCTTGATCTCTATTCCTTCAGGGCTCTCCCAATCCAGCGCATCCAGGGGCTTGCCCCGGAGTTCCTTCTCGGCGAGTTCCTGCCACTGAGTATTCCGTGAGGTCTGGTCTGCTTCGGCCATGTGTCTTCCCGCTAATTGGCGGGGCGCATTATACCAGGCCGCTAACGGATGACTCCGTACACCCGCTCCGGGCGCAACCGCAGGATCACCCGTTGCTGAGACTCCAGCCAGCCTGCCAGGTCCTCGGGCTCCTGGTAGTCGGTGTCGCTGATGTTCTGAAACACCAGACGCGTGTTCTCCACCAGGTTCTCAGACTCCACGCTCACCCGTCCTTCCACGGACACGAAGTTGATCGGCTCGGCGTTCGGAATGATGCACAACGTAGCCCGTGCGTCATGGTCCAGAGAGCGCCGCTTGAAGGTCATGCCCGGTGTGCTCACCACCAACGTATCACCGTCTCGGGCATAAGCCACCACAGAACTCACCGGGTGCCCGTCGGCACGCAGGGTGGTCAGTACCGCCCAGCGGTAGTCGTCGATGAATTTCTCTTGTTCAGGATTGTCACTGATCATCGCGGATGCCCCCTCTTTTTTGCGTTATGCCACACGGCAGTGTAACCGCTTCTGGGGACCCGATCAGGACTCGCTATAATTCCGAGGCATCAGTGGCCTTCAGCTCGATACGCTCCGCCAGACGATCCATGACGAACACATAGGGCAAACGCACCAGGCGAGAATTGGTGCCTTCCTTGCGATAGCAGTACACGCACTGAGCATGGGGCTGGCGTTCAGCTACCGCATAGGTGACGCTGCCCAAGTCGAAGTCCATCCCCTTGAGGTGGTCATGGTGGTCATCCGAACTCCCACCCTTGGCGGCCCGTTTCGGTTGCGCCAGATTCGCGCCTGTCCGCCCGCTAACGCGGCCGGGCAGGAATAATTCGGAGAAATCCGCCGCGCAAAGCGGACGGCTCGTGGCACCGATGACGAACTCAGCGCGAGCCAGCACATCGGTTGGCTCTAACTTACAGCGTTTGACGTAGTGCCGAAGTAAAGAAAGATCCCCGTCGGCAAGAAATAGTGAGGCACGCATCAAATGAGGGCGCCGCAGCAAGTCCGATTTAAGCACACGAAAAACCGCACCGAAGTCCCGTGGGGAAAACCGCGCTTCTACAAACTCAACCACATCTATAGGAAACTCAGCCATGCGTAGCTCAATGCATCACCTGACGCTGGAGATGAAATCCGAAGGGCGGTTCTCAGAGATGTCGATGTGCTCCGCGGCAAGCCGCTCCAGCACAAATACCAGCGGAAGGTTGACCAGCCGGCTCACGTTGCCTTCGCGCCGATAGCAGCGCACAACCTCGCGGTTGGGCTGCGTGAGGGCCACCAGGTAAGCAGTGTTGCCCAGCACGAAGCGCCGACGAGCCAAGTATCCGTGATAGTTCAGATCGTCGTCGCTAACGCTGCGCCGCTCGGTGGGCTCGTGCTGCTCGGGCCCATGCAGCGACTCGTGCGACATCCAATGCGGACCGAGATTGTCTTCATGGCTGAATGGCAACGACATGTCCCGCGCCGGCATGGGTTCTTCGGCAACACCGACCACCTTTTCGGCGTGCAATAGCACATCGTCAACGCGATCTTTGCACTCCGACGCATAGTGCTTGAGCAGGCTCATGGATCCGCCCGCCAGATACAACACCGCACGCATCAAGCGCGCCGATGAAAATACCGGGTCGTCTAGAAGTTCAAGAACCTGCGCCGAATCACGCGTTGCAAATCGCCGTCCAACGAACTGAACGACATCAACCGGAATTCCCCCAGTCATGTTCGCCTCCCTGGAACATACTCAAGGCCTCAGGGTCTCCGCCCATTTGCCTTAGCTGTCCATGTCTAATGCAGAGTGTCCATTCTGCAGATGCATTTTCGCTAAATGCCGCGGCTTGTATCTTTGTTTATGTCGCCGCGACACCTTGCTCGCTCTTCAAGCATATCATGTAATGATTCTATAAGTGGTTGAAATATGTCAATTTTCAGTACAACAGGAGGGGAAAAAGCGCTACTTGGTCAAGCCACTGGATGGATTTCCCGGCACAGCGGCAGTGACGCGCCCGACGCACTCAATCGTTGGGGGCGATGGGGTGACTATTACTGGGCGGCTTCTTCCGCGTTACCCACAGTCACCGGGATCCAAACCAGCCCGCCCAACAGTGCAGAAACCAGCAGAGTCATTCCGAACAACAGTGACAGAGCGAGCGCGTCCGTACTGGCCACGCCAAACAAGGCGAGCAACGAAACCATGGCACCCTCGCGCACACCCCAGCCGGCAATGGAAATCGGCAGAATAGTGGCGATGAAGGACAGCGGCATCACCACCGCGTATACCCACAGCTCCACCTCCAGACCCAGGCTGCTGCCGATGGTCACCGCAGCCCCAATGGACAGTAGGTTCGACACAGTGTTACCCACGAACAGCCAGAAAAATTGCTTGGGTTCACGAACGGTCCGCAGGGCATCGCCCAGAAACGCGATAGGGCGAGCAAACAGTTCCCGGTCGCGCAGGCGCCGACGCCCCAGCCACACCAAGGCCAAAGCGGCACAAGCCGCGGCGAAGAGCGCCAGCAATATCAGCACGCCGCCTTGCGACCCACCCGGCACCATGGTCGGCCGCACAAACAGCAGGGCGACGGCGACGATGGCTATGAGGGACACCAATCCGGTGAAGCGTTCTATCAGCACACTGTGCACCGCCAACACACTATTCAGCCCGTAGCGGGTGCTTTGCCAGGCGCGCACGGCATCTCCGCCAAACGATGCCGGTAGCACCTGATTCAAAAAGCGCCCGAGCAGGGTCATCTGAAAAGCGTGAACCATGGTGAGATGCCCTTTGAGCATGCCCACGATGCGCACCCAGCGCCACGCCAACAACGGAACCTGGGCGAAAAACAATAGCAACGTGCCAAGCACGGCTGTACCGGACACCATGGTCAGCGTGTTCCACGTGGCACTCACGTCCATGACCGTGAACAGCACGGCAAGCACGCCGATGGAGACCAAGCCGCGCAAGGCCCAGACCATGCTAGCAGCTACCCATCGTTGACTGACTTTGCCGTTGCCCCATTAATTCTTTAAACCAAGTTCCAGTATCGGCGAATACTAAGCAGCGACAGCGCGGCTGACTAGTCGCAAACACTTGACGTCCGCCCCAATCCCACGCATAAAGCCCCGCTCTCGGACTCGACATAACGGATTCCCCATGGCGCTACTGGACCTCAGCCCCGATAACCTTCTGGCCACCACTCGCGCGGTGCGCAAGCGCCTGGATTTTGGCCGCCCTGTTGATCCCGCGCTGATCGACGAGTGCACGGAACTGGCGCTGCAGGCCCCCACTGCATCCAATTCCCAGGGCTGGCATTTCGTTTTCGTGACCGACGCCGCCAAGCGCGAGGCAATTGCCGACCTCTACCGGCAGGCATGGGCAGGCTACACGCAAAGCCCCATGTCTGCCGCCGCGGTGCATGCCGGTGACGCCAGCATGACGCAGACCCAGGAGCGAGTCATGAGCTCGGCGCAATATCTGGCCGACAATCTGCATCGCGCGCCCATCTACTTCATCCCCTGCACGTCCGGCCGGCTGGACGGCATGTCGGGGGAAGGCGCAAACGTGGCCCACGCCAGCTCGTTCGGATCCATCATCCCCGCAGCATGGAGTTTCATGCTGGCCGCTCGCGCACGCGGGCTGGGGACCTGTTGGACCACCTTGCATCTCATGCACGAGCGCAAGGTGGCCGAAATTCTTGGCATTCCCTACGAAGAGATTACCCAGGTGGCGCTGATACCCGTGGCTCATACCAAGGGTACCGATTTCAAGCGGGGCCCGCGTAGGCCTACGGATAACATCGTTCACTTCGACGCCTGGTAGCCGCGCGCAGCCAACCGGTTTTCAATCCGCCAGCCGTGCGGAGAGAACCTTTAACGCACACGGCAACCCCACAGCGCAAGGGCCAATCCGGTGTTTGGGGCGACGGCCTGGCCGTCGGGAATCCGCAACCGAATCGGATCTGCTGGGCAGCAACTCCACGCTGCGCGCCAGTTCCACGCGAGCTTCTTCGGCGCTGCCATGTCCCAATGCGCCAGCCCCGGTGCAGGCATGCCACCTCACGTTGCAAGTCCCCGCGCAGCGGGTTTAGATGCCGCTGACAACCAGGGAGATGATATGACCATCACACGGCCTGCAGTCCGGGCCCACCGACGACGCAACGCGCCCCGCCACATCCAGTCGCTACTCTGCCTGCTGGCCATCGTGGCTATCAGCACGAGCAGCAGCGCACTGGCGGCTCTGTCCCCGCAACTGCTCACACGTGTGGACTCGTTGCTGCAGGCTCAGGTAGGGGCCGGCAAGATCGCCGGCGCCGTGGTGCAGATCAACCATAATGGGCAGGTGGTGAAGTCGCTGGCGGTGGGCATGCAGGATCGCGAAGCGGGCATCCCCATGAGCACCAGCACCATTTTTCGCATCGCCTCGCAGACCAAGGCCATCGTCAGTGCCGCGGTAATGATTCTGCAGGAGCGCGGCGCCCTGGTGATCTCTGACCCGGTGGGGCGCTACCTGCCCGAATACACCCACACATCGGTGGCTGTAGCCACCGAAGAGGGCGGCTACGACGTGGTGCCCGCCAAACGCCCCATCACCATTCGTGATCTGCTCACGCACACTGCCGGCATCGGGTACGGACGCGGGATCGCTGCCGATCGTTGGGAGCAAGCGCGTATGCAGGGTTGGTATTTCGCCCACCGTAACGAACGCATGCGCGAGACCGTGCGCCGCATGGCCGCACTGCCGTTCGACGCCCAGCCCGGCGAACGTTTCGTATACGGCTACAACACAGATATTCTCGGCGCCCTGGTGGAGGCGGTCAGCGGCCAGAAGCTGAGTGACTTTTTAGCACAGCACATCTTCGCGCCGCTGGGCATGTCCGATACCCACTTCTACCTACCCGCGGACAAGGCACACCGACTAGCAGTGGTGTATGGCACGGACGACGATGGGCAGCTGGTGCGGGCGCCGGATACCAGTGACATGCGCGGCCAGGGCGAGTACACGAGTGGCCCGCGCATGAGCTACTCGGGTGGCGCGGGGTTGCTCTCCACCGCATCGGACTATGCGCGCTTCCTGGAAGCCATGCGTGGTGGTGGGTCGCTGAACGGCCACCGTCTGCTTGGGCGCAAGTCGGTACAGCTCATGACCGTGGACCACCTGGACAGCATCGACTACCGTCCCGGCATGGGGTTTGGACTCGGCTTCTCTGTCGTCGAGGATCTAGGTGCCCGCGGATTCATGGGATCCGTTGGCACGTTCGCCTGGGGTGGCGCTTATCACACCACCTATTGGGTCGACCCAGCCGAGGATCTGGTGGTGACCTACATGACGCAGCTTATCCCCGCCAGGGACGCCGACGACCAGACCAAGCTGCGCACGGCCATCTACGGTGCCATCGAATAGTCGCCCTATTCAATCGTCACGGTACTGCCTGCACCAAACTCGCGTGTTCGCTGCGTACCGTCTCGATACAGCGTCGTCGAGCTGAAGAATCCGCTGGTCAGCAGCCGCACTTTTACGGCATCGGACGTTCGGTTCTCCCAGAACCAACCGTGAATACCCGGAAACGGGGCCCGGTAGCTGCCTGCCCCGGAAGCGCTACTCCCCTGCGCGAAACTCTGAGCGAAACCCGCCTCGGCAGCGTCGGGCTCCGCGTGCAGATCGAAGCTCACCACATCGGTGGCTTCCCAGGTGAACAACAGGACCTGGCCGCGCTCCAGCCGGTACTTGTATTCCACCGACTCAAAAGGCAGCAGTTCGAATTCGACTGTATCGTCGAACAACGCGGCGTCTTCACCGCGCAGAACCTCGCTGAACACGGGCGCCAGCCCGGTCAGCCCAAGGCGCTCACCCACCCCAGTAGGGTCATAGCCGTACTCGGCGGGCAGCACGGCAAGCAGCGCGATCAGCGCCGCCACCGTCAAGGCGGCCGCCGTCTGCCACAGTATGCGGGCGCGCTCGCTCATGCCAGCCAGACCCCCGCGAATTGGTAACCAGCCAGCAGAAACCCACAGGCCATGAGCAGCGTGTTTGCCACCATCGCGTGGCGATCAAAACCAGCCAAGACGCGCCAACGGTTGAGCACGAAGACCACCAGCACCAACGCCAGGATCTGCCCAATCTCTACGCCCACGTTGAAGCTCACGATATTGGTCACCAGTCCGGAGTCCGACACCGTCAGATCCAGCACTTTGGTAGCCAGGCCAAGACCATGCGCGAGACCGAACACCAGCACTGCCAGCCTAGTATCGATGCGAACCGGTAACACCGATCGAAAACCGCCGAGGTTTTCGAAAGCCTTGTAGGCCACCGACAGGCCGATGATGCCATCCACCACATACGCGTTGACCGTGGTCTGGGTCAGCACGCCAAACATCAGGGTCAAACTGTGGCCCACGGTAAACAAAGTCACATACAGCACCACGTCGCGCGCGCGATAAAGAAAGAACACCACGCCCAGCAGAAAAAGCAGGTGGTCATAGCCCGTCACCATGTGCTTGGCGCCCAGGAACATGAACGGCGCGATGGCGGGACCGCTGACCGCTTCGACGAAGCGCGCGTTGGTCTCGGAAATGCCGTGGCTCCATGCCAACGCCGGAAGCAGCGCCAGCGCGAGCATCAGGGTCCACCTCACTGGGGCCTTATCCAGTAAATCTGGTGACAAGCCACACAGACGCGATAGACCCTCGCCCCGGCCGAGAACAACGCCTCGTCGTTCCGGCTCTCTGCCGCCGCCCTGGCAGCCAACCCGGCATCCGCCAAACCGGCCGAGATCTCGTTCCAGCCCCCTTCTCGGCTGCGCCCCGGCAGCATCAGCAGGTTGGCGGACTCCATGACAACAGCGGCGGCATCGGCGACCCGCTCCCAACCGGCATCGGTGGTGGGAGCCAGATTTTTCTCGCCGGCAGCCGTGATGTCATATCCGGCAGAGTCCCAGATCACCTCGGCAGCCGGTTCCAGCACCTGGTGCATCAGGTCTCGCATGCCGAGAATCGTACGATATTCGGCGACCGGCTTATCTTCAGCCGCCCGCTCGCCGTCCGGCGTGCAGGCGGACAGCAGCAGCACAGCGGCTACTGCGACCCACGGGGTGCTTAACGAGTCCATCAACGGGCCCTCCCTGCCTCGGGACCGATTGTAGCTAATATTGCGCCCACACCGCAGCCACCACGCGCGGCCGCGGCCGTGAGAAGAAAAAGCCATGAGATGCTGATAGGCTGAGCCCATGCCCACAGGCGCAACATCCAGGGAGGGTGAGGTGGCAGCACTATTGACTCGAGGCTCCAAGGCGGCCGCTCTGCTCGGCATGCTCGCATTGCTGGCAGGCTGCGGGGCGGCGCCGTCAGAAGAGTCCACTACCTCCGGCGCCCCGTCGGACATTTACGGCCAACCCGATCTGAACGGCATCTGGCAGGCCCTGGGTACCGCGCATTGGGATATCGAGGCACACGAAGCGCAGATGGGGCCGGTGGTGAGGATGGGCGCGCTGGGCGCGGTCCCGGCCGGCCTCGGCATCGTGGAAGGCGGCCCGATTCCCTACCAACCCTGGGCCCAACAACGCAAAGCGGAAAACCAGGCCGATTGGCTGAATCGCGACCCCGCCGTGAAGTGCTACATGCCGGGAATTCCGCGCGCCACCTACATGCCGTTCCCGTTTCAGATCATTCAGGGCAAAGACACCATCATATTCGCCTACGAGTTCGCCGCCGCATCACGCGTGGTGTACATGAACCGGCCGGATTTCGAGCACCCGTTCGAAGCCTGGATGGGACACTCCCGCGGGCACTGGGAGGGGGACACGCTGGTGATCAAGGTTACCAGCCACGTACCAGACACCTGGTTCGACAGCGCCGGCAACTTTCACAGTGAAGAACTCGTGGTGGAGGAACGCTACACGCGGGTGTCGGAGAACGTGCTGGATTATCAGGCCACCCTCACCGACCCTCAGGTGTTCACCAGACCCTGGACCATTAGCATGCCGCTATACCGGCGCCTGGAACCAAACGCGCAGCTGCTGGAGTTCAAATGCGTAGAATTCGCCGAAGAGCTGATGTACGGGCACCTGGTGAAGAAGGATCCGGCTTCCACCGAATAGGTGCGGAGCCGTTGCCTCGGCTAGTTCTCTGTGGGATCGGCGCCATCTGACGGCGCGCCGGTGCCGGATGACCCCATGAAAAGCTTGCGCCCGTCTGGAAAGGTCATGTCGCGCCCATTGGCCTTGCAGGCAGGAAAACAGCTTCGGTCTTTGCTCTGGTAGCCGCGAACCACGATTTCAGTCCCAATGGGTAGCGATCGCCGATTGATACCTTCACGCATAAGAGCATTGGGTGTGCCGCCCTCCACCATCCACTCGACAGCCGAGCCCGCAGCATCCGCCACTTTAATGTAGATCCAAGCGTGGGGATTGATCCATTGCACCCGGGTGACAGTGCCCTGCAGCTCCACGGGCGCATCTGCGTCAAACTCCGCTGAGAACGCATGATGGGCCGAAGCCGGGACCGGCAACAAAACTATGGATAAGAACAGCAGTTTATAGCTTTGCAAAAGGCGCACTACTCTTCACCTCCGCGCGCATCCGCATTGGCCAGCCTCGCTTCCTCGGCTCGCGCGCCCGCAAGAATGCCTTCCATGGAGATATTGCCTTCGTGGCAGGCGAATTCGAAAATCGGCTGCTCGGAGCGAGTTAAATTGATTACCAACGTCCATGGCTGCACCCAGGTCGCGGGGTTATCCACCGTTAACGCCCATTGCAGAGTGTCTGCATTCAACATCCTAAAGCGTTCCGTCAGCTGCAGGTGCTCGGCGCTATGCTGCATGAAGGTTGCTTTTGCTGAGTAGTTGCGGGTCTCCACCACAAAGGTGTCGCCCTCCCAACGGCCACGTGAATCGCCGCCCCACTGGCTAACCCGCTCATCAACGTGCGCTTTCTGCTGCACTGGAATGATTCGCGTGTCATGAATCAT
>DEBD01000017.1:9239-57637 GCA_002348385.1 Gammaproteobacteria bacterium UBA2965 | reverse complement strand
ACCACACTGATGTTCGAAGGCGTACCCACCTATCCGGACGCGTCCCGCTGCTGGCAGGTGGTGGACAAGCACCAGGTGAATATCTTCTACACGGCCCCAACGGCGTTGCGCCAGCTGATGGGCCAGGGTGACGACTACGTGACGGGATGCTCCAGGGAAACGCTGAAGCTGTTGGGCACCGTGGGCGAGCCCATCAATCCAGAGGCCTGGGAGTGGTACCACCGGGTGGTGGGGGATGGACGCTGCCCCATTGTAGACACCTGGTGGCAGACCGAGACCGGCGGCATCATGATCACGCCGCTGCCCGGCGCCACCGCTTTGAAACCCGGCAGCGCCACGCGACCGTTTTTCGGCGTGGAACTGGGGCTGATGGACGAATCCGGCAATCTCATCGAAGAGCCCGAAGCCTCAGGCAACCTGGTCATCAAGAACACCTGGCCCGGCCAGATCCGCACCGTGTACGGCGACCATCAGCGTGTGGTGGACACCTACTACAGCGCTTACCCCGGCTACTACTTCACCGGCGACGGCGCCCGCCGAGACGCGGACGGCTACTACTGGATCACCGGACGGGTGGACGATGTGATCAACATCTCCGGACACCGGGTGGGCACGGCCGAAGTGGAAAGCGCGCTGGTACTGCACGAAGCGGTGGCGGAGGCAGCCGTGGTCGGGTTCCCGCACAAGGTGAAGGGCGAAGGCATCTACGCTTACGTGACTCCCATGGTGGGCATTGAAGCAACGGACGAGTTGCGCCAGCAACTGATCAACATGGTCCGATCCGAAATCGGGCCGTTCGCCCAACCACAGTACATCCAGTTTGCGCCCGGTCTACCGAAGACGCGTAGCGGCAAGATCATGCGGCGTATTCTGCGCAAGATTGCGGCTAACGACGTGGATGACCTAGGGGACACCAGTACCCTGGCCGATCCGGCAGTTGTAGAGGATCTGGTTCACAACCGGGCGAACGCTTAGCGATCAGACGGCTGTGGAGGCAGTGGTGCAGAAGAAGGTTGCGGAGGACTGCAGGGCCGCCAGGTAATTCCAAGGCTTGGCGTTGTCCGTCGGGCACAAACGACAGCGGGCCCCCATGGGACCCGCTGCTAGGCTCTTTGTAGTCGGCTGTTAGGCCGATGCCAATCCGCTAAGCGGATTGGGCGTAGTTGGACACTTCCTTCATGGACAGCTTGATGCGACCACGTTGGTCCACGTCCAGCACGACCACTTCCACTTCCTGCCCCTCTTCGAGGTAGTCGGTGACTTTCTCCACCCGCTCTTCGGCGATCTGGGAGATGTGCAGCAACCCGTCTTTGCCAGGCAGGATCGTTATGAAGGCACCGAAGTCCACGATGCGTGCCACCTTGCCAGTGTAGATCTTGCCAACCTCGGCTTCTGCCGTGATCTCCTCGATCTTGGCCACTGCTGCGTCCTTCGCGGCCGCGTCTTCGGCGTAGATGCGCACGCTACCGTCGTCTTCGATGTCGATGTCCGCACCGGTCTCTTCGACGATGGAGCGGATGGTAGCCCCGCCCTTACCGATGATGTCGCGGATCTTGTCCGGGTGGACCTTGATGACCACCATGGAGGGTGCGTTTTCGGAGATCGTGTCGCGCGATCGGTCGAGCACCTTGTTCATCTCGCCGAGGATGTGCAGGCGGCCTTCGCGCGCCTGCTCCAGGGCAGCTTCCATGATCTCTTCGGTAATCCCGTCGATCTTGATGTCCATCTGCAGGGCGTTGATCCCGTTGGCGGATCCAGCCACCTTGAAGTCCATGTCGCCCAGATGGTCCTCGTCACCGAGAATATCGGTGAGCACGGCGTACTTGTTGCCTTCCTTAACCAGCCCCATGGCAACACCGGCTACCGGCGCCTTCATGGGAACGCCCGCATCCATGAGCGCGAGCGAGGTTCCGCAGACGCTGGCCATGGAACTCGAACCGTTCGATTCGGTGATTTCGGATACCACGCGCAGGGTGTAAGGGAAGTCGTCTACGCTGGGCAGCATAGACTGCACGCCACGGCGAGCTAGCCGGCCATGGCCGATCTCGCGACGCTTGGGACCACTCATGAAGCCGGCTTCACCCACGCTGTATGGGGGGAAGTTGTAGTGCAGCATGAAGTTGTCTTTGAACGTGCCCTCCAACGCATCTACTAGCGCAGCGTCGCGCATGGTGCCGAGCGTTGCCACCACGATGGCCTGGGTTTCGCCCCGCGTGAACAGCGCCGATCCGTGCGTTTTCGGCAGGAAGCCTACTTCCACGGAAATGGGGCGTACGGTTCGCAGATCGCGACCGTCGATGCGCGCCTCGCCGTCGATCACGCGCTGGCGCACGATGTTCTTTTCGATCTTGCCGAACATGTCGGCAACGTCGTCTGCGTCGAATTCAGCCTGGTCGCCACCAGCGAGCTCTTCCACGGCCCGGGCGCGCAGCTCGGAAACCTTGTCTTGTCGCTGCATCTTGTCGCTGATGCGATAGGCGTCGCCCAGGTCGGCCTTGACGCTATCGGCAACTGCTTGCTCAAGGGCTTCGTTGGTCGGCGCGGGCGTCCAATCCCATTGGGGTTTGCCGGCTTCGGCAGCGAGTTCCTTGATGGCTTCGATAACGGGCTGCATCGCGTCATGGGCAAACAATACCCCGCCCAGCATCTCGTCTTCGGTAAGTTCCTTAGCCTCCGACTCCACCATAAGTACGGCGGAGTCGGTACCCGCCACTACCATGCTCAGCAAGGAATCTTCCAGCGCTTCGTAGCCGGGGTTGAGCAGATAGTTGCCATCCTTGTAGCCCACGCGGGCAGCACCGATGGGGCCCGCGAACGGAATGCCGGAAATGGCAAGCGCGGCGGAGGTCCCGATCAGCGAAGCAATGTCCGGATCCTGATCCTTGTCCGCGGACATCACCGTGGGGATCACCTGCACCTCGTTCATGAAGCCCTTCGGGAACAATGGCCGAATTGGCCGATCGATGAGCCGACAGGTGAGCGTTTCTTTCTCACTCGGGCGACCTTCCCGGCGGAAGAACCCACCCGGGATCTTGCCTGCCGCGTAGGTTTTTTCCTGATAATTGACCGTGAGCGGAAAGAAGTCCTGGCCCGGTCGGGGGGATTTCGCGCCTACAACGGTGCACAACACCATGGTTTCACCCATGGTGACCATTACCGCCCCGGTCGCCTGCTTGGCGATCCGGCCGGTTTCGAGGATCAAGGTTTGATCACCGAATTGAATTTCTTTAGTTACTGGATTCAAAATTTTATCTCCGTGTTCTCTTCTTGCTTGGCTCGCGGTTAACGTCTTAGTCCTAGTCTCTTAATCAATTCCGCGTAGCGAGTTGCATCTTTGCTTTTCAAATAATCCAGAAGCTTGCGCCGCTGGTTCACCATCCGAATCAATCCCCGACGGGAATGATGATCTTTCTGGTGGCTACTGAAATGTTCCTGCAATGAGTTGATGTTGTGTGTCAAAAGCGCAACCTGAACTTCCGGAGACCCGGTGTCTCCTTCTGCCGTCTGGTATTGCTTGATGATGTCTGATTTCTTCTCGGCGTTTAGCGCCATCTCTATTTCTCCTTTTGAATATGCTTTTGCAATTCAAGATAACCGTGCATATCTACAGTTAACTCAAGGGCGTGACCACCAGGCGCCGGGGCGCCACGCGGCCATCGTCCAGAATTTCTCCAACGCCCATGAAGCGCGTTACGTCGTCTTCTACTACCTCGGCCAGCCGAACCCATCCGCTCGGCGGCGCGTGGGGTACGATAACCGGCTGACCCTGCCGCAGGTAGTAGGCGGTGTTGTCCGACAATCTTACCTCGGGGAACTCTCCCACCGCACTGGAAACCGGAAGCAACAGGCTATCCAACGTTCCTTCCTGCGCTAGCACCGCCTCAAGCCCCTCGAAGGTCAGCAGATCCGATTCCTCGTAGGGGCCGGCCATGGTTCGGCGCAATGCCGCCACATGCGCGCCGCACTCCAGCAGCTCTCCAAGCTCCTGAACAATGGTGCGCACATAGGTGCCCTTACTGCAGTGGATCTCGAGCTGAATGTGATCGTCGTCAAAGGACTTCAGCTCGTTGGAATATACGGTAACGCGGCGCGCCTCGCGCTCTACCTCGATGCCTTTGCGCGCTAGCTTGTACAAGGGCTGGCCCTGGTACTTGATGGCTGAGAACATGGACGGAATCTGATCGATCTCGCCACGAAAAAAGCGCAACGCAGATTCCACCCTTCCGGCGTCTACGTTGACCACATCGCGAGTTTCAACCACCTGCCCGTCGGCATCGCCGCTGTCGGTGGCAACGCCCAGCTTCACCGTTACCGCATACTTCTTGTCGGATGCCAGCAAGTACTGGGAAAACTTAGTTGCCTCGCCGAAACACAGGGGCAGCACACCCGTAGCCAGCGGATCCAGGGCGCCCGTGTGGCCAACCTTGCGCGCATTGAACAGGCGCTTGGCGCGCTGCACTGCGTCGCTGGAACTCACCCCCTGGGGTTTGTCCAGAACGATCACACCGTTCACATCTCTACCGCGTCGTTTCTTAGCCACGCTGCTTAGGAGTCTCTGTCTTCGGAATGCTGTTCAGCATCGGCCTGCATGGCCGACTCTATGAGCGCCTCCAGCGCCGGGCCTCTTTCCACCACCTCATCGTAGTGAAATCGCAGCTTGGGCGTGGTGCGCATTCGATGACGCTTCGCCAGCTCGGAGCGAAAGAAGCCTGCCGCCTTGTTGAGCACGGAGATGAACTCCTCCCGCTCATCGGGCTCGCTGGTCTGCCAGGAAGATACATAGATGTCGGCAAACGACAGATCCTTGCTCACGGTCACGTCGTTCACGCTAACCATGCCAATGCGCGGATCGCGCATGTCACGGCGGATGGTCTCCGCGAGCTCATCGCGAATGAAATCTGCAACCCGAACATCTCGCCCAAATTCCTTCATGCGGCTCGCTACAACTCTCGAGCCACTTCCTTGGCGTCGAACACTTCGATCAGGTCACCGGCACGCACGTCGTTATAGTTGCGCACCCCGATACCGCATTCGGTTCCGCTGCGCACCTCGTTGACGTCGTCTTTGAAGCGACGTAGCGATTCAAGCTCACCTTCGAAGATCACCACGTTGTCACGCAGCACACGAATCGGCTTGTTTCGAAACACGGCACCCTCGGTAACCATGCAACCCGCCACTTGTCCGTAGCGCGGCGAGCGGAATACATCACGCACTTCCGCGATGCCGACAATCTCTTCACGCATCTCCGGAGCCAGCATCCCGCTGAGCACCTGCTTAACGTCGTCGAGCAGCTCGTAAATCACGCTGTAGTAACGGAGGTCCAGCCCCTCACGTTCGATGATGGCTTTGGCTGAATTGTCGGCACGCACGTTAAATCCAAACAGCACCGCGCCGTAGGTCAGCGCCATGTTGGCGTCAGTTTCAGTGATCGCGCCAACGCCGGAGCCCAGCACATTGGCGGCAACCTCATCATTACCCATGTCTGCCAAGGCCTGGTTGATAGCTTCGAGGCTGCCTCGCACATCGGCCTTGAGCACCATCTTGAGTACGCGCTTCTCGCCCGAACCCAGGTTGGCGAACATGTTGTCAAGCTTGGCCGCCTGCTGCATGGCAACCCGCTGCTCCTGGCTCTTGTCACGGCGAAACTCCGCAAGCTCGCGAGCCGTACGCTCGTCGGTGACTACGGAAAAGTCATCGCCGGCGGCAGGCGTACCGCCAATACCCAGCACTTCCGCCGGCACGGACGGACCGGCCGATTGAACCTGCTGACCGGTTTCATCGAGCAAAGCGCGCACACGGCCGTGATATTCGCCAGCAATCACCACGTCACCCTGCTGGAGTGTGCCATTCTGGACCAGCATGGTGGACACCGGCCCGCGACCACGATCCAGACGAGATTCAATAACCACGCCGCGGCCAGGTGCGTCCACTACTGCCGAGAGCTCCAGGATCTCTGCCTGGAGCAGCACTGCCTCGAGCAGCTCGTCGATGCCTTCACCGGTATGTGCCGACACGCGAATGAATTGGGTATCCCCGCCGAGATTCTCGGGCACCACTTCTCGGGCAAGCAGGTCGTTGGTGACACGGTCCGGATCGGCGCCGTCCAGGTCCATCTTGTTGATGGCCACCACCATGGGCACTCCGGCCGCCTTGGCGTGCTGAATGGCTTCTTCGGTCTGCGGCATCACGCCGTCGTCCGCCGCAACCACGAGAATAACGATATCGGTGACCCGGGCTCCGCGAGCGCGCATAGCAGTAAAGGCCGCGTGCCCCGGCGTATCGATAAAGCTGATGGTGCCATGGGGTGTTTCTACCGCGTAGGCGCCTATGTGCTGGGTAATGCCCCCCGCTTCGCCGCTGGCAACGCGAGTCTCGCGGATGTAGTCCAGAAGCGACGTCTTGCCGTGATCCACATGGCCCATCACCGTGACCACCGGTGCTCGTTTGGACCCCTCTCCCTCGATCTGCAGCGACGCCTCGTGGGCCTGCTCCAGCGCATCGTCGTGAATAGCCTTGGGCGTGTGACCGAGCTCTTCTACCACCAGGGTAGCGGTGTCCTGATCCAGCGACTGGTTGATGGTGGCCATTACACCCAAACCCATCAGCGTCTTGATGACCTCTCCTGCCTTCACGCTCATGCGTTGAGACAGCTCTCCCACACTAATGACAGCGGGAATCTCCACCTCGCGGGCGATGAAATCGGTGGGCTTGAACTCGCCACCCTGCTGCTCCACCTGTATGGCGGGTGCCGCCCGTCGGCGTTTGCTGCGCCGATTGCTCTTGAGGGACAACTCGCGGCGCCGCTGCGGCTCGCTATCGGGCTTGCCCTTTTCGCGCTCCTTGCCCCGACCCTTGGCACGCTTGCCGCCACGCTCGCTGGCCTGAGCCTTAGCTTGCGCTTCGGCCGCATCGGACGCCGCCTTGGCGGCCACCTCTTCGGCAGGCTTCGCAACCTTTTCTTTTTCTGCCGCCTGCTCCTTGGCCCGCTCCTCTTCCAGCTGCTTTACGCGTTCTTCTTCCTGGCGCCGCTCTTCTTCCGCCTTACGCTCCGTCTCTTTGGCGCGGCTTTCTTCTTCGGCCGCCTTGCGAGCGGTTTCCTCTTCGCGGATCTTTTGCGCTTCCAGCTCCAGCTGACTGGGCTCGCTTTCCGCCGGCTTCTCTGCGGCGTTGGTCGCCTGATCTGGCTCCGGCTCACGCTTCACGTACGTACGCTTGCGCCGAACTTCCACGTTCACCGTTCGCCCGCTGCGGCCCTGGCCTGTCTTCAGCTGACCAACCGCACGCCGCTTCATTGTGATTTTCTTAGGCGCGGCGTCGTCGGAACCGTGGCTGCGCTTGAGGTGCGCCAGCAGTGTCTGCTTTTCGTCTTCGGAAACCGTCGCTTGTTCGCTGTCGTGGGTGAGGCCCGCTTCCTGCATCTGGCGCAGCAGCCGATCGACAGGGGCACCTACCGTATCCGCGAGTTGTTTTACCGTGACTTCCGCCATCAATTATTCCTCGAGCTTACTCCTCGGCTTCTTCTTCAAACCAGGGGGCCCGTGCGGTCATGATCAGCGCGCCCGCCGCTTCCTCTTCGAGATCCGGAACCATCTCCAGAAGATCCGGCACAGCGAGCTCTGCTAGGTCTTCCATGGAGATCACGTCGTGACTCGCCAGCTCAAACGCCAGGCGGCGCTCCATGCCTTCCATATTGAGGAGGTCTTCGGCCGGTTCCTTTTCGCCGAGCAACTCTTCGCTGGCAATGGCCCGGGTCAGCAGCGCATCCTTTGCTCGATTGCGCAGCTCTTCAACGATCTCTTCGTCAAACCCTTCGATGGCGGTCATTTCCTCGATGGGCACGTAGGCAATCTCGTCGAGGGTGGTGAACCCTTCTTCTACCAGGACGACGGCGACGTCCTCGTCAACCGACAGAGTTTCCATGAACTCCTCGATGTAGCGGACCGCCTCTTCTTCCTGCTTCGCCGCGGCATCCTCTTCGGTCATGATGTTCAGGGTCCAGCCCGTGAGGTCGCTGGCCAGCCGCACATTCTGCCCACCGCGGCCGATGGCCTGTGCCAGGTTGTCTTCGTTGACGGCGATGTCCATGGTGTGGGTGTCTTCATCCAGCACGATGGAGGCCACCTCGGCGGGCTGCATGGAATTGATAGCCAGCTGCGCAGGATTGTCGTCCCACGGCACGATGTCGATGCGTTCTCCCGCCAGCTCACCCGATACCGCCTGCACGCGGGAACCACGCATGCCTACACAGGCACCCACCGGATCGATGCGACCGTCGTTGGTCTTCACTGCGATCTTCGCGCGCGAACCCGGATCCCGTGCGGCACCACGAATTTCGATGACGTCTTCAGCAATCTCAGGCACCTCGATCTTGAACAACTCCGCCAGCATGAGGGGTGAGGTGCGGGTCAGAATCAGCTGCGGCCCGCGGTTGTCAGGATTGACCTCCAGCAGCAGAGCGCGCAGCCGGTCGCTAGTCCGGAACGTCTCCCGAGGAATGAGGTGCTCGCGTGTGAGCAGGCCCTCGGCATTGTTACCGAGATCTACAATTACGCTGTCACGACCCAGTTTCTTTACCGTCCCACTGACAAGCTCTCCAACACGGGGCAGATAGGCATCGACCACCTGAGCGCGTTCGGCCTCGCGTACTTTCTGCACGATCACCTGCTTCGCCGTCTGCGCGGCAATGCGCCCGAATTCAACGGACTCCACCGGCTTTTCGATCACGTCACCCAGATTGAGGTTCGGTTCCTGCTCCCGCGCCTGCTCGAGAGTGAGCTGTGCGTCGGGATTGTATTCCTCGTCCTCTACAGGCTCCTCCACGGTCCACACCCTGAAGGTTTCGTATGCGCCCGACTCACGGTCGATAGACACGCGGAATTCACCATTCTCGGCGTAGCGTCTCTTGGTGGCGGTAGCCAGCGCTATCTCCACGGCTTCAAAAATGACGTCCTTAGGAACGCCCTTCTCGTGGGAGACCGTGTCTACAACCATCAGGACTTCTTTGTTCATACGTTCAACTCAGTCAAACTCGGGCACGATGCGCGCCCGCTGGACATTCTCCAGCGGCAACAGATATTCGTGGTCATCCACGCGCACCACCGCATCACCATTCTCCAAGCCCGCCAGCATACCGATGATGCGTTTGCGCCCTTCGAACGGGTAGTTCAGGCGCACATCAACTCGCTCACCCACGCTGGTCGCAAACTGCGCGGGGGTAAACAGAATCCGATCCATCCCAGGAGACGATACTTCCAGCGTGTATTGCTGGGGCAACACGTCCTCGACGTCCAGCACGTCGCCCACCTGCCGGCTCACCTGCTCGCAATCATCCACCGAAACGCCTTCAAGCCGATCTATATACAGACACAGCTTGGAGTGGCGACCCGAAGAGTGCCATTCAACACCCCAGATCTCACACCCGTTAGCCTCAACGGTGGAAGTGAGCAGCGCTTGTATCTGTTTCTCCTTCGCGTTCATCGGTTCGGACTATGTCCAACCTGCAATTTTTCCAAGCCACAAAAAAATGGGCATGACGCCCATTTCTTTACCAAGACCCTCTTCGAGACCTTCGCATCCTCTCCGAGCACCGAGCCCAGGGCGACGAAGCCTTAACGCGGCGGGCCACCTGCAGGATACGGCCCCAAGCGGGCCAGATTACTAAAAAGCCCCTAACTCGAGGGGCTTGCATCCTTTGGTAGCGGGGGCAGGATTTGAACCCACGACCTTCGGGTTATGAGCCCGACGAGCTACCAGACTGCTCCACCCCGCATCAGCAAGGGGCGGATTATATGGGTGCTGGGGACCTCCCGCAACCAGAAACCACGGTAATACAGGCACTTGGACGAGAGTTTTTGTTGGTGCCGAAGAGAGGACTCGAACCTCCACGGGCATACGCCCACTACCCCCTCAAGGTAGCGTGTCTACCAATTTCACCACTTCGGCATATCGATCACCGGATAACGGCTCAAACGTCTGGGATCTCGGAATCTACATTGTCCGGTTCGGGAGTCAACTCTTCACTGGGAAACCCGGGAACCAGCGCCTCGGGTACCCCAAGGTCCTGCAGCCCAGACGCGCGCTCTTTGGCCGCGTAAGCCAGTCCGAAAGCAATGATGAAGAATCCAATGGCCAGCCACACCGTCAGCTTGGTCAGAAACGAAGCAGAGCCCGCGCTGCCAAATACCGTGTTGGAACCGCCGCTGCCGAAAGCAGCACCCACGTCCGCCCCTTTGCCTTGTTGAATCAGCACCAATACCACCAGGGCGATGGAGTCCACCACCAGCAACATCAACATGATCTGTTCAAAAGTCGACATCTGTCACCACCATCAATTCGTCATCTAGTCCGCGTCTAGCCGGACACCAGGTCCGCTCCCATGCGGACGATCTCCAGAAACTGCGCCACTTCTAACGACGCGCCGCCTACCAGGCCGCCGTCGATATCAGGCTGCGCCAACAGGCCACGGGCATTGTCGGCGTTCATGCTCCCCCCATACAAGATACGCATGACGGGGGCCTGATCCGGCGCGATCTGGGCAAGCTGCGCTCGCACGAACGCATGCATGGCCTGCGCTTCATCGGGCGTTGCCGTCTGCCCAGTACCTATGGCCCACACGGGCTCGTAAGCCAGCGTGGCACTAGCAAACGCGCTAGCACCCACCAAATCAGCGACCGCGTGCACCTGGGCCCCCACCACGCGCTCTGCGTTGCCATCCTGTCGCTGGGCAAGCGTCTCACCCACGCACAAAATGGGATGCAGGCCAGCACGCAAGGCGGCCTGAAACTTCTCGGCAACCAACTCGTCGCTCTCGGCGCAGTACTCGCGCCGCTCCGAGTGGCCCACCATCAGCCAGCGACCGCCAAGGTCCTTTACCATCTCGGCAGCCAGCTCACCCGTATACGCCCCCGATGGTGCCGCGTGCACATTCTGCGCACCACACTCCACGCCGCAATCGCCCAGTACCTGCACCGCTTGCGCCAAATACCCCGCCGGAGGGAGCAACAGCACCGAAACACCTGCCGGGATTTGCGCACGGGCAATCGCACCGCAAAACGCTCGCACGAACGACTCGGAGCCGTTCATCTTCCAGTTTCCCGCAATCAGTGGCCGGCGAGAAGGCATGAGGCTCCAGCTACGCTTCGAGGGCGCGCAATCTTAAACGGGAAAAGGCGGTCAGGCCAGGCCCTCAAGCGATGAGGCCAGGTCCTGCGCGATGGCGCTCACTTCTGTCTGGTCTTCCCCTTCCACCATCACCCGGATCACGGGCTCGGTGCCCGAAGGCCGCACCAATACTCTGCCCCGGCCTTCCAAGAGCCGAGCCTTGTCTGCCACCGCAGCTTTGACACCGGCTTGTTCAGCCAGCTCGCGCGGGCGCGCCGCCTCCACGTTGAGAAGCACCTGAGGCAGCTTGCGCATGCCCTGCTTCAGTTCCGCAAGGGGCCGCTGGTTTTCCACCAGTGGCACCAGGGCCTGCAGCGCCGCCACAATGGCGTCACCCGTGGTGGTCAGGTCGAGACACAGAATGTGTCCGGAGGTCTCTCCGCCCAGCACCCACCCCTGCGCTTTCAGACATTCCAGCACGTATCGATCCCCCACTTTCGCGCGCACGAAGGGGATATTGAGGCCGCCGAGCGCACGCTCCAGCCCAAAATTTGACATCACCGTGCCTACTACGCCACCCGCTAGCAGCCCGCGCTCAGCGCGATCCTGGGCAATCACATACAGCAGCTCGTCGCCGTCTAACACATCGCCGTTGGCGTCCACCATGATCACCCGGTCACCATCCCCATCGAAGGCGATGCCTACGTCACCAGAGACCGAGCGCACCGCTTCTGCCAACGCCTCCGGATGGGTGGAACCGCAGCCGGCGTTGATATTAGTGCCGTTCGGCTCACCACCGATGACGTGGACGTCGGCACCAAGCTCTTCGAAAACACGCGGCGCAATGTGATACGTCGCCCCGTTCGCGCAATCCAATACAACCTTCATGCCACCCAACCGGAAACGACGGTCCACGGTGGCCTTACAGAATTCTATGTAGCGGCCGGGGGCGTCCTCCAACCGCGAGGCTTTGCCCAACCCATCGGATTCAACACAAACCATATCGCGCTGCATCTGCGCTTCGATTTCCAGCTCGATCGCGTCGTCGAGCTTGTTACCATCAGCATCGAAGAACTTAATGCCATTGTCGTAGTACGGGTTGTGCGACGCGCTGATGACAATGCCGGCATCCGCCCGCAGGGTTCGGGTGAGATAGGCGATGGCCGGTGTGGGCATCACGGTGAGCAGGCTTACGTTGGCGCCTGCTGAAGCCAACCCCGACTCCAGCACCGATTCGATCATGTATCCCGAAATGCGTGTGTCTTTGCCGATCAGCACGTGACAACCACCAGGCCGGGCAAACACTTTACCTACCGCCCAGCCCAGGCGCAGACAGAACTCGGGGGTGATCGGCACCTCGCCTACAGCGCCACGAATCCCATCGGTTCCAAAATACCGCTTAGTCACCGTTGTATCTTCCCTGAGCAATTCTCAATGTTCACGATGCTCGCTGAGCGCTTCAACGAGCCTTAGCGCGTCTCGCGTGCTGCCCACATCGTGCACGCGCACGATGTCAGCGCCTCTTTCCACCGCCAGCGCGGCAACCACCGCGCTGGCCACTTCACGCTCATCTACCGGGCGACCCGTCAGCGTACCCAGCATGCTCTTGCGCGACAGACCCACCAGCAGGGGCAGGTCGCTCACCCGCAACGCCTCGAGAGCGCCCAGCAGGGTCAGGTTGTGCTCAAGCGCCTTGCCAAAACCAAAACCCGGATCCAGGGCCAGCCGCTCGGGCTCAACACCCGCGTGCAGACAAGTTTGGACCTGGCGTTCGAAAAAGTCGCGGATTTCGATCACGACATCGTCATACCGGGGGTCGGCCTGCATGCTGCGCGGCTCGCCACGCATGTGCATCACGCAGACGCCCACGTCACTGCCGGCAAGCACCTGAACCATTTCGGGATTACGCAAACCCTGCACATCGTTGATGAGGTGACAGCCCGCGGCGATGCCCTGGGCCGCCACCTCGGGTTTGCTGGTATCCAGCGAGACCAGAACGTCTATACGACTCAGCGCTTCCAGCACCGGCAGCACCCGGTCTACCTCTTCCTGAACACCAACGGGCCGCGCGCCCGGCCGAGTGGACTCGCCGCCCACATCCAGCAGATGAGCGCCCGCCTCAACCATACGCTCCGCCGCGTCGAGGATTTCAGACAACGCGACGCTACCGCGACGGTACCAACGCCCGCCGTCGGAGAAAGAGTCAGGCGTGACATTCAACACGCCCATGATGCGCGGCTTGCTGAGATCCAGCCGCCGGGCACCACAATGCAGTGAACGCCTCGTTGCGGTGTGGCTCACAGCGGCCGTATCTGGCTTAGTGCTCCTCCGCCGGCCCGCCGATCGGCGACTCGCCAGAGGGTGTGGTGCCGCTCGCGGGCGGCGGAGCATCGCCAGGCGCACGCGGCTTGGCGCCGGCCATAATGTCGTCGATCTGCTCTGAGCTGAGCGTTTCGTATTCCATCAGGCTGTCCGCCATGGTGTGCAGCTTGTCGATGTTGTCTTCAAGCAGCTTGCGCGCGTTGCCGTAGCAATCTTCGATTATCTGGCGCACCTCGTCGTCGATGGCCTTGGCCGTCTCCGGAGAGTGGGGCTTGGGCTTGACGCCCGCCGACATGCCCAGGAACACCTCACCGTCGTCTTCGTCGTACATGATCGGCCCGAGCCGCTCCGACAGACCCCACTTGGTCACCATGCTTCGAGCAAGCCCGGTGGCGCGCTCGATGTCGTTGGAGGCCCCGGTGGTCACCAACTCGGACCCGAGAATCATCTCTTCGGCAATACGCCCACCGAACAGGCTGCAGATCTGGCTCTTCACCGTCTGCCGGCTCAAGCTGTAACGGTCTTCCTCAGGCAGAAACATCGTGATGCCCAGCGCACGCCCGCGCGGAATAATGGACACCTTGTACACCGGGTCGTGGTCCGGCATGAGTCGCCCCACGATGGCATGCCCTGCCTCGTGGTAGGCCGTATTGCGCTTTTCCTTTTCCGACATGACCATGGTTTTGCGCTCGGCGCCCATCATGATCTTGTCTTTAGCGTTGTCGAACTCCAGCATCTCCACCAGACGCTTTCCCGCCCTGGCGGCGAACAGGGCAGCCTCGTTCACCAGATTGGCAAGATCCGCACCGGAGAAGCCGGGCGTACCACGAGCAATAATGGCCGGCTCCACGTCGTCGGCCAACGGCACCTTACGCATGTGCACCTTGAGGATCTGCTCGCGCCCACGAATGTCGGGCAAGCTCACTACTACCTGCCGGTCGAATCGACCCGGTCGCAGCAGCGCCGGATCGAGAACGTCGGGCCGGTTGGTGGCGGCGATGACGATGATGCCGTCGTTGGGCTCGAAGCCGTCCATTTCCACCAGCAGCTGGTTCAACGTCTGCTCGCGCTCGTCGTGGCCACCGCCTAGGCCCGCACCACGATGGCGACCCACCGCATCGATCTCGTCGATGAAGATGATGCACGGTGCCTGCTTCTTGGCCTGCTCGAACATGTCGCGCACCCTGGATGCGCCCACGCCCACAAACATCTCCACGAAGTCCGACCCGGAAATGGAGAAAAACGGCACTTTGGCCTCGCCCGCAATGGCTTTGGCCAGCAGGGTCTTACCGGTGCCCGGCTGCCCCACCATCAGAATCCCGCGCGGTATTCGCCCGCCCAGGCGCTGGAACTTGCCGGGGTCACGGAGGAACTCTACCAGTTCCTGAACGTCTTCTTTGGCCTCATCCACCCCCGCCACGTCGGCAAAGGTGGTCTTGATCTGGTCTTCTGAGAGCAGCCGCGCCTTGCTCTTGCCAAACGCCATGGGTCCGCCTCGACCACCTGCGCCCCCTTGCATCTGGCGCATGAACAGCATGAACACCGCGATGATGATGAGGATCGGAAAGCTGGCGATGAGCAGCTGAGCCCAGATGCTCTGCTCCTCGGGCAGCTGCCCACGAATCTGAACATTGTGGTTATACAGGTCGTCGAGCAGCTTGGGGTCGTGCACGGGCGGCTTGATCACCTGAAACGGCGTATTGTCCTTGTCGGTTCCGCGGATGAATTTCTCGTCGATCACCACTTCCGCAATGCGATCGGAGCGCACCTCCGCGATGAACTCCGAATAGCTCAGCGTCAGCGGCTCCGGCTTGACGTTGAAGTTGTTGAACATCGTCAGCAGCACGGCCGCGATAATCAGCCAGAGCAGCAAATTTTTTCCCATATCTGTCAACGATTTACCCTCAGGGGCGGCGCCCCGAATTAGTGCCCGATAGCATCCCTACAGTTAGCCTACACCACTACCCATTCCCAAGGAACTGCTGCCCAACCGCGTACACCTCGCGGGATTCAGGCCGGGAGGCCTTGGGTTTGACGATGCGGCATTTAGTCACTTTCTTGCGTATTTCGCCCACCACAGCGTCGAAACCTTCTCCTTGAAACATCTTGACCACCAAATTGCCGCCGGTTTTCAGCCAGCAATCGGCCGCATCCAGGCTGAGTTCCGCCAGCTCCATGGCGGCGGCCTGGTCGGCACTGCGTATCCCTGTAATATTGGGGGCCATATCCGACAAAACAAGGTCCACGCGGCGCTTGCCAAGAATCTCCGCGATCTGCTCGTGCACGACCGCCGTGCCGTATTCGCCTGGCACGACCACGGTTTCCCCGCCCGCTTGCACCGACCGCGGATCGCAAGCGATCACCCGACCACCTGTCACGTGCTCCTCGATGTAGCCCGTCCAGCCACCAGGCGCCGCCCCCAGCTCCAACACCCACATGCCAGGGCGCAAGAGCTGCAGACGGCCATCCAGCTCGGCCAGCTTGTAGTACGCTCTCGAGGTCTGGCCGTCGGCGGCAGCGCGCCGCACAAAGGGGTCCTTGCGCTGACGCTCCAGCCAACGGTTACTGGATTTGCTGCGCCCCTTAGAACGCGCCATTGGTACACCCCTGCAGCATCGATTCGGGCACGACAAGCTCCTGTGAATTCCCTAGAATGCGCGCCTTTCCAATGCGGCGCCGATCCAAGCTAGCCCATGCATCCAAAAACCCGCAAGCAGCTCAAACAGATCGCCCACCACCTCGACCCGGTGGTCTCGGTGGGGGAGCAAGGCGCCTCACCCAACGTGCTGGCCGAGGCCCAGCGCGCGTTGGCCGATCACGAGCTGATCAAAGTTCGCCTGCACGCGCCAGACCGGGCACTGCGAACGGCCATGGGGGACGAGCTGGCAGCGAGATGCGACGCCACCATCGTTCAGCGCATCGGCAAAATCGTGGTGCTGTTCCGCGCCAACCCGCAACCCAAGCGCGCGCTATCCAACCTGTCGCGTTACGGCCTGGACCGCGTCAGAGACAGCACCGCCGTCTAACAAACCACACGCCGGCTACATCAGCCAGCCACCGGTTGACCGTCTACACGTACTCGACGGCGTCGATCTCGTACTCGATGGAGCCCTTTGGCGTTTCCACGACGCCCAAATCCCCCACCGACTTACCGATGATGGCGCGCGCGATGGGCGACATGACTGAAATCTTGGCGGCTTTCAGGTCGGCTTCGTCCTCTCCGACAATCTTGTAACGCACCTCATCGCCGCTGTCCCCATCCACCAGGGTGACGGTAGCGCCGAACACCACCTTTTCGCCCGCCGCGACCTTCGAAATATCTATCACCTGGGCGTCTGCCAGCTTGCCTTCGATTTCCTGAATGCGACCTTCGTTGAACCCCTGCTGCTCACGCGCCGCGTGGTACTCGGCATTCTCTTTGAGGTCACCGTGGGCCCTTGCTTCGGCGATGGCCTGCGTGATCTCCGGACGCAGCACCTGTTTGCGCTGCGCCAATTCATCGCGCAACGCCTGCATACCTTCGACAGTCATCGGAGTTGGCATAACGGATAGTGTCCGGTCAGGACGAAGCGTGCAGTTCCTGCAGGGAGCGCACGCTCTCGCCGCGATTTTCGATCCCGTAACGGATGGCGATGCAATACGCCTCTCCCCCCGCGATCGTGGTTGTGTAGCACACTTTGTTCTGCAGCGCGAGCCGGCGAATCACCGCGGAATCCTTGATGGACTGATGCCCTTCGGTGGTGTTCACGATCAGATCGATCTGCTCGTTCTTGAGCAGATCCGCAACGTGAGGTCGACCCTGACCAACCTTGTTGATTCCCTCGGTGGCCACTCCTGCCGCGCGCAATGTCTCAGCGGTGCCATGAGTGGCTACCAGGGAGAACCCGAGCAGGACCAACTCACGACCGATCGCGACAAGATCCTGCTGGTCGGATTCCTTCACGCTCAGAAACGCACGGCCACGCTTGGGCAGCTTTACACCCGCGCCCAACACCGCTTTGAAAAACGCCTCGGCAAAGGTGTCGCCTACGCCCATCACTTCGCCGGTGGATTTCATCTCCGGCCCAAGAATCGGGTCGACGCCGGGGAATTTCACAAACGGGAACACGGACTCCTTGACGTTCACCGTCTCGGGGATGATCTCCTCGGTGAAACCCTGTTCCTCAAGAGAGGTGCCGGCCATGCAACGGGCGGCGACCTTGGCCAACGACACACCGATACATTTCGATACGAACGGCACGGTGCGCGACGCCCGGGGATTCACCTCCAGCACGAACACCTCGTCTTCCTGCACTGCCAGCTGCACGTTCATGAGGCCGATCACGCCCAACTCCAACGCCATGGACTTCACCTGGGCGCGAATGCGGTCCTGGGTCTCCGCCGGCAGGGTATACGAGGGCAGCGAACAGGCGGAGTCACCGCTGTGCACACCCGCCTGCTCAATGTGCTGCATGATGGCACCGATAACCACACGCTCGCCATCGCTCACCGCGTCCACATCCACCTCTACCGCCTGATCGAGAAAGCGGTCCAGAAGCACGGGCGAATCATTGGAAACGCTCACCGCCTGCTTGAGGTAACGGGTGAGTTCCTCCTCGTTGTAGACGATCTCCATGGCGCGGCCACCCAGCACATAGGAGGGTCGCACCACGATCGGGAAGCCGATCTCGCGCGCGCCCGCTATACCGGTGTCGGTGTCCACGGCCGTGGCGTTGGATGGCTGGAGCAGATTGAGCTTGGTAAGGAACGTCTGGAAGCGCTCACGATCTTCGGCGCGGTCGATGGCATCGGCGCTAGTGCCGATAATGGGGACGCCCTCGCGCTCCAGGTGCTCCACTAGCTTGAGCGGCGTCTGCCCGCCGAACTGCACGATCACCCCTTCCGGTTTCTCCACGTCCACGATTGCCAACACGTCTTCCAGGGTGATCGGCTCGAAATACAAGCGGTCCGAGGTATCGTAGTCGGTGGACACCGTTTCCGGGTTGCAGTTGACCATGATGGTTTCATAACCATCTTCACGCATGGCCAGCGCTGCGTGCACGCAGCAGTAGTCGAACTCAATCCCCTGACCGATCCGATTCGGCCCGCCGCCCAACACCATGATCTTGCGCCGGTCGGAGGGATCCGACTCACACTCCTCTTCGTAGGTGGAATACATATAGGCGGTGGCCGAGGGAAATTCCGCGGCACAGGTATCCACCCGGCGATATACCGGCCTGATGTCGAACTCATGGCGCCGCGCGCGGATAGTTTCCTCGGGCACGCCCAACAAGCCAGCCAACCGAGCGTCGGAGAACCCCTTGCGCTTGAGACGATACAGGCGATCGCGGTCGAGAGCGTCGAGTTCACCACGCAGCAGCTCGCCTTCCAGCGCCACCAACTCCTCGATCTCGGCCAGAAACCAGGGATCGATGCTGGTGAGATGGCCGACCTCTTCCATGCTCATACCGAAACGAAACGCATCGGCCACATAGCGGATGCGATCCGGGCCCGGGGCGCTGAGCTCGCGCTCCAGCACCGTGCGGGAATCTTCACCGGGCGCATCGAGCACGCTGTCAAACCCCACCATGCCCGTTTCCAGCCCTCGCAGCGCCTTCTGCAACGACTCCTGAAAAGTCCGCCCGATGGCCATCACCTCCCCCACGGACTTCATTTGAGTGGTCAGCCTGGGATCGGCCTGATCGAACTTTTCGAAGGTGAAGCGGGGGATCTTGGTCACCACGTAATCAATGCTGGGCTCGAACGAAGCCGGCGTGACATTGGTGATGTCGTTAATGAGTTCGTCGAGGGTGTAACCCACCGCCAGTTTGGCGGCGACCTTGGCAATGGGGAATCCAGTGGCCTTGGAGGCCAGCGCCGACGAGCGGGACACCCGCGGGTTCATCTCGATCACCACCATGCGGCCGGTGTCGGGATCAATGGCAAACTGCACGTTCGAGCCGCCGGTATCAACACCGATCTCGCGCAACACCGCGATGGAAGCGTTGCGCATGATCTGATATTCCTTGTCCGTGAGCGTCTGCGCCGGAGCTACCGTGATGCTGTCTCCAGTATGCACGCCCATGGCGTCGAAGTTCTCGATGGAACAGATGATGATGCAGTTGTCCTCGCGGTCCCGCACCACCTCCATCTCGAATTCCTTCCAGCCCAGCAGACTTTCGTCAATGAGTAGTTCGCTGGTGGGAGACAGGTCCAGGCCGCGGCCGCAGATCTCGGCAAATTCCTCCTGATTGTAGGCCACCCCGCCGCCGCTGCCGCCCAGTGTGAAGGACGGACGGATGATGCACGGGAAGCCAAGCTGGCTTTGGACCTGCAGCGCCTCCTCCATGCTGTGGGCGATTCCGGAGCGCGGCGTTTCCAGACCGATGCGCTTCATGGCGCGGTCGAAGCGCTCCCGATCCTCGGCCTTGTCGATGGCATCTTGTTTCGCGCCGATCAGTTCCACCCCAAAGCGCTCCAGCACGCCCTCGCGAACCAGGTCGAGCGCGCAGTTCAGCGCCGTCTGGCCGCCCATGGTGGGCAGCAGGGCGTCGGGCTTTTCACGCTCGATGATGCGCGCCACGGTTTCCCACTCCACCGGCTCCACATAGGTGGCGTCCGCCATGGCGGGGTCGGTCATGATGGTGGCGGGATTGGAGTTCACTAGAATGACCCGATAACCCTCGTCCTTGAGCGCCTTGCAGGCCTGGGCGCCAGAGTAGTCGAACTCGCACGCTTGACCGATGACGATGGGGCCCGCGCCGACGATGAGAACGGATTCGATGTCGGTGCGCCTAGGCATCACGCGCTTCCATCAGGGCGATGAACTCGTCGAACAGATACTGACAATCCTGCGGCCCCGGGCTCGCTTCCGGATGGCCCTGAAACCCGAAGGCTGGTCGGTCGTTACGCCGAACTCCCTGAAGCGTGCCGTCGAAGAGGGATACGTGAGTCGTTTCCAGACAGCTGGGCAGGCTGTCCGCGTCTACGGCAAAGCCATGGTTCTGGCTGGTAATCACTACCTGACTGGTGCGCAGGTCTTTCACCGGATGATTGGCGCCGTGATGGCCATGGGGCATCTTCACGGTCTTGGCGCCACTGGCCAGAGAGAGCAGCTGGTGGCCCAAGCAGATACCGAACAGCGGCACGTTCGCGGACAGCAGCTCCGCAATGGCTTCAATGGCATAGTCGCAAGGTTCCGGATCGCCCGGCCCATTCGACAGGAACACCCCATCGGGCTGGAGCTCGAGCACGTCGGCGGCCGGAGTGGTTGCGGGCACCACCGTTACCGCGCAGCCACGCTCGGTGAGCAGCCGCAGGATGTTGCGCTTAATGCCGAAGTCATAGGCCACCACCTCAAATCGCGTCTTCGGCGGCTCGCCATAGCCGCCTTCCAGCGTCCATGCGGACTCCGTCCAGGGCCCTGTGCTGGTGCGGGTGACCTCACGCGCCAGATCCATGCCGGCCAGGCCGGGAAACCCGCGCGCCTGAGCGAGGGCGTCATCAAGGTCGATATTGTCTCCTGCAGCGATGCAGCCCGCCAACGCGCCTTTTTCCCGAATGAGACGGGTCAGGCGGCGCGTGTCCACGTCTGCGATGGCCACCACCTGATATTCGGCCAGATATTCCTGCAGCGTGGCCCGCATGCGCCAGTTGCTGGGCTGTTTGGGTGTCTGCCGAATGACCATGCCGCTCGCCCACACACGATCCGATTCGACATCCTCGGGATTCACACCGGTATTGCCGATCTGCGGGTAGGTAAAGGTAATGATCTGACGGGCGTAGGAAGGGTCGGTGAGAATCTCCTGATAGCCGGTCATGGCAGTATTGAAAACCACCTCACCCACCGCCGTGCCAAGCACGCCGATGGACTCACCGTAAAACACACTCCCGTCCTCGAGAGCCAGCAACGCCGGAACCAACCCCTCTCCACTCCTTTGCCCGGGCCCTAGGCCACCGTGCGGAAGATCAGAACTTCCACCAGGCGATCAACTGCGTTTGTGCCCACATTCAAGATTACGCGACGCCAGGACCGAGCTGGGGAAAGGCCTGTATCGCGTTATATTGGGGCGCGTAGTCTACTGAAGTGCGCCCGACAAGCCCAGCACATCCTGCATATCGAACAGCCCTTCTTGGCGTTCGGCAACGAAGCGGACCGCACGCAAGGCCCCCTGGGCGAAATTCATGCGGCTCTGGGCCCGGTGGGTAATCTCGATACGCTCACCACTACCGGCAAACAGCACCGTGTGCTCGCCAACGATGTCGCCGCCACGCACCGACTGAAAGCCAATGCTGCGGCGCTCGCGAGCGCCGGTGATGCCATGGCGACCATAGATGGCATCTTTGCCCAGATCTCGCTGCAGAGTCTGCGCCAGAATCTCGCCCATGCGCACCGCGGTGCCCGACGGGGCGTCGATCTTGTCCCGGTGGTGGGCTTCGTAGACTTCCACGTCCACCTCATCGCCGAGCGCTCTAGCGGCCATCTCAATGAGCTTGAAGGTCACGTTGACACCCACGCTCATGTTGGGCGCCATCATGATGGGAATGTTCGCGGCGGCGCGACGAATGTCCGCCAACCCAGCCTCGGTGAATCCGGTGGTGCCGATCACCATGGGTTTGCCCGCTTCCGCACAAACTCGCACATTGCTCAGTGTGGCGTCCGGCACGCTGAAGTCTATGAGTACGTCGAACCCGCTCGTAGCCGCCGCCAGATCGTCGCCCAGGGTTACCCCTAGCGACCCAACACCCGCCAGGTCGCCAGCGTCGGCGCCAAGCAGGCTCAATCCCGCGCGCTCGAAGGCGCCCCCCAGATTCAGATCATCGGAGGCGTGAATGGCTTGCACCAGGGTTTTGCCCATACGGCCGGCAGCGCCGGTTACCGCTACACGAGTCATGATTGCGTTCCAGGCTTACGTGGGCGCCTATGGTAGCCGGGCAGGCGCCGCGACGTCAGGTTTTAAGGCCGTCGAAGAAGTCTTTAACACCCTGGAACCAGGAATCTTCTTTGGGCATGTGCTTGGTACCGCCGGCTTCCAGGCTGGCTTTGAGGTCTTTGAGCAGCTGCCGCTGAGAGTCGGAAAGCTTCACCGGCGTTTCCACGCTCACCCGACACAACAGGTCACCCACGGGGCCACCGCGCACCGGCTTGACGCCTTTGCCACGCAACCGGAAAAGCTTTCCGGTCTGCGTCTCCGCGGGGATCTTGAGCTTCACCCGACCGCCCAGGGTGGGCACCTCGAGCTCGCCACCCAGCGCCGCATCCACGAAGCTGATAGGCACCTCGCAATAAAGATTGCCGCCATCGCGCACGAAAATCGGGTGTTCGCGCACCTCCACCTGCACGTAAAGATCGCCGGGCGGCCCACCATTGAGCCCCGCCTCTCCTTCGCCGGCCAATCGAATCCGGTCGCCGGTATCCACGCCTGGAGGTATGCGCACCGAGAGCGTCTTGCGCTTTTCGACGCGCCCCGCACCTCCGCAATTGCCGCAAGGATCCGTGATCACCTGGCCTGCGCCTCGGCAACGCGGACAGGTCTGCTGCAGGGAAAAGAAACCCTGGGCCACACGAATCTGGCCTGCGCCGCCACAGTCGGAGCAGGTGCTGGCATGGGTGCCCGGCCGGGCGCCGGAGCCATCACAAACCTCGCATTCGGCCAGCCTGGGCACCTTGATCTCGACGTTCTCACCGGCCACCGCCTGTTCCAGGTCCAGCTCCAGCGAATATCTCAGGTCTGCGCCACGCTGCACCGATGAGCGGCCGCGCCCACCCCGGCCGCCACCGAAGATGTCGCCGAACACGTCGCTGAACATGTCGCCGAAGCCGCCGCCGTCGAAGCCGCCCATGCCGCCCATGTTGGGGTCGACGCCGGCGTGCCCGAAACGGTCGTAAGCCTCTCGCTTCTCAGGGTCCGTGAGTACTTCGTAGGCTTCGGTGGCTTCCTTGAATTTCTCTTCGGCGGATGGGTCGTCGGAATTGCGGTCCGGGTGGAACTTCATGGCAAGCCGGCGATAGGCCTTTTTGACCTCACCCTCTTGCGCACCCCGTTCGATGCCGAGCACCTCGTAGTAGTCTCTTTTGGACATGGTCTCCATCACGCACACGCGAGCCTGCTCGCACAAACGGGGCCGGACTAAAACGCCAGAATAACCTACTCTGGCACCTTATCCCGAACCCCGCACGGTGGCGCCGGCAAAATTTGCCGACGCTACATTATTGCTAACGCGCCTTGTCGTCGGTGTCGTCGATCTCCTCGAACTCCGCATCCACGGTATCGCCATCGGAGTCAGGCTGTGCCGAGGCGCCATCAGCGCCATCCGCCGCTTGAGCAGCCTCAGCCTGCTCTGCGTACATCTTCTGGGCAAGGCCCGCTGACGCCTCCGACAATGCCTGAATCTTGGCTTCGATGGCCTCCTTGTCGTCGCCCTTGATAGCTTCTTCCAATTCACTCGCAGCCGCTTCGATGGCCTCCTTCTCAGCGTCTGTCGCCTTGTCACCCGCATCCACTACCGCTTTGCGGGCACCGTGAATCAGACCGTCGGCCTGATTGCGCAGGTTGACCATCTCTTCAAACTTGGCGTCCTCGGCGGAGTGCGCCTGCGCGTCACGAACCATCTGATCGATCTCGTCGTCCGACAGCCCGCTGGAGGCCTTGATCACGATGGACTGCTCTTTGCCGGTCGCCTTGTCCTTGGCTGACACGTTGAGAATACCGTTGGCATCGATGTCGAAGCTCACCTCGATCTGAGGCATACCTCGCGGTGCCGGCGGAATGTCGGTAAGGTCGAAGCGCCCCAGGGATTTGTTCTGGCCCGCCTGCTTGCGCTCACCCTGCAGCACGTGGATGGTCACCGCCGTCTGGTTGTCGTCGGCAGTGGAGAACACCTGCTGCTTCTTACTGGGGATGGTTGTGTTCTTCTCGATGAGCGCGCTCATGACCCCACCCAGCGTTTCTATACCCAGGGACAGGGGCGTTACGTCCAACAGCAGCACGTCTTTCACGTCACCTGACAGCACGGCCGCCTGAATGGCGGCACCCATGGCCACCGCTTCATCCGGGTTGACGTCCCGCCGGGCTTCCTTGGCAAAGAACTCCTTCACCTTTTCCTGCACCAGCGGCATGCGAGTCTGACCGCCCACGAGGATCACGTCGTCGATGTCCGATGCTTTCAGGCCGGCGTCTTCCAGCGCCGTGCGGCAGGGCCCGATGGTGCTCTCCACCAGATCCTCCACCAACGACTCGAGCTTGGCTCGAGTGAGCTTCAGCACCAGGTGCTTGGGACCGCTGGAATCCGCCGTGATGTATGGCAGATTCACTTCTGTCTGCTGGCTGGAGGACAGTTCGATCTTGGCCTTTTCGGCAGCTTCCTTGAGCCGCTGCAATGCCAGCGGGTCGTTGTGCAGGTCTACACCGTTTTCCTTTTTGAACTCGTCGGCCAGGTAATCGATGATACGGAGATCGAAATCCTCACCACCGAGGAAGGTATCCCCGTTGGTGGACAGCACCTCGAACTGGTGCTCCCCGTCGATCTCCGCGATCTCGATGGCCGAGACGTCGAAGGTTCCACCGCCCAGGTCGTAAACCACAATCTTGGTGTCGCCCCGCTGCTTGTCCATACCGTAGGCCAGCGCCGCAGCCGTGGGCTCATTGATGATGCGCTTTACGTCGAGTCCCGCGATTCGGCCCGCATCCTTGGTGGCCTGACGCTGGGAGTCGTCGAAGTAAGCGGGCACCGTGATCACCGCCTCGGTGACCTCTTCGCCCAGGTACTCCTCGGCCGTCTTCTTCATTTTCTTCAGGGTTTCGGCCGATACCTGCGGGGGTGCAAGCTGCTCCCCTTTAACCTGAATCCAGGCATCGCCGTTATTCGCATCGACGATGTCGTAGGGCACCATCTTGATGTCCTTCTGAACGACGCCATCGGCGAACTTGCGCCCGATCAGGCGCTTGACCGCAAACAGGGTGTTGGTGGGGTTGGTGACCGCCTGACGTTTCGCGCTCTGGCCCACCAGAATCTCGCCGTCGTCAGTGTACGCCACGATTGACGGCGTCGTGCGATCACCTTCCGCGTTTTCGATGACCTTGGCGTCGTTACCCTCCAGCACGGCCACGCAGGAATTGGTGGTTCCCAAGTCGATGCCGATGATCTTGCCCATTTCTTCAGTTCTCCCGTTGTCCTTTGCAGCCCCTTTGGGGCTCAATTGGCCTGCTCGAGGCCATTTGGTTGTCTATTAGCTATATTTGGCCAAAGCGCCAGACTTCAACCCCGAATGGCTCCCGACGGCAGCCTACGGTCAAGCTACTGGCCCTCTGGCGCCGCACTCACGATCACCATGGCGGCCCTCACCAGCCGGCCATTCAACGTATAACCCTTCTGCATCACTTCCATCACCGAATTCGGTTCCGCGTCCGGATTGGGCACCATGGCCATGGCTTCATGCACTTGAGGGTCGAAGGGCTCTCCCAGGGGATCCAGCTGAGCAATCGCGAACTTCTCCAAGGTGGTGAGGAACAGCTTCAACGAAAGCTCGACCCCCTCGGTATGCGCCTCGGCTTCGGACTCAGCTCCGGCTTCGACCGCTTTCTCAAGGCTGTCTATGACGGGAAGCAGGTCTCCAGTAAACCGCTCCAGCGCGAACTTGTGCGCGTTCTCCACGTCTCTGGCCGAGCGTCGACGCACGTTCTCCATCTCAGCTTGGGCGCGCAGGAGTTGATCCTGCAGCGCTTCAATCTGCTCGGTGGCCTCCGCCAACTCCCCGTCCGGCTCCGGCGGAGCCTCGACCTGCTCGCACGCATCTGCGGCTACCTGCTCAGACGCCTCTGCGCCATCCTCGGCTTCAGGATGCTTTTCTTCCGACATGATTCGCTCCGGATTTTTGCCCCACAGCCGGCTCAACGACGCTGCCGACCACACTTGGGGATATGGGACCAAAGCCCGCTTTTTCAAGGGCGCGGATGTTACCGGGCCCGTGGGGCTAATCAACCGCTTTTGGGCCCGTTAGGGGTTCCTCAGCCGCGCCAACTCATGGCCGCGCTGAGCACGCGCGCAGTCACGTCCACCACGGGAATGACCTTCTGATAGGCCATGCGCGTGGGACCAACCACGCCCAGCACGCCGGCCAGCTCGCCATCGACCTCGTAAGGCGAGGTAACCAGGCTTAGCTCGTCGAGCAAACGGTAGCCTGACTCTTCACCGATGAACAGCTGGATGCCATCACTGTCCAGGCACTGGTCCAGCAGATGTAGAATGCCCCCTTTGCGCGCAAACGCCTCGAACAGGGACCGCAACGTGCCCATATCGGCGCTGGCGCCAAAGAGGTTGCTCTCACCGGCTACCACCAGCTCCTGGCCGGGCTCTTCGGCCGGATCAGCGAAGGCTTGCGAGGCCATGTCTAGCGCTGCCTGCATGAGCCGATCCATGCGGTCCTTGTCGGCCTGCATGCTGCTCACCAGCGCGTGACGAATATCCAGCAACGAGCGCCCGCCAAACTCCCGATTGATAAAGTTGGCGGCCTGGGTCAGCTCGGCTTCAGAATACTCGCGGTCCGTGTGAATCACCCGGTTCTGCACCTCCCGGTCGTTGAGCACCAGAATGACCAGCACCCGATCCCCGGACAGCGGCAGAAACTCCACCTGCCTGAGCGCCACGTGGTCGCGCCGCGGCAGCGTAATGAGGCAGGTCATGTGGGTGAGGTGCGACAACAGACTCGAGGCCGACTCCACCAGTTCCTTGGGCGATAGATCCGGGTTGAGCTGCAGCTCCAACTCACTGACCTGGGCTGCGTCCAACGGTTTTACCGCAAGCAGGCTGTCGACGAAGAAGCGCAGGCCCATGTGCGTAGGCACCTTGCCCGCGGAGGTGTGGGGCGAGGTGACCAGGCCGCGTTCCTCCAGCTCGGCCATGATGTTACGCACGGTGGCCGGACTCACCTCCACTTCGGGCCGAGAGGCCAGCATCTTCGAAGCGACCGGACTGCCATCGGCCAGATAGCGTTCGACCAGCAGCTTGAACAGCAGCTGCGCCCGCTCGTCCACCCCATTGTCGGCTTGCTTTCTCATAACGCCAATGGAATGTTAGCCCCATCCCGTAAGTTTCACTACTTGAGCCAGTCTCCATGCTAAAGGCCCTGACAGTCCAGGACTTCGCGCTGGTGCAATCCCTGGACATCAATTTCGAACCGGGGCTCACCGTGATCACCGGAGAATCCGGCGCGGGCAAGTCGATCCTGCTCGGCGCGCTGGGGCTGGTGGTGGGCCAGCGCGCAGATTCCGACGCTGTGCGCCCAGGTGCCGCCCGTGCCGAGGTGAACGCCGAATTCGATCTGGTGGATCAGCCCGACGCCCAGGAATTCCTCGCAACCCACGAACTGCAGGATGTGGACCAGCCCACCCGCTGCCTGGTGCGCCGCGTAGTCAGCAGCGAGGGTCGCTCACGCGCGTTCATCAACGCCACTCCGGTCACCCTGCAGGTGCTCCGCCAGCTCACCGAGAGGCTGGTGGAAATCCACGGCCAGCACGAAAGCCAACGTCTCACGGACCCCGGCGCCCAACTGAGGCTGCTGGACGACTACGGCGTGGATGCTGGGCTGCTGCAACGCTGCCTGGAGCGCCACCGTGCCTGGCAGAAGGCAAGCCGGGACATCGAAGCCATGCAGAACGCGCTTACCGGGCAGGAAGATCGCGCATCCCTGCTGGCCTACCAGGTGGAGGAACTGGCAGAGCTCGCTTTGACCGACGGCGAGTTCGAATCACTATCCGCCGAACACAAACGCGCCTCGCAAGCTCACAGCCTGCGCGAAACCGTCGGCCGGGCCCTGGAAGAGATCGATGCCAGGGAAGCATTGGGCCGCATACAACGCGACCTGGAAGGGATAGAAGACGCCCATCCGGGCCTCGTGGGCGCCCGCGATGCGCTCGGTGGCGCCACCGCCCTGCTGGACGACGCGGCCCGCGATCTCAGAGCGTACCTGACCACCCTGGAAGTGGATCCAGCCGCGCTGCAAGACCTGGAGGCACGCTTGAGCCTGGTGATGGACCTGGCGCGCAAGCACAAGATCGACCCCAGCGCGCTTTCCGCGCACCTGGCAGCGCTCTCAGCGGAGCTGGAAGGCATCTCCACCGACCGCAGCGCCCTTGCGGCACTGCGGGATTCAGCGGCCGACTTCGAAGCGCAGTATCGCAAGGCAGCACAGCTCGTCTCGAAACAGCGTCGTGAAGCCGCCGACCAGTTCGCCACCGCGGTGAGCGCCTGCATGCAGGCGCTGGGTATCACCGAGGGCTCACTGGCGCTGGAGTTCAAGGATCAGCAATCCGAGCGCGGACTGGAAGCGGTGGAATTCTTGGTGGTCACCAACCCCAAGTATCCCGCAGCGCCCCTGGCCAAGATCGCTTCGGGCGGAGAGCGCACGCGAATCGCCCTGGCCATCGCCGTGGTTGCTGCCGAGCGCTCGGCCCTGCCCAGCCTGCTGCTGGACGAAGCAGACGTTGGGGTGGGGGGCACCACGGCTGACGTGGTAGGTCGCCTGCTGCGAGACCTGGCCGGTCATGCCCAGGTGATCTGCGTCACCCACGCACCCCAGGTCGCAGCGCTGGGCCAAAACCATCTGCTGGTACAGAAATCGCCTCGCGCCGAAACCCACATCGAGCCGCTGCAGCGCAATGAACGCGTCGACGAACTGGCGCGCATGCTGGCCGGCGCCGGCATCACGGCCGAATCCAGGGCCTATGCCCAAACGCTGCTCGAGGAAGCGGGCAACGGCCCGGTTCATTAGCGCAGCAGAACTGGGTAACATGCCCGGCCTCGACCTATTGCGGGCGCCTGACTTGAGCCATCGCATCTACATCATCGTCGCCGGCGTGCTCGTCGCGAGCCTTCTGGCAGGCTGCGCCAGGCTTCCCAAGCTGAGCATGCCCAAGTTCGGCATTCCCCGCGTACACAAGGTAACCGTGCAACAGGGCAATCTGGTCTCACAGGAAATGGTGGACCAGCTCAAACCCGGCATGACCCGCTCGCAGGTGACATTCATCATGGGCGAGCCGATTTTTCGAAACACCTTTGACAACAGCCGCTGGGATTACATCTACATGGTGGAATCACCCGGGCGCTACGAGCAGGAGCGCAAGCTCAGCCTGTATTTCGAAAACGAGACCCTGGCTTATTTCGTAGGCGACTTCGTGCCCAGCGACCAGCAGCCGGCAAGCGAAGAAAATACCGAAACGGAAGCTACTGACGGTTCGTAGTGTCGGCGCGCCGTTTGCGTGCTTGTTTCGGATCCATCTGCAGCGGACGATACAGCTCCACCCGATCACCGGGGCGCAGTGCGCGAGCGCGCTCAACCACGTCTCCGAAGATTCCCACGGTCAGGCCTTCGACGTCCTCCGGGTTGAACAACCCTTGCCTGGCGGCCGCCTCGAGCGCGTCCGCCACGCAAGCCGATTCGCCGAGCTCTAACGCCAACACCTGCTGGCGATCAGGGAGCGCATAAACCACTTCAACGATCATCGTGTATCCGCATCCAGAAGCTGTGCACACCGATCGGCGAACGCATCCACCAGTCTATCCGCCGCGTGATCGATGAACCGACCGCCCAACAACCGATGCGCGCCCGCGAGACGATAATCGAGCGCGAACTCTACCTTGCACCCCAAGTCTTCGCCCAGCGCGGTGAAGCGCCAGACACCGGCAAATTCGGTGAACGGGCCGGACACCAGGCCCACCTCGATGCGCGCGCCGGGCACCATGGTGTTTCTGGTCGTCAGCCGCTCAGACAGCCCACGACCACCGAACTCCAGGGTAGCGGTGACGGTGTGCTCGTCCTGCTCGTCGATGACGGAAGCGCGGCACCAGGGCAGGAAATCGGCGTAGCGGCCCACGTCGCTGACGATGCCGAACACGGATCCCAGTGAGTACGGCAGGAGGGCCGACCTGGATAGCGACGCCAAAGTGCTTAAACCCTTAGCCGCCCGCGCCGAGCAGGCCTAGAACGAGTTCATCCAATCCAACGGTAACCGCAAACACGAAGATGACGCTGACCGGCGCCACTACGCCGCACAGCAATTTCCACACCACTGCCACAGCCGGATGGCGCAAGCCCAACTGGTTGCCAACAACGGTCTTCGGCAGTGCAAAGGCTGCAAACAAGGCGATCAATACACCACCCAACGGCAGCATGATGTTCTGGGATACGTAGTCGACGAAATCGAAAAACGTGAGGGTGCCGACGATGTGGACGTCCGACCAATGATTGAATGAGAGCACCGAGCCGATGCCAAGGATCCACGCGATCACGCCCAGGCTGACCGCCACGCGGGAACGCTTGGCGTTGTACTGCTCCACCAGGTACGCCAGGGCGGGCTCGCTGATGGATATGGCCGACGTGATGGCGGCGAAGCTCACCAGCACGAAGAACAGCGTGCCGAACAGCACACCGAACGGCATCTGGCCAAATGCCAGCGGAATGGTTACGAACATAAGTCCGGGGCCCTCTCCCGCATCCAGCCCGTTGGAGAACACGATGGGGAAGATGGCCAAACCCGCGGCGATGGCCACCAGCGTATCGAGCAATGCGATCACCACCACGGTACCGGTTAGGGAGGTGTCACTGGGCAGATAGGCGCCGTAGGCCATGATGGCCCCCATGCCCAGGCTCAGCGTGAAGAACGCCTGCCCCATGGCGATGAGCACAGACCCCTGATCCAGCGCCGACCAGTCGAAGCGAAACATGAAATCCCAGCCCGCATCAAAACCATCGGAATTGACGGCGTAACCGAGCAGCACCATGAGCAACACGAATAGAAGCGGCATGAACCAGCGTATGGCGCGTTCGAGGCCCTTGATCACACCATGAGAGATGATCCATACCGTGGCCACCATAAACAGCGTTTGCCAGAGCACAAGCTGCCAGGGGTCGGCAAGGAAGGCGTCGAAGGTCGCTTCGGCCAGCTCGCCCGTGGCCCCGACGAATGTGCCCTCTGCCATCTGCCAGATGTAGTGCAGCGCCCAACCGGCTATGACCACGTAGTAACTGAGGATGAGAAAGCCAGCCACCACGCCCATCCAGCCGATAGTCACCCACAGCCGGTTCCTGTGGTGTTGCTGGGTGAGCGTGCGCATGGTGTTGATGGGGCTGTGGCGGCCTTCGCGGCCGATGAGCACCTCGGCCATCATGATAGGGATCCCCACGAACGCGACGCACAGCAGATACAGCAACACGAATGCGCCACCACCGTTCTCGCCGGCGATGTAAGGGAACTTCCAGATGTTGCCCAGACCCACCGCAGATCCGGCTGCCGCCAACACGAACAGCCAGCGGTTGGACCACATCCCATGCCTGCTCTCGGTGATCTGCACCATGCTTATGCTTCTCGCCCCTCGCGTTGGCGGGGGATTGTGGACCAACCCCCTAAGCGCCTCAACCGCCTATAATCGGGCGGTGAGCAAGAAATCCGGCAAACCCGCGTCTACCACCATCGCCCTCAACAAGCGGGCCAGACACGACTACCACTTGGAGCAGCAGTTCGAGGCTGGTCTGGCGCTGCAGGGATGGGAGGTAAAGAGCATACGGGCCGGCAAGGCGCAGCTGGTGGACAGCTACGTCTTGCTGCGCGACGGCGAGGCGTGGCTGCTGGGCGCCACCATCACCCCATTGCCCAGCGCGTCCACCCACGTGAAGGCCGATCCGCAGCGCACGCGCAAGCTGCTGCTGCACGCGCGGGAAATTGCTCAGCTATTCTCAGCCACCCACCAGAAGGGCTACACCTGCGTGGCCACCGCCCTGTACTGGAAAGGGAACAAGGTGAAGTGCGAAATCGCACTAGCTAAGGGTAAAAAGCAGCACGATAAACGGGCCAGCGAAAGGGAACGTGACTGGCAGCGCGAAAAACAGCGGCTTTTGAAACAGCGCTAAGCCTGCAGCGCGCGCCGCCAAGCAATCATTTCGATGGCGGCAGCGGCCGCCTCGTACCCCTTGTTGTACTCATCGTCCGCAGCACGCGCCTGGGCGTGACTGATGTCCAGCACCGGCAGGATCTCCACGATGATAGGGCAGCGATATTCACGCATGACATCGCCTAGCCCTCGCATGCACTCGTTGGTGATCATCTCGAAGTGCAGCGTTTCACCCTTCACGATGACCCCGAAACAGACGATGGCGTCAATTTCCCTGTCGCTATCCGCGGCTAGCAGGTCGGCGGCCGCCAACGGAAGCTCCAGGGAACCGGGCAGCGTGTGAGTCTCTACCCGATCGAAGCCTTTTTCGCGCAACACGCCGGCGCAGGTGTCCGCCAGAGAGTCATTGAGCTCCGGATACCATTTGGATTTCAAGATCGCGACCCTTCCGGGATTGGCGATGGTCGGAAGACCGCTGAGGTCTATCGCGCTTTGCGCCATGATTGGTCGTTCGCCTGTGTGGGCCCACAAGCATACCGCAACTGGCAGCCACCCGCGGCCCCGAGGGCTTGCGCGCCCTGGCGGCACCACCGAACCCGCTTTTGCATTGGTGCGCTACGGTGGCACACTCGCGCCATTGGATTAAAGGGGAATGCACATGTCTGAGGCCGTCGACGCCCGATCGCCGGGGCTGTCCTACCAGGAACTACTCGATACCGACACCCACCCGGTACCCCAGGTACTCAGGCTGGAGAGCCCAGCCCCCAGGGGCCACCTGGATATGTCCATCGATCGTTACATCTCGGCGGATTTTCATCAGCTCGAGATGGAACGCCTGTGGGGCCGGGTGTGGCAATTCGCCTGCCGCGAGGAGCACATTCCCAACCCCGGTGATCACGTGGTCTACGAGATCGGCAACCATTCCTACATCGTGGTGCGCTCCCACAGCGGCGCCATCAAGTGCTTCGTGAATGCCTGCCTGCACCGCGGGCGTCAGATCAAGCAGTACGACGGCTACTCCAGCGAGCTTCGCTGCCCCTTTCACGGTTTTGCCTGGAACACCGACGGGCAACTGACCGATATTCCAGCACGCTGGGATTTCCCACAGATCAACGCAAGTGAGTGGTCACTTCCAGAGGCGCGCGTGGGCATCTGGGCCGGCTTCGTATTCATCAATCCCGATCCCGACGCGGGCTCCTTTGAAGCCTTTCTGGGCGATCTGCCCGCCCATTTCGAGCGCTGGAATCTCACCGACCGCTATGTGCAGGCTCACGTGGCCAAGGAAATCCGCGCCAACTGGAAAATTGCCCAGGAGGCCTTCTGCGAGGCGTTCCACGTGAACGCCACCCATCCTCAGACGCTGCCGTATCTGGGCGACACCAATTCCCAGGTGGATGTGTGGGACACCTTTGCGCGTGTGATTACCCCCGGCGGCACGCCCAGCCCGCTGTTAAATTGGGAACCGGACGAGGCGGACATCCTGCGGCACATGCTGGACATTCGCGACGACATGGATCTGCCCTGGTCCCTGGAAGGGACCACCGCCCGGCGCTCTGCCGCTGACTCCGCGCGTGAGCGCTGGCGACCCATGGTGGGCGATCTGGTAGATGACTGGTCCGATGCCGAATTCATCGACAATCTGGACTACACCCTGTTTCCCAACTTCCATCCCTGGGGCGCGTTCAACCGGATCGTTTACCGCTTCCGGCCCAATGGCAACGACCACCGCTCCTCCATCATGGAAGTGCTGCTGCTGGCACCGTTCACCGGCGAGCGGCCGGCCCCCGCTCCGGTGCTGCACCTGGACGCTGAGCAACCCTGGACCGACGCGGAACCACTGGGCATGCTGGGCAAAGTTTTCGACCAGGACACGTTCAACATGGAGCGCGTGCAGCGCGGACTGGAGACCACCCGCAAGCCGGGCGTGACCCTGGCCGGCTATCAGGAAGCCAAGGTGCGCTGGCTGAACGAAACTCTCGATCGTTGGCTAGAGGACTGAACCATGAGAGGCATGAAGCACCCTTTCGGACGCGCGCTGTATGAGCAGGACGGGCAAGGCAACGTGCTGGTGACCCAGACCGACGGTGCCTGGGGACGATTTCGCACCGACGGACGCTGGATTGAGGGCGAGGTGAAGGAAGCCGATCCGCATTTCTGCGGCTGGGTGGGCGGTCCCCTGGTGGCCAACCATCGAATAAAGGTGGACGACTGACCCAGGCGGAGCCCACCATGGCGCACACCCTGCTTTTACTGGAAACCGCCTACCACCGTATAGGCGAGCGCATTCGGGCGCTGTCCGACGACCTCGACATTCTCGCCATGGACGGCGCGGGCGCGTTCAGGCTCAACGGCGCACCCCACAAAGCCGCCATCGACCCCACGCTGGCGTGGATGGGCCTGGATCTGTATCGCTGCCCGCAAGCCGCCAAATTCAGCGCCGCAGTGACCGACGCGGCAAACCTTGCGTGGGTACAGACAGCCCTTGCCGGCGTTGAAGCGCCTATCTACCGGGGGCTGCTGAAGCGGGGCGTGCGCCTTTGCAGCAGCGACGCCCAGGCGCCCAGCATCGCCGACTTCATCGTGGGCTGCGTGCTGGGTCATTTCCAGCAGTACGCACGGCGTCTGGCCCTGCAGGCCGACAAAGTGTGGCAGCCCGTGGAATTTCGCGAGCTGTCGAGCACCCACTGGCTCATAATCGGTTACGGCAGCATCGGGCAGGAGGTGGCGCGGCGCGTGAGCGCGTTTGGTGCAAAGGTCACCGGCGTGCGCCGCACCCAGAGTACCAGCGAATGGGCAGACGTGATTCACCCGGACCAGCTGTCAGCGATACTGCCCCAGGCAGACGTGGTGGTGCTTGCCTGCGCACTCACCGACGAGACCCGCTACATGGTGGACGCAGACTTCCTGGCAGCGCTCAAAGCCAACAGCACGCTGGTGAACGTCGGGCGCGGCGCGCTGGTGGTAGACGACGACCTGCTCGCCGCCCTGGATGCAGGCACCGTGGAACACGCCATTCTCGATGTGTTCGATCCGGAGCCGCTGCCGGATTCCCACCCCTACTGGCAGCACCCCAGGGTGCTGACAACCAGCCATGGTGCCTCCTTTGGCGACGGAATGGCCGCGCGGGGCGACCAGCTGTTTCTCGACAATCTGGCCCGTTTGCTGGCCGGCGAGCCCCTGCACAAAGAGGTGCCGCCGGTCGCCTGAACGGCAAGGCCGGCTGCGGCAACAAACCTGTCATTATTCCCTGAGTACCCCATTCCGCGGGCCAATTCAGTGACCTGATACGCAGTTTTGGCAACAGCAGCGACCGCTCGTCGGCTGCCTGATACCGCTTATCCCTGCTTTCGTATCCCTGCGTTGCAGCCCCGTGTAAAGATCCGGATCTGAGGAAAAATAGGTAGGGTGGATCTGCGTGCATACGCAAAAAAGCGCAACGCAACGGGGCGTGACATTGATCGAGCTGCTGGTGACCATCGCCGTGCTCGGCACGCTGTTGGGCGTGGGAGTACCCCTGTTCACCGACTTCGTGCGCAACAATCAGATGGACGCCGTGACCACGCGCCTGATCGGCACGCTCAACTTCGCGCGCAGCGAAGCGTCTAACCGCGCAACCGTAATCACCCTGGCGCGCAAGAGCATCAACAACAACGACTGGTCCCAGGGCTGGGAGGTGTACACCGACGATGACGCCACCGGCAACACAGCCCGTGTGGGCGGCGACACGCTGCTGCGGGATGTCGACATGGACAGCGGCGACATCACGGTATTGAGCAATGCGCCCGGAGAACCCTGGATCAGCTACCGCGACAACGGAATGTTGCTGGAAGACGGGAACGGCGTCTTGATCGCCATCTGCGACGAGCGTGGCGAAGCCGACGGCCGCGAGGTCACCGTGGGCCTGACCGGCCGGGTAACCCTGACCACCCCTGCCAACAACTGCGCACCATGAGCACACAACGAAAGCTCGGCTGCGAGCCAATCAAAACGGGCAACGCTACAACGCATAGTCCGGGGCTGCGCAAACCCAAAGGTTTTTCACTCATCGAAGTGCTGGTCACCCTGCTGGTGCTCAGCATCGGGCTGATGGGTCTTTCAGCCCTGCAGGCAGCCTCGATTCGCGACGGCTTCGATGCGGGCCAACGCTCCCAGGCTACCTGGCTGGTTCAGGAGCTGGCCGAGCGCATGCGCGCCAACGTGGATGGGCAGGCCAATGGCTACACAGCCGCCGCGGCGAAGGCCAATCTATGCGATGGCGGGCCGACAAAATATTGCTCCGACTACTTTAACGGCGCTTCGAAAACCAACGCCGCCAACGATTGCAGCGCAGACGAAGTCGCCGAGTTCGACGTATGGGAGCTGACCTGCGGCTTCGACCGCACCAACACCGTATCGGGTCCGCTCGACCACCTGTCACTGGGGGCGAACGGCTTGCAGTTGACCTGCAACGATGCCGATACCGGGGATGCAGACCCGTGTTCCACCGGTTCCGATTTCACCGCCGTGCTGAACTGGACCTCCGCCTCGGCCGACGCGACCTCCTCCAACGAGAATGCCGCGAAAACCATCACTTTCATCGTGAGGCCGTGACATGAGACAAGCAACGACACAACTAGGCTTCTCTTTGGTTGAGCTGATGATCGCCATGGTGCTCGGCCTGCTGCTGCTAGCCGGCGTGGTCAACGTGCAGATCAGCAGCAAGGAGACCTTTCAAACCAGCGACGACCTGAGCCGGGTTCAGGAAAACGGCCGCTTCGCGCTGGACATACTGGCCAGCGACATCCGCATGGCCGGCTACCGACCGCCAGAAAACGGCAACACGCCGCACTACTTCCTCACCGACGCCTGCGACGAGTTCAACCCCTGCACCAGCGACGGTGGCGGCAATGACAGCGACCGGATTGCTGTCCAATACGATCCGGATTCCAATAGCGATTGCTTCGGCAACGCGGTGGCCGACACCGACCTGGTGGTCAACGTGTACTCCATTACCTTCGCCGACAACGTAAACTCACTGAGCTGCCGCAGCTGGAACGCCAGCACCGGCGGCTGGGTATCCGCGGCGCGGCCGCTCATCGCTGGCGTAGACAACATGCAGGCGCTCTATGGCATCAAAAACAGTCTGGGTACCAGCGTGACCCGCTACGTATCGGCAGACCGGGTAACGGATTGGACCCAGGTGCAATCCGTGCGCATAGCGGTGCTCGTCGCTCGCGGCACGCAGTTCGGTCAGTCGGAGGCGCGGGCACGCAACTACGTACTGCTCGATTCCCCCACGCTCACGTTCAACGATCGCCACAACCGGCGCGTCTTCACCACAACCGTCACCCTGAACAATGCGTTTATCTAACCAGTCGACGCGACAGACACACACAGACGCCGCGGTGAAACAGATCAACACGCAGATTTACGGAATGAAACAAGTCATCAAACAATCGGGGGCCGCTCTGGTCGTGGCCCTGGTGCTGCTGCTGGTCATGACTATATTGGGCGTGGCCGTGGTGGACAGCTCCAACCTGCAAGGCAACATGTCGCGCAACAGCCAGTTTCGCGTGCATAGCTACCAGGTGGCATTGAGTGAAATCTCCGCCCAACTGCAGGACATAGAGAACAACATCGCGGCGCTGGACGACGCGCTCGTCAACGGGACCGTAAACCGGGTAGGCGGCGACATCTTCATGCAGCCGGCCAACTTTGCTCAGACCGTAAGGATCGACTATATCGGCGAAGGCATGCCCCCACCCGGCTACAGCGTCGACACATACGTGGGGCGCATCTTCGAGATCGACAGCCGCGCCCAGGTAAACAACACCGGAATATTTTCCGACCAGACCCAAGGTCTCAACTATGCGGGTCCGAAGTAGGAGTTGGTCTTGCGCAAGTTAATCATTCTTTTGCTACTCGGCCCGCTGGCCATCTCGCACTCGCTTGCCCAGGGGCCAGTGATAGTCAAAAACTATTATTTAGAGTGGCTGAGCATCGAGGTATTCGTGAATGCCCACGATTCCGGGGGCACGCTGGTGGCACGCCAACGCGGCTGCGACGATTGTGCGCCCTCGGTGCACGACTTCGATGCCTCGGTCAACGTCTACAAGGGCACCCAGACCCGCACGCTGGCAGACCTGAAAGCCTGGCGGCAGTTTCCGGGGGGCATTGCGGTGGAAAAGTCCTCTAATCGCGTCGTAACCATCCGGCGCGACTACTGAGGGGTGCATATCGTGAAGAAGTTGCTAGTCACCACTGCCGCGAGTTTGTATTTCGGCGCCGCTGCGTATTCCGCAGCCGTGTGGGGAGACGACACGGAAATCTATCTGACGGATGTTGCCGAAAGCGCTTCCGCTGCACAGCCAAACCTGCTGTTCATCTTCGATACCTCGGCCAGCATGCTGGACGATGTGTCCACCCTGGAAGAATACGACCCCCTGACCGACTACGGGGCCTCCAGCGAGACCGCCTACTACTTCTACGAGCAGGACTACACCTTTATCCGAAGCATCGCGGCCAGCGACGTCAACTGCCAGGCGCTACCCGACAAAATATCCGGCCAACCCAACAATCCCGTATTCAACGACCGGGTCGCGCACTGGTTCGACTTCGGCTGGATGGACGTGGGCGCGTCGAGCACCATAGGCCCTGCAAACCCCGTGGAGTGCGCCGCAGACAGCGGCGCGCACGGGGCTGACACTGGCAGTGCCGCCGTTTATGCCGCCAACGGCAGCGACGGACCGTACAACGCCAATGCCGGCACCGAAATCACCTGGACCGACCGCAGCCCACTGATCGTCGTATCGGCGAACTACCACGACTACCTCAACGACCCCAGCGTGGTTTCCTTCCGCCCCAAGATAGACGTCATGCGAGACGCCGCAAAGGATCTGGTGGACGATTTCGACGGCTTCAACATCGGCATCATGCGCTTCAACGACGACGCGGGTGGGTATGTGGTGCAGCACTTCGACGACATCACTCCCGCGGCAAACAAAGCGGCAACCAAAGCGATTATCGAGAACCTGCCGGCCATCGACACGACACCCTTGGCCGAAACACTCTGGGAGGCGGCACGCTACTTTCGTGGGGAAAGCGTGGAGTTCGGACTTGCCGGCCCGCGCGGCAGCAGCGTTCCGGAGTCGATCAGCGGCGGCAACTACATCTCGCCCATCACCAACTCATGCCAGCGCAACCACGTGGTATATCTCACCGATGGGGCACCCTGGCAAGATGACGAACGCGACGCGCAGATCAGCACCATCACCGGCCAGACCTGCACGCACCAGATCAACGCCACCTTGGCTTCTCATACCTGTCTGGATGAGTGGGCAGAGTGGATGCACCAGAACGACCACAGCTCACTGGAGGGCCAGCAGAACCTGACGCTGCACACCATCGGTTTTGACGTGAACCTGGATCTGCTGGCGGTAGCCGCGCAGAAAGGGGGTGGCAAGATCTACAATGCCGCCGACGCCCTGCAGCTCAAGGCCGCGCTCAACCAGATCGTGCTGTCTATCCTTACCACCGAAAGCACGTTCGCCGCACCTGCAGTTACGGTCAACGCGTACAACAACCTGCAGCACCGCAGTGACCTGTACTACGCCATTTTCCGTCCGGACACTCAGCCGCGCTGGGCGGGCAACCTGAAGCGCTACCGGGTGGGCAGCGACGCGGTGATCCGCGATGCCAACGACGCCCCCGCCATCGACCCTTCCACCGGCTTCTTCCTGGATTCGGCACGCAGCTTCTGGTCGGCGTCGGTGGACGGCCGCTCAGTAACCGAGGGCGGCTTTGCGCAGGAGATGTCCACGGTTCGCAACATCTACACGTACACAAGCAGCAGCGCTCCAGACAACGTCTCGCTGAACGCGCCCGCGCACCTGTTCGATCCGGACAACACGGCCATCACCAACGAGATGCTCGGGCTCGATGCCGCCGCCAGCGCCAGCGAGCGAAGCACCCTCATGGATTGGATGATGGGTAAAGATGTGGAGCTGGCCAACGAGCCCAACCCCGTGCACAACTTCATCGGCGATCCGCTGCACAGCCGGCCGGTGGTGGTCACCTACGGGGGCACCGAATCCAATCCGGACGACACCGTCTACTTTGCGAACAACCTGGGTGCCCTGCACGCAGTGGACGCCAGCGACGGCAGCGAGCAGTTCGCGTTCATCCCCCAAGCGCTTCTGCCCAATGGCCGGAAGTATCTGGAAGACCAGGCCAGCGTGACGCAAAAAGTGTACGGGTTGGACGGACCCATCAGCATCTGGCGTCGCGAGAACGCCTCAGACGCCGACGCCACCATCGAGTCAGGCGAGGGCGATTACGTATATCTGTACGTAGCCATGCGTCGGGGCGGTGGCAACTACTACGCGCTCGACCTGACCGACCGCTCCAACCCCAAACTGCTCTGGCGGGTGAACGGCGGCGCAGGCGACTACGTAGACCTGGCGCAATCCTGGTCTGCGCCCACCCTTGCCAAGGTGAAATGGAGCTGCGACAGCAGCGGTGAGAATTGCACAGACAAGACGGTGGTGCTTTTCGGTGGCGGTTACGACACTGTGCACGACACCGCTACCGCCGAGACCACCACCGACGGTGGCGCAGCGGTATACATGGTTGATGCGGTTACAGGCGACCTGCTGTGGTCTGCGGGCAAGCCAGCGGCCCCGGCGGTTCACGACCTGGAACTCTCGGACATGGAAAACAGCATGGCCGCCGACCTTACTCCGGTGGACATCGATGGCGATGGCTTCATCGACATCCTGTTCGGTGTCGACGTTACCGGACACGTCTGGCGCTTCGACCTCAGCGCCGCCACCAATGCCGGCAATTTCGCCACGGGCGGCATCATCGCCCGGCTCGGCGACTACGACAGCAATGGCGACAACGATGCGGAGAATTTCCGCCGCTTCTACAACGCTCCCGACGTGGCCCTGTTCGCTCCGCGTGGCGAGCAGGCGTTCTACACGATAAGCCTGGCTTCCGGCTACCGCGCTCATCCGCTGGACACCACGGTTACCGACAGGGTGTACACAATCTTCGATCCCAACGTATTCGACCCGCCCCAAAACAGCAGCGGCAACGTGGACTACTCCATGCTCGACGCCAGCGACAACGACCCGTTGGACGAAGGCGATCTGTTCGACGCCACCGACACGCTTGCCGACAGAAAGTCGGACGCGCCTCACGGGTGGTTCAAGACCCTCGAAGGCATGGATGAGAAGGGTCTCTCAAAGAGCACTACGTTTGGCGGCGCGCTGATATTCACCACCTATCTGCCACCGGGCGCGGTGTCAACCATCAACTGCACCGGCGACATCGGCAGCGGACGCGCCTACGTGCTGGACGCTCTCACCGGGGGCGGCCTGCTGCCAGCAACGGAATACGTGTCCACCGAGTACATTACCCTTGAGCATGCGGGCATACCGCCGGCGGCCACCATCATCTTCACGGATGATTCGGAGACCTACACCGACTTCCAGGGCGTCACCCAGACCAACCGGCGGACCAAGCCTATCGTTTGCATCGGTACGGAGTGCTTCGACGACCTCATTCCCGGAAACGACCCGCTGGTAAGAACCTTCTGGAGAGAAAACTGACAATGCGGGGTTTTACACTGGTGGAGCTTCTGGTGGTGCTGGTCATCGCCGCCATACTTGCGGCGCTGGTATACCCCAACTATCGGGATTTCGTGCGCCGCGCAAATCGCGCCGACGGCTACACGTTGATCAACGAGATAATGCAGGCCCAGGAGCGTTACTTCACCGATGAGGTCACCTACACCGCCAATCTGACGGAGCTGGGCTACGACACCTCTGACGATGTGGAAACCGACGAGGGGCACTACCTGGTGAGCGCAGCGCCCTGCGGGGGCAGCACCATCGCCCAGTGCGTGGTGGTTACCGCCGAAGCCCAGGGCAGCCAAACCGACGACGGAGACCTCAGTCTGGACAGCCGGGGGACTACCACCGGCAACTGGTGATCAGCGCGCGTGCCAATGGCAGAACCCACCGCACGAGCTAGGTAGTTCTGCGAATTTCCCGCACATCGGGCCATCGCTTACCGTGGCCCCTGAGCAGGAAGCGAAGCACACATGAGCAAATATCAGGTTGCCAAAGACGCGCTAGGCAACCGGCGAGAGACCGAACCCGGGTCGCCATGCATTACTCGTCCACCACCTCGTTCGGTAGCAGCCGCCCCTCGCTGTCGCGCAGCTCCGGCCCAGCCACACGCGCGCGTCCGTCACCAAAAGGGGCATCGCGCTGGGCTACCGCCTCGCGCACGCCGTGCTCGGCAATGGTTTTGAAAGAGTCGCGTACCGCCTGGGCAGTGTGCGCCCGAGCATCGTTCTCGGCGGCCAGACGCTGCAGGGTCTGCGCGCCCATGAGTTCCATGCCCAGATTGATGATGCGCTTGTTTGCCGAGAGCAGATCGGTATCCACCAGCGCCAGGCGGTCCGCCAACCCCTCCACTTCCGCCTCGAGCAGATCATCGGGCACCGACTTCATGACCAGCCCGATACGGGCCGCGTCTTGGCCACTCACCGTGTCGCCAGTCAGCAACAGCCGCTTCGCCCACTGCGGACCGCAGTGATACAGCCACATCTGGTTAGGGGCTGCCCCCATGCTGCGCGTGGCGGGAAACCCGATGATGGCGTTGTCCGCAGCGATGAGCATGTCGCAGTAAAGGGCAAGGTCGGTACCGCCCGCCAGACAGTGGCCGTGGATCTGCGCGATGGAGGGCTTGTGCATCTCTGCGAGCGTGCGCATGCAGCGCTGCATCCGCTCGATCCCCCAGGTGTCATCGTCGAAACTGCGGCCCGTGCGGCGCGGCACGTCATCGCCCGGCCGGCGCCTGCCCGGCGTGAGGTCGTAACCAGCGCAGAACCCGCTTCCCGCACCGCGCAGGATCACGCAATGCACGGAGGTGTCGTCGTCGGCCTCCCACAGCGCATCGCGCAGCTCTTCGAGCAAGGCGCCAGACATGGCATTGCGGCGCTCCGGCCGATTCAGAGTCACGCGGGCCTTACCCGCTTCGACTTCATAAATGATGTGCTCAAAGCTCGCCATGGCGATGTTCCTTGGTTTGGGTGTTGAGAATTGCGGCCGCAGTCAGGAATCTTCTTGCAACCATTTCAAAGCAGGGGGCCCGATTGGGTCCCCTGCTTTGTTTGGTGGAGGCGGCGGGAGTTGAACCCGCGTCCGTTGGCACTCGGCTGTTGGCTCTACATGCTTAGAGTCCGTCTATTAATTTAGCCTTGCGCGACCCGACGGTCAGGGTGCGCTCAGCGAGCCCGATTGGTTTTAACGCTTCGGCCCCGGGCGAGGCGTCCACGCGATCCTGCAAACTTTGCCGTCGATTTCTCCTTGCAGGCCAAGATCATCGACGTAAGCGGGTTTTTTAGGCCGCTAGTGCGTAGTTTTCGTCGTTAGCAACTATAAAAGTTACAGCGATTGATTAACGAGAGTCACTACCCTCTCGGCATGCACCGCAAGCTCCGTTACCCCCGTCGAAGCCAAGTCGCCCCCAATCAGGAGTAGGCACGCGTCGCGCGCCACGTTTCATGCGTTTGCGCGTCGTATTCGACGCTTTTCAGGACACCTTATGATCCAAAACGTATAGCCACATTGTATCACGCGCCCTCTACGTGAAAGGACGCCCACGCACCCTTGTTGCATAATCGAAAGCGCATAATTGAGAGACCGGTTTCACACGCTTTCGTTCCATGGTCAGACGGTCAGCAAAATGGCATTTTCCCTGGTTCCTGGGGGCCTTGATGATGGTGCTTGCACTGCCAGGCTTCGGCGCTATCGACTCCCGGGCCAACATCGAGCGCGCCGTGGGTCTGATCGAAAACGGCCAATATCTCCTGGCGCGCGGCTATCTGGAGCCGGCCCTGATCGACTTTCGCCTGTACGCCAGCGAACGCTCGCGCGCCTACTATCTGCGCGGCTACAGCTTCTATGCGCAACAGTTCTACGTCTCAGCTGGTAAAGACTACTACCGGGCACTGGAATTCAATCCGGACAACCCGGCGGCACAGGCTGCGCTGGCAAACCTGCACCTGCGCGGTCAGGGGGTGCCCAGGAATCTGGAGCTTGCCTACACCCTGTTCGACCAAGCGGCCGAGCAGGGCCACGCGGCGGCGCAACTGCAGGTGGCCATTGCCGAGATGACCGGCACAGGCACGCCCAAAGATCTGGAAAGTGCCCGCAGCTGGCTCACGGGACTCGCCGATGCGGGTGACAGCGATGCGCTGATCCACCTGGCGCGCAGCTACCGGGCCGGAACAGCCGAGCAGCCCCAGCCCGAGCTGGCACAGCAGTATTACGAACAAGCCTGGGCAGCGGGGGACCCCGACGCACTGGCGGGACTTGCTTTCATGCACCGCAAGGGCGAGCTGCCACAAAGCGACCCGGCCAGGGCGGTGGAGTTGTTTGCACGGGCTGCCAAGCTGGGCTCGGGAGCGGCCCAGGTGAGACTGGGCCACATGTACCTCACCGGTGACGCTGTTGCCGACGATGCGCAGCAAGCACGTACGCTGTTCGTAAAGGCAGCCGATCAGGGTGTTGGGGTCAGTTATCTGTGGTTGGGCCACATCTACCACGCGGGTCTCGGGATACAAGCGGACAGCGACGCCGCCGCAAACTGGTATCGCAAGGCCGCGCAAGCGAACGTGGCCGGCGCCCACGCCCGGCTGGTGAACCTGCTGCTGCAAAGCTCACGGCCGCCCGACCACCGCGAAGCGCTCTCGCTGTTGGCGGATGCAGCCAGGGAAGACCCGCGGGCCCAGAACGACTACGCCTGGGTGCTCGCTACCCATCCGCTGGAAGCGCTGCGCGACGGGGACCTGGCCGTGAAGATGGCGGAACGCGCGGTGGCCCAGCAGGCTTCCGCCGCGTTCCTGGACACCCTGGCCGCCGCGCACGCGGAGCGGGGAGATTTCGAAGCCGCCATCTCCACCCAAACCGCGGCGCTGATTCTGCTGGACGATGCGCAACAGGACCTGCGCCGAGAGCTCGCCAAGCACCTGGCCGCCTATCAGGCTGGGCGTCCGTGGCGTGAGTGAACGGCCGGGTGACCACTCCGCATCTGGCGGCACCCGCCCGTTTCTGGTAAAAAACGCGCGCCGGTGGTTGGACCGGTAGGTTAAACGGGGAGTTTTCTTGAGCGTTGAACAGCGCCGCACCAAGCTGGTGTATGCATCCATTCAAGAGCTGGTGACCGCTGGTACCAGCGAATTTCGGCCCGGCGACGTCAACTCGGCCCTGCGCAGAGAAGGTCAGCCGCTGGGCACCTGGGAGGTGCGCGGTGAGTTCGCCATCCTCGCCGAGCAAGGCGTCATCGAGCTGGATCCCGCAACTGGATTGTGGACGCTGGCAAAGGCCGACAAACGCGAGGCCATCTAGCAGGCAGGCTCGCGCGCATAATCGCCTTGCACGCGATAACCACGACGGTTAACTTGCCGCGATGACCAAGGACACTGCACAGACGCCCGATTTCGAGTCAGCGCTCGCCGAGCTCGAAGATTTAGTGGAGCAACTCGAGTCCGGCGAGTTACCGCTGGAGGAGTCCCTCAAGGCGTTCGAGAAAGGCATTGCGCTCACCCGTCATTGCCAGAATGCGCTCAAAGCTGCCGAGCTGAAAGTCAAAGCGCTCACGGAGAACGACGAGCTGGTCGATCTGGATCCCGAAGCGCCGGCATGAAGCCCCAGTTCAGTAACCTGCGCGCCACCATCGAAGACGCGTTGGACCACCATCTTCCGCACACCTCCCCCATCGCCCAGTCACTGGTGGAGGCCATGCGCTACGCGGCACTTGGCGGCGGCAAACGCCTGCGACCCATGCTGACCTGCGCCACCTGCACCGCCTTGGGCGGCAAGTTGGAAGACGCCCTGGCCCCGGCTTGCGCCGTGGAGTTTCTACACGCCTACTCCCTGGTGCACGACGACCTGCCCGCCATGGACGACGACGTGCTACGCCATGGCATGCCCAGTACCCACATCAAGTACGGAGAAGCAGCCGCCGTCCTAGTAGGGGATGCCCTACAGGCCCTGGCATTCGAAACTCTCGCCAAGGCGCCCGCCGGGTCCGATGCGGTACGTCTGCGCGCAGTGCAGCTGCTCACCGACGCCGTCGGCTGGCAGGGCATGGTGGCGGGTCAGGTGTTCGATCTAGAATCCGAGGGCAAACGCCTGAGCATGAGCGACCTGCAGAGCCTGCACAGCGCGAAAACAGGCGCGCTGATTGGCGCCGCCGTCCAGCTCGGGGCGCTGTTCGGCAACCCCGACCTGTCGTCGGAGACCTACGTGCTGTTGGGCGAGTTCTCGCAACGCCTCGGCCTTGCCTTCCAGGTGGTAGACGACGTGTTGGATATCACGCAACCCACCGAGGTGCTGGGCAAACCGGCGGGATCCGACTCGGCCGCCAACAAGAGCACCTATCCTGCGCTCATGGGGGTGGAGGCGGCACAAAACTACGCCGAGGAGTTGCTGGACGAGGCGTTGTCACTGCACGCCCGCGCCGGGCTGGAACACAACCTGCTGGCCGAGCTGGCCGTGCTCGCGGTGCAGCGGGAATTCTAGCGGCTGGTCACTTCGCCTGAGTGAGGGTCAGCACGCCGCCTGATTCTTCGATGCTCACCTGGCGCAGGAAAGACATGCCCAAGAGCGGCATTCTCGGGAAGTCGCCCTCGATCACCGCAGCCTGCACGTTGTATGCCCGCAACCCACCCACGGCCACTTCGCCAAGGGTGACAAACCAGGCTTCCACCGTGCCTTGAGCGGTCTGCACCGCGCCCTTCTTACCGGCCAGGTAGTCCACCTGCATGGAATTCGCCAGCGTAGAGTTGAGCGCCACCACGGAAGCACCGGTATCCACCAGGAAGTTGGTGTATTGGTTGTTCACCGCCCCGCGCACCTGGTACTGACCGAGACGATCCGCCGTAAGCACCAACTGAGCCTGCTGCACAGGTTGGAAGGTGCCCGACACACGGTTGGAGAGCGCCACCTCGTAGGTCTCCCCCTGATAACGCACGGTAGCGCCAGCGGCGTCGGCCGACAGCAGGGTGACCCCGTTCAAGCTCTCACCCACCTTGAGGAGTTTTTCGCCCCCGGCTGCACGCACCACGGCACGATCACGAAAGAGCCCAACCACCTCCAGGGGAACCGAGGCGGCTGCCTCATAAGCCAACATTAATGCCAGTAGCGCAGTTGCGCGCCTCATCCTTCAGCCCAATGTCGATGAACCCTCACAAGCCTAAGGATCCAGCAGGGCCATTCCCCTGCACAAATTGCAAATTTGCAACTCGGCGCACCCAACTATTGTGCAAAGTGGGAATAACCGGCCACGTCTAGCTGCTTGCCGTCCACGAAGACACCGCTGCCGCCCACGATTTGCCCGATGCGCACCGCCTCGGATCCGAGCTCAGGGGGCACCTCGTCGCAAGTGAAGCACAGCTCGTAGTCGTCGCCACCGCTCAATGCCTGATGAACCGTGGCACCCGGCGCAACAGGCAGCGAGTTGTGTTCCAGCTCGGCGGCGACACCGCTGACAGCACAGACGTGACCAAGGTCCTGCAACAAGCCATCGGACACATCAATGGCAGCGGTAGCCACACCTCGCAGCCGCTGGCCAGCAGTGAGCTGCGCCAGCGGTCGAAAATAGGCGCGCGCCAGGTCATCCATTGATGACTCGTCGCAATAATCCTCCAGCCCACCCCGGGCAAGCGCCGCCGCAGCGGCGCCTAATGGACCCGTTACGTATACCTGATCCCCTGGCTTGGCGCCCGCTCGCGTGATGGCCAACCCGGCAGGCACCCAGCCGTGGACACTAACAGAAATACAAACGGGTCCGCGTGCAATGTTTCCTCCCACTATGGGTACATCGCAATCGGCCGCCGCCGCGCCCAAGCCCCGCGCGAGCTCTACTGCCCACTGCGGATCCGCCTGGGGCAGGCTGAGCGCTACCAGCGCGTAGCCGGGATCGGCGCCCATGGCGGCCAGATCCGACATGCTCACCATCAACGCCCGGTAGCCGACCAGCTCCGCGGGAGCCGCGGCAGGAAAGTGCACATCGGCAATAAGCGTATCGATGGATGCCACTACGTCGGTACCGGCGGG
>DEBD01000017.1:0-8919 GCA_002348385.1 Gammaproteobacteria bacterium UBA2965 | reverse complement strand
GGTACCGGCGGGCGCCGCCACTACGGCAGAATCGTCCCCGGGCCCCACCCGCACGCCGGGCGCGCCGGTGGCATCGCCCAGCGCTTGAAGGATCTCGTCGATGAGTTCGAACTCGTTCATCGTTCACCCTTTTCCAGGGCGCGGCAATCCTGAGCCACCCGGTCCAGCACGCCATTGATATAAGTGTGGCTGGCTTCCGCACCGAAGGTTTTCGACAGCTCTACGTACTCATCGATCACCACCCGGTAGGGCACATCGATGCGGTGCGCGAGCTCATAACAGCCCAAGCGCAGGATGGCGCGCTCCACCTGATCGAGGCTGTCGTGCGAGCGGTCCAGAAACGGCGCGTACGCCGCATCCAATGCCTCGTGCTGCTGCAGCACGCCGCGCAAGAGTTCCTGGAAGAATGCCACATCCGCCTTTGCCAGCGACTCATCCCCTAGAAACTGATCTTCCACGCTGGCCACCGCCGCGCCGGTGACCTGCCAACCGTAGACGGCCTGAACCAGCGCACGGCGTGCGCGCCGACGGGCCCAGGGATTCATCTTGCCAGACATGCCGACGCGCCTACTGACCGCTACGGCCAAGGCGCAGCCTGAGGTCGTCGCCTACCGGCACGCAGTCAATGAGCCTGGCCTGCACCGCCTCATTCATCTTACCCAGCGGCAGATTGGCCAGCGGCCGCGCGTCGCTGCCCAGAAGCTTGGGCGCCATATACACGAGCAGTTCGTCCCACAGGTCGGCGGCCAGAAAAGCCCCCAACAGCGCCGCCCCCGCCTCCACCAGTACCTCATTGCAACCGCGCGCGCCCAGTTCGTCCAGCAACGCAGCCAGATCCACCTTGGGCGGCACTCCGCTGCCCGGCAGGCAAATGTGCTCCACACCCTCAACGGTTGGCGCGTTGATCCCCGCGTGCACGATCAGCACCTCACCGGGCGGCTGCAGCACGGCGGCGCTCGACGGCAACTGAAGCTTGGAATCCGCGATGGCTCGCAGGGGTTGCCGGATCAAGCCATCCACACTGAAGCGTTCGTCGCGCACGGTGAGCCGGGCATCGTCGGCCATGACGGTCCCCGATCCGCTGATCAACGCACAACTGCGCGCACGCCATTCCTGCACGTCGGCGCGGGCGGCTTCCCCGGTGATCCACTGACTTTCGCCCGACGCCATACCGGTGCGGCCGTCCAAGGAGATGGCGGTCTTCAGGCGCACGTAGGGGCGCCCTGTGGTCACACGGCTCACGTAGCCCGCGTTGAGTGCTTGAGCCTCGGGCAGCTCGACCAGTTCGGCCAGAATGCCCGCCGCGCGCAACATGGCCATGCCCTGGCCGCTCACCTTGGGATGCGGGTCGATCATGCCAGCCACCACGCGCTCCACGCGCGCTTCGATGAGGGCCTTGGCACACGGCGGCGTGCGGCCCTCGAACGCACAAGGCTCCAGGCTCACATACGCCGTGGCACCCACCACCGGCCGCCCGGCATCCGCCAACGCATTGACCTCAGCGTGACCCTCTCCAGGGCGCACATGATAGCCGCGCCCTAGCACCTCGCCGTCGCGGACAACAAGGCAGCCCACGCGCGGGTTGGGTGTGGTGGTATACATACCTTTCGCCGCATGCTCGGTGGCGGTGCGCAGGTACAACAGGTCGGATTGAGATGCCATGGCGGCAAGGGTACGCGAATCCCCGGCAGGTTGCCGCCTATAGCGCTATTCGAGCTCAGTGTTGAGCTTCTGGATTTCCACCTGAAACTCGCTGATGTCCTGAAAATCCCGGTACACCGAAGCAAAGCGCACGTAGGCGATACCGTCCAGCGTGCGCAGCTCTTCCATCACCGCTTCGCCCACTTCCCGGGAAGGCAGTTCGCGTTCCCCCGTGGCGCGCAGACGGTGGGTGATACGATTTAAGGCACTGTCGATCTCTTCGATACTCACCGGGCGCTTTTCCAGCGCCTTCTGCAGACCGGAGCGAAGCTTTTCTTCGTTGAAAGGCTCGCGCGAGCCGTTGCTCTTCACCACCCGGGGCATGACCAATTCTGCCGTTTCAAACGTGGTATAGCGCTCTCCGCAAGTCTGGCACTCGCGGCGCCGGCGCACCGAGTCGCCATCCGCCACCAGGCGGGAGTCGATCACTTTGGTGTCGTCAGCACCACAAAACGGGCAGTGCAAGGGAAACCACCCTAGGCCGCGTTGGCCTGATAGACGGGAAACTGCTGGCAGAGCTCCAGCACCTTCTGACGTACGCTGCCGATCATGTTGTCGTTCTCCAGGTCGTCCAGCACGTCGCAAATCCACCCGGTCAGGGTGGTGCATTCCGCTTCTTTAAACCCGCGCGTAGTCACCGCCGGCGTGCCGATGCGCAAACCCGAGGTGACGAACGGAGAACGCGGGTCGCCCGGCACGGCATTTTTGTTCACGGTGATGTTGGCGCGACCCAGCGCGGCGTCTGCGTCCTTACCGGTGATGTCCTGCGCGATGAGATCCAGCAGGAACAGGTGGTTGTCGGTGCCCCCAGACACCACCTTGTAGCCGCGGGCCATGAAACCTTCCGCCATGGCCTTGGCATTCGCGACCACCTGGGCCTGGTAGGCCTTGAAGGGCTCGCCGGCGGCTTCTTTGAAGCACACGGCCTTGGCGGCGATCACGTGCATGAGGGGCCCGCCTTGAGAGCCAGGGAACAATGCGGAGTTCAGCTTTTTCTCCACGTCGGGATTGCTGCGCGCCAGAATGATGCCGCCACGGGGCCCGCGCAGGGTCTTGTGGGTGGTAGACGTAGTTACGTCCGCCACCTGCACCGGATTGGGATAGAGGCCGGCGGCTACCAGGCCAGCCACGTGGGCCATGTCCACCATCAAATAGGCGCCCACGGAGTCGGCGATATCGCGAAAGCGCTGCCAGTCCATCCGGCGAGAATAGGCCGAGAAGCCACCAACGATCATCTTCGGCCGATGCTCCTGCGCCAGCCGCTCCACTTGAGCGTAGTCCACCTCGCCCGTGGCCTCTTCGAGCCCGTACTGCACGGCATGGTAGGTTTTGCCGGAGAAGTTCGGCGCGGCGCCATGGGTCAGGTGGCCACCGGCATCCAGGCTCATGCCGAGAATGGTGTCGCCCGGCTCCAGCAGCGCGAGATACACGGCCCCGTTGGCCTGGGAACCCGAATGCGGCTGCACGTTGGCGTAATCGGCGCCGAACAGCGCTTTCACGCGCTCGATGGCGAGCAGTTCCACGGTGTCCACGTGCTCACAGCCCCCGTAGTAACGCCTGCCGGGGTAGCCTTCCGCATACTTGTTGGTCATAACGCCGCCCTGGGCTTCCATCACCCGCGGGGAGGCGTAGTTTTCCGAAGCGATGAGCTCAATGTGCTGCTCCTGCCGGAGGTTTTCCTGCGCGATAGCGGCCGCCACCTCGTCGTCGAACCCGGCGATTGTTTCGTCCTTTGCAAACATCTCAAGTGATCTTGGCTGGGAGACGCGGCAGTTTAACTCAAGCCAACTCCAGGGCGAACGCAATTGACTCATCGCCAAGTTGAATCGCACTCGCGTTATCGGTAGCGTGCGCGCTCCCCCAAGGGACCATTCGGAGCGGTCGAGTCCTCATGGCGCAATACGTCTATACCATGCAGAACGTGAGCAAGGTGGTGCCGCCCAAGCGCACCATCCTGGAGAACATTTCCCTGTCGTTCTTTCCCGGCGCCAAGATCGGCGTGCTGGGGCTGAACGGAGCCGGCAAGTCGAGCCTGCTGAAGATCATGGCCGGGGTGGACGCTGAACACGACGGCGAGGCGCGGCCGGCCAAGGGCCTGCGCGTGGGCTACCTGACTCAGGAGCCAGAGCTGGACGAATCCCTGGACGTGCGGGGCAACGTGGAGCAGGGCATGGGCGAACTGGTGGTCATGGTGAACGAATACAACGCCATCTCCGATCGCTTCGCCGAGCCCATGAGTGACGACGAAATGAACGAGCTGCTGGAGCGCCAGGGAGACCTGGCAACCGAAATTGACGCAGCCAACGGCTGGGACATCGACCGCACCCTGGAAATCGCCGCGGACGCGCTACGCCTGCCGCCCTGGGATGCGGACGTTGGCAAGCTGTCCGGCGGCGAGCGGCGGCGGGTGGCGCTGTGCAAACTGCTGCTCTCCAAGCCCGACATGCTGCTGTTGGACGAACCCACCAACCACCTGGATGCAGAAAGCGTAGCCTGGCTGGAACGCTTTCTGGCCGAATATCCAGGCACCGTGGTGGGGGTCACCCACGACCGGTATTTTCTCGACAACGTGGCCGGTTGGATCCTGGAGCTGGATCGCGGCCGGGGTATTCCCTTCGAAGGCAACTACAGCGCTTGGCTGGAAGCCAAGGACCTTCGGCTGCAGCAGGAAGCCTCCCAGGAGAAAGCCCATCAGCGCGCCATCAAGTCTGAGCTGGAATGGGTGCGGGCCAACCCCCGGGCACGGCAGGCCAAGAGCAAAGCGCGGCTGCAGCGCTTCGAGGAACTGACTTCCAAGGAAAATCAGAGCCGCGCCGAGACCACCGAGCTGTACATCCCGCCGGGCGAACGGCTGGGCGACAAGGTGATCGACCTCAAGGGGCTCAGTAAGGGGTTCGGCGAGAAGCTGCTCATCGACCATCTCAACGCCAGCATTCCGAAAGGCGCCATCGTGGGCATCATCGGCGGCAACGGCGCGGGCAAGTCCACGCTGTTCAAACTCATCACCGGCGCCGAATCGCCCGAAGACGGCAGCGTGGAGCTGGGCGACACGGTGAGCCTGGCCTACGTGGATCAGAGCCGAGACGCCCTGGCCGGCGACAAGTCGGTATGGGAGGAAATCTCCGACGGACAGGACATCATCCGGGTGGGCCAGTACGAGATCCCCTCACGCGGCTACGTGTCGCGCTTCAACTTCAAGGGCGCGGATCAGCAGAAACGGGTGGGCGACCTGTCTGGCGGAGAACGCAACCGAGTGCATCTGGCCAAGCTCCTGCGGCGCGGCGCCAACGTGCTGCTGCTCGATGAGCCCACCAACGACCTGGACGTGGAGACACTACGCGCGCTGGAGGACGCCCTGCTGAACTTTCCCGGCACAGTACTGGTGATCTCACACGATCGCTGGTTCCTGGATCGCATCGCCACCCACATTCTAGCGTTCGAGGGCAACTCCCACGTGGAGTGGTTCGAAGGCAACTTTTCCGACTACGAGGCGGACCACAAGAAACGATTGGCAGCCTCCGGGGAGAGCGACGAACCCACGCGGGTTCAGTACAAGCCGCTCATGCGCTAAAGCGCGCCGTCGATGACCTCCAGGGCCGACGATAGATTCTTCACTGCATGCACCGCCATGCCCTGCATCACCTCTCGCGGCCGGTTCGCATAAGGCACCACGGCCCGGGTGAAGCCGTGCTTCTTGGCCTCGGCCAGGCGTTCCTGGCCGTTGGCCACCGGACGCACCTCTCCGGTAAGACCCAGCTCCCCGAACACGATGAGATCCTGCGGCAGCACGCGATCGCGCAGTGACGAGATCACCGCCAGCAACACGGCCAGGTCGGCCCCCGTTTCACTGATGCGCACACCACCTACGGCGTTGGCGAACACGTCCTGGTCAGAGAGCATGATGCCGCAGTGCCGATGCAGCACCGCCAGGTGCATGGCAAGACGTTGCTGGTCGAGCCCCACGGCCACCCGCTTGGCATAGCCACCCTGTATCTGATCCACCAAGGCCTGAATTTCCACCAACAGCGGCCGCGTGCCCTCCCAGGTCACCGTGGCCACGCTACCGGGCGACGGCAGGTCACCGCGCTGGAGAAAAATCGCCGACGGATTGGCCACCTCTTTCATGCCCTGATCGGTCATGGCGAACACGCCAAGCTCGTTCACGGCCCCAAACCGATTCTTCTGACCGCGCAGGGTCCGGTAGCGGCTGCCCGTAGGGCTGTCGAGCATCATGAAGCAGTCGATCATGTGCTCCAGGACCTTGGGGCCCGCCAGATTACCTTCCTTGGTGACGTGACCCACCAGCACCATGACGATCTGGCTCTGCTTGGCCAGCCGGGTAAGGAAGGCGGCGGTCTCGCGCACCTGGCTGACGCTGCCGGGCATGCTGTCCACCGAGCCAAGCTGCATCACCTGAATGGAGTCCACCACCACGACCCGCGGCGCGTGCTCGCTGATGAGCCCCGCCACCGCTTCGGCGTTGGTCTCCGCTGCTACGCGCACGTTATCTACCGACAATCCAAGGCGCTGCGCGCGCAGCGCGAGCTGCTGGAGCGACTCCTCGCCAGTGACATACAGCACACTCTGATTGCAGGCCAACTCGCAGGTGACCTGCAGCAGCAGCGTGCTCTTGCCAGCGCCAGGATCGCCGCCGATGAGCACCACCGAGCCGGGCACGAAGCCACCCCCCAGCACCCTGTCGAGCTCACCGTAACCGGAAGGCAGCCGCTCGGCCGCCTGCTGCTCAACCTCGGCAAGCCACTGCACCTCTGAAACCGCGCCGGCGAAACCACCACCCGCCGCACGGGCCTCCGGCACCGGACCGATGGTCACCCGTGAGAGGGTATTCCAGGCACCGCAGGTGAGGCACTGGCCCTGCCACTGCGCGTGCTCGGCACCACAGTCGTCGCATACAAACGCAGATTTCGTCTTACGCTTCGCCACGCAGGCTACGGACCGAAATCGTCGTAGCGATCGGACGCTAAGTTCTCGAACTTGGTAAGCTGGCCGATGAAAGACAAGCGGCAGGTGCCGATGGGACCGTTGCGCTGCTTGCCGATGATGATCTCCGCCAGGCCCTGCTCGGCCGTTTCGGGGTTGTAAACCTCGTCGCGGTAGATGAACAGGATGACGTCCGCATCCTGCTCGATGGCGCCGGACTCGCGCAAGTCTGACATCACCGGGCGTTTGTCTGTGCGGTTTTCCAGCCCTCGGTTGAGCTGCGAGGCGGCCACCACGGGACAGCGCATCTCTTTGGCGATGGCCTTCAGCGAGCGCGAGATCTCAGAGATCTCGTTAGTGCGGTTTTCGAACGGGCCGGACCCACGCATGAGCTGCATGTAATCCACCATGATGAGTGACAGGTCGCCGGCCTCGCGCGCCACCCGTCGTGCCCGGGTGCGGATGTCATTGGGCGTGAGCGCCGGTGTGTCGTCGATGTACAGGGGTTTGTCTTTGAGCTGGCTCACTGCACCGGTAAATCGGGGCCAGTCGTCATCGTGCATGTCACCCGTACGCATTCGGGTCTGGTCGATGCGGCCAAGCGACGACAGCATACGCATGACGATCTGCTCGGAAGGCATTTCCATGGTGAACAGCAGCACGGCGCCCTGATCGCTCATCACCGCATGCTCCATGAGGTTTACCAACAGCGACGTCTTTCCCATGGACGGGCGTGCCGCGATGATGATGAGATCCGAGGGCTGTAGGCCGGCGGTCTTCTTGTCCAGCTCGTCGAAGCCGGTGGCTAACCCGGTGATGGGGCTGCGGGAGGTGTACAGCTCCTCGATGCGTTTCACCGCACCAGTAAGCAGCGGCCCCACCGCCTGCGGCCCGTCGTCCTTCATCCGCGACTCCGAGATGCGGAACACTTCCTGCTCCGCCATGCCCAGAAGCTCTTCGCTGGGGCGCCCCTCGGGCGAGAATGCCGACTCGGCGATACGGTTGGCCGCCGTGATTATGCGGCGCATGGTGGAGTGCTCACGCACGATATCGGCGTAGGCCTTGACGTTGCTGGCGCCGGGGGTGCTCTCCGCCAGCTCGGCGATATAGGCTACACCGCCCGCCTTTTCCAGCAGCCCGGTGGACGCCAGGCGCTCGGACACGGTGAGCGCATCGATGGGCTGGTTGTCCGCGGCGAGCTCCACAAGCGCCTGGAATAATACCTGGTGACGCTGCTGGTAGAAGTCGTCTGCCGCCACCACGTCAGACACGTTGAACCAAGCGTCGTTGTTGAGCATCAGGCCGCCGATTACCGACTGCTCGGCTTCTATGGAATGGGGCGGCACCTTGAGCCCCGACACCGCGCCCGGACGAGGCTTCGCGCGCTCAGGGGATTCGGCTTCCGGGACGATTTCGGACATGCGCTAGCACTTGCGTTGATGGCGGGATGGACGCAAGAGCGTGGAACTTTCCGTACGCCAACGCAAGCAGAAATTTGCTTTTTTGCTTGAGAAATCGCCCGGTTATTCGGGAACCACGGAAACGTGCACGGTGACCGTGACATCCGAGTGCAGCTGCAGGTCGATGTCGTACTCACCGGCTACGCGGATGGCGCCTTCGGGCATGCGCACTTCGCGCTTGGCTACCTCAAACCCGTCTCGCGCCAAGGCATCGACGATGTCCTGCGTGCCAACAGATCCGTAAAGCTTGCCTTCCTCGCCGGTTCTTGCCGCGATGGTGGTGGTCACGTCCAGCAGCTTTGCAGCACGGGTTTCAGCGTCACCAAGCAGCTCGTTGGCTGCCCGCTCGAGATCCGCCCGGCGTTCTTCGAACACGCCCCGATTCTCTTCGGTTGCGCGCACAGCCTTGCCTTTCGGAATCAGAAAGTTACGGGCAAACCCGGACTTCACGTTCACCTCGTCGCCCAGGTCGCCCAGGTTGCCAATCTTTTCCAGCAGTATCACTTGCATGGGTAGCCCTTACTTGTGCTGATCGGTATAGGGCAAGAGCGCGAGATAACGCGCGCGCTTGATTTCCTGCGCCAAGAGCCGTTGGTGTTTGGCGCTGGCACCGGTGATGCGGCTGGGCACGATCTTGCCCGTATCGCCGATATACTGGCGCATCAGGTCCAGATTTTTGTAATCGATCTCGGAGCCGTCGGCGCTGAGCCGACTGAATTTCTTTCGACCAAACCGTCTGCTCATTCCGACACCTCCTCACTACCGGCCGGTGCCGACGTCTCATCAGCATCCTTGTCCGTATCCGTATCCGTATCCG
>DEBD01000034.1:64233-135771 GCA_002348385.1 Gammaproteobacteria bacterium UBA2965 | reverse complement strand
TCCGTATCCGTATCCGTATCCGAGCTCGCCTCGCGCGCACGCTGCGCGGACTCTTCCTCACGGCGCTGCTCGCGCTCGCGCTCTTTCTCCTGATCGCGCAGCTCCTCCTCGTAGATCTTGGAGTTGCCGGTCATGGGCCCCTTGCGGCGAATCACCATGTCGCGAATCACCGCATCGTTGAAACGAAAGGCGCTTTCCAACTCGGCCAGCGTCTCGCCGTTCACCTCAATGTTAAACAACACATAGTGGGCCTTGTGGATTTTGGCGATGGGGAAAGCCAGCTGTCGGCGTCCCCAGTCTTCGATCCGGTGGATAACCCCTTTGCCGCGCTCAATGAGCGCGCCGTAGCGCTCGATCATCCCCGGGACCTGATCGCTCTGGTCAGGGTGCACGAGAAATACCACTTCGTAATGTCGCATAGTCTTCTCCTTTTGGCGTACCACCTCCGCTCGGGTTGGCACCCGGCGTGAGGTAAGGGGCCGTTCGGCTATGCCGAACGGCGCGCGCATTTCCCTTCGAGAAATGCGCAGGCCTATCTCGCATTCGAAAAGGCCCTGGCCATTCGGGTTTATCAAAACGGCCGTCTGATTCCGATTAGTGAATCAGCACCCTCAAAACTTCGAGGGGGCGCGAATTGTAGGGAGAGCGGGGGTTTGTGGCAAGGGGGTCAGGCGGCTCGCTGGCGCACGGCTTCGAACAACAGGATGCCAGTGGCCACCGATACGTTGAGGCTGGCGACCGCGCCCTGCATGGGTATGTGCACCAGCTCATCGCAGCATTTGGCGGTGAGGGGCCGCAGGCCTTTGTCCTCGCTGCCCACCACCAGCACCACGTCGCCGGTGAGATCGGCTTCCCGCCAGGGGCGCTCGCCACTGGCGCTGCCGCCCACCACCCACAGCCCCTGCTCCTGAAGCCATTTCAACCGTCGCGCTACGTTGGTCACCTGCACCAGCAGCAGGCTTTCGGCGCCACCGGCCGCAGTCTTGAGCGCCACGGCGCTCAACGGCGCGCTGCGCCGCTTCGGCAGCAGCACGGCCTGTACGCCCGCCGCAGCGGCGCTGCGCAGGCACGCGCCCAGGTTGCGCGGATCGGTCACCCCATCCAGGAGCAGCAGCAACCGGGGCAGCTTCAGATGAGCCAGAGCGGCTTCCAGATCGGCTTCGTTGGCAAGGGCCAGACCATGACACTGAGCAACCACGCCTTGATGAGCGCCGTCACACAGCTGATCGAGACGGCGGCGCTCAACCATGTCAGTGCGCACACCGGCAGCCTGGGCCATGTCACGCAACTCCCGCAGACGGCCATCGCGCCGACCGCGCTGCAGATACACAACGCGGACCCGGCCAGCATTTTCTTTTATTGCGCTACCGACCGCGTGGATGCCATAGATCCAATCGGCGCTATCGCTCATCGGTTATTGGCGTTTTTGTTGCCGCCCCTGTTGCCGCCCCTGTTGCCCCCAGCGCGACCTTTGTTGCCGCCGCGCCGGCGCTTGTGCTGTCTGCCCGAGCGCTGCTGCCGGTTCTGAGCAGCCTGTTGTTGCTGCTGCACACCCGGCTGCGGCCCGGTCAACGCCAGATCGAGCCGCCCCAGCGCGGGCTCCACATCCGCCAAGCGCACCGTCAGCCTGTCACCCAGGCCGTAGCGCCGGCCCGATCCTTCCGCTACCAACGCCATGGTGGCCGGCTCGTAGCGGTAGTACTCCTCGCCCAGCTCGGAGACGTGCAGCAGACCCTGCACGTAAAGCCCATCCAGCTCCACGAACAGCCCAAAGTCGGTCACGCCCATCACCACGCCGTCGAAGTTCTCATCAATGCGAGGCACCACGTACTCACACTTAAGCCAACCTTCCACGCGATACCCCAGCTCCTCGGCGCGCCGCTCCGTGGCGGAGATCTGCTCTCCCCAGGCCACCAGCTCATCGGGTTTGCCTGCAACGTTCTTGCCGCGCTTGCCGGCCAGCCGCGCCTTGATGGCCCGGTGCACCACCAAGTCTGCATAACGCCGGATGGGCGAGGTGAAATGCATGTAGCGATCCAGCGCCAGGCCAAAGTGACCTTTGTTCTCAGGGCTGTAGATCGCCTGCGGAAGGCAGCGCAGCACCAGAATTTCGAAGATCCAGTGATCCTCGCGCGACTGCAGCTGGGCCAACGCTTCCTGGATGCGCTTGCCCGACAGGCCTGCATGCTCGAGCCGCTCGCCAGCGGCGGCAAACGCCTGGCGCACCTGCTCGCTGCGGTCGGCTTGCGGGGTTTCATGCACCCGATACAGAGCACCGACGTCTTCGAGAAACTGCGCCGCACAAACGTTGGCAGCGATCATGGCCTCCTCGATAAGCCGGTGCGATTGCAGACGCTGTACCGGATGCAGAGCCACCAGCTTGTCGCCGTCGAGCTCCAGCGACGCCTCGCGGGATGCAAAGTCTAAAGCCCCTCGAGACTCGCGCACCTGCAGGCGCGCCTGCAGCATCCCGTTCAACGAGTCCAGCGACTCACAAACAAGCGGGTCAACGATATCCGATTCGTTCTGGTCCAGGTAGGCCTGGACCTGGCTGTAAGTCAGCCGCATCCGTGACTTGATCAACGCTTCGAAAAACTCGAAGTCGGTAATCTCTCCATCTGCGGCGATCTGCATGTCGCAGACCACGGCCAGCCGCACCTCATCGGGCCGTAGCGAGCAGAGTCCGTTAGACAACGCTTCCGGCAACATGGGCACTACCCGGTCCGGCAGGTATACGGAATTTCCCCGCAACAGCGCCTGCGCATCCAGCGCGCTCTTGGCGTTCACGTAGTGGGCCACGTCCGCGATGGCCACCACCACCCGCCAGCCGGCGTCGTTGGGTTGTGCGTAAACGGCGTCGTCGAAATCCTTGGCACTCTCGCCATCGATGGTGACCAAGGGCAGATCGAGCAGCGAACGGCGATCCGGGAAATCTCCTTCTGCTAGAGCATCCGGCAGGGCCTCGGCCTCCGCCAGCGCCTCATCTGGCCACTCAAAAGGCACGCCGTAGCTGGCAATGAGGGTATCCGCCGCATGTCGGGCACCGCCGCCCTTCGACACTACGGACACAACCCGTCCTACGTAGCCACGCCGATCCTGATCCAGCACCTGCACGGCAACGGTGTCGCCGTGACCACCCTCGGCGGGGGGTTCGGCGAGCGAGACGCGCCCGCGGAATTCGGGACTGAGCGATTCCACGTAGGGGTAGCGGGCATGCTCGCGCAGCTCCCCCACAACCAACGCCTCGCTGTGTGACACCACGCGCAGCACATGAACCTGTTCGTCCACGCGGCGAACCTCCACGGTGTCTCCGGCGCGCAAGCGCGGCCCGCGCTTCTCGCCGTCGTCGGCAACCGGCGTGCCGTCGAAATACAGCTGCCGGCCCTTACGCGTGAGCTCGCCGGTTTCCAGCTCATTCTCACGCATGACGTGATAACACCCCTGGTGATCCTGGCTGATCTCGCCACCCCGCACCAGACCGCGCAACAGGTTGCGAAGGTTCTTGCGCTCAAGGCTGTTCATTCCCACCGACAACGCCCGCCAACTAAGCGGTTCGTAGGATTGCTCCAGGTGCTCAATGATGGCGGTGGCAGTCAATGTGGCTCCGTCACCATCGGCGAGTCTTGCTGATTTGTTAATTAGGGGCATCGTTTGACAACAACACAGGCTCTTCAGTAAATTGCGCCACCCGCTTCGCAGCCGAGGTGGTGAAATTGGTAGACACGCTAGCTTCAGGTGCTAGTGGGGGTAACCCCGTGGAGGTTCAAGTCCTCTCCTCGGCACCATCGTTCAAATATGGCCGCTTGACTGCTCCACCTGAGTGAGACCGGCTGCGCCCACGGCGCTTCCGAACTCAAGCTGAAAGGCAATCCCGGCGACGGGCCCCGCTCATTCGGTCCTCTCAGGCTCCCGAATTCTTTTTGTTTGCGCGGCAGGCCGGCCTAGCGGAAGCAATCTACCACAATATCCCTACGGTAATCGAGGCATTGCCAACAGGCGCCCAACGGCCGGATTCACGCGACGCGCGACTGGATCCTGCCCACCGGCTAAACTAGCACATCGCGGTAAGTTCGCCACGAGAGAGAGCAATGACCGACATACCCACCGTGACAGTAGCCTTGCCCGAGGACAGAACCAGACTGCTCGACACCTTGGTTCTCGGATTCGCCGCCGACCCCATGGCACGCTGGCTCGCCCCCGACGCCAACACCTACCTGCGCCTTGGCGCGGCGCTGTTCGACGCCTTCGGCGGCAAGGCCTTCGAACACGGGACGGCTTACACGGCCAACGACGGTGCCGCAGTGGCCCTGTGGTTGCCACCTGGGGTTGAGGGCGACGATGAAGCGATGATGGAAACCAGCGCGCAAATGGTGCCCCCTGAGGCGCTTGGCGATATGGCCGCGGTGTTCGGGGAGATGGCGACCCATCATCCCCAAGAGGCCTGCTGGTATCTCCCGTTGATCGCAGCCGACCCCGCCCACCTGGGCCAGGGGCTTGGCGGGGCTCTCATGAAACACGCCACGGCAGTGTGCGACGAGCAGGGACTACCCGCCTATCTGGAGTCTTCCAACATCCGCAACGTGTCGTTGTACCAACGGCACGGTTTCGAGGTGATGGGTGAGATCCAGCACGGTTCCTCGCCCGTGCTTCGGCCGATGTATCGGGCGGCTCGGTAGGCCTTACTCACCCACCGTGCACATCACGCACCGGAGGCCTACGGAATCGGCAGGTAACCGCCTTCCACGCCTTTCGTGAATACGCCTACCGCGTCATGGGCATGCAGGCTTTCATGGTGCTCGACGCGCACCCAGAAATCGGTGACGGCCGCCTGTTCATCCAACGAGTCTTTCAGCTTGCGGCCTGCGTCTTCGATGAACATGAGGTTCTGTCCGTTCAGGCGCGCGAATTCCTGCTCGTCTTCGCGCTTGACAGCCGTTTGCACGGGTGTGGCCAGGGTACTCTCCACCCGATCGATGATGTCGGTGATGGGAAAATCTTCCAGCCCATCGCGCAGGCGCACCAGAATGCGCGCGTCGCTGCGCTGACTGTGGGGCGTCGCCATGATGCCCTGCTCGGTACCCAACCACGCGCGCACGTCGCGCACATCTACTGAGCCCGCGCTTCCGAAATCGTCGTCGAACTGATTCTGAATGAGCTGGCGCGCCAGAGCCGCCGAACACGGGCACGTGGACGAATACTGAACGCCAATGGAAAGTTCCAGCGTGATATCGCCGTCCATAAGCGTGCCCTTGATGGAAACGGGGTAGGAGTTCCAACCGGAGTTATCGCTGATCAGCGCCGGGCGCCGCAGATAGTAGTCGAAGTCGAACTGCACGAAAGCCCGGGAGCTGAGATCCCGGTGGGATTCCAACACGCTGCGCAGCAACAGCTTGAGCCCGGCACCGGTGAGCGGCCGCGTCTCGGAGTGCTCATCCAATATCAGATACAGGCGCGACATGTGGATGCCCTTGGCGTGCTCGTCACCCAGATCCACATAGATCTGCACGCGGGTCTGCACGTGCTTGGTATGTTTGCCGTCACGCACCAGCAGTGGCTGGTGGATGTCGCTCATACCCACCCAGTCCAACGTTACATGGGGGTGCTGAAGCTCCCGACTGGCCACGTCCGGCAAGTCGTTCACAGCGATGAGCTCCGGCTTATTCATATTGTTACCCTCCAGCAGACCCTCGATTGTAACCAATCGTAACGACCCCGTCCCCAATCTATTCTTTTAGGCTTGCGCGTTCTTCCGCGGTCAGTTCTCGCGCGTCGTTCTCCAGCATGACGGGAATCCCGTCGCGCACCGGGTAGGCCAGCCCGCTGGCGCGACACCACAACTCATCGACCTCCTGCCGGTAAGTGAGCGAGGCTTTGCTCACCGGGCAGACCAGCAACTCGAGCAGGCGGGAATCCAATGCCATCAGCTACTCCCGGTTCGCAAAGGGGTCGTTGAGCACAATGGTCTCGGCCCGATCGCGCCCCGTGGAAATGATATCGATGGACGCCCCTACCGTCGCCTCTATGCGCGCCAGATAACGCTGGGCGTTCTCCGGAAGGTCTTGCAGACGGCGAGCCCCTGCGGTGGAATCCGACCAACCGGACACCACCTCATAGATAGGCTTGATGTCAGAGTAGTACTCGCTGGCAAAGCTGGGCGGTACGCTGCTCGCACCTTCCGGCCCCTCGTACCCCACGCAGATGTGAATCTGCTCCAGGCCATCCAGCACGTCCAGCTTGGTGAGGCAGAGGCCGGAAATGCTGTTGATCTGCACCGACTGGCGCAGCGCCACCGCATCGAACCAACCGCAGCGACGCGGCCGGCCGGTGGTGGCGCCAAACTCCGCACCCCGCTCCGCCAGCCGCGCTCCGGTGGCGTCAAACAACTCGGTGGGAAACGGCCCCGATCCCACACGCGTGGCATAGGCCTTCGTGATGCCCAGCACGTAATCCAAGTAGCGCGGACCGAATCCGCTGCCCACAGCGGTGCCGCCGGCGGTGGTATTGGACGAGGTGACAAAGGGATAGGTGCCGAGGTCAATGTCCAACAGCGAGCCCTGGGCACCTTCGAACAACAGGTTCTCCCCCTGCTCACGCAGGGCGTGCAGCATCGGCACCACGTCTCCGACCATGGGTTTGATCTGCTCGGCAATCTCCGCGCATTGATCCAGAGTCCTAGAGAAATCCACGCCGTCGGCCTTGTAGTAGTTCTCCAGCATGAAGTTGTGATACTCCACCACCTCCGCCAGCTTGGCGGCGAACCCCTGCCAGTAAAACAAATCGCCCAGTCGCAAGCCCCGGCGCGCCGCCTTGTCTTCGTAAGCGGGCCCGATACCACGTCCAGTGGTGCCGATCTTTTCGGCACCACGGGCTTCTTCACGGGCGTGATCCAGCGCCACGTGATAAGGAAGAATCAGCTGACAGGCTGGCGAGATGGTGAGCCGCTCGCGCACGGGCACGCCTCGCTCTTCGAGCTCCACCACCTCCTTGAGCAGCGCGTGCGGCTCCAGCACCACACCGTTACCGATGAAACACTGCACGCCCTCGCGCAAAATGCCCGAGGGGATCAGGTGCAGCACGGTCTTTTCTCCGTCGATCACCAGCGTGTGGCCCGCGTTGTGGCCACCCTGAAAGCGGACCACGGCGGCGGCACGCTCGGTGAGCAGGTCGACCATCTTGCCTTTGCCCTCGTCGCCCCACTGGGTGCCGATGACGACTACGTTACGTCCCATAATTGCTCATCTCATTAGCCTGCAAGCGCGCTCACATGTCTGTTGGCGTGGCCGCTGGCGCGCTTGTGCACCCGCCGCCCACGGAGGTCCCGCGGGCAGACAAGTGCCGTTCTCGAATCAGACATGGGTACGCCTATATCAGGGGGCCGAGCGGATCATCCGCCGTCGTCGCTCAGATACTTGAAGAACTCGCTGGAAGGGTCCAGCACCAGCATATCGCTCTTTTCACGGAAGACGTTGGCGTACGCGTTGATGCTGCGGTAGAACTCGTAGAATTCCGGGTCTTTCGTATAGGCGGCTGCGTAGATGTTGGCCGACTGGGCATCGCCCGCACCACGAATCTGCTCAGCCTGATTGTAGGCATCCGCCTCGATCACCACGGTCTGACGTTCCGCGTCGGCGCGGATACCCAACGCGAGCTCATTACCCTGGGCGCGATACTGGCGCGCCTCGATCTGACGCTCAGAGTTCATGCGATCGTATACAGAAGACGACACGTCGGCTGGCAGGTCGATCTTTTTCACGCGAACGTCGATCACCTCGATGCCCAGCGCCTCACCCATCACTGAATTGAGGTCTGTGAGCAGTTCCTGCATGAGCTGATCGCGCTCCCCGGACACAACCTCGTGCATATCGCGGCGGCTGATCTGGTTACGCAGGCCCTCGTTCACACGTTCCTGCAGCACACGTTCGCCGCGTCGCTCATCAAACTGCGTGGCGCGATAGTAATCCAGCACGTTAGCGATCCGCCATTTGACAAAGGAGTCGACGATGAGAGGTTTCTTTTCCAGTGTGAAGTAGGTTTCCGCGGGAGAATCCAGCGTGAGCACGCGCCCATCGGTCTTCTTCACTTCTTCTGCCACGGGCATCTTCAGGTGCAGCCCCGGGTCCACATCCGCTTCGCTCACCGCGCCGAAGCGCAGCAGGATCGCGCGCTCGGTCTCATGCACCGTATAGACGCTGTTGCTGATCAGCACCGCCACCAGCAGCAAGCCGACGACAAGTATCAGGTTTCTTAGGTTCATGGCTTTACCTCAGCGGCTGTCGCGCGCGCGCCCAGTGGCAATTCGATCGTTGATCTCCCGCAGCACGGCGTCCGCGATGCCGCGCACGGATTCCTGAGTGGCGGCACCACCCACGCCGGACAGGGGTTGGTTGAGCCGGTCCAAAGGCAGATACATCAGATTGTTGCCACCCTCCACGTCGATCATGATCTTGCTAGAGCGGCTCAACACGGACTCCATGGCATCGATATACAAACGATCGCGGGTAACATCCTCGGCCAGCTGATACTCGCTCAAGAGCTGCTCAAATCGGCGCGCTTCACCCGTGGCTCGGGCAACAACCTGGTCACGATAGGCGTTAGCTTGCTCGATGAGCTTCTGCGCCTCACCGCGGGCCGTGGGGATAACGCTCTCGGCATACGCGTTGGCCTCGTTGATGATGCGCTGCTCGTCCTCTTTAGCTTTCTGTACGTCGTTGAACGCATCGCGCACCTGATTGGGCGGCGCGCTTTCATCGATGTTCACCTTGCTCAGCAGAATGCCCGTGCCATAGGTGTCGATATAGTTCTGCAGGCGCTCCTGCACCTCTGCGGCAATGGCCGCACGACCAGAGGTGATGACATCATCCATCACCGAGCTGCCCACCACATGCCGCAAAGCGCTTTCGGTGGCGTGATCCAGGCTGTTTTCGGGCCGCTTAACGTTGACCAGGTAGGCAAGCGGATCGTTAACAACGTACTGAACGGTCAGCGACACATCCACGATGTTCTCGTCTTCCGTGAGCATCAGCGCGGTATGCTGATGGGAGTTCACCCGGGTGACGTTGACCTTTTCCACCACATCGATGATGGGCGGGTTCCAGTGCAACCCGGGCCCCACTGCCGTTTCCTGGGCCGCACCGAAGCGGAACACCACGCCGCGCTCCTGCTCGTCGATCTGATACACACCCCACAAGCCATAAACGATGAGCAGACCGAATACGATCAACCCCAGCAGCCCGCCGGTAAGCTGGCCGGCGCCAGCACCGCCTCCACCACCCCGGCCACCGCCGAAAATTCCAGACAGCTGTGACTGAAGCTTCTTGAACGCTTCATCTAGGTCGGGGGGGCCTTGATCACCTCGGTTGCCCCAAGGGTCTTTGCCGCCGCCGCCGCCGGGCTCGTTCCAGGCCATTTAAAGGTACTCCTGCAAGAGTTAGTTGGGCAGGGGTAAGATTCTAGGGACGCCTTCGTTCACCTGCAAGAAACCCTGGGAATGTTCTGGAGGCGTTCCATAAGTCGTTTGTCGGCCCTGACCTGCAGGGCAATGGTGCCGTCCTCGCCAAGCTGCTCGTCCACCACCGCGCCAATACGATACAACCAGGCGCGGGTTTTGCCGTCTTCGACCGGCAGGGTAACCGTAGCGGGGTTAGCGCCCACTCCCAGCCGTTGGGCTATCAGCTCGATGAGTTCTTCCAACCCATCACAGTCACGAGCGCTCACGTAGGCCACGTTGGCGTGCGACAGCCCGACGTGGGCGCCCGCCACATCAACCTTGTTGTAGACCACCACAGTGGCGACCTCCAGCGCGCCGATCTCAGAGAGTACGTCGTTTACCTGGTCTATTCTGTCCGAGGGATTCTCGCAGCTAGCATCCACCACGTGCAGCAGCAGGTCTGCGGCACTGACTTCCTCCAGGGTGGCCTTGAACGCCTCCACCAGATCATGGGGCAGGTGGTTGATGAAACCCACGGTGTCGATCAACACTACATCGCCGGCGCCAGGTACGGTCACACGCCGGTGGGTCGGGTCCAGAGTGGCGAACAGCTTGTCTTCGGCCAGCACGGTGGCGCGAGTCAACGCATTGAACAACGTGGATTTGCCCGCATTGGTATAGCCCACCAGTGCCACCGTGCGAACACTCTCGCGGCGACGGCGACGGCGGCTCTGAGCGCGGCGGCGACGCACGTCGGCCAGCTTTTTCTGCACGCGCTTGACGCGCGCTCCCAGCATGCGCTGGTCCATCTCGATCTGGGTTTCCCCCGCGCCGCGCAAGCCGATGCCGCCCTTCTGCCGGTCCAGGTGGGTCCAACCACGCACCAGGCGGGTCTGGGCGTGCTTGAGCTGAGCGAGCTCTACCTGCAACTGCCCTTCATAGGTTCTGGCGCGAGCTGCGAAGATGGTGAGGATCAGCTCGGTACGGGTAAGCACACGTGCGCGCAGGTGCGTCTCCAGATCGCGCTGCTGGCCGGCGCTGAGGTCGTGATTGACCAACAAAAGGTCGCACCTGTTCGCCGCCATGGCCCGTGAGATCTCTTCGAGCTTTCCGCTGCCCACGAACCATCTGGGGTGCGGCGTTCTGCGTTTGGCGGTAACCACTTCCACCACATCGATTTCCGCGCTGCGCGCTAGTTCCAGCGCTTCGGCTTGTGCCGGCGCCTCCGCGTAGGCGTGGCTGTCGTCGCCCTGGGCGTGAAAATCCGAGAAATGAACCCGCAGAAGCAGCGCGCGTCGGCCCGCTTCGGGCCGTTCAAAAAACAATCAAACCCCCAGCAGCGCCGCGTGCTGCAGGCTAATCGTCGGAGGCGTTATCACCACCACCGGATCCGGAAAGCCGGACGTTTCTCGATGGGACTACGGTGGAGATGGCGTGTTTGTATACCATCTGACTGACCGAATTGCGCAGGAGCACTACGAATTGGTCGAACGACTCTATCTGGCCCTGCAGCTTGATTCCATTCACCAGGTAGATCGAAACGGGAATTCTCTCTTTGCGCAACGTATTCAAGTAAGGGTCTTGTAGTGAGTGCCCTTTTGACATCGCAATCTCCTTGGAGCCTTGCCACGCATCAAATTCCCTGCAGCGGCAAGCACCCTATATCCTTATCAGTCGAATTTTTACTATGGCGACACCCTCTGGATATTGCAAGCCAACCCAGGACGCACGCTGCCAGACCGGCCGCATGCGCCTCATGACGCGCGCACGAGCGCATCAATGACCGCGCGCACTCCTTGGCCATCGTCCGGCGCAAAAGCTTGCGCCCAATCCCAACCCCTCAACCAGGTGAGCTGCCGTTTAGCGAGCTGTCGGGTGGCGGCTGCGCCGCGCTCGGCGAGTTCTTCGTAGTCGAAGCGGCCATCCAAATGCTCCCATGTCTGCCGGTATCCCACCGAACGCATGGACGGCAGTCCTAGATGCAGATCACCGCGCTCGCGCAAACCGCGCACTTCATCGATCAGACCGTGCTCCAGCATGCCGCGGAAGCGCTGCATGATCCGCTGATGCAAAGCCGGTCGGGAATCCGGGATTAATGCGACCACCGCCAACCGGGCACCAAGTCGAGACGACACAGAGGTGGCCTGCTGCTCGCGCCAGAATCCGGAAATTGGCTCGCCGGTGAGCCGGTGCACCTCCAGCGCACGCTGCAGGCGCTGCGTGTTTTGCGGGTGTATCGAGGCAGCAGCCTGGGGGTCGATACGCGCAAGCTGGGCGTGTAGCGCAGGCCATCCTTCCTTGTCCGCTTGTCGGACAATCTCCGCGCGCACCTGTGCATCAGCGGGGGGCAGATTCGCCAAACCGTCACGAAACGCGCGCAGATAGAGCATGGTGCCGCCAACCAACACCGGCAGCCGGGAATGCGCCCACGCCCATCGCACCTCGCGATCCGCGTCAACTACGAACTCGGCGGCGGAGTACGTCTGGCTGGGATCCCGAATATCCAGCAGCGCGTGAGGGTGCTGCTGCAGCAGTTCGGCGTCGGGCCTCGCCGTGCCAATGTCCATGCCCCGATACACGAGCGCTGAATCCATACTGATGAGATGCATGGGAACGTGCTCGGCCAGGGCTACTGCGGTATCGGTCTTGCCCACCGCCGTAGGTCCGGTAATGGCGAGCACACGGCCGTTTGGGTCGAAGTCGAACACTGCCTACGCAGCTACTGCCCGCGCAGAAACAGCCGATCCAGGTCAGCCATGCTCTGGACCAGATAGGTCGGCCTGCCGTGGTTACACTGACCGGCGTTCTCGGTCTGCTCCATCTCGCGCAGCAGCGCGTTCATCTCGGGGATGCTCAACGCCCGGTTGGCGCGCAGCGAGCCGTGACAAGCCATGGTGGCGAGCAGATCCTGCTGGCGCTCGCGCACGCGCTCGCTGCCGCCGAACTCCACCAGATCCGCCAGCACGTCGCGCAGCAGGCGCTCCGCATTGTCGTCCGATAGCAGCACGGGTACGGCCCGAACCGCCAGGGTCTGGGGACCGCTGCGATCCACCACCAACCCCATCTCGGCGAGTAGCTCCGCCGTGGACTCGCACAGCTCAGCCTCGTTTTCACTGACATCCACACGCACGGGAACCAGCAGGCGCTGCTGGGGAATCTGATCCGCCGCGCACTGGGCCTTAAGCTTTTCATACGTAATGCGTTCGTGAGCCGCGTGCATGTCCACCACCACCAGACCCTGCTGGTTCTGCGCGAGCACATACACGCCGTGAAGCTGGGCCAGCGCGAAGCCCAAGGGCGGAACCTGGGCCTCGTCACCTGGAGATTCGCTCACAGTGAGGGGCTCCGCCTGCGCGAAGGCCTCGGCCAGGCTCAGCGGAGAACGCTGGGCAGAGAGCGTGGATCTGGCCAATCCCAGCCCGGGCTGACTCCAGGACGTCGACGACGAAGGCGGCAACGGCTCGGCCTGATCGGTCGGTCGAACCTCACGCAACGCACGATTGAGCGTGCCGAAAACAAAGTCGTGCACGGCGCGGGCGTCGCGAAATCGCACCTCGTGCTTGGTGGGGTGCACGTTCACGTCCACCCCCTGGGCCGGCAGCTCTAGATAGAGGGCGAATACGGGATGCCTGCCGTGAAACAGCACGTCGCGGTACGCCTGCCGGATAGCGTGCGCCACCAGCTTGTCGCGCACCACGCGGCCGTTGACGAAGAAGTACTGCTGATCGGCCTGGCTGCGTGAGTACGTGGGCAAGCCCACCCATCCCCACAGACGGTAAGGGTCGCGGGCTTCATCAACGGCCAGGCTCGCGTCCACGAAGCCCTGGCCCAGCAAGCGCTCAAGGCGCCGGTGCGGGTCGCCGGCGGGAAGTACCAGCGGCTTCCCTCCGCCCTGGTCGAGTTCGAAGGACACATTGAAGTCGCCCAACGCCAGGCGCCGCACCACGAGGTCGATATGACGCTGCTCGGTACGCTCGGTCTTAAGAAACTTGCGCCGAGCAGGGGTGTTGAAGAACAGATCCGTCACCTCCACCGTGGTGCCAAGGGGATGGGCGCCCGGCGCTACTGGCATCCGGTGGCCACCGTGCACCTCCACCTGGCTGGCATGGGCCGCTCCCTCAGCACGCGAACAGATGCGCGCCCGGGCAACCGACGCAACGCTGGCCAGCGCCTCGCCGCGAAAGCCGAGGCTCGCTATTCCTACCAGGTCGTCAGCACTGCGAATCTTGCTCGTGGTGTGACGCGACAGCGCCAGCGCCACATCGTCGGCATGCATGCCCGAGCCATCGTCGGTCACCACAATCCGCTTTACACCACCCTGCTGGGTCTGCACGCGAATGCTGCGCGCCCCCGCATCCAGGCTGTTCTCGATGAGCTCCTTGACCACCGAGGCCGGCCGTTCCACCACCTCGCCGGCGGCGATCTGATCTGCCACCAGGGCATCTAAAGGTTGTACGCGCCGCAGCAAGCTCAGCCGGCCGGGATGATGATGACTTGGCCCGCGCGAATTCGATCACCCGACAGGCCGTTGGCCTCCTTGATGCGCCGCGTGCTGGTGCCGTAGCGCACGGCGATTCCCGACAGGGTATCGCCACGAGCGATGGTGTAGCGCACGCCGCCCTGCTCGCGCTGCCAGGCAATCAAAGATCCCGCGGGTGCTTGTTGTTCCATATAGGCGCGAACGCCCTCGAAAAGCGCTGTGGCGATCTTCTCCTGATAGGCCGGGCTGTGCAATCGGCGCGCCTCACCCGGATTGGAAATGTAACCCGTCTCCACCAGCACCGAGGGCACGTCGGGAGATTTCAACACTGCAAATCCGGCCTGCTCGACGCGCCGCTTGTGCATCTTCGCCACACGCGACAACTCCGTGACCAGCAGCTCGCCCGCCAGAATGCTCGCCGAGCGGCTGGCGTCCATGGACAGGTCCAGCAACACGTGGGCCAGCAGGTCGTCCTTGTCGTCGAGGCTGACGCCACCCACGCCACCGATGAGGTCCGAACGATTCTCCTTTTCCGCCAGCCAGCGCGCGTTTTCGCTACTGGCGCCTCTCTCGGAGAGGGTGTAGACGGACGCGCCGGACACCGAGGCGCTACGAAATGCATCCGCGTGGATCGACATGAGAAGGTCTGCACGGGCATCCCGCGCGATTTCCACGCGCTTTCGCAGCGCGATGTAGTAGTCGCCGGTGCGCACCATGAGCGCGCGGTACCCCGGGGTGCGATCCAGCTTGTCGCGCAACCGCCCCGCGATCTGCAGCACCACCACCTTCTCCTGGATGCGCGAGCGACCCACTCTGGGGCCCAGGGCGCCGGGGTCTTCCCCACCGTGCCCCGCGTCGATGGCGATCACCACGTCGCGCTTGTCTTCGTTACGCGGCGCGCTTACCGGCTTGCTGCGCTTAGGCTGACCCGAATACAGATCCACCACCAGACGGTGGCCATAGGGCTCAACGGGCGCCAGCGTGAACCCCTTGGGATCCAACGGCAGGGCCACGTCAAGAACCACCCGGTAGCCATTGCCTCGGGGCGCTGCCCGCAACCCGCGAACCCGCTCGCCAGCCACCGGCGCGGCGGCCGGATCGAAACCCGGGGCCAGCACCGTGTCGTCGAGATCTATCACCACGCGGTCAGGGTTACGCAGGGTAAACAGGTCGTAACGCGCCTTGGCGGACACGTCCAGTACCACGCGGGTGTAGTCCGGCGCGTCGTGCATGCGCACGCCTTCCAGCTCCAGGGCGAACGCGCTTTGGACGATCAACAACCAAGCAAACGCAAAAAGCCGCGCGCAACAAACAGTCCAGCGGTTACTGAACATTCTCGTAAACTTCAATCGTACGTCCAGCACCTTCCACCTCGAGGCGAATCTCCAGATCGGGTTCGGGAAGCCGGGAGGAGACTCTTTCGGCCCACTCAACGAATTTGATGGCTTTGCTCTCGATGAGTTCATCGATCCCAATGAAGTCGAGCTCGGAAGAGTCGGAGATGCGGTAGAAGTCGAAGTGGAAGACGTCTCCGGATCCCGTCTCGTAGGGCTCGAGAAGCGTGTATGTAGGGCTTTTGACAGACCCCTCATGACCCAACCGGCGCAGTATGCCCCTGACCAGGGTGGTCTTTCCAGCTCCCAACTCGCCGCGCAGAAACACCAGAGCGCCCGGACGCAGGAAACTCTGCAATTTTTCTGCGTAGGCGAGCGTGGCGCGCTCGTCGGGCAGAAAATCGCTTGCCACACGCTTCATTGAGCGCTTCGCAGGATATCGATCATGGCAGGCAACAGATCGGTGGCCACCAGACTGCGTTGGCCAACTTGTCCGGCCGCCGCGTCGGCAGCCGCACTATGCAGACAGGTGCCGAACACCGCGGCCCGCACTGGGGAGAGACGCTGAGCCAACAACCCGCCGATCACACCGCTGAGCACATCGCCCATGCCGGCACTCGCCATACCGGGATTGCCGTGGGCGCATACGCCACAGACGCCGTCGGCCTCCGCCACCACGCTACCCGCTCCCTTGAGCACAGCCACACCGCCAACACGAGCCGCCACCTCACGCGCAGCCTCAAACCGATCTGCCTGCACCGATCCGGAATCGCTGCCCAAGACCGCGGCGGCCTCACCGGGGTGGGGCGTCGCAACCAGCGGGGCCGCGGGAACCGCCTGCAGCGCCGCGAAAGCATGCAGGCCGTCGGCATCGAGAACGGCCGGCTTGCCCAGCGCCAGGGACTCGGCCAACAGGGCACTGCCCCAATCCCCACGCCCCAATCCCGGGCCAAGGACCAGCACGCTGGCTCGGTCCAGAGCCTCGGCGCGGCGGGCGGCATCATCCGCGTCCACCACCATGATTTCCGGCCGCCGGGACAGAATTGCGGCTCGATGTTCGGCTCGGGTGATGACGGTAACCAGCCCCGCGCCCATGCGCAGCGCGGCCTCTCCCGCCATCAACGGCGCGCCCCCCATGTCCCTGTCTCCGCCCACCACGGCAACGTGGCCCTGCAGCTGCTTGTAGGCATTGCGATCGTATCCGGGCAGCGACGGCTGCTCGTCCATACGCAGCAGCGGGCAACCCGCCACATCGCGCAGCACATCGTCGGGCACCCCCAGACTCGCGTACACCACGTCGCCGGCCAGTGAAACGCCTGGGCCCGTGAACAAACCGGCCTTGCGCCCGATGAAGGTGACCGTAACGTCTGCACGCACGGCGCCCGGCACCGACACTCCGGTGTCGGCTAGCACGCCGGTTGGGATATCCAACGCCATAACGCCACAGTCGGCGCCACAGTCGTTGATTCGCTGGGCGAGCTGGGCGAATTGAGGTCGCAACGCTCCGGCAAATCCGGTACCCAGCAACGCATCCACGATCACCTGGCCCTCCAAGGGGGCATCGGGACCGTGTACGGTCCCAAGCCCCTTCTCATAAGCCCAGTCGCGCGCGCGCCCGGCGTCTCCCTGGAGATCCCCGGGGTCGCCCACCTGGATGGTCTGCACATGCAGACCCAGCTCCAGCGCTAGGCCGGCCACGATGTATCCGTCGCCAGCGTTGTTACCCTTGCCGCAGACCACCGAGATGGATTTAACCCCCGGCCACCGCTGCAGCAGCTCGGCGAAGGCGGCCCGGCCCGCCCGCTGCATGAGTTCAAGCCCCGGTATGCCATGCTCTTGAATGGCTATTCGGTCCAGCTCACGGCACTGCGCCGCACTATAAAGGTAATCCAGGGTTTTGCTCCGATGCGGAATCCACCCATTATACTTAGGCCGGCTAATACTGTGGGCTTGGAACACTCATGGAGCCGCACGCGCTCGCCGATGCCATCACCGACTGGGCCACCGAACTGGGGTTCCAGCAGGTGGGGATTACAAACGTGGACTTGTCGGAGCACGAACCACACGTGCGCGCCTGGCTGGCGAAGGGGTTCAACGGCTCCATGGGGTACCTGTCGCGCAATCTGGAAAAGCGGCTGCACCCAGAGCAGTTGGAGGCCGACACCTGTCGGGTGATCGTGGCACGCATGAACTACCTGCCTGAGGCGGCGGATGCGCTGGGTGTGCTGCAAGACTCCGAGCTTGCCTATATCTCACGCTACGCACTGGGGCGCGACTACCACAAGGTGGTGCGCGGTCGGCTCGCCAAGCTGGCGCGGCGCATCGACGACGCTGCCAAAGAAAGCGGGCGCTACCGGGCTTTTACGGATTCCGCCCCCGTTCTAGAAAAAGCCCTGGGCGAAAAAGCCGGACTCGGCTGGATGGGAAAGCATTCGCTGCTGCTCGACAGCGAAGCAGGGTCGTGGTTTTTCCTCGGAGAGATCTACACCAACCTGCCCCTGCCGGTAACGCCCTCCGCGGCGCCGGATCAGTGCGGCGAGTGCCGCGCATGCATGAACAACTGTCCTACCGGCGCCATCGTGGGTGCCAAACAGGTAGACGCACGCAAGTGTATCTCGTATCTCACCATCGAGTCGCGCGATCCCATTCCGGAGCATCTGCGCCGCCCGATGGGGAACCGGGTATTCGGGTGCGACGACTGCCAGCTCTACTGCCCGTGGAATCGCAACGCGCCCAACACCGCGGAGCAGGATTTCGCTCCGCGACACGGCCTCGATTCGCCAACGTTAGTGTCTTTGTTCGAGTGGTCCGAGGAAACCTTCGAGCGGAACACCCGGGGCTCCGCTATTCGGCGCATCAACTACGAGCAGTGGCAGCGCAACCTGGCCGTTGGACTAGGTAATGGTCCCGCCACCGAGCAGGCTCTGACGGCACTCGCCAACCGCAGACAAACCGCCACCCCCATGGTGGCGCAGCACATCGACTGGGCTATCGCGCAACTGTCGGGGAACGCTAATCCAACCGAATGAAGTGGGCTCGGTAGTAGGCGAGCTCCGCAATGGACTCGCGGATGTCGGCAAGCGCGGTATGTTCATTGGCCTTGCTGAAGCCAGCGAGCAGTTCGGGGCGCCAACGCGCAACCAGTTCCTTGATGCTGCTCACATCGATCACGCGGTAATGCAGGTAGCGTTCCAGGTCCGGCATATAGCGCGCCAGAAAGCGTCGGTCCTGCCAGATGGTATTGCCACACAGGGGTGCTGTGTTCTCGTCGACGTGCTGCTCGAGAAAGGCCAGGGTGTGCGCTTCCGCTTCACGTTGGCTCACTGGTGATTTGCGGACGCGATCCAACAGACCTGACTGAGAGTGGTGGGTCTGATTCCACTCATCCATTGCGGCGAGATTCGCTTCGGGCTGACGGATAGCAAGCACCGGGCCCTCGGCGACAATATTCAGATCGCTGTCAGTAATGATGGTGGCCATTTCGATGATGAGATCGGTTTCTGGGTCGAGGCCCGTCATCTCCAGATCCATCCAAACCAGATTCGTCGCCACGCGCTTTCCTTGCTCAAAGCCGAGGGCCATTCTGCCCCAACTCGGCTAAGATAACCGGCCAATTTCGAGCAGGGACAGGGCCATAGGCAACATCAAAATCCTCGAACCCCAGGCGTTCCAAGACAGCCGCACGCCGGACGAATTGCTCATTCACGTGGGAGACCCGGCGAACTTCGTGCAGGCGCATATTCCAGGGGCCGTTCTGGTGGAGCCCAGGGAGTTGGTGGACGGAACGCCGCCCGCCGTGGGCCGGCTGCCCGACCAGCAGCGTTTGACCCACCTGTTCGAGCGGCTCGGCTACCGTCCGGACCTGGAGATCGTGCTCTACGACGAGGAAGGCGGCGGCTGGGCGGGCCGGCTGGCATGGACGTTGGATATCATCAAACATCCGAGATGGGCCTACCTAAACGGCGGCATCCACGCCTGGCATGCGGCCGGACTGCCGCTGGAGGCGGGCAACCCTCCGGACATTGAACCCACTGCGGTAGCGCTGGATTTCGACCACGCACCGATCGCTGAAATTCCCGACGTGCTGGCAGCGATAGAGACAGGAAACGAAACTATCTGGGACGTGCGCTCGGCCGAGGAATACAGCGGACAGAAGAGCGGGTCGCAACGCGCCGGTCACATTCCCGGCGCGGTCAATCTGGACTGGATGGCGCTGAAGGATCCGACCCGCGCCCTGCGGCTGAAGGAGAATCTCACCGAGCTGCTCGCGGTACACGGCGTCACGGGGGAGCAGCCGATCATCACGCACTGCCAGACCCATCACCGCTCAGGGCTGTCCTACATGATCGGCCGTCTGCTGGGGTGGCAGATCCGGGCCTACCAAGGCTCGTGGTCGGAGTGGGGCAACCGCGAGGACACGCCCATCGAGACCGGCGCGTGAGCGATGCCTTCGCCGCGCTGCAACGGCTGTTGCCGCAGCACGGCCTGTCACGACTAGCGGGGAAGCTGGCGCAATCCCAGACCCACTGGGTACGCCGCGCGCTAATTCGAAGCTTCGCCCACGCGTACTCGGTGGATCTCAGCGAGGCGGCGTCGCCAAGGCCGGATGACTACGCTAGTTTCAACGACTTCTTCACCCGGGCTCTGGCGGAGGGCGCCCGTCCCATCGCATCCGACCCCAACGCCATCGTGTGCCCCGCGGACGGCACCGTCAGCCAGGCCGGCATCATCAAAGCAGGCAACCTGCTGCAGGCCAAAGGCCGCACCTATACTCTGGCGTCGCTACTAGGTGATGCGCACCCACGTTTTCACGACGGTGCTTTCGTCACCATCTACCTTGCGCCTCGCGACTACCATCGGGTGCATCTGCCCGTCAGCGGCAAGCTGGTGGGGGCAACGGCGATACCCGGTGAGCTGTTCTCGGTGAATGCCCGCACCGAGGCTTCCGTGCAGAGTCTGTTCGCCCGCAACGAGCGGCTGGCTTGCCAATTCGACACCGCCCACGGCACCGTGCTGGTGGTGCTGGTCGGGGCGCTCATCGTAGCGAGCATCGAAACGGTGTGGGACGGTCCAGCTTCGCCATACCAGCGGCGCGTGCACACCCACTACAGCGCCGACTATCAGCGCGGCGAGGAGATCGGGCGGTTCCTGCTGGGATCCACCGTCATCGTGTGCTTCGAACCAGGGCGGGCCACCTTGGATGAGGCCCTCCGGTCCGGCACGGCAGTGCGCATGGGCCAGGCGCTGGGGACGCTGACTTAATCGACAGCGTCGGTATGAGCAAATGGCAGCACCTCGGACAACGAGTCTGCCCCCAGGCGCAGCATCAGCAACCGATCGATCCCCACGGCCACGCCGGCGCTGTCCGGCAACCCCGCGTCCATGGCAGCAAGAAACGCCTCATCCACGGCCGGCAGGCTGGCGCCGCGCTCACCGCGAATCGCCAGGTCCGCCGAGAACCTGTCCCTGAGCTCGGCCGGGTCCCCCAACTCATGGTAACCATTAGCCACCTCTACCGAGTTCACCGCCAGCTCGAAGCGCGCCGCTGTGGGCGGCGTGCCCCGCAGCCTCGCCAGGGCCGCCTGGTCGGAGGGAAAGTCCACCACGAACACGCGCACCCGGCCAAGCGCCTCCAGTCCCGCTACGAACGTCACCTCGGCATCCGCGTGCCGCGCCGGCGCGTTGGTGCACACCTGTTCGTAGGTCAACGTTCGATATTCGCCGGCGCCCAGAGCCATATCTACCAGCTCGGCCACCTCGGCCATGAGGGCTGCGTCGTCGAAGCCCAACCGGTACCACTCCAGCATGGTGAACTCCGGGTTGTGCAGCGCGCCTCGCTCGCCCGCGCGAAACACCGGACCCATCTGATAGAGGGAAGGCGCCCCCGCCGCAAGCAGGCGTTTGAGATAGAACTCCGGCGAGGTCTGTAGATAGCCCTGATCGGGGATCGCAATGGATTCGATGTTGGGGTCGGTGACCGTATGGCTACCAAGGCACGGGGTCTGCACCTCAAGCACGTTCCGCTCCGCAAAAAACTGGCGAATTTCCGCCAGCAGCTCGGCTCGCGCGCGCAGCACCTCAACCGAGCAGTTCGGCCGCCAGCGCAGCGCATCGTTCATGGCATTAGCCGCCCCGCCTCACGCGCGGCTGACGTACTCACCGGTACGCGTGTCGACGCGCAGTACGTCGCCCACGTTGATGAACAGAGGCACCTTCACGATGGCGCCGCTGGCAAGCTCCGCCGGCTTGTTGCCGCCCTGGGCAGTATCACCCTTGAGCCCCGGGTCGGTTTCAGTCACGGCGAGCTCGATAAAGTTGGGGGGTGTTACGTTGATGGGATCGTCATTCCACAACGTGACCTGGTAAACCTCCTGCTCCTTCATCCAATCCCTGGAGTCGGCCACCGCCGCCTCCGACGCCGCGCATTGCTCGAAGCTGCCGTCGGTACGCATGAAGTGCCAGAACTCTCCGTCGTTATAGAGATACTCCATCTCCAGCTCCATCACGTCTGCCGCTTCGATGCTCTCGCCGGACTTGAAGGTGCGCTCCCACACGCGGCCTGTCTTCAGGTTGCGAAACCTGACCCGATTGAACGCCTGGCCTTTGCCCGGCTTGACGAACTCGTTTTCGAGAATGGAGCACGGATCCCCTTCGAGCAGCACTTTGAGTCCGCCGCGGAACTCGTTCGTTGAGTAGCTGGCCATGGAAGTCGATTTACCTATGTCAGTGATCTTGTCGAGATGCGCGATGATACCGACTCTACCGCCTAGAAAGAATCGCCGTGCCGCGATCATTCCACTTTCCACCGGGAGCTTTTGCCTATACTAGAGGGTTCCTGTGCGAGGTTACATGGATCAGCAACCACCCATCAGGTTAGTGGCACCTGAGGCCGAACTCGAAGCCCTGTCGTTTTCGAACAGCGACCCCGCAAACCTGCGCGAGTGGATCGGCAGCCTGCCCATGGCCAACACGGCCGAGGCAGCCACGCAGCTGCGCCAGGCCACCTTCGAGATCGGTCGGCTGCAGTGCGATTTCGCCACGCGCATGGCGCTGCTGGAGGAGGTGCGCCCCACCCTGCACTACCTATGCGCCCGCCTGGATCGAACCGCGGCCGCCAATACCAGCCACTCCGACGCCATCGCCAGACTCAACCAACGCCTGCAGACGAACCTGTGCTCAGGCTATAAAGCCGCCGTGCTCGCGGCCGTGTCCGAGCTCGAAACGGAAAAGGCCGGGGCAACGGTCTCTCTGGGCATTCACCGAGCGTTGTCCGGCCTATCACGAACCCTGCTTCGCACGCTGCAATTCTACGTTGCCCCTTCCAACCGGCTCTGGCTCGAACTGAACCAGCTTTACCTGCTGGCCGAGTACCTTGGCTTCGAAGGGGACCGATGGGAAGACTCCGAAAACCACTCACAGCAAACCACCAACCTGTCTGAAGCGTACATCCGCTCCGTTCTGCTCGCGACGTGCAAACCCAATCAGCTGCGCTACAGCCAGCTGTCCAGGGTTTTCAACGCCATTGAGCAGTGGACCGCCAGCACATCCATCAGCAAGCAGTCTAATGGCTCCCTGCTCAGCGTAGACCTCGACTCGGATCGAGGTCCTACCTACGCAAGACGGCTGCAAGACGCTAAGGAACCCCGCAGCGTTCACACCCAGGTACTGGTCTACGAGCTCGAGGCCTACCTCAAAGAGATAGATAGCACCATCCACGTGCCCGACTACATCGACACGGCACTGCTCAACCATCTCGTCGACTCCTGGGGCGTCATGCGCCAACGGGCCTACCGCAGAGCGCCCGCCGCCGGCTCCCTCAAAGTCTGCGTTGGCCTTCGCAACACACATTACTTTCTTTCCGGCGGTGTGGAATTTTCGGACCAGTTGGAATCCGCCGACGCCATGCTCAAGCGTGAGGTCAACCCGTTTCTGGAGCAGTCGCGGAACGACAACACAATTTCTCTGAACGGCATGGCGCCCACGCAGTCGCGCAAAGACGTCTGGGACGACGCGTTCGATCTGAAGGTGAAGATTCCCAAAGACCCGCAGATCGAAGACCCCGACCGAGTGCTGCTGCAAGGTTACGGCCGCGACAAGACGGAAGACGCGGCAGCAAATGCTGCCGAGGGCGAAGGCGGCGTGCGCTACTACGACACCACAGCTCTGGACACCAGTCCCGCGGGTTACAAGATTCGGTGGAACGAACCCCTTCCCACCTCCGTGCAGACCGGAGAGATCGCCGCGCTGCGAGATGCCAGCGACCCCCGCTGGTGCATCGCCGTCATCCGATGGATCAGCCAAGACAGTGACGGCATCGGGATGGGCGTGGAACTGATCTCGCCCAGAGCCATTCCTGTGGCAGTGCGGGTCATCAACAAGCGCAGTGGGCCGAGAGATTTCACCCGCGCGCTGATACTTCCGGCGCTGGAGGCCATCAACCAACCCGCTACGCTGATCACGCCTTCCGTACCGTTTCAGGCCGGACAGAAGATCCATATTCACCGCCAGGGCGTGCAAACCACTGCGCAGCTGACCGTGTGCAAACTCAAGACAGATAGCGTGTGCCAGTTCACGTTTCGTATGCTGGATGGTTACTTGGAAAACACCCAGATCAACATCAAGATTGCCAATCAATCGGCCGCAGGGGATCTGGACACGGGCGACTCCTAGCCAGGGATGTTGGCTGACTTTCAAGGACATGACGGAACCTCTTTCCCAATACGCGCCCGTGCGCCTGCTGATTGCAGAAATCTCGGAAAACGACGCTCATGCCTGCGATTCGCTGCTGCGAGATGCGGGTATTGCCACCCGAACCCGCGTGGTGGACCTGCCCATGGCGCTCGCATCGGTCAATGAAGCCGACCTGCTGGTAGCCAACTCCGAACTGCCCGGCCTGCAGCAACTGCTTCCGAACCTCATCGAGTCTGCGCCCGACGTGCCAGTGATCCTGGTTAACAATCAGGCAGACACTTTCACCACCACTGCCGGCCTGAAGCTAGGCGCGGCCGACGTGGTGCCTAGGTCGGATCCGGACCGCCTAGTATTGGTGATAAAGCGCGAGCTGGAAAACATCAGCCGCGCACATCTGCTGTCGCAGACTCGCCGCGCGCTGGCGGAAGCAGAACAACGCTGTCAGCTGCTGATGGATAGCTCTCATGCAGCCGTCGCCTACGTTCACGAAGGAATGCACATTCACGCCAACGCCGGCTACCTGGAGCTGTTCGGTATCGAGGATGCCGATGACCTGCCGGGGCTCCCCCTCATCGATCTGCTCGACCAACACAGTGCCGACACGCTCAAGAGCGCTCTGAAAAAGTTTCGCAACGACGGCGAGCAAACCACGCTGGAATTCACCGGCCAGAGCACTCAGGGCGGCACGCTGGTGGGCAGCCTCACCCTGTCCGGTGCCGAGTACGAGGGTGAAACCTGCATTCAGGTGACCATACAGGCGGCGCCGGTGAAGGGTGCGAAGCAAGAGAAAGTAGCGGAAGCGACCCAGTCGAGCGTGCCCGCGGTGGCTCCAACAACAAGCGACAACCTGCTGCCCATGACGGAGTTCTTGGGCGCGGTGGGGTCGATGGAAGGCGATTCGAAAGCCATTTTTACGGCAGAGGTCGACCATTTTTCAGCACTGCAGCGCGAATATGGCATCGCGGGCGCTGCCGAGATTGCCCGCCACGCCGAACACAGCCTGCGCGAAGCTCTGAAACGGCGACCCCTTACCCAGCTCTCGGGCCATCAGTGGGCATTCCCAGTGATCGGGACGGACCGCGACGACATCGTGACCACGACAGAAAACCTCAGCACCAGGCTGGGCACCTTGATGCTGGAGGTGGGCGGCAAGACGGTGCGACCGACGCTGAGTTTGGGCGGCGCCAGTCTCGATGCACACGCGTCCGATCGCATCGAAGCAAACATGAATCAGGCGTTCGCTACGCTTCGGTCTGCCATGGACGAAGGTGAAAGCCAATGTGTGGCGATGCACGCACCGGCACCGGAAAAGCACCACGAGCACTTGCAACCAGCATCGCCAATCATGCGGCTGATCAACGAGGCCATCCAGACCAACAGCTTCAAGTTACTGTTCCAGCCCATCATTTCCCTGCGCGGCGACGCCGACGAGCACTATGAGGTGTTCCTTCGCATGGTCACCGGGGAAGATGGGGGTCACATGACACCCAGCGAGTTCCTGCGTACGGCTGTCGACAACGGCGTGGCAGACAAGATAGACCGTTGGGTGGTGCTGCAATCTATCAAGCAGCTGGTGGCGCATCGAGCCAAGGGCAACGACACACGCTTGACCATCAACCTCACCTGCACCAGCGTGAAGGACCCCGCTTTCCTCCAGTGGCTGGGGGTCGCCATCAAAGCCGCACGGCTACCCAGCGACGCGGTGATCTTCCAGATCACCGAACAGGACGCTTCCACCTATCCGCGGGAGACGCGCAAGTTCATGGAAGGCCTGAACAAGATGCATTACCGCACGTCCCTTTCCCGCCTGGGACTGGGCAGCAAATCCATGGAGCTGGTGGGCGACATCCCAACAGATTTCGTGAAGCTGGATGGCGAGAACATCCAGAAGATGGGCAAAGAGCCCAGAACGGCCGAAGCAGTGGCGCAGACCGTCACCCATCTTCAAGGGGCGGGCAAACTGACCATCGTTCCCATGGTGGAGAGCGCCAAAATGCTCTCGGCGCTATGGCAGGCGGGCGCCAACTACGTGCAGGGGCAGTACCTGCAGGAGCCTACCGCGGCCATGGACTACGACTTCAGCATCGACGGCTGACACCCTTCGGGGTCCGTCAGCCGGCCAGCGCCTCCTCGATATCCCGATCGCTGAAGCCCATCAAGTAAAGCACGCTGTCCAGACCAAACTCCGAAATCGCGTGACTTGCGGTTTCTCGGACTACCGGCTTTGCGTGATAGGCAACCCCGAGGCCGGCCGCATTGAGCATGGGCAAGTCGTTTGCTCCATCGCCGATGGCAATGGTCTGCTGGCTAGAGATCCCTTCACGGTGTGAGATTTCAGCAAGCAGCGCCGCCTTACGGGCAGCGTCGATGATTTCACCCACTACTTCGCCCGTCATCACGCCGTCGCGAATCTCTAGCGTGTTCGCGTGTACATAGTCGATACCCAGCTCCTCGGAAAGGCGCTCGCCCACATACTGAAAACCGCCGGAAATAATGGCCGTCTTGAAGCCGAAGTGCCGCAGCGAGCGCAACAGTCGGTGCGCACCGTCGTTGAGGGATACCGACTCGGCCACCTCCCGCAGGCAGTGCTCAGGCAAGCCCTTCAATAGACTCGCTCGGGCACGGAAGCTGTCTTTAAATTGCAGCTCACCACGCATGGCGCGCTCCGTGATCGCCGCCACCGCATCTCCCACGCCATGGCGCTTGGCCAGCTCGTCAATGACCTCGGCGTTGATCAGTGTGGAATCCATATCGAACGCCACCAGCCGACGAGTGCGCCTGAACACCGTGTCGCTCTGCACGCTGAAGTCGAAGCCCAGCCGCTCCGCGGCGCCCATGAGCTCACTTTTCAGCGCCTCGGGATCACTGACGACCCCGCGCAAACCGATCTCGATGGTCATCCGCCCGGTGACGTGGTCGGCCAGGGGGAGGCGTCCGGAGAGTCTGCGAATGGCATCGATGTTCAAACCGAAGTGCTGCACGATGGTGGTGACGGCAGCGAGCTGAGCGCCGGTTTCGCCTGCCGCCAACAGGGTGACGATGTAGCGCGGCTTGCCTTGAGCGGCCACCCACTCTTCATAATCGCCGGGAGAAATCGGTGTGCAACGCACCGCCATGCCGAGCGAGCGGGCTTGCTCCTCCAGAGCCGCCAGTACCGATGCCATGGAGGCACCCTGCGCCAGGCCCGAGATCTGGACGAGCATGCCCAGGTTCAGCTCGTCGTGAATGACCGCCTGGCCCACGTCGAGTACCCGCACTTGATATTCGGCTAACGTGGATGTCAACATCGCCGTTAAGCCGGGTTGGTCTTCCCCAGACACATTGATCAGCACGATTTCACTGGGCACCGGCAGTCGCCTTTCGTGGAACTTTGGAGCTCGAAGGCTTTTGAAGCTAACGTCTAGACTGAAGCTCGTCAAACCGACCGCACCACCCATAGTCGTCGCCGCACTGGCCAGCTTGCTGACCATGGTCTGCACTACCTGGGTGTGGCACGCCACGGAGCAATCCCACACGCGAACCGAGCGATTCGGCGCGAGCCTTGCCGGCAGCTTTGCGGCGCTTGCCGCGGAACCACTACTCAAACAGGACCGCATGCACCTGGCCGTGATCGGCAACCGCATGACCACCATCGACGAGGTAGCCGGGGTGTCGGTATTCAGCGTGGACAACCAGCTGCTGGCTTCGGGCGGTGAGTCCACCACCGGACCCACCTACTCGGCACCGGTCACGTTCGACGAGAGCATCATGGGTTACGTGCGCGTGACCCTGGACCCGGCCAAGCTATCCGAAGGCATAAGCTGGACGCGCATCGGCCTGTCGCTGATCACGCTGCTGGGCGTTCCGTGGTTGTGCGTGGCGGTGCTCCGATTGCGTCTTGCCCCTCAAACCGCCACGGACAACGTGACGGCAGTGGAGCTGCCCGCACCCGAAGAGGACGACGTGCAGCACTATTTGCTGGCGTTCAACCTGTACAACCAGATCGGCCTGGCGCCGGAGGTGCGTATGGCCGAACTGGCGCACGCTACCGCCGTGGCGAAACGGGTGGGCGAGGTGTACTCCGCCACCGTGGGACCGCTTCCGGGGACCGGGCTGCTGATGCATTTTCCCGGCACCGACCAGGAAGACCGTGGGCTGCAGGTGCTGTGTGCCGCGTTCGCGGTGGCCCACCTGCTGGACGATCAGGCCGGCGTCTACCGCCTGGGCCTCCATACCATCGATCTACCTCCCGCCGCAGAGCTGCCCGAGGCCGCGCCGGAAATCTCCGACGCGGCACTGCTGTCTGCACTGGCGAAGCACATGACCCTGGCGGTGAGCGACCACTTCCCGCTGCGTCTGCTGCAGCAGAACAGGGTGGAGTACTATCCGCTGGATAGCCCGTTACTCGAAGAGATCGCTACCGCAGACGGAGGTGGATACCTGGTTACCGCGCTGTCACCGGCACAGACCGCGCTAGTGAAGCAACAGGTGGTGCGTTTCTCGCAGGATCACGGCGATTCCACGGCCAGCGAATCCACCTTCTGAAAGCCGCGAGGCAGCTTGCGTCCGCGCCTGGCCCGCTCGCCCACGTAGTTCTCGAGTTCTTTTGACTTCATGCGCAGGTGACGCGCACCCGCCTGCACGATGAGCGCGTCGTCCACGCCCATCACGGCGACGGCCACCACAACTTCCTCGCGCGCCTTGAACGCGGCGGTAGGCACGTTGAGCAACTTGTTGCCTTTCCCGCGCCCAAGGTGGGGAACTTCAGCCAGATCGAAAACCAGCATGCGTCCCTGACTGGTGGCTACCACTACCTGCTGCGGTCGCTCGGGCTCAACGGCTACAGGCGGCAACGCACTGCCTTCCTTGGGCACGCTCAAGCAGGCCTTACCTGCCTTGTTCTTGGTGACCATGTCTTCCAGCGTGCCCACGAAACCATAGCCCGCCTCGCTGGCCATCAGCACCTTGGTCTGGGGCGAACCCATGGTCACCCCGACAAAGCGCGCGCCGGCAGGAGGCTTCAAGCGGCCGGTCAGCGGCTCACCCTGACCGCGCGCCGAAGGCAGTGTATGCGGCGCCACGGCGTACGTGCGCCCGGTGGAATCCAGAAAAATGGTGACATCGCTGGTGCGCCCACGAGCGGAATGGCCGTACTTGTCGCCGCTACGGAAGGACAGTTCCCGGGGATCCGTCTCGTGGCCCTTGGCCGCGCGCACCCAACCCTTCTCCGACATCACTACGGTCACGGGTTCGTTGGTGACCAGGTCTTCCTCGCTGTAGGCCGACGCCTCCTCGGCCTGCACCAGCGGCGAGCGGCGATCGTCTCCATACTCCTCGGCAACGGCGAGCAACTCTTTTTTGAGCAGCGTCTTCATGCGCGCCTTGGACTTCAACGTCTGCTCGATGTCAGCGCCTTCGGCGCGCAGCTCCTTGTGCTCGCCTTTTAGTTTCTCTTCTTCAAGACGGGCAAGCTGGCGCAGCCGCAGATCCAGGATGGCGGTGGCCTGGATGTCGCTGAGCTTCAGCTTCTTCATCAATACCTTTTTGGGCTCGTCTTCCTCCCGAATGATGCGAATCACTTCGTCGAGTTTGGCGTATGCCTTGATGAGCCCATCCAGGATATGCAGCCGCTCGTTGATTCGGTCCAGCCGGTAGGTGAGCCGCCGCCGCACTGTCTCGTTACGGTAGCTCAACCATTCCTTGAGCAACTCCACCAGGCCTTTCACCTGAGGGCGCTGATCCAGCCCGATGATGTTCATGTTCACGCGATGGTTGCGTTCCAGGTCGGTGCTGGCGAACAGGTGGCTCATCAGCCGGTCTGCATCCACGCGATTGGAGCGCGGCACCAGCACCAGGCGCGTGGGGTTCTCATGATCGGACTCGTCTCGCAGATCCGCGAGCATGGGCAACTTCTTGGCGTTCATCTGCTGAGCGATCTGCTCCAGCACCTTGGCCGGCGAGGCCTGGTGCGGCAGGGCGGTTATGACGATCTCTCCGGCCTCGTTGCGCCAAACCGCACGGGATTTGATGCTGCCTCGACCGCTCTCATAGGCTTCGCGAATCTCCGCCTCGGGCGTGATGATCTGCGCATCGGTAGGAAAATCCGGGCCCTTGATGTGGGTCATGAGATCGTGCAGGGAGGCGCGCGGTTTGTCTAACAGATGGATACACGCCGACACTACCTCATTGAGGTTGTGCGGAGGTATGTCGGTGGCCATACCCACCGCAATGCCGGTAGACCCGTTAAGCAGCACGAACGGAACCCGCGCCGGAAGCAGCTGGGGTTCAGAGAGCGAACCATCGAAGTTGTCGGTGAAATCCACGGTGCCCTGGCGCGACTCTGCCAGCAGCAGCTCAGCAAAGCGGGACAGCCGCGCCTCGGTGTAACGCATGGCGGCGAAAGATTTGGGGTCGTCCGGCGCGCCCCAGTTACCCTGACCCTCGATCAGCGGATAGCGAAACGAGAAGGGCTGCGCCATGAGCACCATGGCCTCGTAGCAGGCGCTGTCGCCGTGGGGGTGGAACTTGCCCAGCACGTCGCCCACAGTACGGGCCGACTTGGCGAACTTGGCCTGGTTGGACAACCCCAGCTCGCTCATGGCATAGATGATGCGACGCTGCACCGGCTTCAGTCCGTCTGCGATGTGGGGCAGTGCCCGATCGTTGATGACGTACATGGAGTAGTCGAGGTATGCGCGCTCGGTATAGGCACGCAGGGGCATGGTTTCGATGTCGGTTGCTTCGCTCATCGGTGTCTCAATACTCGGTTCATCAAAAGCGCATTCACGCGCGGTTTAGGCCAGGGAAGCTTGGTCGCCTTTCTTTTCGAGCCAGCTGCGCCGGTCGGGGGCGCGTTTCTTGGCGAGCAGCATGTCCATCATTTCTTCGGTCTTCTTGACGGAATCCAGGCTCAGCTGCACCAGGCGCCGAGTGGCCGGGTCCATGGTGGTTTCGCGCAGCTGCATGGGGTTCATTTCGCCCAAGCCCTTGAAGCGCTGCACCTGCACGGTGCCACGTTTCTTCTCTGCCACGATGCGGTCGAGCACGCCTTCCTTTTCTTGCTCGTCGAGGGAGTAGAAGACTTCCTTGCCCACATCGATGCGGTACAGGGGCGGCATGGCCACGTATACGTGGCCAGCTTCCACCAGCGGGCGGAAATGCCTGAGAAACAGCGCGCACAAGAGCGTGGCGATATGCAGACCGTCGGAATCGGCATCCGCCAGGATACACACGCGGTGGTAGCGCAACCCGGAAAGGTCTTTGGAGCCCGGATCCACCCCCAGTGCCAGGGCGATGTCGTGGACCTCCTGGGAGGCCAGTACCTGGCCAGCATCCACCTCCCAGGTATTGAGGATCTTGCCGCGCAGCGGCATCACCGCCTGAAACACTCGGTCGCGAGCCTGCTTGGCGGACCCGCCGGCAGAGTCGCCTTCCACCAGGAACAGCTCGGAGGAATCGGGATCTTCTCCAGAGCAGTCGGCCAGCTTACCCGGCAGCGCGGGCCCCGCCGTGATCTTCTTGCGTGTAACCTTCTTGGCCGCCTGCACACGCTTCTGGGCGTTGTTGATGGCAAGCTCTGCCAAGCGCTCACCTTCCTGGGGATGCTCATTGAGCCATAGACTGAACGCGTCCTTGGCCACACCACCGATGAACACCGCAGACTGACGGGACGACAAACGCTCTTTGGTCTGCCCGGAAAACTGGGGGTCGGCGAGCTTAGCGGAGAGCACGTAGCTGCATTGGTCCCACAGGTCGTCGGCAGTGAGCTTCACCCCACGGGGCAGCAGGTCGCGAAACTCGCAGAACTCCTTAAGGGCATCCACAAGCCCGGAGCGCAGCCCGTTCACATGGGTGCCGCCCTGGGCCGTGGGAATGAGGTTGACATAGGATTCAGTGATCAACTCGCCACCATCGAGCACCCATTTAAGCGCCCAATCCACGCCTTCCTGATTGCCTTCGGCACTGTGCATGAATGGCTCCGCCGGCACGGCGTCGGCATCGGCCAGGGCCTGGTTGAGGTAGCTCTTCAGGCCGTCCTCATACTCCCAGGACTCGCTCTCACCTTTCTTGCCCTCGATGTTGAGGCTCACGCGCAGCCCCGGACACAGCACCGCCTTGGCGCGCAGCAGGTGCTTCAGACGCGGCACCGACAGGGAAACGGTATCGAAATACTTGGCGTCGGGAAGAAACCGCACGCTGGTACCAGTGTTGCGTTTGCCCACACTGCCTACGGATTTCAGCTTGGCAGCGGGTTTTCCGCTCTTGTACTTCTGCCGGTAGACCTTGGCGTCGCGCTTGATTTCCACCTCCAGCCATTCCGATAGCGCATTGACCACGGACACGCCCACGCCGTGCAGCCCGCCGGAGAAGCTGTAGTTCTCGTTGTCGAATTTGCCGCCCGCGTGCAGGCGGGTGAGGATGAGTTCCACCCCGGACACCTTGTGCTTGGGGTGTATGTCCACCGGCATGCCCCGGCCATCGTCGATGACCTCGATGGATCCGTCTTTGAACAGCGTGACTTCAATTTCACGCGCGTGGCCAGCAAGGGCTTCGTCGACGCTGTTGTCCACCACCTCCTGCACCAGATGGTTGGGTCGGGCGGTGTCGGTGTACATGCCAGGCCGCCGCCGAACGGGCTCCAGCCCCGACAATACCTGCAGGGACTCAGCGGAATATTTGGCTGCTGCCATAGTGCCTAAACGCTCTCCTTAGCGGTCGCTCAGATCTATCTGCAAGGGATAATCCTGCACGCGCCTCACCTCGCTGGTGACCCCCCCCTCAGGAGACAGAGTCAACCAACGATACCCAGGCATGGCGGTGTCGATGGCAAAGTTTTCGCTACGAGGTGCGAACTGGAAACACGTAGACGGCGTACCCATCAACGGCAGCTCTCTATAGGTGGCTTCAACAACTTGATGTGCGTGGCCGAACACCATGCCTTTAACGCTGGGGCGCTCGGAGAGCCATTCTAACAGCAGTTGCGCATTTTGGATGCGGTCTTTGTCCAACCAGGGGCAGTCAACGTGCACCGGCGGATGGTGGGTGGCCACGATCACGAAATGCTCCGAGTGGCACCCGATTGCGTCACGCACCCGCGCAAAATCCGCGTCGCTCACCTCTGCTTCGGGAGTGTCGTCCACATGGCTATCCAACGCCACCAACAGCCAACGACCCAGCACGAGTTCGGTGGTCTGCAACAAGTCGCCCATGGGTTCCGCCACATCATGATTGCCCGGCAGACACAGGGTGGGACCATCAAAGAACTCCGCAAGGATGGCTCTAACACGGTCGTAGCTCTGCTCGGTGGGGTCGTGCGCCACATCACCGGTCACCAGCACCGCATCGGGGCGCGCTTCGCCCATTGCCTGGCCCAGTACCGCACGCAGGCTGTGGGCCGTGTCTACACCCAACAAGGTGCGTCGCGGGTCCGCACGCAGGTGCAGATCAGAGATCTGGAGAACCCGTAGGCCGTTCAGGGTTGCCCGCCCGACCTAGGCGAGAAGCGCATCTCGCACGGACACACCGTGCTTGAGACACATGGAAAGAAACTCACCAAGAAAGCGATTGACCTGGGCCTTTTCGTCAGGCTGCCGGCCATCTTTGTTGGGTACGTCGTAAACCGCGCGAAAATGACCGTCGCGCTGGTATTCCACTACTTCGGCGCTGCGCGCATCGTGATATAGACGCACGATCAGTGCAGGGCGGGTACTCCAAGGTGCTTCAGGTAGCTGTGCCAAGCGCACCAGCGTAGTGTAGGGCCCACGCTCCACCACCTGCATCTGCACTTCGTAGGGGGTGTCGCCCACCACCATACCGAATGCGTCCCGGTCCTCCTCGCGCAGCTCCGGAAAGAGCTTCATCAAACGCAAGTAGTTGGCATCACACTCCGCCATGTGCGCCGGCAGATCGATGCTGTAACGCCGCACATCCGCGCGTGGAGCGGTTGCAGCGCAGCGGGATCTGCTTTTTGCTGGTGGTGTCATGGCACCACTATACTCACGGTGCACACGGGCGTCACGGTTGACAGTCTGCTTACTTCGACCATTTCTGAACCATGCCACAAACCTGACTTCGAGCAGTTAACCCACGCAAAGCGACGCTTTGGTAAACTGGTCTGCTCGACACTCGATTGCCACAGACTGCAGGTACCGCCGTGAAACGCTACTTCCTACTCATTGCCGCCCCACTCTGGCTGTGGGCGCAAAGCGCCGGCGCAGCCGATCTCGCCGACGCCTACGGCGACGCCAAGTCCCACGATCCGGTGCTGGGCGCGGCGCGGGCAGGACTCGCGGCTACCCAGCAGCGAGTGCCCCAGGCACGCTCGGCCATGCTGCCGAACATCACCCTGGGGGGGAGCAGCTCCTGGAACGAGCGCAGTTTCCTCTCTCCGCAGACCGACTTTCTCACCGGGGAGGTGATTCGCGATCCGGTTACCGGGCGGCCGCTGCGAGCGCCCGATCAAGACTTCAACGAGCACAATTGGCAAGCGCAATTGCGTCAGCCGCTGCTGAACATGGAATCCTGGTTCACCTATCGCAGCGCCAAGAAAGGGGTGGAGAGTGCCCAATGGGACTTTTCCTCCACCGAGCAACAACTAATCATACGCACGGTGTCGGCGTATCTGAACGTGCTGCGCGCCGAAGACCGGCTGGACTCGGCACAAGCAGCCGAAGCGGCGGTGAAACGCCAGCTCGAACAAGTCCAACAACGCTTCGACGTGGGCCTGGTCGCTATTACCGACGTGCTGGAAGCTCAGGCCGGATACGACAACGCGGTAGTGGGGCGCGTACAGGCAGCGGGTGATCACGACATCTTCTTCGAAACCCTGCGCACTCTGACCGGACAACCCTACACCAGCATCGATCGCATTTCGGAATCGCTGCCCATTGTGAATCCCGCGCCCAGCAACGAACAAGAGTGGGTAACCACCGCGCTGGCGGCCAACATGTCTATCCGTTCAGCCCAGGCTAAGCTTCAAGCCGCCGAACGCACCCTGCGGGCGCGCCGGTCCGGACACCTACCCACCATCGATGCCACGGTGACTCACAGCCACTTCGTGACCGGGGGCGCTTCGTTTCTGGGCAATAAGATCGACCAGGATGTGTACGCAGTGTCCATCAATCTACCCATTTACCAGGGCGGACTGACTTCGAGCCGGGCCAAGGAGGCGCGCTCCCTGGCAGAGCAGTCGCGCCAGCTGCTACTGGACCGTCAGCTTTTGGTCAGCCGCGATACCCGCAACCTTTTCCGCACAGTGGCCACCCACGTGGTGCGCGTGAAGGCCAGGCTCCGCGCCATCGCCTCTTCGGAATCTGCCCTGGAAGCCACGGAAACCGGCTACCAGGTGGGCACGCGCAACATCGTGGACGTGCTGCAGGCGCAGAACCGCCTGTACTCCTCCCAGTTCGACTACGCCGACTCGCGCTACAACTACATCATCGATCTGATGCTGCTCAAACAGGCGGCCGGCACGCTGGAAGCAGCCGACCTGATGGACCTGAACCGGTACGCCGATCCGAGCGATGCGGTGGAGCGCCTGAACACGCTGCGCACCCGGGTAGCACCATAGGAACGCGATTGACCGGCTAGAGGTGCTGACGCGCGCGGATCTCGGCGCGCAGCAGCGCCAGAATGCGTTCGCTCGCCCCCGCATTGTCTGCCACTACTTGGCGGGCCACCGCGCCCAGCCGAGCTCGCTCCGCTTCATCGGAGAGCAGCCGTGCCACCACTTGGGCCACAGCGTGTGCATCGGTCACCACAAACAGGCAGCCCGCGTCGCTGAAGGCGGCGACCACGTCGGGAAAGTTGAACGTCTCTGGCCCCATGATCAGCGGCTGCTCGCACACGGCCGCTTCGATTGGGTTGTGTCCACCCACGCTAACCAGACTCCCGCCGAGAAATGCCACCTCGGACAGGCCATAAAGATATTGAAGCTGGCCCATGGTGTCGCACAGCACCACCGCAGCGCCGTCGAGGCCCTCTCCCTGAACGGCACTTTGCCGACGCACCGACAGCCCTGCGCTTTTAATAAGCCTCTCCACGTCATCGGCGCGCTCGGGATGGCGTGGCACCAACAGCAGCAGAGCATCGGGGTGGGTACGACAAACTTCCCTGTGGGCTTCGATCAGGGTGCTTTCCTCGCCGGGGTGGGTGCTACCCGCGATCCACACCTTTCTTGCGTCGGCGCCCCAGCCACCGCGCAGTGCTGCAACGCGCTGCGCATGATCTTCGGGTAGCCGCACGTCGAACTTCACGCTGCCCAGGGCGCTCACCTTAGCGCTATCAGCCCCGAGCGCGAGAAAACGCTCCGCGTGGTCAGGATACTGGCAGGCGATGAAGGCGATCTTGCGCAGCATGTCCCGGGTGAGCGAACCGATGCGCGCATAACCTCGGGCAGATTGCGGCGACAGCCGCGCGTTGATGAGCACAACGGGAATGCCCCGCCGATGGGCCGCGTCGATGAAATTCGGCCAAAGCTCCGTTTCCATAAGCACGAGCACGCGCGGCTGCATGCGCTCGAAGAAGCGCTCCACGGCACGGGGGAAATCGTAAGGGGCGTAGCAGTGGGCGACACCATCACCCAGGCGCTGTCGGACCTGGGCCGAACCCGTAGGGGTCATGGTGGTTACCAGGAACGGTAGCTCGGGAAACTCCTCGGTGAGCCTGCGAATCAGCGGGACCGCCGAGATGGTCTCTCCCGCTGACACGGTGTGAAACCAGACAGCCCCGCGCGGCAGTTCTTTTGCCACGTGGCCGAAACGCTCAGACACACGCTCACCGTATGCCCGATCGCGGCGGGCCCGCCATGCCAGGCGCAGCCGGGCGAGCGGATAGGCGGGAACCAACAGCAGCCGGTAGAGCATGCGCAGCATCCACCAAGCCTGCGCAGGCCGGATGGCTGCGTCAAGACGGGCGCCGTCCAGCAGCAGGCAGTTGCGGGCCACCGGCGCACCCCGTAGGCTCGCTGCCCCATGCACCCCAGGAAAGTCGTGGACCTGGTCATCGTCGGCGGCGGGATTGCCGGATTATGGCTGGCAAACCTGTTCGTCCAGCGGGGCTATTCCCTGCTGTTATTGGAGGCGCACACGCTGGGCGGCGGGCAGACCCTGGCCAGCCAGGGCATGATTCACGGCGGTTTGAAGTACAGCCTGGATGGCAACCTCAGCCCGGCCACCGCCGCCATCGCCCACATGCCAGCCCGCTGGCGCGCCTGCCTGGCGGGCAGCGGCGAGTTGGATCTGCGCGCCCTCACGCCCCTGTGCCAGCGCTACTTCGTGTTCGCACAGGGCTCGCTGCAAGACCGGCTGACAGCCTTCTTCGCCAGCAAGCTGATGCGTGGACGGATCGACAAGCTTACGGCCGCCGACTATCCGGCCGTGTTTCAGCGTACCGACTTCACCGGCACAGTGTACGGGGTGGACGATCTGGTGATCGACACTGCCGCCCTGGTGCGGCTGCTGCGCGGCAACGTTGCCGGGCACATCTATCGGCACGCGCTGCAGGCGGACGACGTGGCACTGCAGGACGACCACGTCACCCTCACTCTGGGCGAGCACCGGATCACCGCCCGCCAGCTGGTGCTGTGCGCCGGGGCGGGCAACGGACCACTGCTTGGGGCGCTGGCGATACCGTCCGCGCGCATGCAGCTGCGCGGGCTGCACCAGGCCATGGTCTTTCACCAACACACTGATCCCATGTACGCCCACTGCCTGACCGGGCTGCGAGGCAGCCAGCCACGCCTCACCATTACCACGCACGCTCGTTCCGATCCCAGATCCAACCAACAGGTGTGGTACCTGGGAGGTCAGCTGGCGGAGGACGGTGTGTCGCTCAATGAGCAGGCACTGGCCGAGCAGGCCCGGGAAGAGCTGCGCGCCTGCGTGGGGTGGCTCAACTGGGACGACGCCAAAGTGCGCGGCTTGCGCATTGATCGGGCAGAGCCGTTGCGCGACGACGGCGGCCGACCGGACGATCCTTTTGTGGAGGCACACGGGCCCGTGCTGACCTGTTGGCCGGTAAAACTGAGCCTGGCGCCTGCTCTGGGAGACGCCGCCGCAGCGCTGCTGGCGGCCCCGGTCCAGCCATCGGCCCGCATCTCATTGGATGGCATGGCCGCAGCGCCCGTGGGCCAGGTACCCTGGGAGCACTGATGGAGCTGCGCAGCCTGGGCCGTTCGGACATGCAGGTTTCGGTCTTGGGGCTTGGCACCGTGAAGCTGGGCCGAGATCGCGGCGTGGCCTACCCGGAAACCTTCCAGATACCCTCCCGCGAATCTGCTGGCAGGCTGTTGGCGCAGGCACGGGAACACGGGGTGAACCTGCTGGACACGGCCCCCGCTTACGGTACCAGCGAGGAAACCCTCGGCCACCTGCTCAGGGGCCAGCGCCAGGACTGGATCATTTGCACCAAGGCAGGTGAATCCTTCCAAGATGGCCGATCGCAATTCGACTTTTCCACGGCCGCCATGGAACAAAGCATCCAACGTTCGCTCGCGCGACTGCAGACCGACTACCTGGACATCGTGCTCATTCATTCCGATGGCAACGACCTGCAGATTCTGGATCAGTCCGACGCGCTGCCCACGCTGCTGTCTTTAAAAGAGCAAGGGCTGGTGCGGGCGGTGGGCATCTCACACAAGACAATAGACGGTGGCCAGCGCGCGCTTGACCTGGGCGTGGACGTGATCATGGCCACGCTGAATCCCCGGGAGGACCAACAGCGCGCCGTGGTGGCCGCTGCAGCGGATCAGGGCTGCGGCGTTCTGGTGAAAAAGGCACTATCCAGCGGGCACGGCGACCCGGCGGACCTGGCCTGGGCCGCCGAGCAAACTGGCGTGTGCAGTGTGGTGGTGGGCACCATCGACCCCGGGCACTTGGCGGCCAACGCCGAAGCTGTTGGCGGCTGAAACCAGCCGGCCATCAGCCCGCGCCAAGCAGGACGCAACCGGCGGAAGATCAGGCGCTCTGCTGACGCGGCAGCAGCCGTTTGCGTTGGGCCTTGGCGTACAGCTTATCCGCACGCGCCTGTACAGCGGCCAGCAAGCTAGCGTGGCGGCGCAGCACGTCGCGCAAAGGCATGTCGAAATACGCTTTCAAGAACCTCATGCGATCACGGCGGCTGAGCCCGATGTCGTAGGTGGAGTAGAGTAACGCAGCCAAGTCACGCACCATCCAGCGCCTCGGCACGCCGGCCCGCTGCTGGGCCCGGTGCAGATCCATCAAATACAGATTGAAGTTCAGAGACTCCCGGGTGAGCGCGCCAGGCGCCTGCAGCATTAGATGACAGATGTAGAAGTCGCGATGGTTGATGCCCGCATCGTGCATGGTACTCGCGACGTGGGCCGACTTGTCAATCAACGCCCATTTCACCACCGGGTCGGGGGGATTCTCAGGCCAGTCCAGGGTGAGATCTTCCAGGGTTTCGGCACCCGTGATCTCGTCGGTGACCAGAAACGACCGCCGCCGTGCTGGATTGCGACCGCGCGTGCCGAAGGCGGCCACCTTGAGAGTGTGGAGCCCCAGACCGGCGAGATAGGTGGCCGCGCGGTACTCGTTGCCCGCATCCACCACCGGCGCTTTGCCCACCACCAGGTTCTTCAGGATTTCCAGCCAGCCCACGCCACCGTGGACCTTGGCAAAGTAAGCGCTGCCATCCAGCTCGAAGCGAAACGTGCTGCGGCTGGCCACCTCACGCACCGGGTCACGCCGAAGGGCTTCGATCTCGGCAAACGGATCCCGTCCGGCCCAGTGCCGGGCAAAGTCTTCTCGCAGGTAAAGCTCGCCCGCGCTCACTCGGGGTCGCGGAGACGTTCCACGATACCGCTGGTGGACACGTCTTCCACCAATCCCAGCACGCGCACCTCGCCGCCGTAACCCTCGACGATGTCCGCGCCCACCACCTGGTCAGGGGCGTAGTCGCCACCTTTCACCAGCAGGTCCGGCTGCAGCAGGCGAAGCAACGCCTCGGGGGTGTCTTCGGCAAAATCTACTACGTGGTCTACGCACTGCAGGCCCGCCAATACCTTCAGCCGGCGTTCCAGCGCGTTCACCGGACGACCCGGCCCCTTGATGCGGGTGACGGAGGCATCGTCGTTGACGGCCACCACCAGACGATCACCCAAAGCGCGGGCTTCTTCCAGGTAAGCCACGTGGCCCGCGTGCAGAATATCGAAACAGCCGTTGGTAAACACGATGCGTTCGCCCGCGTCGCGCGCCTGAGCCAAAACGTCGCGCAGCTGGTCCTGGCTCAGCGGCCCGCGCGATCCGTGGGTGCGAGCGGAAAGCGCGACGGCCAGCTCGGGACCGGACACAGCGGCGGTACCCGCCTTGGCCACCACCAGCCCGGCCGCCATGTTAGCCAGTTCCGCACAGCGCACGCTGGTCCAGCCGAGACTGAGCCCCAGCGCCAACGCCGCCGCCACGGTATCGCCCGCACCGGTCTCGTCGTAGACCTCCACGGGCAGCGCCGGCACATGGGCATGGGCGCCGCCCGCCTCGGCCACAGCGATGCCCCGCTCCCCGCGGGTTACGGCCATGAATCCGATACGGTGCTCAGCGCAGGCCGAACCGGCCAGGGTGAGCAGCTGCTCGTCGGACTCGGGGGCACCCACCTGGGCGGCAAACTCCTCACCGTTGGGCTTGAGCACGGCGGCGCCAGCATAGCGGCTCCAGGGTTTGCTCTTTGGATCCACCACCACCGGAACCCCATGCCCGGCAGCGGCGTCGATGAGATCCTCGGGTTCCGCTACGGCGCCTTTGTCGTAGTCCTGCAGCACCACGGCGCTGACCCCACCCGCTGCGTCCAGATGCCCTTGCACCCTGCCAAGCAATTCCTGGTGCAGCTGCTGATCCTCAGGCAATGACTGCTCGAAATCCGCGCGCAGCAACTGCTGCCGCTGGCTCACCATCCTCAATTTGACCACGGTGGGCCAACCCGTGACGCTAACAAAGTCGCACACGACACCAGCCGCCTCAAGACGTCCTCTTAGCGCGCCTGCCTCGGCGTCGTTGCCTACCATGCCAACGAGCGTGCAGCGCGCGCCCAGGCTGGCAACGTTGAGCGCCACGTTAGCTGCGCCGCCAGGGCGCTCGTCGGTTTGCTGCACGTGAACGACGGGAACGGGGGCTTCTTGAGAGACTCGGTGCGCGGGACCGGACCAGTAGCGATCCAGCATCACATCACCCACAACGAGCACATTGACCCCTTGCAGGGAGGGCAGTTTCATGGGCGTCGGATGGTAACACAGGGTCGGGCCGTTACAATTCGCGCACGGCCGGCGAGTGGAAACAGTGAGCAGAAAACGAGCAGCACCGACAACGCGCTCACCCAGAGTGTGGGGCACCTGGGCGGCAGTGGGGTTTGCCTGGCTGGTCACCCGCCTGCCGCTCAAGCTGGCGCTCGACACCGGGCGTGCATTGGGCTGGGCCGCCTACCACCTTTCCGCCGGAAGGCGTCACATCGCACGAGTGAACCTTTCGCTGTGCTTCCCCGAGGCGGGTGGCGCGGAGCGCGAACGCCGCTTGAAGCAGGTATTCCAGCACGTGGGGGCCGGTGCCATGGAAGCGGCCATCACCTGGCTTAATCCCAACAGCCCGCTAGGCGAACGGGTGCAGATCGAAGGGCTCGAGCACCTTCGGAACGCTCACGCACAGGGGCGCGGCGTGCTGCTATTGGGCGGGCACTTCACCTGCCTGGACACCTTCTCTCCGGCGCTGACCCGGCATGTGGATGTGGATGTGATGTACCGGCGCAGCAAAAACCCGGTGTGGGATTGGCTTCAGCTGCGAGGCCGCCGCCGTTACTACGGGGCGGTCATAGAACGCTCTGACGTCCGAGCCCTTTTGCGAGCGCTGAAAGCGGGACACATCGTATGGTACGCGGCCGATCAGGACTACGGCCCCAAGCATTCGGTTTTCGCGCCCTTCTTCGGGGTGCCCGCAGCCACCATCACCACGCCCTCACGGCTCGCCCAGTTCAACGAATCACCGGTAGTGTTCCTGGAGATCTACAGAGACTGGCACACGCTCGCCTGGCACGTAACTTTGCGCCCCGCACCGCCGGGGTATCCCACGGGTGATGAAGTTGCCGACGCAACCCGGGCAAACGAGCTGGTGGAAGAGGCGGTCGCGCGGCACCCGGATCAGTACCTGTGGATTCACCGCCGGTTCAAAACGCGGCCGCAAGGCGAGGCACGCCCCTACTGACGGCTTAGCGGTCTACATAGGCGCTCAGCCGACGGGCCCCCGCCGCCACGGAGAACTCGCGCTGCGCGCGCTCCAGCCCTCGCTGGCCCAGACGTTCAGCGGCACCCGGCACACACGCCCGCACCAGGGCATCCGCCACCGCTGCCGGATCCGGCCGACCGAAGAACACGCCCGCGTCGCCCAGCACGAAGCGCGGTCCAGGGGCGGGTCCAGCCACCACGGGCACGCCCGCGGCCATCGCTTCCAGCGCGGCCATGTTGAACGCTTCGGCCTCGGTGGACGTAATGAGCACCACATCGAAGGCGCGCAGGTAGCGTGATGCGTGGGCAACGAAACCGCCGAAGCGCACGGGCAGGCCCTCGGCGGATTGTTGAAGCACAGCCGCCAGCTCGCCCTCGCCGAGAAAGGTGAGCTGCGCGTTGGGCTGCCCGGCGGCAAAGGCGCGAAAGCCCTCAAGGGCGAGCTGGGGCTGCTTCTTCGGATGCAGGCGGCCCACCACCCCCACATGCAGGTGCTCCCCGGCAAGCCCAAGCTGTGCGCGGGCAGCATCGCGATCAAGACGCAGGTCGTCCTCGCGCTCGAGATCGATACCGTTGGGTAGCAAAGTGGGCACGGCCACGGTGGCGGCCAGCTCTTCCACGACGGCGCCGGACACTCCCGCAAAATCCGCTCCGGACGGCAGCAGCCGCTGGCGCAAGCGCCGGCGCGCGCGCCGAAACAGACCGAATTCGTGAGCTACGCACAGGGTGCGCCGCGCCGGGACACCAGAGGCCATGAAACCGCGCATGCCCCGATAGCGATGACACAACGCAAGCGCGAACGGCTCGCCTTGCCCGCCGTCCAGCGCGCGCCGCAACGTTGCTCCCAGAGCGCGCGTGGCGCGCAGGTCCGCTTGCTGGAGATAGGTGGCGTCCGGCACCAGCTTGCTGGTGGGCGGCGCGAAGAACACCGTGCCCACATCGAACCCCAGCCGCTCCAGGGCGCGCGCGTGGAAAGCCACCACGTCCGCGAAGGGCGGATGGTCGTTAGGGCACACCTGCAGCACGCGTGGCGGAGAATCAGTCATGGGCCTGTTTGGTCACCAGGTGGTCCTCGAGCATCAGGTACTGCAGATCGCAGCCTAGAAACATATCCAACGCGTCTTCCGGAGAGCAGACCATGGGCTCACCCCGGCGGTTCAGCGACGTATTCAGCACCACGCCATTTCCGGTGAGCGCCTCCATCTGCTCCAGCAGCGCGTAGTATCTGGGATTGGTGGCACGCTCCACCACCTGCACCCGAGCGGTGCCATCTGCGTGCACCACCTCTGGCACCCGGTCGCGCCAATGGGGCGCCACGTCGAAGGTGATGGTCATGTATGGCGCCGCATGGCGGGTCTGCAGCATGTCTTCAGCCACGCGGTCCAGTATGCTCGGGCAGAAGGGCCGCCAGCGCTCGCGGAACTTGATCTGGGTGTTGATGCGATCGGCAATGCCCGCGTGGCTCGCACAACCTAGGATGCTGCGCGCCCCCAGCGCTCGGGGGCCGAACTCCATGCGGCCCTGAAACCAGGCCACCGGATGGCCAGCGGCCAAAAGCGCAGCCGCACGCGCCGGCACGTTGTCGAGGGTTTCCCAGGCAACGCTGTCGGCATGGGCACTAAGCGCGGCGAGACATTGGTCGTTGGAATAGTCGGGGCCCAGGTAGACGTGCCGAAGGGGTGCGACGCGCTCGCCCCGGGCTGCGGCAACGACGGCGGCAGCCCCCAGCGCCGTCCCGGAGTCGCCGGCCGCGGGCTGCACGAACAGTTGCCGCACATCGCCGCGCTCGAGGATGCGCTGGTTTAGCTTCACGTTCAGCGCCCCACCTCCGGCAAACGCCAACCGGCCGGTCTCGCGCAGCACGTCTGCAAGGTAGGTATCCATCAGTTCCAGGCAGCGATCTTCAAACAGCTTCTGCATGGCGGCAGCGTAGTGGACGTAGGGCTCGTCAGCGCTTTCTTCCTTGCGCCGGGGACCCAGCCAGTCAATAAGCCGGTCGCTGAAATAGTAGCCCACGCCCGCTTCCTTGTGGCGGCGCAGCCCCACCGTGTTGACGTAGCGGGTATCCACCTTGAAGCCCTTGGCGCGGCGAGCGATCAACCGACTCAGGTCTAGCCGCGCCGGGTCGCCGTAGGGCGCCATACCCATTACCTTGTACTCTCCGTCAAGCATCTCGAAGCCGAGATACTCCGTGATTGCACCGTATACGCTGCTCAACGAATCGGGATCGTAGAATTCCTTGATGCGGTGAATGCGGCCAGCTTCCGCGTAACCAAAGAAGGTGGTGGCGTACTCGCCCTTGCCGTCCACGCTCATGACAGCGGTTTTGCCTTCGAAGCCGCCGAGGTGATAAGCGCTGGACGCGTGGGCCAGATGGTGCTCCACCGGCACGAAGCGGGTGCGGTCCCAGTCGATGCCCACTTGAAGACCCGCCTCCCGCACGCGCCCGCGATTGCGGCGAAAGCGTCGGTTGCCGTTGAAGATCGCGTCCAGCGCCCGGTCGGGCGCATACCAGTAGCGGCGCGCGTAGTGCCAGCGCGCCGGAGAGGCCAGGCTGATGGGCGCGTAGGGGAAAGCCACCACATCCACGTCGAGCGGAGAAATACCCGCCGCGTCGAGGCAGTATTCGGTCGCCGCCACCGGCATGTGGTTGCGCGCGTGCTTGATGCGCGTGAATCGTTCCTCCTCGGCCGCCGCCACCACCTCGCCATCGACGAGCAGCGCGGCAGACGGGTCATGGTTCAAAGCGCCGGAGAGGCCGAGGATGATCAAAGAGATATCAAACGACTGCGCGGGTGGCCGTACTATAGACCCATACCGGCCGCCTGCAAGGCGTCGACAAAGCGCGCGCGCGCTTCGGGCAAGGCATCCCAGTTGGCCAGAAAGCGTTTGAGGTCGCGCTCATGGTGGACGCCTTCGGTCATGGCATCCAGATCGATGAGGCAAATCTGGCCATCGGCAAGCAGAAAGTTGCTGGCCTTGGTATCGCCGTGCACAAGGCCCGACTCGCGCAGCCCTGCCAGAGCTTCCACCACGCCATTCACCAGGCTGCCCGATGTACCCTGCTCCGCCACGACCACATCCAGGCTACGGCTGCCTCCATCTTCCATGACAAGGTACGCAACGGTCTTGAACAGGCCCATCCTGTGCTCCAGCAGAGCCAGCGCACGCGGGGTACGCAGCCCCAGGAAAACCATGCGGTGGCCGTTACACCACGCGCGCCGATAGCGGGGCAACCGGCGCATGGAACGCCGCACGCCGTGCCAGCGGCTCTTCACGTTGTAGCGTTTGATGACCACCGCGCGGCCATCCAATGTAGCCCGCGCCACCGTCGCGCTGTTGCCGGACTTGATCACCTCCGCGCCGCTGAACGCCACTTCGGGATCGACAACGAACGCCTGCATCTCGGTGCGCCAAGCGTCTCTTGCACAAGCAACGAAGCTTCCGCTTGCCCGCTCGCAGTGAAACTCCGAACACTCACGCAGCGTCTTGGCGAGAAAGCGCCGAACGCGCCGCCGGCGTTGGCGCCGGAGATGGCTGCGGACGCGCGCTAACAAGGAAGGCGTAGCGTCGCGATCCCAACGCGCGCGGCAATAGGCCTGGCACACCTGTGCCATGTCGCCGTCGGCTGCCGGTGGCAACTCCGCCAGCTGCCTGCCCAGGTTGGCCAGATAGCGCCCGGGCACGGGCCAACGGCATGGCCGCACGCCGTCGCCGTCCAGGGCGTGGATCATCCCGTCGCTCCCGCGCACGTAGTTGTTCAGGTGTGGGTCGCTACGCAGAAAGCCCTGAGCGTGCAGACGGCCGACCTGTGCGGCCACCTCACGAACGCCAGCCACGTCATCGTCACGCAGCGGTTCGGCGCCTTCGATCCACGGCACGAGCACACCCCAGGCGCGCTCGGCGCCGTCGTCCATCTCTAACGTGGCCGCCGCACGAGCGGCGCCCGCCTGGCTGCCCGACAGGGCGGCAAGACCGGCTAGCTCACGACGATAGTGACGCTGGGCCTCGCGACCCAGAAACAGCTTGAGCGCATACGTCCCGCCGGCTGCAGCGACGCGCACCACCAGGCGGCTGCCCGGCAGGTGCCGCAGCACGTCTGTACATTCCACCCGCCCAGCTGCCGTCGCGCCGTCGGCAAACGATATGCGCACTTCCAGAGTGAACGGCACCGGAAGTTCCCGGGGGGCGCGACACAGATTGGCGACGGTAAGCGGCACGGTCACGCTGGTTGCTGCCTGTCAGGCGACGGCACCGCGCGGGCGAAGCGCTCCAGGTAATCCACCGCCACCTCGGCCAACCGGTAGATCTGCGGATTGGCCCCAAACGCGCGCCCGTTGGCGCGCCAGCCCTCGCGCTGGTCGCTGGCGAGGAGTTCCGCCAGCTCGGCATTGAAGGTGCGTTGATCGAACGGCTCGGCGGACACCAGGCCAGCGTCCGCTTCCGCCAGGTAAGGCGCGTAGCCGCAGTTGGCGGTGACCAGGGCCGGCAGTCCGGCAATCATGGCCTCGAGGATCACCATGCCGGCGGTTTCATCGTAGGCAGGCAGCACCAGACCATCGGCGAGGTGCAGCAGCCGCGGGATGTCGTCTCGTCCCGAAAAGAAGTGCACGCGCGCCGCCACACCCAACCGGGCGGCCATGCGCCGAAACCGCGCCGGGTTGTCGCTCCCTACCACCAGCATGGCGGTGGACGAGGCCAAGGGCTCCGGCAGCGCGGCTAACGCGGTGAGCGCCCGGTCGAGGCCCTTCTTCACGAAGCCGGACCCAACAAACAGCAATACGCGCCCGCCCTCGCCAAGGCCAAGCTCGCGCCGGTAAGCAGCATCATCCGATCCGGCCGGGGCTACCGCACGATCACGGTCAATGCCCGGGGGCAACGGGTGAAATCGCTCCGCTGGGGTGGCGTAATGCTTTACGAAAGTGGGCTGCTGGTGATCGGCGATGGTGAGGATCTCAGTGGCGACATCGGCGCGAAACACTTCGTGCTCGAAGTGCGCAAAGTGCCGGTAGCGCGGCAGCAGCCGGTAAAGCGCGCCGCGCTGTGTGCGCGCCTTCTCGGCATAGCAGGAATCCCCGGCGTAGTAAACGTCGAGCCCGGGCATCTTGTTCATGCCCACCAGCAGATCCACCGGGTGGGCGCGAGCGTGTTGCGCCACCCAACGGGCAAAGCGCGCGTAGCGCGTGTGGTTGCGAAGGCCAGCCGCGGGCACCATCACCAGCTCCATGCGCGCTTCGGGCGGCGGCGCGTTCCACTCGCCCGCATAGACGCGCACCGTATGCCCGCGAGCAAGGCACTCGCGCACCAGCTTCATCAGATCACGCTGGATACCGCCGTAAGGAAAATACTTATATAGGCAAAAGGCGATCTGCATCCATGACACCCGTGGCAGCCTGCCACACCTGCTGCGGCGCGAGACGACTATAGCAAGCCGGCTGCACAGCTTCGCCCTGCCAGTGGGGCGCTACGCCCGCATAGCCACACTCGCGGGACAGACACGGCGAGCAGGGAAATTGCGCCTGCAGGCTCACGGCCCGATCACCGCGGCAACCGGTGAGGTGGCTGTCTGTAGCGCCATACAGCACCACGGTGGGCACACCCAGCGCAGCACTCAAGTGGCTGAGCCCGGAATCCACCCCCACCACCAAGGCCGCGCCGGCGAGACGCTGAGCCAACTCGTCCAGCCCCGACTGGGGCAACGGCTCAGCACCACATGTCTGGGCGATCTGCTCGGCCCGCTCATGCTCGTGAGCATCACCCCACGGCAACACCACCTCTAGCCCACGTTCGGTCGCTTGTTTCGCCAACGCCACCCACATGGACGGCGGCCACAACTTACTGGCCCAACTGGCCCCATGCAGCAGCACGCAATTGCGCTCCCGCGGGGCATCCAGCGAAATACCGAAATTTTCCGGTCCGCTCAGGGGATAACCGAAGGTGCCGGCGAACAGCTGGCGCAGCCGGTCGATGGCGTGCTGGCCCCAGGGCGCTGCAACGCGCTCGGGATAGAAGATCGCCGCGGCACGCTCCCTGGCGCTGTTGGGCGCGAGTCCACTTTTGGCATCTGCACGCGCCAGCGCGGTGACCACGCCACTCTTGATCAAGCCTTGCGCATCCAGCACCCGGTCGTAGGACTCGCTGCGCAAGCGGCGGCGAAAATCTGCCAGGGCCCCGCGCGAGCCGGACAGATCGCGGCGCCAGCGCCGCCAGGCGATGGGGATCACTTTATCCACCGCGGGATGCAGCGCCGCCACCTCGGCAAACGCTTCCTCCACCACCCAGTGAAAGCGGATTCCGTGGGCAGCCGCATCAGTGAGGGCAGGAAAGGTGTGCACCACGTCGCCCAGCGACGACATCTTGACCAGCAACACCCGCACTACAACACCTCCACCACGCGCTGCGGGGCAAGCTCCTCCAGGCACTGCAGATGGCCTAAGGGGCACTCACGCTGAAAACAGGGGCTGCAGGGCAAAGTCTGGCGCACCACGCTGGCCTGATCGGACAGCGGCGGCGTGAAGTCCGGCGAGGTGGAGCCGAACACGGCCACTACCCGTCGGTCCAGGGCACTGGCCACATGCATGAGCCCCGAGTCGTTGCAAACTACGCTGTCCGCCAGAGACAACAGATCCACGGCCTCCGTCAGCGAAGTGCGCCCGCACAGGTCCACGACGGGCGCTAACGTGTGCTGCGCAATCTCCGCGGCCGCGACCCCATCCGCCGCCGATCCCATGAGCCAGACGGCGCTACCCGCCTTGGCGACATGGGTGGCCACCTGGGCAAAGTGCCGGGCGGGCCAGCGCTTGGCGGGGCCAAACTCGGCGCCAGGACACAGCACGGTGACACCGCCTGCGGTATCCAGTCGCAGCCGCTCCACCAGCGCATAGGCGTTGTCGGCATCGGCGGTCAGCCGGGGCTCCGGCGCCCGCGCATTTGCCGCCAGCGCTACAAAGCGATCCACCATGCGCGGATAGGTTTCCCGGTCGAGCACGCGCAGGTCGTTGAGCAAACCCACGCGCCATTCGCCGCGCCAGCCTGTGCGCCGGGGGATGCGCGCAAACCAGGGGGCCAGGGCCGACTTGAAACTGTTGGGCAGCACCACGGCCTGATCGAAAGTGTCTTTGTGGCTCCGTCCCCACGCACGTCGCTTGGCAAAGCCCAGCTCTCCGTGTGCCACGTCGAGCACATGGGTGCGGGCCACGCCGGGCATGCGCGCCCCCAAGGAGGCGGTGGCGGGAGGTGCGAGCAGTTCCACGCGGGAGCCGGAACACTCGACAAGCCAACGAACAAGGCTGTGGGCCATCACCATGTCGCCCACCCAGGCCGGGGCGACAATGAGCACGTTGGCCGTCATGTGACGTCGCGCTTCAGTCGTCTGCGCAGCTCACGCGCGTGTGCCACTCGGGAAACGACGAACGCTGTCCGCGCACCTGATCGAAGTATGCGCTCTGCAGCTTTTCGGTGACCGGCCCGCGCTTGCCGGTGCCGATGTTCCGCGCGTCCAGCTCGCGGATGGGCAGCACCTCGGCAGCGGTTCCGGTGAAGAACGCCTCGTCGGCAATATAAACCTCGTCGCGCGTGATGCGGCGCTCGTGGATCGGAATGCCGAGCTCATCGGCCAGGTGAAAAATGGTGTTGCGGGTAATGCCGTTCAGACAGGAGGTGAGCTCGGGCGTGTGCAGCTCGCCACCCTGCACCAGAAAAACGTTCTCACCGGAGCCTTCCGCCACGTAGCCCTCATTGTCGAGCAGCAGCGCTTCATCGGCGCCACCGTCCAGGGCCTCGTGCAGCGCCAGAATGGAGTTGATGTAGTTGCCGTTGGCTTTGGCCTTACACATGGTGATGTTTACATGATGGCGCGTGTAAGACGATGTGCGCACTTTGATACCCTTCTCGCGGCTGTCGGCGTCCATGTAGTCGGGCCACGGCCAGGCAGCGACACACAGATTGACGCTGAGTTCCAGGGCGCGCAGACCCATACCCTCGGAGCCCAGATAGACCATGGGGCGCAGGTACCCCTCGGTGAGCTCATTAGCAGCGAACACTTCCAGCTGGGCCGCATTCACCTCTTCTTTGCTGTAGGGGATCTTCAGGCCAAGAATGTGGGCGGAGTCGAACAACCGGTCTGTATGCTCGGTGAGACGAAAGATGCAGGGGCCGGCCGGCGTGTCGTAGGCGCGCACGCCTTCGAATACGCCCACGCCATAATGCAATGTGTGCGTGAGCACGTGCACGTTGGCCTCGCGCCACGGCAACATCTTGCCGTTCTGCCAGATCCAACCGTCCCTGTCCGCTAAGTTTAGCTGTGTCATCTCGGTCCACCAATCACCCTGCGTAAGCGTGGCATCTGCGCCCGCTTACAGCAAGGGCGCGACTATAAGACGCGGCTAGCCCTGGGAGGCTGGAGAGACGCGCAGCACCTCGGCGATGGTGGTCTTACCCTCGCCCACCTTCTGCGCTCCGGACAGGCGCAGCGAGCGCATGCCTTCCTGCATGCCCTGCTTGCGCAGCACATCCATGTCGGTGTCGGCGTTGATGCAGCTCTGCACCCGCTCGGTCAACGGCAACAGCTCGTAAATGCCCATGCGCCCGAGATAGCCGGTATCGCGACACTCCAGGCAACCTTGGGGCGCGTATATCTTGGTCGGCGGCCGGGCCTGGAAGGGCTTGGTAAGCAGCTGCCAGGCTTCCAGATCCGCCGGCTCCTCGGCTTTGCAGTGGGGACACAGGGTGCGCACCAGCCGCTGGGCCATCACGCCCAACACGGTGGCCTTGATCATATAGGGGGGGACCCCCAGGTCGAGAAGGCGCGTTACCGCGGTGGGTGCATCGTTGGTGTGCAGCGTGGATATCACCAGGTGGCCGGTGAGGGCCGCCTGAATGGCCATCTCGGCAGTTTCCAGGTCGCGTATCTCACCAATCATGATGATGTCGGGATCTTGGCGCAGCAGGGCACGCACACCGTCGGCAAAGGTCAGATCGATATTGTGCTGCACCTGCATCTGGTTGAACGCAGGCTCCACCATCTCGATGGGATCTTCGATAGTGCAGACGTTAACCTCTGAGGTGGCCAACTGCTTGAGCGTGGAATACAGCGTGGTGGTCTTGCCCGACCCAGTGGGCCCGGTAACCAGCACGATCCCATTGGCGGACTGAGTCATGTCCGTCCAGCGCTTTAGATCTTCACCGGTGAGGCCCAGCTCGCCGAAGCTACGCAGCAGCACGTCTGGATCGAAGATACGCAGGACCATCTTCTCGCCGAACGCCGTGGGCAGCGTAGACATGCGCAATTCGATCTCATCGCCGTCCGGACTCTTGGTCTTCACCCGCCCGTCTTGCGGCCGGCGTTTTTCGGCCACATCCATGCGGCCGAGAATCTTCAGCCGGCTTACCACCGCCGCATTTACCTGCTGGGGCAGCTCATAGACATGGTGCATCACGCCATCGATGCGAAAACGGATCATGCCTTTGTCGCGACGTGGCTCGATGTGGATGTCGCTGGCGCGCTGCTCGAAAGCGTAGTTCAACAACCAATCAACGATGTTCACTACGTGGGCGTCGTTGGCCTCGGGGGACTGCGAAGCGTTGCCCAACTCCAGCATCTGCTCGAAGTTGGCCACACCGCTGACTTCCAGACCCGATTTCTCGGCTTTGTCCACCGAGCGGGCCATCTGGTAGAACTCGACCATGTACCGGTTGAGATCAGCTGGATTGGACACCACGCGGCGGATGCGACGCCCGCGCAGGGTCTGGGTGAGCATGGTCTCCCACTGATACATGTAGGGCTGACCGCTGGCGATCACCACCTCCTCGTCGTTGACCTCCACGGCGAGGATGTTGTGACGCTGGGCAAAGGCGTAGGACATCACCTGGGTAATAGCGCTGACGTTGATATCCAGCGGATCGATGCGCAGGTAGGGCTGACCGCTGTTGTCTGCCAGCCACCGACCCATGGTTTCCAGATCGAGCTTATGGCCGGGGTTGTTGCCATTGTCGAACTCACGTGCAGCGATGATCTCCATGGGATGCTGGGAGAGTTCTTTCTGGGTACGCGGTGCGATGAGGATATCTTCGGCCTGGCGCTTGGTGAGATAGCCTTTTTCGGTTAGCTCCTCAAGGAGATCGGGCAGCTGGATGAGCCGCTCCTGATTTTCCAACCGTTCGGACAACTTTCCGCCTTGCGCAGATCCGTCTGCCGATGTGTTGTCAGCACCGCTTTCTGAAGGTTGGGAGGCCACGTAAGTACCTGATATTAGACAAACTTTAGGAGTTAACGGGAAGGATAACGGTTTTGCAAGCCAGCCGCCGCGTGCGGGCGCGCAGATTATGACCCAAATCACACTCCCGTTGCCGGCGCCAAGCCCTAGTGTAGAATGCGCAGCCCCAAAATTCGCTTGCCGCAGCGCGGCTCCGGCCAGAAAAGGGACCAGGTATAGCCGCCTAAGCGCGCCAAAACCGATGACGACGCAACAGACAAGTAAGTATGCGAACTGGTTCAGGGACTCCACACCCTACATCAGCGCCCACCGCGGCCGCACCTTCGTCGTGCTGCTGGATGGCGACGCGCTGGAGCACGAGAACCTGGACAACATCGTGCACGACCTGGCGCTGCTGCAAGTGCTGGATGTACGCGTGGTGCTGGTGCACGGCGCGCGGCCCCAGATCGACGCCGCCTTAGGCGAGACCACTTTTCACCAGAACCGCCGCATTACGGGCCCGTCGGAGATGCAGCAGATTCTGGGCCTGTACGGCACCCTGCGCTCACGACTGGAAGCCCTGTTTTCCACCGGCCTGCCCACCAGCCCTCTGCACAACGCCGATATCGCCGTGGTAAGCGGGAACTTCGTGGTGGCTCAACCCATAGGCGTGCTGGACGGCGTGGACCACCAACTCACCGGCAAGACCCGGCGCGTGCACACGCAACGGGTGCGCGCCGCACTGGACGCCGGGGCCCTGGTGCTGCTCTCGCCCTTTGGCTACTCGCCTTCCGGTCAGGCCTTCAATCTGGCGGCAGACGAACTGGCCGCAGACATGGCCGTGGCGCTCGCCGCGGACAAACTCATCACCTTCGACGCGGACGGCTACGCCCGCGACGAAAGCGGACAACCGGTGACCGAGCTCAGCCCCACGGCGACAGACTCACTGCTGGATCAGGCAAACATGGCCGAGACCACCCGTAGCCATCTGACCGCCATGCTGCGCGCGGTGCGCGGCGGCGTAAAGCGCGCCCACCTGGTGAGCTTCACCCAAGACGGCGCGCTGCTCGGCGAGCTGTTTACCGCACGCGGCCAAGGCACGCAGATCAGCGAAACGCTGCGCGACCTGATCCGACCCGCCATGGCCGACGACCTGGCCGGGATCGTGGCGCTCATTCGCCCGCTGGAAGAATCCGGCGTACTCGTGCGCCGCTCCCGTGACCGGCTCGAACAAGAAATGGAACGCTTCCTGGTAGCCGAAATCGACGGCATCGTGGTGGGCTGCTGCGCCATCTACGCTTTCGACGAGTGCGCGGAGCTTGCCTGCGTGGCGGTGCACGACTCCTACCGCAATGCCAACGACGACCTGGGCCTGGGCTCGCACCTCTTAGAAGCCGCCGAGCACACCGCTCGTGCCGCTGGCTTCAAGCAGCTTTTCGTGCTGACCACACAGACGCGGGACTGGTTCTTGGAGAAAGGGTTCGTTGAGGCAGGCGCCGACTCACTTCCAGCGCCCAAACAGGCACTGTATAACTATCAGCGCAACGCCAAGGTGCTGACCAAGACCCTGGCCTAAAGCGGCCAGAGCACACGCAACCGCACCCGAAAGACGGCCGCGCTTGCGTGGCCAATTAAGGACACAGGATGAGCGACGACAAACGACCGTTTTCCTCCATCGTCGTAGATGGGCCCGCCCAGGCACCCAGCCGGGCCATGCTCTACCCCGTGGGCTTCACCGAAGCGGATTTCGCCAAGCCACAGATCGGCATTGCCTCCACCGGCGCCATGGTCACGCCCTGCAACATGCACATCAACGAACTGGCGGACGCGGCCGCCATGGGTGCCGATGAAGCGGGCGGCAAAGCCGTGAGCTTCAACACCATTACGGTATCTGACGGTATCAGCATGGGCACTCCGGGCATGCGCTACTCGCTGGTCTCCCGGGAGGTGATCGCCGACTCCATCGAGACCGTGGTGGGCGCCCAGGGCTTCGATGGCTTCGTGGCCATCGGCGGCTGCGACAAGAACATGCCCGCCTGCGGCATGGCCATCGCACGCATGGACCGCCCGGCAGTATTCGTTTACGGCGGCACCATCCAACCCGGCGCCGAGCGGCGCGACATCGTCTCAGTATTCGAAGCCGTGGGCGCACACGCCGCCGGTAACCTCTCCGACGAGGGGCTCAAAGAAGTGGAAGCCACCGCCATCCCCGGCCCGGGCTCGTGCGGCGGCATGTACACTGCCAACACCATGGCCTCAGCGCTTGAAGCCCTGGGCCTGTCGCTACCCAACAGCTCGGCCCAGGAAGCCGTCTCCCAGGCCAAGCGGCAAGACAGCTACAACGCCGGAGCAGCCGTGTTCAACCTGATCGGGCGCGGCATGAAGCCCAGCGATATGCTCAGCCTCGAAGCGTTCGAGAACGCCATCACCGTATGCATCGCGCTGGAAGGCTCAACTAACGCGGTGCTGCACCTGCTGGCGATCGCCCATGCGGCCAACATCCCCCTCACCCTAGATGACTTCACCCGCGTAGGCGCCCGCGTGCCGGTACTGGCCGACATGCGCCCCGCCGGCGTTTACGCCATGAGCGAACTCATCGCCATCGGCGGCATTCAGCCACTCATGAAATCGCTACTACAGGAAGGCCTGCTGCACGGCGACTGCCTCACCGTGACCGGCAAGACCCTGGCCGAAAACCTGGCCGACGTATCACCCTATCCGGACGACCAGCAGGTGATCCGCAGTTTCGACAACCCCATAAAGAAGGACTCACACCTGGTGATTCTGCGCGGCAACCTCGCACCCGACGGCGCCGTGGCCAAAATCACCGGCCATGAGGGGCTGCGCTTCACCGGCACGGCGCGCTGCTTTCATGGCGAAGAAGCGGCCATGGCGGCCATTCTGGACGGCACCGTGGTGCCCGGCGACGTAGTCGTGGTGCGGTACGAAGGCCCGCGCGGCGGCCCCGGCATGCGCGAGATGCTCTCGCCCACCAGCGCCATCAACGGCCGCGGCATCTCCGACCAGGTGGCGCTCATCACCGACGGGCGCTTCTCAGGTGGCTCGCACGGCTTTCTAATCGGCCACATCACGCCCGAAGCAGTCGACGGCGGACCCATCGCGCTGATCGAAGACGGCGACACCATCACCGTGGACGCCGAAGCCAAAGAGATCAACGTGGAAGTGAGAGACGACGAGCTCGCGGCACGACGGGCGCGCTGGCAGCCTCCGGAACCCTTCGCCACCCGAGGCATTCTGGCGAAGTATGCGAAGCTGGTAAGCACTGCAAGCGAAGGTGCGGTCACGGACTAGCCGCCCGAGGCACGATGGGACAACTCAAGGCGCAGGACAAAGCGTGGCGCAACCGCATCCATCTGTATTTGAGTTGCGCATCGCGCCCGCGAGAAGTACAACGTCTCGTCGAAATGGGCGCCGCTGTGCGCGACATACACAAGACCTACGCCGTCATGCTGGATCCCGAGGGCAATGAATTCTGCGTTGAGGAACCAGTACGGCAGCACTGACTAACCATCGAGGCAACCATGCGCATACTCCTGATCGCAACGCTCGCTCTCAATCTGCTGGTGGAAGCGCCGGTGGGATTGATGCTGACTTTCGCCCAAGATCCCACCGCCGAGATAATGGTCGCGTTCTGGTCGCGCAACTATGGCGTGGCCGTGCTAGCCATATCCACCTTGATTTTCTGGGTGTGGCGCTGGCGCGACGATCTCGGCGTAATGACGGTGGCGCTGGGTTTTCTGATGACGTTCCACGCGCTGCTGGCTACCGCGCTGATCGCCTCCGGCATACAGCAGGGCGGGGCCATCTTGCATACGGTGTTGGCGGTTGGATTCATCGTGCTGTTCCTGCGCAGGCGCAGTTGGTGCACTGGTGAAGAAAGCCCGGTAGCCACGTAGCTGAAAGCGCTAAATTCGTCCAACCGGGACCTTAGCGGAGCACCAAACGCGTGAGTGATTCCCGTGATGTGTGGAGCACCGCGCTGAACCTGGTGGATGACAAGGTGCAGGATCTCAAGCTGCTGGGCTTCGCCTATCTGTCCCGGCGGCCTTATCGCAGCGAGCTGCCCGAATCCGACGACGCCATCACCTACACCCTGTTCGTGGACCCCGTGACGGAAACGGTACGCCGGGCCGTGGTGCAAGCGAAGGAGCATGGCATGTCGGGCCGCACCTTCGCCCACGGATTCGACCAGCATCGCGATGGCCGCGCCCTGCCCCTTTCGGTGGACGACCTGCGGGAGTTTCAGTGACCGTGCACTCTCGGATCACCAACGTCGTGAGCCACGAATCGGTTAATGGGCTTCATTTCGGTTGCTCGGAAACCCATCTGCAGGAGGTGCTGGGAGAGCCCGACCAAGCTCAACAGAACTATACCGGCGAGGTCGAGCTCCTTTACGGCGACGAGATCTACCGCTGTCTGAACGACCAACTGGTGGAGTGCACCATTCCGGACACAGGCAGATTCAAAGTGGACGGGATTGCGGTGCTCTCAATTTTCGACTGGTTGGCCGGGCACGATGACATGGTGGAGAAAGCGAAGTTCCGCATCTGCGCTTCAGTTGGGATTGCTTACGATTTTCGCGATCCCAGCAACGGATCGATTACTATATTCACCCGCGGCCGGTGGGACGCACTGCTGGATCAGAGCGCACCCGGCATCACTGACTCGACGACAGGCTGACCAACGCATTGATAGACGTAATTGAATACTTTGTTTTCGTCATAGTCCCCGTTTTCCTGATGGGGTTTCAGGCCGTGCTGTTGGCTGTGCTTTTCTTTCTGAAAGCGCGCCAGTGGCTGTCGCCTGCGGCATTCTGTGCCGCGGGCGCCACGGCGGGAGCCGGCTACGGCTACGTGTTCGCCGGTTTCAGCAGCCCAGAGAGCATCCTCACCGCGTGCCTGGCGGTCGCCGCATTCGGCGTGGCGTCTGGCGCGATGTGGTGGTATCTGCTGGTCAAGCGGGAAGGCGCCCGCCACGGGCAAGCCTAGGCAGCTGCGCCCTTCACCGAGGGCGCAGAACCATGGCATGTCGCAGAACTAGGCGGTAGCGGTGCTATCGCCTCTTGCGGTCGCGGGCTTCGTTAACCGTGAGCTTACGGCCCTGAATTTCCGATTCGTTAAGGTCTTCAATTGCCGAGCGAGCGGAGTCATCCGCCATTTCAACAAACCCGAACCCGCGTGATCGGCCAGTCTCCCGGTCCGTTATTACCTTGGCCGAGTCAACACCGCCGAACGGCGCGAACATTTCTTCCAGGTCTTGGTCCGTGACGGACCACGGAAGATTTCCAACAAAGAGCTTCATAAGTACCTATAACATGTCATTGGCATGTGGATGCAATCCCCTACCCGCCGGTAACGATTTCCCCCGAAACACCCTCAAACAGGCGCAGCTTTTTACGGAGTAAACTCGCAATCCGACAGGATCCGACGCAAAGTACCCTGATTTAGACGCATATACAACTAATGGCAGGCAAACGCGCCAGCGGCCTGAGGGTCCGCAAAAGCGCCGCAAGTGTGACCGAGTTTCTCAACAACATGGAAAACGCACGCAAGCGTGAAGATGCGCGCACGGCGGCCAAGCGCAAGCGCCGCATCACGGGGAATCGACCTACCATGTAGAGTTCGAGCATTATCGGCTTCGGCTCTTATGACTACACCTACGAAGCGGTCGCAAAGGCAGCTTCTTTCTATTCTGCGTATCTCCGCGAAAAGCAGCGGCTACGGTGCATGTGATGCCGGGTTTCGCCGAGTATCAGGAATCGCTGGAGCGGCTGGGCAAGCACAACATCGGCAAGTCGTGCCCTCACATTAACAAACTCGACGACGCGGATCTGGGGTTCTCGACGCGCTCACAAAAAAGCCGGCAGCACACATGAAGGAGAAATATCCGGCGAGCCGCTAGGGGTTTCGAATGACGATCGCGACCACGCGTACCGCGACGTCTCTCACCCAATCGGAGATAAAGCGCAACCCCAAAAGGCCAAGGGCGATACCTACCATATTCGTGGCCATATCCTTGAGTTCCGCCGTTCTGGCGGGCTCGAAGCTCTGCATCGTCTCAATGAACAGACCGTAGGCAAGCATCCACAATGCGGCATACCACCAGCGGCGAAGCCGGTGAGCGGTGCCCAGCGCAAAGGTCAGGTAGGTAAACGCAAACCCGTGCAGCAGCATGTCGCTCAGACGAAATAACGATTCTGGCGGGCTGGGGGTTAGCGCCAGATACGTACAGACGGCCAGTGGCAGCCAGAATCCCGCTTGCAGCAGAACACGTGCAATAAACTCAGCCGTCACGCCTGGAGTGCTCATGCACGTAGTCCACCAGAAAACGTACGTTGTCAACGGGCGTCTCCGGAATAATGCCGTGACCCAGATTGAAGATGTGCCCAGGGCGCCCAGCGACTTCGTCCAGCACCTGCTGCGCCTGCTGCGCGACGGTGGCTCGGTCGGCACATAGCACGATGGGATCGAGGTTGCCCTGCACCGCCGTACATCCGAGCCTGGACCAGGTTTCCCCCAGCGGCTGCCGCCAATCCAGGGCCAGCACGTCGGGTTCCGCCAGCAGGGTGTCGGCCAGCAGGTGGCCGTTGCCGGTGCCGAAGTAGATCACCGGCACGCTATCACCCAGCGCCGAGATCAGCCGTTGGGTGTGGGGCAACACGTAGCGCCGAAAGTCGGCCACGGACAGCGCGCCAACCCAGGTGTCAAACAATTGAACGGCCTCGGCACCGGCACGAATCTGAAGCTGCAGGTAGCTCACCACCTGTTCGACCAGCTTGTCGAGCAGCCGGTTCCACAGCCCCTCATGCTCGTACATGAGCTTTTTCACATGAACGTAGTTGCGTGACCCCTGGCCTTCCACCGCGTAGGACGCCAGCGTGAACGGTGCGCCGGCAAATCCAATGAGCGCCACATGGGCCGGCAGCTGGTCGAGAATATTGGTGACGGTCTGCGCGATATAGGGCGTTGCCTCCTCAGCGGGCGCGGTCACCAACGCGTCCACATCGGCGGCGGATCGCACCGGGTTGTCGAACACCGGGCCCTGGCCAGGCAGATAATCCAACCGCAGCCCCATGGGCTCCAGCACCGGCAACAGGTCGGCAAACAGAATAGCGGCGTCCACGCCTAGAATACGCTGGGCATCCAGAGCAGCCTGAGCCGCGCGTTCAGGGTGCTTGAAGAAGTCGAGGCTCGGCAGGTCACCCTTCACTTGGTGGTATTCGGGCATGTAGCGCCCTGCCTGCCTGTTCAGCCAGATAGGCGTGTAGTCGGTGGGCTCGCCACGACAAGCTTTGAGAAAGACTTTATCCAACTTGGTCTACCTTCTTTCGGCGTTCGGCGGCTCGATACGCCGACCGGGCCGGGACATTAGCAGACCGGATGGGCAGGTCAACCAAGGGGTGCCCCACCACCTCGCCCAGCCCTTTGAGCTGAAACTTCGAGGAGGCGCCCACATGGCCAGGCGCCCCCTGGCCTACCAGAGCCGCCGTTGCCGCGCACATGAGCGCGCCGCCTGCCGCCGCGTGAGTTTGCACGCGCTGAGAAAGATTCACCGGCGCACCGATAATGGTGAAGTCCAGACGTTCCCGCCCCCAGTCACCCAGCGAGCAATAGCCACTGGCGATCCCCGCCCGCACTGACAAGCGAACAAGGTGGCCATCCGCATGCCAGCGCTCCGAGCGCGCCCTTAGCAAAGCGGGCAACGCGGCCACCAGCTCGATGCATCCCAGGGCCACCGACGCGCGGGGCATCTCTTCATCACCAAAATAAATCAGTGCTGCGTCCCCCTGGATTTTTGCAAGGGTGCCATGGTGCGGGTGCGCATCCGATGCGCTCGCGAGCCCGCCGTAGTAGTCGTTCAAGATGGCTGCGAACGCTTCGGACTCCAGGCGTTCGGCGAGCTCGGTAAACCAAACCACGTCGATGAATACGGCGGTGAGCCAACGATGTTCCAGCTGGCAGCAACGGCATGCCAACCTCGCCCAGCAACACTCCGGTAGTAAACCCTTCAATGATGTGCAGCCGCAGCGTGAACGCCACACCGCTGCGACGGCGCTGCAGCCAATCCGCAACCAGCGGCCACGCAAGGCAATAGCTCGCCCCGATGATGAGAGCGGTGGGATCCGGCCGGCGCGCCAACACCAGCAGCGACAGTAATCCCGCGTGGGCAAGGTAACGAAACGGCCGGGTACGCCTTGCCAGATTGCGCAGTTCCATGGCGCGATTGTGAAGGGGCAGCAGGCTGCGCCCTGCGGGACATCGGCCCGCGGCGCCGGGCGCTAACCGATATTGTGGCCCAGGGTGTGGTCCACGTCGACATCGTAGTCCACCCCGTCGATGCCGAATCCGAAGATCTTCAGAAAGTCCTCGCGAAAGCCTTCGAGGTCGGCCAGCTCGGCCAGGTTCTCGGTGCTTACCTCCTGCCATCGCTCGCGCACGGTATCCTGCACCGGGTCGGCCATCTCCAGGTCGTCCATGCGAATACGCCCTTCATCGTCCAGCCGCATGGCGCCGTCGCCACACAGCTGGGTGGCAAACATCCGCTGGATGTGGGCGATGGGATCTTCGTGCACGCCGGCATCCTTCATGACCCGGAACAGCAGCGACGCGTACAGCGGCACCACCGGAATCGCGCTCATGGCCTGGGTCACCACCGCTTTGAGCACCGCAACCCGCGCGCCACCGGACAGATCCGCCAGCTCGCCACTGATGGCGGCCGCGGCGCGGTCCAGGTCTTCCTTGGCTTTGCCCAGCGTGCCTTCCCAATAGATGGGCCAGGTGAGCTCGGTGCCGATATAGGTGAACGCCACGGTGCGGAAGCCGTCGCCGAGCACGCCAGCCTCCTTGAGCGCGCTCACCCACATCTCCCAGTCCTCGCCGCCCATCACAGCCACCGTGGCCGCCGTCTCATCGGGGGTGGCCGGCTCCAGGTCGACTTCCATCACCTCGCCGCGATCCACGTTTACCGACTTGATCTGCAGCGCCTCGCCCAGCGGTTTGATCACCGAGCGGTGCAGCTCGCCGGTGCTCGGATGCTGGCGCACCGGCGAGGCCAGGCTGTACACCAGCATGTCGATGCTGCCCAGGCTGTCGCGAATCTCGCTGATCACGCGCGCTTTCATCTCATCGGAAAACGCATCCCCATCGAGGGTTTTGGCGTACCGGCCCTGCGCCGCGGCTGCCTGGTCGAAAGCGGCGTTGTTGTAGTAGCCGGCGGTGGCCGTCTTGTTCCCACTGGGGGGCTTTTCCAGGGACACTCCCAAAGTAGCCGCACCGCAACCAAAAGAAGCCACCACACGGGAGGCTAATCCGTAGCCCCCCGAACACCCCAACACCAGCACGCTCTTGGGCGCGCCCGGTTGCCCGGAAAGGTCGCCCTGCTGCCGAACGTGTTCGATCTGCTGCGCAACGTGAGCCGCACAGCCGGTGGGGTGGGCAGTGGTGCAGATGAAGCCGCGAATGCGGGGCTTGATGATCATGAGCGGGTAGGATTGGTGTGGGAGCCCGCAATAATACCTTGGGCGACGGCCCAACGCATGGCAGCGGCGATATCAGGCAGCCACGGCCCATCGCGCCGGGCGGTGACCTCGGCACCACCCTCCAAAGCCAGCTCGCGGTCGCCGTCCAATGCGAGCACCCCGCTGCCGGAAAACAACACAGGTACATCCAGAGCCACCTGCGCGACGCTGCGCACCTGCACCCGCTGAAAAGAACCCGGCGACAAGGGGGCTGAAAACGGTGGCAGAGACCCCGCGCCCATCTCCACCAACAGAGCCGCATCGTCCTGAGCTGCCACTACTTTGAGCATGCCGCCAATGGGCGACATGCCTACGGCATCCGGCTCGGCACGCGTGAGCATCAGCTTGTCGATCTTACCGGCATCGAACGGCAGCAGGTTGCCGACGAAATCCTCGCGCAGCAGCACGGCGTCGATGAGCCCAAGGTCAGCGCGGCCAGTGCGCGGATCGCGCACATGCAGCACCTTGCAGCGATGCGCAAGCCCGGCGTCGTCGAGCCGGCCAGCGGCCTGCAACCCCGCCACCATGCCCGCCACGGTGGGTTCCACCAGAACCGGGAAGACGTTGTTGGTGCCCGTAGACACCGGCAACAGGTGCACGTCTTCGCAGCGCCCGGCGCCGTGCAGAGCGCGCACAATCGCCCGATTGGTACCATCTCCGCCCAGCGACGCGAAGGTAGTGCAGCCCCGCTCGAGAAACGCCGCAACGGCTTGCTCGGTGTCGGTGGCGGTGTTGGAGACCGCAAGGTCCAGCACGTGTACGCCCACATCCAGACCCATGTGCTCCAACGCCATGGACGCAATGCGGAAGGGCTCAGCGGCGACGAATATGTCTGTCACCCCCATGGCCACCGCTCCCGCAGCGATGCGCGCCACGATATCGCGCTTGGCCTCATGGGTCATGTTGCTGGCCCGAGCCGCCAGGCGCCGCACGTCGCGCCCCGACATGGGATTGACGCACAGCCCTAATGGAACGAAAGGCAAGGAGCGAGGCTACCGCGCTAGTAGGTGCTGCTGCAGAAACAGGGCGCTGGCAGCGGCGTTGAAATCCGCGTTGGGCTTTTTGGCAAAGCCATGGCCCTCGTCCATCGCCAGCACATACCAGACAGGCACCCCGGCCGCATGGAGTGCCGCCACGATCTGCTCGCTTTCGGAAGCGGGCACGCGCGGGTCGTTGGCACCCTGGGAAACCATGAGCGGCCTGGTGATCTTGTCCACCTGGTTGAGGGGCGCGATGCTCTCCAGAAACGCGCGCATCTCGGGAATGCGCTCATCGCCGTATTCCACCCGCCGCAGGTCGCGCCGATAGGCCTGGGTGTTCTCCAGGAAGGTGACGAAGTTGCTGATACCCACCCGCTCGAGCCCCGCCGCCAACCGGTCCGAGTAGTGCACCAGGCTGGCAAGCACCATGTAGCCACCGTAAGAACCGCCGCTGACTGCCACGCGAGTCGCATCCAGATCCGGCTGCGTGGCGATCCAATCCAAGAGCGCTCCAATATCCCGCACCGAGTCCTCGCGCAGATATCCGTCGTCGAGCTTGAGGTAGCTCTTGCCGTAGCCCGACGAGCCACGCACGTTGGGCGCCACCACCGCAATGCCCATCTCGTTGGCATAGTACTGGACGCTGGCTGAGAACCGCGGCCGGTACTGGGCCGCCGGCCCCCCGTGAATGGCCACCAGCACCGGGTGGGGGCCCTCACCCCGGGGCCGGTAAACGAAGACGGGGATCTCCCTATCGTCGAACGTGGGATAGCGCACCAGCTCGGGTTCGACAAAGGCGTCTTTGTCCAGACCGCCCACCTCGCTGTGCGTCCAGCGCACGAGGGAACGTTCAGCAAGATCAATGCTGAATACATCCGCCGGCGACATGGGGCCGTCGATCACGAACCCCAACCGTTGTGCATCGCGCGAAAATTGCAGCGAGTAGACGACGCCTCGTGGCAATCGCGGCAATGCCAGCGGCGCGTGGTCCGCCAGGCGCAAAATGTTCAGCCTGGAAAGGCCATCTTCGTTGACGGCGTAAGCCAACAGACCGCCATCCGGGGAAATAACAAATTCCTCCACGTTCCACGGCACGCCCCCGGTGATCACCTCGATCTTGTCCGTGGTTCTGTCGAGGCGATGCAAGCGCATGAACTCGGCGCCCACATCCGAGGAAAAGTAAACGGCGTCGCCAGCATAGCGTGCATCACCAATGGCGGCCGGCATCCTCTCGTCTAACAAGGCCGTCAACTCACCCGTGTCCGCATCCAGCTCATAGAGGTAGGAGCGGGTAGCAGAAACGTATCGCAGCACCAGGAGCTTGGTGTCTGTTTCGTTCCAGTCCAGCGCCATCCAGGCACCCTGGTCGGTCTGCAGGGCAACACTGGTATTGCCTTCAACGTCCTGCACATGGATGTCCCAATGCACGCCATTGCGCTCGGTGGTGGTGTAGGCAAAACGGTCGCCGCCATTCGCCCACAGCACACCCGTGTAGCGCGACTGCCCGTCCGTGCGCAGCGTTGATGCCCCGCTGGCGATGTCGAACCAGAACAGCTGGTAGAACTCCGAGCCGCCGGTGTCACGCAGGTAAATGAAACCCCGGCCGGGATCCACAGGCGGCACGTGGGCCACCCGAACGGGTTCATGGAAGAAGGTGAGCTGCTGGCGGCCCCCGCCGGGCTCCCGCACACGGTGCAGCTGCGTGGTGTCCGCAAAGCGCGTGCTCACCAACACGCCCTCGTCGAGCCAGCCGACCAACCGGGCAGACCGCGCGCTGCGGTATTGCTGCATGCGGGTAACCAGCTCAACGGGGATAGGCGGCACGCCGGAGAGCACCAGGCTACCTTGGCGCACCAGATCCAGGGGCGGCGGCACGGCAGCGCATCCGGCAACCAGCAGAATTAGCAAGCTCGCCAGCAGCCTCATGACGCAGCCCCCGGGCGCTCCCACACGGAGATGGTATAGGCGTGGCTGTTCGCCTGATCGGCGGCAAACTGCTCGCTGCTCAGCTGTTCCCATTGGGAGAAATCCACATCCGGAAAGTGGGTGTCGCCTTGCACGTCTGTCTCCACCACGGTGACGTAGAGCCGCGTTGCCACGGGCAGCGCCAGGGCGTAAATCTGCGCGCCGCCGGCCACGATGATCTCATCGCGCCCGTCCACCAGACACTGTGCCTCGGCAATGGCAATCGCCCCCTGCAGATCCTGGGCCACTCTGATGCCTTCGCGTTGGTAGTCCGCATCCCCGCTGATCACGATGTTCGTGCGTCCGGCCAGGGGGGCTTTCATGGACTCAAACGTCTTGCGCCCCATGATGACCGGTTTGCCCATGGTGGTGCGCACGAAGTGCTGCATCTCGGCCGGCAGGCGCCAGGGCAGGCGCTGACCACGGCCGATGACCCCGTTGGTAGACATGGCCCATATCAGCGAAATATGCATGAGGCGCCGTGGAGCATGCTGGCAGCAGGCACTAGACCGCTATGGGCGCCTTGATGGTGCCGTGCGAGTCGTAGCCGGAAAGCGTCACATCGTCGATACCGAAGCCGAATATGTCGCGCACCTCCGGATTGAGGGTGACCGAAGGCAAGGGCATGGGCAGGCGCGCGAGCTGCTTGTCGGCCTGCTCCAGATGATTGGCATACAGATGCGCATCGCCAAAGGTATGCACGAAATCACCGGGCTCCAGGTCGCACACCTGGGCCGCCATCATGGTCAACAGCGCATAGGAAGCGATGTTGAACGGCACGCCGAGGAATAGATCCGCGCTGCGCTGATAAAGCTGACACGACAGCCGTCCGTCGGCCACGTAGAACTGGAACATGGTGTGGCAGGGGGGCAGCGCCATGCTGTCTACCTCCGCCACGTTCCAGGCGCTAACGATGTGCCGCCGCGAATCCGGGTTGGTCTGGATGGAATCCACCACCCGGGCGATCTGATCGATGCTGCCACCGTCCGGCGTGGGCCAGGAGCGCCACTGGGAGCCGTACACCGGGCCCAATTCGCCGTTCTCGTCGGCCCATTCGTCCCAGATGTGCACGTTGTGGTCGGTGAGATATTTGATGTTGGTGCTGCCCTGGAGGAACCACAACAGCTCATGGACGATGAGCCGGAACGGCACCCGCTTGGTGGTCACCAGGGGGAAGCCGGCGCTCAGGTCAAATCGCATCTGGTGCCCGAACACACTGTAAGTACCGGTGCCGGTGCGATCCGATTTGAACGTGCCGTGGTCGCGGACGTGCCGCAGAAGATCGAGATAGGCCTTCATCTGGGTGAGGGAAGTCGACGCGAAAAGTAGGCGAAGAGAATACCAACGATGACCATGGGTATCGAGAGTAACTGCCCCATCGTAAGCCAACCGAAGGCGATGAAGCCGAGCCCCAGGTCCGGCTCGCGAAAAAACTCGGTGCACAAGCGCATGACGCCGTAGCCAATGAGAAAGACGCCGGACACGAATCCCGCCTGCCGGGGTTGAGGGCGTTCGGGTGACGACATCCACCACACCAGCACGAACAGCAGCAGCCCTTCTGTGAAAGCCTGGTACAAGGGCGAGGGGTGTCTCGCAAAGTTCTCCCACTGGCCTAGGCACAGCGGGTTGATGCTGCGAACCGCATCGGCCGAGCAGGGATAGATGATGCCGAACACCGACTCGGTGGCGCGCCCGGGCAGTTCCGTGTTGGCGAAGTTGCCCAACCGCCCCAACCCCAGGCCGATGGGCGCCAGGGGAGCAACGAAGTCGGTCACCTGCAAGAGGCTGCGCTGGGTCTTGTGGCCGAACCACCACAGTGCGGCCAGGCACCCCAGCAACCCACCATGGAACGACATGCCACCCTCCCAGATGCGCAGCACGAACAAGGGATCACGCAGCACGGCATCAAAGGCGTAGAACAGGCTGTACCCCAAGCGTCCGCCCAGCACGGCGCCTACGGCCCCGTAGAACACCATGTCCGAGACCTCCTGGCTGGTCCAACCGGCAACGGGCGCGCGACGGTTGCCCAGATACCAGCAAGCGGCAAAGCCACCCAAGTACGCCAGCCCGTACCAGCGCACCGCCAGCGGGCCGATGGCGATGATAACCGGGTCGATGATGGGGTAGTGCAGGGAAACCTCCGATGCCTGGTCTGCTAAACTGCGCGCCTTTTTTGCTGCGGGCCGCCAACCGCAATGTGTCTCGTACTGTTCGCCTACCTTGCCGACGCCAGGCAGACCCTCGTGGTGGCAGCCAACCGAGACGAACTATACGCGCGCGATGCCACCGCCGCACATTATTGGGATGGCGAGCCCACCGTGCTGGCCGGCCGCGACCTGTCGGCGGGCGGCACCTGGCTGGGGGTAACCACCAGGGGCCGTTTTGCCACGGTAACCAACTTCGCCGAGGCGGCTCCGGCCGAGGCGCCTCGCTCGCGCGGGGAGCTTACGTCCGAGTTCTTGTTGTCCGACCTGGCCTGCGAGGAATACGTCGAGGGCATCGAGGCCGCCGCCTACCGCGGGTTCAACCTGCTGTTGTGGGACGGCGAAACGCTGATGTGCACATCCAACACGGGGCAAACTCAGCGCCTGACGCCGGGCATCTACGGACTTACCAACGCGCACTTCGGCACGCAATGGCCCAAGGTGGCACGCGGAACGGGGGCGCTGGCCACGGCCGTTGAAGGGGGCGCTTCGGTGCAAGACCTGCTGGCACTGCTGGCCGACGACGCCACCCCGCCCGACGACAAACTCCCCGAACGCGGGCGCGGCATCGAGGCGGAGCGGGCGCTGGCCTCCTGCTTCATCAGAGGCGAGGAGTATGGCACCCGAGCCAGCACCGCCGTCATCATGAACACTGACGAGGTGGTCTTCACCGAGCAGGCATACGGTCCTGGCGGCGTTGCCGGTGCGCGTCGCGACTATCGATTCGATTTAGACGACTGAGTGTCGCTCAGTGGTGGTGACTGGGCACCACGCGCCCAAGCCCGGCGTCGACCAGCTGGCGCATCATAAAATCCTCAATTTCTTCCGCGGTATCCATACGCAGCACCCTGGCCAGCATGCGCCGGGCATCGGACAGCTTGATGTTGCGCACGATCCACTTCACCTTGGGCAGGTTGGCCGCATTCATGGAAAGCACGTGGTAGCCCATAGCCATGAGCAGCACGGCGCCCTGGGGCGTGCCGGCAAGCTCTCCGCAGATGCCGACATAGGTGTCTTCAGCGTGCGCCGCTTTGGCCACCTCGCGCAGCGCGTTCAGAACGGCCGGGTGCGTTTCCTTGTAGAGCTCAGCCACCCGGGGATTGTTGCGGTCGACGGCCAGCATGTACTGGGTGAGATCGTTGGACCCCACGGCAAGGAAATCCACCATGCGGGCCAGCTGGCGCGCCTGGTAGACGGCAGCGGGCACCTCCACCATCACGCCCACCAGAGGCTGCCGCACCACCAGACCTTCTTCGATCACCTCCACGTAAGCCCGTTCAACCAGAGCCTTGGCTTCCTCTACCTCGGAGAGCGAGGAGATCATGGGCAGCATGATGCGCAGATCGCCGTCCAGGCCCGCATTGGCCTTGAGCATGGCACGCGCCTGCACCATGAAAATCTCGGGGTGGTCCAGTGTCACGCGTATGCCGCGCCAACCCAGGAAGGGGTTGTCTTCCGCAATGGGGAAGTAAGACAACGACTTGTCGCCGCCCACATCCAGCGTACGCATGGTCACCGGGCGCGGGCTGAAGGCCTCTAGGTGCGCCCGATAGATCTTGCGCTGCTCTTCTTCGCTGGGAAACCGGTCCTTTTCCATGAAAGGCATTTCGGTGCGAAACAGGCCGATTCCCTCCGCGCCACGATCCAGCGAACGGGAGATGTCGCCGGTGAGACCGATGTTCACCCACAGCGCCAGCCGGGTACCGTCCATCGTCACCGGTGGCAGCTCGCGCAGCTCTTCGAGCTCCTCGGCAAATTCGGCTTCCTCGTCGATGAGGTGCTGGTAGTGGTCGGTTTTGGCCGGAGACGGGTTGGTGAATATCTCGCCGTAGAAGCCGTCCACGATGAGCGCCACGTCGTCGAGCTCCAGGATAGGCAGGTCGACGGCGCCCATCACCGCCGGCACGTCCAGCGCCCGGGCCAGGATGGCCACATGGGAGTTGCTGGAACCGCGCACCGATACGATGCCCTTGAGCTTCTCCCGCGGAATGTTGGTGAGCATGCTGGGGGTAATCTCGTCGCCCACCAGAATGGTGTCGTCTGGGAAATAGGTCTTCTTGGTGCGGATGTCCTGCAGGTAAGCCAGCACCCGCAAGCCCAGATCGCGCACGTCGGTGCTGCGCTCGCGCAGGTACGGATCTTCCATGGCTTCGAACGACCGCTCGTGCTTGCGGATCACCTGCCTGAGCGCGCCCTGAGCCCACTGACCGCCATGAATACGCTCGCGAATCTCGCCCGCCAGGGCATTGTCGTCGAGCATGTGCAGGTAAACGTCGAACAGGGCCAGCTCCTCCGCCGGCAGGCTCTGGGCGAACTGCTCGCTGATGTGCTTGATGTCACGGCGTACCGAGTTGATGGCTCGGTCCAGAACGGACAGCTCGGTAAACACATCATCCGTGGTTCGCTCCGGCACCGCATCCAGATTGGCCGCCGGGTGTACCACCACAGCGGTACCCATGCTGATGCCAGGCGCTCCCGGTACGCCGGGGAACATGGTATCCCGACGCAGACCTTCCAACGCGCTGTGCTCGATGAGCTTGGCGATGTCGCCGGTGGCTTCCGCATGGGCGACGATGGACGCCAGCTGTGCGGACAGGGTCACCAGAAATGCTTCTTCGCTTTCATCAAAGCGGCGCTGCTCGCGCTGCTGCACCACCAGCACGCCAAGCACCTGGCGATGATGGATGACGGGAACGCCGAGGAACGCATTGAAGGGCTCCTCTCCGATTTCGGGAATGAAGTGGTAGCGCGGGTGGTGGGTGGCATCTTCCAGGTTGATGGGTTCAGCCCGATCGGCCACCAGCGTCACCAGGCCCTCGTGCGGGCCCAAAGACAGCTTGCCTACGGCATCTGTGTTGAGCCCTTCGGTGGATGCAAACAGAAACCCGTCGGTGTCGATGTTGCGCAGGTATACCGAGCACACCTCGGTACCCAGCGACTCGCGCACGTCGTGCACCAACAGCTCGAGCGCCTCACGAAAGGTGGGCGCCGCGGAAACATCCTGGATGATCCGACGCAGCGTGGTGAGCATCAGCGAGCGCCCTTTTCCGCGCCGGTCCCCGCGCAGGGGACATGCAGCGCCAGCTCCTTGAGGGCGCGGCGATAGACCTGCCGTTTGAACGGCACTACCTGATCAAGCGGGTACCAGTAGCTGACCCAGCGCCAGTCGTCGAACTCAGGCTTGGCCGTGGCATTCACCTGCACCGCCTGGTCATCGCACAACATGCGTAGCAGAAACCATTTCTGTTTTTGGCCCTGAAAGCCACGAGTGTTGTGCCGGCGCATGTGGCGCGGCAAGCGATAGCGAAGCCAGCCCTGCGTGCGCGCAAGGATCTCCACGTCCGCCGCGCCAAGGCCGACCTCTTCGGCGAGCTCGCGAAACAGGGCCTGCTCTACCGTTTCGTCTTCATTGATGCCGCCCTGCGGAAACTGCCAGGCGTCCCGCCCGCCCACCCTGCGAGCCCAGAGCACCTGACCAAGGCTGTTCGACAGCACGATTCCGACGTTGGGGCGGAATCCATCCGCATCAACCATCGGTGAAATTCCTCAATCGCGTCGATTGAACCTCAATCCGATACGAATTACCAACACGCGCCCGTTAAGCAAACGGCCATGGGCGGCAGCGCCATTGTCTGGCAGGATGGCGGCTTCTCCAGAGGATCCCAAGGCCGTGAGCAACCGCTTGTCCGAAGAATCGAGCCCGTATCTGCTGCAACACGCAGAAAATCCCGTGAACTGGCATCCCTGGGATGATCAGGCTCTGGCCCTGGCGCGCGAGCAGAACAAACCGATTCTGCTGTCCATCGGCTACTCGGCCTGTCACTGGTGCCACGTGATGGCGCACGAGTCCTTCGACGACGATGCCACGGCGGCGGTAATGAACGAGCACTTCGTCAACATCAAGGTGGATCGGGAAGAACGTCCGGATCTGGACAAGGTGTACCAGCTTTCCCTGCAGCTCCTCACGCAGCAGACGGGCGGCTGGCCGCTGACCATGTTCCTGGACCCCGAGACCCTGCTGCCTTTCTTCGGCGGGACGTACTTCCCCAAGACCGCGCGCTACCAACTCCCCTCATTCGTCGACCTGCTGCTGCGCATCCGGGAGATATTCGAAAACAAAGCTGAAGACCTCAAAGGGCAGACCGAGCGCATGGCCGAGGTGCTGGCCAAACTGAAAACGCCCGCCGCCGAAGCCGGTACGGTGGCCGATGAAGACCTGCTGCGCAATGCGCGCGAGCAACTGCTGGAACAGGCGGACACCGCACAAGGCGGCTTCGGCCAGGCGCCCAAGTTTCCCATGCCCAGCACCCTGGGCTACCTGCTGGATCAGTGGGCCCTGCAGCGGCGGGCGTCCGCTGAACGCGACGACATCCAACGGGCCACCTTCGATTTGGTAATTACCTCCCTTACCAAGATGGCACGAGGCGGAATCTTCGACCACCTCGGCGGCGGGTTCTGCCGCTACTCCACCGACAGGCACTGGATGATTCCGCACTTCGAGAAGATGCTCTACGACAACGCCCA
>DEBD01000034.1:0-63928 GCA_002348385.1 Gammaproteobacteria bacterium UBA2965 | reverse complement strand
CGAGAAGATGCTCTACGACAACGGCCAGCTGCTGTCGTTGTACACAGACGCCCTGGCAGTGGGTTTCGATGAGCTGTTCCACGGCGCGGTCACCGAGACCGCCGATTGGCTGCTGCGCGAAATGCGCCACGCTCGCGGCGGCTTCTACGCATCACTGGACGCGGACTCGGAAGGCGAAGAGGGGCGCTACTATGTGTGGCGCCGCGACCAGGTGAAGAAGCTCGTCAACGAAGACGAGTACCTGGTGCTGGAAACCCTCTACGGGCTCGACAAACCGGCCAACTTCGAAGGCAAGTGGAACCTGCATCGGTATGACGCCTGGCGCGCGGTCGTGGAGCGGCTGTCGCTGCAGCGACCTGAAGCCGACGAACTGCTTACCAGCGGCAAGGCGAAGCTGCTGGCAGCCCGCGAAAGCCGGACCCGTCCCAGCCTGGACCACAAGCTGCTCACCGCGTGGAACGGTCTGGCCATCAAGGGGCTGGCCAAGGCCGGCGCGCGACTCAAACGCTCAGACTGGATCGACGCGGCCGCCAGCGCCGCCGACTTCTTACGCGAGGCGCTATGGGTGGAAGGTTCGCTCTATGCCACCTGGCAGGTCCACCCTGGCGCCGAGGAGGGCACCCCAAAGCACGTGGGCTATCTGGACGACTACGCGAACCTTCTGGACGGCCTGCTTGCCTTGCTGTCCGCCCGCTGGCGCGAGGCCGACGCCCAGTTCGCGCTGGCCCTGGCAGACGCCGCGCTCAGTCGCTTCTACGACACTGAAGACGGCGGCTTCTTCTTCACCGCCCACGATTCGGAAGCGCTCATCCATCGCCCCAAACCCACCATGGATGACGCCCTTCCCCCAGGCAACGGCGTGATGGCACGAGTGTTGCTGCAGCTTGGACATCTGTTCGGCGAGACGCGCTACCTGGAGGCAGCCCGCGGCGCCCTGATGTGGGCACGCAGCACCTTAGAGCAATATCCCGCCGGCCACTGCTCGTTGCTGGGCGCTTTACATCTGGAGGTGCAGGCACCCCAGCTGGTCATCGTGCGGGGTCCAGGAGACGACGCTGAGCCCTGGCGTGACGCGGCCACCCAGGGGCATCATCCTGACCGGGGGGTTTACTTCATTCCCTACTCAGCACAAACCGTGCCGCCCTTTCTGCCCAAACTGGTGAGTGCGGACGTGCAGGCGCGCAACGTGGCCTACGTGTGCACAGAACTGGCCTGCTCCCTGCCGTTGGATACCCCGGAAGCGCTGAAGGCAGCGCTCTAGCGCCTGTGCACACGAATTGCGCGCGAGCGAGCGCTACGCCGTCTGTTCGGCCTCGCGCCAGACCAGATCCAGCTCCCGGGCGGCACGAACGTCGTCCAGGCGCCGAACCGGCAGGGAATGCGGCGCCTCGGTGACCAAGGCCGGCTGTTGTTCGATCTCCTCGGCGATACAGACCATGGCCTGCACGAAGCGGTCGAGTTCGGCTTTGGTTTCCGTTTCGGTAGGCTCGATGAGAAAACATTCCGGCACCAGCAAGGGAAAATAGGTGGTGGGCGCATGTACCCCGTAGTCGAGCAGCCGCTTGGCCACGTCCATGGCATTCACACCCTTGCTGCGTGCGGTCTGGGCAAAGGTAACAATGAACTCGTGGGTGGCGCGCCGGTCCGGATAAGCCAGATCGAATCCGGCGTCCGCCAGGCGCTTTGCCAGATAGTTGGCATTGAGGGTGGCGTACTCGCCCACCCGATGGAAACCTTCGCGGCCCAGCATGAGCGCGTAGGCCAGCGCACGTAGCAGAATCCCCGCATTGCCCATGAACCCAGACAGGCGGCCGATGCTGCCAGGCAGGTCCGTCTCAACGACCCAACGATAACTTTCGCCATCACCCGCTTGCGCCACGAAAGGCACCGGCAGGTGGGGCAGCAGCCGTTCGGATACTCCCACCGGACCCGCGCCCGGCCCGCCGCCGCCATGGGGTGTAGCAAATGTTTTGTGCAGGTTCATGTGCAGCACGTCGAACCCCATGTCGCCGGGGCGCACCTGACCCAGAATCGCGTTAAGGTTCGCGCCGTCGTAATACAGCAGCCCCCCCGCCTCGTGGACGATGGCGGCGATTTCCTCCACGCGCCGCTCGAAAACACCGCACGTGGAGGGATTTGTCATCATCAGACCCGCTGTCTGCGGACCCACGGCAGCCCGCAGCGCGTCCACGTCTACATCGCCGGCTTCGTCCACCGACACTTCCGTCACCTTGTAGCCGCACATCACTGCCGTGGCGGGGTTGGTGCCGTGGGCGGCGCTGGGTACCAGTATCTCCAGACGCTCGGAGTCGCCCCGGGCTTCATGGTAGGCGCGAATCATGGCCACGCCGGCAAACTCCCCCTGGGCCCCGGCCATGGGTGCCAGCGACACCCCCTGCATGCCGGTGAGCGCCTGAAGTATCTGCTGCAGATCGTAGAGGGCTCCCATAAAGCCCTGGCTGACCGACTCCGGCGCCAGCGGGTGCCGGTCCAGAAAGCCCGGCAGGCTGGCCGCCGCGTGGGCTCCCCGGGGGTTGTATTTCATGGTGCATGATCCCAGGGGATAAAACTGGGTATCGATTGAGAAGTTCTTGCGCGACAGATTGGTGTAGTGGCGCACTGCCTGCAGCTCGGAGACCTCCGGAAGGGCAGGCGCCTCACTGCGGCGAAACTGCTCGGGAATCTGCGCGCCCGTCCCTGCATCGGCGCGCGACTGGCTGATGGCCCTGCGCCCAGGCCGCGAGAGCTCGAAGATCGTAGCGGCGTCGTCCGGGTGACTCATGCGCCCAACACCGTACGCATGGCCTGGACGTAGGCGTCGATCTGCGCGGACGTGCGTTTCTCTGTTGCACACACGAGCAGCGCATTAGACAGGTCGGCGAAGTACCCCCCCAGGGGCAGGCCACCCAGAATTCCGTGTGCGAGCAATGCATCGCGCACCTTGTCAGCCGGCTGTGGAAGCGTCACCGCACATTCGTGGAAGTAAGGCGCCGAGTGCGTTTGTTCTACCCCCGGTATCTCAAGGAGTCTAGCCACGAGCTCGTGGGTGTTCGCAACGCTTTGACCCGCCACATCAGCCAATCCCGCTGCCCCCATGATACTCATGTGAATGGTGCCCGCGGTAACAAGCAGGCCCTGATTGGTACAGATGTTGGAGGTGGCCTTGCCGCGCCGGATGTGCTGCTCTCGCGCCTGCAGCGTAAGGGTGTAACCCATGCGCCCGTCAACGTCCCGGGTGCGCCCGATGACCCGGCCGGGTAGCTGGCGCACCAGCGCCCGGGTGCAGCAGACGAAGCCGAAAGACGGGCCGCCGGAAGCCATCGGAATGCCGAACGGCTGGCCATCACCACAGACGATGTCCGCTCCCCGCGCACCCCACCGCCCCGGCGGCTCCAGCAAGGCAAGGCTCAAGGGGTTGACCACGGCGATCACCAGAATGCCACGCTCGGCGGCCCAATCCGTGAGCGCATCAACGTCTTCCATGCATCCGAAGAAATTGGGCTGCGCGATGACCATGGCAGCCGCATCCGCGTAGGACTCGTCCAGCGCCTTGGGGTCCACGCGACCGCTGGCATCAACGGTCACGTCCACGAAGCTAACGCCCTGATGGCGACATATGCTCGCGGCCGCGTCGCGGTAGTGGGGGTGCACCGTGCCAGGCATGATGATTCGGCGTGAAGCGGCCTTCTTGTTGCCGCGAATGGCCATCAGCACGGCTTCCCCCAGACCGGACGCGCCGTCGTAGACCGAGGCGTTGGAAACGTCCATGGCCGTGAGGTTGGCCATCATGGTCTGATATTCGTAGATGAGCTGCAGAGTGCCTTGGCTCGCTTCCGCCTGATAGGGGGTGTAGGCGGTCATGAACTCGCCGCGGCTGGTCAGATCCCATACCGCCGCCGGTATATGGTGGTCGTAGCACCCCGCGCCCACGAAGCAGACCAGGGAGGGATCCTGCTCGGAGCGCGAACGCATCTCCTGCAGCATCTCCATTTCGGTGACGCCGCCGGCGAGCCCTGCGAGCTCGGAATGCTTGAGCCCCGAGGGAATCTCATCGAAGAGATCGGCGACCTCGCCTACACCGATATCCGACAGCATGGCATCGACCTCGGCCGCGGTATGCGGGATGAACGGCATGGGCTAGGTGTTCACCAGGGTTGCTGCCGGCCCCCGGCTAGCTTTCGGCTTCGCATATTTCAGCGTAGGCCTCGCTATCCAGCAGCTCTTCGAGCTGGCCCTCGTCCGCGGGCTCGATGCGGAAGAACCATCCGTCGCCATAAGGGTCCTGGTTTACCGTTTCCGGGGCGTCTTCCAACACACTGTTGACCGCAATGATGGCCCCGCCCACCGGCGCATAGATGTCTGAAGCCGCCTTCACCGACTCCACAACACCCGCCTCCTCGCCGGCCGCTACCGGTTGGCCCACCTCAGGGTGCTCCACGTACACCACATCGCCAAGTGCATCCTGGGCGTGATCGCTGATACCTACGGTCACGCTGCCGTCTTCTTCCAATCTCGCCCACTCGTGGGTGCTGGCGTACTTCAGTTCTTGCGGTGTTTCACTCATTGGCCATGTCTTCGATTCATTTAAATACTCGTTCCCCTCGGCGAACGAACGGGGGCCGCACGATACGCGCGGCGAGGCGCTTGCCCCGAACCTCCACCTCGCAGTCGCCTTGCGCCTGGCGCGGAATACGCGCCAGCGCGATACCCTGTCCCAGGGTGGGCGAGAATATACCACTGGTCACCGCACCAGAGCCCGCCTGAGTGTGCACCGTCTGCCCCTGTCGGGGTATGCCCTTGGTCTCAAGCACCACGCCGCTGAGCTTGGCACCGGGGCCCTGGGCGCGCTCCGCCTCGAGCGCAGTGCGGCCGATGAAGTCGCGCTCAGTGGGTTCCCAGCTCACCGTCCATGCCAGGTTCGACACCAGCGGGCTGGTGGTGGCATCCATATCCTGACCGCACAGGTTCAAGCCCGCCTCCAAGCGCAGGGTGTCGCGGGCGGCCAGACCCGCCGGTTGCACACCCGCTGCCGCCAGGGCCTGCCACAAGCGAACGGCTGCGTCGGGTTCCAGCACAACTTCCACGCCGTCTTCTCCGGTGTAGCCGGTACGCGCGACCAGCCAGCCACCGTGCTCCACCGCCGTAAACGGCGCCTCGGGCACCGGCTTGCCGGCCAGGTCGGAAAAGCACGCCAATGCCCGGGGGCCCTGCACCGCCAACATGGCCAGCTCCCGCTCTTCGATGGCAACCGACCCGTCGCTATGCTGCGACAGCCACGCCAGCACGGAATCCCGGGTGGCGGCATTGGTCACCAGCCGGTAGTCGTCCGCGCGACGGTAGACGATGAGGTCGTCAATGACCCCGCCGGATTCGTTGAGCAGCAGTCCGTAGCAAGCCTGCCCTACCGATTGCAGCTTTGTCACATCGTTGCTTACCAGCCGCCGCAGGTAGTCCAGCGCCCCGGCCCCAGCCACATCCACCACCGTCATGTGCGACACGTCGAACATCCCCACGTTTTCGCGCACGGCCCGGTGCTCGGCCAGCTGAGACCCGTAATTCAGCGGCATCCGCCAGCCCGCAAAATCCACCATCTTGCCGCCCGCCGCAACGTGCTGATCGAACAGCGGTGTCTGCTTGCTCATGTGTATACCCGGTTGATGATCGCACCCGCATCCGACCCAGGCGCGCGCATGCGCATAGTAGCCAGCTCGGATGAGGATTTCCTTACCAACTGCGCGTCAGGGGCCCGCCGCCTGCCCTACCCCGAGGGCTTCACGAATGAACTGCTGCTTCACCCAACCGCTGCGGTCGAACAGGCTCACGCCCGTGTTGCGCAGCAGGTGTGATAAGGGGCTCTTCGCCGCGTAGGTACGCCTGAAAACGGTCATGAGACCCAGCATGAATTGCGCACGCGCACGACGGCGGCGGGCGAAGCCAGACCACGTTCCCTGCGCGCCCAGATCGCCGTCCACAGGCACGCCTTGCGCCGTCTTGACAAGCGCGCGTACGTCTTCGAATCCCACATTGGCGCCCAGACCCGCCAGCGGATGGATGACGCGCGCAGCGTCTCCTATGAGCAACGCCCGCGGTACCGGGTTGAAGTTCTCTACCAGCAGCTGAGAAATGGGAAATACAACCCGCCGGTCCACCACCTCTACTCGACCCAGTCGATGCTCCAGCGACGCTTCGAGTTCCGCACAGAAGGCCTGAGCATCCATATCGCGGCGGCGCCCGGCCGCTTCAGGCGATTGCGACCAGACCACCGAGGCCAGATGGGGATCGCTGCTGGGCAGCACCGCCAGGGGACCTTCCAGCAGAAAACGCTGCCACGCGATCCCCGCGTGACCGTTGCCGATGCGAACCACCGTGGCCAGCGCGCAATGGCCGGTGGGCGTATCCGCCAATCCGACATTCAACGCGGAGCGAACCAGCGAACGGCCGCCGTCGGCGCCAATGAGCAGACGCCCGACCAGGGTTTCGCCCGGCAATGCAAGGCGCGCCTCAGCCGGCCCTACTGCCACGTCTTGTATCTCGTCACCCACGTGCACGGACACATTTCGGATGGCATCCAGTGCCGCCCACAACGCCTCCAGCAGCTGGGAGTTTTCACAAATCCAACCCAGCTCCTCGCGGCCCACTGACGCCGCAGTGAACGCCACCTCGCCGGTTCCCCGCTCCTCCCAGACCCGCATCTCGGTGTAAGCGGCCGAGCGCAAAGCCTCCCATACCCCGGCCTGATCCAGCAGAGCCGCGGACGCCGGTGAAATGGCCACGTTGCGCAGGTCGACGCCAAGCTCGCCCACCTCACGATTGGGGCGACTGCGCTCAACCAGGGCCACGCGCCGACCCTGCTGACCGAGCAGGAGCGCAGTCAGTGCGCCGACCAGGCCACCGCCAACGATGATGGCCTCGGCCGTCACAATGAAGCGCCCTCGGCCATGAGCTGTTGAATGTCCGACACGTCCTTGGCGGCGTGGCTGAGCACCTCGTGCCCTTCGGACGTGATCGCCACGTCGTCCTCCACGCGAATACCGATTCCACGCCAACGGGGCGCCAGCGCGCCGGTAGACGCGTCATCGCGGATGTATATGCCGGGTTCCACGGTAAGCACCATGCCCGGCTCCAGCTCGCGCCAAGCGCCATCCACCCGGTAGTCGCCCACGTCATGTACATCGCTACCCAGCCAATGGGACGAGTTGTGGGGGCAGAACTCACGGTAGGCATCCGTCTCCAGGATCTCGGTGAGCTCGCCCTGAAGCAGTTTAAGGTCCAAAAGCCCCTGCACCATGACGCTTACAGCGGCAACGTGCGGGTCGCTAAAGGTGGCTCCAGGCCGGCAGGAATCTATGCCCGCGCGGTTGGCCTCCAGCACGATCTCGTAGAGCGCCTGCTGGGATTTCGAGAAACGGCCCGAAACCGGGAAGGTGCGCGTGACGTCCGCGGCGTAGTGCTGGTACTCGCAGCCGGCATCAATGAGCACCAGATCGTTCTTTTTGAGCACCGAGGCATTGTCCACATAGTGCAGAACGCACGCGTTGGCGCCGCTCCCCACGATGCTCGGATAGGCAGGCGTATGTGCGCCGTTGGTCATGAATTCGTGAACGAGCTCTGCCTCCAGCTGGGTTTCCGTCATGCCCGGACGGGCACAGCGCATGGCGCGCTCGTGTGCCATCGACGTGATGCGCGCAGCCTCTCGCATAGCTTTGAGCTCCAAGGCCGACTTCACTAGGCGCTGCTCGTGCAACAAGTGCTTCAACGCATGAAACTCGCCCGGGGGAATGGCACCTCCAGCTTCCCTCGCGCGGATGGCGGACACCCACTGCATCAGCCTTTTGTCGAAGTCCGGATAGGCACCCAAAGTGATGTAGATGCGCTCCCGCCCTTCCAGCATGCCAGGCAGAATTTCTTCGATATCGTTGATGGGAAAGCCATCGTCAACGCCCAGCTTCTCCGCCGCCCGTTCCGGGCCTACCCGCTCCCCGTTGTACAGCTCGGCCCGCGCGTTGCGCTCGCGGCAGAACAGGATAACCTCACCGTGACTGCGCTCGGGCGCCAATACCAGCACCGCATCGGGCTCCGAGAATCCGGTGAGGTAGTAAAAATCGCTGTCCTGACGGAACAGGTGCTCGGTATCGCGATTGCGATAGCGTTGGATCGCGCCCGGAATCACGGCCACCGAGCCCGGAACCATGAGGCTCATGAGCCGTCGACGACGGCGCGCGTACTCACTCGGCGGCATCTACGAGCCCCATGATCAGCAGCACTCCCACCTTCACGAACTCCTGGAGCTGCAGCAGATCGGTCTCTGCCGACTCCCCTTCGTCAGCGCTGGCCGCGTCCAGCTCGGTGATGGCCGAAAAGTCGTCGATTACCTCCTGAGCCTCTTCCGGCAACGACGAGACGTCCCTGCTTCCCAATCCCGCTCCCAACCCGGCCAGAAACGCGCCACTCCAATCGGCGAGCGCTTCCATGCGCAGTTCCAGCGGCACATCATCGTCCGGGAGCAAGAGTGCGAAGCTGAGGTCGTCGGCAACCAGTGCCGCCACCGATTCGCCCACAAACGCTTCAACGCTGGCCTGATCGGTGAGCGCCTCCACACCTACCAGGTCGAGAAGGTCCTGCAGCGCGATCTCGCCAGAGCGGCAGGCCGCCAGCCCGCAGACCACGCCGTGGAGTTCCCATCCAGATAGCGTGGTCGCGGCGTTCTCCGCCAGAACGGATAAGTCATCGGACATTGCTTGCTTAGTTGATTTGCTTAACCGAAAGGGTGCTGCGAGCAGACCGTATCCTACCAAAGTTCCGCGCTTCACATGGTGGGGCTTTCAGAGCAAACTAGGGGCTTAATAACAACGAAATACCTGCAAATGTCTAACCGCAAATGGGCAACCCTGGAGAGCAAGGTGGGGGAGCTTATCGAGCTGTGCAGCGTGCTTAGCAAGGAAAATCACGCTCTGCGAACCCAGCAGGACAACTGGACGAAGGAACGCGCCAAGCTGATCGAAAAAAACGAGCTGGCCAAAAGCCGCGTGGAATCGATGATCGTTCGGCTGAAGACGCTCGAGCAAGACTGACCCCAAGATTTAAACTCAAGATTTAAGCTATGGCAGAAGAAATCACCACCATCAGCGTGAAGATTCTCGACAAGGAGTATCAGGTGGCGTGTCCCGCCGACGAGGTAGACGCGCTCACGAGCTCCGCACGTTATCTCGACGGGCAGATGAACGAGATTCGCGAATCCGGGAAGGTGTTCGGTCTGGATCGCATCGCGGTGATGGCGGCGCTGAATATCGCCAACGAGTTCATCAATAGCCGCGACTCGCTGGCCAGCAGTACAGACCAGCAGGTGGGGCGTTTGACCGCATTGAGCGAGCGCATAAGTCAAGCGCTCAACGAGCATAAACAGCTCAACTTGTAACCGCTTCACAGCAGAGGATGTCAAGCCAGGCACCTCGGGTTTTTTTAGATATACTCGCAGCCAGCCTCCTGGAATGTACGCCAGCTGGTGTCGTCCTTGAGCCGTTAGAGAAATAACAGGAGATTCCGGCGTGCGTGCCGGTGTGCAGGTCCGATACCGACGCCACCCCTTCGGGGCAGCGTCGGGTTGGGAAGCCTGAGGCATCACCTGGGTCTCCGCCTTGAACCATAACGGTTCAGGGCCAACCATGCAGCGGCATTTTGGGAGGCTTTCACCACGTCCGCACGAACACCCCATGGCACCCACTGACCATGACCAGCGGCAAGCGCTCAGGCGCCAATTTCGCGCCAAACGGCGCGCGCTTTCCGCGCAACAACAGCAAGACCACGCGCAGGCCATCGCCCGGTGGGCACGCGGCGCGCCAGAGCTGCAAAACGCGGCGTGCATCGGCTTGTACATGGCCAGCGACGGCGAGGTAGACGTGGCGGCGCTGGCCCAAGCGCTCGACGAAAAAGGACGGCTGCTCGCACTCCCCGTGGTGGGGGAAGGCAGCGAAATGGACTTCTATCGCTATGAACGCGAGCAGCCACTCGCCGCCAACCGCTTTGGCATCCCCGAGCCCCCCGCCGGAGCGGCGCTGGTGGACGGTGAGAGCCTGGACGTGCTGCTGGTGCCCCTGGTGGCATTCGACGACCAGGGCGCCAGACTGGGCATGGGCGCCGGGTTCTACGACCGCTACCTGGCCCGAATTGATGCCACGCGGCGCCCGATGACCATCGGTGTCGCCCACGAGATACAACACGCCCACTCACCGCTGCCGACCGCCCACTGGGATGTGCCGCTGGACGGCGTGATTACCGAACAGGGCTGGCACCCGGGTCGGTGACCTCGTAAGGTCCGCGCATGGCCGTAAGAAAGATCATCCGCATGGGTCACCCCACCCTGCGACAGGTAGCCCGCCCGCTCACCTCCGAGGAAATCCACTCGGAAGCGCTTGTGCGGCTGGTGGACGACATGATCGACACCCTGCACGACTACGGCGGCATCGGTTTAGCGGCGCCGCAGATCAATGAGCCGGTGCGACTGGCCATCATCGAGATCGATGGCGGGCCCAGCCGCTACGGTGAGATTCCCAGCCTGCCGCTGACCGTGTTCATCAATCCGGAAGTGCAGATTCTGAATCCCGAGCCAGCCGGCTACTGGGAAGGCTGTCTGTCCGTGCCGGGAATGCGCGGCTTCGTGGAAAGACCCCAGCACGTGCGGGTGAACGCCCTGGACCAGCAGGGCGCGCCGCTGACGCTGGAGCTCAGCGGGTTTCTCGCCACCGTACTGCAGCACGAGTTTGATCACCTGGACGGCAAGCTGTACATCGACCACATAAAAGACACGTCGCTGCTCGCCTTCGACGAGGAGTTCCAGCGCTACATGGTGACTTCCGGCGAGGCCGAATAAGGCCACGGCCTAGCGCAGGAACAGCTCGTAGGCGGGGTTGTCCGTTTCTTCCCAGTAGCGGTAGCCGATCTTCTTGAGATAGCGGCTGAGTGGCCCCCGATCGCGCGGCCCAGCTTCGAATCCCACCAGCACCCGGCCCCAGGCCGCGCCGTGGTTGCGGTAATGAAACATGGTGATGTTCCACTCACCTCCCAGGCCGGCGAGAAAGCGTAGCAAGGCGCCGGGGCGCTCGGGGAACTCGAAGCGGTACAAGAGCTCCTGTTTGGCACCCAGCGTACGGCCGCCCACCATGTGCCGCACGTGCAGCTTGGCGGCCTCGTTGTCTGTCATGTCATACACGGCATAGCCCGCATCATCGAGTTGGGCCAATACCCGATCACGATCGTCCCGGGCGGAGACCTGCAGCCCCACGTACACGTGCGCGTCACCGTCGCGCGAGTAGCGATAGTTGAACTCGCTCACCGCGCGCTTGCCGAGCGTTCTGCAGAAGCGCAGAAAGCTGCCGATCTGCTCGGGAATGGTGACGCCCAGGATGACCTCACGGGCCTCGCCCAACTCTGCACGCTCCGAGATGTGCCGGAGCCGATCAAAGTTGACATTGGCGCCGCTGACCACTGCCACCAGTTTCTCCCCTGCGATGCCTTCACGTTGCACGTATTTTTTCAGACCGGCCACGGCCAACGCGCCAGCGGGTTCCGCAATGGACCTGGTGTCGTCGAACAGGTCCTTGATCGCTCCGCAGATCTCGTCGGTGGTAGCCGTGATCACTTCATCCACGGCGCTGCGGGCTACCTTGAAGGGCTCTTTGCCGATCTGGGCCACCGAAACGCCGTCGGCAAACAGATCCAGCGACTCGAAAGGCAAGCGCACGCGCCGGCCGGCGGCCAGCGCGGCGGCGAGACACGCCGAGCCCTCGGCTTCCACGCCGATGACCCGGGTGCGCGGCATGAGATATTTCACGTAGGCCGCGATGCCGGCGATGAGACCGCCACCGCCTACAGGCACGAATATGGCGTGCGGCAGACCCTGATGCTGGTTGACGATCTCCATGCCCACGGTGCCTTGTCCCGCGATCACGTCCACATCGTCGTAGGGGTGCACGAACGAGTAGCCGTGCTGGTCCGCGAGTTCGGCAGCGTGCGCCGCCGCCTCGTCGTAGGCGTCGCCATGCAGAACCACGCGGGCGCCTAGGTTGCGCACCGCGTCTACCTTGATGCTCGGCGTGTTGCGGCCCATGACGATGACGGACTTGAGCCCCAGGGTGCGCGCGGCAAACGCTACGCCCTGGGCATGATTGCCTGCCGAAGCGGCAATCACGCCACGCGCTCTGGCCTCGTCGTCGAGCCCGACGATTTTGTTGTAGGCACCCCGGATCTTGAAGGAGAAAACCGGCTGCATATCTTCCCGCTTGAGCTGAACCGCGTTGTCCAACCTCCGCGACAAGTTGGCGGCGACCTGCAGGGGCGTTTCCTCCGCAACGTCGTATACCCGCGAGGCGAGAATTTTCTTAACGTACTTTTCCACTTTACTTAGTCGTTTTGGGTTAGGCTCGAAACTTGGGGGGCAACGCAACAAGTATGGACCAAGACCAGCTCAAACGCAGTGCCGCGCAGGCGGCTCTGGCTTACATCGACCCAAAGCTCGAAAACGACAGCATCGTGGGTGTTGGCACCGGTTCCACCACCAACTTTTTCATCGACGAGCTGGCCGCCATCAGCCACAAGTTCGACGCCGCCGTTTCCTCTAGCGAAGCGAGCACCGAGCGGCTGCGCTCGCACGGCATCAACGTGCTCGATCTGAACTCCGTGGCTGATGTTGCCGTGTACGTGGACGGCGCGGACGAAACCAACGCACGAGGCCAACTGATCAAGGGCGGAGGTGGCGCGCTAACGCGCGAGAAGATCGTGGCGGCATCCGCGCGGGAGTTCGTGTGCATCGTCGACGAAACCAAGGTGGTGGATACCCTGGGCGCATTTCCGCTGCCCGTGGAGGTGATCCCCATGGCCAGGGGTTTGGTGGCGCGGGCCCTAGTGGAGCTGGGAGGCGCACCCGAGCTGCGCACGGACTTCGTTACAGACAACGGCAACCTCATCTTAGACGTGCACGGGCTTGCCATCGACGACCCAGCCGACACGGAAGCGCGCATCAACAACATGGTGGGGGTGGTGTGTTGTGGGGTCTTTGCCGCCCAAGCTGCTGCACGGGTCATCGTGGCCTACGGTGACGGTCGGGTAGCGCCGCTGCCCCTATAGCAGAGCATTGCGCTCGGAGCGTTGGCCGGGTGCTGCGCCGTTACGCCAGGAGCTTGCCCGGGTTCATGATCTGGGCGGGATCAAGCACCTGCTTCAGTGCGGCCATCACGGCCAGTTCCTCCCCACTGCGGGAGAACTCCAGATAGTCACGCTTGAGTAGCCCCACGCCGTGTTCGGCGGAGATGCTCCCGCCGCGCGCGGCAACCAGCCGGAAGATCTCTGGGCTTACCTCGGCACAACGGGCGTAGAACTCATCGATACTGAGCGCTTCGGGTTTCAATATGTTCAGATGCAGATTGCCGTCGCCGATATGGCCATACCAGCACACCTCGAAGTCCGGATAGCGCTGCGCCACCAGCTCGTCCACGTCGTCCAGAAAATCCGGCAGTCTGGATATACGCACGCTCAGGTCGTTCTTGTACGGTAGAAACTGGGCGATGCTTTCCGAGATTCCCTCCCTGAGCTGCCACAGGTCACGCGCCTGAGCTTCGGAGTGGCTCAGCACGCCGTCGCTCACCCAGCCGGCCTCCACCGTCCTGGCAAACGCGGCTTCGGCGGCAGCCAAATCGGTGCTGTCGAACTCCAGCAAGGCGTAAAACGGTGTGGGCTGTGCGAGGGGCGGACGCATATTGCGGTGCGCGACTACCTTTTCCAGGGCGACCTGAGAGAAGAACTCGAACGCGGAGGGTGCGAGCGCCGCTTGAAACTCAGCCAGAACCTTCAGAATGTCCCTGAATCGGTTCACCCCCACCACCATGACCGATTGTGGCACCGGGGTCGGCGCAAGCCGCAAATCCACCTCAACGATACAACCCAAGGTTCCTTCCGAGCCCACGAACAGGTGGCGCAGATCGTAGCCAGTAGCGTTCTTCACCAAGCCGCGGTTGCAGTCGAGTAACTCGCCCTTGCCGCTGACCACACGCAACCCGGCCACCCAGTCCCTGGTCAGCCCGTAGCGAATCACCTTGATGCCACCCGCATTGGTGGCAACATTGCCGCCGATCTGGCTGGATCCCGCGGACGCGAAATCCACGGGGTAGAACAGACCGTGCTCGGCAGCTCGCTGTTGCACCGCTTGCGTCACCACGCCAGCTTGACAAGTCAGTATACGGTCAGCCGCGTCGAACTCCAGGATGCGATTCATCCTGTCGAAAGAAACCACTACCTCCCCGTTAGCAGCCACGGCGCCGCCGGACAACCCGGTTCTACCGCCAGACGGGACCAAAGCGATCCGACAGGCCACCGCGAGGCGCACGAGCTCCACCACCTGCTCCACGGACTCGGGAAATACCACCGCACTCGCCCTGGGCGAATGGCTGCGGGTCCAGTCCCGTCCCCACTCCTGGCAGGTGTCGGCGTCCTGCTTAAGTTGGCCCGGTTCGAACAGCGATTCGAGCGGATGGCTCATGCCAGCTCTTCGATGATGGCCTCAAAGATTGTCTTGCGAATCTCCTCGGTCTCGTTGACCAAGTGATGCCGGGCCGTGGGCAGATAGACGATTCGCGCCGCAAACAACCGGGAGATCACGCGCATGTTGTAACGCCAATCCACCGTCTTGTCCTGCTGCCCCTGGATCACCAGCGGGGCAACGTCGGTTGGCGGATAACGCAGAAAACGCCGCTTCCAGCGGACCATGGCGGTGACCCAGGCCACCGGCAGCACCCGCGACTGCAGCGGATCGTCATCGCGCAGGAAGCGCAAGAACTCCGGGTCGTCCGAGTTGTTGGCAAACGTCCTGGGCCGCTCGTTGATGAACGGGCGGACGGCCCGATATACCCAGCGATTGAAGATCCATTGATAGGGCCGCACCAGCGGGGCGAGCAGCACCGTGTTGGCAAACGGAGAGGTGGCTCGGGTGTGGCCATGGGCGAGAAACCACTCCATGGCTACCGCGCCGCCGGTGCTCTGTCCCATCAGGTGGTAGGGGGCCGGCAGATGGGCAAATGCCTCTTCCAGACAAGCGTCCAGGGCCGCCACATACTCATCGAATGATTCCACGCTCGCCTCCTGGCCGGTGGTCAAACCGTGGCCGGGCAGGTCGAAGGCGAACACCGAAAACCGTTCGCCAATGAGGTACCGGATCAGATGACGATAGAGCCCCACGTGATCGAAATAGCCGTGTATAACCACCACGCTGCCACGCGGCTGCGCCACCTGCCAGCAATGCGCGGCCACCCGCTCGCCACCCGCGGCAACCACCCCCATATGGGCCGTGAGCCCGGGGAAATCGTCCACCAGCCACAGGCCGTAGTGGCTCAGGTAGGCGCGCTGCTCCGCGCCGACGGGTTCCGGCGGCGCGGCCAGCCGCAAGGGGGCGAGACCGGCGCGCAGCGACGCCGGGTCGAAGCTATCACTTACCATGCGCCGCAGTCTCTGCCAGTACCGCCACGGCCGGAAGGGTTTTGCCTTCGACAAACTCGAGAAAAGCACCGCCGCCAGTTGAGATATAGGACACCCCTTCGCGCACCCCATACTTGTCGATGGCGGCCAAGGTATCCCCACCCCCGGCGATAGAGAAGGCATCGGCGTCTCTGATGGCCTCCGCCAGCACGCGCGTTCCCTCGCCAAACTGGTCGATCTCGAACACGCCGACCGGGCCGTTCCACAAAATGGTGCCGGATGCACCCAGTCGCTCGGCAAACTGCCGGGCGGTCTCCGGCCCGATATCGAGAATCTTCTCATCCTCGCCCACCTGGTCGATGCCTCGGACCACTGCGGGTTCGTCGGCATCCATGGAGCGCCCCACCATGACGTCCACGGGCAGCGGCACGGCTACTTTGTCAGCAATGCGTCGTGCCGTGTCGAGCAGATCAGGCTCATACAGAGACTGGCCCACACCGTACCCCGCCGCGGCTACGAACGTGTTGGCGATGCCGCCACCCACGATGATGCCGTCGGCCAGCGACGCCAATGACTCCAGCACATCGAGTTTGGTGGATACCTTAGCGCCGCCAACGATAGCCAGCATGGGTCTTGCGGGCTCGGAGAGTGCCCGCTCCAGCGCTTGCAGCTCGCCAGCCAACAGCGGCCCCGCGCAGGCTGTAGGCGCAAAACGCGCCACCCCGTGGGTAGAAGCCTGGGCCCGATGGGCCGTTGCGAACGCGTCCATAACAAAGATGTCGCACAGGGCCCCGAGGCGCTGTGCAAGCTCGTCGCAATCCGCCTTCTCGCCGTTCAGAAAGCGCACGTTTTCCAACAACGCCACGTCCCCCGGAACGAGATCAGGGACCTGGTCCAACTCCACCAGCGCCACCTTCCGGCCCAACAGCTCTCCCAATCGAGCCGCCACCGGGGCAAGGGAGAACGCGGCGTCGAACTCGCCCTCCGTGGGCCGGCCGAGGTGCGACATGATCAGCGTGGCCGCCCCCGCTTCCACTGCCGCTTGCAGCGTGGGCAGCGCCGCGCGTATACGCGCATCGCTGGTAATCTTGCCTGCAGACAAAGGTACGTTCAGGTCTTCTCGAATCAGCAACCGCTTACCCGAGATTTCCAGATCTGCCATGTTGGTGATCGTTTGGCCCATCATGCAATCCGTCGGCAACTTTGTTAAACGAACTTACCCGAGAACTGACCGCACAGCGGTAACGACGTTCTCCAGGGTAATCCCCACCTCGGACATCGCTTGCGCCCCAGGCGCAGACACGCCGAAGCGGTCGACACCAACCACCGTGCCGTCCAATCCCACAAAGCGATACCAGTAGTCCGGATGAGCGGCCTCCACCGCGACCCGGGCCCTGGTTTCCATGGGCAGCACGGCATTTCGATAGGCGTCATCCTGGGAGAGAAACACGTCGGTGCAGGGCATGGATACCACGCGCACGCCGAGCCCGTCATCGGCCAATTGAGATGCGGCCTCCACCGCCACCTCAACTTCGGAGCCGGTGGCAATGATCACCGCATCCAGCGAACCAGCTTCGCGAACGAGTACGTAACCCCCGCGTGAAATGTCCGCGAAAGCCTGCTCGTCGCGGAGCTGGGGCGCGGTCTTCTGGCGGGTGAAGATGAGCGCCGACGGGCGCTTGCCCGCGGCAATCGCCGACTCCCAGGCAACGGCGCTCTCTACCGTGTCGCATGGCCGCCAGGTAGAAAGCCCCGGTGTCGTGCGCAGATTTGTCAGCTGCTCCACGGGCTGGTGGGTGGGGCCATCCTCCCCAACGGCCACCGAGTCGTGGGTGTATACGAAAATATTGGGCGCGCCCATGAGAGCGGCCAGGCGGACCGCGTTGCGCGCGTACTCCATGAACACGAGGAAGGTGCCGGAAAACGGTCGGAAACCCCCGTGCAGCGCCATGCCGTTGGTGATCGCCGTCATGCCGAACTCACGCACCCCGAAGCTCAGGTAGCGGTCGTCGCCGGCACCATCCCAACGTGTGCCGTTGGAACCGGTCAGATCGGCAGACCCTCCGAACAGCTCCGGCACGCCTTCAGCCAACGCACCCAGACACCGCTGCGAAGATTTGCGCGTTTCCAGTGGCTGCATGTCCTGCTGGGCTTGCCGGGCAAGCGCTCGAATGGGCTCGTTCCATTCTTCAGGCAGTGCGCCTGTTGCACGGCGCCTGAGCTCGGCCGCCAACTCCGGGAAAGCAGCTTCATACGCCGCCATGCGTTCGTTCCAATCCTGCTGCAGCGCCGCCCCACGGCTGGTGCAATCCCATTCTTCGTAAACGCGTGCAGGAATCTCGAACGGCGGAAATCCCCAGTTCAGACGCGCCCGGGTTGCGGCGATCTCCTCGTCGCCCAACGCAGAACCGTGCACACCCGATGTGCCTTCTTTGTTTGGAGAACCGAAGCCAATGACCGTCTTACAGCATACCAAGGTGGGCCGGTCGCCACCGTCCATCGCATCCGCCAGCGCAGCGGCCACCTTATTTCCATCATGGCCATCCACACCGCGGATCACCCGCCAACCGTAGGCTTCGAAGCGCGCGGCCACGTCCTCGGTAAACCACTGGGAGACTTCACCGTCGATGGAGATGCCATTGTCGTCGTAGATTGCAATCAGCTTGCCGAGCCCCAGGGTGCCCGCCAGAGAGGCCGCCTCGTGAGAGATGCCTTCCATCAAGCAGCCGTCCCCCACCAGGACCCAGGTGCGGTGATCCACCACCGCATGCCCTTCACGGTTGAACTCCCGGGCCAGCTGACGCTCCGCCAGGGCCATACCCACCGCGTTGGCGAATCCCTGGCCCAGAGGCCCGGTGGTGGTCTCCACCCCCGGACACTCGCCGTATTCCGGGTGTCCGGCGGTGGGAGAGTTAAGCTGTCGAAACGCCCGGATCTGGTCCATGGACAGGTCGTAGCCACACAGATGCAAGGCGCTATAGAGCAACATGGAACCGTGACCATTGGACAGCACGAACCGGTCACGGTCAAACCAATGCGGATCCCCCGGATTGTGTTTGAGCGCCTCGCGCCAAAGCACCTCGGCCACATCGGCCAACCCCATGGGCGCACCGGGGTGGCCCGAGTTCGCCGCCTGCACGGCATCCATGGCAAGCGCGCGAATCGCGTTTGCTCGGTCTGTTCGAGCTGTCATAGTCCTCCTGGCCGCGACGGCCATGCTGGATCCGCATTGAAGCGGGCGCTATTGTCACCGCTTCATATAGTGCATGCAATTGCATAACAACAGGTCCGTGCAATCGGGCTACAATGCGCACCGATTTAGCTGGTATATCGCCCTGCGGACGCCGCAAACGCGAACCCCAATTCGCGATTTGCTTTGCCGATTCGGTCAACCGATTAGATCTACAAAGGAAACAACAGCATGAGCGACTACGCAGTTTTCACGTCGGAATCCGTAGGCGAAGGCCACCCCGACAAGATGGCTGACCAGATTTCCGACGCCATCCTGGACGCCATGCTCGAACAGGACCCGGATTCCCGAGTGGCCTGCGAAACCCTGCTCAAGGACAATCTGGTGGTGCTGGGGGGCGAGATCCGAACCAGTGCGGAAGTAGACGTAGACGCCCTCACCCGACAGGTCATCCGCGACATCGGCTACACCAACCTCGACCTGGGGATCGACCCCGACCAGGCCACCATCACCAACGCGCTAGGCCTGCAGTCCAGTGATATCGCTATGGGCGTGGACGAAACCGGCGACCACGAACAGGGCGCCGGCGACCAGGGCCTGATGTTCGGCTACGCCACCGACGAGACGGACGTGCTGATGCCGGCGCCAATCACCTACGCCCACCGGCTGGTGCAAAAACAAGCCGATGTACGGCGCGGCTCGGTAGATTTCCTGCGGCCCGACGCCAAGAGCCAGCTCACTTTCCGCTACGCGGAGGACGGAACGCCGGCAGGCATCGATACCGTCGTGCTATCTACCCAACACGACCCGGGTGTCTCCACCGAAGCGCTGCATGAGGCGGTGATGGAAGAGATCATCAAACCCACGCTGCCCAGCAACTGGTTGTCTGCAGACACCAAGATCTTCATTAACCCAACGGGACAATTCGTCATCGGCGGCCCCGTGGGGGACTGCGGCCTCACCGGCCGAAAGATCATCGTGGATACGTACGGCGGCATGGCCCGCCACGGTGGCGGCGCGTTCTCCGGCAAGGATCCTTCCAAAGTAGACAGATCCGCGGCCTACGCTGGTCGCTACGTGGCGAAGAACATCGTCGCCGCGGGGCTCGCCAAGCGACTGGAAATCCAGGTGAGCTACGCGATCGGTGTGGCGGAACCCACCTCCATCGCCGTGAACACGTTTGGCACCGGCAACGTGTCGGACGAGAAGATCATTCAACTTGTACGTGAACATTTTGATTTGCGCCCTAGGGGGCTCATCGCCATGCTGAATCTCAAGCGACCGATCTACCGGGCCACGGCCGCATACGGACATTTCGGGCGCACAGAAGAGGAGTTCACCTGGGAATGCACGGACAAGGCTGAAACGCTCGCCGCAGCCGTCTAAAGCCCCCGCCAACAGGTATCAGGCACTTTGATATGGCAAAGACAGAGCAATCCCGCAGCACCGCGCGGCTGAGCTTCGAGTTCTTTCCCCCTCGTTCCGAAAAGGGACACGCAAGCCTCCAGCGAGTCGCCACCAAACTCAGCGAGCTGCGCCCGGATTTCTACTCCTGTACCTACGGCGCAGGCGGTTCCACCAAGTCCGGCACCCGCGATACGGTAACCCGCCTGGTGCAGCAGGGGTTGTCGGTAGCGCCCCACCTTTCCATCGGCGGCGATCCCAGGCAGGAGGCCTTTGCGCTGCTCGACTACTATCGGGACCTGGGCGTGGATCGGATCGTGGCCCTGCGCGGCGACCTACCGTCAGGCATCGGCTTAAACCGTTTCGGCCACAATGCCGAAACCCTGGTTCGCTGGATTCGCGAGCACTCCGCCGACCATTTTCATCTCGAGGTGGCCGCGTACCCTGAAACCCACCCGGATGCCACTTCGCCCGCTGCGGATCTGGAGTTTTTCAAACGTAAGGTGGCGGCAGGCGCCAACACGGCAATCACCCAGTATTTCTACAACCCGCACGCCTATTTCGATTTCATGGAGCGGTGCGGCAAAGCCGCTATCGACATTCCCATCTATCCCGGCGTGATGCCGATTACCAACTATGAAGGCATCATCCGCTTTTCGGACAATTGCGGCGCGGATGTCCCCCGCTGGATACGCAAGCAGCTGGAAGCCTACCAGGACGATGAGAAGAGCCTGAAGCAGTTCGGCGTGGACGTCGTCACCGCCTTGTGTGACGAGTTGCTCGACGCCGGCGCGCCGGGCCTGCACTTCTACACACTGAATCGGTGGGGCGCCAGCGTGGCCATCTGCGCCAATCTCGGGCTGACCCAACGCGCTGCATAAAGCGCCCGCCGCCCTTAGACTGTGCTGATGGGCCACCGACTTTTCGTACCGGAGATCAGCGCTGGGCAGCAACACACATTGGACGCCGAGCGCAGCCACTACCTGACCCGCGTGCTGCGCCTGAAGACCGGCGACACGGTGACCTGTTTCGACGGCTCCGGCAGTGAGTATGAGGCGACCGTAAGCGGCAGCGCCGGCAAGGCGGCCGCCCTCACCTTCGGCGAGCTCATCAGCCATCACGGGCCGCCGCTACCTCTGCATCTGGCGCTGGGATGGCTCAAGGGTCAGGCCATGGACACCGTGACGCAGAAGGCCACAGAGCTGGGGATTACCGATCTTTGGCCGATCACCGCCGCGCGCAGCAACGTGCGCATCAACGCCAGCCGCACCACCGGGCGCGTGGCGCACTGGCAGAAGATCGCGATCCACGCCAGCGAACAGAGCAATCGGGCATTCGTACCCACCGTGCACGAGCCCACGGACCTGAGCAGCTACCTAGCAGCCACGGCCTCACTGCCCAAATTCATTCTGCAACCAGGCAGCAGCCCGTTGAATCCAGCCCTGCCACGCCAAGCGCTGGCTTTGCTGGTAGGCCCAGAGGGCGGGTGGACGGAGGACGAGCTTCGGCATGCGCGGGCCGCCGGCGCGGTTGCCTGGGGGCTCGGCGATTGGATACTACGCGCGGAAACAGCGCCGCTGGCGGCGTTGGCGGGAATAAGACAGCTCTGGGGTTGGCGCTAGGGGGTCTGGAAGTCCCCGGCGAGCTCGGTCACCGAGCGTTCCACCACCTCCAGGTTCGGGATGATGGCCGTTTCGGTACCCAATTGCACCGCGGCAACTTCCGCGCGCTTCAATCGGCCCGGCACGCTACTCAGGTCGCCATCGGCCAACTGCATCATTCTGGGCAGCCCCGTGGCGGCAAAGGCATAAAAAGGTATGCCATCGGCAAGCCGCGTACGGTTCATCACCACGATGCACCGGCCAGCGCCATCGTCATGCAGATCCTGGTTGTTGATGCAGTCGAAACTCACCACCGGCACCTCTGCCCCGCGCCACGCGAGAATGCCAAGACACCAATCCGGCAGGCCCGCATGGGTCTTGATGCGCCGCCACGGCAGAATTTCCGCCACGCACACGTTCGGCAGCAGCAGCGGTCCGCCATTCATGGGGATCAGCACACAGGAAATTTCTGAAGATTCTTGCGCCACAACCGCTGCCACTTCAAATCCTAGTTGACCAGCCCATCAATGGTCGAAAGCAACTCGCTTTCCTGGAAAGGTTTGCCGAGTAAACTGTTGACCGCCAGCTCCGCAGCGCGCTCCTGGTGCTTCTTCCCCGTTCGCGAGCTGATCATCACAATTGGCAGATCTTTCAAGCGCTCGTCCCGTCGCACCTGACGGGCCACCTCAAATCCGTCCATGCGTGGCATCTCGATATCCAGCAGCATGAGGTCCGGACGCCGCTCCTGAAGCAGCGCCACGGCCTCGGCGCCGTCTTTGGCGACGATGACGTCCATACCCTGACGCTCAAGCAACCGAGACGTGACCTTGCGAACGGTTACAGAATCGTCCACCACCATCACACAGCGCGTGCGCGATTGACTCGACGCTGGACGTTTTGGTGCGCGCAGGCCGTCGTCCGCCCCGTGGGCGCGGATCAGCGCCAGCATATCCAGAATCACCACCACGCTGCCGTCACCAAGAATGGTGGCTCCCGACACGCCGCCCACGCCAGCAAACTGCGGGCCCAGGCTCTTAACGACGATTTCCCGGCTCCCCTGCACCGCGTCTACATGAACCGCCACGCTCTGGTCGCCGGAGCGCACCAAAACCACGGGAACCGAACTCTGCTGAGACGCAGCGCGGAACTCCCTACCAAGGTAGTGGCCCAGGTAGCGAACTCGATAGGGGACGCCCGCATATTCAAAGGTGTTGACCTCGGGCGCGTACAAGGTTTCTAGCTCGTCTGGATTCAGCAGCACGATGCCTTCGATGTTATTCAGCGGAATCGCGTAGAGGTCCTCGCCCACCGACACCATAAGGGAGCGGTTCACCGACACGGTGAACGGCACGCGCACGGTAAAGCGGGTGCCCTTGCCTGGTCTGGAACGTATGTGGATGCTTCCGCCCAGCTGCTTAACCTCGCTGTGCACCACATCCATGCCCACACCGCGGCCGGAAATCTGAGTGACCGATTTGGCGGTGGAAAATCCAGGCGCCAATACGAACTGTGTAATCTCCTCATCGCGCAGCGCGGCACCTTCGGCCACCAGGCCTCGCTCCACCGCCTTCTCGCGAACGGATTCCACATCGATGCCAGCGCCATCGTCACTGATTTCAATGACCACATCGCCGCCCTCGCGGGACAGACGCAGCTCGATTCGTCCGGCAGACGGCTTTCCGAAATTCTTGCGTAGGTCTGCACTCTCGATGCCGTGATCAGCCGCGTTCCGCAACATGTGCTCCAACGGAGGCACCATGCGCTCGAGCAGGTTCCGGTCCAGCTCGCCTTCCACGTTGTAGGCGCTGAAGTCGATCTCTTTGTCGAGCTCCGCAGACACCTGACGCACGATTCGGCGTAGCCGTGGCAACAGGCGAGAGAAAGGCACCATGCGCGTGCGCATCAGACCTTCTTGGAGTTCGGTGTTGATGCGCGCTTGCTGTAGCAGCAGGGTTTCCGATTCACGCGCTTTGAACAACAGGGTCTCTTTGAGATCCAGCATGTCCGAGGCGCTCTCGGCCAGCTCGCGGGACACCTGCTGCAACTGGGAGTAGCGGTCCATCTCCAGAGGATCGAACTCGGTATAGCCGGGCTCATCGACGCTGTCGCGGCGGAACAGAGTCTGGGCTTCGGTCTCGATCTGCAGACGCCGCAGCTGCTCGCGAACCCGCTCGATGGTGACTTCCATCTCGTCCAGGGCGCTGGTGAAATCGCTCATGTCCTGCTCGACACGAGCGCGCACGATACTGCTCTCGCCCGCCAGGTTGACCAACTCTTCGAGCAAGCCCGCTCCGACCCGAACCATCTCCTTGCCGCGATCCACCTTGGTGTGCGTTTTGGGCTGCACCTCGAGCGGTTCCGGCGCCGCGAATTCTTCTTCCGCCGCTCCGGCGGCAGTCGACGCTTCGATTTCGGCTGACTCTTGAGCCGCGGTTGAGCCTTCTGCCTCCGTCGGCACCTCATCCGTGGCAGCCGTGGCCGGCGCCGCCTGTTCGGACGACTCTTCGGGGGGTTGCTCAACGTCCGTGGCTGCTAGCGAAGACTCCGACGCTTCTTCACCCACGCCCTGTGTGGTCTCAGCTGCGTCGGCCTCGACATGTTCTTCTGGCTGGACGGCCGGGGCCGCGGCACCAGAGGACAAGGCATGCCTGATCCTGCCGACTAAGGCGGTGAGATCGTCGTAGCGCGTATTGAGCGCCGCGAAAAAACCTGCCCCGAGAGATGCATCGCTGCCCTGGACCTCGATGAGGTGCGATTCGAATTGATGGGTCAGGTCGCCCAGCTGCACCAGGCCCGCAAGCCTGGCGCCGCCCTTGAGGGTGTGGAGACCACGCAGCAGGTTCTCCAGATACAGTCGATTATTCCGCTCACCAGACCACTCGTGGATATTCTGCTCGAGCACTTCGAGAATTTCGTCGGCCTCTTCGAAGAAGATCCCAACAATTTCCTCATCGAGATCCTCAGGAATCAACGATTGCCGGTCGAAGGCTGGTTCGGGATCGAGATCGGCGGACGCGGCCGGAAACTGCACGATGTTGTCTGCTTCCATGGCTTCGGCTTCGCGCAGAATAGCCACCTCGGCGCCTTCCTCCGCCGCTCCAAGCTCCTGCTCAACGGAGGTGTCCGCGTCTGCCTGATCCTGGTCGACGAGCGCCCGCAGCGCCAGAACTTCCTCGTGGGCGGACACCGACCACTCGTCGGTGGCCAACGCGTCAATATGCTCCAACAGACGGCTGTGTGCGCGCGACAGCACCAGGTAGGCTTGCGGCGTCAGGGACTCGTGCTCAAGGTGTTCGATGGCGGCACCCTGCGCCCGCGCCAGGTCGGCGATTGGCTCCCGGTCGGCGGCCGACGCCGTTTTGGCAACCTCGGACAGCGCTTCCACCAGCTTGCCGCTAAATTCCAGATCCAGCGCCCCCTCGTGCCAGTTGCCGAAAAACTCTTCCGATGCCGTGATGGTGACCAACGCGGCAGCCGGCACCAGCTCGGTTCCGGCGCGGTCCTGATTGGCCCGCAAGACCAGCAGGTCTGCGTCTGCAATCAGCTGGGCATGATCATCGGTCGCTTCGTCGTCCTCGGCCGGCGCATCACACCCTGCTGCCAACGCGCTCAGCGCCGCCAGGAAGAACTCTGCCGCGTCGTAAGACACCGTCGTGGTGTCGTCAACGTGCAGGACACGAGCAAGCTCGTATGCAGCCTGCGCCAACTCACCGACAGATTCCATGCCCCGCAAAGCCGCGCTGGCGGCGATGCCATGCAATGCGTCTACGCTGTCGTGCGTGAGGGTGAACGTGCCTTCGCTGACCACCGACCGCAACTGATCCAGATAGGGTCTGACTTCTGCGGCAAACAACGCGTCGCTGTCTTGTTCCTCTATCGGCTCTGCGCTAACCGGCGGCTCGGCCAGGCCCGGCAACCGCTTGGACTCCGCGGCGGGCAGGGACCCTGGCTCGGTGGGCTCAACGTGAGCTTCCGGCTGCTCCGGCTGCTCCGGCTGCTCACCGTCTTCCAAGGTGCCGCCCGACGCCAGGATGTCGGCGCGCTCCATGACGCGCCCAACCTGATCCATGTCGCCAGCGCGCTGAGCTTCGAACGCCTCGCGCAATTCAACGACCAGGGCGCGCGCTTCATCCACCACGCCCACCAGCTGGTCGGTTGGTATCACGGTGCTTTCAAGAACCCGATTGAGCATGTTCTCAACAGACCAAGCCACCTCTCCGATGACATTCGCACCGACGGTGCGGGCGCTTCCCTTGAGTGTGTGGAAGGCGCGCCGCACCTCGCCCAGCGCTTCTTCGTGGTCAAAATCTTCACGCCACCTGGGCAACCAGCCGGCGATCGCCTCCAGCACGTCGCCTACCTCTTCGGTGAAGATCTCAACGATTTCCTGATCGCTGTCGAACACGTCCACCAGCGTGAGGGCTTCGGCTGCCGCCGCGTTCGCGGCCGCGGGCTCGGTGTCCGGTTGGGCGGGCTCCGGCTCCGCGGCTGGCGTATCCGGCACAGCAGAGTCTTCATCGAAAGCGTCGTGCTCGATGACTGGATGGAGCTCAACTTCCGGCGTTCGGGCCTCAAGGTCACTCGCCCGCACGGGGGGCTTGTGAGCCTCAACGTCTGCCGCGTCGGCCCGGGGTAACTCCAACTCAACCAACGGCGCCCCTTCAGCGTCAGCCGCCTGGCCAGCTTCGTCCGGCAGGGGCTGCGCGATGCGTTGCTCGTCGATCCCTAGGGATTGCAGGCTGCGCGCCACCAGATCCAAGACGTCGTCGGCCCCCACCCCGGACTCTTCTCCGAGACGCTCCAGGTAGTACTCCACGCCGCTGATCGCGTCCGCCAGCGCGTCCATTTCGTCCCAACGCGGCTGGCCGCTTCCCATCAAACGCGCGGCGACGTATGCGCCGCATCCGGCAAGCAGCCGCGCGGCTCGCTCCAGGGGAATGATGCCAAGCGCCCCGCAGATCTCTTCGAGCTGCTCCGGAACGCCTTCCAGGCAAGCGGACGTCCACTGAGAAGAGATGTACTCAACCACGGCCTGTTTGACTCGCTCCAGGCCCGCGCGAGCTTCCACGATGACGGCCCGTTGCGCATCGTCAGTGATCTGCTCTAACGCCGGCTTGCCATGAGCGAAACTAGCCAGGTTTTCATCCACCTGCACCAGCGCGCTGGCCACCGTGATCAGCGCCGAGTTGCCCCCGGGCGACTCATCGATAAGCCGATTGAGCGTATCCACCTGGTCGGCAACGATGATTTTGGAGCTTTCGAACCCTAACAGCGACAACGTGCTGCCGATCTGCTTGAGCGGCGCGATCAGACCACCCAGGTCGGCGCTGACAGGTGCGCCACCACGCGCCAACAAATCCAGCTGGTCTTTTACTGTTGCCAGCTCTTCGCGCAGCGCGGCGGCCGCGCTGGCCAGTGCTTCACGGCCGGAGAACGCAAGCCCATCGGTCTGCGAGGCGCTGTGCAACGTGGCACGCAGCTCCTCAAGCGCTTCACTTTGATAGTTACGCTGCCGACAACTCTCCAGCAGCTGTCGGATCAGCTCCAGGGAAACGGGCTGGCGCAGGGCCTCTGTGCCGTCGGCGGCCAGCTGCCGCATTTCCGAATCCACTCGGCGCAATAGCTTAACCGCATCGCCGTCTATGGGACCTTCTCCCATGCCCAGACCGGCCACGAACTCGCCAAACGCCTGCCACAGCGACTCGTGGGGCGTGCCTTCACACACCCGGGTGAGGCCCTGTGCCACCTTGTTGAGCCCCTCTACAGAGCGCGATCGATCGCCCCCTTTCAGGATGGACAGCAGCACCTGCTGATAGGCTGCGCGAATCTTCTTGGCTTTCTCATTGCCATCGATATCTTCGAACCGCTCCACAGCCGATTCCTGCACGCCGGACAGCGGCGTAACCTGACCGCCGGCCAACGCTTCCTCGCCCAGGTGACGGCGAATCTCGTTGATGAGCGGCAACGCCAGCTCGGCGGAGTCCAAAAGTCCCCGCTGAATTTCGTCCAGGTTCCCCGGTAGTTCCAGAATGCCCTGCATCAGACACTGAACGGCGCCGTTTTCCTCGGAGACGATGCCTCCCATGAGCTGCTGAGCCAGCCGCTCCAGGTGGTCGGCGAGTAGCGCCAGTCCTTCAAGCTCCAGCATCACCAGGGTGCCGTGCACCTGGTGCATGGCCGTAAGGCAAGTGCGCATGTGCGTCAGTTCGCCGTCGGATTCGGCAAACGCCTCCAGCGACTCACGAGCCTCATTGAGGGTCTCGAGGAGCTCGCTCTTTATCCAAACGAGCGCAAAGTGTTCTCGGCCTGTGGGCATCTTTGGTTCTTTGTTCTCGCCTGCGCCTACTTGGTCTCGGGCAGTTTGAAGCCTTCCACAGAGGTTCGCATCTCGTTGGCCATGGCCGCGAGATGCCCGATGGAGGATGCGGTTTTCTCCGTGCCATCCACCGTCTGAGCGGTGATGTCCTGGATGACATTCATGGTATTGGAGACGTGCCCAGCCGAGGCTGCCTGCTGTCGGGCCGCGTTGCTGATGTTCTGAATCAGCTCCGCCAAGGAAGTGGAAACGTTCTCGATCTCTTCCAGCGCAACGCCCGCATCCTGGGCGCGTTTGGCGCCGCCCACTACCTCGGAGGTGGTCTGCTCCATGGAGATGACGGCTTCGTTGGTATCCGTCTGAATGGTTTTGACGAGGGCCGCAATCTGCTTGGTTGCCGCACTCGAACGCTCGGCCAGCCGCTGAACTTCGTCGGCCACCACGGCAAAGCCTCGGCCTGAGTCGCCAGCCATGGAAGCCTGGATGGCCGCATTGAGCGACAGTATGTTGGTCTGGTCCGCAATGTCGTTGATCAACGATACGATGTCGCCGATCTCCTGGCTCGACTCCCCCAGCCGCTTGATGCGTTTGGAAGTCTCCTGAATCTGACCGCGAATGGTATCCATTCCCTGAATGGTGTCCTGGACAACGTGCGCACCATTGTTAGCGATCTCCACGGCACGCTCGGCCACCGCAGCCGACTCCGCCGCGTTGGAGGATACGTGATCGATGGACGCGGCCATGTCGTTGATGGCATGCGAGGCCGCACCAATTTCCTTGGCCTGTCCCTCCGCCGCATCGGCAAGTTTCGATGCCGTGCTCTGGGTATTCTCGGCCGCCGCCGCCACCTGGTGCGACAGGTCGTTGATGTTGAACACCAGGCCGCGCATCTGGTCGATGGCAAAGTTGATGGAGTCGGCAATGGCCCCGGTAAAGTTCTCCGTGACCGAAGCCCGGATGCTCAGGTCGCCCTCGGCCAGGTCCGAGATTTCATCGAGCAACTGCAAGATGGCCGCCTGATTGCGCCCGTTCTGGGTCGCCTGCTCGGCGAGCTGAGCGCGGGCATCGCGCACCATCAGCACTGCTATGGTCCACATGAGCGCCATGGAGGCGCCCGCCAGCATCAGGCCGGTGCCATCTAAAGCCAGCAGCTGCTCAGTGCCGATCATGTAGGTCATACCGGCAAGCGCTCCAACCAGCAACACCATGAGAGTGACAACCAACGGAGATAACTTTCCTGCTTTCATGTCCCTTCAACCCTTCTGCTCTGTCCTTTCTGCGACGTCGAAGAATCGATCGTCCCTCAATATCAGTTTCAGGTGCGCTTCAAAGAAAACCTGCCCACCATCGCGAAACACGCCACGAGTGTACGGCTTGATCGACGCGTGCACGTGCATGTCCGCTTCGTCTAACGCTTCTTCAAGAAAATGCTGAATGCCCAGTGACTGCTCCACCACGAAGCCGGCTATCAGATCTTCGTCTTCCACCACCAGGACGCGCCATTGGGCGCGCGGCAGCGTGCTCGTCAAACCCAAAAACTCGTGCAGATCTACTATCGGTATGAGGCGGCCACGAACATTGGCAACCCCCAGCACCCAGGACTTGACCCCGGGCAGGGATGCCAGCCGAGGCAGCGTCAATACTTCCGAAACTTCCCCCAAGGGGGACACCAACCGCAGACCGCCCACCTGGAATCCAACGCCCTGCCAATCCAACTGGGCCGTCTCGCGCAGCGGAAGGGGTGCGGCGTTATTGAGCGCGGCCGACTGTATGTCGTTGAGGATATCGAGTGTTGGGGTTTGCGACATGCTGATTTCCGCGCTATCCGCACAGCACGTTGTTGACCGTGTCGATCAGCGTCTGATCGTCCACAGGCTTGGTGAGATAACCAATCGCACCCTGTCGCTCACCCCAGACACGATCCGTGTCCTGGCTCTTAGAGGAGACAATGATTACCGGAATGTGGCCGGTGTTTTTTGCCCTGGTGAGATGTCGGGTCGCTTGAAAGCCATTGATTCCCGGCATGACCACATCCATGAGGATCACATCGGGCTGCTCTTCCGAGGCGAGCTCGATACCGTCGCGGCCGCTGGCGGCGGTCAACACCTCATGACCCTGACGAACCAGCGTGTTGGCCAGCCGGTGGGTCTGGGTCGGAGAATCGTCGACAACGAGGATGGTCGCCATGAGAGTCGCTTTCAGTGAACCAGGGTCTTGATGGTGCCAAGCAGCTCCTCTTTGGAAAAAGGCTTGGTGATGTAACGGTCCGATCCGACAACCCTGCCTCGTGCTTTGTCGAACAGCCCGTCTTTGCTGGACAGCATGACGACGGGCGTCGCCTTGAACTCGCTGTTGTTCTTGATGAGCGCGCAGGTCTGATAGCCATCGAGCCTCGGCATCATGATGTCCACAAATATGATTTCCGGTCGCGTGTCCGCAATCTTTGCCAGCGCATCGAATCCGTCAGTGGCCGTAACCACATCGTAGCCCTCTTTGCTGAGCAGGTTTTCGGCGCTGCGCCGGATGGTCTTACTATCGTCTATGACCAGCACTGTCACACTCTGAAGTTCCTCTTTCATTACTGGCTCTTTGGTTAACGATTTGACACGACGGAGCCCCCAAAGCGCGCCACGCCATATCCCTATCCGACGTTCGTTAAGGTTTTACCATGTTTAGGTGGAAGCGATCTATAAACACCCGATAAGAAAGGGAATTTCATCTCACTACGGTTGCCGCGCTGTACCCATGTGAGTACGTTACACTGTTTTTCCAACGCCGCCGGGCATGGAGTCTACGCGCTTGAAAATCACTTTCGTCATGGACCCTCTGGACAGCCTGTCACTGCAAAAAGACAGCACGCTGGCCATGATTCGCGCCGCACAACGGCGCGGATGGGAAGTAAGTTATTTAACCCAAGGAGACATGCTGCTTCACGAATTCAAACCTTACGGGATGCTGCGAAACCTCAGGCTGAACGACCCATTTGCCGAATCGCTGGACCCTGCTGATGCCACCGACTGGTACATCCTGGGTGAACCCGCCCTGACACCGCTGGCAAGCCTGGATGTGATCATGATGCGCAAGGATCCACCTTTCGACATGGAGTACATCTACAGCACTTACATCCTGGAGCGGGCCGAAGCCGAAGGCGTGCGCGTGGTCAACAACCCTCAGGCGATCCGCGACTGCAATGAGAAATTTTTCGCCACGGCCTATCCGCAATGCTGCCCACCCCTCGTGGTGAGCCGCTCCGAGGACGTGCTGCGGGACTTTCACCGCCAGCACGGCAACGTGGTATTCAAGCCGCTTGACGGTATGGGGGGACAATCGATCTTTCGCGTCATGCAGAACGATGCCAACCTGGGCGTGATCCTGGAGACCCTGACCCGGGGCGGCACGCAGCAGATCATGGGGCAGAAGTTCATTCCCGAGATTGTCGATGGGGACAAGCGCGTGCTGCTCATCAACGGCGAGCCGGTGCCCTACGCGCTGGCGCGCGTGCCCATGGTTGGGGAGGCGCGCGGCAACCTCGCCGCCGGCGGCACCGGGGTCGGTCGTCCGTTGAGCGAGCGCGACCGCTGGATTGCCAGCCAGGTGGGCGACGACCTCAAGCGGCGCGGCCTGGTTTTTGTGGGCATAGACATCATCGGCGACTACCTCACCGAGATTAACGTTACCTGCCCCACCTGCATTCGCGAACTCGATGCACAGTTTTCGCTGGACATCGGCGGCATGCTCATGGACCAGATCGAATCCGCCCCAACGGCAGCTACCGCGCACGACTGAACCAATGTCCACGGCGATTACCCCCCGAGATCGATTGAGCTTCACGCTTTTTCTGACTCTCTCGCTGCACGCCGCGCTGATCCTCGGTATCGGTTTCAGCTCCCAGCTGGATTTTCAGCAAAGCCTGTCCATCGACGTCACCCTGGCACAGCATTCGGACCAGCAGGCACCCGAAGATGCGGATTTTCTCGCTCAATCCAACCAGTTGGGCAGCGGCAGCGCAGAAGAGACGTTGGAAACCACAACCGACGTAGCGGCAGATTTTTTCGAGAACCAATTCAACGAGGTGGTTACGCTCCCTACCGATACGCCGCGCAACGAGCTGGCCAGGAAAGAGCTGCTCACCACGCAAACCAGTGCAGAGCAGGAAGCAACCACCACCAATGCCACCTCCACGCCCGAAACCATAGGCTTCGCCGCGGACACGCCAACGCTGCGTGAGATGGTGCAGGAAATCGCAAGCCTGGAAGCGCGAATCGCCAAGGAGCGTCAGGCACAAGCGAAAGAACCCCGCGTAAAGCGACTGACAAGCGTGTCCACTAAGTCGGCGGTGGAAGCCGCGTATCTCAACATGTGGCGCCAAAAAGTGGAACGCATCGGTAATGCCAACTACCCCTCTGGCAACGTTTACGGCAACCTGCGCATGCTGGTGATCCTCAGCTACGACGGCACCTTAAACGGAGTGCGCATCTTGGAAAGTTCCGGGCACCGCGTGCTGGACAATGCGGCCCTGCGAATCGTCCGGCTTGCCGCACCCTATCAGGCGTTTCCCGTCGACATGCGCAAGCAGTACGATCAGCTTGAGATCATTCGCACCTGGAAGTTCTCCCGCGCAGGAGCAAGCCTTGACAGCTAACGTCACACTGAAGAATCAGTTCCTTCTTGCCATGCCGAATCAGGTAGGCACCTACTTCGCCGACACCGCCACCTACATCTGCGAGCACAATGAGGACGGTGCCATGGGCATCGTGGTGAACCGCCCCTCCGAACTTTCGCTGGTGGAGCTGCTGGCTCAGATGGGGCTGGAAACCACCAGCGTCGCCCCAGACGTGCAGATCCTGGAAGGGGGCCCGGTGGCCTCCGAGCGCGGCTTTGTGCTGCACAGCGACGACGGCAATTTCGCCACCTCATTGGCGCTTGACGATGGCCTCATGCTGAGCACGGCACAGGAGATGCTGGAAGCCATTGCCCGGGGCGAAGGCCCGCGCGACTTTCTGGTTGCCCTGGGTTACGCCGGTTGGGGCAGCGGCCAGCTCGAAGGAGAAATAAAAGACAACGCCTGGCTGAACTGTCCCGGCAGCAAAGAGGTGCTGTTCAACACACCCTTCGGCGAGCGCGTGGACAAAGCGGCAGCGGGGCTGGGGATCGATTTCCGCTTGATGTCGGGCCACGCCGGTCACTCGTAGACGAGTGAAGGACGGCTACGTTATCGGTTTTGACTTCGGGCTTCGCCACATCGGCGGATGCGTTGGACAGTTTGTCACAAAAACCGCTTCGCCTCTGACCACTTTGGCGGCTAAGGACGGCAGTCCGAATTGGCAAGCGGTAAAGACGCTGCTCGACGAGTGGAAACCAGTGCAGCTAGTGGTGGGCCTTCCCCTCAACATGGACGGCACCGAGAGCGAGATGTCGGAGCGGGCACGTTCGTTCGGTAACCAGCTGGAACGCCGCTATCAGATTCCGGTGGCAATGGTGGACGAGCGGCTGAGCACCCGAGCGGCGCGAGAGGCGGCAGAGCTCGACAAGGGCGCAACCAGCCATGAACTGGCCGCGGTGCTCATCGTCGAATCATGGTTGGCACAAACCGCTGATTGAACGGGCATCGGTGCGACTAACGTCGCAGGCCGAAATTCGGCTCTTCCTCTTCTTCCAGGCTCAACCCTTCCGTTGCCGCCATCGGATCCCGGTTGGCGTCAGATCCCAGCTTGATCATCAAGCGTAGATCGTTGGCGGAGTCCGCGTGAGCCAGCGCCGACTCGTAAGAGATTTCGCCTTCGGAGTAAAGGTGGTACAGAGATTGGTCGAAGGTCTGCATCCCCTGCTCGGTAGACTTGCTCATGAGCTCCTTGAGCAGATGCACATCGCCCTTGCGGATATGGTCGGCGGCCAGGGGCGTGTTGATGAGCACCTCGATGGCGGCGCGTCGACTTTCCCCGTCGGTAGTGGGAACGAGCTGCTGAGCCACCATGGCACGCAGGTTCAAGGACAAATCCATCCATACCTGAGTGTGGCGGTCTGCGGGGAAGAAATGAATGATTCTGTCTAACGCCTGGTTGGCGTTGTTGGCGTGCAGGGTGCAAAGGCAAAGGTGCCCCGTTTCTGCAAAGGCCACGGCGTGCTCCATGGTCTCCCTGGTGCGCACCTCGCCGATCATGATGACGTCCGGCGCCTGACGCAGGGTATTCTTCAGCGCCATTTCGAAGCTTTCCGTATCCACGCCCACTTCGCGCTGGGTAATGATGCACCCCTGGTGCTGGTGCACGAATTCAATGGGATCTTCGATACTGATGATGTGGCCGCTGGAGTTCTGATTGCGGTGCCCGATCATGGCAGCCAGAGACGTGGACTTGCCGGTACCCGTCGCGCCAACGAATATGATCAACCCGCGGCGCGTCATGGCAAGTTCTTCAAGGATCCCGGGTAATCCAAGATCTCCGATCATAGGTATGGTGGTTTCGATGCGCCGCAGCACCATACCCACCAGGTTGCGCTGGTAGAAGCAACTCACCCGGAAGCGCCCCAGTGTGCCGGCATTGATGGCGAAGTTGCACTCGTGGTGCTTGACGAAATCGTCCTGCTGCTCCCGGTTCATGATGCCCAGCACCAGGTCGCTGGACTGCTCCGGCGTAAGGACCGCTTTACCCGCCGCCGTCAGCTTGCCGTTGATCTTCAGCATGGGGGGCTTACCGGCCGTGATAAATAGATCCGATGCGCCTTTCTCAACAGCCAGCTTAAGGAGTTTTTCGAATTCCATATTTTCAGACCGCTTTAAAAGTTCTCCGGAATCTTGGCTTTCTCACGCGCAACCGCGCGCGTGACCGTGCGCTGGGCAACCAGATCCTGCAGGCACTGATCGAGCGTGGTCATGCCTTGCGCGCTGCCGGTCTGCATGGCCGAGTACATCTGCGCGACCTTGTCCTCGCGGATCAGGTTCCGAATGGCAGGCGTGCCGATCATGATCTCGTGGGCCGCCACGCGGCCGCCATTGGCTCGCTTTAGCAGCGTCTGCGAGATTACCGCCTGGAGCGATTCAGCCAGCATGGAACGAATCATGTCTTTTTCTTCGCCCGAAAACATATCGATGATACGGTCGATGGTTTTTGCTGCGGACGAGGTGTGCAAGGTACCAAATACCAGGTGGCCCGTTTCGGCCGCGCTCAGCGCCAGCCGAGTGGTTTCCAGGTCGCGCATCTCGCCTACCAGGATGATGTCGGGGTCCTCCCGCAGGGCCGAGCGCAACGCCTCGTTGAACCCGTGGGTGTCGCGATGCACCTCACGCTGGTTAACCAGGCATTTCTTGCTCTCGTGGACGAATTCGATGGGATCCTCGATGGTGAGAATATGATCGTAACGATTGTCGTTGATGAAATCGATCATGGCCGCCAGCGTGGTGCTCTTGCCCGAGCCCGTGGGACCCGTCACCAGCACCAGGCCTCGGGGCACCATGGCGACGTCTTTAAAGACCTGACCCATGTTCAGGTCTTCCATCGTGAGTACCTTCGATGGAATGGTCCGGAATACCGCGCCGGCGCCGCGGTTCTGGTTGAACGCGTTGACTCGGAAGCGGGCAACGCCGGGCACCTCGAAGGAGAAATCTGTCTCCAGAAACTCCTCGAAGTCCTTGCGCTGCTTGTCATTCATGATCTCGTAGACCAACGAGTAAACTTCGGTATGCTCAAGCGCGGGCAGATTGATCCTGCGGACGTCGCCGTCTACCCGAATCATGGGCGGTAATCCGGCTGACAGGTGGAGGTCGGAAGCGCCCTGCTTGGCGCTGAAAGCGAGAAGTTCCGTGATATCCATCAGCAATCCTTGCCTACGCGCAAAAACTCTGGGTTGAGGCGGTTATAGTATTATCTATGTTTCCGATTAACCACGAACTCCGGACCTCCATGTCACGGCGTATGCCAGTTTGGGATGGAGTTGGCGGCCTCAATTTGCAATCCATCGGTAAACATATCGCGGCGACTCAAGCCCAAGTGGCCGATGCGGCGGGCGCCGTACATCGCGACCCGGCATCGATTACCATCATCGCCGTGTCGAAACGCAAGCCAGTGGCTGATATCGAGGCAGCTTACGCAGCGGGCTTGTCTAACTTTGGCGAAAACTACCTGCAAGAGGCTTTGCCAAAAATTCAGGCGCTGGCCCACCTGGATGCCACCTGGCATTTTATCGGCGCCATCCAGTCCAACAAGACCCGCGCCATCGCGGAGCATTTTCACTGGGTTCATACGCTGGACCGCACCAAGATTGCCCGGCGGTTGAACGATGCCTGCCCACACGGAAAGACGCTCCAAGTGTGCCTGCAGGTAAACGTTGACGAAGATCCAGCCAAGGCGGGCCTCGCACCGGGTGAGACAGCCAAGGTGCTCTCACAGGTGGCCGAACTTCCCGCCCTGCGCGTGCGCGGACTGATGACCATACTGCACATCGATGCCGACCCGCTGGCAAGCTACGGCCGCTTGAGAACGCTATTCGATGACCTCAGCACAATGGCAGGGCCAGCGTGGGACAGCTTGTCAATGGGAATGAGCAGAGACTTCGAGCAGGCCATTGCCGCCGGCGCCACCCACGTGCGAATCGGCACCGACATATTCGGAGCCCGTGACTAACAGACTCGCCTGCATGACGAACAGACTCAAACAAGGAAAATACCTGCTGCCGTGAGCACCTCCATTACATTCATTGGCGCCGGCAACATGGCGGCTGCCCTGATCAACGGCCTGCTCGCCGACGGATTCGACGCCAGCACAATCTGCGCAGCCGATCCAGACGCCCAACAGTTGGCTGCGCTTGCAACCGCCGGCGTTTCGACAACGTCCGACAACGCCGAAGCGATAGCCCACGCGGACATCGTCGTGGTGGCGGTCAAGCCGCAGGTTCTCGCCGGTGTGGTCAAGGCACTGCCGCTGCAGCCATCGCAGCTCGTGGTTTCTATCGCCGCGGGCGTTTCTTCAACAAGCCTGCAAAGATGGACGAGCGACAGCCAACCGATTGTGCGCTGCATGCCTAACACACCGGCCCTGCTTGGTGCCGGCATTACCGCTCTGTTCGCCAACGAGCATGTCAGCGCCGAACTCAAAGGGGCTGCCCAAGCAGTACTTTCAGCGGTGGGCAAGACCATCTGGGTTGACGACGAATCCATGTTGGACGCGGTGACGGCGCTGTCAGGAAGCGGGCCAGCCTATTTTTTCTACCTCATGGAGGCGATGATCAAGGCTGGCGAGGCAATGGGGCTTTCAACCGAAAGTGCGGCCCTGCTCACCGTAGAGACCGCTCATGGTGCGGCACGCATGGCCAGGGAGGGGGGCCTGCCTCCCGACCGCCTGCGGCAGAATGTCACCTCTCCCGGGGGCACCACCCAAAAAGCGCTGTCCATACTGGATGAGGCGGATTGCACGGGTATCATCGGCAAAGCGCTAGCCGGCGCCCGCGACCGGTCAGAAGAGTTGGCCAAGGAGTTCGGTGCATGAGTGAAGTCCTCATCTATGTGGTTAATTTTGTCCTCCAGATCCTAGGTTTTCTATTCGTTCTGCGTTTTCTGCTGCAAGCGTGCCGGGTAGATTTCTACAACCCCATCTCCCAAGGCATCGTGAAGGCCACCGACATCTTTCTGCGACCCGTTCGCCTCGTGGTACCAGGCTACAAGAACCTGGATCTGGCTTCTTTCGTGGCTGCCGTTGTCGTGCACATCCTGCTGCTGGCCGCGCTGGCAGGCTTAAGCGACGGCGGCCTGGGCCTGGTACCCATGCTCGCCAGCAGCGTGTTGGCCGTCATTCTGCTGAATCTTTTCATCCTCAAGTGGTCCATTCTCATCGCCATCATCGCCAGCTGGATCGCACCCGGAAACTATCACCCCGCGCTGGCATTGCTGCACCAGATTACCGAACCGGTGCTGGCGCCGGCCAGGAAGCTGCTACCGGCACTGGGAGGCCTGGATCTATCTCCCATCCTGGTGTTTCTCATACTGGGCGTAGTGGAGCGCCTGCTGCCTCAGATGTTCGCCGGATTGATGAGCTAGTCCCCGGCCCCGGCGCCTTGATGGGCGCGAAGCCCATGCTTTAGACTCGCCGTCCCCTTAGACTGGCGCGGCGACGCGAAACATCACGCAGATCATGGCCCAGGCGCAAACCAATCGATCCGTTGGCGTGGTCACACCTCAGGTGTACCACCACGGCGCACCCCTGCATCTCTCTGCCGGGGGAAGGTTGGCCTCGTTCGACCTGGTCTTCGAGACCTATGGTTCGCTGAACGAGAACCGATCCAACGCCATACTGATCTGCCACGCGTTGTCCGGAAACCATCACGCCGCCGGTTATCACGACCAAGACGACGCGAAGCCGGGCTGGTGGGACAGCTGCGTGGGCCCGGGGAAACCGATCGATACCGACCGGTTCTTCGTGGTAAGCCTCAACAACCTGGGCGGTTGTCACGGCAGTACCGGCCCCACCTCGGAAAATCCCGACACCGGGAAACCCTACGGTCCCACCTTTCCCACGGTAACGGTACAAGATTGGGTGCGCAGCCAGGCGCTGCTGGCCGACCATCTGGGCATCAACAGATTCGCAGCCGTAGTGGGCGGCAGCCTGGGTGGGATGCAGGCCATGCAGTGGGCCATCGACCAACCCGACCGGCTACATAGCGCGGTACTGATCGCGTGCGCCGCCCGGCTCACCGCGCAAAACATTGCGTTCAACGAGATTGCTCGCCAGGCGATCAGCTCCGATCCAAGTTTCCACGGCGGCGACTATAGTCAGTTGGGCGAGAACCCGGAACTGGGATTGATGCTGGCCAGAATGATCGGCCACGTGACTTACCTCTCGGACGACGGCATGCGCCAGAAATTCGGGAGGGAACTGCAATCAGGAGGTTTCGAGCCCGGCCACGACGTGCAGTTTCAGGTAGAGAGCTACCTCCACCACCAGGGACGCTCGTTCTCCCAACGATTCGACGCCAACACCTATATCCTGATGACGAGAGCGCTGGACTATTTCGATCCCGCTCGGGAGCACGAAGACGATCTCGCCCGGGCGCTGTCCGCGGCGAACTGCAAGTTCTGCGTGGTCTCTTTCAGCACCGACTGGCGATTCTCCACCGAGCGCTCCAAAGAGATCGTGGACGCACTGGTTTCGGCGAGAAAAAACGTAGCCAGCGCCATCATCGAGTCGCAGCACGGCCACGACTCCTTTCTGCTGGAAATTCCCCGCTACTTCGACGTGCTTCGCAGCTACCTCGATCGAATCTTCGAGGAGGTCTGCGGTGAGGCGTGATCTGGACATCATTTCCGACCTGGTCAATCCGGGCGCCAGAGTGCTGGACCTAGGCTGCGGCGAGGGTCAGCTCCTGGCCCACCTTCAGGCTAACAAGAACGTCAACGGCTACGGGCTGGAAATCGATGCTGACAACATCACCACCTGCCTGAGCAGAGGGGTCAACGTCATCGAACAGGACCTCGACCAGGGTCTGCATAACTTTCCCGATGACAGCTTCGACATGGTGGTGATGACAGAGACGCTGCAGACAGTGAGAGCTCCGGACCGGCTGCTGGACGAAATGCTGCGCATCGCAGACCAATGTGTGGTGACCTTTCCCAACTTCGGCCATTGGCGCTGCCGTACCTATCTGCTCTCCAGGGGCATGATGCCGGTGGCCGATCATCTGCCCCACGCATGGTACGACACGCCAAACATCCACCTGTGCACATTTCTCGATTTCGAGCGCCTGTGTCGACAGAAAGCACTGACTATCATCGATCGCTTCGTGGTAGACGACCGCCATATTTCACGCCCATTGGCCAACCGCTTTCCGAACGTTTTCGGCCACACCGCCTTTTACCGGCTCGGTCGAGCAGGCAGCGCCGCATGAAGATTCGGACCGCCATCGGCACAGTTCTGCTGCTGTGGCTGTGCAATGCAAATGCCGAACAGCTCATGCGATTTGGCGCCTGGGAGGTGCACTATGCGGTACTGCCGAGCACCTTTCTGCGCCCGGCCATCACCCAGCAATACGGGGTGGTTCGAGCCGAAGACAGCTCGCTTGTGAATATCTCCATGCTGGACGCTTCCGGCACGCCAGCGCGCGGCCGGGTGCGGGGAAGCGCTACGAACCTGCTGGGCCAGCGGCAACCGCTACACTTTGCCGAAGTGCTCGAGCCACCCGCCGTGTATTACCTGGCGCAACTGAGGCACGCCAACGAAGAGGTAACGCGGTTCGAAATCACGGTCACTCGGGAAGATGGCACCGAGATGGTTGTGGAGTTTCAGCAAAAACTCTACTGGGAAGACGACCATGCGCGTGGTTCTGGCTAGCTCCAACCGCGGCAAGCTGGAAGAACTGGATCGGTTGCTCCACCCGCTGGGTTTCGACCTGGTAAGCCAGGGCGACCTGGACATCACGCCGGCGCCAGAGACGGCCGCGACGTTCATCGAAAACGCGCTGGAGAAAGCGCGCCATGCCAGCCGCGAATCCGGTCTACCGGCCATCGGGGACGACTCGGGGCTGGTAGTGCCTGCGCTGGGCGGCGCTCCCGGGATTCTCTCAGCCAGATACGCCGGCACGCACGGGGACAACCTGGCCAACAACGAAAAACTGCTGCGCGACCTGAATGGCGAGAGCGATCGGCGCGCTCACTTCTACTGCGCCCTGGTGTTTCTGACCCATGCAGCGGACCCCGCGCCACTGGTGGCCACTGCCGCCTGGCACGGCGCCATCCTAAATTCCCCCCGGGGTAGCGGGGGTTTCGGCTACGACCCTCTGTTTGAAGTAGGCAACCTGCAGTGCTCTGCGGCGGAACTGCCGCGCGCGCAAAAAAATCGTCTGAGCCACCGCGGTCAAGCGGTGCAAGCGCTATGCAATCAGCTGCAAACCCAGCGCTAAGCGAATCCCCGCCGGCCCTGTACATCCACTTCCCCTGGTGCGTAAAGAAGTGCCCCTATTGCGACTTCAACTCGCACCCGATTTCTTCCCAGGCTTCCAAGGGGAGATATCTGGACGCGCTCCAGGAAGATCTAGCAGCCAGCCTTGCGAGCGCTGATCCCCAATTAGCAAGCGTGTTCTGCGGCGGGGGCACCCCGAGCCTGTTTGGACCCGACGTATTCGCCACACTGCTCGATGAGATTAAGCCCTGGTTGGCGGCCGATGCAGAGATCACCATGGAGGCCAACCCGGGCACGTTGGAACACCAGGACCTGGGCGACTACCGGCGGGCTGGCATCAATCGCCTGTCGCTCGGCGCCCAATCGTTCAACGCTCTTCATCTGGACGCTCTGGGGCGCATACACTCGCCGGGGGACATCCGGACCAGTTTTGCCAGCGCCCGGCGGGGCCGGTTCGACAACATCAATCTCGACATCATGTACGCGTTGCCCGGGCAATCGCCGCGGCAGGCAGAAGCCGACCTGTCTCAGGCGCTGGAGCTGGAACCGGACCACATCAGCTGGTACCAGCTGACCATCGAAGCGAAGACCGAATTTGCGAAGCGCCCTCCGACGCTGCCGAACGCGTCTGACGTAGCAGAGATGGAAGCGCGAGGCCTGGCCTTGCTGGCAAGCCGCGGCTACGAGCGCTACGAGGTCTCCGCCTTCGCCCGGCCCGACAAGCAGTGCCTGCACAATGTGAACTACTGGCGCTTTGGAGACTATCTGGGCGCAGGGGCCGGCGCTCACGGCAAGCTGACGCAGCAAGGACGCATCGTGCGCACCCGAAAAGCCACGCAACCGCGGCTGTACATGAACGACCCGCTGGAGACGATAGCGGAGCCGGTGCCCGCCGATCAGGTGGTGGTGGAGTTCATGCTCAACGCGCTGCGCCTGCAACAAGGCGTGTCATTTCAAGAGTTCTTTCGCAGAACGGGTCTGGACGAGTCTGCCATCAGTCCGGTGTGGGAGTCGTTGGCGGAAGACGGATTGGTGGAGCACCATCGCATCGCCACCACGCCAATGGGGTTTGCCTACATAGACGGCATCATTCAACGCTTCCTGACGTAGGCAAGGTCGCACACGGTGTGGCCCAGCCGCACACCGCGCGCCTCAAAGCGTGTCTCCGGCCGAGTCTCGGGCCGCGGCGCTGATGCCTGATCGGGATAAAGATCCACGAAGTCGTCGGAGCCCCGCAGCACCTGGCGAATCCAGTGCGCGTAATCCTCCCAATCCGTGGCGATCAACAGCTGCGCCCCGGGTTTCAACACCGCGGCCAGGTCGTCGACAAACGGCGGCTGGATGAGACGCCGTTTGTGATGGCGCTTTTTAGGCCACGGGTCGGGAAAGAAGACTCTCGCCTCGTCGATGCTTGCGCTTTCAAAGCAGGCCGACAGCGCCAAACGCGCGTCCATCTCCAACACCCGTACATTGTCGAGTTCCGCTGCCTCCAGGCCCAGCAGCAGGGATCCCACTCCGGGCTGATACACGTCTACACCGACCAGGTTCCATTGGGGCCGGGCTTGCGCCCAGGCCACCAGAGCATGACCCATGCCGAATCCGATCTCCACGCCCAGCGGCGCGCTACGCCCGAACCAGCGCGACCAGTCCGGCTGGTCACCAGGCGCCTGGGCCACCATCTGCTCGTGATACTGATTCCAGGCGCGCGCCTGACCACGGGTAAGGCGTCCGCGCCGGCGCAGATAAGTCCGCGCTTCATCCATCTACTGAGACCGAAGCGCCGCAACGCCCATGGCCAGCCATGCCAACACAAGGCCCGCACCACCAACCGGCGCCAACGCGGCCACGCCCCGAGGCGCGCCCAGGGCCAGGGCGTATAGCGCCGAGCAAAACAGCAGCACGCCGGCAAGAAACAAAAAACCCGACGCGGTCAGCCAGCGACTGCTGAATCCCGAGCGAGACAAAACGCCGACACCAACGAGCGCCAGCGCGTGAAAGAACTGGAACCTGACGGCAGTGTCCCAGTTTGCCAGGAGAGTGGGTTCGAGATGATTCAGCGCGTGAGCACCAAGGGCGCCTAGTACCACCCCCGACCCACCCAGCAGAGCGGCGAGGCAGACCCAGAGCTTAGTGCCCAAGCGTCTCTTCAGGCGGCCGGTTCGAGCGCGCTCGCCAATCTCTTGAAAGCGTTTTTCTCAATCTGGCGAATGCGTTCCGCAGAGACCTCGTAGCGCTCGGCCAGTTGGTGTAGCGTAGCTTTTCGATCACCGAGCCAGCGAGCCTGAATAATGTCCTGGCTGCGCTCGTCCAATTCCGATAGTGCTTGGGCCAGGCGCGCTCCATTGTCTTCCTGCCGGCGCTGCTCCGCCACCAGATCGGCCGGATCAGCAGTTTCAGACGCGAGGTAGGCCGCCGGTGCAACCGGCGCGCTGTCATCATCCGCATCATAACCGTCGAAGGCGAGATCGCTGGACGCCAACCGGCCTTCCATACGGGTAACTTCCTGTTCCGACACCCCCAGATCTTTGGCAACAGCCTTGGTTTCTTCTCGAGTGAGCCAACTCAGACGCTTTTTTGACCCGCGCAGGTTGAAGAACAGCTTGCGCTGAGCCTTGGTGGTAGCCACCTTGACGATACGCCAGTTGCGCAAAATGTATTCGTGGATCTCGGCCTTGATCCAGTGCACGGCGAAAGAAACCAGGCGCACACCAACTTCAGGGTTGAATCGCTTGACGGCCTTCATCAGACCAACATTACCTTCCTGGATCAGGTCACCCTGGGGCAGGCCGTATCCGCCGTAGCTGCGGGCCAGGTGAACGACAAAGCGAAGGTGACACAACACCAACTCACGAGCGGCTTCCAGGTCATCCTCATAATAGAAGCGCTCAGCCAGCTCCTTTTCCGCCTCAGGGGTCAGAATCGGAAATGCACTCACCGTCTGCATATACGCATCCAGGTCCCGACCGGGGGAAAGGCTGCTCAGCGACAGTACGTTGGTGGTCATGTGATACCTCCGGTAACACTTATTGGTGCAAGTCTAGCACTCGCAAGTCGAGACTGCTAACCCTTGCAAAAGCTCCATAACTGATTGAGCTTATAGGACTTCTAGCCTAACCAGGCGTTGTTTTGCAGCCAGAAGGGCGCCGATCACCCCCAACAGTCCACCAACGCAGAGCAGGCCAACGAGGAATATGGGGTCAAACCCGGCAGTTTCCAAGTCTCGCCCGTAACTGCCGAGCAGATTTGCCAACGGATTCTCAATAAGCACCAGGCACAGGCTGATGAGCATGGCGGCCACCAGCCCCCCACCGAAGCCGTAAAACGCCCCAAAATACAGGAATGGGCGCCGCATCTGGCCTGCCGTGGCCCCAACCAGCTTAAGGACCCGAAGCTCGTCCAGGCGCGACTCGATAGCGAGCCGCACGGACGTGGCGGTGACCAGCACCGCGCCGACGCCAAATAGCAGGCCCAGAATGATGCCCAGCCGGTTGACCACCTGAGAGGCGTCCAGCACGCGCTGCATCCAGGTCTTCTCTATCACCAAGTCCGCCACCGCCTCCGCATCTACCACGGATGCCCCGGCGGCATCCAGGTCCGGCATGCTGGCACCGGCCTTGAGCACCGCGCGTAGCGAAGCGGGTAAGGGGTTTTCGTCGAGCAGTTCCAGGGCATCGGCAAGCCCGCTGTGTGCCTGAAAGTTCGCCAACGCCTCGGCGGCAGTGGTGATCTCTACGCGCTCGATATGGGGGTGTGCTTCGAGCTGCTGCCCAACCGCCCGAACACTGGATTCCTCCGCGCCCACCTCAAAGTACACCGACAAGCCAGGGCGGCCATCCCAGGCGGAAGTCATCTCCGCCAGGTTTAGCTGCAGCAACAAAAGGCCCGAAGGCAGTGCCAGCGCTATGCCAACCAGCAGCCAGACCAGAAAGCTGGTACCCAGACTAGCGCTCACGAAGCGCATGGTCTCGGCGGCAATACGCAGGTGGTCCTGCCACCAGGACACCGGACCCGCCCATCGGCGCGGCCACGGGTCAGCGCCGTGCCGGCGTTTCGCCTTACCCGCCACGGTGTCCGGCAACAATTCTGCCCTGAGCCAATTCCACGATGGGCGCCCCCATGGACTCGATGAGCGCGCGGTCGTGGCTGGCCACCAGCACGGTGGTTCCCACCTCGTTGAACTGGCGGAACAGCTCCATGATGTTCTTCGAAAGCTCCGGGTCCAGATTCCCGGTGGGTTCGTCTGCCAGCAGAATTTTCGGCCGCGTGACAACCGCTCGAGCGATGCCCACCCGTTGCTGCTCGCCGGTGGACAAAAACTGCGGCAGCAACCGTTCCTTGGGCAACAGTCCCACTCGAGACAGCGCCGCACGCACCCGCCTGCCCACCTCACGCTCACGCATGCCGTTTACCCGTAGCGGCAGCGCCACGTTGTCGAATATGTTGCGATGCGCCAGCAGGTGGTGGTCTTGGAATACGGTACCGACATTGCGCCGGTAGTAAGCCAGGCGCTTGGCTTTCAGCTGAGTCACGTTAATGCCGTTTACCAGGATCTGTCCGCGGGTAACGCGATCCAGGCACAGCAACAGCTTAAGGAAGGTGCTCTTGCCCGCGCCGGAGTGACCGGTAAGGAAGGTCATCGAGCCTTCGGCAAACTCAGCGGTAATGTCCTTGAGCGCCTCAAAGCCGCTGTCGAAACGTTTGGTGACCCCGTGAAATTCGATCTGACCCATCAGTCGCCCGACAACAGCGCATCCACGAACGCATCGGGAGAGAACGGCTTGAGATCGTCAACAGACTCTCCAACCCCGATGAAATACACGGGCTTTTGCGTTTCGTTGGCGATGGCAAACAGCACGCCGGCTTTGGCGCTGCCATCCAACTTGGTAATGACAAGCCCGGTCACGCCCACCGCCGCATCGAACTCGCGAACCTGGCTTAGCGCGTTCTGCCCCACACCGGCATCCAACACCAGTAGGACTTCGTGAGGGGCCGCCTCGTCCAGCCGGCTGACCACGCGTTTGATCTTAGACAGCTCCTCCATAAGGTTGGTCTTGGCCTGCAGCCTGCCGGCGGTGTCGGCAAGCACCACATCCACCCCTCTGGATCGCGCCGCCTGCACGGCATCGAACACCACCGATGCACTGTCCGAGCCCTGTTGCTGAGCGATGACGGGCACCCCGTTGCGCTCGCCCCAGGTTGCCAGCTGCTCTACGGCCGCCGCCCGAAAGGTATCTCCAGCCGCCAGCATTACCTCATGCCCCTCTCCCTGCAGGCGCTTTGCCAGCTTGCCGATGGTGGTGGTCTTGCCCACTCCGTTGACGCCAACGAAGAAGATCACCGCTGGCAGATCGATTCCCTCAAGCGTAAACGGGCGACCCAGCGGGCAAAGCATCTCCTTCAACATGTCTGCCAATGCTTGGTGGAGGGCCACCGTGTCGTTGAGCTCGCGCCGTTTCACCTTGGCCGTCAGGCTGGCCATGATTTCCGTGGTGGCATCCACGCCCACATCGGTAAGCAGCAGCGCGGTCTCCAGTTCGGTGAGCACGTCCGCGTCGATTTCCTTCTCGCCGAGCAGCAGATTTCCCACCCCCTCGGCTAGCTGCGCGCGGGTTTTTCCCAAGCCGGTTCTGAGCTTGCCCCAAAAACCACTTTTCTCCGACTGCTGTGCCTGTTCGCTCACGTATCTACTTCCACACCAGTTGGCCGACAGTTGTCGGCGCTTCTCGATTGGACCACCATGGGTTATGGCAGGCAACGAGGTACGCATTATCGGTGGTAAGTGGAAGGGGCGAAAGATCGCTTTTTCCGCACTGGGTGGTTTGCGCCCTTCGCTGGGCCGGGCCCGGGAGACGTTGTTCAACTGGCTGGCCGCCGACATCACAGGCGCGCGCTGCCTGGATCTGTTTGCCGGCAGCGGCGCCCTGGGCCTGGAGGCGCTGTCTCGAGGGGCCGCCGAGGTGACCTTCGTAGAGCGCAACCGAATTGCGGCCAGGTCGCTCAAAGACAACCTGGCGCGCCTTTCCGCAGACAACGCAACGGTCCATGCGGTGCCGGCCCAGCGATTCCTGAAGCGTGCCGAGGCCCAATGGGACATCATCTTTCTGGACCCTCCGTTCGGTTCCGGTGCGCTGGAGCCCACTCTGGCGGCGATGGGCTCCAGACAGCTGCTGCACCCGCAAGGCTGGGTATACGTCGAGCAGCCGCGCCGAGAATCATTGCAGGAAGTGCCGGGATGGCAGGTGGTCAAGCAAAGCACCGCCGGCGACACCCTGTTTGCCTTATGGCGCACGATCCACGATTGAGGCGCGCCGCCTTGTCAGTGCCAGGTTCCCCCGATACCATCCCGCGACGTTTCAGCTGGAGGCATTATGAACACGGTCGTCTATCCGGGCTCGTTCAATCCGATTACCAATGGGCACACCGACCTGGTGGAACGGGCACTGAATCTGTTCGGCCACGTCATCGTGGCCATCGGCACCTCGGCGCAGAAAGATCCGGCCGTCGACCTGAAGGATCGCATCGAGCTGTGCCAGGAAGTGCTGGCCGAATTCGGCGACAGTGTCACGGTTGAAGGCTTCAACAACCTGCTGGTGGATTACGTGCGGGGTCGCGACGCCCGGTTCATCCTTCGCGGCCTGCGGACGGTGACGGATTTCGACTACGAGTTCCAGATGGCGGAAATGAACCAGTCGCTAGACCCTGATATCGAGTACGTGTTCCTTCCCACTTCCCAGACGTGCTCATTTATCTCGTCCACCCTGGTGCGCGAGATCGCCTCCCTGGGGGGCGACATTTCCCAGTTTGTGCATCCAGCGGTGGTGCGCGCCTACACCTGATGCGCCGGCCGGGCCCGTTCCTCAATAGCGGCTCGGCCAGCGCGCTCAGACATCGCGACCGCCAAAGTTTCCCGCGGCCTGGCAGGTCGGGCAGAACACGCTTGCGCGCTGCCCGGTGCGAATGCCCTTCAATGGGGTGGCGCACAACCGGCACGGCTCTCCGGCGCGCCCATAGACGTAGAGCGACTGCTGAAAGTAGCCCGGATTGCCGTCGCTATTCACGAAATCGCGCAAGGTGGTGCCGCCCATAGCAATGGCATTACCCAACACCCGCCGGATGGCGGTGGCAAGACGCTCATAGCCCGCCCGCGTGACGCGCCCCGCCCGCGCTGTGGGCCTCAGGCCCGAGAGGAACAGCGCCTCATTGGCGTAGATGTTTCCCACCCCCACGACCACATGGGCATCCATGATGAAGTTCTTCACACCCACCCGGCGGCCCCGGGCCTGTCTCTTCAAATACGCGCCGTCAAACTCCAGCCCCAATGGTTCCGGCCCCAGGGCGCGGAGTAAGGGGTGCTCCATCACCGGGTTACGCTGCCAGTGAATGCTGCCGAAACGGCGCGGGTCGTTGTAGCGCAGGACGGTGTCGGGCGTGAACAACAGGTCAACGTGGTCGTGCTTGCCCGGCGCCGCGTTCGGGTCCGCAATCCGCAGACTTCCCGACATGCCCAGGTGCACAATCAGCGCGCCCGCCGGTAGATTGATCAACAGGTATTTGGCCCGGCGACCCACGCTAACCACAGGCTGCTCCCGAATGCTATCGGGCAGAGTTACCGGCCAGCGCAGATTGGGGTTGCGCACATGCCAGCCCACCAGCGCCCTCCCGGAAAGGTGCGGGGCCACCCCACGACGGGTGGTCTCAACTTCCGGAAGCTCAGGCAGGGGGGTTACTTGATCTTGGATTCGGTGTAGATCACGTGCTTGCGCACCACCGGATCGTACTTCTTTAGCTCCAGCTTGTCGGGCGTGGTGCGCTTGTTCTTATCGGTGCTGTAGTAGTGCCCGGTACCGGCACTGGAAACCAACTTGATCTTCTCGCGCATGCTGCTCTCCTACTTAGAGATGGAACCCGGGCAACCTAGACCTTGCCGCCACCCTTGCGGATATCGGCCAGCACCTGATCGATGCCTTTCTTGTCAATGATCCGCATGCCCTGGGTGGACACTCTCAAACGCACGAAGCGCTTCTCCGACTCCACCCAGAACCGATGGTAATGCAGATTCGGCGAAAAGCGCCGACGCGTTCGGTTTTTGGCGTGGCTGACGTTGTTACCCGTCACGGGCCGTTTCCCGGTCACTTGGCAGACTTGTGACATTTGGGGGAATTCCGGAAAAAAAAGAGGCGCGTTTATACTACAGGCCCGGTCCCGCCACAAGGGCGAGCCGCCGCCCGGCGCGGCTACAGCAGCTCCCGCTCCGCAAAGGAAACCTCCCCGCCTGACGCCACCACCACGTGATCCAGCACGGTCACGTCCAGACGGGCCAGCAACGATTTCAACTCCCCGGTCATCTCGATGTCGGTGGCGCTGGGTTCCGCGATGCCCGACGGGTGATTGTGAGCGAATATCACCGCCGCCGCATTGTGCGCCAGAACCCGCTTGAGAATCTCTCGTGGATACACGCAAGCCCGATCGACGGACCCATAGAACAGCTTTTCGAAGGCAATCATCCGGTGGCGGGTATCGAGATACAGGCACGCGAATGTCTCCCGCTGGAGGCCGCCGAGCGCATGGCGAAGAAAACCCGCCACCAGGCTGGAATTGCTGCACACCACCTTACGCGCCAGATTCCGACCATGGCATCGCTCGGCCAGGGCCATACTGGCCTTCAGAGCCGCCACCTTGGCGGGACCCAGGCCGGGTACCCGCAACAGCGCGCGCGCATCTGCGTGCAGCAATCCGGGCAGGCCCCCAAAGCGCGTGAGCAGCTCTCGGGCAAACGCCACCACATCGTTGCGACCACCGCCCGCACCCAGGCAAACCGCCACCAGTTCCGCGTCAGCTAAGCCATCTGGTCCCTGCGACAACAGCCGGTTGCGGGGCTGATCCGGCACGGGCCAGTCGCAAACCCTCACAAGTCACTCATTAGAGGACGTTGGTGGGTAGTGGTATCTTTAGCGTTTGCTGTTCTCGTTGAGGCCCACATGGCTGTCAAGTCTCCGGACAACGGCTCGAATCTGGCGAAAAAACGCATCCTACTGGGGATTAGCGGCGGCATCGCTGCGTACAAAGCCCCTGCACTTGTGCGCCTTTTGCGCAAGGCCGATGCCGAGGTTCAGGTAGTCACTACTCGGTCTGCCGAGCAATTCGTCACCCACGCCGCTCTGCAGGCGGTATCGGGCAACCCGGTGCGATCCGATCTGTGGGATTCGAACGCCGAGGCCGCCATGGGGCATATCGAGCTGGCACGCTGGGCGGACGCGGTGCTCATCGCACCGGCCACTGCGGACGTGCTCGCCCGGCTGGCCCAGGGGCGCGCTGACGACCTGCTGACAACGCTGTGTCTGGCCACACGCGCGCCGCTGCTGGTGGCGCCCGCCATGAACAACGTCATGTGGAGCCACCCCGCCACCCAGCACAATGTGGAAATACTCAGATCGAGAGGCGTTGTGGTACTGGGCCCCGACGACGGCGAACAGGCCTGCGGTGAGTTCGGGCCCGGGCGCATGCGCGAGCCCGAGGACCTGGTCGCGGATTTGCAATCGTCGCGCACCTTCAGCAGCCCGACATCTGCCCAGGCCGACGGCCTATCAGGGGGCGAGCGGCCGCTGCAGGGCAAGCGCGTAGTGGTTACCGCCGGTCCAACCCGGGAGGCACTGGACCCGGTGCGCTACGTCAGCAATCACAGCTCCGGAAAGCAGGGCTTCGCCGTGGCTGCAGCGGCTCGGGACGCCGGCGCGGATGTTGTGCTCATCGCAGGGCCCGTGGACCTGCCCACACCCATCGGGGTAACCCGCATGGACGTCACAAGCGCCCTAGAAATGCATCAATGCGCCATGGGCCAGGCCACGGACTGCGATCTGTTCGTGGGCGTAGCCGCGGTTGCCGACTACCGCCCGGCGAGCCCGCAAACCCAAAAAATCAAGAAAACCCGCAGTCAGTCCAGCGGGTGGGCCCTGGAACTGCTGGAAAACCCAGACATCATCGCCAGCGTGGCCGCCCAGCCAGACCCGCCCGTCACCGTGGGTTTCGCCGCTGAAACCCAGCACACCCTAGAGAACGCGCGAAGCAAATGTAAACGCAAGAGGCTGGACGCCATTGTGGTTAACGATGTGTCGGACACCAGCATCGGCTTCAACAGCGACTTGAACGCGGCAACCCTCGTCTGGGCGAACGGCGAGCTCGCGCTGGCCAAGCAATCAAAGGCCGATCTGGCAGCTGAGCTGATCCACCAGATCACCGTTTTGTTTGTCGAACAGTTAGCGGACACACACCCCGAAAGCGTCTCAAAACAGCGATAAATCTAGCAACCGCGCTTCGTTCCGCATTACCATTGCGCCCTACCGGAAGGCACATCAGACGGAGCTGCTACCTTGCCTAGCCCCCTTCCAAAGTCCGCGTCCGGGCGCTTGAAAAAGCCGACCGGCAACCGCCCCTGGCACTATTCACTGGTGGCCGCCGGATTCGGTGGGCTGGGGTTGGTGACCACGTTTCTGCTGTTGTGGTGGCAGCTCGTGCTGTCGGCCAACGAAGAATACGCCAAGGCCCGGGCAGACAACCTGCAGCAGGCCTTCGTCGCGGTGATGAACAACCGAATCCACGACCTGCGCACCGAGGTGAGGGGGTTGGCTGCCTCTCCACAGGTGGTAGATGCGCTCATCAGCTACGACCCCGAGACCCTGAGCGCTACCGGTGAGCTGCTCACCGACCTAGTGGCCCACGCGCGCCGGATAGAAATCGTCCCCAAGGGGCAGGCGAGCATCGACCAGAACGCGGCAGTTCCCATCTCGTTTGCCGCGCTGGACGTCATCAACCGGGCCGAAGCACAACCCTTCGTGGGCCCTGAAAGCGCCAATCTGGAAGGGCGCGGCTACATCTACGCTGCGGCGCCCGTGACTCATGAGGGCCTGGTCGTAGGTACGTTGTTCGTAGCCCTGGCACCCGCCTATTTCTCCCAGGCGCTGAACTGGTTCGATACCTCCGTGGGATCGGTAAGCGTCCGGCAGACTCTGGACGGCGGGGCCGCCACCGACGTCATCACCTGGGGCGAGGAAGATCCCAGCGCCCGATCACTGGACGTGGCGCTATCCAACGGCAGCTGGTCGCTGGCTTTCAAACCAGGGCCCGTCCAGCAACCCATTGCCAACATGACCCACTTGCTGACCGCCTTCGGCGTTGCGCTGCTGACCCTGTTCGGTGGGGTCGCACTGGCCCAGTCCGCACTGACTCGCCACTTGGAATCCGACGCCAGCACCTTCACGAACTTCCTGCAAGCCGTAGCACGAGGACGTAGCGCCAAACTGGAGCGCTACCGGCTCGCCACATTCCAAACACTAGCCACCGAGCTACCCGGCCATCTCTCCCAGAAGGCGCAACCGGCCAAAGCAGCCGAGGAGCGCCAGTCCGAGCCAGAGGTAGCCGCACAGGCAGCCGCCGCAGCGAAGAAATCCGAACCCGCGGATGCCGCTGACAACTTTCTGAACGCGGCGTCCAGCGAGGCGAACAACTTCGGAATCGAGGTGGAAGAGGAGCCTGCACCGATAGGCCACAGCAGCCAGGAGGAACTACAGATCGACCGTAATATCTTTCGTGCCTATGACATCCGCGGCATGGTGGAAGAGAACCTCACGCCAGAGGTGGTGTACTGGATCGGCCGGGCATTCGCCGCAGAAGCGGCCGCACGCCATCAAAGCCGGGTGGCAGTGGGCCGCGATGGCCGAAACTCCAGCGAGATGCTGCGGGATGCTTTAACAAATGGTCTGACGGAAGGCGGCTTGCAGGTGATCGACATAGGCCTGGTACCCACGCCGCTTTTGTACTTCGCGACCCACGATCTCGATACGGGCACCGGCATCATGATCACCGGCAGCCACAATCCGCCCGAGTACAATGGGTTGAAGATGATGATCGATGGCGAAACCCTGGCAGAGGAACGCATCAGCGCGCTATACAACCGCATTACCTCTGGCGACCTCAGCGAAGGGGAGGGCGACCGGGAATCGGTGAACTTGGAAGACCGCTATCTGGACCGCATTCTAGATGACGTGGCCATCGCCCAGTCGCTCAAGGTGGTGGTGGATTGTGGCAACGGCGCGGCCGGCGTGATTGCGCCAAGGTTGCTCGAGGAGCTGGGCTGCGACGTAGTGCCTTTGTACTGCGACGTGGACGGCAACTTTCCAAACCACCACCCCGACCCTGCGGAGCCCGCCAACCTGGACGACCTGATCACCGTGGTGAAAGCGGAAAGCGCCCAATTGGGCATCGCGTTCGACGGCGATGGCGATCGTCTGGGCGTGGTCACGGCCAGCGGTGCAATTATCTGGCCGGACAAGCTGATGATGCTGTTCGCCCAGGACGTAGTCGGTCGTAATCCGGGCGCCGACATCATCTACGACGTGAAATGCAGCCGTCACCTGAACACCATCATCAGTGAGAACGGCGGCCGGCCCATCATGTGGAAAACGGGGCACTCCCACATCAAGGCCAAGATCAGGGAGAGCGGCGCGCTGCTTGGCGGTGAGTTCAGCGGGCACATTTGCTTCGGCGAGCGTTGGTACGGGTTCGATGATGCGCTGTATGCGGCGGCGCGACTCATCGAAATTCTGGCCTCAGAGAGCAGAGACGCTGAGGAGTTGTTCGCGCAGTTTCCCATCACCCACAGCACCCCCGAGATCAAGGTGAACACCAGCGAAGAAGAGAAGTTCCAGATCATCGGCCGGCTGGCCAGGGACGCCGATTTCGGCGACGGCACGCTGACGGAGATCGACGGCGTACGCGTCGACTACCCGGACGGCTGGGGGCTGATCCGCGCCTCCAACACCTCGCCAGTACTCACGTTACGCTTCGAAGCCGACGGGGAATCGGCCCTGGAGCGCATTCAGGACCTGTTTCAGGATTGCCTGACCGCCATCGACCCCGCGCTGAGGTTCCGCTAGCCCATGCCGATCAGCGCAGAAGAAGCCCAGAACGTCGCCAGCGTACTAACCGAGGCCCTGCCGTACATCCAACGGTTCCACGGCGCCACCTTGGTGGTGAAATACGGCGGCAATGCCATGGTGGAAGAACACCTAAAGAACTCTTTCGCCCGCGACATTGTTCTCATGAAACTGGTGGGGCTCAACCCGGTGGTAGTGCACGGCGGCGGCCCGCAAATTGGAGACCTCCTGGACCGGTTGAACATTCCCACCCGCTTCGTGGGCGGCATGCGCGTCACCGATGCCCAGACCATGGACGTTGTGGAAATGGTGCTGGGAGGGCTGGTGAATCAGGAGATCGTTTCGCTCATCAACAAAAATGGCGGGCGGGCGGCAGGAATCACCGGCAAGGACGGCGACCTCATCCGAGCGCGCAAGCTCGAGCTTGCCAACCCCGACGCCGAGGCAACGGAGATCATCGACATCGGGCACGTGGGCGAGGTGGACGAAGTGAACGCCACGGTCCTGCATGCCCTCGTGGCCCAGAACTTCATCCCGGTAATCGCCCCTATCGGCGTCGGTCGCGACGGCGAGTCCTTCAACATCAATGCCGACTTGGTAGCGGGGCGGCTGGCCGCAGAGCTGAAGGCAGAAAAGCTGGTGCTGGTGACCAACACCCCCGGCATCCTGGATGCCGACAGCAAGACCATCGCTTCCCTGGCCTGCAGCGAGCTCGACGAGCTGATTGCCAACAACACGATAGAAGGCGGCATGTTGCCCAAAGCGCAATGTGCGCAATCCGCCGTGAGGGGTGGCGTGCAAAGCGCGCAGATCATCGACGGCACTGTGCCTCATGCCTTGCTGCTCGAGATCTTTACCGACGCCGGCGTGGGAACCCAGATCACGGATGGCTAAGCGCAACCGGCGCCAGGAGATCCTCGAAGCCTTCGCCAGCATGCTGGAGAGCAATCCCGGCTCGCGTATCACCACTGCTGCTCTGGCATCCCAGGTGGGGGTTTCGGAGGCGGCCCTGTACCGACATTTCCCCAGCAAGGCCAAGATGCTGGAAGCGCTGATCGACTATATAGAAGAAACCCTGTTCAGCCGCATCACGAGAATCATGTCCGAAGAACCCAGCGCGCAGCAGCGCTGCCGCAGCCTGCTCTGGTTGCTGACCACCTTTGCCGAGCGCAACCCGGGACTGGCCCGGCTGCTGGCGGGCGATGCGCTGCAGGGAGAAACGGATCGGCTCCGCTCACGGGTGCGTCAGCTGTTCGATCGGCTAGAGACCCAGCTGCGCCTCATTTTGCGGGAATGGGCGATCAACCGGGTGCCCGGCCCGCTGCTGCCGTCGGCGGCAGGGGCCAATCTGCTATTGGCGGTAGCGGAGGGACGAATCAGCCAGTTTGTGCGCAGCGAGTTCCGCCAGCCGCCTACCGAGCGCTTCGACGAGCAGTGGCAGGCGCTGGAAAGCTCAGTCTTCCGATAGGGGCGCTTTGGCCTGCAGGAAGCGCATGGCGCGCCGGTCTTCGCAGGTGCCCTGGATGAACAGCTCCAGGTCCGCGGCAAAGCGCTCTTCGGCGTCGTCTACTTCCTGGTGGCGCAGCTCGATCTCTTCTTCCAGGTTCTGAATCTGCTGGTTGGCGCGGTCGATACTGTTGCGCAATCCGGGGTTCAGCCCCCCGCCCGAGCGCTCTTGACGCGCCGCCTCAGACTCAAGATCCCGCTTCTGACCCTGCAGGTGGGCCAGATTGACTTTGGCATTCTCGATCCGCGTGTTGATGGATTTCAGCGTTTGCGCGCGCGCCGCATGGACGTCCTGGTCGGACTGGTACATGCGATTCACGCGGTCTAGCGCCGTCTGGCAGATGGCTCGCGCCTGGTCCTGGCGGGCCTGCTTGTGGGCTTCTTCATCGGAAAGCTGAGGGGCCACCACCTCGACCACCCGCATGGAGTCGGCGTCCAGGACCTCGTAACCGGCCGCCGCGCGACCCGCCGGCACGCTGTTGCCGATCTCGATCTCGCCCTGGGCATTGGAATAGCGGTAGACAAATCCGGCTGCGTGCACGTTGCCTATAACACAGAGCATGAGCCCTGCAGCTACCAGACAAGCGGCGGGTCTACGGGTGGTAAATCGCCCGCCAAACCGGTCTGCATGCGTTGCTATATCGTTCATCTACCCACCTCTCAAGGGCTGGCAGTCAAGGCGCGCAAAACTCCATCTTGTATGCCTTCAACGCCGCAAGATGGTTGTCTTGAGTGGATTTCGAGTCAAGGTAATCGATCACGTCTTGCAAAGTTAGCAGGCTTTTCACGCCCACCCCCAACTCCGTCTGCAATACCTGCACCGCCGTTCGTCCGCTGTCCGCATCGGTGATTTCCTGGCGGTCCATAGACACCACGACTCCTGCCAGCTCCGCGTCGGCGCCGCGCACCAGCGCGGCTGCCTCGCGCAGGGCGGTGCCCGCGGTCAGTACGTCGTCCACCAGCACCAGCCTGCCCTCTATGGGGCTGCCCACGAATAAGCCACCCTCACCGTGATCTTTGGCTTCTTTGCGATTGAACGCCCAACCCACGTCGTGTCCAGCGGCAGCCAACGCATGAGCGGTAGCCACCGCAATGGGAATACCTTTGTAGGCGGGGCCAAACACCGTGGCAAAGTCGAAACCAGCAGACACAATGCAGCGGGCGTAGGCCTCCCCTAGTGCGCCAATGGACGATCCGCTGCAGATGGCGCCCACATTGAAAAAATAAGGGCTCTGGCGCCCGGATTTGAGGGTGAAGTCACCAAACAGGAGCACTTCCTGCTTCAAAAACAGCTCGATGAGTTGCGATTTATCCTTGTCCAACACCAGGAACAACCCGACCTATGGCCCCGAAGCGGCCAGCGCCCGGCGCTGCAGCGCCAGCAGCTCAGCCAGGCCACCGCGCGCCAGATCCAACATTGCGGCCAGTTCCGCGTCAGAAAAAGGCGCCCCTTCGGCCGTTCCCTGCACCTCGATGAAACCACCGGTGCCCAGCATCACCACGTTCATGTCGGTCTCGGCGGTAGAGTCCTCATCGTAATCTAGATCCAAAACAGGCTGGCCGCGCCAGATTCCCACGGATACAGATGCCACAAGCTCCCTGAATGCGTCCTGAACCCCAACCGCGTGGAGGGCCTCGCACAGGGCCAACGCCGCCCCGGTGATGGATGCAGTGCGGGTGCCACCATCCGCCTGTATCACGTCGCAATCCACGCGCACCGTCCGCTCGCCCAACGCTGACAAATCCACGGCCGCGCGCAGAGAGCGGCCGATAAGCCGCTGGATTTCCTGAGTCCGCCCGCTCTGCTTGCCCCGCGCCGCTTCCCGATTTCCGCGGGTGTGCGTGGCCCCCGGAAGCATGCCGTACTCGGCAGTGACCCAGCCCACTCCCTGCCCGCGCAAAAACCCAGGAACAGAATCTTCCACAAAGGCGGTGCAGATCACCTTGGTGTGTCCGAACTCCACCAGCACGGATCCTTGCGCGTGCTTCGTAAAACTGCGGGTAAACCGCACCGGGCGCAGCTCGTCGAGGGCGCGTCCGCTGGGGCGAGCGTCTTGCATGAGGTAAATGTCCTGTCTGCCTGCCCACAGTATAAGAGCACCACCGCCCGGGCGCGATCAGCGCATTTTTTGTGTGCCCGGTGGGCGAGTACAATTCGTTGATGATCTATAGCATGACGGCTTTCGCACGCGCTCAAACCGAGCTCAACGGGTTCATGGTGAGCTGGGAGCTGCGCTCCGTTAACCACCGCTATCTGGAAGCGCAGTTCCGCATGCCTGAGAGCCTGAGGTCTGTGGAGCCCGCGCTCAAGGACAAACTACGCAAGCGACTCAAGCGGGGCAAAGTCGACTGTAACCTGCGCTTGGAACGCGTGGCCCGTGACCCCTCCATGGAACTCAATCGGCCGCTACTTCTGCAGCTCGTGGCAGTGCTCGAGCAGGTGCGGCGCGACGCGCCAGAGGTGAGCGCGCCGAACGCTATGGATCTGTTGCGCTGGCCGGGGGTGCTTGGCGACAGCACCGGTACCGACGACGAACACGTAGTGCGGGCCGCCGCCTCCCTGTTCGAAGAGGCCTTGGAAGAGCTGGCGGCGCATCGGCAGCGCGAGGGCGCCCAACTAGGCCAAGCGGTTTCCGAACGCCTGGATGCCATAGACCGGCTGGTGGTCGAAGTGACCGATCTGGCCGGCGACCTCGCCACACGCACGAAGCAGCGCCTGCAGCAGCGGCTGGTGGAGCTGGAGACCAAGGTAGACGCCGCCCGTCTGGAACAAGAGGTGGCCCTACTCGCGCAGCGCGCGGACGTGACCGAGGAGCTGGACCGTCTGTCCATTCACGTCGCCGAAGCGCGCAACAATCTGTCCGGCAAGGGGCCTCACGGACGTCGGCTGGACTTTCTTACTCAGGAACTCAACCGGGAAGCCAACACGCTGGGCTCGAAATCCACCATGGCCGAAACCTCGCAAAAGGCCGTAGACTTGAAAGTGGTGATCGAGCAAATCCGCGAGCAGGTGCAGAACATAGAATGAGGGACCAACCCGGATGCGGCTTGGTGTTTGTGGTGTCTGCCCCCTCAGGTGCGGGCAAGACGTCGCTGGTCAAGGCGCTGCTGCAGCAAGATTCCCGGCTGGTGGTGTCGGTGTCGCACACAACCCGGCCACAACGGCAGGGCGAGCAGAACGGAGTAAATTATCACTTCGTCTCCAACAGCGAGTTCGATGACATGGTCGCCAACGGCGATTTTCTCGAGCACGCCAAAGTGTTCGGCCACCAGTACGGCACCGCACGAGCCTCCCTGGACGACCAGCTGGCAAGCGGTCGGGATGTGGTGCTGGAGATCGACTGGCAAGGCGCGGAGCAGATTCGTCGTGCGTATCCCCAGTGCATCAGCATCTTCATCCTGCCACCCAGCCGCCAGGCGCTGGCACAGCGTCTGCAGACCCGCGGCCAGGACAGCGCCGAGGTCATGGCACAACGCACCGCCAAAGCGGTGGAGGAAATGACCCACCACGCCTCTTTCGACTTCCTGGTAGTCAACGACGACTTCGATTCCGCGGTGGCAGACTTAAAGAGTGTGGTACACGCCTCGCGCCTAGGCAACGCGCCCCAGCGTCACGCCTTGGCCAGCCTCCTCGACGCGCTGCTCAAGACACCGTGAAGGGCATGCCTTGCATCCTACAGGACCCCTGGGTAGACTCGCGCGCTTGCTCAATCGCAGCCGCATCCAAGCGCACGGGAAGCAAAACTAATGGCTCGAGTTACTGTAGAAGATTGCCTGGACAACGTCGAAAACCGCTTTGAGCTGGTGATGCTGGCCTCCCGCAGAGCGCGCCAGATGCGCCGCTTTGGCGTCGATCCGATGGTTCCCGAAGAAAATGACAAAGCAACGGTCATTGCCCTGCGCGAGATAGCCGAAGGCCTGATCAGTCACGAAATGCTTGACGCACAAGAAGCCTCCACCGAGGATGAAGAGCTAGAAGTATCCTTCGGTATAGGAGATGGCCAAGACCGCGGTTTCGAAGTCTAGCGCCTCGCAACAGGCAACGTCGCGAGCGGGGGTCGCGCCCGGCCAACGCAAATCCAATAGCGGCGAGCCTGTCGCCGCAACCACGCAATCTGAGTCCTATTTCGCCGCACAGCTGGCCGACCAGGCGCGCGCGCAAAGCACCGCCGCGCCCATCGGGATCACCGAGCTGTGTAAATCGCTCGAGGAATATCTGGACGACGATCAGATCCGCAAGGTGGCTCGTGCCCATGCTTACGCGAAAGTGGCACACGACGGCCAATTCCGCCGCACCGGCCACGCCTATATTTCTCACCCGCTGGCAGTGGCCAACATCCTGGCCGGCATGCGCATGGATCACCAGACCATCATGGCCGCACTGCTGCACGATGTCATCGAAGACACGCACGCAGATCGCCAGGCCATCGAGAATCGATTCGGCAAGTCGGTGGCAGAGATCGTCGACGGTGTCTCGAAGCTATCGAAGATTTTCCGTTCACGCGACGAAGCCCAGGCCGAGAACTTTCAGAAGATGGCCATGGCCATGGCCAAGGACATCCGCGTGATCATGGTGAAGCTGGCGGACCGTCTGCACAACATGCGCACCATCGGCGTGCTGTCGCGCGAACAGCGCAAGCGCATAGCGCGCGAGACCCTGGATTTCTACGCGCCCATCGCTAACCGACTGGGCATTCATTCGATCAAGCTCGAGTTTGAGGAGCTCGGCTTCCACGCTCTTTATCCGTTGCGGGCGGACCGTATTTCCCGCGCCGTTCGCGCCGCTCGGGGAAACCGCAAAGAGCTCATGGAGGAACTGCACAAGTCCCTGCAGAGCGCGCTGGACAGCGAGGGTATTCCAGCCAAGGTGGCGGGGCGGGAAAAGCACCTCTACTCCATCTACCGGAAGATGCGCAACCAGCACAAATCATTCTCCGAGATCATGGACGTCTTCGGCTTCCGCGTAGAGGCAGAGAAGGTGGACGACTGCTATCGGGCGCTCGGTGTGGTTCACAATCTGTACAAGCCCGTTGCCGGCCGCTTCAAGGATTACGTCGCCATCCCCAAGGTCAACGGCTACCAGTCGCTGCATACCACCCTGTTTGGAATGCACGGCGTGCCTATCGAGGTGCAAATACGGACCGAGAAGATGGCCGCCGTAGCGGAAAACGGTATTGCCGGACATTGGCTGTACAAGACCGACCAAGAGGATTTTCAGAGCAGCCAGCAGCGTGCCCGTCAGTGGGTCAAGGACCTGCTGGAACTGCAGCAGCGGGCCGGAGATCCCCTGGAATTCATCGAGAGCCTGAAGATCGACCTGTTTCCCGACGAGGTATACGTCTTCACACCAAGGGGCGATATCCTGGAGCTGCCGCGAGGCGCATGTGCGGTGGACTTTGCCTACGCCGTGCACACCGATATCGGCGATCGCTGTGTGGCCTGTCGAGTAGACCGGTCGCTGGCACCACTATCTCAACAGCTCCAGAGCGGACAGAGCGTAGAGATCATTACCTCAACCGGCGCCACGCCCAGCCCCGACTGGCTTACCTTCGTGGTGTCCAGCAAGGCGCGCAGCGGAATTCGCCAGGCGCTGAAGGTACAGCAGGACTCGGAGAGCATTGCGTTTGGTCGCAGGCTGCTTAATCGCTCCCTGGCCAACGCAAACAAGAGCATCAACGACCTCGACTTCCGCCGACTGCGCAAAGTGTTCCGCGAATTCGGTGTGAAGAAGCTCGATGAAGTGCTGGCCGCCATCGGCCACGGGGAGCTCATGGCCTACGTGGTAGCCAAGCAGTTGCTCGCGGCAGACGACCCCAACTACGCCGGCGTGCCGGTAGAGGCCGGCGGACCGGTAGCCATTCGGGGCGGCGAAGGCCTGGTGATCAATTACGGGCGCTGCTGCGGCCCCGTTCCCGGCGACCACATCGTGGGCCACATGACGCCCGGCAAGGGGTTCGTGGTGCACATGCAAGGATGCGCCAACATGGTGGAAATCCGACGACGGCGCGGATCGCAGGAAATCATTCCGGCCCACTGGGCCAACACAGTGGGGGCCGACTTCCTAACCACGCTGCGCATCGCGGTGCGCCGCAAGAAAGGCGTCATCGCGGAACTCGCAGCCGCCGTTACCGACGCCGATGCAGGGGTGGAGAACATCCACGTGGAAGAGCGTAACGCAGAGCTTTCCAGCGTGATCGTGACGGTAGCCGTGCAGGATCGTACCAATCTGGCTCGCGTAATCCGCAAGCTGCGCGCCATCCCCAGCGTCACCGACATTGACCGGGTCTGCGCTTGAGCATAGATAAGGAGCCAGTCAAAACAGACCAGGCGCCGGCGGCCATCGGCACCTATTCACAAGCCGTGCGCGTGGGGAGCTTCGTTTTTCTTTCCGGTCAGATACCGCTGGTGCCCGAGACCATGGAGCTGGCATCAGAGGCGTTCGCCAAGCAGGCGCAACAGGTCTTTGCTAACCTCGCAGCCGTGGCGGAAGCAGCCGGCGGCTGCCTGGACGATCTGGTGAAGATCAATGTCTACCTCACCGATCTGGCCAACTTCCAAAGCGTCAACGAGGTCATGTCGCAATTGTTCCGCGAGCCGTTTCCAGCACGGGCAGCCGTGGAAGTATCGGGGCTACCGCGAGGAGCCGCCATCGAGGTAGAAGCCGTCATGGCCCTAACCGAGACGCCTTCGAGCTAGCGCGTGCCCACAGCACTCCGGCCCGACCCCGAACAGCCCGTTGACACTCTGCGGGGCGTAGGCCCGAGCCTCAAAGCGCTGCTCGGACGACTGGGCATCTTTCGCACCGGCGATCTCCTGCTGCACCTACCCATTCGCTACGAAGATCGCACCCGCGTGGTGCCGCTTCGCGAGTTGCGCGCCGGAGAAGGCGCTTTGGTGCATGGCAAGGTGGCCGCGGCACGCGTGGTATACGGGCGGCGCCGCAGCCTCATGGTGGTTCTCGAAGACAACTCCGGCCACATCAACGTGCGCTTTTTCCACTTTTCGAAGTCACAGCAGACCGCCTTGCAGCCCGGGCGTTACGTATCCTGTTTCGGAGAACCCCGCTTCGGAAGCCAAGGCCTAGAGCTCGTGCACCCCGAATACAGAACCTTCAGCGAGCCCCCACCAGCCCCGGAATCCGCGTTGACCCCCGTCTATCCGGCAACCAAGGGGCTGGGTCAGGGGCGCGTTCGATCGATTGTCAGCCAGCTACTAAAGCTGCCATGGCCTGACACTCCAGGAGTCCCTTACCAGACCCTGGCATTTCTGCACCAGCCGCCACCGGACGCCAACCAGGCCGACATTGCGGCTGCACAGGAGCGCATCGCCACGGACGAGCTCACCGCCTACTACCTCATCATGAAGCTACGGCAGCGTGCACGAGCCCGCCACAGTGCGGTGCCGCTACCCAGATCCCAACAGCTCGGCCGCGTTCTGCACGACGCCCTGGGTTTCGATCTCACCGGCGCACAGCGGCGGGTGCTCGCCGAAGTGCTGGAGGACCTGACCCGGGAGGTACCCATGCTGCGCTTGCTGCAAGGTGATGTAGGGTCGGGAAAGACGGTGGTCGCGGCCTTCGCCGCCATCCGCGCTGCCGAACACGGGTATCAGACGGCGCTCATGGCACCCACCGAGATACTGGCCGAGCAGCACTACCTGAATTTCTCCGCGTGGCTGGAACCATTGGGCATACCGGTGGTCCTGCTCACGGGTTCCCAAACCACCAAGGAAAGACGCATCCGCGAGGAAGCCATTGCCGAGGGTAGCGCGTTAGTCGCCGTGGGCACCCATGCGCTGTTTCAGCATAGCGTTGAATTCAAGCAGCTAGCACTCACCATCGTAGACGAACAGCACCGCTTCGGCGTGCACCAGCGCATGGCGCTGCGCAGCAAGGGCGGCACACCCCATCAGCTCATCATGACCGCTACCCCCATTCCACGCACGCTGACCATGGCGCTGTATGCTGATATGGACGTGTCGCTACTGGACGAGTTGCCACCGGGCCGACAAGCTATTGATACCCGGGTAGTGGAAGCCACCCGCCGCGACGAGGTGGTAGAGGCGGTGCGCAACGCGATGCAGGCCGGCGATCAGGCCTATTGGGTGTGTCCGCTCATCGAACCTTCCGACCAGCTAGAGGTGGCAGCCGCCGAGCCTAGCGCCGAGGAACTGCGCGCGCGGCTCACCGGCATCAAAACAGGGCTGCTGCATGGGCGCATGCCGAGCGACGAGAAAGCCCGGGTGATGCAAGCATTCAAGTCCGGGCAGGTGCAGCTGCTGGTGGCCACCACGGTAGTGGAAGTGGGGGTGGACGTTCCCAACGCATCGCTCATGGTGATCGAAAACCCCGAGCGCATGGGCCTGGCCCAGCTGCATCAGCTACGCGGCCGCGTTGGCAGAGGCGACAAGGCGGCTCACTGCATCCTGCTCTATAAAGGCCCGCTGGGAGAGGTGGCGCGCAAACGCCTGCAGATCATGAGGGAGAGCGTGGACGGCTTCTTCATCGCCGAGCAGGATTTGCAGCTACGCGGGCCAGGCGAGCTATTGGGCACACGGCAGACCGGAGAGCAGCAGTTTCGGGTGGCCGACCTGTCTGTTCACGCGAGCCTGATCCCTGAGGTCATCGCCAGAGGAGAGGATTT
>DEBD01000041.1 GCA_002348385.1 Gammaproteobacteria bacterium UBA2965 | reverse complement strand
AGGGAGCCATTCATTATCCCTGCATTGTTGACAAGTATGTCCACGCTTTCGTGGTCCCGCAGAATGGCTTCCGCGCAATGGCTTACCGACTTAAGCCTTGCAAGATCGCACTGAAGATTGACTACCTGTGGGTTGCTTGTGTCTTCGCGGATCTTTCGCGCTGCTTGCTTTCCACGATCGGCGTCCCGGTTCAGCATGATTACTGTCATGCCCCGCGAGGCCACCACTCGGGCCGTCTCAAAGCCGATGCCCTGTGTGGTTCCGGTTATTACGCACACGCTCACGAGCTTGTACGCTCGTTTGTTTCTCGGTAGCGCCAGCGCTCCTCGCAGGTGTCTGCTATTCGAGTTCGGAGACGCCGCGGTACCATCACGGGCAGATAGCGCCCGGCGAGCAGCGCGCACAGCCCAAGTAGGCGAGCGGGGGTGTGGCTCACGACACGATGTCCAGGATGCCGCCGTCGATCTTGATGTTCTGGCCGTGGATAGCGTCCGCCAAAGGACTGGCCAGATAGGCCACCAGACTGGCGACCTCTTCGCGGCGCGTGATGCGGCCGATGGGAATGTCACGGGCGGCATGGGGCTCGATTTCGTCCCAGGTGGAACCCCAGCCCTTGCGTTGGCCGCGTGCCAGGTATGCAGCCTCCACCTCGGGCGTGAGGATTATCCCGGGAGAGACCAGATTGACCCGCACCCCGCTAGCGGCCAACTCTTTGGCCAGGCTCACCGTCATGGTAGCCAGCGCGCCCTTGGAAGCGTAGTACTGCGGATTGCGCGCGTTGGGGCGGGTGGATCCGATGGTGCCCAGGTTGATGATTCGCCCCCAGCCGGCATCTCGCATGGCTGGCAGCAGGCTGGTGATCAGGCGCTGGGCAGACAGTACGTTCTTTTGATACGCGACCACCCACTCGTCGCTGCTGCTGGTCTCCCAACTGCCTGCATCGGCTGTACCGTAGTTGTTGACCAGAACGTCGATGTGGCTACCCGCCATCTGATTGATGAGCTGCGCGGCGCCGTCGTCGTTGGTGATGTCTCCGGTGACGGGTTCCCCCAGACCTAACTGTTCCACAGCGGCTTCGGCCTGGCCTGCCTTGAGGCCGTGAACCAGCACCCGGGCGCCTTCGCGCGCAAGGCATTGAGCGATGATCATTCCTGTGCCCCGGTAGCTGCCTGTTACCAAGGCACACTTGCCGGTGAGATTGAGGTCCAAATTTGGCGTCCGTTGAGGGTTCGGCGCCGGACTATACCACCAACTCGGTTGGCCAACGTGCGCCAACAGAGTCCGTTAGGAGGGCATCTCGGACTAGAGGTGACAATCCGCTGCACGAGGAGCGGTTGGAAAAAGCGGCAGATGTGCGGGGTAGTATTTAGGACGTGTGAAAACATGTTATAGGCGGTGTTGTCGCCCGGAGTGATTATTGGCCTCTGTGGGACGTTGACCCAATCTCGGTAGGGCGCAGGGGAGAGGCGTATGGAGCCGCGGCGGGTTACTTCATTTTGATGGCTATGAAGACGTCGGACCCGACGTCGTCTGGCGCGTCAGCCTCCAGCGTGCCCTGGATATACTCACCTTCTCGGCTCATCTGGCCATCTATGGCCAGCAGTGGCCTGCCGGCTTCTCCGAGCCCGCCGCTGACATGGCATTGACGGTTCACGGTGAGCGACGATGATGGATCCAGGTCGAACGCCGTGCGCTCGGCGGAAGTATCCGAGAAAAGCTCGCAGCTCGACGAGCTCTTCACCTTGCCCAGGGCGTTGAGGGCGATGATGCAGACGGATCCCACACCGTCGCTGCTCCCGAGGGAGATCACGTGCCAAAACCCGTACAGATCGCGCTTGGCGCAGTTGGCAAACGCGTCGGTTCCTACCATTAGCGTAAGCGCTAGCAGAAGCGCTTTTGACAAGTGCATGGCTCAAAGCTTTCCCGATATGGGGACGGCGACAGTAACGGAGCGACGCCCCTAAAGCTGTGACTAGAATGTGTGGGCAGTGGTGCGTTTGTGAGTTGTTTTTGAGTGTTGCCGGGCGTTCGGGTCGACCTGCTTCCCCCATTGGGACAGGTGTGCCAGGATTAGCGGTTTACCAGCGGGGGCTTTCCATGAGCCAGCCTCGACATAGCACGGACCGTGATGCGGGGTCCGAGAAGGGCAATTCGGCGCGATACGTTCCTCCCCTGGAGCTGACCAAGGGGCAGCCGCCGCCGATTGCGGCCAACGGCGGTCTGTCCTACATGTCGTTTGATCGCGATGGAGATGCGGGAACGGCCGAGGCGACTCGCGCCGCGTTCGAGCAGATCGCCGTGGGGGAAGGACAGGCAGTCACCGACCTGCTCGAAAACGCGCCGCCCGGGCCTATCGAGACCAAATGGGGCGTGGGGTTCCGTCACTATGAGGAGTGCCTCGCACACATCCGCGCAAGCGGCATGCAGGCGCCCGAAGGCGGCGTGGTGCTGCCGTTGCGCTATACGATTCATGAGCAACCGTCGTACTCCATCGTTTCTTCCAATGCGCTTTGGCGCGACCCGTCACGTGAGGCGGATGCTCAGGCGCTACGCAAGGAAGAGCATGATACCGCCCGACGCTGCCTGTATTTCCCCCAGGTACTGCGCGACGCTCGGCGGCTCGAGGAGTACTACCCGGGTTTGTCGCCTACGAGCTCTGAATGTATGGACAGGCTGGGCCTGGCGCTGGCCCACTGCGAGTCGAAGTGCGAGAACTTCTACGATGCGGCGGAAGTGGAGCGCGTGTTTTATCCCGAGATGGAAAAGCTGCTGTTGGACTTATTCCCGGGGGCGACGGACGCGCTGGTGTACAACCATGATGTGTTCGACAAGGACTACAGCGGCGATCGCACGGAAGATCAGAACAACAAGAACCCGGGTGTGAACGCCCAATACGCCAACATCGTGCATAACGACTTAAACGACAACAGCGGTCGTGTGCGTGCACGGGAGTTGCTCATTCACAACCTGCGCAACTTCGGACGAACGCAGCATTACACGGCGGAAGAAGCCGACGCCAAGCTTTCGCGGCGCTTCATGTCCATCAATCTGGCCAAGCCCATGGAGCCGGTGGGCCAGTATCCCTTCGTGTTGTGTGCGTGGCCTTCGTTCGCGGATCAGCCGTACATCACCAACTATCGGATCTATGACGATCGCGTGGGCGAGACCACGCGTTTCACCTACCGGCCCGAGCACGAGTGGTACTGGTTCCCGCAGCAGACCTCCACCGAGGTGTCGATGCTCAAGTGCTACGACTCCATAACCGACGGCTCGGTGTCGCGCTGGTCGTTCCACTCGGCCTGCGTGGATCCCACCGCGGCCGAAGATGCGCCTTGCCGTAAGAACGTGGTGGTTCGGTCGTTCGTGTTCTTTTAGTTTGTCGGGGTAATCGGCGCCCAACGAAGTTGAGCGCCACAAGAGCCATGTGATCAGCCAGCTGAAACCTGCGCTTTGTGCTCTTCGTCCATGCGGCGCAGCTCTTCCCAGCCCATGTAGCTGGTGAAGCCGTTTTCGTCGTAGAACAGTACCGGTCCGTCGCACATGAACAGGTACTCGGTGTCTTCCAACGCTGTCGTTGCTCCGTGCAGCATGCCGTTTGGCTCGTAGACGAAGTCACCCTGGTTGTAGATGCCATCACGTACCTGCAGGCTGCCTTTGAGCACGAAGGCGAAGGCGCCGCTGAGGTGTTTGTGCTGGTCGGCCACGAACCCCTTGTCCCACTTGAACAGCACGATCCAACGCCCTGTTTCTGCGCTGGTCCACAGAACCTTCATCGCCCCACCTGGTTCGTATTCCATCCATTCCATTTCGGACGACGATGAGATCGTGTCCATCAGCTCAGCATTGAGCGGAGAAATATCTTGCGGTAGTGCCATTGGTAGTCCCCTGTCGTGTCCTCGTGACACCTGTATACCCCTCAACGGCCCCCCTGTGAAGGGTGTTGGGTGCCTAACCGGCGTTTGGGTGGTTGTCCATTGCGTGCAGAATGCGCAGATTGCACGGGGTTTAGCCGGCAGCGAACTGGCTGATGTCTCGGCCTTTGCGCTTCAAGGAGATCGCCTTCATGAGGGGCGCTCAATACAGGTGAGCTCTGCATTCACCATCCCCGCGAAGAGTTGCCAATGACTGCTGGTGACTGCGCAGCTGGAAAAAGGGTAAGCTTCAGCCCAATGGGACGTATGCAAGACAAGGTGTGTCTCGTGACCGGGGGCGCCTCCGGCATAGGACTGGCTACAACTAAGGCGTTCGCGCGGGAAGGCGGCATTGTGGTGCTGGCCGACCTAGACGAAGCAGCAGGACGCGAGGTTGTTGGGGGTCTCGGAGAGCCTGCCAGCTTTCTCGCCCTTGATGTCACGGACGAGGCGGCCTGGGAAACGGGAATTGCGCAGGTGGTAGCCCGTTACGGACGGCTCGATGTGCTGGTTAACAATGCTGGAATCCTGTCCGGTACGGACGTGGTGAGTACCACTATGGAGGAGTGGCGCCGGGTGATGGCGGTCAATGCCGACGGTCCGTTTCTCGGCTGCAAGCATGCGGTGGCGGCTATGGCCGAGGTCGGGGGCGGCAGCATCGTCAATGTGGCCTCCATGGCGAGTTATTCCGGTGCGCCGCCGCTGGTGGCCTATGCAGCCAGCAAAGCCGTGGTGCGCTCGCTCACCCAGACAACGGCCGTGTATTGCATGGACCAGCGCAACGGCGTGCGCTGCAACTCGGTGCATCCCGGCCCTATCGCCACTCCCATGACGGGTCTGCAGAGCGGTCAGGAACTGCCCGGCCTTGGAGCAGCGGGTGCTCCGGAAGACGTTGCCAACGGCATTCTGTATCTGGCCTCCGACGAGGCCAGGCACGTTAACGGCACCGCGCTGGTGATCGACAACGCCATTACTGCGCGCTGACACATCCCGACGACGCTAGCTGCGCAGCGCTGGAACTTTTGATTCGTCTGCAGTCTACGAACTGCTGATTTCGACCCTCTCTCAATCCCGAATGCCAAAGTATCTTTAGTAGTGGGTGCGCGTGTACGTACTGTCGAATTGGACAATCCGAGATTCGAACACATCGTCGTCCAAGGCCCCGGTAGCGTCTGCATCCTCGTGCGCGTAGCGCATGAAGACATACGCTTCGTCTGCCTGGTAAGCAGACGGCTTTCCCACGGGGAGCCCAAAAGGCATCATCTCGACACGACGGCTGGGAGTATAGGCTGAGGTGGATGAACCGCTAAAATGTGTCGGTTTGCGCATAAAGCCGGAAGTCGCGCCCTAAACCACGCCACAATCTGGAGAGTTAGATGCAGGCAGACGAAGACCAAGATGCAGACAAAGTCGAGTACGGGAGTCTCGAGAAAACCGACATGGGCGAGTCCATGCGCCAGCTATGGTGGACCATCGGCGTTACGCTGCTGGGCATTGCGTTGGTCGCATACTTCACCCTGTGATGCTATTGGCGGTCAGCGTCCTCCCCGCTGGACGCTAAGGTAATGGTGATCGCGTCGCCGACCTCGCAATCGAGTTCGGGGCACGCGTTGCCGAAACTGATGGCCAACTCAACCCGGTCCTCCCACATCCGTCCGAGCCACTCACCGCGTTCCACGTCGCCATACTCCTCCACCAGTGTTGCTGTGTGGGAGTGGCCGTTATGTGTGAAGGTGAATCGGACGCCTACCGTTAAACCCATCTCGGTCAGCTGCATCGGGTCCGCGTTGAGCAGGATGTTGGCAAACTCCTCCTCCACGGCGGCAATGCTTGTCGTTACGGATTGATGGTGCTGCGCTAACGACAGGCTGGCGATCCCGAGCAGGAGTGCCAGCGAGGTCGTTTGCAATAGTCTGTTGGTTATGTTCATTTTCTGCCTGTTGTGTCAGGTGATTTCTGGGGCCGCGGTAACCAGGGTAGACTGAAAGCGCGAGATGATTCCACCGAACGAAACGTTTGACGGCACCTGGCCGTTTGCCGCGAAATTTTCGACGGCGGCGGGGTTCCGGCAACACTACGTTGACGAAGGTCCCGCCGACGGTGAGCTGATCGTTTGCCTGCATGGCGAGCCTACCTGGGGCTACCTGTATCGCAATTTCATCGGTCCGCTGTCTGCAGACTACCGTGTGGTGGTTCCTGACCACATGGGATTCGGCAAGTCGGAGACACCCCAGGATCGTGCATACACGCTGCAGACCCACGTGGAGAACCTGGAGAAGTTCATCGACGATCTAGGGCTGACGGATATCACGTTCGTCTGCCAGGACTGGGGCGGGCCCATGGTCGGGGCCTATACCATCCGCCACCCGCAGCGGGTCAAGCGCCTGATCCTGATGAACACGCTGTTCGGCTACGCGCAGGGGAAGCCGCCGGCTGAAAAGACGCGGTGGTTCCGTTGGATAGAAAAACACGAGGAGGCCGGCACGTTGCGCGGCATTCTTGGCGAGCTGGGTTCGACGGTGCTTTCGGTGATGAAGATCATTGGATTTCAGAATTCAGCAGCGGTGGACGAGGCATGGATCCGCGCCTACTCCGCTCCCTTCCCGGATCGAGCGTCCTGCATCGGCGGCATCGAGTTTCCCCTGGACGTGCATTACTCCCGCATCCGGAACTACGTCATGGAAGGCCTGCAGAACGGGGACCTGGATGCGCTGAAGGCAAAGCCGGCCATGCTCGCTTCCGGTGAAGAAGACTTCGCCATCCATCCGGAACAGGCACGCGCAGACTTCCGCAGCCTGTTTCCAGACGCACCCATCATATCGCTGCCCGGCGTTGGCCACTTCTGTCAGGAAGACGCGCCAGAGACTCTGGTTGCCCTCATTCAGGAATTCATGCAGGCGAATCCGTAACGGCCCGGTCTTGCCGGTGTGGTCAGAGCAATAGCCCGCAAAAGCCGCCGCTTCGGGTGCGGTGGCCAGCTGCGGCCCGGGCTACTCGGCGTTGAGGATCGTGTACACCCGCCTTTGAAAGTACCAACGCCCGTCTACCTTGACGTAGTCGTCTTCGTACTGACCGGTGATGTTCATCTTGTTTCCGTCTTTCTGCTGCAGGAATTCCTGCTGGTACCAGGTGCCGTGAGCCGTGTCGCCGTCGACGACGATGGGTCCCGCGGAGGCGAAAAAGCCAACGAACGAGAAGCCGGACATGGCTTCCTTCCACGCCGGGAAGAAGTTCTCTTTGCCGGTGAGGTCGCGACCGGGGGTTGTCCAGGTGGCGTCGTCGCGCCAGTTGGCGGCCCAGGCTTCACCGTCGTGACGCATTACCGCGTCGTTGTACGATTCCACCAGCTCACGAATGGCCAGTCTGTCTTCGGTGGGTCCGCTGCTGATCATGGAGTCCTCCCTGTTTTGATTGTTCTGTGGTCGATCTGAGACCTGGACGATGTCACCTGTGGACTCGCCGTGCAACTGTTTTGGGGCGGCGCGGATCTGGGGTAGCATCGGCTGCGCCGTCGTCAATGGCGGCTGGGTCGTTTGCGGTCTGTGGAATGTCAATGCGGCGAGAAGAAGAGAGGATTACGACAGGGTCGGGCTGGGCGTGGCGCTGAATCTTACAGGGGTCGTGGTGGTTACCTCGCTGGTGCTCAATGCCTTGGGGTTCTGGGGCCCGCTGCTGTTGCCTTACCTCGTGCCGCTGATTTGGTGCCTGTTCTGCAGCTGCTACTACATCTTAAGGCTGCTCACGGTGGAGGCGGCGACGCCTGAGCGCGCGCTGTAGTAGGTCGCTTGGAACCCTGGGTGGTCGCGGTATTTTGCCTAGCGGTGGGGTTGGGGAGCTACGTTCAGGCAGTGACCGGGTTCGCCCTGGGCTTTGTCGTGCTCTCCATCATCGCGCTCTCCCACGCGCTGGACATGCGCACCATCACCGCGGTGATCAGCCTGCTGGCGCTCTTGAACGTGTTGGTGGCGCTGCGCGGACAGATCGGCCAGATTCACCGGCGTTCGTGGGGTCTTCTGTGTCTGGGTCAGGTGCCAGCGATATGGGTGGGTGTGGCCTGGTTGGACACCCTCGCGGCGGAACACGTGCGCTTGCTGGAAGCCATGCTTGGCGCCTTTGTGGTGATCGGCAGCCTCTCCATGTTGATGCGCCCACAAACCCGACCCGAACCTTCCCGGCCTGTGGCGTGGGTAGCGGCCGGTGCGGCCGGCGGCCTGCTGGGGGGGCTGTTTTCTGCGTCCGGTCCGGTCATGGGGTGGTTCGCCTATCGTCAGCCGCTGCTGGTGGCGCAGATCCGAGCCACTCTGTTGGCCTGCTTTGCGGTAACCACGACGACCCGCACCCTGGTGGTGGGATTGAATGGGGGGCTCACGTCGGCTGTATGGCTCTATGTCGGCGTGGGCGTGCCGTTGGTGTTGCTGGGAACCTGGGCCGGCGTGAGATGGCGCCCGCGCTCCGAGGCAGGTATGCGGCGGGTGGCGTTCACCTGCCTGTTGGGCATGGGCGCGTGGCTGCTCGTGCGCGCTGCCGTTGGCGCGGGCTAGCCGCGCCGGGTTTTGTGCAGCCTGGCCATGAGTGCGAACAGATCGGCCGTACTGGCTGGTTCGGTATCGCCGCTGAATTCCTTGTAGAGCACCGACACGTTCACCGCGATCCGCTCCGAATCTCCCCAGGAATCAAAGTCGGCCAGGGAGATGTCCATGGCCGCCTCTTGCGCCGACATGCCGGCATCGAAGCGTGCCCGCGACTCGGCCTCGATGTACGTGAGGTAGTCGCGAACGGCCTGTACGCCGCGCTTGTCGGTGATGGGGCCGTGGCCGGGCACCACCGTTTCTACGTCGAGCCCGAGCATATAGTCACAGGCGGCCACCCAGTTGCCTACCGGCCCCGCCCACAGGATGGGGTGGCCTTCAATGAACAGGATGTCGCCGGTAAATATCAGTCCGTCGTCGGGCACGTAGGCAAGCACGTCGCCGGCGGTGTGAGCGGGCCCCACCTGCCTGAGCAGCACGGCCTTGTCTCCCACGTTGACCTGTAGCTCGCCTTCGAAGGTGCGCGTGGGCAGCACGTGGTTGATGTCGCTGAAGTCGAAGGTGGAAAAGCAGTGCATGAAGAATTCGCCTACCTCGCCCATGTCCGGCGCGCGCTCCCTCATGATCTGCATCATCCTGGGATTCTCGGCCGCCAGCTCTTCGGCGCAGGCCTTGGAGGCGATGATCTCCGCGCCGCCTACCAACTCGTTGCCGTTGCAGTGGTCGCCGTTGGCGTGGGTGTTGACCAGCATGTCGAACTGGCCGGCCGCGGTCGGTGAGGCCCGGCGCATGGCTTTGAGCATGTCAGCAGTGAGCGCCTTGTCGAAAAGGGTGTCCACCAACAGAGACTGATCGCCGTCTACGATGAGCCCGGCATTCGACCAACCCCAGCTGCCGTCGGGCTGCAGCCAGGCGAATCCGCCGGAACCCAGATCGTGCAGGCCGTGCTTGAAGGGCCTGGTGCCTAATCCCATGGTGGTTGCCTCGCCGTTCGGGTGGTTCATGGTATGCCAATTTTCGGGCCATCAGCGACTTGTAATCTGCGCGTCAGTCGCTAACGTGCGGACATGCAGGACTTTGAGGGCATCAGGCCTTATCGGGACGATGAGGTGGCCGCGGTGATCGACCGGCTTGCCGCCGACCCTGAGTTCAACCACGCGGTGTGCGTGTTTCTTCTACCCGGTCTGGAGCGCCGCGCGCCCGCGCTCGCCCACTGGCTGATGCGCTTGTATCTGAAGTGGCAAAGCCGGCGCTATCGCAACGTGGCGGAATTCCAGACTTTTCTAACCGGCCACATGGCCAGGCTGATCGACGACACCATCGAGGAACTCACCGTCGAAGGGCTGGAGCAGCTCCCGACGGATGTACCTTACTTGTTCATTTCCAATCACCGAGACATCTTCATGGATGCCGGTCTGGTGAACTTCGTGATCAATCGTGCCGGTCATGAAACCGCGCGCAGCGCGGTGGGCGACAACCTCTTGAGCCGCCGTTTCGCGGCGGATCTGATGCGGCTGAACAAGAGCTTCGTGGTGGAACGCAGCGCCAGCGGAGCGCGGGCCGTGTACGCGGCCCTGTCGCGCACATCCCACTACATTCGGCACTCTCTCGCCGAAGGCCACTCGGTGTGGATCGCCCAGCGCCAGGGCCGTTCCAAGGACGGCTTCGACCGCACCGATCCCGCCCTGGTGAAGATGCTGGGCCTGGCTTACCGCGACGACAGACTGGAGCCTGGCGAGCTGGTGCGGCAGATGCACATCGTGCCGGTGGCCATTTCCTACGAGCTGGACCCGTGTGACCGCATCAAAGCGCACGAGCTGTTCGTGACCGATCGCGAAGGCAGTTATTCGAAGCCCACGGATGAGGACCTGATCAGCATCGTGGAAGGCATGAGCGGCTATAAGGGGCGCGTGCACCTGCGCTTCTCCGCGCCCCTGCAGGGTGAGTTTGCCGACCCCCAAGCGGTTGCCCACGCCATTGATCGTGAGATCGTCACCGGCATGCGCGTGTTTCCCACTCATGTGCAGGCAGCCCGGGAGCAGGGCACGGGACTCGAATGCGACACCGTGGCGCCGCTCCCGGAGGTAGAAGCGAGATTTGCCGAACGGCTTACCAGTTGCCCGGCGGCGGAGCGGCCCTACCTCCTGGCTGGCTACGCCAACCTGCTGCGTAACCGTCAGGAGTTCAATGTAGCGTGAGCGGCGGCTCGTCGAGCTTGGCGAGTTGCTCCCTGAGATCCAGAATGTGGTCGGACCAGTATTTGTCGGTGTTGTACCAAGGGAACGCACGGGGGAATGCGGGGTCGTCCCAGCGCCGCCCGATCCACGCCGCATGGTGCATGATTCTCAGCGTGCGTAGCGGCTCGATCAGCACCAGGGTCGAAAAGTCGAAGTCGGCAAACGGGGCGTAGGCATCCATGATCTCGCTGAGCTGGTGTTCCTGCTCGTGGCGCTCGCCCCACAGGAGCATCCACAGATCCTGAATGGGCGGGCCGTTCACGCAGTCGTCGAAATCCACGAAATGTGCCGTGTTGTCGCGCCACAGCAGGTTGCCCAGGTGGCAGTCGCCGTGGATTCTGCGCCAGTTCTGCCGGGGCAACCCGTCAAATACGGGTTGGATACGCTCCAGGAGCTGCTCAGTGATGGTTGTGTAGGCGGGTAGGAGCTCAGTTGGTATGAATGATTCCGCCAGGAGAAACTCGCGGCTTTGCGCGCCTAGGCGTTCGGGGCTGATTTCCGGCCGGGTCTGAAATGCGGTCACCGTGCCTACGTTGTGCAGGCGTGCCAGCGAGCGGGACAGCACCTCCAGGGTGTCGGGATCCTCGATGTTGGGTGGATGCCCCCCCTGCCTGGGAAACACCGAGAAACGAAACCCCTGGTGGTCGAACAGCGTGGTGCCGTCGCGCTCTACGGGGCCCACGGCCGACAGGTCGTGCTCCATGAGTTCCGCCGTAAAGGCGTGTTCTTCCAGGATCTGAGCGTCGCTCCACCGGTTGGGGCGGTAAAACTTGGTCACGCAGAAGGTGTCGTCGGCCAGTTCTATCTGGTAGACGCGATTTTCGTAGCTGTTCAGCGCTAGCAGGCTGCCGGTGGGGGAAAAGCCGTGTGCCTCCATGGCATCCAGGATGAGCTCGGGTGACAGACCGGCGTAGGGTGTGGTGTCTTCGGACATGGGGGGCGCAGTCTAGCAAGCCCCTGCGCCCGTGTACGACTTAAGGCGCGGGCGTGCGGGCTGCTACCCACACGTGGACGGCGACCGCGCCGGCAGCCAGCAGGGTGTGGGTGGCTTCCGCTACCGTGGCTGTGGTGGTCATGACGTCGTCCACTAGGGCGACGCGGCTGCCGGGCCAGGGCTTGCTCTGGAACGCGCCAACCAGATTGTGCTGCCGTTCTTCCCGCGACTGTGTGGTCTGGGGCGGTGTGTGAGCCAGCCGTTTGAGCGCCGTGCGGCGCACGGGAAGCCTCAGTCCCCGAGCTACCCAGAGCGCGAGGGTGAGGGCCTGGTTGTGGCCCCGCCTCATGAGACGCCGGCGTGATAGGGGGACAGGCACAACGACATCCGGCAGATCGGTGCGCTCGTAGCCGCGCTGGATGTAGGTGGTGAGCAGCGCCGCCAGCGCCCGCCCCTCGACCATGCCCTGTTTGAACTTCAGCCGGTGAACCCAGGCTTGGGCGGCCTCCTCGAACCTTAGCGGGGCTATCGCGCGCTCAAAGCAAGGGGCTGCATCGGCGCACTCGGCGCATGTGGGTTCGCCCTCTTCGAGAGGTACGGCGCAAGTGGGGCAGGGGTGTAGGTTCCAGGGCAGCGCAGCATGGCAGTGGGCGCACAGCTGCGCGTTGGGCGGAGTGGCCAATCCGGGGGTGAGGATGCGATCGCACAGCAGGCATATACCTGGCAGCAGGTGGTCGAGCAGCATGGGGGCACGTTAGCCCGAAGCCCTGCCGGAGGGCAGAGCTTGCGGCTGGCGGTGCTGTGCGAAGAGCGCCCGGGAAGGGTGCTAGCGGATGGCCACCGGGTTGACCACCGCCTGCACCGCGCCCACGAAACGCGGTTGGCCCAGCACGAACAGAAACTCACTCACGCCATCGGCGGCCAGCTCTCGGGTGTCCATGTTCTCCAGAATGTAGATGCCGTTCTTCGGCAGCAGCTCCTGGTGTACGGGGAACTGATGGGCTGGGTCTTCGCTTGGCAGCACCTCCACCCCCCAGGTGTCCGATCCAACGGCCACCACGCCTAGCTTGGCCAGGTAGCGGGCGCCGTCGATGCCAATGCCAGGCTCGCCGGACATGAATCGCTCGGGGTCGGTTTCCGACAGGCCAAGCCAGCCCGTATGAAACAGCACCACGTCACCCTTTTCGATGCGAACGTTCTGTGCGGCGGCGGCCGCTTTGATCTCGCGGCGGTTGAATGCCGTGCCTGGCTCCAGCCTGTCGGCGTTCATGTGTTTGGCCATGTCCAGCAGCACGCCGCGGCTGACTATGGGCGGCAGTTGGTCGATGCTGAACGTGGTCACCCCAGTGGGTGCGATGAAATCCGCCGCATGGGTGCCGTTGTAGTACACGTGGTTTATGCCGATGTGACCCAGGCCGTCGATCTGGCTGCCGATGCCCATCCAGAGGTTCATCAGGTCGTCGTTGCCCGTGGTCTGGTTTTCTCCCATTGGCGTGCCGGTGCCATCATCCAGCTGGAGGATGGTCATGGAGTATTGCCTTGGCGGATACGCAGGGGAGTCTGCACCGGTGGGCACGCCCAACCGATACGTCTTCCCGGTGGTGACGAGTCTGGCTGCCTCAACCACCTTTTCGGGAGACAGATTGTTAATGGCGCCCAGCGTGTCGTCGGCCCCGTACTGCGACGGATACCATTCTTCGGCCGCGCCCGCCGCGCCGCCAAGCGCGAAACAGGCGGCGGCAACGAATCGCGCGATGCGGTGGCGTTGGCTCATGGCAGTGCCCTCGTGAGTTGCTATTCGGTGCACTTGAGTTTAGCTGTCGCGAAGCAGCGACGGCAGCTTTTCGTAGATGCCGCCGAAGCTGCCGTTGCTCATGATGACGATGTGCCGCTTGCGCTCCGGCAGCTTGGCCAGCGCTTCCATCAGGCGCTCCAGAGAGTCGTGCTGATGCGCGGGAATCACGCAATCCTGCACTACCTCGGTGAGATCCCACTTGATGTTCTCGCCGCGGAACCAGAACACTTCGTCGGCGGCCGCGCAGCAGGTGGTGAGGTCGTTGCGCAGCGTGCCCAACGACATGGTGTGCGAACGAGGTTCCACCACGGCCACGATCTCGTCGCTGCCTACTTTGTGGCGCAGGCCCTGCAAGGTGGCGCGAATGGCGCTGGGATGGTGTGCGAAGTCATCGTACACGCGTGTCTCGCCTACCTCGGCGATAAGATCCATGCGTCGCTTGACCCCGCCGAACTCTTTGAGCGCCTCGATGGAGACGTTCACTGGCACCCCCGCGTGGCGTGCGGCGGCGATGGCTGCCAGGGCGTTGTGCACGTTGTGCTCGCCGAATATCTGCCAGGCCACCGTCCCCTGCGGCTCGTCGTTCAAGCATACGGTGAACGTACTTCCCGCATTTTCCAGATCGGACGCGCTCCAGCGCTCGCCGGTATCTTCGTCCAGCGGTTGCTTGACCGGATCGCTGCCCACCCGCGCCAACGGCGTCCAACAGCCTTGGGACAGCACCTCGGCCACGCCTTCGTCGTTGCTGGGAGTTACCACCAGACCGGTGCCGGGGACGCTGCGTAGCAGGTGGTTGAACTGTGTCTGTATCGCGGCGAGGTCGGGAAAGATGTCCGCGTGGTCGTACTCAAGGTTGTTGATGATCAAGGTGTGAGGTCGGTAGTGCACGAATTTGGAACGACGGTCGAAATAGGAACAGTCGTACTCGTCGGCTTCCACCACGAAGAAGGGGTGCTCGCCCAGTCGCGCGGAACGTTCGAAGTTTTTCGGTACGCCGCCGATCAGGTATCCGGGCGTAAGGCCGGCGTGGTCAAGGATCCATGCCAGCATACTGGACGTGGTGGTCTTGCCGTGGGTACCTGACACGGCCAGCACCCAGCGGTCGCGCAGCACGTGGGATCCCAGCCACTCCGCGCCGGAGACGTAATCCAACCCGGCCTCCAGAATGTGCTCCACGCCCGGGTGACCGCGCGGCAGCCCGGCGTTGCCAATGACCACCAGGTCCGGGGCCGGCTCCAGCTGGCTGGCATCAAAGCCTTCGAATACCTTGATATTGGCGGCAGCGAGCTGATCGCTCATGGGGGGGTAAACGGCGGTATCGGAGCCGCTCACCTGGTAGCCGAGCTCTGCGGCCAATTGGGCTAGGCTGCCCATGAGCGTGCCGCCGATTCCCAGGAAATAGATGGATTCACCGGCCAAGGGCCACCTCGCTCACCGCCAGTCCTATGAGAGAAAATGCCACCGCGAAACACACTCCGGCAGCAAGCTGAACGTCTAACGCGCGGTGCAGGATGAACCCCATCACGCTAATGAACCAAACCAGATATAACAGGAAAGCCAACGGGGTCGCCGCCAAGAGTGGCTCGGCCAAGCCCAGCAGCGGCAACAGCGCGCCGAAGCTGGCAGTGATCAGTAGGTCGCAGCCGAACAATGCTGTAATGGTGGCAAAAAAACGTTGCGAAAGCTCTCTGATCTGGAGCGCGAACCAGACCAACGCCGCCGTGCTGGCGAGACTCACGAGAGCGCCGGTGGATATCTGGAGTAGAGTCAAGCGCTCGGCGGTGGGGTTGTCGCTCGCGGTGCTGAGGCCTGCCAGCACGGATACAGCGACGTTGCCGACGAAGTTGGCAACCACTACCAGAGCCACGAACCAGGTGTAGGTGGGAACGTGCTCGGGGCTTTGCCGTAGGCGACAGATTTGCCAGAACAGGGACAGGATGGATTTCATGAATTCTCAAGGGTCCGGGAACGGAAATTGTCGCACAATTTTTTCACATCACCGACAATGCCCGCCGCTAGGACATCTGTAGACATATGGAGGTGCGATTCCAATGCCCGGCAAGGCCAAACGCCAAGCGCCCAATGCATTCTATGCCCAGTCGGGTGGTGTCACCGCGGTGATCAATGCCACCGCTTGCGGGGTGATCGAAACCGCGCGCAAGCACAACAATCGGATCGGCAAAGTGCTGGCCGGACGCAACGGCATCATCGGTGCGCTCTCCGAGGAGCTCATCGACACCAGCCGCGAGAGCACGGCGGCCATCGCGGGTTTGCGCAGCACGCCCGGTGGCGCGTTCGGCTCGTGCCGTTACAAGCTGAAATCGCTGGCCGAGAACGAGCGCGAGTACCGTCGTCTGGTGGAAGTATTTCGCGCCCACGATATCGGCTATTTCTTCTACAACGGCGGCGGCGACTCGCAGGATACGGCATACAAAGTTTCGCAGCTCTCGCGCAGCATGGGGTATCCAATTACCTGTGTGGGCATTCCCAAGACGGTAGACAACGACCTTCCCTTCACCGATTGCTGTCCGGGCTTTGGGTCCGTGGCCAAGTATGTGGCGGTTTCCACTCGGGAAGCGGCCCTGGACGTGGCGTCCATGTGCGAGACCTCCACCAAGGTATTTATTCTGGAAGTCATGGGCCGCCATGCGGGTTGGATTGCGGCAGCCAGCTGCCTGGCTCAAGAGCAGCCGGGCGATGCGCCGCACGTCATCCTGCTCCCGGAAGTCGACTTCGACAAGGCCCGCTTTCTTGTCAAGGTGCAGGCCACCGTAGAGCGGGTGGGCTACTGCGTGGTGGTGGTGTCGGAAGGGGCGCACTACGCGGACGGCACCTTCGTGGCCGACGCGGGCAGCAAGGATGCCTTCGGTCACACCCAGCTTGGCGGCGTGGCGCCCACGTTGGCGAACATGGTCAAGGACGAGTTGGGCTACAAATTTCACTGGGCGGTTGCCGATTACCTGCAGCGGGCCGCACGCCACCTGGCATCGGCCACGGATGTGAAGCAGGCCTACGCGTTGGGGAAGGAGGCTGTTGAGTTGGCGCTGGCCGGACACAACGCAGTGATGCCCACCATCGTGCGCACCAATGATTCGCCCTACCGATGGAAGATGGGCAGTGTGAGTCTCTCGCGGGTCGCTAACGTGGAGCGCAAGATGCCGAAAAGCTACATTTCGAAAGATGGTTTCGGCATCACGGCCAAGGGCAAGCGATATCTTGCGCCGCTGATCCGTGGAGAGGATTACCCCGGATATAAAAACGGCATGCCTCAGTACGTGCGGCTGAAGAACGAGTTGGTGAAGAAACAGCTGGAGCCGTTTTCACTCTAGCGCTATAGCTGTGCTTGTGGGGGCGAAGCTTGCGGGGGCGTTCACCCCCGCACGCATTTTTAGCGCCTAAGCCGAGTCGCTGCTCGTCGTTACACCAAGCAGCGGGCCGGTTGTTATACCAACAACGGGGCGATCACCAGGCTGACGATGGCCATCACGTTGATCAGGATGTTCATGCTGGGCCCGGAGGTGTCCTTGAAAGGATCGCCCACGGTGTCGCCTACCACGGCAGCCGCATGAACTTCGGAACCCTTACCACCCAGGTTGCCTTTCTCGACGTACTTCTTGGCGTTGTCCCA
>DEBD01000018.1:59838-102942 GCA_002348385.1 Gammaproteobacteria bacterium UBA2965 | reverse complement strand
CGGCCGGCGTCCGGGTCTGCAAACACGGCCATATCCAGGTTGTCCTCGCTTTTTGCCACCACCGTGGAGACCATGCCGTCGCCCGACACGTTGACGGCGGTGCGCATCATGTCCAGCAACCGGTCCACCCCCAAGATGAACATGATGCCCTCCACCGGCAGCCCTACCTGGTTGAGCACCATGACCAGCATGATCATCCCCACGCCAGGCACCCCGGCGGTACCCACCGAAGCCAGCGTGGCCGTGAGTATCACCATGAGGTAGTCGGCCAGGCCCAGGTCGATGCCGTAGAGCTGAGCGATGAACACCGTAGCCACACCCTGCATGATGGCAGTGCCGTCCATGTTGATCGTGGCACCCAGGGGCACCACAAAGGCGGCAACCTCGTTCTTCACGCCGATCCGCTCCTCCACGGTGCGCAGGGTCACCGGCAGGGTGGCGCCGCTTGACGAAGTGCTGAACGCCACCAGCATGGGCTCGCGCATCTTCGTGAAAAAGCGCAGGGGATTCACGCGTGCGAAAAGTACCAGCAGCGTGGGATATACGACGGAGCCGTGAATCAGGAGCGCCAGCACCACGGTAAAGAAGTAGGTCACCAGCTTGGCAATCTCTTCGAACCCCACCGTGGTGAACAGGCGCGCCATAAGGCAGAACACGCCGATGGGCGCTAGCTTGATGAGCATGGTGATCAGGCGCATCAGCACTTCGTTGAGGTCCTGAAATACACTGGCCACGCGGCTGCCCGCCGCCCCGGACTTAGACAGCGCCACCCCCAGCAGCAGCGCAAACACGATGATCTGCAGCATGTTGCCCTGAGCCATGGCCGCCACCGGGTTGGTGGGGAAGATGTTGATGAGCGTGTCCTTGATTGGCTCCGGTTCTCTGGGCGTGAACGCGGACTCCAGCCCGGCCGTGGTAACCCCCACCCCAGGCTGAATGAACAAGGCCAGCATCAGTGCGATGGTGATGGCGGTGGCCGTGGTGAGCAGGTAGAGGCCCACCGACTTGCCGGCTACCCGACCCATATTGCCGGTATGGCCCAAGCTGGACGCGCCGCACACCAGGGAAACCAGCACCAGGGGCACTACCAACAGCTGCAGGCTGCGAATGAAGATTTGACCGCCGGCGTCTATGACGCCGCCGATGAGAAAGGATTTGAGCCAATGCTCCGCATCCACTCCGGTGAGCTGGACCGCCGAACCCAGGAGCAGGCCGGCCCCCATACCGATGAGGATGCGGATGGTGAGATTCATACCCCGCCATCCATAAGTTTTGGCCTGTTAGCCAACCTCGAGCATCTCGAAGTCAATCTTACTCACACCGCATTCTGGGCACACGAAATCTTCCGGCACGTCCTCCCATTTGGTACCGGGCGCGATGCCTTCTTCTTCATAGCCTTCGGCTTCGTCGTAGATCCAACCGCAGACAATGCACTGCCACTTTCGCATGCTTGTGGTGCCCACCTGAAAAATAAGCGCGCTAAACTACTCATCCGCCGTGCAAAAATCAAATTGTGCAGCTTTAGGGCGCCCCCCAAGCACGCTAAACTGCGCGCCGCGTGAAAACTATCGAAGCACTCGGTTGGGTCCGGCACGGGGATCTGCAGCCCTACCTTCAACTCATGCGCATCGACCGGCCGGTGGGCGTGCTCCTGTTGCTGTGGCCCACCCTTGCCGCCCTTTGGATGGCCGCCGACGGCACCCCACCATTGGGGCTGGTAGCCGTATTCACCCTGGGAGCATTCCTCATGCGTGCGGCTGGTTGTGTCATCAACGATTTCGCGGACCGCAACGTGGACGGCGCAGTACAAAGGACCGCGGCGCGGCCTCTGGCGACCGGTACGGTGAGCCCGCGAGCCGCACTGGTGTTGTTTGCGACGCTTTCCGTGCTCGCCGCCACGCTGCTGCTGTTTCTCAACGAGCTGGCCCGGTGGTTGGCCGTAGCCGGCATCGTCATTGCCGCCACGTATCCATTTACCAAGCGTTGGACCCACATGCCTCAGGTGGTGCTGGGCGCCGCTTTCAGCTGGGGGATCGTCATGGCCTTTGCCGCGGTGACCGGCGAGGTCGCTTCCAGCGGCTGGCTGATGTTCGTCGCCAGCGTGCTCTGGATCGTTGCCTACGACACCCTGTATGCCATGGTCGACAGGGAAGACGATATCAGGGTGGGTATTAAATCCACCGCCATACTGTTCGGCAATACCGACCGATTCATGATCGGCGTATTGCAAGCTTCCACGCTCATTACGCTGCTCCTGCTGGCCGACAAGCTGTCGTACGGGATCCTGTTCGATGGCAGCCTCGTGGCGATAACGCTGCTGTTCGCCTACCAGCAACGCCTGATCGTGAAGCGAGAGCCCGAAGGATGCTTTCGGGCATTCGCCAACAATGTCTGGGTTGGTTTTGTGCTATTCGTGGGCGTGGTGCTACAGACCACGTTTGGCGCCAGTATCGAGTCTCTCCCGCCGGCATTACCTTAGCGTTCGTGGCCAACTACATAGACAAGTTTACCGACCTGACTGGTCGCTGCATTGCCTGGCTCACCGCGCTCATGGCGATCATTACGGTGGCCATCGTAGTGCTGCGCTATGCCTTCGACCAGGGCGCGATCGTTCTGCAGGAGTCCGTAGTCTATCTGCACGGCGTCGCGTTCATGCTGGGGATTCCTTATGCCTTGAAGGAAAATGCCCACGTGCGCGTGGACCTGTTCTACTCGCGCTGGTCGGAGCGCACGCGAACGCTGATAGACGTGTGCGGGCATTGCCTGTTTCTTGTGCCGGTCAGCCTGTTCATTCTGATCTACACATTCGACTACGTTGCAGCCTCATGGCGCATTCGCGAGGGCTCTCCCGAAGTAGGCGGCATACCGGCGGTATTCCTGCTGAAAACGCTGCTGCCGCTCATGGCCACCACGCTGCTGCTGCAGGGAGCGGCTGAAACGGTTCGGGGCATTGCCAGGCTCCGCGAGACCCGGGCATGATGGAGCTCATCCCGATCCTCATGTTTCTGGCTGTGTTCGCGGCCTTGTTGGCCGGCTATTCAGTGGCGTTGTGCCTGGCAGGGGTGGCGCTGGCATTCGCAGGTCTTGGGGCCATGGTCGGTGTGTTCGACGCGCGCGGCCTGGGTTTTCTGCCGGGCCGGTTGTTCGGCATTGTCACCAATCAGACGTTAATCGCCGTGCCGCTGTTCGTGTTCATGGGCGTGATGCTGGAGAAAACGCAGATTGCCGAAGGCCTGCTGCGCAGCCTGTCTGCCCTGATGGGCCGCATGCCGGGCGGGCTGGGGCTGGCGGTGATCAGCGTAGGCATGCTCATGGCGGCCAGCACCGGCATCGTGGGCGCCACCGTGGTGACCCTGGGCCTGCTGTCGCTGCCCACCATGCTGCACCAGGGCTACGATGCAAAGCTGGCCACTGGAACCATCTGCGCGACAGGCACCTTGGGGCAGATCATTCCCCCTTCCATCGCCTTGGTGCTGCTGGGCGATGTCATGTCCAATGCCTACCAGCGCGCGCAGCTCGAACAAGGCATCTTTGCGCCGGATACGGTGTCCGTGGGGGACCTGTTCGCCGGCGCCATTGTGCCGGGATTGCTGCTGGTGGGCCTGTACCTGGCTTACACGCTGTTCGTGGCGGCGCGCACGCCCCAACGCGCGCCCCCGGCAGTTGAACAACCCGGCGAAAAAGTAGCTATAACATCCATACTGTGGGGCATCCTCCCGCCGCTCGTGCTCATCGTCGCCGTGCTTGGTTCCATTCTGGGCGGTTACGCCACGCCAACCGAGGCCGCTGGAGTGGGCGCCATCGGTGCGAGCGTGCTGGCGGCCGGCGCAAGCCGGCTGAATCTCAAGGTACTGCGCGAAGTCTGCCAATCGACCCTCAAGACCACGGCCATGGTGTTCTTCATTCTCATCGGCGCGTCCGTATTTTCGCTGGTGTTTCGCGGCTACGGCGGCGATGAGCTGGTACACAGCGCCTTCGTCGACATGCCCGGCGGCGTGTGGGGCGCCTTCGCCACCGTGATGGTGGTGATCTTTCTGCTCGGCTTCGTGCTGGATTTCATCGAGATCACATTCGTGGTGGTCCCCATCGTAGGGCCCGTGCTGCTTGCCATGGGGTTGGATCCGGTGTGGCTAGGGGTGATTATCGCAGTCAATCTGCAGACCTCCTTTCTCACACCTCCATTCGGCTTCGCCCTGTTCTACCTGCGTGGCGTGGCACCGGCCCACGTGGCAACCACCGACATCTATTCGGGCGTGGCGCCCTTCGTGGTGCTGCAGCTCCTGCTTATCGGTCTGCTCATCGCGTGGCCAGGTTTGGTAACCTGGCTGCCGGATCTACTCTACGGCTAACCGTGCAAGCCACCGCACTCACACATCTCAACATCTGGGACGGCCAGAAGCACCTGGACGCAGACTGCATCGTGCTGATGGATGGGCACATTGCCCACGTCGGCGCGGCCGCGGATGCGCCAGCCGGTGCCACCGTCATCGCCTGTCAGGGTGCAACCGCGCTGCCCGGGCTCACCGACGCCCACGTGCACATGGAGCTGGATCCAAACCACCGACAGGCGCCCAAAGAGACCGACCTGGGTCAGCGGCCCCATATGGAAGAGCGGGCCAAGGCCATGGTATGTGCAGGTATCACCACCGCCCGGGACCTGGGCGGTGGCGCTTGGCTGGAGTTGGCGCTGCGCGATCGCATCAACGCCGGAGAGACCCCCGGACCTCGCCTGCTGTGCGCCGGACAACCCATCACCTCGCCCCGCGGCCACTGCCATTTCTGGGGCGGCGAAGCCGAGGATGCGGCGGCAGCCCGAACGGTGATCGACCGCCAGGTAGCGCATGGCGTCGACCTGATCAAGGTCATGGCCACCGGCGGCACCATGACGGCGGGCACCACGCCCATGGATGCCCAGTTCGACCTGGAGACCCTACGCGCTATTGTGGGCGCTGCTGCCGAGCACGATCTGCCGGTGGCCGCGCACTGCCACGGCACCGCCGGCATCGACTTCGCCGCCCAGGCCGGCGTACGCACCATCGAGCATTGTTCCTGGGTGGGCCCCCAAGGGTGGGCAAGCGACTACAACGAAGAGGTGGCGCTGCGCATTCTGGAGCGGGGGGTGTGGGTATCGCCCACCGTTAACCGCGGCTGGCAGCGCATGCTGGATGCCAAAGACCCCACCCGGTTGCATCGGCTCCGGCACGCCTATGGTCGGCTGTGGGATCTGGGCGTGCCCTTCGTGGCGTCCACCGACGCGGGCATTCCCGGCGTGTTCCACCATCACCTGCCTGAAGCGCTGAACGTCTTCGCCAAGATCGCCGCGCTCACGCCGTCGCAAACCCTGCAAACGGCGACTTCCGGCGCGGCGCGCGCATTGGGCCTGGAACAGATCACCGGACGGTTGGCGGAAGGTTTTGCGGCAGATGTACTGCTGGTGGACGGCGACCCCACCGTGGCTCTGGACGCGCTCACCCGGCCTGTTGGCGTGTGGGCCCGGGGCGTGCCCGTGGTTATGCCTTAGCAGGTCGGCGCCAGCGGGGCGGCCGCTTCTCCATAAATGCGGCCACGCCCTCTCGGTAATCGGCCTCCCCCATCATCTCGTCCACCAGGGTCTCGGAAGTTACCACCGACTCGGCCGCGCTGCGGTGCAGGTCACCGTATATCTGCCACCGGGTCTGCTGCAGCGAGCCGGGGGAGACGTTAACCAGCAGATCGCTCACATACTCATAGGTGCGCGTGAGCACCTCCTCGGCCGGGAAGACATCGTTGAACACCCCCAAAGCCACGCCTTCTTCGGCAGTAAAAGTACGGCTGGTGAGCAACAGCTCGTTGGCCCGCGACAGGCCTACCATGCGCGGCAGCAACCACGACAGTCCGAACTCCGCCGGCAGGTTGAGCTTGCCGTGGGCGGTGGAATAGCGGGCCCCGGCAGCAGCAAAGCGCAGATCGGTAAAGCACGCGAGCGCCAGGCCAACCCCCGCCGCCCGACCATTGAGCGCAGCAATCACGGGTTTGCTCAAGCCATAGTGATACGCGAATGCGGCGTCGAACTCAGCCGCTCGCCCGTATCCTGGCCTAGCCAGCTCATCGGGCGTACCGGCATCATAGCTGCCGCGCTCGGCGTGTCCCTGCAGCGCCTGCGCATCTCCCCCCACGCAAAAGCTGGAGCCCCGGCCCGTGACGACGATGGCGCCGACGGCCGGGTCACGATCCGCTTCCTGCAGACACCAGCGGTATTCAGTGTGCATACGGCCGGTCCAGGCATTGTGCCGATGCGGGCGCTTCAGCCAGATGGTGGCAATGCCATCGGCTCGTTCCAGCGCGGTGGCCTTGAGTTCCACGGGGCTAGCGCTCCGCTTCGTTGAGACCAGCACCCGCGACCGATTGAGCCCCTGGCTGGCCATCCCGCGCGTGGGCGTAGGCCTGCTCGCTGATGGCATGGTAGGCCTGCATGTCCTGCAGAAACCGGGTGTAGGAAGCATGTATGCGCTGGGCCAGCTCGCTGTCCACACCGGCCTCGGCAACCACGTCTGCCGAGATCTCGCGCAGCCTGGCCACCACGTCGTCGGGCAGCTTGCGGAGCTTTACGCCGTGCTCGCTCACGAGGGCGTTCAACGCGGCGGCGTTCTGGGCGGTGAGCTCGTCGAGAAGATCCGCATTCCCCGCCCGGGCAGCCGTCTTCAAAATGGCCTGGAGATCCGGCGGCAATGACTCCCAGGCGCTTCGGTTGACCAGCAGTTCCAGGGTGGTGCCCGGCTCGTGCCAGCCCGGGTAGTAGTAGAACTCGGCAATTGATTGCAGACCCAGCGCCAGGTCGTTGAACGGGCTGACCCACTCGGTGGCGTCGATCACGCCCGTTTGCAGGGATGTGTACATTTCCGCACCGGGCATGCTTACCGCCACGCCGCCGGCCCGCTGCAATACCTCGCCGCCCAGCCCCGGAATGCGCATCTTCAGCCCTTCCAGGTCCGCCAGCGAGTTGATCTCCTTGTTAAACCAGCCCGCCATCTGCACACCGCTGTTGCCGGCCGCCATGGGAATGAGGTCGAATGGCTCGTAGAGCTCCTGCCACAGAGCCAGCCCACCACCGTGGTGCAGCCAACCGTTCATTTCCTGGGCCGTCATGCCAAAGGGAACGGTGGAGAACATGGCGGCCACCGGCAGCTTGCCGCGCCAGTAATAGGCGGCCCCGTGACCCATTTCCGCCGTTCCCTGAGACACCGCATCGAACACCTCGAAGGCGGGGACCAACTCACCGGCTCCATACACCTTGATGTCAAGCCGCCCGCCGCTCATGGCGCGCACATCGTCAGCCAGGCGTTCCGGCGCCATGCCCAGTCCGGGCAAGTTCTTCGGCCACGTGGTAATCAGCGTCCAGCGGAACACTTCGCCCTGGGACGCACTCTGCGCGGACGTGTCACCGGTGGGCGGCGCGCCGCAAGCAGCCATGAGCGAACTGAGCAAGATGGCGGCCCAGGCTCCCTTGCGTTCTTGGATGCGAAAACGACTGCCCATAGATCTCACCTCGTATTTTCCTTCTTGTATCGGTTCATTCGCGTTCGGCTCGTTGTGCTAGTCAAGCGTCTCCAGATTGGCATAGCCCATCATGAGCCACTTTGCACCTGCTTGGGCAAAGTTGACCTGCACGCGCGCGCGCTCACCCGATCCTTCAGCCTGAACCACCACGCCTTCTCCGAATTTGGCATGCAGCACCCGCTGCCCCATGCGCAGGCCCACCGCCGCCTCATCCATGAGCCCGCTGCTGCTCACACGCGCGCTGCCGCCGCTGTGCCGCTGCACCGAACCACCCAGGCGAACCTCTTCCATCAGGTCTTTGGGGATCTCTTGGAGAAAACGCGAGGGGCGGTTGTAGGCATCCGTGCCGTGCATGCGCCGGGTTTCGGCGTGGGTGAAATATAGATTCTGCATTGCCCGGGTAATGCCCACGTAGCACAAGCGACGCTCCTCTTCGATCCGACCCGGTTCCTGCGCCGACATCCGGTGGGGGAACAGCCCCTCCTCCATACCCGACAGGAACACCAATGGGAATTCGAGCCCCTTGGCCGAGTGCAGCGTCATCATCTGCAGCGCAGGCCCGCCGTCCGCCTGGCGCTCGCCGGCATCCAGGGCTACGGAGTCGAGAAACTCGGCAAGCATGGAGGTGTCCGACTCCTCATCGGCGGGCGCGGGAAACACCAGCTCGCCGCTGAACTGGCGGCAGGCCGACACCAACTCCTCCAGGTTTTCCTTGCGTGCCAGGCCCCGCTCGCCGCGTTCGCGGCCGTGATACTCCATGAGGCCGCTGGCATCGATACAGTGGTCGGCCAGCTCATGCAGCGACATCGCTTTAGCGGCGGCGTCCATGTCGTCGATCAGCCCGAGAAACACGCTGATCTTGTCGCGCGCTCTTGCCGCAAGGTCGCCGTCTGCGATGGCATCCTTGCTGGCCTGCCACAGTGACACCGAGCGGCCGCGAGCGATGGACCGAACGGCCTCGATGGTTTTCTCGCCGATGCCACGCGGCGGCGTATTCACCACCCGTTCGAACGCGGTGTCGGAGTGGCGGTCGTACAACAGGCGCATGTAAGCCAGTGCGTTTTTGATTTCTGCCCGCTCGAAGAACCGCTGGCCCCCGTAAATCCGGTAGGGAATCTGCGCGCGCAGCATGGCTTCTTCCAACACCCGGGACTGGGCGTTGGAGCGATACAGAATGGCAATGTCGGCGGCCGACCCGCCCGCCGTTATCCATTCCTGAGCACGCTGGGCGATGAAGCGGGCCTCGTCCAGATCGTTGTAGGCGGAGTACACGCGAATGGGGTCGCCTTGCTCACCCGCCGTCCACAACTCTTTGCCCAATCGGTCGAAGTTGTTTCCGATCAGGGCGTTGGCCGCTTTGAGCACGGTGCCCGTAGACCGGTAATTCTGCTCCAGGCGGATGCTGGTGGTGTTAGCGAAGTCCTGGCTAAACCGCTGGATGTTCTCGATCTTCGCGCCGCGCCAGCCATAGATGGACTGGTCGTCGTCACCCACCGCCATGACGTTAGCGGACTGGCCAGCCAGCACCCGCAGCCAGGCATACTGAATGGCGTTGGTGTCCTGAAACTCATCCACCAGAATGTTGTGAAAGCGCTGCTGGTAGTGGGCCAGAAGGCCGGCGTCCGTCAACCATAGCTCGTGGCTACGCAGCAGCAGCTCGGCAAAATCCACCAGCCCGCCCTGCTCGCATAGAGCTTCGTAATTTTCATAGATTTTCTTGTGGGTGATCTGAAACAGGTCGTCACCCACGGGCACCTCGTGCGCTCTTTTCCCTTCATCCTTCTGAGCGTTAATGAACCAAACCGCCTGGCGCGCCGGCCACTTTTGCTCGTCGATATCCAGAGTACGCATCACGCGCTTGACCAGACGAAGCTGATCATCCGCATCCAGGATCTGGAAATTCTGCGGCAACCTGGCCTCGGCCCAGTGCATGCGCAGAAAACGGTGGGCCAGGCCGTGGAAGGTGCCCACCCACATGGTGCGCACCGACAGATCCAGCAGCTCTTCGATGCGCTGCCGCATCTCGGCCGCAGCCTTGTTGGTAAACGTCACCGCCAGCACGCCGTGTGGCGACACCCCTTCCGCCTCGATCAGCCAGGCCACCCGATGCACCAGCACCCGCGTCTTGCCGCTGCCCGCGCCGGCGATGACCAGCGAGTTGCCAGACGGCGCGGCAACCGCCTCACGCTGAGGCTCATTCAGGCCATCCAATAAGCGAGTAACGTCCACGGAGGACTCGTGCGCACCAAATTCAAAGGGAGCGGATCATTGTACTTGAAGGGGTCGCGCTACGGGGCCGCGTATGCCCATCCGGCACGCATTTGGAACGCCCGTTGCCTGGACTTGCCGGGCTAGTCGTCTTTGGCTTCGCGCCGGTCTGGTCGCACCCAGCCGTGAATGTTGCGCTGACGCGCGCGACCGATTGCCAGATCGCCGTCCCCGACCTTGCTGGTGAGCGTAGAACCGGCACCGACGTATGCGTCGTCGCCGATGCCAATGGGCGCCACCAGCGTGGAGTTGGTGCCCACGAAAACCCGGTCGCCGATACTCGTGCGGTGCTTGCTAACGCCGTCGTAGTTGCAGGTCACCGTGCCCGCACCCACGTTGCAATCCTCTCCCAGCTCCGCATCGCCAAGGTAGGCAAGGTGGCTCGCCTTGGTTCCAGCGCCGAGGCGGGCTTGCTTGGTTTCGACGAAGTTGCCGATCTTCACGCCTTCGCCGAGCTGGGTTCCCGGACGGATGCGCGCAAACGGGCCCAGGTTGCAGTCCGCGGCAACCACGGCGCCTTCCACAACGGTGTTGGGGTGGACGTACACTCCCGAGCCGAGCTCGGAATCGCTGATGACGCAGCCCGGGCCGATGGTTACCGAGTCGCCCATGACCACGCGACCCTGCAGCACCACGTTCACATCGATGAAGCAGTCCTCTCCCGCACTGACGTTGCCCCGTACATCCAGCCGGGAAGGATCCGCTAGGGTAACGCCTCCTTCCATCAGCTCTTGGGCGATGCGCTGCTGATAGTGGCGCTCCAGCTCGGCAAGCTCGGCCCGGTCATTTACGCCGGCCACTTCCTGCTGGGTAGGCGCGCTCACCGCTACCACATCGATGTGGCGCGCGCGCGCCAGGGTCACGATGTCGGTCAGATAGTATTCTCCCTGGGCGTTGTCGGCAGACACACCCACCAGCAGCTCACCCAGCAGCGCTGCCGGCAGCGCCATGATTCCAGAGTTGATTTCCTTTTGCTCACGCTGGGCATCCGTCGCGTCTGCGTACTCCACAATAGCGGCCACGCTGCCGTCTTCATTACGCACGATCCGGCCAAGCTGGGCCGGGTCATCCAGCTCGGCGGTGACCAAGGCGACGCTATTGGGCCCCGCTGCCGCCACACAGGCCTGCAAGGTGGGGACCGACACCAGAGGAACGTCCCCCAGCAGTATCAGGGCGGTAGCGTCGCGCGCCAGCGACGGCAGCGCCGCACCCACGGCATGTCCGGTACCCTGAGGTTCTCCCTGCTGCACCCAGTTGACGTCAGCTTCCGCCCCCACCACATCCTGGACTTGCTCGGCCTGATGTCCCACAACCACGTGCACCCGCTCAGGCGCCAGCGCAGACACGGCATCCAGCACATGCTGCAGCAGTGGCCGGCCCGCGAGCGTGTGAACCATTTTGGGAGACTTTGACCGCATCCGCTTGCCGCGACCGGCGGCCAGAACGATTACTTCCAATCCTGAAGCTTCTGACATTTGTCTTCCTCGCGCTAAATAGGGGCGGGGCGCAGGCACACCTGCGGCAGCGCCAAGGAATTATAGGATGGGTATTGGCAAAAAGGGCGTGAACGAACCCGCGAACTCGGCCCCGGCCATCTCGTTAGCGGCGGCGTTTTCTCAGCTCGGCCAGGGTACGCTGACGGGCCGTAGCTTCAGCCAGCATCGCCGCGGCAGCGGAGAACTCCACGCCCGCCGCCTGTTCCACCAGCGCTCGCTCGGCCTCCTGCTGGGCCTCAACGGCGGAAGCTTCATCGATGTCTTCGGCCCGCAGCGCGGTATCAGCAAGAATGGTGACTACTCCCGGCTGCACTTCCAGAAACCCGCCGGAAGCGAAGAATACTTCCTCCTCGCCATCGTCCATCTGCAAACGCACCGGGCCCGGGCGAATGCCGGTGAGCAGCGGCGCGTGCCCAGCCAGGATGCCCAGCTCGCCGATGGTTCCTGTGGCTGTAAGCTGCACAACACGGCCGGAGAAGATCTCCTTCTCGGCGCTGACGATGTCGCAGTGAAAGGTCATAGCCATCGCGGCTTCCTCTAGTCTTCCAGGGTTTCCGCTTTCTTCACCGCGTCCTCAATGGTGCCGACCATGTAGAACGCTTGTTCCGGCAGATTGTCGTACTCGCCTTCCAGAATGCCCTTGAAGCTGCGCACCGTGTCTTCGCGAGACACGTAAACGCCGCTTTGGCCCGTGAACGGTTCTGCTACGAACATGGGCTGGGAGAAGAACTGCTGCATCTTGCGAGCGCGATAAACCAGCTGCTTGTCTTCTTCCGTGAGCTCGTCCATGCCCAGAATGGCAATGATGTCGCGCAGCTCCTGATAGCGTTGCAGCATCTGCTGCACGCCCTGGGCCACCTGGTAATGCTCCTCGCCGACAACCAGCGGGTCGAGCTGACGGCTGGTGGAGTCCAGAGGATCCACCGCCGGGTAGATACCCAGGTCGGTGATGGCCCGCGACAAGGTCACCGTGGAGTCCAGGTGGGCAAACGTGGTCGCCGGCGACGGGTCTGTGAGGTCGTCGGCGGGAACGTATACGGCCTGCACCGACGTGATGGATCCGGTCTTGGTGGTGGTGATGCGCTCCTGGAGCACCCCCATCTCTTCGGCCAGGTTGGGCTGGTAGCCTACCGCCGAGGGCATGCGTCCCAACAGCGCGGACACCTCGGTACCCGCCAGGGTGTACCGGTATATGTTGTCAACGAACAGCAGAACGTCGCGGCCTTCGTCGCGAAACTCTTCTGCCATAGTCAGACCGGTGAGCGCCACCCGCAGCCGGTTGCCCGGCGGCTCGTTCATCTGCCCGAATACCAGCGAGATCTTGTCCAGCACCCCAGACTCTTCCATTTCGTAATAGAAGTCGTTTCCTTCCCGAGTCCGCTCGCCCACACCGGCAAATACGGAAAGACCCGAGTGCTCGGTGGCGATGTTGCGGATGAGCTCCAGCATGGTGACCGTCTTGCCCACCCCGGCACCGCCGAACAACCCAACCTTACCGCCCTTCGCAAAGGGGCAGATGAGGTCGATCACCTTCACGCCGGTTTCCAGAATTTCATTGCCCCCGAGCTGGTCCTCGTAGGAGGGCGGCTTGCGGTGAATGGGCATGTTCTTGCGCGCGTTGACGGGGCCTTTCTCGTCGATGGGCTCGCCCAGCACGTTCACGATGCGGCCCAGGGTCTCCTCGCCCACGGGAATGGCAATGGGCTGATCGGTGTTAGTTACCTCCAGGCCTCTTGACAAGCCATCGGACGCCCCCATGGCAATGGACCGTACCACGCCATCACCTAGCTGCTGCTGCACCTCCAGCGTCAGGCCCGTTTCCGTCACCTTCAAGGCGTCGTACACCTTGGGTACTTCTTCACGCGCGAACTCCACGTCGATAACTGCACCAATGATTTGTACGATTCGACCGCTGCTCATGCTTCTGCCTCTTGTTCCAGATTCTCTATGTCGTTTTCTGCGTGCGGCCGCTATACGGCCGCCGCCCCGCCTACGATCTCAGCAATTTCCTGAGTAATCGCCGCTTGCCGGGCGTTGTTGTAGATGAGCCTGAGCTCATCGATCAATTTTTCCGCGTTTTCCGTGGCGCTCTTCATGGCGACCATCTTGGCCGCCTGCTCACAGGCACCGTTCTCAACCACCGCCTGATAGACCTGGGACTCAACAAACCGGGTCACCAGGCCTTCGATAAGTTGCCGCGCATCCGGTTCGTAAATGTAGTCCCACCGGTGCCCACTGGACTCGTCTTCCGCTGGGTTCAGCGGCAGCAGCTGCCGAATTGTGGGTGCCTGCGTCATTGTGTTGACGAACTCGTTACTCACAATGTACAGCGCGTCGATCTTCTTCTCGTCGTAGGCATCCAACATGACCTTGATGCCGCCGATCAGATCGGCCAGCACCGGCACGTCGCCCACGTTATTGATCGCAGCCACCACATTTCCGCCCACGGAGCGGAAAAAAGCAGCCGCCTTGTTGCCAACCAGCCCCAGGTCGGACTCAACGCCTTTAGCGTGCCACTCAGCCATATCCCGAACCAGGGCCCGGAACAGATTGATGTTGAGGCCGCCGCACAGCCCCTTATCCGTGGACACAACAAGGTACCCAACCCGCTTGATCTCACGTGGCTCCATATAGGTATGGCGGTACTCCGGGTTGGAGTTGGCAAGATGCCCGATCACTGCACGAATCTTTTCGGCGTAGGGCTTGCCCTCACGCATACGCTCCTGGGTGCGGCGCATCTTGCTGGCCGCCACCATTTGCATGGCGCTGGTGATCTTCTGCGTGTTCTCTACGCTACCGATCTTCTTTTTGATTTCCTTACCGACGGCCATGTGATACTCCGACTAAAAGTTGGCCTGTGCTTTGTATGCCTCAATGGCTTCGCGCATGGCGGCTTCGATTTCGTCGCTGTAGTCACCGCTTTCGTTGATGTTCTGCATGAACTCGGCGTGCTCCGAGTGCATGTAGGCCAGCAGGCCCTGCTCGAACTCCAGCACCTGATCCACCTCGATGTCTTCCAGGTAGCCAGAGTTGGCGGCAAACAGGCTGACCCCCATATCGGCAACGGTCATGGGCGAGTACTGCTTCTGCTTCATCAGCTCGGTTACACGCCGGCCGTGTTCCAACTGGCGCCGCGTGGCGTCATCCAGGTCGGATGCAAACTGTGAAAACGCCGCCAGCTCGCGATACTGGGCAAGCGCCAGCTTAATGCCCCCGGAGATCTTCTTCATGAACGACACCTGAGCAGAGCCACCCACTCGCGATACCGAGATCCCGGGGCTCATGGCAGGACGAAGACCAGAGTTGAAGTTGTCGGTTTCCAGGAAGATCTGGCCGTCGGTAATAGAGATCACGTTGGTCGGTACGAATGCCGAAACGTCGCCGGCCTGGGTCTCGATGATGGGCAGCGCGGTCAGTGAGCCGCTCTGACCCTTCACCTTGCCGTCCGTGTACTGCTCTACGTAGTCGGCGTTCACCCGTGCCGCACGCTCCAACAGGCGGGAGTGCAGATAGAAAACATCACCCGGATAGGCTTCCCGTCCCGGTGGGCGCTTGAGCAACAGAGAGATCTGCCGGTAGGCCCAGGCCTGCTTGGTGAGGTCATCGTAGATGATCAGCGCATCTTCGCCGTTGTCACGGAAGTACTCGCCCATGCTGCAACCCGAATATGGGGCGATGAACTGCATGGGTGCGGGATCGGAAGCGCTGGCGGCCACGATGATGGTGTTGTCCAGCGCGCCGTGCTCCTCAAGGGTGCGCACGATGTTCGCTATAGTGGACATCTTCTGACCGATGGCCACGTAAACGCACTTAATACCACTGTCTTTCTGGTTGATGATGGCATCAACCGCAATGGCCGTCTTGCCGATTTGGCGGTCGCCGATGATCAGCTCGCGCTGACCACGGCCGATTGGCACCATGGAATCGATACACTTGAGCCCGATCTGCACGGGCTGGTCTACGGACTGCCGGGCGATAACGCCGGGGGCGACCTTTTCCACGGGGGCAGTGTCCGAGGAGCCGATGGGCCCTTTGCCATCGATGGGATTACCCAGCGAGTCCACCACGCGACCCAGAAGCTCCCGGCCTACGGGCACCTCGAGGATGCGGCCGGTACAACGAGCGGTCATGCCCTCGGATAGCCCTTCGTAATCGCCAAGCACCACCACGCCTACAGAATCGCGCTCCAGGTTCATCGCCATGCCGTAAAGCCCACCGGTGAACTCGATCATCTCACCGTACTGCGCATCAGCCAGCCCGTGGATCCGCACGATACCGTCCGAGACACCAACGATGGTTCCTTCATTTTGCGCCTCAGCGCGTACATCCAGACCTTCTATCCGATGCCGGATGATGTCGCTGATTTCAGAAGGATTCAGTTGTTGCATGTCCAATTCCTCAATCTATTCCGCAAATCGCCCGCGGAATCAGTTTCTTTGTAGTGTTTCCGCCAGCTTGTCGAGCTTGCCGCGCAGCGAACCGTCGATCACAGTGTCGCCGGCCCGGATAATGGCCCCGCCGATGAGGCTTTGGTCTACCGAGCTCGTGAGGTTCACCTGCTTCGAGTATTTTTTGGCCAGCGCATCGCTGAGTTGGTCGCGCTCGCGCTCCGAGACGGGGTAGGCGGATATCACCTCCACGTCCAGCGTCTGCTCTTCGGCCGCCCGCAAGGCTTCGAACTGCTCGCGTATCGCAGCGAGTATGTCCAGGCGCTTGTTCTGCGCCAGCACGGTAACGAACTTGCGCGCCCGGTCGTTCATCTCGTCACCGCAGATCTCCACCAACCGATATGCTTTCTGCTCATCGCTCACTTCGGGGGCATCCAGCAGGCTCTTGACCTGGGGCTCCAACGCCGCTGTGACCAAAAACCCCAACATACGCGACCACCGCTCCAGGTTGCCGTCGCTCTTTGCGGTCGCGAAAACCGCATTGGCGTAGGGTCTGGCCAGTGTTGCCAATTCCGCCATGATGCGCCCTACAGATCCCCGGCAAGCTGGCTGAGCAGCTCGCCGTGCTTGGCTTCATCCACGCTGGCGCCGAGCACCTTCTCAGCACCCGCCACCGAAAGGGCAGCCACCTGCGCGCGCAATGTCTCTTTGGCGCGATTCATTTCCTGCTCGACCTCGGCTCGCGCTGCTTCCTTGATACGCTCACCCTCTTCCTTAGCTTCGGCTTTTGCCTCGTCGATCATCTGATTGGCGCGGCCGCGGGCCTGCTCGATAATCTGCTGGGCTTCGCCTCTGGCTTCGCGCAGCTCCTCGGTGGCGCGCTCTTGCGCCAGCTCCAGGTCTTTGCCTGCACGCTCCGCCGAAGCGAGGCCTTCGGCAATGGCCGTTTGCCTTTCTCGCATGGCATTGATGACCGGCGGCCAGATGAACCGCTTGCAGAAATAAACGAAGACGATAAACGTCAGCGTTTGGCCGAGTAACGTTCCAAGACTTAGCGTCATGATCTAGCCCCTAAAGACTCAACTTACCGTTCTGATCTGCAGCCGATTAACCGACCGCAAAAATCACGTACAGGCCGATACCCACTGCAATCATGGGCACCGCGTCGACCAGACCCAGTACGATGAAGAGCTGGGTACGCAGCATGGGCAACAGCTCCGGCTGACGCGCCACGCCCTCCAAAAACTTGCCGCCCAGCACGCCCACACCGATGGCGGCTCCGACAGCGCCCAGACCCATCATGAGTCCGCCCGCTACGTACAAAAGAACTGCTAGTTCCATGATTACTCCCAATTAGTTGCTTGTCGTATGCCGATTAATCTAGCTCTATCCCAGCGCCCCGGCTTAGGCGCCTTTTAGTCAATGCGCTTCCTCTACGTCGTGCGCCTGGGTGAGGTAAACCACCGTGAGCACAGCGAAGATAAATGCCTGCAGCGTGATGATGAGTACGTGGAACACCGCCCACCCCCACTGCAGCACACCTCCGAAAACGCCCATGAAGATCCCGCCGGTGAACATCAGCGCGATCAGCACGAAAATCATCTCGCCGGCATACATATTGCCGAACAGCCGCAGCCCCAAAGACAAGGGTTTGGCAATCAACGTGACCCCTTCGAGAATCAGGTTCACGGGAAACAGGAACTTTGGAAAGGGGTGAAACGCCAGCTCGCCGATGAAACCACCCACCCCTTTGCGTTTGATGCTGTAGTACAAAATCAGGGCGAAGACTGAAAACGCCATGGCCATGGTGATGTTCGGGTCAGTGGTTGGCACGATCTTCATATAGTGAATGCCAAGGGCTGCCGACAATCCCGGAATCCAGTCCACGGGAATGAGGTCCATGAAGTTCATGAGCCACACCCATACAAAGATGGTGAGCGCCATGGGGGCCACGAGCGGATTGTTGTAGTTGAAGATGCTCCTGGTGGTGTCGTCGATGAAGTCTACGATCATCTCCACCGCGTTCTGCAGACCCCCGGGGACGCCAGCGGTGGCCTTACGCGCACCTTTATAGAACACCCAGACAAACACGAGGCCCGTGAGCAGGCTCCAGACCATGGAATCCACGTTGACGGTCCACAGCCCCATGGCCTGGGCTTCCTGTGCGGAATGCGCGAACCCCCAGGTGCCGTCCGGGTGCTGACCATAGGTCAGGTTCGTCAGGTGATGCTGAATATATTCAGCTGATGATCCTTCGCCGCTTGCCATAGCTCTCTCACAGAAGGCGCCTCGCTAACGCGTGGCCACCGATTGTTTGCCTAATCCCGCCTATCTACCCAACCAAAAACCAATCCGATCCAACCCATCTCTTTACGCCCTACCGGCCGCCAGCAACCAGCGAGCCGGCCACGTGGGCAAGCTGCATCAGCACCAAGACCCCCAAAAAGCCCAGCGGCGCCGGATGCAACAGCCAGAACACCGCAACCATCAGGCCCGCCGTACACACAAACTTCGCCACGCCGGCGCCAAGCAGCCGCGATGGGGAGCGCTCCTTGTGAGCACGCCAAGCGAAATACCCATTAGGCAAAACACAAACGGCGGTGGCGTAAATTGCCCCCAACGCTTCCGCCGGTCTCCAAAACAACATGCCACCGGCCACCGCCAATCCCGCTGCTAGCTGCAGAAGCACAACGCGATAAGACAATGGCATCGTTTACTTGTTCGTAGGCCCCGCGAGGCGGCGCGTATTATAGAGACCCACCTTGCCTCGTTCAATTAGAAATGGCGCTTGCGAAGCCCGCAAGCACCAAACGCGCGTTATGGCTTGAGGTGCCGCAGTATGCCGTCCAGCTCATCGAGGCTGGAATAGCGGATGACCAGCTGACCACGGCCCTGTGCATTATGTGTGATGCTCACCGGCGCACCAATGCGGTCGGTGATCTCGCGTTCGAGCTGACGGGTGTCCGCGTCGGGCCTTGCGGCACCCGGGGTGTTCGCCGCGCTGGGGCCTTTGAGCAGACGGCGAACCAGGCCTTCCGTCTGACGCACCGACAGGCCCTTGCGAGACACCTGAACGGCTACCTCTTCCTGAACGTGCGCTTCTAGCGACAGCAGCGCCCGGGCATGGCCCATCTCCAGGTCACCTTGGCTTAGCATCTGCCTAACCCGGGGCGCCAGATTGAGCAGCCGCAGCAGATTGGCCACCGCCACCCGAGATTTACCTACGGAATCGGCCACCTGCTGTTGGGTTAGCTCGAACTCTTCCCTGAGCCGGTGCAGGGCAGCAGCTTCTTCCAGGGGGTTGAGGTCCTCGCGCTGGATGTTCTCGATGAGCGCCATGGCGGAGGCCTGCTCGTCACTCACCTCCTTTACCACCGCGGGTATCTGCGTGAGCCCCGCCATCTGGGCCGCGCGCCAACGCCGCTCACCAGCCACCAGCTCGTAGCCACCCTGGGCCTTTGGCCGGACCACCACCGGTTGCATGAGCCCCTGCGCTTTGATGGAAGCCGCCAGCTCCGCAAGGCTGTCCTCGGGAAACTCCATGCGCGGCTGGTAGCGGCCACGCACGATGGCATCGATTGGGATCTGACCCTGGGTTGCGGTGGGCGCAGCCTGCGCCGGCACCTCCATGTCACCGGACAACAATGCGTCCAAACCCCGCCCCAGTCGCTTCTTACTCACTGTGCCGCCGACTCCGTGGCCGTAGATTGGTGTTTCCGGCGCAACTCACCAGCCAGCGCCAGATACGCGACCGCGCCTCGTGACTGACGGTCGTAGAGCACCGCCGGAAGACCGTGGCTGGGCGCCTCTGCCAGTCGCACGTTGCGGGGGATCACCGTACGGAACACCCCGTCTCCGAAATACTGAATCAGTTGTCGGGACACATCGCGCGTCAGGCCGTTGCGCGGATCATACATCGTTCGTAACAAGCCCTCTATTGCAAGGCGGGGGTTGGCCCGCTCCCGCACGCCTTCCACGGTTTCCAGCAGGGCACTGAGCCCCTCCAGCGCATAGTACTCACACTGCATGGGGATCAGCACGGAATTGGCGGCAATCAGGGCGTTCAGGGTAAGTATGTTCAAAGACGGGGGACAGTCGATTAGCACGTACTCGAAGTGGGAAGCTTCCGCCTCCAGGCGCAGCTTGAGTCGGTGCTCGCGATTGTCCTGGCCCAGCAGTTCCACCTCCGCCGCGGTGAGGTCGGTGTTGCCCGGCATGATTGCGTAGCCTCCCGGGGAATTATGGACGACCTCGTCCAGCGCCTGCGCCTCCATCATCCAATCGTAGATGGACAGCTCCAGCGACGACTTATCTACGCCGGAGCCCATCGTGGCATTGCCCTGGGGGTCCAGATCGATGAGCAGCACGCTGGAACCGGATAACGCAAGCGACGCGCTCAGGTTCACGCTGGTGGTGGTCTTGCCAACACCGCCTTTCTGGTTCGCCACCGCGATGACTCTAGTCAACCAGTCGCCTCCCGCTGCATAGTCAGGATCTCATGGGGGGGTTCGATACCCGGCAAGCGCACCCACTGACGTTCGAGCATTACGCCCGGCATCAACGTGCCATCGGCCACCGGATTCGCGCGGGTGCTGCTCATGAGCAGTACCGCGCCCCCGGGCGCCAAAAGCGGTTCCGCCAGCACCCACAGTCCCGGTGCAGAGGTTACCGCTCTGGCAACAATAGTCGCAAACCCGCCCAACCCTTCAGCTTCGCGCGCATCCTGCGCGCTTATCCGCACATTGGGAAGTTCCAGCGTGCGCACGGCGCGCTCCAAGAAGCGTGCCTTGCGGGCTCCGCGCTCCAGCAGAACGAACTCCAGATCGGCGCGCGCCACCGCAAGCGGCAAGCCAGGCAAACCCGCGCCGCTGCCTATGTCCAGCACCTCGGGAGGCCGCAGTCGGGGCGCCAGGCTGAGGCTATCCACCACGTGACGGGTCAGGAAGCGGTACATGTCACGACGGGATACCAGATTGAACTTGTCATTGTAGCGCCGCACCAACTCAGCATACTCGAGGAGCCGGGCGATCTGCGCGTCGCCAAGGCAGACCCCAAGTTCGCTCGCTTCGTGACGCAGTCGGCCAGCCGGGTTAGGGCTAGCCTCGGGCACCAGCGCCAGCTCGCTCGTCATGCTTGCGGGCATGGACCAGCAGAATGGATAGCCCTGCGGCCGTCATGCCGGGAATGCGCGCCGCACGCGCCAAAGTTGGTGGCTGCACCTCCATGAGCTTCACTTTGAGCTCGTTGGACAGCCCAGGCAGGCTGGCAAAATCGATGCTTTCGGGCAGGCGGATGCGCTCGTGTCGCCGGACCTTGGCGATCTCGTCTTCCTGGCGCTTGATATAGCCTTCGTACTTCACTTCCACCTCTACCTGGGAAGCAATCTCAGCGCTGGCCAGCGCTTCGGCTGCGCTCTGGCTGAGATAGGGCTTTACGCAATCGGCCAGGGCATCGAGGGTGGCTCGGGGGCGTCTGAGCACGCCAACCAGAGTCGTATCCTTGGTGATCTCCTCGCCCAGCTCACGACTCAGATCACGCGCCAGCGATGAGGTTTGCGCCACCGCCACCGCTTCCAGGGCCCGGCGCAGCTCATCCACCGCGTCGCGCTTTTGCGTAAAACGCTCCCAACGCAACCCGGACACCAATCCCAATTCCCGCCCTACCGGGGTCAGGCGCTGGTCGGCATTGTCCTCGCGCAGCCGCAGACGATACTCAGCGCGGCTGGTGAACATCCGATACGGCTCGTTGGTGCCCAGATTGATCAGGTCGTCAACCAGCACCCCAATGTAGGCCTCGTCCCGCCGCGGGCACCAGGTTTGCTTGCCCGACACCTTCAAAGCCGCGTTGGTACCCGCCAGCAGACCTTGAGCGGCCGCCTCTTCATAACCCGTGGTTCCGTTGATCTGGCCTGCGAAAAACAGGCCATCCAAGGCTTTGGTTTCCAGCGAGTACTGCAACTCGCGCGGATCGTAATAGTCGTACTCGATGGCATAACCCGGCCGGGTGATATGGGCATTCTCGAAGCCCTTGATGCTCCTGACCGCATGAATCTGCACGTCGAATGGAAGGCTGGTAGAGATCCCATTGGGGTACAGCTCGTTGGTGAGCAACCCTTCCGGCTCCACGAAGATCTGGTGCGCTACCCGATCGGCGAACCTCACCACCTTGTCTTCGATACTGGGACAATACCGCGGGCCCACTCCCTCAATAGCGCCACTGAACATGGGCGAGCGGTCCAGCGCGCCGCGGATGAGCTCGTGAGTTTGCTCATTGGTATGCGTGATGAAGCACGACCGCTGCTCGGGGTGCTCGGACGGCTCCCCCAGGAAGGACAGGCACGGCAGTGGCTCATCACCGCGCTGCTCCTCCATGACAGAGTAGTCAACGCTGCGCCCGTCTATTCTCGGTGGTGTGCCGGTCTTCAAGCGACCCACCCGCAACCCTCGATCTCGCAACTTCCGCGCGAGCGCGTTTGAGGGGGCGTCCCCAGCACGTCCACCAGCAAAGTTCTCCTGCCCGATGTGAATGCGCCCAGACAGGAATGTGCCGGTGGTCATCACCACGGCGGGCGCGTAGAACTCCAATCCCATTTGAGTCACCACGCCTTTGAGCACCCCGTCTTCCACGAGTAGGTCGGTGACAGACTGTTGGAACAGGTGCAGATCTTCCAAGCCATCGAGCAGCTGCCTCACAGACTGTCGGTACAGCCCGCGGTCTGCCTGCACTCGGGTAGCACGAACTGCCGGCCCTTTGCTGCGATTGAGCACGCGGAACTGAATGCCTGCCCGATCTGCGGCTTGCGCCATGATGCCGCCCAGTGCGTCGATCTCCCGCACCAGGTGGCTCTTACCGATGCCACCGATGGCTGGATTGCACGACATCTGCCCGATGGTATCCAGGCTCTGGGTGAGCAGCAGGGTCTTAGCCCCCATACGCGCGGAAGCGGCGGCCGCCTCGCAGCCAGCGTGTCCTGCTCCAATGACGATGACATCGTAGGATCTCACCCGTATTCCTTCGAAAAATTGCAGGCGCAGTATATGTGCTTCGGCCGATGACCCACAGCGCTACTTGCCGATACAGAAGCTCGAGAAAATCTCGCCCAGCAGCGCATCGCTGGTGGTCTCACCAACCACCTCTCCAAGGAATGCATGCACGCTACGCAGCTCTTCGGCCACTAGTTCCGCCGCCGCATGCTCCTCGACCAGCGTGGTGGCCCGATCGAGCGACTTGCGAGCCTGCCCCAACGCGCGCAGATGGCGCTCCCGCGCCGTAAACGTGGTCGTCTCCTGGGCATAGCCCACCTGCTCGAGCAGGGACTGCCGCAACGCATCAATGCCGGCGCCGGTCAAGGCCGACACACGCACTCGACCCCGGCCACCAGGGCCCGCCTCCAGTTCGGTGAGATCCACCTTGTTCTCTACCACCAAACGCGGGGCATCTCCCAGAACTGTCTCATCCACGTCTTCGGAAGGCGCAGCCGAGAGATCACGCACTAGCAGCACCACGTCTGCCTGACGCGCCTGGTCCACCGCTCTGCGCACCCCCTCCTGCTCCACCGCGTCGTCAGTGTCACGCAACCCCGCAGTGTCCACCAGGGTTACCGCCAATCCCCCGATCTCAAGGGGTGCGTGGATGAGATCACGGGTCGTGCCTGGCAGTTCCGTGACAATGGCCCGCGGTTGCGCGGCCAGCGCATTGAGCACGCTGGACTTGCCCACGTTTGGCGCTCCCAGCAAAGCCACCGTGATCCCTTCGGCCAGCACCACGCCCCGGCGCGATGACTCCAGCAGCTCCTCGAGCGCGGCGCGGATGCCTGCAACCCGGCCGGCTGCTGCGCCGTCAGAGAGCAGTTCCACCTCCTCGTCAGGAAAGTCGATAGCTGCTTCCACGTACACCCTTAGCGCAAGCACTTCTTCATCAATAGAATTGACGAATTCAGAAAATTCTCCGCGCAGACTGCGCAGCGCGCCTCGCACTGCCGCTTCGGATCGTCCCGCAATAAGATCAGCAACGGCTTCCGCCTGGGCCAGGTCCATTTTGCCATTGACGAACGAACGTTCGGTGAACTCGCCCGGTTGCGCCAACCGTGCGCCCCGGTTGAGCACCGCTGACAAAACCAGCTGCATGACCACCGCCCCGCCATGACCCTGCAGCTCCAGCACGTCCTCACCGGTGAAGGATGCGGGCGCTGCGAAATACAACGCGATACCGTGGTCCACGGGCTCACCGTCTGCATCCAGGAAGGCGCAATGGCGCGCCACACGCGGTTGCAAGGAACCGCCCGTGATCTGCTCGCCCAGGTAGCGAGCGTCCGGTCCAGAAACACGCACCACGCCAATACCCGCCCGGCCGGTGGCGGTGGCAATGGCCGCAATCGTGTCGGTCATCGAAGTGCCTTAACGGTACTCGACCATCATTGCCCTTTTTTCGCCGCAAAGGCCGCATCGGTCTGCTTCATCACAAACCACTGCTGGGCAATGGACAGCACGCTGTTGACCAACCAGTAAAGAACCAGCCCTGCCGGGAAGAACAGGAATAGCGCGGTAAACATCACCGGCATGAGCTTCATCATGCGCACTTGCATGGGATCACCAACCGCCGGGCTGAGGAGCTGCTGCAGGTACATGCTGGCCCCCATCAGCAGGGGCAGGACGAAGTACGGGTCTTTCGCCGCCAGATCATCGATCCACAGCATGAACGGCGCGTGCCTGAGTTCCACACTTTCGAACAGTACCCAGTACAGGGCAATGAAGATGGGCATGGGTAGCAGCATCGGCAGGCATCCACCCAACGGGTTGACCTTCTCCTTGCGGTACAAGGCCATCATCTCTTGGGACAGTTTCTGGCGATCGTCGGCGAATCGCTCCTGAATGCGCTTGAGTTGCGGCGCCACCCGCCGCATGTTGGCCATAGAGCGGTAGCTGGCCGAAGACAACGGATAAAGGACCAACTTCACCAGCACGGTGAGCAGGATGATGGCCACGCCCCAATTGCCCACGAACGAGTGCAACGCGTCGAGAACGTAGAACAACGGCACCGCCAGCCACCAGAGGAACCCGTAGTCCACCGTAAGATTCAGATTAGGCGCCAACTCCTCCAGTCGCTTCTGGTCTTTGGGGCCCACGTAAAAGCGCGACTCCCACGTGCCCGTTTCGCGCGGCGCCACTTCCTTGAGCGGCCCGGTGAAACCCACCGCGTACGTGCCGTCGGCGCGGCGCTGACCGAAAAACAGATTGGTTTCGTCTGGATTGGCAATCCACGCGCTCACGAAATAGTGCTGCAGAAAAGCCATCCATCCACCCTGTTCGGCGGACTGAAAGCGGCCCTCGTCCAGATCTTCAAAGTCGAGCTTGTAATAGCGTTCTTCGCTGGTAGTCAGCGCCGCACCCAGGTATGGGGTCGGACCCATGGTCCAGGCACCGCCCCCGATGGGATCGCGCGAATCCCGCTTGATCTGGGAAAACATACTCGCCTGTATTGGACGCGAATTGCCATTAGCCACCGAGAAGCCCACATTGACGATAAACTCATCGCTGGTGAATCCAAAAGTTTTTTCCACCCGCAGGCCGTCCTGGGTAGTGGTGAAGACCACATCCAGGATCCCATCGGTCAGCTCGTAGCTGCGCGCCGCGGTTTCATAAAGCGGGCGGCTTCCCCCTCCGTCGATCCCGTCCGGCCCGAACAGCCCGCTCTGAGCAACATAAACACGTCCGTTATTGCTGTTGAGCAAGGTATAGGGCACGTCCGGTCGGTCGATCTCAAACGGAAATTCGGGTAACTCCACGCGCACGATGTCGCCGCCAAGCCGATCGATCCACACAGACAATCGCGGCGTGGTCACCCGAATCAACCGGCCCGCGTTCCCGGCCGCCGGTTGCGGCACGGACACAGTGGCGTCACCGGTGGCGCCAGCAATCAACGATGCATCCGGCACATCAGACACTGCGGGCTCGGTCGCAGCAACGCCGGGATCTACGACCGCTGCCGTTGCGTCTGCTGGGACCTCGATGGGCGCTGCGTACTCCACTGGGGTGTCGCCGGACGAATAGTCGGCATCCCAGGCGAGAATCATCAGGTAGGCGGTAACCCCCAATCCCAGCAACAGCAACACGCGATTGATTTCAGTAGACAACATGCTCGGCTAGGACTCCTTAGGGACGTGGAACCAGGTCTACGCCACCTGGATGAAACGGATGACATTTGAGCACTCGCTTGGCAGCCAGCGCGGAGCCCTTGCACGCGCCGTGGACCTCCAGAGCTTCCTCCGCGTAGTGAGAGCAACTGGGATAGAAGCGACACTGCTGCCCAATCCACGGGCTGAGGGTCAACCGATAGCCGCGAATCAGACTCTGCAGCACGCGCCGTGGAATGTCCGTCATCTCCCTACCTTTGTCTCGCTCGTTACCTCGGCTTGCCCGCCTGTGCAAACCCTCTCGCCAGCAGCTCTGTCAGTTTTGCGTTGTTCGCGCTGCCAAACGCCTGCACCACCACATCGGAGCCCACCAGTTCGCCCTGACGTTGTCGAAATTGCTCGCGGATGACTCTCTTGATGCGATTGCGCTCCACGGCTTTTGCGGCCGCGCGCTTGCCCACGATAAGTCCTAACCGCGCCAGTTGCATATCATTTTTTTTCCACAAGACCCGCAGGGGTCCGGCGCGAAGTTGTCCGTCCGGGCGAGACAGGACACGAGTGAACTCGGCCGGACTGATCAGCCGTTGGTGCCGCGTGAACTGCCTGCTGGAGGAAACGGCGAGATGCGCTTCAGACGCTGAGCCGCTTGCGGCCCTTGGCGCGCCTGGCATTAAGAACTTTGCGTCCACCACGAGTGGCCATCCGCGAGCGAAAACCATGGGTACGCTTGCGCTTGATATTGCTCGGTTGAAAAGTTCGCTTCATCAATTCTCTCCAGGCTCTTCAGAACTGTGTTGTCTGGTCGATTATTCCCAGGTGCAGCGCACGAAGAGAAGGGAGCGCGATTCTAAGAACGCCCACAGAGGGTGTCAACGGACAATAATAGTTAGTTTAAAAGAAATTATGGTTGTTGTTTGTTGAGGCGCGCAAAGCTGTTGATTGGTGGGTTAACCTGCTGGTGCAATTGACTATTTGGTGCCGCGTTACATGTGGAAAACGGGTGCGTAGTCGCGGGAGAGATCGAGGAATGTTGGGGATTGAATCCGTGTCGGATCGGGTTGGTGATTTTATCCACAGGTTCTTCAAACAATTGCGCACATGGCGCTGCCCGATGGCGGAGCGCGCAAAAAAAAATTCGGCGCGTAACCAGTTGATATTTCAGTTGATCCAAAATCCACGCAGGTTTTTCCATCGCAGCGCGTAGCCAGGCGTCAAGAATCCTGGCTAGAATGCGGCGAAAACGCACAACCAAGAACGACAAATTCTCGGCTCGATTGTCTCACTGTGCTGCAAGCATTTGCGGAAGTTCGCTGCATAGCAACACGAATAAGAGCACGAGAATTCGGGGGCTGACAGGTGGGACTATCGGTTTGGCACAAGTGCCTTGGTCGGTTACAGGACGAACTCTCGTCGCAACAATTCAACACGTGGATAAGGCCGCTGCAGGCACGCCAGGATGAAGAGGCGCTGCGATTGCTGGCACCCAATCGCTATGTAAAAAACCAGGTGCAGGTAGCGTATCTGGAGCGCATCAGCGAGCTGCTGGATCAACTTGGCGACCCGGCGAATCCTGTTGAAGTCGCTCTGGAAATTGGTCAAGCAGAAGAACTGGAGCGGCAGCCACTGCGCGCCGACGGCTCTTCGGGCCACCCGGCTGCGCTGCACCAGCTCAACAACGAATTCACCTTCGACACCTTCGTGGAAGGTAAGTCCAACGAGCTTGCCAAGGCGGCCGCGCTGCAAGCGGCTGAGAACGCGGGCAAATCCTACAACCCGCTGCTGCTGTATGGAGGGGTCGGGCTAGGCAAGACGCACCTGATGCAGGCGGTGGGCAACTACGTGCGGATGAACAACCCTCAAGCTAAGGTGATCTATCTGCACAGCCAGCGTTTCGTGCAGGACATGGTGAAGGCCTTGCAGCAAGGCACCATGCAGGAGTTCATCCAGTTTTATCGGTCCGTTGATGCTCTGCTGATCGACGACATTCAGTTTTTCGCCAAGAAGCTGCGCTCCCAGGAAGAGTTTTTCCATGTCTTCAATGGTCTGTTGGAACGTGGGCATCAGATGGTGCTCACTTGCGATCGTTATCCTCGCGAGATCGACGGCTTGGAGGAGCGGCTGAAATCCAGATTCGTCTGGGGGCTGACGGTTGCAGTGGAGCCCCCGGAACTGGAAACGCGGGTCGCCATCCTGATGAAGAAGGCCGAAGCTGAGCGCGTGGAACTCGATCCGGCGGTGGCGTTTTTCATTGGCGAACGCATCCGGTCGAACGTACGAGAGTTGGAGGGGGCGCTGCGGCGCGTGATCGCCAATGCAAGATTCATCGGTAGCCGCATCACCATCGAACAGGTGAAACGCGCGCTGCGAGACGTACTCGCCATTCAGGATCGCCAGGTGAGTATCGATAACATCCAGCGCACTGTGGCTGAGTATTACAGCATCAAAATTTCGGATATTCTTTCCAAACGACGTAATCGCACCATCGCACGCCCACGGCAAATGGCGATGTATCTGGCCAAGGAACTAACGAACCACTCGCTGCCCGAAATCGGTGAGGCGTTCGGCGGCCGCGACCACACGACGGTGCTGCACGCCTGCCGCAAGATCATAGAGCTCAGGGAGGCAAACCTGGATGTGGCCGAGGATTACAAGAACCTCAACCGAATGCTTTCGAGCTAACGGCGGCCCTTATGGTTTGGAAGGGGCGCCCTTAAAGGGCCGGCTATGAAATTCACCACGAGTCGAGAAGCGCTGTTACGGCCACTGCAGCTGGTGACGGGGGTGGTCGAGCGGCGCCAAACGCTGCCGGTACTCGCCAATCTGCTGGTAAGCGCCAGAAATGGCGTTCTTTCCCTGGCGGGGACGGACCTGGAGGTCGAAATGGTAGCGGTAGCCACCGAAGTGGCGGTGGAGCAGGAAGGCGAAGCTACCATTCCCGCGCGCAAACTAGCTGATATCTGGCGTTCGCTGCCCGATGACGCCACCGTATCGGTGGCCGTGGAAGGAGACCGAGCGATCGTTCGGTCTGGGCGCAGCCGGTTCACGTTGGCGACCCTGCCGGCGCTCGATTTCCCCAAGGTAGACAGCGCGCCCGCGGAGACTGAGCTGCGGATTGCGCCGGATGATCTGCGGCAATTGCTCGAACAGGTGGGCTTTTCCATGGCGCAGCAGGATGTGCGCTACTTTCTTAACGGAATGCTGTTAGAGATCACTGCGTCCCATACGCGCAGCGTGGCTACGGATGGTCACCGCCTTGCCATGTGCACTATCGACAAAGGGGTCCCGGGCGCAAGCCGGGTTCAGGCCATTGTCCCCCGCAAGGGCGTTGTGGAGCTGGGCAGGTTGCTTGACGATGAGGACGAAGAGGTGGTGCTGGCTCTAGGGAGTAATCACCTGCGAGTCGCTCAGGGCGCTTATACCCTCACCAGCAAGCTGGTGGACGGCAAGTTTCCTGATTATGAGAAGGTGATCCCGCGTGATGCCAACCGCACGGTCACCGGGGACAGAGATACCCTCCGGCAGGCGTTCACGCGGGCTTCGATCCTGTCCAACGAGAAATACCGGGGTGTTCGGGTCATTATCGATGGTGAGCAGCTGACCATTCAGGCCAATAATCCCGAGCAGGAGGAGGCGGAGGAGGTCGTCCCCATTGAATACGAGGGGGAGGCAATGGAGATCGGCTTCAATGTGAGCTACCTGCAGGATGTGCTGGCCGCTCTGGATGGCGACCAGGTGCGTCTGAGCGTTTCCGATGCCAATAGCAGTGCGTTGATTGACACCCCCAGCAACGAAGACGCCGTTTACGTCGTCATGCCCATGCGCTTATAGCGCACCGCGCGGTTCAAGCGGGTTCGCAAGGTGTAGGTAGCGTCGGTGTACATCGAGCGCTTAGATATCTCCTTTTTTCGGAATCTGACCCACGAGTCGGTGGAGCTTTCTCGTGGTATCAACTTCTTTTGGGGCCCCAATGGGGCGGGAAAGACGGCGATATTAGAAGCGGCCCATGTGCTAGCCCGTGGCCGGTCCTTCCGCAGCAGCCGTTCGCGCACATGGATTCAACACGGCGCGGATGCCCTCACCGTGCGGGGCGTACTGTGCAACGAGGCGGGCATGCTCGAAACCCTGGCGATCAGTAAGGAGAGTGCGGGCAAGACCTCCCTGCGGGTGAACGGGGAGCCGGAGCCGCGCATTTCGGAAGCTGCGCGGCGAATTCCTCTTCAGGTGCTGCTGCCCGATGTGGCGGACCTGGTGTTTGGTAGCCCCCAGCTGCGACGGCAATGGCTGGATTGGGGGGCGTTTCACGTGAAACCTGAGTACTTGCGCACGCTAAGAAGCTATGCGCGGGCGCTTCAGCAGCGAAATGCGGGGCTCAAGCGTGTGGCCTCAGGGGCTGAATCGCCTGCGCAGTTGGTTACTTGGACGCAACAACTGGTGGCGGAAGCTGAAAAGGTAACGGATTTCCGCCTGGCCTATCTGGAAGAGCTGGAACCGGTCTTTGTTGCTGCGTTAGCGGCGCTGGGCCCTGAGTTGGATGTGCGGATCGGTTATCGCAGGGGGTGGAATGATGAGGAAAGCCTGCACAAAGTGTTGGGTGATATGGGGCCCAGAGAGTTAAAATTGGGATCGACCCAGGCAGGGCCCCATCGAGCTGATATAGAGATTCGGGTGGGGTCCGGTTCCCATGCAGCCAGGGCGACCTCAGAGCTCTCCAGAGGGCAGGGCAAATCGGTGGCAAGCGCACTGAAGATTGCTCAGGCAAGGCTGCTGGCAGATCGGGAAAAGCGAGGTAGCGTATTTCTGATCGATGATGTGGGTGCAGAGCTAGACGAAGACCATAACGCCCGGTTTTTCCGGCTGCTTGAGGAGATGGACTGTCAAATACTGGCATCCTCCACCCAGCCGCCGGCGGGAATTGTGGGCCACTTCACAGACAAAACCACAAATGTGTTTCACGTGGAACGTGGACACGCTGATAGGAGCCCAGATGGCTGACGACAGCTACGACTCAAACAGCATCAAGGTCCTCAAGGGCCTGGATGCGGTGCGCAAGCGACCAGGTATGTACATTGGCGATACCGAAGACGGCACCGGGCTGCACCATATGGTGCAGGAGCTGGTGGACAACGCCATTGATGAAGCGTTAGCCGGCCACTGCGACGTAGTCGATGTGGTCGTGCACCCCGAAGAGGCGGTCACCGTGCGCGACAACGGTAGGGGCATCCCCGTGGACATTCACCCAGAGGAGGGCGTGTCCGCGGCTGAGGTGATCATGACCACGCTTCACTCGGGCGGAAAGTTTGACGATAACTCATACAAAGTATCTGGCGGCCTGCATGGGGTGGGCGTTTCGGTGGTCAACGCGCTCTCTGAGGAGCTTCGCCTGACGGTGCGGCGCGAGGGCCGCGTATATGAGCAGACGTATCACAACGGCGAGCCTGCCGCTCCTCTAAAAGAGGTGGGCGAAACACAGGGTCAGGGAACCGAGTGCTACTTCAAGCCTAGCGCTGGCACGTTTGGCAATATCGAGTTCCATTACGATGTCCTGGCTAAGCGGCTCAGGGAGCTAGCGTTCCTAAACTCGGGCGTGTGCATCAACCTGCAGGACAAGCGTAGCGGCAAGCAGGAGCAGTTTCTTTACGAGGGCGGACTGCGCGCCTTCGTCGAGTTTCTCAATCAGAACAAAAGTCCGCTCAATGCCGTTTGCCACTTCAACTCCCAGCGTGATGACGGCGTGGGGGTAGAAATCGCTATGCAGTGGAACGATTCCTTCCAGGAGCAGGTGTACGCCTACACCAACAACATTCCCCAAGGTGACGGGGGAACCCATCTGGCCGGTTTTCGGGGCGCACTGACTCGCGGGCTTAATGGATACATCGAGCGCGAGGGCTTGCTGAAAAAAGTGCAGGTCTCCACCACCGGCGATGACGCCCGGGAGGGGCTGACGGCGGTGGTGTCCGTCAAGGTGCCGGACCCGAAGTTCTCCTCGCAGACCAAGGACAAGCTGGTGTCCAGTGAGGTGAAAACCGCCGTTGAGCAAGAGATGGGCAGGTTTTTTGCTGAATACCTGGCTGAACACCCCCAGGACGCCAAAGCGGTGGTCACCAAAATGATCGATGCCGCGCGCGCGCGCGAGGCGGCTCGCAAAGCCCGTGAAATGACCCGCCGCAAGGGTGCCCTGGATGTTGCTGGTTTGCCCGGAAAGCTGGCGGATTGCCAGGAAAAGGACCCGGCGCTTTCAGAGCTGTATCTGGTGGAGGGTGATTCCGCTGGCGGGTCTGCGAAGCAAGGCCGTGATCGCCGTACACAGGCCATTCTGCCCCTAAGAGGCAAGATACTTAACGTTGAAAAGGCCCGTTTTGACAAGATGCTGTCCTCCCAGGAGGTGGGCACCATGGTTACGGCCCTGGGGTGCGGGGTTGGGCGGGACGAGTTCGACCCGGACAAGCTGCGCTATCACCGCATCATTATCATGACGGATGCGGATGTGGATGGTTCCCATATTCGTACGCTGCTGCTCACGTTCTTTTTTCGTCAGATGCCGGAGTTGGTGGAGCGGGGCCACATCTACATCGCCCAACCGCCGCTATATAAGGTGAAGAAAGGCAAGCAGGAGCAGTATGCAAAAGACGACGACGAACTGGAGTCTTATTTTCTGCAGCTTGCTTTAGAAGGCGCCAAGGTTTTCGTCAACGCGGAAGCGCCGCCCATGGACGCCGAGGTTGTAGAAAAACTGGCAACCGAGTACAGGGGCCTGCTCAAGCGGCTGGGCAAGCTGAATCGTGTGTACCCCCGGACGATCACCGAGCCCATGATCGATCTGCCGCCGGTCACCGATGAAATGCTGGAAAGCGAGACCCACATGCAGGCCTGGTGTGAGCTGCTGGCACAAGCGCTGGATAAAACCGTCGCATCGGTGCAGAGCGTTACCCTGACCAAAGATGATGAGCATCAGATCTTCTGCCCGGTGGTATCCATGCTGATTAACGGCATGACCGAAGAGGTGCTGCTATCCCAGAACCTGTTCTTGAGTGCCGACTACCGCGGACTGGTCGCCATGGGCGAGCAGCTTCGCGACCTCATCGAGCCGGGAGCCAGGGTCGAGCGGGGCGAGCGGTCACAGCCAATAGAATCCTTCGGCCAGGCACTGCAGTGGGTACTCGGCGAAGCTCGGCGCGGGGTGGACATCCAGCGCTACAAGGGGCTGGGCGAGATGAATCCGGATCAGCTGTGGCAGACCACGATGGACCCTGACGTGCGTCGTATGCTGCAGGTCACGGTGGACGATGCCATTGCCGCTGATCAGATGTTTACCACCCTTATGGGAGATCAGGTGGAGCCGCGCCGGCAGTTCATCGAGACCAACGCCCTTTCAGTGGTGAACCTGGACGTCTAGATTGGATTGTTCGCCTGTGGCGCCTAAGCGTTGGGGCGAAGCGACGCCATAAGTTCGGCCATTATGTGTGCGGCTTCGTTGTTGATCTGTTTGGTGGATTTGCCTGCCGTTTCCAGGGGTGGGGCGATGTGAAATCGGATCAGCCCGGGCCGCTTGCGAAAGTTATGGGCCGGCCAGTGGTCGCCGGCGTTGTGGGCTACCACCAGCACCGGCGCGGCGCTAGCGGCGGCCAGCGCCGCGCCCCCGAGCTGAAAAGTCCCAACCTGTCCGGGTGCCATGCGGGTGCCTTCCGGAAACAGCGCAACCCAGATCCCTTCTTCAAGCCGGTCGGTGCCCACCTTGATGAGCTGGCGCAGCGCGGCGCGGGGCCTGGACCGGTCGATGGCAATGGGCTGTAGCAGCCAGTAGGCCCAGCCGAAGAAGGGGATCCACAGAAGCTCGCGTTTGATCAACGTTGCTTGCGGTGCGAACAGTGTCTGTAGAAACAAGGTCTCCCACGTACTCTCGTGGCGACACATGATGATGCACGGTCGGTTGGGAATGTGCTCTGCACCCGAGACCTCCCAGCGGACACCGCAGGCGATTTTGAACCACCATAGGCTGGCCCGGGTCCAGCAACCCACGATGAACGCGAAGCGAGCGCGGTAAGGCAAAAGCCATGCGATCAGCATGGACAGAGAGCCCCACACGATGGTGATGAGCGTGTAGCCGACGTAAAAGAGCGCGGCTCTCAGGGTCGCAATCATGCCAGCAGCGCGCGGGTGAAGGTGGCAAGGTTTTCGAAGACCCTTACATCGTCAAGGGCCGGCGCGTCCTGCCCCAGCGAGTTGCCGTCCGGGGAGCGCACCAGCACAGGTTGGCAGCCCGCCGCCAGCGCCGCCTGCACGTCGGTGATCGAATCGCCAACGAACCAGGTGCGCTCGGGCTTCGCTCGCAAGGCCTTCATTGCGCCGAGGAGCATCCCCGGGCGGGGTTTTCGGCAGCCGCAATTGTCATCAGGGTGATGGCGGCAGTAGGCGGCGAAATCCAGACCCGCGCCGTGGGCGGCCAGGGCCTGGCACATCTTCGCGTGCACCGCGTCCAGGTCTCTGTCGGTCAGCTTGCCGCGGGCCACGCCCGCCTGATTGCTGCAAAGGCCAACCAGGTACCCGGCGTTGCGTAGCGCGGCGATGGCGGAAAGCGCGCCGGGCAACGGGCGCCATTCGGAAGGTCCTTTGATGTATTCCGAAGAGTCGAAGTTGATAACGCCGTCGCGGTCGAGAAGGATCAGTCTGTTCATTTCGCGCCCCCGCCTAACTGGAGGGTACAATCGCCGGCGCAATCTACGGTATCTGAACGACATGGTCAAAGCCGAGCGCTGTAGTTGGAGTGGAGATGATTCGCTGTATGTGGACTATCACGATCGTGAGTGGGGAATACCAGAATATGATGGGCCTGCCCTTTTCGAACGGCTGGTGCTGGAAGGGATGCAGGCGGGGCTGTCGTGGTACACCATTCTGAAAAAGCGCGAACACATGCGCTCTGTGTTCTTCGGCTTCGAGCCGGCGCAACTGGCGCGCAGGGGAGAGCCCCGCATCGCCGACTGGTTGGAGGATGCAGGCATCATTCGCCATCGAGGCAAGCTCGAGGCCATGGTCTGCAACGCGAAAGCCTATATCGCCCTGGATGACTTCAGTGCGCTGGTGTGGTCATTTGTCGATGGCGTTCCCCAGCAGAACGCCCATGCGCGGCTCAATGACATTCCTGCGCAGACAGCGGCGTCCGTAGCGATGGCGAAGTCCCTCAAATCCTGCGGGTTTCGTTTCGTCGGCCCGACGACATGTTATGCGTTCATGCAGAGCGCGGGAATGGTGAACGATCACCTGGTCAGCTGTCCGAGCTACCAGCGCTGCAAGGAGTTCGTTTAGTTTGGATTGGTTGGCCGGTGCGGCGTTTCGCTTGAGCGTCCGGGTGCTAAGCCTGATGCCGCTTGGCGTGGCGCGTGGCTTGTGCAGGCGGTTGGCGGGTTTGGTGTGGCGTAGCAACTCGCGCGCCACGGTGGTGACCCGAACCAACCTGACCATTTGCTACCCCGAGCTCGATACCCGGGCACTGGAGTCTCTGGTGCGTGCCAGCCTTGCCGAGACTGCCTGCGTGCTGGCGGAGTCCGGAGCGTTGTTTCACTGGCATGAGCGTCGCTGGCGGGCGTTGGCCAACAGCGCAACAGCGTCCGGATCCGGAGCGCTCGGCGAAACCCTGGCGAGCGGCAATGGCGCACTGGTGCTCATGCCCCACTACGGCAACTGGGAGTTCTTGGGCTTGTACCTGGGTGCGCTGGCCGAGCACGACGTTCTGGCGTTATTTCAACCCCAGCGATTCAGCTCCGTCACGCAGCGATTGGTCGCTGCTCGGGGGCGTAGCGGACTGAAGCTGGCGCCCATGGACAGGGCTGGCATCCGGGCCGCGTATCGACAGCTCGGCAGCGGTGGTTGTCTGTTGCTGCTTCCCGATCAGGTGCCTCGTCGGGCGGCCGGGGTGTATGCTCCATTCTTCGGCACCCCCGCGCTCACCATGACGCTGGCGCACCGCCTGATACAGCGTACCCGTCCCGAGGTATTCATGGCGGTGGCGGGCAGAACTTCGAATGGGTTTGAGGTCACGATACAAGCCATGGATGACGCGGTTTATCAGGCGTCAGCCGAGCAGCACGCCGGCGCGATCAATGCGGCCATCGAGGCGGTGGTTCGGGATGATCCGGCGCAGTACCAGTGGGAGTATCGACGATTCAGACGTCCGCCCGCGGGGGCGGCCGATCCCTACTCCCAGACCTAGCGGCGCCAGAATGCCGGTGTTAACAAGACAAGCAACGTAAAGATTTCCAGGCGGCCGAGCAACATGGCCGCGGTGAGCGTCCATTTCACCTCGGCGGACAGGCTCGCGTAGTTTTCGGCAACGGCCCCCAGGCCGGGACCTAGGTTATTCAGACAGGCTCCCACCGCCGAGAACGCGGTAATGAAGTCCAACTCTGAAATCAGCATGAGCAGCGACACCATGGTGAGAAAGATGATGACGTACACTGAAAAGAAGCCCCAGACGGCCTCCAATACCCGGCCGGGTACCCGGTTTCTGCCGAGCTTCACGGGAAATATGCCCTGAGGGTGTATAAGACGGCGGATCTCCCGCATACCCTGCAGGTAAATGAGCAACACCCGAATCATCTTGATGCCGCCGGCCGTCGACCCGGCGCAGCCCCCCGCGAAGGCCGCGAACAGCAACAGCACCGGGGCCACTGATGGCCACAGGCTGAAGTTGCTTGTGGTGTAGCCGGTGGTGGTCGCGATGGACACAGCCTGGAATATGCCCTCGCGGATGGGGTGCTCGGAGGTACCCGGATACTGCGTTAGCAGCCAGGCCACGAGGGCGGCCACGGCCACGAGCACCAGCAGGTAGAGGCGCACCTCCATATCCTGCGCGTATAGCAATGGGCGCTTGCGGTTGAGCACCATGAAGTGCAAACCAAAGTTGATTCCCGAAACGATCATGAAGGCGATGGCCACCGCCTCCACGGCGGGGCTGGCGAAATAGCCGATGCTGGCGTCGTGAGTGGAGAAACCACCGATGGCAACGGTGGAGAAGGCGTGGCACACCGCGTCAAACAGGCTCATGCCGGCCAGATAGTAGGCCGCGGCACAGGCCACCGTGAGGCCCAGGTAGAGATACCACAGCGCCTTGGCGGTCTCCGTGATGCGGGGTGTGAGTTTGTTGTCCTTGACCGGCCCTGGCGCTTCGGCCCGGTACAGCTGCATCCCCCCGATGCCCAGCATGGGAAGAATGGCTACCGCCAGTACGATGATCCCCATGCCCCCCAGCCACTGCAGCATCTGGCGGTAGAACAGAATGGACTTGGGCAAATCGTCCAACCCGGTGAGTACGGTGGCGCCGGTGGTGGTCAGGCCCGACAGCGACTCGAACGCCGCGTCGGTGAACGTGGCGTTGACGCTCTCGGCCAAGGTGAACGGAATGGCACCGAACAACCCTAGACCCACATAGAACAATACGGTGATCAGAAAGCCGTCTCCGCTGCGCAGTTCCCGGCGGCTGCGCGCGAACAGCACCAACACCAGGCCGGTGGCGAAGGTGATGGCGGAAGCCAGCGCGAAAGTGGGGATGGTGCTCTCCGCATACAGCAGTGCGATCAGCACCGGCGAGAAAAGCGCCAGGCTGAAAAGCATCAGCAGGATGCCGGTTACGCGAGAGATGACCGAGAAGTGCATGTTAGCGGGGTGGCCCGCCTTGGCGGCGTACGATGATCAAAAGAACGTGATTCCCACCTGAAACAGCCGCTCTACGGCGGCGACCTGGCGCTTGTCCACCAGAAACAGAATGATGTGATCGTCCGGCTCGACCACCACCTCGTCGTGCGCCACGAACACCTGCTCGCCGCGGACGATGGCGCCAATGGAGGTACCCGGCGGCAGCTCCACGTCTCGCACCGCGCGTCCAACCACCTTGGAACTTTTATCATCTCCATGAGCAATCGCTTCGATGGCCTCGGCGGCACCTCGTCGCAGGCTGTGCACCTTGACCACGTCGGCCCTGCGCACATGGGTCAACAGCGAGCTGGTGGTGGCCTGTTCGGGGGAGATGGCGATGTCGATGTCGCCCCCCTGCACCAGGTCCACGTAGGCCGGCTTGCTGATCAAGGTCATTACCTGGCGCACGCCCAGTCGCTTGGCCATCAGCGACGACATGATGTTTACCTCGTCGTCGTTGGTGACCGCGCAGAAGGCGTCGCACTGCTCGATGTTTTCTTCCAGCAGCAGCTCGCGGTTGGTGACATCCACGTTCAGCACCAGCGCGCTGTCCAGTTCCTCGGCGATCTGTTCCGCGCGCTGCGGGTCGATCTCCAGCACCTTGACGGAGAAAAAGGGCTCGATGGATTTCGCCAGACGCAGGCCGATATAGCCGCCGCCAGCAATCATGATGTGTTTGTAGGGGCGTTCCACCTGGCGCAGCTCTGCCATCACGGCATTGATATGCTTGCTGGCGGCGATGAAGAACACTTCGTCGTCCACCTCGATGACGGTATCGCTTTGCGGGTCGATGGCCTGGCCGCGGCGGAAGATGGCGGCTACCCGCGTGTCCACGTTAGGCATGCGTTCGCGAAGAAAGCGCAGCTCCTGTCCCACCAACGGCCCTCCGTAGTGCGCCTTCACGGCCACCAGCTGCACGCGCCCGTTGGCGAAGTCCAATACCTGCAGCGCGCCCGGGTGCTCCAACAGCTGGCGGATGTTGTCCATCACCACCTCTTCGGGGTTGATGAGCACATCGATGGGCATGTGGTCTCTACTGAAGAAATCGTCGCCCGTCATATAGGACGAGGAACGGATGCGTGCGATTTTGATCGGCGTGCGGAACAGGGAGTAACACACCTGGCAGGCCACCATGTTCACCTCGTCGCTGGCGGTTACGGCGATGAGCATGTCGGCGTCGTCGGCGCCAGCTTGTCGGAGCACGTCAGGGTGGGAGCCGGAACCGTGGACGGTTTGAATGTCGAGCTTGTCGCGTAGCTCCTCCAGCACACCGATGTCGTTGTCTACCAATGTGATGTCGAACGCTTCTCTGGCCAGGCTCTCGGCCAGGGTGCCCCCTACCTTTCCTGCGCCCAAAATTAGGATTCTCATGTTCCGGTGCTAATCCTTGCTCAATAGGGCGTAGTAGAACCCGTCGGTTCGCCAGTCCGCGGGCGTGAGCTGCCAGCCGTGCCGGGTCGAAAGTCCGGCGGGCAGAACGAACGCGCTGGTGCGAGCGTCGGCGGTGTTGGCGAGAAACTCCTCAATGACGGCATCGTTTTCCGCGCTGAACAGCGAACACGTGCAATATAGAAGCTTCCCCCCAGGACGCAAGGTGTGCCACACGCTGCTGAGCAACTTGGCTTGCCGCTCGGCATTGGGGGCCAGGTCGTCGGCGCCACGCAGCAGCTTCATTTCGGGGTGACGACGCAGGGTGCCGCTGCCGGTGCAAGGGGCGTCCAGCAGAACTGCGTGGAACGGCGTCCCGTCCCACCATTCCCGGGTGGTGGCATCGGCTTCCAGAATGCTCGCCCGGTGGCCGAGCCGGCCGGCCTCGTCGCGAAGGTGCGCAACTCTTGCAGGGGCGACGTCCAGTGCCACCGCGTCGAGATCGGGGCAGCGCTCGAGCAGGTGAAACAGTTTGCCGCCAGGTGCCGCACAGGCATCTAGCAGGCGCGCTCCACATTGCGGCGCGAGTAGTTGGGGTGCGAATCCGGCGCCCGCGTCCTGAATAGAGACCAGGCCATCGGCGTAGCCAGGCAGGGTATGGCGAGCGACGGGCTGGTTGAGAATCAGTTGCTCCGCCACCAGACCGGCCTGGCTTTCGATGCCCGCCTCGGACAGCGCGCGTCCATAGTCGGCCGGGTCGATGCGTGTGGTATTGACGCGCAGCGACATGGGCGCGCGCGTCTGGTTACCCTGCAAGACGGCGTCGGCCTGGCGGGGCATTTCCGCGCGGATCAGATCTGCGAACCAGTCGGGGTGCGCCTGTGCCGCGTCGAACGACGGTTTTGGGCCGCGTTGCAGGCTACGCAGGACGCCGTTGACAAACCCGCGGGCCCAGGGCTTGCCGAGAGCGGCACAGGCGGACACCGTGGCGTGCACGGCGGCATGGTCCGGTATGCGCAGGTAATGAAGTTGGTAAGCACCCACTATCAATAAGCACCACAGGTCCTGGTCTCGATCTCGAATCGGCCTCGAGAGCAGCGGCTCCAGGGATTGCGCCAGCGAGTAGTAGTTGCGCAGCGCCCCGAACAGCATTTCTCCAGCCAATGGCGTGGAAAGGCCGGACACCAGCTGGTCGGTCGTTCTCCCTTTGGCGATGACCTGGAGCAGCGCTCGCGCCGCCTCTGCGCGCTGTTGCTCAGGATGTGCTGGCAAGGCTGCGGCCGGTGGCAAATACGTCGGCGTAGCCGTTGAGGGCTGCGGCGGCGCCCATGGGGCGCCCCTTACCCCGATTCAGCTGGAGGCTGGTGAGCGTGAGTTGCCCCGGATTGCAGGCCACCACGATGCCTTTGCGCGAAGCGCCCAGAATGGTGCCCGGTGGCGCGCCGACCGCAGTACCTGACGGCGTTGCCTTGAGCAGCCGTATGCGCAGATCGCCCATGGTCACCGTGGCTGGCAAGCGGCTGCACAATGCCCTGATCTGGCGGTGAACCTGGTCCGCGGGTTGATCCCAGCTCAGCTGTGCGTCCGTGGCGGTGAGTTTGCGGGCGTAGGTCGCCCCTTCGCCGGTCTGGGGAACCGGGCTGCGCTGCTCGAGGTTCGCCATACATTCCACCAGCAGCTGGGCACCGTACTCGGCAAGCTGTGCTTCGAGTTCGGGGCCCTCAGTGTGCGGGCCGATCGGGCATTCCTGCGTGGCGAATACGGGGCCTGTATCCAGTCCGGCGTCCATCTGCATGATAGACACCCCGGTGACCGGGTCGCCTGCCATGATGGCTCGCTCCACGGGTGCCGCCCCCCGCCAACGGGGCAGCAGCGATGCGTGAACGTTGACGCAGCCCAGGCGCGGCAGCGACAGCACTTCGGGCGGAAGGAGGAGCCCATAGGCGGCCACCACCAGCACGTCGAGCTGATAGTCGCGCAGCTGCGCGACGGCGCTCGGGTCCTTGAGGGTGTGTGGCTGCTCTATGGGAAGGCCGTGTTCGCGCGCCAGCGCCTTCACCGGGCTGCCGGTTTGCCGCTGGCCACGCCCCGCCCGGCGATCGGGCTGGGTGTAAGCCACCGCCATCTGCACGGGGCTGTCCAGAAGGGTCCTGAGTATGCTGGCGGCAAAATCCGGGGTGCCGGCGAAACCCGTCCGCAGCCGGTGAGGGTGCTCGGGCGCCTTCATGCGCGCTCGCGGTGTTGTTTCTCAAGTTTCTTGCGAATTCTCGAGCGCTTCAGGCCGGAGAGGTAGTCCACGAACAGTTTCCCTTCGAGGTGGTCGCATTCGTGTTGAATACAGATGGCCAACAGCCCGTCCGCTTCCAGCTCGAAGGGCACTCCTTCACGGTTCAAGGCGCGAGCGGTCACGCGCTCGTAGCGCTCTACGGTTTCGTAGAAACCGGGAACCGAAAGGCACCCCTCGTCGGTTTCCACCAGGTCGCCGGAGACCTGCAGGCTGGGGTTGATGAGTACGCGGGGATCGCTCCTGCTTTCGGAGGTGTCGATCACGATAATGCGTTTGTGCACGTTGACCTGGCTGGCGGCGAGGCCGATGCCGGGAGCGTCGTACATGGTCTCTAGCATGTCGTCGACCAGTTGCTGCACGGCTGCATCCACTCGCTCCACCGGCTTGGCCTTGGTGCGCAGGCGTGGGTCCGGGTACTCGAGAATGTTGAGAATGGGCATATGAGTGTTCGGGGCTGGGAGCGGCTTATTTTAGCTCGGCTAATTGACGAAGCCCGCCAGGCCTGCGTGATCCATCTCTAGTATTGGTCTAATTCGTACTGCTAACATTGTGAAGAGTATAACTTTTTCGCCTGTGGCTTTTGCACTGTCTCGCCGCACCACCACTGCGTTGCCCTCCGAAGCGTGACGCATTGATTGGCCCCTGGCACCGAATGGGCCTCTAGACGAAATAAAGGAACGGAATCATGAGGAAACCCCGCGCCACTTTCCAAGCGCTTATCGGACTGAGCTGGTTGATGGCCGCAGGCGCATGGAGTGCGACGGAGGGTCTGGCCCAGTATCTTCGTGCGGACGCGCCGGACGTGTACACGGTTGTTAAGGGCGACACGCTGTGGGACATCAGCGGGCGCTATCTAGAGCGGCCATGGTTGTGGCCGGAAATATGGCGCATCAACCCGCAGATCGAAAATCCTCATCTCATCTATCCGGGTGACCGGATCGCGCTGGAATGGGTGGATGGTCAACCGCAACTCAATCTCCAGCGCGGCGATGCCGGTCGCACCTACAAGGTCAGCCCGTCGGACACCGTCACCTTGAAGCCGCAGATTCACTCCACGCCGTTGGAGTCGGCCATTCCTACGATTCGGCTGGATGCCATACAGGGCTTTCTGGTTCATAACCGGGTGGTTGAGCCGCATGTGTTGGACGCTGCCCCCTATGTGGTTCAGGGAGAAAGCGAACGCCTGGTGCTGGGTGCGGGCGACCGGCTATACGTGCGCGGCATGCTCCCCGAGCGTGAAAGCTTCAACGTAGTGCGCAAGGGGCCGCTGTACGTGGATCCGGAAACCCGGGAAGTACTCGGCCAGGAGGCCACCTATATCGGGTTGGGCGATTCGGTAGCCCAGGAAGGCGACATTGCCACCATGTATCTGCAGAGTACTCGCGAAGAGGCACAGATCGGCGACCGGGTGCTGCCCACCGAAGAACGCAGGCTCGACTCCACATTTTTCCCCAGCGCCCCGGAAGGTACGGTGGAAGGACAGATCATCTCGGTGTTCGGCGGGGTGACCCAGGTCGGTCAGTTCGACGTGGTGGTGGTTAATCGAGGCGCGCGCGAAGGCGTGGAGGTCGGCAATGTGATGGCGATCTACAAACGCGGCGCGCTGGCCCGTGACAGGATTGCCAACGAGGTCATTCGTCTGCCCAGTGAGAGGGCGGGCCTGCTCATGCTGTTTCGGGTGTTCGACAAGCTGGCCTACGGTCTGGTGCTGGAAACTGAGCGCCCGCTGGCCGTGGAAGACGAGGTCCGAAACCCGTAACCCAGATTGCCGCCAGCGTCCTACCGGGCGCTTGGTGAATGTCCCTGGCTCAGGCTGAACGCCCAAGGTTTACTTGGGCGTCTTTGTGTGCGCCAGAGGTTAGGGATGGGCAAACCCGGCGAGGGCAGAAACGAAAGCCAACTGGCAGCGGCCGCGCTGGCGAGCCTTGTGCCCCGCGAGCGCGC
>DEBD01000018.1:37510-59491 GCA_002348385.1 Gammaproteobacteria bacterium UBA2965 | reverse complement strand
GCGCGCCGCATTGGCGCGGTTGCCTGCGGGTCCGGGTGTTCTCCAGTCGCTGCGGGTGCGTTGCGAACGTCTGGGCTTGAGCCTGGTGAGTTTCTTCGATGCCGAGTTCCCTGCCTTGTTGCGAGCGATTCCCGATCCGCCCCTGGCGCTTTACCTGCTCGGCAATCGCGCGCTGCTGCATACGCGAGCCGTTGCGGTAGTGGGCTCTAGGCGCTGCAGCCGGGGCGGGGCCCAGTTCGCGGCGCACCTGGGTCGCGGACTGGCGGCACAGGGGTTTACGGTCGTCAGCGGGTTAGCCCTGGGAATCGATGCGGCCGCGCATCGAGGTGTGGCGGATTTGGCCCCAGCCGCGTTACCTGCGGTAGCCGTCATGGGCTGTGGCCTGGCGGAGGTCTACCCGCGTTCGAATTATGGGCTGGCGCAAACGCTGCTGGGGGGTGGTGGTCTGCTGGTCAGCGAGTATCCGCCGGACATGCCGCCCGCCAAGCATCAATTTCCGGAGCGCAATCGCCTCATCAGCGGCCTGTGCCTGGGGGTCGTGCTGGTGGAAGCCTCGCAACGCAGCGGCTCGCTGATCACCGCGCGGCTCGCGCTTGAGCAGGGCCGCGAGGTGCTGGCCGTGCCAGGCTCGGTTGCCGGGGGCATGAGCCGCGGCTGCCACCGCCTGCTCAAGCAGGGCGCGGCACTGGTAGAAGGCGTGGACGACGTGGCGGAAGCTTTGGGGTTGCAATCCAGAGCAACCGAGCCCGCGGCGATTGCGCCCGAGGAGCTGGCCGGCGTGCTGGCGGCGGTGAGCCCGGATGGAAGCAGTCTGGATGAAGTCGCACAACGAGCCGGCATTGCAGTGTCCGCGGCGGCCGCCCATCTCGTGCTGCTGGAGCTGGAAGGGTTTGTCGCGCAAGTGCCGGGCGGGTATATTCGGCGCCCTTCAAGCGCTTGACGGTACGGGCGCCAATGGGGCAATTGGGAAAGAGCTAGGACAAACAAGGGGGTAATAACACATGAGCTTCGTGGCCATACTCATGGGATCAGCTTCAGATTGGCCGGTAATGCAGGCTACCACCGAGGTGCTGGATCAGCTGGGGGTCAAATTCGAGGTGCGGGTGACCTCGGCGCATCGTACGCCGGCCGCCACCATGTCCTACGTGCAGGAGGCCACGGAGCGCGGCTGCGGGGTATTTGTCTGCGCAGCTGGACTGGCCGCGCACCTTGCCGGGGCGGTTGCGGCGCATACGGTTCGGCCGGTGATTGGTGTTCCTATCGATGCGGGCCCGCTGAGCGGTTTCGACGCGCTGCTCTCCACGGTGCAGATGCCGGGCGGAATTCCCGTTGCCACCGTGGCTATCGGTAAAGCCGGCGCGAGAAATGCCGGCTATCTGGCGGTGCAGATGCTCTCTCTGGCGGATTCGGCGCTGGCCGATCGGCTGGCCTCGGAGCGGCAGGCCAACGTGGAGAAGATTCAAACCCAGAACGCAGAGCTGCAGAGCCAACTCAAGGATTAGGGTGCGCCCGTGAGCCTCCAGCAGGTGAACCAGGCAGCGCGCCATCTGCAGGAGGCGGGCGTGGTGATGCACGCCACTGAGGGGGTATGGGGGCTGGCGTGCGATCCGTTTGATGAAGGCTGTGTGGCGCGGGTGCTGCGGTTGAAGCGTCGACCGGTTGAAAAGGGGCTCATCGTCATCGCAGCGGCAGCGGATGATTTTGCGCCGGAGCTCGACGGGCTCGACGCCAAACAGTGCGATGAGATCCTGGACACCTGGCCCGGGGCGGTGACCTGGGTGGTGCCCAATCGCCGTTTCCCCAGCTGGATTACTGGCAAACATGCCACCGTGGCTATCCGGGTACCGGGACACCCTCAGGCACGCTCTCTGTGCAGGGCCTTTGGCGGGCCCCTGGTTTCCACGTCGGCCAACCCCGCCGGCGAGCCATCGGCGCTCTCGGCCGACCAGGCAGATGAATATTTCCGGGCGGGTGTCGACTACCAGTTGCCGGGCGAGGTGCAGAATCCGGGCCAGCCGAGCCAGATTCGTACCCTTGCCGGCTCGGTTCTGCGGGGGAGCGGCTGAATGGACCGCTACGCGGTGGTCGGCAATCCGGTGGAACACTCCCTCTCGCCGGTGATTCATGGCGAGTTCGCCAGACAGGCCGGCGAGCGAATTCTCTACGAAAAGCTGCTGGCCCCGTTGGATGCGTTCGACGAGACGGTGGCAGGTTTTTTTGCGGCGAGCGGCCGGGGAGTGAACGTGACGGTACCCTTCAAGGAACAGGCCGCCAAATGGGTACAACGCCTGGAAGGCGACGCAGTGTCCGCTGGGGTGGTGAACACCATCGTCGATCGCGACGGCGCCTGGGTGGGATTCAATACCGATGGCGTGGGTCTGGTCAGGGACATTACCGTGAATCAGGAACGCTCTCTTGAGGGGCGGCGAGTGCTGCTGCTGGGCGCGGGCGGCGCGGCGCGCGGCGTGGTGCGTCCGCTGCTTGCACAGAACCCGGCAGAGCTCACCGTTGCCAACAGGGGCGTCGCCAAAGCACAGGCGCTGGTGGCGGCGCTGGAGGACTGGGCGCGCGAGACCCGATGCGGCGCTTGCGCCCTTGATGAAGTAACCGGGGAGTTTGATGTGGTGATCAACGCCACCTCGGCGGGGCTGGCTGGCAGGGGCGACCTGCTCGCCGCCACGTCCGTACGGGGTGCGTTTTGTTACGACCTGGTGTACGCGGCCGGGGCGGCGCAAACACCGTTTTGCGCGTGGGCCACGGGCGCCGGGGCGGGGGCCGTCTCCGACGGCCTGGGCATGCTGGTAGAGCAGGCGGCCGAGGCTTTCCGGTTGTGGCGGGGCGTTCGGCCCGCCACTGCGGAGGTGATGGCGCTGTTGCGCCGCAGATAGCCCATCGCGCGGTTGAGTTGGCATAAGCCGCTGATATAATCGCCGACCCTTTTTCTGCGGGTCGAGTGGGGCTCCGGGCTGGGCCGGGCCACAACACACGGTAGGTAACGACCCGAACGGGCTGCCGAGGCATTAAAAAGTTGGCTAGCAAGACACTGCTTTTGATGAGCAAGATCGCTATTGCCATGGCAATAGTGGTGGTAGTGCTGGGTGCATACACGCGCCTGGTTGATGCCGGCTTGGGTTGCCCGGATTGGCCTGGGTGCTATGGCTTTCTGGTGGTTCCCCAATCAGCGGCCGACATTGCGCTGGCCACACAGCGTTTTCCCGATGCTCCCGTAGAACAGGACAAAGCCTGGTGGGAAATGGTGCACCGTTATTTCGCTGCGGCCCTGGGCGCGCTGCTGCTGGCTTTGGCGTTCGTTGCCGTGCGCAGGCGCGATGAAGGGATCCCGGTGAAGCTGCCAGTGTTCCTGCTGGCGCTGGTTATCCTGCAGGGAGCCTTTGGCGCGTGGACGGTGACGCTGAAATTGTGGCCCCAAGTGGTCACCGCGCACCTGCTGGGGGGATTCGCTACTTTGAGCCTTTTGTGGTTGCTGGCGCTGCGCCTGGGGATGGGCCGAGGCTGGCATGCCCCTGCAGAGGTGAAAAGGATCGCTGCTGCCGGGCTGGTGGTGCTGGTTGTGCAGATTGCGTTAGGGGGCTGGGTGAGCTCCAACTACGCGGCGCTCGCTTGCCCCGACTTCCCCACCTGCCACGGGGAGTGGTTACCGGATATGAATCTGGCCGACGGGTTCAACGTAATGCAGTCCGTTGGACCCAACTATCTGGGTGGGCTGATGGAGAGCGACGCGCGAGTGGCCATACAGGTGGCCCATCGCATTGGCGCCTTAGTGGTGCTGCTGTTGGTGGGCTGGCTCGGCGTGCGCTTGCTGCGCCTGAGCTCTCCGCTGGGCTGGGCGGTGCTGGGCCTGTTGGGCCTTCAGCTATTGCTGGGCGTGCTCAACGTGGTGCTGGTACTGCCTTTGGGTAACGCCACCGCGCACAATGCCGTGGGCGCTCTGTTATTGCTCGCCATGGTTACAGTAAACTACCGCGCTGCACTGGGGAGCAGGCTACGTTGAGCGAAATATCGGTTCCAGCCGCTGGTTGGCGGGACTATCTGGAAATGACGAAGCCCAGGGTGGTGTTGCTGATGCTGCTATGCGCTGCGGTGGGGATGTTCCTTGCTGTTCCGGGCATGGTGCCGATAGACGCATTGGTCTTCGGGTTGTTGGGAATCTGCCTGGTAGCGGGTTCCGCGGCGGCGGTAAACCACATCGCAGACGCCGAGATCGATGCGCGCATGGCGCGTACTCAATCCCGACCGGTTGCCACCGGCAAGGTGGGGACGCTGCAGGGGCTGGCGTTTGCCGCTGTCACCGGTATCAGTGGCATGCTGGTGCTCTATTTCCTGGTGAATCCTCTGACCGCATGGCTGAACCTGGCATCCTGGGTGGGATACGGGCTGATTTACACCCTTTATCTCAAGCGCGCTACGCCGCAGAACATCGTGATCGGCGGGCTGTTTGGGGCGGCGCCGCCATTGTTTGGATGGACGGCGGTGAGCAACAGCGTGGAACCGGGTGCGTTGCTGCTGGTGCTGATCATTTTCGCTTGGACTCCGCCGCATTTCTGGGCGCTGGCTCTGGATCGCAAAGAGGAATATGCGCGCGTAGACGTGCCGATGCTGCCGGTGACCCACGGCGAGCGGTATACCCGCTGGCACATCCTCTTCTACACCCTCATTTTGGTGGTAATTACGCTGATGCCATACGCCATCGGCATGAGCGGCCTGCTGTACCTGGTTGGCGCCGCGGCGCTGGGCGCGGGCTTCATCTACTGGGCGGTGGCGTTGTTGCGGGAGCGCAACCCGCGGGCGCCGATGGCCACGTTCCGCTACTCGATCCTGTACCTGGGGCTGCTGTTTGTAGCGCTGCTGGTTGACCACTACGTGGTGGTGGGGAGCCATGGAGGTGTGGCGCTGAGCCTTGGCGCTTTGTGAGTCGGGTCGTACCCAGGGTATTCATTCAACTGATGCTGGCCGCGGCCCTGCTCGTTGCCGGCGCCTGCTCACCGGGCACGCCGAGCATGGCGGAGCTCAAGGACCGGGGAGTGTTCCTTCTGCCGCAGCCCCTCAACCTGGAGCCGTTTGCGCTCACTACCGGGGGCGGCGAACCGTTCACCAACGACAATCTGATGGGCGGGTGGTCGTTCATTTTCTTCGGCTTCACCAACTGCCCGGATATCTGTCCTACGTCGTTGGCGGTGATGGCGCAGGCTGAGCGGCAACTGGTTGCTCGCGGCGCGCTGCAAACGCCGTTTCGGGGCGTGTTGATTTCGGTGGACCCGGAGCGAGATCAGGGCAGCCGGCTGACGGAGTATGTAACGGCTTTCTCGCCCTCGTTCACTGGCGTGACAGGGCAGCGCGAGCGCGTGATTCAGTTCGCGCAGCAGGTGCATGTGGCGCGCCCAATGAAGGTGCGCCTGCCGGGCGGTGATTACACCGTGGATCATCCTGGCCAGATCGTCATCGTGAATCCTGCCGGTCAGTATCACGGTTTCATCAAGCAATCTGGAACGCACCAGGGCCATTCGGCGGAAACCATCGCCGCGACCTTCACAGCCCTCAGAGCGGGTTCCTAGACTTGGAGTAATCGTTTAAGGTTTGCGCCCCCCCCCGGACGTGAGGTTGATATCGAGCCCCAGATTCAAGCTGCCCAGCATTGGCTGCGGCGTTACCAGGCGTTGAGAGCATACAGTGAGAGTCTGTGCGAGCCGCTGGCCGTCGAGGACTATGGGGTGCAGCCCATGGCGGACGCGAGCCCACCAAAGTGGCACCTCGCGCATACCAGCTGGTTCTTCGACACGTTTCTGCTCAAGCCCTACCTGCCCGACTATCGCCCTTTTCATCCGCAGTTCGAATATCTGTTCAACTCCTATTACAACGGCGTCTCTCAGCCGTTTCCGCGATCACAGCGGGGCCGCCTTTCACGCCCCACGGTGGCAGAGGTGATGGACTACCGGGCGTGGGTCGACGAAGCAATGGCCGCTTTGCTGGAGCGAGATTCCGGCCGGGCCCCCGAGCTCGAGAGGCGCTTGGAGCTGGGCCTGCATCACGAGCAGCAGCACCAGGAGCTCATCCTCACCGACTTGAAGTTCAACCTGGGCAACAACCCGCTGCACCCACCGTATCGGACCGACCTGGTCAGGACGGTGGGTAGCGCACCGCCCCTCGACTTCGTGACCTTTCCCGCTGGTGAAGTCCAGATCGGGGCCACGGGCGATGGGTTCTACTTCGACAACGAGGCGCCCCGGCACAGAGTGTTGCTGCCTGGATACGCACTAGCCAATCGTCTTGTAACCAACGCCGAGTACGCTGAGTTCGTGCGAGCCGGAGGTTATGAAGATGCCCGGCTGTGGTTGTCGGACGGCTGGTCCTGGATGCGCGAGGCGGGCGTTACGGGGCCCCTATACTGGCGCGAAATGGATCAGGAGTACCTCCTTGGAGGGTTGGCGCCGCTGGACCGGGAGGTCCCCGTGGTGCACGTGAGCTACTACGAGGCGGATGCCTACGCGCGCTGGGCCGGGTGTCGGCTTCCCACGGAACAGGAGTGGGAGCATGCGGCAACGGCACAAAGCTGCCATGGCAACTTCGCTGCAGACCAGGTTCTGCATCCGCGAGTGGCACAAGGAACGCAGGCGCCGGTGGATCAGCTTTATGGCGACGTCTGGGAGTGGACGGCCAGTCCCTACGTGCCGTATCCAGGATACCGGCCGCTGGCGGGAACCCTGGGAGAGTACAACGGCAAGTTCATGAGCAACCAACTGGTGCTGCGCGGCGGATCCTGCGCGACGCCCGACGACCACGTGCGCTCGAGCTACAGAAACTTCTTTTATCCGCCGGACCGCTGGCAGTTTTCGGGAATCAGGCTGGCCCGCGACCTATGAGCATGCCCGCTAACGAATACGCGTTCTTCGACTTACAGCCCGAGCGCGGCGCCGATCTTGATGAGCTGCTGGCGGGCTTTCGGCTTGCGGACAAAAAGGTATCGCCCAAGTTTTTCTACGACGAGGCGGGATCGAAACTGTTCGATGAGATTACGCAGCTTGATGAGTACTACCTCACGCGTACCGAGATGAAGCTGTTCGACGAATATCATCGAGAGATCGTGGATGCCCTGCAGGTAGGCGCCCGGGAGAGCTGCCTGGTGGAATATGGCAGCGGCAGCAGCGCGAAGGTGCGCAAACTCCTGGACACGCTGCGCCCCAGCGCCTACATGCCGGTGGACATTTCCACGGAGCACCTGCAGGCGGCGGCACGCGCTTTGCACCAGAGCTATCCTTGGCTGCACGTCTATCCCACCTGCGCCGACTTCACCCAACCCTTCGAGCTGCCGGCGGTTGCCGACGGGTTTGTTCGCACCGGCTTTTTTCCCGGCTCGAGCGTGGGTAATTTCGAGCCGGAGGAGGCCGTGACGTTTCTTGCCAACGTATCGAGAACCTTGGGTTCGGGGGCGCGCTTTCTGATCGGCGTAGACCTTAAAAAAGACGTAGACGTTCTTGAAGCAGCCTATAACGACCCCGATGGGGTCACCGCGCGTTTCAACCTCAATCTGCTCTCCCACCTCAATGCCCGGTACGGAGCGGATTTCGAAGTAAGCGCGTTCGAGCACCGGGCCTCGTATAACGAGGAGCTGGGGTGCATACAGATGTTTCTGATCAGCCTCCGGGCGCAGACGGTCACGCTGTCTGGCGAGCATTTTTCGTTCGGCGCGGGGGAACGCATCCATACCGAAAATTCATACAAGTACGCGCCCGAAGAATTTTCGAGGCTCGCCCGCCAGAGCGGATTCGACCTAACCCGGGTGTGGATTGATGAGCGGGGTTGGTTTGGCGTATTCCTGCTGGAAGTGCGCGGCGGCTGACCGGCAGGCAATCAGGCGAGCAGTCGATGGTCTATATAGAAGGTGTGACCCAAGTGGTGCCGCACAGCGGCCTCTAGCTCGTCGGGGTTTTTGAAAGGTTCCGTGGCTGTGGACACTTGGGACAACTGGGCCACCCAGGCGTTGAGCGCCGCGTACAGGGCAAATCCGGAGAAGAACCAGACCTCCTGGTGAGTGAGCGGCCGAATGGCGTGATAGCCCTGCAGCAGCCACAAAGTCCGTTCCGGATTGAGCGCGCCACTGGCATCGTTGCACCAATCGTTTGCCGCTGCGGCCAGGTCGTAGATGAGGAACCCCTGGGCCGCCTGGTCCAGATTTAGCACGCCGGTGAGCCCGGCCTCGTTGAACAGCGCGTTAGCGCGTGCAAGCCGGGTGTGGATGGCGCCGCTGGGCAATTCGTTGACGTCGTGACGGCGAAGCAGCGACCTCACGCAGCGTGCGGCTTCGACAAACATGTCCGCACAAGCGAATGGCATCAGGCCGCGCAAACTCTGCTCCTGACCGCGCAGCCAAGATACGGTTCCGGGGTGGTCGGGCATCAGGTATTCGGCGGAAGCGGTGGCGAGATGAAATCTTGCCGCGAACCTGCCCAGGGCACGGATCTGCCGCTCGGTGGGATTGTAGGTGATACGGCCCGACAAGCGGGGGACGACGAAGGCGGGTAGCGAGCTGGTGGTGGCGTAGGGCAGGCCCTTTTTGGTGCGCAGGATGGGAGCTACCGGCAAGCCGGCGGCCGCACATCGGTCTAACAAGGAAACGTACGCGCCGGTCGGCAGTGCCGGCGGCTCCACGAAGGTAAGGGTAACGCGGAACTCGCGCTCCCCTTGGCGCGTGTGTGCGTGATAGCTGTGGTTGTCCGGCTCCGGTTTAGCGGGCTCGAAGTCGATCAGCTCGCCGATGTCGTAGTGGGCGAGTGCTTGCTCGAGTTCGTGGTTGGCGGATTGTGCAACGGCGCTCACTGAGGATCAGAACTCGACGATCACCCAGCTGGGTAGAAGCGTTTCCGCCCGCTGCAGGTCTCCGAAACCCTTGGTAGGGTCGCGCGGCACCAGGTAATGCGGTTTGCCCCAGCTGGGTACCACTTTGATCATGCGCAATTGTCCTGCCTGGCGATACTCGTAGATGACCTTCTCTTCGGCCGCAATGATGGTGACATCGGGGCCGCGCAGCGATTCCTCAGCGGCCGAAGTGGTGGCGGCGGTGCCCAGGAGGATTGTCCATCCGGTGACCCTAGCGCCTTTGAACAGCCGCTGTGATAGTGTCCCGATGGAGTGATACATGCAGCGATGTTGACCCAAACGCCGGCCCAAGGCAAAGGATTTGACGGCACAACCGGTCCGCTGTTTGGCGCCACCATAAAAAATCTGAGCAGGGGGCTGGAGGCTGGATGATGGCAAAATCGGCGCGAGAAGAATCCGCTGCGGCGCCGCTGGTCCTAGTGGATGGCTCGTCTTATCTGTTTCGCGCGTACCATGCGTTGCCCGAACTGAAGACCAGCGACGGTATGCACACCGGTGCCGTGCGCGGGGTGATCAGCATGCTTCGCAAGCTCGCCAAGGATTTCGAAGGTAGCCCTATCGCGGTGATCTTCGACGCCAAGGGCAAGACGTTCCGTCACGACATGTATGCGGATTACAAGGCCAACCGGCCGCCTATGCCTGACGACCTGCGCGAGCAGATTCAGCCAATCCACGAACTCATCGTTGCCATGGGCCTGCCGCTGATCGTTGTTCCGGACGTGGAGGCCGACGATGTGATCGGCACGCTGGCCCTTCAGGCCACTGATGCGAAACGGCACACTGTGGTGTCCACTTCGGACAAAGACATGGCGCAGCTGGTGTCCGATTACGTGACTCTAGTCAACACCATGACCGACACCACGATGGATCGTGTCGGGGTGGAAGAGAAGTTCGGCGTGCCTCCGGAGCTCATCATCGACTATCTGGCGTTGATCGGCGACAGCGTGGACAACATTCCCGGCGTGCCCAAGGTTGGCCCGAAGACGGCGGTCAAGTGGCTGGGCCATTACGGCAACCTGGACGGCGTGCTGGAGCAAGCCGATGCCATTAAAGGCAAAGTAGGCGAGAACTTGCGCGACGTGAAGGATCAACTGCCGCTGTCCCGCGCACTGGCGACCATCAAATGCGATGTGGCGCTCGCGCTTTCCATCGACGACCTGGTCACCGCGCCGCCGGACAACGCGGTCCTTGAGGCGCTCTACGAGCGTTACGAATTCAAGACCTGGCTGGCGGAGCTGGACCCGGAAGCGGTCTTGAGCCCGCCGGCGTCGGATGACGCCGACTACGAGTGCGTCGACACCCTAGACCGGCTCGATGAGTGGATCGAGAGCCTCCGTGACGCGGGCGTGTTTGCCTTCGACACGGAAACCACCAGCCTGAGCTACATGGATGCGGAGCTGGTGGGGTTCTCCGTGAGCGTGGACGCCGGGGCGGCCGCATACATTCCCGTGGCACACAGCTACGTTGGCGCCCCAAAGCAGCTGTCGCTGGTGGAGGCGCTCGAGCGACTCAAGCCGCTGCTTGAAGACCCGGCCATCAGCAAAGTGGGGCAGAACCTGAAGTACGACATGAGCGTGCTTGCCCGTTACGGCGTGCAGCTTGCCGGGGTGGCCTACGACACCATGCTGGAGTCCTACGTGCTCAATAGTGTGGCGACCCGGCATAACATGGATGACCTGGCGGAAAAGTACCTGGGCCGCACCACGATTCACTTCGAGGACGTTGCAGGCAAAGGCAGCAAACAGCTCACCTTCGATCAGGTGCCTGTGGACCAGGCCACCACCTACGCGGCCGAAGATGCAGACATTACTCTACAGCTGCACCAGCACCTCTGGCCTAAGCTTTCGGCTGAAACCAGCCTGCTCGGCGTTTATCGGGATATTGAGCTGCCGCTGCTGGGCGTGCTGTCTCGCATGGAGCGCCACGGTGCGCTGGTGGACGGCGGGTTGCTGGAGGAACACAGCGCGGAACTGGTGGGCCGCATCGAGGCACTCACCGAGCAGGCCTGGGCGCTCGCTGGTGAAGAATTCAATCTGGATTCGCCCAAACAGCTGCAGGGCATTCTCTACGAAAAGCTCGAGCTGCCGGTACTGAAGAAAACGCCCAAGGGGGCGCCGTCTACCGCGGAGCCCGTGCTGGTGGAGCTGGCCCGGGACTACGAACTTCCTGAAACCATCCTGGAATATCGCAGCCTGGCCAAGCTCAAGTCCACGTATACCGACAAGCTGCCCCTGCAGATCAATCAGAAATCCGGCCGGATACACACCTCCTACCACCAGGCGGTTGCGGCCACAGGCCGGCTGTCGTCGTCGGATCCCAACCTGCAGAACATTCCGGTGCGCCACGCTGAGGGACGGCGCATCCGGCAGGCGTTCGTGGCGCCTGCGGGAATGAAGGTCGTGGCGGCAGACTACTCACAGATCGAGCTGCGGATCATGGCGCATCTGTCTGGAGACGAAGGCCTCAGATCGGCGTTTGCAGCCAACCAGGACATTCACCGCGCCACGGCGGCGGAGGTATTCGGGCTGGACCTGGACGCGGTGTCGGACGACCAGCGTCGCAGCGCCAAGGCCATCAACTTCGGCCTGATCTACGGCATGTCGGCGTTTGGATTAGGTCGTCAGCTGGGTATCTCCAGAGCGCTCGCTCAGGATTACATCGACCGCTACTTCGAGCGCTATCCAGGCGTGCGCGCCTACATGGACGCCACGCGCGCGGCGGCTTCCGAGCGTGGTTTCGTGGAAACCGTATTCGGGCGGCGCCTGTACCTACCGGAGATCAATGCCCGCAACGGGCAGCGGCGTCAGGCCGCTGAGCGCACGGCCATCAACGCCCCCATGCAGGGTACGGCAGCCGACATCATCAAGCGCGCCATGATCAGCGTGGACGCCTGGCTGCAATCCGAAAGCGTGCAGGCCGTAATGATCATGCAGGTGCATGACGAGCTCGTATTCGAGGTCGCCGAGCAGGAAGTAGATGCCCTGGAAGCGGGCGTGCGCCAGCTTATGGAAGGGGCGGCCCAGCTGGATGTGCCTCTGGTGCTGGACGTTGGGGTTGGAGACAACTGGGACCAGGCTCACTAAGCGTCGTCGTCCTCTTGGCCGGCCGCCAGCCATTCGCTCAGTATGCCGATTACGGCCTCGCAGCCCTGCCCGCTCTGGGCGGAGAACAGCTCCGTTTTCGCCAGGGGCATGTCGCGCAGCGCATCCTGCATGGCCCTGAGCGCGTTGTGCTGAGCGTTGCGCTTGAGCTTGTCGGCTTTGTTGAGCAGCACCAGCACGGGCATCTCCGAGGCGGCTGCCCATTCCAGCAGCTCCACGTCGAATGGCTGCCCGGGATGCCGTATGTCGGTGACCAGCACGACCCCGCCCAGGGTTTCGCGATTTGACAGGAAGTCGTTCACGCTGCGCTGCCAGGCCTGCTGCGCACGCTTGCCTGCCTTAGCGTAGCCGTATCCGGGCAGGTCCACGAGGCGGCCGCCGCCTTTTACGGCAAAGAAATTCAGAAGCTGGGTGCGCCCGGGGGTCTTGCTCACCTTGGCGGTGCTGCGGCTGCCGGTGAGCCGGTTGATAACGCTGGACTTGCCTGCGTTGGATCGGCCGGCGATGGCAATTTCTACCCCGTCTGGCGCCGGGCAGCGCTCCAGGTCCGGCGCGCTGGCGATGAACGCCACATTCAGCCGCGAGTCCCCTGGCGCAGGGGAGGATGGTTTGTGTCCTCGGGAAGGTTCGCGCATACGTCATTGCCGCTGCAGTTGGTATATAATTCGCGCCCCCGATTAGGCCGACCGGCCGATCGGACCTGTTCAGGGCCGCCTCAACGGTCGTAGTTTATAGGATCACGAATATGCAGATTCAGTGGCTAAGGGTTTCTTTGCTGGGGCTGGCCATGGTTTCAGGGGCCGCGTTGGCGGCTGGAGATCCGGACGCCGGCAAGATGCAAGCCATAGTGTGTGCGGCTTGCCACGGCCAGGATGGCGCCACGGGCATCGACCCCACCTACCCGAATCTGGCGGGCCAGAACGAGGCCTACCTGTACAAGCAGCTGCAGATGATCGCCAGCAACGAGCGCCAGATTCTGCTCATGACGGGGCAACTCATAGGCAAGACCGACCAGAATCTGCGCGACCTGGCCGCCTATTACGCGTCGCTACCGGGAAAGGTGGGCGAGGCAGCGGGTGACGATGAGTCGGTGGCGCTGGCCGAGCGCATATTCCGGGGCGGCATTCTGGAGAAAGGTGTGGCCGCGTGCTCTGCGTGTCACGCGCCTACCGGGGCCGGCAACGCGGCGGCAGGGTTCCCGGCGGTAAACGGGCAGCCGGCCGCCTATACCGTGGCCCAGCTCACCGCCTATCGAGAGGGCCAGCGTCGCTCCGACGAATCCATGGGCGGGATGATGCGCGGAGTGGCCGGCGGATTGACCGACACCGAGATTGCGGCGTTGGCGGATTACCTGCAGGGGCTGCACTAATCGCTCAGCGGGTTGTCTGACAACCCGTAAGCCCATTATTCAAGCTACAGTAGAGGTCCTGCTCATGCGCATAGTCGCCTTCATGATCCTGGCACTGGCGGGTAGTGCTGCCTGGGCGCAAGACTACGTGGAAGGCGTGCACTATCAGCGCCTCCCGGTGCCGGTGGCGACCGCAGACTCAGCCAAGGTGGAAGTGGTGGAGGTGTTTTCCTACGCCTGCAACCATTGCAACGAGTTCGACCCGCTGCTCGAGCTGTGGCGCCACGCCCAGGCCGAAGGCGTGCACTTTCGCCGCCTGCCGGCCAATTTCAATAATCCGGTCTACACCACGCTCGCCAGGGCTTTTTTTACCGCTGAGGCGCTGGGCGTGTTGGACGCGGTGCACACACCCATCTTCTCCGGCATTCACGACCGCGGCATCGACTTGAGCCGTACCGAGCTTCTGGCCGCACTGTTCGAAGAGATGGCGGATGTCGCGCCGGACGACTTCACTGGAGTGTTCAACTCCTTCGGTATCGGACAGCGCACACAGCAGGCGCGGGCCCAGGGGCTGGCATACGGTGTCCGCGGTGTTCCCAGCATGATCGTGGATGGCAAATATCGCGTGGATGCCACCATGGTGCGCGGTTTCGGGGAAATGCTGGCGGTGGTGGACTACCTGGTGGGGCTGCAGGCTACCGCCAAAGGGGTGGACGTGATCCCACTTGAGGCGGCGTCCGCTGACCAGTGACCGAAATGCTGGGTAATGCACAGTTAAAACCGCCGCGCACCGCTAGACTTCTGGCCAGGTCTTTGGAGCAGTCCGCCATGTTGGCGTGGTCGAAGCGCGGAGCACTTAGAAGCACATTGGCGTCGCCGGTGGTGAACCTGCACTCGCTGGGTCAAGCCCCATTGGCGCCCACCGTAGAGCCGTTGAAGTTGCTCACCTTCAACATTCAGGTGGGTATTCGCACCGCCAAGTTTTCCCACTACCTCACCAAGGGCTGGAAGCATCTGCTGCCGCACGAGGCGCGCAACGCCAACCTGCGGCGCATTGCTGATCTGGTGGCGCGCTACGATGTGGTGGCGCTGCAGGAGGTCGACAGCGGTAGCCTGCGCAGCGGTTTCATCAATCAGGTGGAGTACATAGCTGATCGCGCTCAGTTCCCATACTGGTACACGCAGCTCAACCGTGATCTGGGCCCGTTCGCACAGCACGGCAACGGCATGCTGTCGCGCATCGCGCCGGTTGATCTGGAAGATCACAAGCTGCCCGGAGCCATTCCCGGAAGAGGCGCTATCCTACTGCGTGTTCCGTACGGCGAGCACACCGTGTCGTTGGTCTTGTTACACTTGTCCCTGGGCGAGCGCTCGCGGCAGCTCCAGCTCGAGTACGTCAGGGAGCTCATCAGCGAGGAAGAGCACGCCATCGTGATGGGAGATATGAACAGCCATCTGACCCACCTGCTGGACAACTCGCCGCTGGCGGAGTCCGCCCTGATGCCAGCGGACCGCGTGCGCCCCACCTACCCTGCATGGCGTCCTGCTCGCGCCCTGGACCACGTGCTCGTGACGCCCGGCCTGCGCATCGAAGACTATGAGGTGCTCGACTGCATGCTGTCGGACCATCGGCCCATAGCGGTTACCGTCAAGCTGGACGAGAACGCCTCCCTGCTGCAATAACCCCTTTGCGTTTTGTTAACGCGTTAAATCACGGGGCGGGCGCATCGGTGCTGACCACCGGCATCACGCAAGCAGTGTCCAATACCTCCGGATAGTTGCGCCGGTATTCGCTTTCACACAGGGCGATGTTGCCCAGGGTCTGATTTACCACGTAGGCGCGAATCGCCTCGGAGTCGGCGGGTTCAAGTACGTGCGCGAAGCTGGCCATCCCGCGCCCGGCGAATGCGCCACCGCGGACGATGGCGTCCCAGCTTGCGTGTATTTCCGGCGTGCTGTAGCGCAGGTCGGCGATGCCGGCGGTGGATTGCAGAAGCCCGGGGCCGTGGCACAGCGCGCAGTACCGATGGTAGAGCAACTCGCCATGGGCCAGCTGCTCGGGCGTGGTCCGCATGTCGGGAGGTTGGGGAATATTGATGTGGGTGACCTGTGGTTCGGGAAGTTCTGCGTTGCCGCCGAGCTTGAAGGCCAGTATGCGGCCTTCGGCCATGACGTTGTCGCGGTGCCGGGGCACGCCTGAAGTCAGGCCAAATGCGCCTCCCCACCCCGCGGCCACCGCCACGTATTGCTCGCCGTCCACCGCATAGGTCACGGGCGCGGCCATGATCCCCACGTTGGCCGGAAACTCCCAGACGAGCTCGCCGGAGTCTGCTTTGAACGCGGCAAAGCGACCGTCGGCGAGGCCCTGGAAAATCAGATTGCCGGCGGTACTCAACAGTCCTCCGTTCCAGGTGGTGGCGTGTTGTACACGCCATACTTCCCGCTGGGACACCGGGTCCCAGGCGGCCAGGTGCCCGCGCACCGCCTGCAGGGCCGCAATCACCTCGTCCGGATCCTTTGAGGGGATCATGGCCGAGGTGTCGATGCCCATGTTCCATTCTTCCGGGTTGTATTGAAACGCGTTGTCCTGGGCGTAGACGAATGACAGGTCCAAAGCCGGGATGTACACCAGATTGGTGTCGGGGCTGTAGCTCATGGGCTGCCAGTTGTGACCGCCCAGAGGGCCGGGCCGGATCTCCTGTGGGTCGTTGGCGTAGTGCGCGTCAGGATTTTCCACCGGGCGGCCGGTTTCCTGATCCACATGGCTCGCCCAGGTAACAGGCACGTAGGCCTCGGCAGAGATCAGCTCTCCGTTGGTTCGATCGAGCACGTAGAAAAAGCCGTTTTTCGGCGCCTGCATGATCACCTTGCGCGGCTCGCCGCCGATCTGCAGGTCGGCCAGGATCATGTGTTGCACGGCGGTGTAGTCCCAGGTGTCGCCGGGAGTGGTCTGGTAGTGCCATACCAGGGTGCCGTTGTCGGGATTGATGGCCAGCATGGAAGACAGGAATAGGTTGTCGCCGCCGCCGGGAGATCGGATGTAGCGGTTCCAGGGGGAGCCGTTGCCTACGCCGATGTAGAGCAGGTTGAGGTCGGGATCAAAAGCCATTGAATCCCACACGGTGCCGCCGCCGCCTACCTCCCACCAGCGTGAGCTGCCGGCGCGCCAGGTCTTGGCCGCCATCTCCATGGCGGGCGACTCAAACGGCAGAGAGGGATCCCCCGGCACCGTGTAGAAGCGCCATTGCTCGGCGCCGGTGGTCGCATCATAGGCGGTGATATAGCCGCGCACCCCGTACTCGGCACCGCCGTTGCCGATGATTACCTTGTCTTTGATGATTCGCGGAGCCCCGGTGATGGTGTAGGGGCGTTCGGGGTCTGTGGTCTGGACCTCCCAGTCCACCGCTCCGGTGGCCGCATTCAGGGCGACGAGCCGGCCGTCGATGGTGCCTACGTAGACGCGCCCTTTCCACGCCGCGGCGCCGCGGTTAACCACATCGCAGCACGCGTACTTGCCGTACTCCCGGGGCACTGCCGGGTCGTATTCCCAGATGAGCGCTCCGGTCTTCGCGTCGTGGGCCCATACCACCGACCAGGGCCCGGTGGTGAACATCACCCCGTCTACCACGATGGGAGTGGCTTCCAGTCCGCGGGTGGTGCCCGTGTCCCAGTGCCAGGCGAGATCCAGGTCCGCCACCGTGTCCGTGTTGATGTCTTGCAGTGGGGAGTGGCGCTGCTCGTCGTAGGTGCGCCCGTGGGCGAGCCAGTTGCCCGGTTCGCTGTCGGCATTGATGATGCGCGCCCCGTCCAGGCTGGTGGTGGCGGTTGCGATGGCGCTTTGGAGCTGGGCACCGACTGCCGGGGTACGTTCAGAAAGTTCGCTCGTTGGTGTGGTGTCTTCCTGCGTGCCGCAGGCGCTCAACGCCACCAGCATGCAGACTGCAAGCCTATGCTCGATGCGCATGTCCCCCCCTCCCCGGTTTATGCGCAGCAGAGTCTATCAGATGGCGGCGGCGCAGCGCTGGACCCGGGCGGCGCGATTGCGTACGTTCTCACGCAGATAACCGGCTGGTGAGACCTCGATGAATCTGCCCGAAGAGCCTGGCCAGGAAGACCTGCTGGCCGAGCAGGAAGAATGGCTCGAAGCCATGGACGACGTGTTGGCCCATGGGGGAGCCGAGCAGGCCAAGGCGCTCATGGCCAAGCTGGGGACTCACCTCAGCCAGCGCGGACTGGTGCTCACGGACGCAGCTCTCAACACACCCTACAAAAACACCATCGATGTGCGTGACCAACCGGAATATCCTGGAAACATCGAACTCGAGCAGCGCATCGGCGACATCATTCGCTGGAATGCGGTGGCCATGGTGCTGCAGGCCTTCGACAGCGGTTCCGGTGTGGGCGGCCATATCGCCACCTACCTGTCGGCGGCCACCATGATGGAAGTGGGCTTCAACCACGTATTTCGTGCTGCCTCGGCTGAATATGGAGGCGACCAGGTGCACTTTCAGGCGCACACGGCGCCTGGGGTATACGGCCGTGCGTTTCTCGAAGGCCGTCTGAGCGAGGAACAGCTGACCAATTTTCGTCGAGAGCTGGGCAGCGGCGGTGGGCTTCCGTCCTATCCCCACCCTCGGCGATTACCTGACTTCTGGCAGATGCCCACCGCGAGCATGGGGCTGTCCACACCCTGCGCCATCTATCAGGCCCGCTTCGCCAAGTATCTGGAGCGGCGCGGATTGAAACCCAGCAATGGCGGGAAGATCTGGACTTTCATTGGTGACGGCGAATCGGATGAGCCCGAGGTGCTGGGCACCATCAACATCGCCTCGCGGGAGAAGCTCGACAACCTGGTGCTGGTGATCAACTGCAATCTGCAGCGTCTGGACGGACCGGTGCGGGGTAACGGCAAGATCATCCAGGAGCTGGAGAGAACGTTCCGCGGCGCTGACTGGCACGTCATCAAGGTGATCTGGGGCGGAGGATGGGATGCCCTGCTGGCCAGGGATGAGCGCGACATTCTGCAGGATCGTATGGAACAGGCCGTGGATGGGGATTATCAGATGTACACGGTGTCCAGTGGCGATGTGGTGCGTGAGCACTGGGTGGAAAACACCCCGGAGCTTCGTGAGCTCATGAAAACGCTCACTGACGAAGAGATCCGTTCCATCAAGCGCGGCGGTCATGACCATCGCAAGATTTTCGCCGCCTTCCGGCAAGCGGCCGGCGTCAGCGATAAGCCGTGTGTTGTTTTGTTAAAGACCGTGAAGGGGGACGGGCTCGGCCAGGGCACGGCGGGCAGCAATACGGTGCACCAGAAGAAGAACCTCAGCGACGACGAGCGCCGCGAGCTGGCGCGCACGCTGGATATTGATCTGCCCGACCAGGAAGTGGTTCGAGCTGCTTTTTACCGTCCGTCGGAGGGCGCGCCAGAAATCAAGTACCTGCACGCACGCAGAGCGGCGCTGGGCGGTTACATCCCTCGCCGTGAGGTGCGCTGCGAGCGGATTGAGGCGCCGCCGGCGGAGCTGTTTGCAGACATGTTGGGCGGCAGCGAGCGGCCCGCATCGACTACCGCCGTGGTGGTGCGCCTGCTGGCGAAGTTGCTGCGCGATGCGGCCATCGGCCGGTATGTGGTGCCCATCGTTCCGGATGAAGCGCGCACGTTCGGGATGGACGGGCTGTTTCCTCAGGCTGGCATCTACTCACCGGCGGGGCAGCGTTACCAACCCGTGGATGCGGGAACCATCGCCCCGTACCGGGAGGCGGAAGATGGGCAGATTCTGCAGGAGGGGATCTGCGAGACGGGTGCCATGGCGTCTTTTCTGGCAGCGGGTACGGCCTACGCTAACTACGGACTGCCCATGATCCCGTTCTATATCTTCTACTCCATGTTCGGTTTTCAGCGCGTGGGAGACATGGTCTGGGCGGCGGGGGACATGTTGTGTAAGGGCTTTCTGTTGGGAGGCACGTCGGGCCGTACCACTCTCAATGGGGAAGGCGTTCAGCACCAGGACGGCCACTCTCATCTGATTGCCAGCACCATCCCGTGTCTGAAGAGCTTCGATCCGGCGTTCGCGTTCGAGATTGCCGTGATCGTGCGGGATGGCATTCGGCGTATGTACCACGAGCAGGAAAACGTCTTCTATTACCTTACCTTGACGAATCAGGCCTATACCATGCCGGCCATGCCGGAAGGGGCGGAAGAAGGCATATTGAAAGGCATGTACTGCTTCGCCCGTCGTGATCAGGCAAAGGTGAACCTGATGGGAAGCGGCGCCATCATGAACGAGGTGCTGGACGCCGCCGGGATCCTGGCAGACATGGGAATTGAGGCCAACGTTTGGAGCGTGACCAGCTACAATGAGCTTGCCCGGCAAGCGCTGGCTGCGGAGCGCGGTCAGCTGTTGGGTGTGGGCGACGGAAACGAAGAAGCCTACGTCAGTGAGTTGCTGGCCGACGAAAACGGGGTGTTCGTTGCCGCCAGCGACTATCAGAAATCTCTTCCCATGAGCATATCCCGTTGGGTTCCGGGTGCCTTTACCGTCCTGGGAACCGATGGATTCGGCCTTTCTGAAGACCGCTCGGTGCTGCGCGAGTATTTCGAGGTATCAAGCGCGTGGATTGCGTTTGCCGCGCTGTCGTCGTTAGCGCAAACCAATGAGCTGCCGCGACAGGCGGCGTTGGACTACGCAGACAGTGCCGGACTGGATCTGACCAAATTGGATCCGGCCACGGCCTGACCGGCCGTGTGCCTGCGAGGCTGCCAGGACATCTGGCGCGCGGTTACGCAGCACTCAGGCTGCGCCCATCCAGTCTTCGCAGCATGGGCACGCTGAACACCATCCAGGCGATACACAGCAGGTAGACGCCCCCACCAAGGGTGACGGCAGCCGCTGCGCCAAGCAGCTCGGCGAGCGCGCCTAGGAACAACCCGCCCAGCGGCATGAGGCTATAACCCATGGTGTGAAAGCCCATCACTCGCCCCCGCAGCGCATCGGGAACGGTTAGCTGCAAAACCGCCATGGATCCCACCATGAAGGTGGAAGCAAAAGCCGAGGTGGTGAAGCTGAGCAGCAGCACGGCGGGGTACCATCCCGCGTTGGCACAGGCGGCGAACCCGAATAGCGAAACCACGGACATAGCGGCGCTGCCGAATAGCAGGTGCCCCAGCCGCGCCTGTTGCTGGGCGCCGCCCATGACAAGTGTGCCAACGACGGAGCCGATGCCGCCGGCGGAGAGCAGGTAGCCGTAGCCGGACTCACCCACCTGCAGCAGATCGGCAAACACGGGCATGATTTGTATGTGAGACTGCGCGAAAAACATGCCGACGAAGGTGAGCAGCAGCAGCCACCGGAACAGCGGGCTGGTCCATATAAAATGAATGCCTTCCTTCACCTGGCCGAGGGGCGAGGCGCCTGAATGATCGGCCATGGCCACGTGGATGCGCGAGATTACGGCGAACATGGTGAGGAAGCCTAGCGAGCCGAAAGCGAAGATCACCCAGGTGTCGCTCGCTGCGATCACGAGGCCGCCGATGGCGGGCATGGCCATTCGGGTGACCTGCCAGACGAATGAGTTCAACGCCACCGCGCTCAAGAAAGCGTGGCGCTCCACCAGCTGAGGAAATATCGACACTCGAACGGGCCAATCCAGGCCCGTGGTGAGGGAGATCAGCGCGGCGATGGCGAGCACGTGCCAGACGGCTACGACGCCTGCGTAGTCCAGCCAGGCCAGTACCGCCAACAGCAGCGCGGTGAAGGCGGACGTGCACATCAGCACCACGCGCTTGTCGAATCGGTCCGCGATGACGCCACCGATGAGGGTCATCAATATGTTCGGCAGCGCGGCGGCGGCGCCCAGGTAGCCCAGCTGCAAAGCGGAACCCGTCAGCTCGAAGATCAGCCAACCCTGCCCCAGCGTGGCGAGTTGGGTGGCCCCAACCGATGCCAGCGAGGCCAGCCAGTAGCGGCGGTATCTTGGGTATGTCAGTGCCGGGTAGCGCTCTAGCATGGTGGTGGGTGTGGTTGGCGTATTCTTGTTCTCTCGCGCGGGTAGTATGCCCGCGGGTTGGCCGCCCGTGCCACGGAGGTTTCATGGAGACAGCGTTGAGCGGGAAATTTTCTGGGAAGGACGACGCACGGCGCTGGGTGTGGGATCGCCTGGTTCTGGAAGGGATCGCCCGCCCGCCGTTTCCGGCCCACGGACGAATCCCTAACTTCCAGGGCGCGAAGGATGCCGCGCGCCGCCTGTTCGAGCATCCGCCGTGGCGCGATGCTCGCTTCATCAAGGTGAGCCCGGATTCGCCTCAGCGCTGGGTGCGGCTGGCGGCGCTGGAGCTGGGGAAGATCGTGCTGGTTGCCACGCCGAAGCTTGCCGGGGGCTTCTTTCGCCTGGATCCCGCCCGGATACCGGCAAGCAGATTTTTCGAGGCGGCGCTGCGGCAGACCATGGGTCGCTGGGCAGAGCCGGTTGCGCTGGATGATTTGCCTCAGCTTGATGCCATCGTCGCCGGTTCGGTGGCTGTGACGGCCACGGGCAAGCGCTGCGGCAAAGGGGCAGGCTACAGCGACCTGGAATACGCCATGCTGCTGGAGCTGGGTCATCGGCCTGCTCCGGTGGCCACCACCGTTGCAGACC
>DEBD01000018.1:4347-37130 GCA_002348385.1 Gammaproteobacteria bacterium UBA2965 | reverse complement strand
TGATCTGCACGCCAACGCGGTCCGTTGCCGTGGCCGCCGGCCGCGCCGGCCCAGCAGGTATTCAATGGGGGCGCTTGTCCCCGGTGGACCTGGAGGCCATGCCGGTGCTCGAGGAGGTCCGGCGACGGGCGCCGGACGGGCTCATCTAGCGCGGCATCGTCCACTTTGGTACGCGCATCGCGCACTTCAGCGCGAGTATCACGCACTTCAGCACGGGCTGGCGGGCGCCAGCACACGCAGCATTGTGTGGATTGTGAGCGCACAATAAGCACATGGATGTGCGCGGGTTCATTCTCCAGGCCACCTACCGCATCACCGCTGGGCGGCCGGTGGTGCACTTGTATGGCCGGCTGGAATCGGGGCCCGCTTTTGTACTGCGCGATCACGGCCAGATCCCCCACTTCCATGTGGAAGCCCAGCATCGCGAGGCCGCGGAGCGCGCAGGGGCTGTGCGCACACAAGCCACTGCACTGACCACCTTCCAGGGCGCCGCCACCGCACGGGTGGAAGTGGCGGTTCCCGCCGACGCGCCCACGGTACGTGACAAGCTGCAGGCGCAAGGCATCGATACCTATGAGGCGGACGTACGCTTCGCAATGCGCTACCTCATAGACCGCGGCATCAAGGGTGGGTGTCTCATCAGGGGTGAGCCGAGCAGCCAGCAGGGGTTGTGGCGTTTTGATGGCCCGGAGGTTTTACCCGCGCAAGTGCAGATTGAACCAAGGGTGCTGGCCTTCGACATAGAGACCGATCCCAAGGCACAGCGGCTGTTGGCCGTGTCGCTGTATGGATTGGGCGCGGACGAGGTTTGGGTGGTGGACCCGAAAGGTCGCCCGATGCCACCTGGCGCGCATGGGCTGCCCAACGAGAAATCGGTGCTCGAGGCGTTCTGCAGGCGTGTGGCCGAGCTGGATCCGGACGTGCTCACCGGGTGGAACGTGGTGGATTTCGACCTCAGCGTGCTGGCCCAGGTAGCCAAGCGCGTTGGTCACTCATTCCAGCTGGGCAGGGACAAGGGCGGCCTGCGCATCCGCGCCGCCCAAGGCTATTTCGGTAGCGGCCACGCCGATATCCCGGGCCGCCTGGTGCTCGACGGCATGGACCTGCTCAGGGGTGCGTTCGTGCGTATGGACGAGTATTCCCTGGACGCCGTGGCCAGGCAGGTGCTGGGCGAGGGCAAGACCCTCTCGGGTGGCGACCGGGCTGATGCGATCATGCATCGCTACGCGCAGGATCTGCCTGCGTTTGCGCGCTATGCGCGTACCGATGCACGGCTGGCTTTGGAGATCGTGGAGAAGCTCGACGTTGTGCGGTTGGCCTTTGCGCGCAGCCAGCTTACTGGCATGACGCCGGATCGGGTGGCGGCCAGCATTGCGTCCTTCGATTTTCTCTACCTGTCGGCGCTGGGAGAACGGGGGGTGGTGGCACCCAGCGTGCGCTCGGACGATGCCAGGGTGCATGCCGCCCAGGCCGGTGGCGCGGTTTTCGAGCCGGTGACCGGTATGCACCGCAACGTGATGGTGTTCGACTTCAAGTCGCTCTATCCCAGCCTCATTCGAACCTTCAACATCGACCCGTTGGGATTCGTGGGTCGCGATCAGAACCCGGACCACCTGCGCTTGGTCAATGGCGCGGCGTTCCGGCGCGACAGCGGCGACCACCGCGCCATCCTGCCCGGCATGCTCGACGAGCTGTTCCCGCGCCGCGAAGCGGCCAAAGCGGCCGGGGATTCGGTGGCGTCTCAGGCCATCAAGATTCTGATGAACTCGTTTTACGGAGTGCTCGGAACGCCCGCCTGCCGCTTCTGCAATCCGGAAATCGCCAACGCCATTACCGGACAGGGGCGCTACTTTCTGCAGTGGTCCAAGGACTGGTTCGCCGGGCGTGACTATCGGGTGCTCTACGGGGACACGGATAGTCTGTTCGTGCTGGCTCGGGGTGACGCGGCGAGCTCCGTTCGCGACGAAGCCGCCGGCCTTGCCGCCGAAGCCAACGCCGCATTGGCTGCGCACATTCAGGAGAGGTGGCAGGTAGAAAGCCGCCTGGAGCTGGAGCTCGAAAAGCTCTACGAGAAACTCTTTCTGCCCTCTATGCGGCATACGGATACCGGTGCGCGCAAACGCTATGCGGGTCTGGTGGCGGGAGAAGTGCAATTCGTGGGCATGGAGGTGGTCAGGCGGGATTGGACCGAGCTCGCCAAGCAGGTGCAGCGTGAGCTGTACGGTCGGCTGTTCGCCGACGAGGGAGTGGAGACTTATCTAGCGGACATTGTGCGAGCTTTGCGCGACGGAGACCTGGATGAGCTGCTCGTGTATCGGAAAGGCTTGCGCAAAAGCCTGGACAGCTACACCACGACCACGCCGCCTCATGTGGCGGCCGCGCGCAAGTCCACGCAGCCGCTGGGCCGAGTGATCTCTTACGTGATGACCGTTGCGGGGCCCGAACCCCTGGACGCGCTGATGCACGCGCCGGATCGGGAGCATTACGTTGAAAAGCAGGTGCGCCCGGTGGCGGAGCCGGTGTTGGGAGCGCTGGGACTGGAGTTCGCTCGGGTGATCGGAGACGACAAACAGATCGGATTGTTCTGAAGCGCTGGCCGCCCTTCGTGGCCCTGCTCTACAGGGGCTCGAGAAACCCCAGGCGGAAGACATCGCGCAGGAACCAGGGAGTGAACTGCCCCGGTGCGCGCTCAAGCCAGACGCGCAGCGACTCGAGCGCTATGGTGCGAACTTCGGCTACCTCAACCGGGTCGGGTCGGATCTCGCCGTGAAACTCCCCGGTGAACGCCTGCTGAAACTCGTTGTCTGTGCCGCCGCCGGGTAGCTGCACGCCGTGCGCGTTCGCGTCGCCCACCTGGCGAAGCGCCACGCCTGACACGCCCAGCTCTTCTTCCAGACCCCTGATGGCGCCTGCGAGATAGCTCTCCCCAGGGGTGAGATGCTCACCCACGCTGTAGTCCCACAGGTCCGCATACAGGTCCTTGTCAGCAGCACGACGCTGCATGAACAGATGTCCTTCGGCGTCGAACAGAAACACGTGGGCCGACTTGTGCCACAGGCCTCGCGCGTGAACTTCGTTCCGAGCGACGAGCCCAGTGGGCTGCCCGGCACGGTCGAATGTTTCAAACAGCTCGGAAGGCATGGGGAATCTTCGGGGGCTTGCTGCGCGGCGAGTATGGCACAATCCGGCGCATCGAGGAGGCGGGCTTGCTGGAGCTGAAGGACCTATCATTGGCGGAGGGCCGTGCGCCGCTGAATTTTCAGCTGGGTGATACCCAGGTGGGCGTGGTACTTGGACGCAACCACTCTGGCAAGACCCGGTTGGCGAGAACGGTGGCAGGCCTTCAGGCGCCGGTTGCCGGGCAGGTGTTTCTGGATGGCGTTGACGTCACCGACCAGGATCCCGCTCGGAGATCCGTGGGTCTGGTCTACCAGGCGTTCGTTAATTACCCCACATTGACGGTTGCCCAGAACATCGCCTCGCCGCTGGTCGCCAGACGGGAGGCGCCTGGGGAGCGGGTCGCGCAGTTGGCCGCCCTGCTGGGGTTGGAAGACGTGCTGGAGCGGCTTCCCAGTCAGCTTTCCGGCGGGCAGCAGCAGCGTGTCGCCATCGCGCGGGCGCTGGCAAAGCGCCCACGCTTGCTGGTGCTGGATGAGCCCCTGGTCAATCTGGACTTCAAGCTGCGGGAATCCTTCGCTGTGGAGCTTGCCGCGCTCATGCGCGAGCAAGGCACCGCGGCGCTGTACACCACCACCGACCCGCGGGAAGCCTTCAACCTGGCAGACACCGTACTGCTGCTACACGATCATCAGCTGGTTCAGGCAGGCTCGCCCATGGACGTGTACCAGAGCCCGGCGTCCGTGCAGGCTGCGGATCTGATGAGCGATCCCGCCGTGAACGTATGGCGCGAGGACTCGGCGGTTTATGCATTGCGACCCGAGCAGCTTGAGCTGGAACGCGGCCACCCCGACGATGTCGAGTTCCAGGTGCAGGTCTTGAGCGTGGAGACGAACGGCTACGAGACGTTTCTTCACGTGCGGCCCAAGTGGCAGGAGCATTGGGTCGCGCGCGTGGTGGGCATGCCGCAAGTACGTGCCGATGCGTCCATTTCCTTGTTTGCAGCGGTCGACGCGGTGATGACCTTTGGTGAGGACGGCGGCCATGGCTGAGGTGAAGCTCGAAGGCGTCAGCCACCGCTACGAGGGCGCGCGCGCCCACACCTTGGAAAACCTGGATCTTTCGGTGGCGTCTGGTGGCTGCCATGCCCTGTTGGGAAGTTCGGGTGCAGGAAAGACTACGTTGCTCAACTTGTTGTCCGGGCTGGAGCTGCCTTCCTCCGGATGCATTCTGTTCGACGGAGAAGACGTCTCGAAGCTCGATGCAGGGCGGCGCAACGTCGCGCAGGTATTCCAGTTTCCGGTGTTGTACGAGTCGCTGGATGTGGCGCGGAATCTGGAGTTCCCCTTAAAAACACGGGGCATGCCGCGCAGAGACCGGCAAGCGCGGGCGGTTGAGGTGGCTGGCCGGTTGGGTATCGAGGAGCTGCTCGGGCGGCGTGCCCGAGAATTGTCACTGTTTGAAAAGCAGCTCGTCGCTATCGGACGCGCGCTGGTGCGCCCCGACGTGGCGCTGGTGCTGCTGGATGAGCCGCTGACGGCTGTTGAGCCCGCCAGGAAGTGGCAGCTACGCCGGGTGCTCAAACAGGCGCAACAGGAATTGGGCGCCACTATGATCTACGTGACCCACGACCAGACCGAGGCGCTGACCTTTGCAGAGCAGATCAGCGTGCTGCACCAGGGCGAGGTGGTGCAGACGGGCAGTCCGACGGACCTGTTCGAACGACCGGCAAGCGAGTACGTGGCCGAGTTCGTGGGATCGCCCGGCATGAACCTGGTACCCGGAGAGGTGCGCGATGGCTCGCTGCTGGTCCATGGCCACGCGCTGGGAATCCGTGTGGCCGAGGCTCCGGGCGCCTGCACGGTTGGGTTCCGTCCTGAATGGGCCCGGGCGATCAGCGCTGGTTCCGATGGGCCCGGCGTGCCCGCGCAGGTGACGGATACGCGCACTCAGGGTGTGCGGCAGCGGCGCCCGGTGGGCGTGGTGCGGGCTAAGTTGGGGGAGCGGGAGGTGAGCCTGCGTCAGGCGCTGGACGTCACTACCGGCGATGCGGTCATCTTGCAGCTAGATCAATTGGTCGCGTTTCGCGGTGGCGCCTATCTGCAGGGGTGGAGCCGCGTGGAGGACGGCACCTATGCCCGAGCGTAGGTCCACGAACCTTGCGTGGTTCGGTGTGCTTCCCGTGGTGCTCGTGGTGGCGTTCAGTGCCGTGATCCCGCTGATGACGGTGGTCAATTACTCGCTGCAGGACATCTTCGATCTCAATACCCGCGTGTTCGTGGGCTTCGACTGGTATCGCGAAACCCTGAGAGACCCGCGCTTTCTCGAAGCGCTGGTCCGGCAGGGATTGTTCAGCATGGCGGTGCTGGTGATTCAGCTGCCGCTGGGGATTCTGGTGGCAAAGGGCCTGCCCAAGAGCGGTTGGCGGGCGTCTTTCATGTTGGTTCTCATCGCCCTGCCTCTGCTGATTCCCTGGAACGTGGTTGGCACCATCTGGCAGATATTCGCGCGCCCGGACATCGGCCTGCTTGGCGCAGCTCTGGCTGGCCTGGGCGTGGATTTCAACTACACCGCGAGCCCGGTTGATGCCTGGATTACCGTGCTGATGATGGACGTCTGGCATTGGACCTCGCTGGTGGCGCTGTTGGCCTATGCGGGATTGGCTGCCATTCCTCAGGCCTACTATCAGGCTGCGGCGCTGGACGGGGCGGGGCCGTGGGAGGTGTTTCGCTACGTGGAACTGCCGCGCCTGCGGTCGGTGCTCATCATTGCGATTCTGCTGCGCCTGATGGACAGCTTCATGATTTATACGGAGCCCTTCGTGCTCACCGGGGGCGGGCCCGGGAATGCCACCACCTTCTTGAGTCAGTACCTCACCAGCATGGCGGTGGGCCAGTTCGACCTTGGGCCCGCGGCTGCGTTCTCGGTGCTCTATTTTCTGCTCATTCTGCTGATGTGCTGGGTGTTCTACACGCTGGTCATGCGCGAGGCGCACGAGTGAGGCGGGCTTCAAACTGGCTGTTATGGGGGTACTGTGTCTACCTGGTGTTGCCGCTGTACTGGCTGGTGACCATGGCGCTGCGCAACAATCAGGACATTGTTGCCGGTCTGGAGGTCATTCCGGCCAATCCCACCCTTGCCAACTTTGCGGAGATCTTCGGCAATCCGGTGTGGTACCAGGGGTTCGCCAACTCGCTCAGCTATGTGGTGCTCAATACGCTCATATCGGTGCTGGTGGCCCTGCCGGCTGCGTATGCGTTTTCGCGCTATCGGTTCATGGGGGATCGGCACCTGTTCTTCTGGCTGTTGACCAACAGGATGGCGCCCCCGGCGGTGTTTCTGTTGCCGTTTTTCCAGCTCTATTCGGCCATAGGCCTGTTCGACACGCCGCTGGCGGTCGCGCTTGCCCACTGCCTGTTCACCGTGCCGTTGGCCGTTTGGATACTGGAAGGCTTCATGTCGGCGGTCCCGCGCAGCCTGGACGAAATGGCGCGGCTGGATGGACATCGGCTGGGCTACTTCTTCCTGCGGATCTTTCTGCCTACCATTCGCGGCGGTGTCGGGGTGGCGGTATTTTTCTGCTTCATGTTCAGCTGGGTGGAGCTATTGCTGGCGCGCACGCTCACCGGTAGCGAAGCAAAACCCATCGTGGTGGTGATGACCCGGACGGTGAGTGCTTCGGGAATGGATTGGGGTGTGCTCGCGGCCGCGGGGGTGCTCACCATCGTTCCAGGGGTGGCCGTGGTATGGTTTGTTAGACGGCATCTGGTGAAGGGCTTCGCCCTGGGTCGGGTATGAGGCAGGCGGAACCTCCATGCCGCGCAGGGTTGGAAGGTGCCGGTATGGGGTATTGGCGGCGATGAGCTGGATGGCATGGACAGCGCCCAGCGCTACCTTTTTTGTCGCGGTGCTGCTGGCTCTGGCTACCCTCACGGTGGCTGAGGTACTGCGCCCCGGCCAGGTTCGGCGCGGACTGCTGGGGCTGGTGACAACCCGGGGTGATCGGTTCTTCATCTCGCTGCTGTCTGGCGCCGCCCTGCACGTCATGTGGCTCGCGGCCACGGCCCTGCCGGTCTGGTGGGCCAGCATCGCATGGCTGGTTCTGCTGGTGGTGCTCATGCGGTGGGGGTAGACCGCCACGCTGCGGGTTGGCCGCAAGCCAATCCGGGATATGATTGCGCCCGAGTGCGAAATCTCACGAGGGGAAAGTTCATGCTTCGATTGCTGCAGGCCGGGTGCCTGATGGTGTTGCTGGTGGGTTGCTCCGGAGAAGGTGAGCAGGTCCAGGAGCAGGATTTTGCGGCCAATGCGGGGCGTTGGGTGGCGCAGGAATTTGCGCCCAGTACGCTCAGTCGTGAGCAACAACTTGCTGAGCTGGCCTGGTTTACCCAAGCGGCTGCCCCCTTTCGAGGCATGCAGATTGCGGTGGTTTCGGAGACGCTGACCACCCACGAGTACGAGTCTACGGTGCTGGCGCAGGCGTTTTTCGACATCACTGGTATTCGGGTGACCCACGACCTGATTCAGGAAGGAGATGTGATCGAGAAGCTGCAGACGCAGATGCAATCGGGTCAGAACGTCTACGACGCGTATGTGAACGACTCCGATCTGATCGGCACTCACTCCCGCTACGGCTATGTGGTGCCGTTGTCAGACTTCATGGCGGGCGAAGGGGCGGATGTCACCTCTCCCACTCTGGATCTGGACGACTTCATCGGCAAGGACTTCACCACTGGCCCGGATGGCAAGCTCTATCAGCTGCCCGACCAGCAGTTCGCCAACCTCTATTGGTTCCGCTACGACTGGTTTGCTCGTGAAGATCTGCGCAGCCAATTCCGTGAGCGCTACGGGTACGAGTTGGGCGTGCCGCTGAACTGGTCTGCTTATGAAGACATCGCGGAGTTCTTCTCGGTGCACGTGGGCACCATCGACGGCGGGCGCGTATACGGCCATATGGACTACGGGAAAAAGGATCCTTCTCTGGGTTGGCGTTTCACGGATGCGTGGCTGTCAATGGCGGGCAGCGGTGACGCGGGGTTGCCCAACGGCCTTCCGGTGGATGAGTGGGGCATTCGGGTGGACGGTTGTCGGCCGGTTGGCGCCAGTGTCAGCCGCGGCGGGGCGACCAACGGGCCGGCAGCGGTGTACGCGCTGACCAAGTACATTGACTGGCTGGAACGGTTCGCGCCGCCCCAGGCACCTGGCATGACCTTCTCGGAGGCCGGGCCGGTGCCCGCGCAAGGGCAGATCGCCCAACAGATCTTCTGGTACACCACATTTACCGCGGACATGATCAAAGAAGGCCTGGCGGTGGTGAATGTAGACGGTACGCCCAAGTGGCGCATGGCGCCGTCGCCCCACGGCCCCTATTGGGAGGAAGGCATGAAGCTGGGTTACCAGGACGCCGGCGCCTGGACCCTGCTGAACAGCACACCACTCCCACGTCGCAAGGCAGCGTGGCTGTATGCTCAGTTCGTGACTTCCAAGACCGTGTCCTTGAAAAAGACGTTGGTTGGCTTGACCCCCATTCGCGACTCGGATCTGCGCTCGCAGGCCATGACCGAGGCCGCGCCGCGCCTGGGAGGACTGGTTGAGTTTTACCGCAGCCCGGCGCGCACCGCCTGGACGCCCACTGGCACCAACGTGCCCGACTATCCCAAGCTGGCTCAGCTGTGGTGGCCCAACGTGGCGAATGCGGTGAGCGGCGCGGTGACACCCCAGGCAGCCATGGATGCGCTGGCCGCAGAGCAGGACCGGGTGATGGCGCGGCTGGAGCGAGCGGGGGTGCAAGGTGAGTGCGGCCCAGCGTTGAACGAGCCGGTGGATCCCGAAACCTGGTTGGCGCGTGGCGGCGCGCCCAAGCCGCGGCTGTCGGATGAAAAACCGCCGGGTCAGACCGTTCCATACGACGAGCTCATTGCCGGTTGGCGGGCCGCCGCCATCGACGCGCCCGGAGCGGCGCCCTAGTGCTGCACGGACGCAGGATCGGGTAGGCGGCCATGTCCGAGCGTAGCCGTAGCTTCCTTTGGGTGGGCGTTGCCTATGCGGCGGCGCTGGCGGCGGCGCTGGCCTGCATAGTCGCCATGTCCGCGCACCCCCTGCTGGAAGCGGCGGTGGCGGATCTCGTGGCGACCCTGGTGGTGTTCGGTTTCAGCCTGGCGTTGCGTAATTCCAGCCTGTACGACCCGTATTGGAGCGTGGCGCCACCGCTGCTCGGCCTGTACTGGTGGCTGGAGGCCGGGCGCGTCGATGACCCGCTCGGCTGGCTGGTACTCGCCCTGGTGTTGGCTTGGGGGGTGCGGCTGACGGCCAATTGGGCCTACGGTTGGCGGGGCCTTGCGGAGGAGGATTGGCGCTACCGCGATCTGCAGGCCCGTACGGGTGTGTGGTATTGGCCTGTTAGCCTGCTGGGCCTTCACCTCATGCCCACGGTGATGGTGTTCGCGGGCTGCGTGCCGCTGTTCTACGTGCTCTCCAGTGATGGCGGCGCCGGGCTTGGGGTCTGGGCATGGGCCGGGTTGGTCATTGGCGTCGCCGCTTTGGCGCTGGAAAGCCGGGCGGACGTAGAGCTGCACCGTTTCCGCGCCGAGCGCGAGCACCCCCAGGCGGTATTGTCCACCGGTGTGTGGAGCTGGTGCAGGCACCCCAACTATCTGGGTGAGATTGGTTTCTGGGTGGCCCTGGGCGTCGTTGCCTGGTCGCAGGGCGCATCCTGGTTCATGGGGGGTGTGGGGATTCTTGTTATGTTCGGGTTGTTCGGGGTAGTCAGTATTCCCATGATTGAGCGCAAGCTGAGCGCCAGGCCCGGATACGCGAGCTATCGGCAGAGCACCCGGATGCTGCTGCCGGTAGGCCGGCTTGCCGCCGCGCTCGACACACCACTCACCTCGGTATGGGATCTGCCTTTGCGCCTGTGGCACTGGTTGTTCGCCTTGGTCATAGGCGGTTCCTTATATACGGGCTTGGCCGGTGATATCTCGCTGATGGAAACGCACATGCTGCTTGGCTACGGCGTGCTGGCGCTCGTGTTGTTTCGACTGGGTTGGGCTGGCTGGGGTGGCTCCTACGCGCGCTTTCGACACTACACGGTGTCCCCGCCGCGCATGCTGGCCCACTTCCGCGGGACCGCCCGTCCGACCGCACACACCGCGCCCGGAGCTGCCATTGCCATCGTTTTCGTGATTGGAGCGGCGCTTCAGGCGGTCACCGGCCTATTCACCACCGACGATATTTTCACGGAAGGGCCGCTGCATGGGCACGTGAGCCCGGATCTGGCTGAGGCCATGACCTGGATCCACCATCGCGTGTTCTGGCTGGTACTGGGCGCCATCGGGGTGCATCTGACCGCGCACTTGGTGTACGCGTTGCGCAAAGACATGACTGCGTTGGCGATGTTCAGCGGGCGCAAGGCGGTGGACGTGCCGCCTGTCCGGGCGCGGGCCACCCTCGCGTTGGTTACCGCGGCGGTGGCCGGCGGCCTGGTTTGGGGCTTGCTGAGCCTGGCCTAGTCTTGCGGGTTACTGGGCCCGGTAGTCATCGTGGCAGCTCTTGCAGGCTTGCCCGAGGCCTTGGAATGCTGTGCCGATAGCGCCCGCGTCGCCGGACTCGGCAGCGGTGGCGAAGTTCGCCGCGCTCTCCTCGAAGGCGGCAAGCCGCTCAGCGAAATCGTCGCCGTTTTCCCAGATTGCGGGTAGCGAGTCGCCTCCTGCGGACCCTTCAGGAAAGAGGGTTCCGGCAATACCCGCCAGGTCGCTCAGCGCGCCGGCATGCAGGGCCATGTGTCCGGAGTGGCTCACCTTGCCGCGCAGGATGTCTACGGCAGCATGCATGTGTCCGCCTACCGCTGCCATGGTGTTCTGGCGGTAGTCTACGGCGCCTTCGTCAGCACTAGCCGGCGCCAGGGCCCCCATCAGGCACACCGCAAGTGCCGCAGTGAACCCGGCGGCTCCTCGTCGTTTTGCCTTCTCCATAATGACCTCGCTCTCAATTTCGATTGCTTTAGCGAAGACGTTAGAGGAAAACTCAGGCCTCGACAACAGCGCGCGGATTACGCCGGTGGAGCATCGGGCGCTCGCTGCATTGTGCGGCTGGCGACAACGTTTTCGTCATACTGGCGAAGTGGGTATGCTAGGTGCAGGTTGGCGCGGCGCATTGGCGGCGCATTCTGGGAAGGGAAGTGAGCATGGCGAGCGTGGCCGTGAGACGTGGAATCAGAGTGTTTGCCTCGTACGGGTTGGCGACGCTGGCGACGTACGTGTTGGCTGCCGTTGCGGCCACCCAGTGGATGCTGGCGAGCCTGACAGAAGGCAGTGGCGGCGCAGCTGCCCCCTCGGCGCTGCTGGCCACGTTACAGGATCTGTGGGGGCTTCTGCCGAGTTTCGGCCCCATCGTAGCTTTGGCCATGGGCATCGGTCTTTTGGTGGCATCCGGCCTCACCCGGTTCGCGCCAGCCCTGCGCGGCGTCGGCCTGGTGGCCGCCGGTACGGTGGCCATGATCGGCGTGCAGGTCGCGTTGCACCAGCTTCCCGGCTTCATTCCTGGTGCCAGGGCGGGTGGCGCGGGCGCTACTCTTGCCCAAGGAATTGCCGGCGGCGTGGGCGGTTACATCTACTATCTGTTGCGGCGCACATGAACCCAGTTCCCGGTGGCCGGTCCGGCTCCCAAGAATGCTTGATCGATGTCTGAACGGCCGACGTCCAGCGTGTTGATTCGCCTGCTCGATGCCATTGAGCGTTTGGGCAATCGGCTGCCTGATCCAGCCTTGCTGTTCTTCGTTCTGCTGTTGGTGGTGTGGGGCTGTTCGGCGCTGTTCGCGCAGTTTGCCTACGACCTGGTCGACCCTCGTAGCGGTGCGGCCATCGAGGTAAACAACTTGCTCACCGGCGCGGCGCTTACCGAATTCTTTTCCGGGATCGTGGGCACGTTTGTTAACTTTCATCCGTTGGGCGTTGTGTTGGTAGCCATGCTGGGAATCGGCGTCGCGGATTACACCGGCTTCATCAAGGCCGGCCTGCGTGCTCTGCTCAATGCCACTTCTCCCAAGGTGCTCACTCCCATGCTGCTGCTGATCGCCATCATCAGCCACAGCGCGGTGGACGCCGGCTATGTGCTGGTAATTCCCCTGGGCGGCGTCATTTTTCAGGCGGCAGGAAGGCACCCGCTCACGGGTATTGGCGTTGCCTTTGCCGGGGTTTCGGGGGGCTTCAGCGCCAATTTTCTCCCCTCGGCTCTCGACCCCATGCTTCAGGGTATCAGCCAGGCCGGTGCACAGCTGCTGGATCCGGGAATAACCCTCAACCCGCTCAACAACTGGTTCTTTACTTCCGCGTCTACCTTGTTGGTCGTTCTGCTGGGTTGGTACATCACGGAGAAGATCGTGGAGCCGCGCATGGCCCACGAAGCACTGGACGGGGATCTTGCGTCCAGTGAGGCGCTTGAGGCGCTTAGCGGCGCGGAGCGCAAAGCGCTCAGACGGTCGCTGGCTGCCGTTGGGGCGGGCGTCGTCGTGTTTGCGGCCACGGCGTACCCCGAAGGCTCTCCCTGGCGCCTCGACGGCGAGTTGGCCGCTGCGGGAGCGCCATTGATGCGTAGCATCGTTCCGTTGATCTTCTTGTTTTTCCTGCTGCCGGGCGTGGTGTACGGATACGTTGCGGGCACCGTCAAGGGGCACCGTGACATCATCGAAGGGATGAGCGCCGCCATGAACGGCATGAGCTACTACATCGTGATGGCGTTTTTTGCCTCGCTGTTCATCGCCGAGTTTGGTCGTTCGAATCTCGGCGCGTTGGTGGCGCTGCAAGGTGCGGCCTGGCTGCAGGCCGTGGCCATGCCCGCAGCGGTCACTGTGTTGGGGGTGGTCTTGATCACCGGAACGGTGAATCTGTTCGTCGGCTCAGCGTCGGCCAAATGGGCTCTGCTGGCGCCTATATTGGTCCCCATGCTGATGGCACTGGGTATCTCGCCGGACCTGACGCAGGCCGCTTACCGGGTGGGGGATTCTTCGACCAATATCATCACGCCGCTCATGCCCTACTTTCCGCTGGTGGTCGTGTTCTGCCAGCGCTATGTCACCAGAACCGGCATCGGCACCGTGGTCGCCATGATGTTGCCGTACGCGGTTGGATTCTTGGTGGTGTGGACGGCCTTTCTGCTGGCCTACTGGTGGCTGGGCCTGCCGCTGGGCCTGCAGGCGAGCTATGGGTATCCGGGGTAAGGCCTAGCTCGCGCCGAGCCCGCGCTATACTTGCCGCCATGTCGAAGAAAGAACTTCGCCTTGCCGTGGTGATTTATGGTGGCGCTTCACTGGCCATCTATATGCACGGCGTGACCAAGGAACTGCTCAAGCTGGTGCGCGCCTCCAAGGTGCTGCACGAGATGGGGGCTGCGCGTGCCGCTTCCATGCAGTACTCCGACGGCCCCGACCATCGGCCGGCAGATACAGAGGCGGTATATTTCGAGCTGCTCAAGCAGCTCAATGCCAAGGAACATTTCCGGGTGGTGGTGGACGTGATCACGGGCGCTTCGGCGGGGGCCATCAATGGCCTCATGCTGGCGAAAGCCGTGGTGGATGACGCGCTGCTCGATGCCCAGACGGCCAGCTGGCTTACCAACGCCGACGTGGAGTACATGTCGGGGAGCTCCTCGAAGTGGAAGAAGTGGTATCTGTATCCACTGCTGCGCATATTGTTCTTCTGGTTGCCCCGGGACATTGCCACCAACGCCGAGACGCGCGAGAAGCTCGCGCGGGTGCTGCGCTCCTCGTGGTTTACCGCGCCGCTGTCGGGCTCGCGCCTGGCCAATCTTTTCTTCGAGGCGTTTGACGCCATGGCGCCCACCAAACGCAGCAACAGCACGTTGCTTCCGCCGGGCCAACGCCTGGATGTGTATGCGAGTATCACGGACCTGGCGGGATACCCGCTCAAGGTGCGGCTGCATGACGAGCTGGTAGCGCGGGAAAATGAGCACGCCGCCTTCTGCCGGCTGAGCCACGTGGCCAGCGAGGAAGGCGAGCGCACCAGCGACTTCAAGGACGACAACGTGCCGGGGCTGGTATGGGCGGCGCGCGCCAGCTCTTCGTATGCAGGGGCCTTTGCGCCGTTCCACCACCGAGAGCTGGTGGACATACTCCGCCAGCGCGACCGCAGCTGGCCCCAGGAACAACGCTTTCTGCGCAACAACGTGTTTGCGCGCGACGGAACCCCGGCGGCGCGCCTGTTCGATCCGGCCGATCGCTATTTCGTGGACGGCGGAATTGTCAACAACAAGCCGTTTGCCGCTGCCCTGGAGGCGCTCAATCACCGCCCCGCGGATCGTCACGTGGAGCGCTTCATTGTGTATGTCGAGCCGGATCCCGCTGGCGAGCCGGTGGTGGACGTAGAAGCGCAGCGCAGCCTTGGTTGGTTGAGCACCATCCGTGCGGCGTTGTCTTCCATTCCCAGAAATCAGCCCATTCGCGACGACCTGAACGACATCGTGGCCCAGGATGCGCGGGTACGCGTTAACCGGCGCATCGTGGAAGCCAACCGGGAGCGGATCGAGGCGATGGTGGGCGAGATGCAGGACGTGCATCGCCGACAACCACTCAGCGCGAATCTGGTTACCTATCTGCGCACAGCCATTCTAGAGCGGGCCGAGCAGGACATGGGTATCGCCTACCACGCCTACGTGCAGGGGCGTGTCTGGCGGCTGACCGAAGCATTGGTTGGCGAGTGGATGGCGCTGGCCGAAAACCCCAACGATGACGATACGCGCAGCCACATGCGCGAAGCGGTGGCGAGTTGGTGGCAGGACGCTGTGGGCGCGGACGTTGCTACCCGCGACAACCTGCAGGAGAGCCTTCTCGACCTGTTCGATGTGACCTACCGCATTCGGCGGATGCAGTTCGTGATTCGCCGCATCAACCAGCATGACGAGGTGACGACGCTGGACCAAGCCTCCAGTGAGGCGCTGGATGAGTTCAAGCGGCACTCGTACACGTTTCTGGAGCGACTGCAGGCCATGCGTCACGGACAGTTTCTGGGGCCGGAGCTGATCGGCAAGCTCGCCGGGGCGGTGGCCGAGCTGCCCCTGGAAAGCTCCGTGGCCAGAGACCTGCTCGCGGAGATCTTCAACGCCCTTGGGCTCATGGATCTGGATCGGGAGTTCGACGCGTTGCTGTGTGAGTTTTACGGGCGGGTTACCGACGACAGCCTGCGCGCTGCGCTCATTGCCGACTATGTGGGCTTTCCCGTCTACGATGTGCTGCTGATGTCGCCGGCGTCGTTGGAAGGAGAGCCGGACCCGCTCACGCCGATTCGGGTGGAGCGCATCAGCCCAGCGGACTCAGGCGGTCTCAGCCAGGCGTTCACCGGCCTGAAATGCAGAGACTTCATGGGCTTTCTGGGCTTTTTCAATCGATCGTATCGAGAGCACGACTATCTCTGGGGCCGCCTGAACGCGGCCGATCGCGTGGTGGACATGCTTGTCAGGGCGTCCGGACAAGCCCTGGCCGATGACCAGGGCGTGCGCAAGCGTCTGTTTCGCACCATCGTCGATCGAGAACGTGCGCGGCTCTACCGATGTGATGATGAGCTCAAGCGGCTGGAGCACTTTATAGATGGCATGGGCTCGTCTTCTTGAATAAGGGGCGTAGCGTCGCGTGAGGATCGTCGGCTGGTGCGTGCTGGCCGTGGGCGTCGCTTGTCTGGGGCTGTATGGCGCCCTTCCCTGGCTCGCGCCTGGGGTTGTCGGTTGGCTGGTCAGAGACTACCCCGTCAGCGTTATTGAGCTGCAGGTGCAGCGCCCTGAGTGGCGTAGCTGGTCTGTGGATCGAGTCATGTTGAGCGGCTCCGGGCTCTCGCTGGACGCCCGTGATGTGGAAATTGACTACGAATGGAGCGATCTGCTCGCGGGTCGGGTGGACCAGGTGCGGGTGACCAGCATGCGTGTGCTGGATGCCGGTGATCGGTTGCAGGGCGATGAGGGCCCTGCTGAGCTGCGCGCGGACGCGCTGCTGCTGAGCCTTCCCGCTCAGGTGGAGGCCCTGTGGGCCGAGTTGCCTGCCCGCACCTTGCAGATCGCTGATCTCCAGGCGGAATCAGCAGGCCAGAGCGCGCGCGGTAGCCTTCACCTGACTCACGAGCGAATGCGACTGCAGGCACAAGGGGGCGCTTTCGAGCTTGCAGTGGACGTAGCGCGAGGGGGCGTTGTGCGCCTGGAAGTGCGCCAGGGCGAGAACGTCGCGCGTGTCGAGTCTTCGCAGTGGCTCGCGCAAGGTGCGCTGGTGATCGATTGGACGCTGGACGATATGCTCCGAGCGTCTGGGCAGGCGGCGTTCCGGATCGGATCCGATTCCTGGCGTGTAGGTCCGGGCCTGCGGCTGCAGTCTGGCGTGCCGGGGTTGGCAGCACGGGTGTTGCTCAGCGCAGTGACGGGTGGCTGGGCAACCGACCAGCATGCCGATGTGCAGGCGTGGTTTGGCTGGACGATTGACCGCCTGCCCTGGGGCGACTTTCGCGGGCAGGGTTCTGCCAGCGCCAGCTTGCAAGGGGATCGCGCTCTTGTCTCCGTTCATCGAGGCAGCCGGCTGGAGGCCCAAGGCGCGGTGGCGTTTTCAGATGAGATCGCCATGGACGGATTGCATGCCCAGGTGGTGGAGGACCTTCAGCTGCGCGGCGGTCTGCTCGATCCCAAGGGGATATTGGAGTCCGGGCTTGTGAAGGTGAGCCTGAATGGTAGTGCGTGGGGGGATTACACGACCAGCCCGGTGATTATGGTGGAGCTTGCAGGCGGCTGGTTGGACGCCGCCGGTATCGCAGCAAACCTTCGCCTGGACTCCACTGAGCTTCAGCTTGCCGGAGACGCCGCTGTGAGCGTGCTGTTCGAGTCGGGAGACTGGCGTGCGGACCTGTCGGCCCGGCAGAAGCTGGCCGGAGGGCTCCTGGCCCGTGCGCTCACGAGCCCGGCGCCGGCGTTCGACGTGGATGGGGGCGATGTGAGCCTGGAGTTGTCGGCCCGCGGTGTAGAGTCATTGTCTTACGACGCACAGGGACGCGTGGCGCTGCAGGGCCTGCAGGCACATTACGGCGATGTAACCGTCGATGATATCTCCGCTGAGCTGGCGTTTGGCCTGCATGCGGATGGCTGGGATGTTCGCTCTCAACTACTCAGCGTACGCAAGCTTGACGTTGGCTTTCCTGTTACCAGCGTGAGCGCAGGATTCAGCGGCCGGCAAGGTTTGCTGCGGTTTTCCGACGTGCGAGCGCAACTCTTGGGTGGAACGCTACACATAGACGCGATGGGCTACCCTTTCGACGGAGCGCCGGTGGAGTTTCTGGTGCGTGCCAGCGGGGTTGAGCTGGCGGCAGTGCTCGCGCTGGAAGGAGACGAGGTGACCGGCGAGGGCGTGCTCGACGGTGAGCTTCCGGTGCGCCTGGAAAACGGTGAGGTGAGCGTGGAGGGCGGCCGCTTCAGCGCCCGTCCGGCCGGTGGCGTGCTGCGCTATGCGGAGGCTGAGCAGGTCGCGGCGTCTCTGGATCAGGCAGGGGTGGGTTTCGCGGTGTCCGCGTTGGCGGACTACCGCTTCGACGTGCTCGACGTGGGAGTGAACTACGCGGCCAACGGCGACCTGCTGCTGGCCGTTCGTCTCGAGGGACGCAACCCCAGTTTCGAAGGTGGGCGGCCCATTCACTACAATCTGAACGTCACGGAGAACGTGCCGGCGCTGCTCAAATCGCTGCAGCTCTCCGATGAGGTGGAGCTCAGGGTGGAACGCCGGCTGGGAGAATGATGTGCTATGGTTCAGCTGCCGTTCACCCGGCATCGATAGCATTTTCAGATCTGTTGAACCGTTAGGACGAGGCAACGTGAAAGGCAACGCTGAAGACAGGCAGAACGCCTGGCGCAACCACGGAGGTGCGGCGCTGGTGTGGGGGCTGTTGCTGGCCGCGTGCACGCCCACCGTACAGGTGGCCACGGACGAGCCCATCACCATCAACCTCAACGTCAACATTCAGCATGAGATTCGCGTAAAGGTAGACAAAGAGCTGGACGACATCTTTGGCGAAGACAGCGAGGTGTTCTAATGGGAGGCATGATGATTACCAGATCATTGGGTTTTGCATTGCTGTTTGGGTTGCTGGCCTTGATGGGCGGGCGGGAGACGCTTGCTGCCGATCTCTCCTTATCCAGCGCAAAAACCCAGGGCCTGGTGGGCGAGCAGTATGACGGATATCTGGGTCGGGTGGCTGGTGGGGCCGACGTGCAGCGGCTCATTGCCAACGTGAATGCCAAGCGCAGGGCCCAATACCAACGCATTGCGCAGGCCAACAATATCAGCCTTGCCGCCGTGGAAGCGCGCGCCGGTCAGAAGACCATCGAAAAGACGGCGCCTGGCCACCTCATCAAGCTTCAGGGACAGGGCTGGCGTAAGAAGTAGGCTCTGAGGCGGCCATGACCGCCCCTTAACCCGTCCGTGCACGCGAATGCTCGCGTATGATGCGGGTAATGGCATCCCCCTGGCGCGCAATTGACCGCATGATTCGTCCCCGCGGCCGGGTTTTTTACGGCTGGTGGATTGTGGGCGCGTCCAACGGTGTGCAGTGGCTCGGGTCCATGTTGTGGGTTCAATCCTACGGCGCCTACATGGTGCTGCTGTTGGACGAATTCGGCTGGAGCAAGGCGCTGGTGGCGGGCGCGTTTGCGCTCACCCGCATAGAGAGCGGTTTGCTCGGACCGCTGCAGGGCTGGCTGGTGGACCGCTTCGGTCCCCGTGCGATCCTCACCATAGGCACGGTGCTGTTCGGTGTGGGCCTGTTTCTGTTCAGCCAGGTGCAGACGCTGCTGGGTTTCTATCTCACCTTCGTGCTCATTGCCCTCGGCTCGAGTCTTGGAGGGTGGGCCACCCTCATGGTGGCCATCGTCAACTGGTTCAACCGAAACCGCTCAAAGGCCATCGCGGGATCCCAGATTGGGTTCTCATTAGGGGGCTTGTCGGTGCCCCTACTGGTGTTGGCCCTGGAGAACTTCGGCTGGCGAACCACGGCAGTGATCTCGGGTTTCGTTGTGCTCGGCGTGGGCTTGCCTCTGGTGCAGTTGGTAAAGCATCGTCCTTCGGACCACGGGGAGGTGCCCGACGGCGTGGACCTGCCCGACGAGGGCCAGGCGCCGGCTTCCGGGGGCGCCGACTTCACGGCGCGCCAGGCCATGCGCACGTGGTCGTTCTGGCTGATCTCGGCCGGGCATGCCTTCGCGCTGCTGGTGGTATCCGCCATGTTGGTGCATCTCATTCCGCACCTTACCGAAGGGTTAGGGTACTCACTGGGCAGTGCCAGTCTGGTTGTGGCGCTGCTCACCATGTTTCAGCTGCTCGGGCTGGTATCAGGCGGCTATCTGGGCGATGTGCTCAACAAACGCCTCATCTGCGTGGCTTGCATGTTCGCCCATGCGGGGGGGTTGCTGTTGGTGACCTACGCGGAATCCTTCCTTCTCGTGCTGGCGTTTGTTGTGCTGCACGGTCTGGCCTGGGGCGTGCGTGGGCCGCTGATGGTGTCGCTGCGCGCCGATTACTTCGGCGCCAGCTCCTTTGGCACCATCATGGGCGTGTCCTCGCTGATCGTGATGCTAGGGATGGCTGCCGGCCCCATCGTGGCAGGCTACATGGCTGACGTGAGCGGCGACTATCAATCGGGATTCACGTTGTTGGCCCTGCTTTCGCTGCTGGGCTCGGTCTGCTTCTTTCTTGCGACGCCGCCCCGTTCCAAGGAGCCCGCAATCGCCTCTACCGAACCAGTCCCGGGTCGTCGCTCGGGAGCTTGAGATCGGGGCAGCGGCGTGGGAGCCTGTCCGGGTGGCGCCCGTCGGTGAGCCGGGCTTGACAGAAGAGATACGCGTGATGCCGCTACGGCGGCTCGGTACCAGGAGGGAAAGCATGTCGCAGGTGATGTGGGGAACAGCGTTGCGTCGAGCGGTCAGCTTGATGTGCGGGATTGTTGGTGGGGCATTGGCCGGCCTAGTTGCTGCAGAGGAGTGCGCGCCTTCGCGCTGGGGCGCGGACGACGAAGTGGGCAACGCCAACCTGATCACGCAGCAGTCGGTGCTGGCGGCGGCCAGCCTCATCACCACCGGCAAGACCTACAGCCTGGGAATCACCATAGACCACAACACGCCGGCATTCGGCACCCGCGGCCTGTCTCTGCTGGTAGTGCAGCCGGGCCAACAGGAGGGGGCGCGCACCCTGACGAGTTGGGGGACTTATAACGACGACGTGTTCCAGGGATGGCTCGGTATCGGCTCGCAGCTGGACGGGTTGGGGCATTTCGGTGACAACGGCATGTACTACAACTGCAACCACGCGCGGGACTTCGCGCAGGTCTCGGGACTCACCAAGCTCGGCATAGAAAAGTTGCCGCCCCTGGTGGCGAGAGGCGTGGTGCTTGATATGGCCGGACACTATTCGGTGCCGCACCTCGAAGGCGGTCAGGCCTTTAGCGTGGAGGATGTGAAGGCCGTGGCCAAGAAGCAGAACACGCCCATTCGCAAGGGCGACGTGGTGTTGTTTCACACCGGCTGGACGGACGCTAAGCTGGCGAGCGATCCGGAAACTTGGGTGAGTACCGAGCCGGGTCAATCTGAGGAGGTTGCCCACTACCTGGCGGGGCTCGAGGTCGTAGCGGTTGGTGCGGATACCTGGGGGCTGGACGTGGTGCCGTCGCAAGATCCGGAAAAGGCTTTCGTGGGCCACCGCATCTATCTGAAAGAACACGGCATCTATATTCTCGAGACCATGAACACCGGCCCGCTGGTGCGTGACGGCGCGTTCGAGTTCTTGTTTATTCTAGGACAGGCGAAGGTTCGTGGCGCCGTGCAGATGATTATCAACCCCATCGCCATTCGTTAGCCCATGGCCATTGACGTCAATGGTATCGCCCACATTCAGCTCACCGTGAATGATGTCGAGCGATGCCTGCCGTTCTGGGAGGCGTTGTGCCACTTCCTGGGAATGGAAACGCTGATCAAAGGAGAGGACATCGTCTATTGCATTGGCGGCCGCACCGGCATCCTGGTCCGCGGCGCGCCCGCGGACAAACGGGACGTGCCGTTCGATCAGGATCGCGCGGGATTACATCACTTCTGCTTCAGGGCAAGGTCGCGCGACGACATAGATGCCGTGCATCGCTTTGTTGAAGACGAACTCGATGGGCATGTGGTTCATCCTCCGGAGGAAGGCTCGCACTTTGCCCCTGATTACTATTCGGTGCTGTTTGAGGACCCTGATGGCATCCGCGTGGAGTTCAATCACGTACCGGGGAAAGGCCACTTTGGCGGTGAGGGTCGGCTGGCCGAGGGCGGCCCGGGCCCGGCGGACCGTTTTGGCGAAGATGGGTTGGACTAGCACTGGCCGCGTATGGCCGGCACTTGGGGAGGCGTGATGGCAAAGCAAGGCGGCGTGAACTATCGCGCTACGCAGGCGGACTATTTCGACCGACGCGGGCTGAAACGCTACGCGGGCGTATTCTCGCTGTGGGCCCTCGGGGTGGGAGCGGTGATCTCCGGAGATTTCTCGGGCTGGAATCTGGGGGTAGGCCAGGCTGGTTTCGGCGGTTTTCTGCTGGCCGTTGGTGCGATCACGGTGATGTACGTCGGGCTGTGCTTCTCCATCGCTGAGATGTCGCCCGCGTTGCCTCATACGGGCGGCGCCTATTCCTTCGGTCGTACCGCACTTGGTCCTTGGGGGGGCTATGTGACGGGTCTGGCGGAGAATATGGAATACGTGATCACTACGGCCGTGGTCTGCTATTTCTCCGCCGCCTATCTGCAGAACGTGTTTGACACGCCGGAGGCCTTCCAGCCAGCCTGGTGGCTGGGCCTGTATGTCATCTTCGTGGGCCTGAACATTCTGGGGGTAGAGGAGTCGTTCCGCTTCGTGGTGGTGATAACCCTGGTCGCCTTGGGGATTTTGGCTGTCTTCTATGTGAGTGCCCTGCCACATTTTGCGTGGGACAACTTGTGGAACATCGAGCCCGATCCCGGCCAGAGCCGCTACCTGCCCTTTGGGTGGACGGCCGCCGGGGCGGCGCTGCCGTTCGCCGTTTGGCTGTACCTGGCCATCGAGCAGCTGCCGCTGGCGGCCGAGGAATCGGTGGACGTCAAACGGGACATGCCTCGAGGACTGATCTGGGGCCTGGCCACGCTCGTGGTCACCGGGCTGCTGGTGACGTTCCTGAACATGGGCATCGGCGGGGGTGCGGCCTATTACGGCTCGCAGACAGAGGAGCCGTTGCTGGACGGGCTCAAGGACACGCTGGGCGTGACCAGCGGCAAGGCGTTGGGCCTGGTGGCGGTGGCAGGGCTCATTGCCAGCTTCCACGCCATCATCTATGCCTATGGTCGCAACATCTACAGCCTCAGTCGGGCGGGCTACTTCCCCACGTGGATGTCACTGACCCATGGTGAGCGCAAAACCCCTCACGTAGCGTTGATCTGGGGCGCGGTGATCGGTTACGGCGTGTTGCTGATTCTGCACTTTGCCGGCGATGGCGGTTTCGGCGGCGTCATTCTCAACATGGCGGTGTTCGGCGCCATGATCGCCTACGCCATGCAGATGGTGGCCTATCTGGTCCTCAAGAAGCGGTTTGCGGAGATTGAGCGACCTTATGTGAGTCCATTGGGCTCCATGGGCGCGTGGATCGCGCTGGTGATCGCGCTGGTTACCCTGGTTGCGCTGTTTGCCAATCCGGACTTTCGCCAGGGCGTGATCGGCGTGGCTCTTTGGTTCCTGGCGGGGCTTGCCTACTTCGCTCTGTACGCGCGCAAGCGAATGGTGCGCTCGCCGGAGGAAGCGTTTGCGCTGGAGCAGCAGGCTGGGCGCGCCGGTGGTGGACGCGAAGACACGCCACCGGTACGGTAATGGGCGGTGTAACACGGAAGACTGATGGCAAGCGAAACCAGCGGAGACAAGAACCTGGCGTTATTTTGCGACTTCGAGAATGTCGCTTTGGGGGTGCGCGACGCCAAGTACGCCAAGTTCGACATCCAGCTCGTGCTGGAAAAGCTGCTGCTCAAAGGCAGCATTGTCATGAAGAAGGCTTACTGCGACTGGGAGCGCTACAAGGAGTTCAAGCCCGGCATGCACGAGGCTGCGTTTGAGCTCATCGAAATCCCCCACACGCGCCAATCAGGCAAGAATTCCGCGGACATTCGCATGGTGGTGGATGCCCTGGACCTCTGCTACACGAAGGAACATATCGACACATTCGTGTGTATCAGCGGCGACTCCGACTTCTCTCCCCTGGTGAGCAAGCTCAGGGAGAACGCCAAAACGGTGATCGGCGTGGGGGTAAAGAATTCCACTTCGGACCTGCTGATCAGCAACTGCGACGAGTTCATTTATTACGACGATCTGGTGCGGGACTCCCAGCAGGCCCAGAGCCGGGAGAAAAAGCGAGCGCCAAAAAAGGCGACGCAAAAGGGCGCGACGAAAAAGCCCGGACCAGAGCGCTTCGACGAGGCCATCGCGCTGGTGCTCGACACGGCGGAAGATCTGGCCTCGGAGCGTGGCGTGGGGGACAAGCTGTGGGGCTCGATGATCAAGCAGACCCTCAAACGCCGGCGGCCCGGTTTTCACGAGAGCTTTTATGGCTTTCGCTCGTTCAGTGATCTGCTGGAGGAAGCGCAAAGCCGCGGCCAGCTGGAACTGGAAATGGACGACAGGTCCGGCAGCTACGTCATCAGCGCCCTTACCAGAGATTAGCACCCTGATATTGCACCGACGCCGCTTGGCCGCTTGTGCCGCCTTGACCTTTGGTTTGGTCGGATGTGCCACACAGCCCGCGGAAAACGAGGAGACGAATATGGCCGACGACGCGTTGGCGCGACTGGAGCAAACGACATCGGTAGGCCCCATCGCCCACCTTCCGCTCTGGGAGGCCTATACGCCCGATCAGGTTGAAGTGGGCGCGGCCCGACTGATCGAGGAGGTGGATGCGGCGTTCGCAACGCTGGAAGGTGAGGTCAGCCCGACCTGGGCGGGAACCATGGAGCCGCTCGAGCACCTGGAGCATCGCCTGGGCCATGTGGTGGGGGTGGTGAGCCATCTGGTGTCGGTGAAATACACCGACGAGCTGAAAACGGCGTTTGATGCGATACGTCCCGATTACGTAGCCCTGGCCAACCGAATGAGCCAGAGCCGCCCCATTTACGACGCTATGCTGCAGATCCGCGCCGCAGATGGGTTTGCCGACGAGAGCCCGGCGCGGCGACGCGTGGTGGAAGAATCCATTCGCGCCATGGAACGTTCCGGTGTGCACCTGGAGGGGGGCGCCAAGGCGCGCTATCGGGAGATTCAGCAGCGCTTGGCCGAGCTGTCCAACGACTTTTCCAGCAACCTGGTGAAGCAGGAGCAATCCGCACGGATCGACGTGGACGATCCTGACCGGGTGGCCGGCGTGCCGGAACCCATCCTGGCATTGGCTGCTACCCGTGCCGTCAGCGATGGCGTGGAAAATGCGACGGCGGCAGACGGTCCGTGGCACTTTGCGGTGAACGGCCCGAACTACGTGGCGGTGATACAGCACGGCAAAGATCAGGGTTTACGCGAAGAGTTCTATCGCGCATACCGCAGTCGCGGCACAGCCCCGCAGCTGGATAACCGACCACTGCTCCAGGAGATTCTTGAGCTACGTCAGGAAATGGCGCAGTTGGTGGGATTTGCCAACTATGCCGAGTTCAGTGTTGCAGCCAAGATGGCGTCCGACGTCGCCGCCGTTTGGACGCTGTTTGAGGAGCTGGAAAGCGCAGCCCGGCCCGCGGCGGAGCGTGAGTATGCGCAGCTTGTGGACTTCATGCGCGCGCAGGGCGCGCCTGAAGCCGAAGATCCTCAGCCTTGGGACGTCGGCTTCTGGAGCGAACGGCTGCGCGAGTCGCTCTACGACTACGATGGGGAGCGACTTCGTTCCTACTTTCAGATGCCTAAAGTGTTCGATGGCTTGTTTTCTCTGGTGGCAAAGCTCTACGACGTTCAGATTCGCGAGGTTGAGCCCGGCTCGGTGCCGGTGTGGGACGAGAGCGTGCGTTTTTTCGAAGTGGTCGATGATTCAGAAGTGGTTGCCGGTTTTTATGTAGACCCATACGCGCGCCCGGGTGAGAAACGCGGCGGCGCCTGGATGAACACCGTTGTGCAGCGCAGCCGGCTTCTGGCAGGGCCTGGCCAGTCGTCCTCGCTTCCCGTTGCGCTGTTTGTCATGAACGGGCGTCCGCCCGGCGAGGGCGCTGTTGGTTTGATGTCGCTGGATGAGGTGAGAACCCTGTTTCACGAGTTTGGCCATGCGATGCAGCACATGTTCACGCAGATCGAGGAATCGGGAGCGTCAGGCCTCAATTTGGTGGAGTGGGACGCGGTGGAGTTGGCCAGCCAGTTCAATGAGTTCTGGATGGATCACAAGCCTTTCCTGCGCGGACTGACCGCACACGCGGAGACCGGCGAGCAGTTGGACCTGGAGACCATCGACCGGATCGTGGCCAGCCGTAATTTCATGGTGGGCAACGGAACGTTGCGTCAGCTTCAGTTCGGCAAGACCGACATGACGCTGCACGAGCAGTACGGTTTTGGCGAGGGCCCGGACCCGTTTGAAATCGAGAGCGGGATCGTCGCTCAAACGGTGGTCACGCCATCCCTGGCAGATGAGAGCATGCTCCCCGCATTCACCCACCTGTTCAGCGGTGGGTACGCGGCCGGGTACTACTCCTACAAGTGGGCCGAGGTGCTGGCGGCGGATGCGTTTGCGGCATTTCGCGAGGTGGGCCTGGATAACGACGCCGGGGTGCGTGAGGTGGCCCAGCGCTTCAACGACACCGTGCTCGGGCTAGGCGGCAGCCTGCCGGCGTTGGAGGTCTACCGCCTGTTTCGCGGGCGAGATGCGGAGCCGGCGGCGCTGTTGGAAGATCAGGGGCTGCGCTAGTCGCAGAACGCTAGTTCTTGTTCGTAGCAACCCGTGCTCAACACTTTCACGGAGTCGTTGGCAGGCAAGCGCGGCCGTTACGAATCCAGCTTTGCCTGGTACACGTTCGGTACCTGCTCTGTTTCCTCGGTGTCTTCGCCCGCAATCTCGCAGATGGTCAGATATTCGCCGGGGGATGCGTCCATGAACCCGGTGAGCCGCTTCAATCAACCTGCGCAGGACCTGTGGGGCAGTGGTAGGCGTCTTCCACGTGACTGCCCAGGTACCAGTCCTTGACGGTTTGCTCCACATCCGCCTCGGGCTCAATGAGCCCCATGAGGATCAGCTTTCTACCCAGTCGCCCTCTTCGTAGAGGTTTTCGTCGTAGCGACGGACCAGCGCCGCTACCACCTCGAAGCTGGTGCACGATGCGCCCGCGGCGGCGGAAACATCCTGAAAGCCTTCCCATCCGGCGGCATTCACTTTTTCGCGCAAGCTTGCGTCTGCTTCTAAGAATCGAACGAACCGTTCGGCGTTCTCGACCGACATGGCACTCCTCCCGATCAGTGTGTTCCAAGCCTTAGAGTCTACCAGTAGTGGGGGATCGGATTGCAACGGTGGGCACAAACACGCGCCAGTCTGATAAGGTTGGGCGCGGGGCAACAGGAAATTCAGGAGGGGTTGCATGAGTCTTATCCGACACCCGATCTGGCAGTACGCTTATTTTGTAAACGACATCGACGAAGCCTGCCACAAGTGGCACCAGATGGTGGGCGCGGGTCCGTTTCAGGTAGTGCGCCACCATATCGCGGAGAACTTTCGCTACAAGGGTGAGCACGTGGAAGCGGATGTGAGCTACGCATTCGGTCAGGCTGGGCCCGCGCACATTCAGTTCATAGCGCAGCATGACGACACGCCGTCCATCTACCGGGACATGTTTGCCCCGGGGGAGACGGGTTTTCATCATATTGGGCTGTTGGTTCACGACGTGCAGGGAGAGATCCGGCGCTTCAACCAGGCGGGCTTTGAGACCGCTTGCACGTTGTGGGGCGGCGACTACGTGGCCTATATGGATTGCCGTAAGGACATGGGCTGCTATGTGGAACTGCACGGAGATGCGCCCATCATCCGCTCCATGTTCCAGGGGTTGAAAGAGCGTCACGAGGCGTGGGACGGCAGCGTGGACACGCTCATCTTTGAGACGGGCTAGCGTTTGCATGGCCTCGGTGCCCGGGTGTCGGTGGGCCGTGTCCGACTTCAGGTAGAGGAGTACATCCATGAGTGTCACCGTTGCCTTGGCGGTATCGCCAGATGAACCATTTTCCTTTCAGGAAGTGGAGCTTGGACCCCTTCGAGATGACGAGGTGCGTGTGCGCATTGTGGCGTCGGGTATCTGTCACACCGATGTGGCGGTCAAAGAACAGTCCGTAGAGCTACCGCTTCCCATGGTGCTTGGCCACGAAGGGTCTGGGGTGGTCGAGGCGGTGGGCTCCGGCGTGCGCAACGTAGCGCCCGGAGATCACGTGGTGTTGAGCGGCGATTCCTGCGGTGTCTGCCGCAAGTGTCACTCTGGGTTGCCCTCATACTGCGACGAATTCGTGGAGCGCAACCTGACCGGGTTGCGCGTGGATCGGACCAGCGCCATGAGTGCAGGGGGCGAACTGGTGCGCGGCCGCTTCTGTGGGCAGTCGTCTTTCGCCACTCACTGCGTGGCGCCCGCCCGCAGCGTCATCAAGGTGGGTAAGGATTTGCCGCTGGAGCTGTTGGGGCCGTTGGGTTGCGGTTTGACCACCGGGGTCGGCACGGTCATGAATGCGTTGCGCCCCCCATCCGGATCCAGCATCGCGGTCTTCGGCGTGGGCACGGTGGGGCTTTCCGCGGTGATTGGCGCCGTGCTTACGGGGTGCGAGACCATCATTGCCGTGGACATGCACGAGGCTAGGCTCGCCATGGCTGCTGAGCTGGGAGCCACCCATTGCCTCCAGGCGGGTGAGAATGTGGCCCAGGCTATCGTGGAGCTAACCGGGACCGGTGCGGACTTCAGCGTGGAGTGTTCCGGCAATCCAATGGCCATCGAGCAATCCGTCGCCTGCCTCGGGCGGCCGGGCTGGTGTGCTCAGGTGGGGGCCCCGCCCGCTGGCACCACCATGCCCATGGATATGGGGCATCTGGGTTACGGTCGTGGCATACGCGGCGTGGTGCTGGGTGAAGCCAGCCCGCAGACTTTCGTGCCTTACCTGGCCAGTCTGTACCGCTCCGGCCGGTTGCCGTTGGAGCGCTTCGTGCGCTACTACGACTTTGCCGATATCGATCAGGCGGTGCGGGACAGCGCCGGAACGGGAGAGGTGATCAAACCCATCCTCAAGATGTCGTGAACCGGGAGGAGACATGAACCCACTGCGGAACGCCAGCCGGCAACTGCCGGTGCCCATGGCCGGGCTGCAGCTACACGATCGGTTTGGTGGGGAGCAGCATGGTGGTTGAAGCCGGGGATGGCGCCAAAGTGATGTATCTCATCAAAGGGCGGCCCGAGAGCACGCGCGAGGAGCTGGTAGCGCACTGGTTCGCGAATCACATGCCGGGTGTGATCGCCAGCCAGGCGCGAGCGGTCGAGCGCGGCCGGCTGGCGGCGCGACGTTATATCGCCACGTTGTTCGACCCCGATCGCGACGGCAACTACGCCTGGGATGGTGTCGCCCAGCTGTGGTTCGACTCCGCGCTGCCGCGGCCCCGCGTGCCCCATGGGACCGAGCCGGGCGACAGCTTTCAGGAGCACGCCATGCCTTACCTGCCGTGGGGCACCCGCGAGTACGTGGTGATGGATGGCGCCGCGCACCTGCCGGTGCAACCGCTGACGCTGAACGACCCGTTTCCGTGTACCCGCTCCGGCTTTTTCAAGGTGACGTTCCTGGTGAAGGCGAAACCCCACACGGATTACGAGGCATTCTTTCGCCATTGGCTGACAGAGCACGCACCCAACGTGGCGAACACCATGAGCAAAGTCGATGGCTTCCGCTATGTGGTCAGCCACAGCATTGAGCCCAACGAGGAGCCGTACGCCGGCATGGCAGAGTTGTACTTTCACGACCCCGACGGCTGGCGCGCCTACAAACAGACCATCGAGCCCGATGGGATGGAAGCCTGGGCGCAGGATGAAGGTACTCTGGTGCTTCGCAGCAGAACCGAGATGATAGGTATTCCTTGAAGCCGCGCGCTGATGCAGGTGTCAAAAGGACGCGATGGACGTTCGTGTGCGCAATCCTATTTGCGTTTGGATGCGGCGCGCCGAACACGCCGATCCTGGGTTGCGACTCCAGTACTTCGGTGGCGGTTCAGTGCGGCTTCCAGAACCCTGAAGACATGGTGGTGGATCCCTGGGGCGGCGGGCTGGTGGTGAGCCAGATGGGTTCCATGGATGGCTCCAGCCCGGGAAACCTCTTGTGGTCGCAGCTGCCGGATGGCCACCGGGAGGTGGTGTTTCCCGTAGCGCACGATGACCAGCGCCTCTGGGGCGCCGGGGACTGCCCGCCGCCGGATCCCGTGGCGTTCGCGCCCCATGGAGTCGATCTGGAGCAGCGTGCCGACGGGCGCTGGATGCTAGCGGCGGTGAACCATGGGTTGCGGGAATCCGTTGAGCTTTTCGAGCTAATCCAAACGGGTAAAGGCGTGGCCCTCGAGTGGCGTGGGTGCGCGTTGGGGCCGGAGAACGCTTACTTCAACGATGTGGTGTTGCGACGCGATGGTGGGTTCTGGGTAACTCATATGATGCCCAGAGACGGCGGCACCTGGGCCATGGTCCAATCGCTATTCGGTAGGGACCTGGGTTTCGTATACCAGTGGCATCACCAGCTCGGTTTTAGCAAGGTCCGGGGAAGCCGCGGGGCATTTCCTAACGGGCTGGAAAAATCTGCGGACGAGCAGTTCCTGTTCGTGAATTTGTACATGGACAACGAGGTGCGCAAGTTGGATCTCTCCTCAGGCCGCGTTGTGGCGAGCGCGGCCATGGCCAGTCCGGACAACTCCAGCTGGTCCGATTCCGGCCAGCTGCTTGTGGCCTCGCAAACCTCCGGGTTGCTGGGGATGATGTCCTGTCAGGATGTACCGGAGGGCAACTGCGGCAATCCATACCAGATCGTGGCGCTTGATTCCGATGACCTGTCCCAACGTACGCTGCTCGATCACCGCGGCGGTGCGCCCATGGGGGGTGTCACGGTGGCGCTTGAACACGATGCACGGCTCTACCTCGGTACCTTTGCCGGGGACCGAATCGGGATGATTGCGGTGGAGAAGTAGGCGGCCTTTGCGGCCGCCCCTTTCACTCGTGCGGAGCTAGGAGTCTACGTAATCGCGCACCCGCTTGTGCACGTGGCGGACCCGACACTCCTGATAGTTGCCCAGCGTCTGGCCGCCTTTCTTGCAGGTTTTGAAACCCCGCGTTTGCGCCGCCATGTTATCCGTGTCCTGGTCGTACACTGCCCCCAAGCCGCCCAGGCCTTCGGCCTTGGTGTAGCTCTCGTCGATGTCCAGATACATGGGGTTGGGTGTCGGCGGAGGCGCTTTCTCTGGATGCTTCTGCCTTAGGAAGTACAGGTCGAAGTAGGAAAAGTCCGGGTCGTTTGGGTCTGGCCGGAATCGGTACACCATGGGCAGCGACAACCCGGGGAACACGAACAGGTTGGGGAACAGGAAGTACTCTATGGAATCCAGCGTCTGCGCGGTTGAGTAGTCGGAGAAATCCATGTCGTACAGCGCGCCCAGCTGCTCCTGCACGTTTTGAGCGTAGATGTCTCGTGCCGTCATGCCTTCGGGCACGACGGGGCACTCGCCCTCGGACGGTCCGCGCCGCCCCCAGATCATCTCCATGAGCTCCTGCTGCGTTTCCAGCACCGGGCGGCGCGCGTTGGGCGCGCCGACGGTGTGAATGAACCGGTTCACGTTGGGTTCGAACACGTCGTACGTGGTGATGGGCTCTGAGTACTCCATACCGCCAGCATGGGTTTCCTTCACGTGGTAGGCCTCCATGAAGGCCTCTTCGGCCGCCTTCCAGTTCACCGGCAGGCGCTTGCACACGTGGGTTTCAATGTAGCGGTCTTCTATGTGGAAATCCTTGAAGTGCTCGATAAGCACGCCCAGGTATTCCTCCAAAGGCTCTGCGTCATCGTCGAAGTTGATGAATACGAACCCGCCCCAGGTGCCCACGCGAAGCTCGTTGAGCCGGTGGGACTGGGAGTCCACGTGGGGAAAATCCCAGCTTTCGGGGACGTCTACCAACTCGCCGTCTAAGGAGTAAACCCACCCGTGGAAGGGGCACACGAATTGCCGAGAGTAGCCAGAGGATTCGGGTGGCTTTAGGGCCGTGCCCCGATGCATGCACGCGTTATAAAACGCTTTGATATCACCAGATTCGGTGCGGGTCACGATGGCGGAGAGCTCACCGATGTCGTACACGTGGTAATCGCCAGCTTCTGGTATGTGCTCTTCCCGGCAGGCCATCTGCCACACCTTGGGCCACATCTTGTCGAATTCTTTTTGCGCGAATTCCTTGGATGTGTAGTTGGTATACGGCACGTCCACGTCCGTGGTGAATTCGTAGGAATGCTCCAGGAACGGCGCAGGAGGCGGAGAGCTATCTAGCTGAATTGCCTCCTGGTAGGTCATGCCCGGTGCTCGGGCTTGTCCCGGGCCTAGTTTCTCCGCTTCAGCCATGTCTACCTCCCTTTGGTTCATTTGTAATCTTATCGTTACGCTCGGCCACAAAAAAGCGCCACATGTTGTAGCTATGGGCCGTTCGCATCGAAAGCGCTGCCGTCCTACGCGTGGGGGCGTCGCGATCGACCACTGGCGTAAAGTTAGCACGAGAGCTTTAATGGGCTGTTTTTTGGGGGGAGTTAGGTGATGGTGCTGCCCAACACGTTCCGCGAGAAATTCGATCAGGGGTTGCCCACGGTGGGCACCCATTTCCTGTTTTCGGATCCCGATATCCCAGAGCTCATCGGCAATCTGGGTTTGTTCGATTACGCTGAATACACGGCGGAGTATTCCACGTTCGACATGAATCATCTTTATCACCTGGCGCGGGCGGCCCAATGCGGCAATCTACCGCTGATGATCAAGCTAGATCAGGAAGGCCAGGGGTTCTGGGCCCAGGCGGCTCTGGGCGCGGGATTCAAAGCCGTGCTCTTTACGGACATCCGAACCCCCGAAGACATTGACGAATGCCATCGCTGCATTCGTCCGGACTTCCCCGATGTGCGCGGCGCCATGGGCGTAAAACTTCGGCGCCCGGCGCTTGGCACCTACGACGTGGAAGAGTATGCGGAGGATCTCAAATCGGTAATGTTCGCCGTGATGATTGAAAAGGACGCAGCCTTAAACGACATTGACGCGGTGCTGGAGCGGGCCAGAGATCGCGGCGTGGATATGACCCAGTGGGGGCCAGCGGATTTTGGTTTTTCCCGGGGCCAGCCGCGCCTGTCTGCGTCGCCTGAGATCCGACAGTTTGAAGAGCGGGTTATAGCGAAAAGCCTGGATTATGGTATTGCGCCGCGCATCGAGATAGGGTCGGTAAAACAGGCCCAACGCTATCTGGACCTTGGCGTCCGCCATTTCTGCATCGGCTGGGACCGCTTCATGCTTGGCGCGGCCCTTACTGAGCTCGGTGAGGGTATGCGTGAGTTGCTTGGCTAGCGGGTGCAGCTGCGCAAAAAAAGGGCCGAAACCTCCAGCCAGTAAACTAACCCCGCGTGATCCGCG
>DEBD01000018.1:0-4011 GCA_002348385.1 Gammaproteobacteria bacterium UBA2965 | reverse complement strand
CCGCGTGATCCGCGGGATTCGGCGCGAGCGCGGGCAGGCGGGACGCACAGCCGAATATTTCGTTGTGTAGCTCGCTGCCATCTAACAATGTTTCCCACAATGCCATCAGCTTTGTCCGGAGGCAAAGTACCTCTGCGCAGTGGGGAGCCTAGCCATACTGATTATGCCGAATTGTCTGCGTGTCACATGCCCTCCCCCCGCGAGGTTGCTACGGATAGCTGGGAGTCAAAAATGCTAGCTATCGTCTTCTTTCTCAGAGCGGCGCGTGCTCGTCAGTGCGGAATTGACTGATCTGCACCTCTTCGCCAATGTCTGCGTGATCGCCGGCTGCCCGCGCGGCTCGGAACTCACCCCAGTTGATGCTGCGATAGCGTGCCGGCTCGGCGTAGTGCGTGGTGCTGGGCAGAGGCATGTAGTCTGTGCAGTAGGAAGGGTTGAAGAAAAATGGTGCGCTGTAGCGCTCATGGGTTGAGCTGGCTCGCACCCGATGCAGGGGGGCCTGATAGCGGTCGTTGGACCAAACTTGGACGATGTCGCCGATATTGATCATCAGCGCGCCATCCAGCGGCCTCAATAGATGCCAGTGATCGTCACGAAAAATCTCCACGCCCGGCTGCTCGTCATGCAACAAAACGGTCAACGCGCCGGCGTCGGTGTGTTGGTTGATTCCCAAGCAACCTTCGGTGCGCATGCCGGTGGCTTCGGGCGGCGCGGGCGTAGGACACACCGGAAAGTAGTTCAGGCGCAGGAAGCTGGAGTGCTCGGGCCGATAGTACTGTTCTAGGTGCTCTGTGGACATGCCCAAGTTCACCGAGATGGCGGCGAGCAGCTTGAATGCGAGGGACTCGCTTGCCTGGTAGAAAGCCATCACTGCACTCACGAATTCGGGCATGTCGTTGGGCCATTGGGGGGCCATGGTTCCCTTGTTGTCCGAGGGGCCGTAGTCGAACATTTCTTTCCAGTCCAGGGTATTCTTCGTGAGCTCCTGATCGAAAAATCCCCAGGGGTTGTCCTTGGTGCGCGAGATCGCATGCTTATAGGCAGTGGGCTTGGTGAAAAACTCACGCATATGGTCGATGAGTTTGCTGGAAATGGACTCGTCTATTGCGTGCCCCACCAACATAAAGCACCCCCAGTCTCGACATGCCATGTCTATTGCGCGCAGTGTTTCGGGTTGGTTTATGCCGGCCATGTCTATGACTGGAATGCTGACCCTGCTCATTTTCTTCTCCTTGGGCTGCCCAGCATCTGGGGTGTAACTAGAGTGATGTCAGCGTTTGCGGGTGTATCCGCGAGCTATTGTGGTAGGGGGCGTACAATGCGTTCAGGCGAATTTGAACACAACCTTATCTCGCCAGGCATTGACCAGTCCTGGGCAACCACCCTGGCCGGCCTGTGGAATCGTCTTGCGAGACGGGGTTGTTGTATTGCGGGTGGGTTAACGTAGCATGTCCACCAAATCTACTTGAGCAAGCGCAATGAAGGGTCGTGGAATACTGGCAATGGTTTGCCTGCTGCTGGGCGCGGGCACGGTGAGTGCCGCATGCGACGAAGTTGGCTACATCGCCACCTTTTACGTAGCCGAAGGCAAAGAGCGGGCTTTCGAGGAGGCCATCGTGAAGCTGGCAGTCAAAGTCATGGAGGTGGAGGAAGGGGCGATTCTGTATGCGCCTTACAAGGGTGAGCAAGGCCGCTACTACATGATGGAGCGCTACCGGAACTTGGAAGCACGCAACGTGCACGCCACGGCGCCGGAGGTGCTGGAGCTGTTTGGCCCGGTAAGCGAAACCTTGTCTGCCCCAGTGGACGTGGAGGCGGTATCGGCCGTGTGCGCGCCGTGATCTCCAGCAGCATTCGCTTGAAGGTGCAGCCCGACAAGGTGGAGGAGTTCGAAGGGCTGGTATCCCAACTGGTTCGTGACATCTATGCCAACGAGCCTGGAGCCAAGGTATACGAGGTTCGGCGGGTGCAAGGCGAACCGCACACCTATTTGTACTTTCTGTCCTTCGTGGACCAGGACGCCTACGACCGCTACGCGTCTGCCGACTACCACGCTCAGATGTCACCCAAAGCGGTGGCTTGCCTGGATGGCGATCCGGTCTTCGAAGAGCTGGAAAGCTTCTACTAGGTGCTGGTGGGCTAGTGCAGATCACGCCGTCGGACGCCACGCTGGGTGCCGTGGTGACGGGTGTGGATTTGACGCGCCTGGACGACGCCGTCTTTGCCGAGATCGAGTCGGCCTGGCACCGCTACGCGGTGCTGGTGTTCGAGGGCCAGGATCTTAGCACCGAAGCGCAGCTTGCCTTCAGCCGCCGCATTGGCCTGTTGGAGCGGGGGCTCGTGAAGTCGTCCACACGTTTGTTGGCCCACATCAGCAACACGCTCAAAAACGGAGACGTGGCGGATCCGGCGAGCCTCCAGGTACGGTTCAACGAAGGCAATCAGCATTGGCACAGCGACAGTTCCTACAAGCGGGTTGGCGCCAAGGCTTCGTTGTTATGCGCGCGCGTGGTGCCCGATACGGGCGGTGAGACCGAGTGGGCAGATATGCGGGCGGCGTTCGATGCCCTCGACGAGGATATGAAGGCTTACCTGGAGGGCAAGGAGGCCGTGCATAGCTTTGTTTTCAGCCACACGTGGCATGGCGGGCAGGAGCTGCTCGCTGAGGAAGACATTGCGGGTCTGCCGCCGGTTGAGCACTCCATCGTGAAGGTGCATCCTGCCACCGGGCGCAGAAGTCTGTTCGTTGGACGGCACGCGAGCCACATCATCGGTGAGCCGGTTGCAGAAAGCCGCGAATTGCTCGCAGCGCTGACGCGCCAGGCTTGCCAGCCGCCGCGCACCTTCAAGCATCGCTGGCGTGTCGGTGATCTGGCGCTGTGGGATAACCGCTGCGTGCTGCACCGGGGTCACCCGTGGCCCATGGACCAGGCGCGCGACATGGTGCGTACCACGGTGGCGGGCGATGGCCCTGACAATGAGTGGGCAGAGGACGCCGCGCCCGGCTTCGCCGGGTAACGTCCGCGCACCCTGGAACGCACTGCTTGCGTCGTTAGCCCGGGGTGGCTACAACCTGCGGTATCTGATGTTTGTGAGGGAGAAGGTGCGCCAGAAAGGATTGTTTGGAGGGTGTCTGCTGCTGGTTTGTGCCGGTTGTGCGGACGCGCAATCAGCGCAGAGCGTCAGCGTCGAGGAGTTCGACGCCTGGATGCAGGAAATCTCCAACTGGGGTCGCTGGGGGGATGACGACCAGCTGGGGACGCTGAATCTCATTACGCCGGAAAAGCGTAAGGCCGCCGCCGCCCTGGTGCGCGATGGGGTGACGGTGTCGCTGGCCCTGGATCTCAACAAGACGCCGAGCGAGGTAAATGCCAACCCGTTCAAGCACGAGCTGACGGTCCTCGAATTCGAGGGCCAACAGGCGGCCGCCGACACCTACTCCATCAACTACCATGGTTATGCCCACTCGCACATCGACGGGCTGACGCACTTCGCCCACAAGGGCAAGCTCTACAACGGCTTCCCTTTGGAGGGGCTCAAGCCCGACGGCGCTGAGAAGCTGGGTATCGAGCAGGTGGCCCAGGGCATCTTTACCCGCGGCGTGCTGGTGGACATGGCGTGGCTGCGCGGCGCGGACTATCTGGAGCCGGACACGGTGATCAGGGCGCAGGACCTGGAAGCCTGGGAGGTGAAAACGGGTATTTCCATCGGCAGCGGTGACGTGCTGCTGGTGCGCACGGGGCGCTGGGAACGGGTGCGCCAGCAGGGGCCTTGGAACGTCACTGAAGCTGCTGCCGGCATGCACGCATCGGTGGCCAAATGGTTGCGCGTTCGGGACGTGGCCGTGATCGGCTGCGATTGTGTTAACGACGCAGTTCCTTCCAACGTGGACACCAAGCCCAACGCGCTGCATGAGTTGGTGATGGTGGGCCTGGGCATGCTGATTCTCGACAACCTGGACCTGGATGCACTGGCCAGGCAGGCGCAGTCGCGGGGCCGGCCGGAATTCCT
>DEBD01000038.1 GCA_002348385.1 Gammaproteobacteria bacterium UBA2965 | reverse complement strand
CGCACCGCGGCCACCTCATCACCCTGAATCTCGCAGATCCGTGACAGATTGAAGTGGGCATCGGGAATGGCGGGTGCGCGCCGGTAGAACTCGGCGGCCTTGGCCACCTCATCCAGCTCGTCGTAGATGGTGCCGAGGTTATACAGCGCGAGCTGATGATCCCGCACGGAATCCAGGGCTTGCTCGTAGTGACGCTTGGCCCGCTTGAGATCGCCTCGCAACTGCAGCAGCCGGCCAAGATTCACATGAGCGTCCGCGTTGGCCGGATTGAGTTCGATGGCCCGGTTGTAAGCCTCGGGAGCGCGGTTGGGGTCTACCTCCTCCAGGTCGAGACCCAGGTTGTACCACTCATCGCTACTCAGTGCGTTACCTTCCCGCGCCTCGATGAGGTGGCCGTTGGCAAGGCTGGCTACGTTGTCCGCCAGCTCCTGCACCGCGAAATCCAGGTGACCCTGGCCCGTCTCCACATCCCACACCTGGTTGTCTTCACGCACCACCACGTTGTTGCCATCCGCGAAGATGCGCAACGCCGCCAGGGATTTGATCTGATCGAGCTCGGCCCGGAGCTTTAGCAGCGTGCGATAGGCTTTGCGGACCGAGACTTTGGAGTCGATCAGGCCCTTGGCACTGCGCAACAGCACCACATCCTGAAAGGTAAATCGATATTCACCGCGCTCGCCGCGCGCGGGCTGAAGCAGCTCCCGGCGAACGTAGTGCCGCACCTGGTGGGGTTCGAGGCCGATGAGGTCCGATACTTCTCGAGTGGTATACCCGCTCATGCAATCGCGAGTCTGCAGATCAACTTAGACTGCGAACTAGTTTAACTCTTAAGGGCTGAACGCGCCTTAGCTTTTGGCCGAGTTTTGGATTTCTTGGCGGCTTTGCGAGGCTTGCCCTTGGCCGACCCGGTGGGACGACGTTCCAGATGCGGTACGGCCTGGCTAAGAATAGTGGTGCCCAGGCCCTAGAGCACCAGCATGGGCAGGTTGCGCGATCGGCGGAGCTGCTGCGTATCGTTGCTCACCGGGCGGCCCCGCTCAATTCACCCACGAGTCGCTGCAGCGCCGACGTGCAGTCCTTGGCAAGCTTGAAATGCCACCAGTCGTCGGCCCGGGTCTTGCCCTGGTTGATGGCAACCAGGGGCAGTCCACGCTCGTGGGCGCGACGCACGAAGCGATAGCTCGAATACACCATGAGGGAAGACCCCACCACCATCAGCGCATCGGCTTCGTCCACCCATCGGTAGGCCTCCCGTACGCGCTCCGGCGGCACGGATTCTCCGTAGAAGACCACGTCGGGCTTCATAATCGCGCCGCAGTATGCGCACTCGGGCACCCGCACACCATCCAGCTCCCGGGCAAGCTGCGCGTCCCCGTCCGGAGCCGGAGTAGCTGGCAGGGTATTCACCCGCGGATTCACCCGCGACAACCAATCCTGCAGTCCGGCGCGCCCGATGCGGGCGCCGCAACCGGTGCAGCACACCCACTGAAGATTTCCATGCAATTCGATGAGTTTGCGTTGGCCCGCACGCTGGTGCAGACCATCTACATTCTGGGTAATCACCCCATGGATCAGGCCCATGCGCTCTAGAGACGCTAACGCCTCGTGAGCCGGATTCACTGCGGCCCGGGCAAACGCCGGCCAACCGCGCATACTGCGGGCCCAATAGCGCTGCCGCACGGTGGCGCTGCGCATGAAGTCCTGAGCCATGATGGGAGAGGCGTGCTTCCAATCGCCGTTGGCATCCCGATAGTCGGCGATGCCCGACGACGTGCTGCAGCCAGCACCGGTGATCACAAGCACGCTGTGGTGCGCACGGAAAAAACTCTCGAGGGAATCCTGGTCAGCGACGGCGCTCATCACGATTCCCCGGGCCAGCTTTCCAGCGCCGGCGGCGTCAGTCGCGCAACGACCACATAAACCAGGCACGAGGCCAGCATGGCGGGAAATACTTCGTGAAGCAGCGCCCGACCACCCAGCAGCAACCACCCCAACAGCACCAACACGCCCACCAGCATGGAAGCGCCCACGGCTCCCGCCGAGCCACGGCGCCAGTGCAGCCCAAATAGAATGGCCGGGAAGAAGCAAGCCGCGTAGAGACTGCCGGAGAAAGTGGTGATCTCGACGATGCCCCCCGGGGGCCTGAGCGCGAACAACGCCGCCACGGCAGCCACCGCCACCACGCAGAACCGGGTCCAGGTGATGGGATTGCGGGCCGGACGCACCGGCTCCACCAGATCCTTATAAAGCACCGACGCGGCCACCAGCAGCACGCTATCCATGGAAGACATTGCCGCGGCGATGATCGCCACCACCAGCAGATCGGCCACCCACAAAGGGAAAACGGTGCCGGAGGTGAGCAGCGTGGGCACGATCAGGTCCGTATCCTGCACATCGGGCAGCAGGAAATGCGCATACAGACCTACTGGGAACAGACAGCACATGATGATCGTCATGCCGACCAAGGCCACTCGAATACCCATGCGCAGGCTTTTCTCGTCGCGCAGCGCATAGAACCGCGACACCTGCCTGGGATCAACGAGCAGCTTGAGCGACCCGGAAAGGACGATTCCAAACAAAACAACGAACGGAATCCCGGCGTTCCAACTGAACAGCCACTGTGTCTGTGGCCGATCCGCGAGCTCGATGACTCTGCCAACGCCCCCCGCAGCTTTGGTAACGAAATAGAAAATGGTGATCGAGCCGACCATCATGAGCAAACCCTGCACAACATCCGTACGCACGACGGACACGAAACCACCAAGGGACGTGTACATCACCACGATGAGCAGGGTCAGCCCAACGGCAGTCTCGTAGGGAATATCCAGGAATGACTGAAACAGATTGCCGCCCCCTTTGAAGATCGCCACCAGGTAGAGCAGGCTGGAGACAACGATGATGACCGCCGCGCTCATGCGCATGGCTCGACCTTGCGCGTCGAACCGGCTGGCCAGGTAATCGGGCAACGTCAGCGCATCCCAATGGGCCGCAAACCGCCGCAAGCGAGGCGCCACGGCAACCCAGGACAAGCCAGTAAAAAGGACCAACGTCACCGCCATGGTCATCCACGGCAGACCGTATTCATAGCCCTTACCCGCGTTGCCGATATAACTGTTGGTGCTGGCGAACGTGGCGAAAAACGATACGCCCACCGCTAACCCACCCATGGTGCGGCCGCCAACATAGTAGTGGCCCATGGAGCTCGAACTGCGCCGGCCCACGTTCGCGTTGTAGAACAGCACGCCCGTGTACGCCCCCAATGCCACCGCCATCGCCCAGTGCTCGGTCAACCAGTTCATCATGCGCGGGTAGCCTACCATTGATCGCTGGCTGCGCCTCTGGGTATGCTGCAGGGGGTCGGCTGCAAAACGATCTATGCGATATCTGGTCCAATTCCTCGTGCCATTGGCAATATTCGTCGTCGTGGCGATGCTTGCCACTCGCAGAAGGCGGGCAGCGCAGTACGCTAACAACAGCAAACCCGGGGGGTTCGGCATGTTCACAACCATACTGGCCATAGGCGCCCTCACCGCGGTGGCCATCGCTTGGCTCACCCACAGTTTGTGGGAGATATGAAATGGCGATCGAGGTCACGCCCAACCCCGACGGCTTCGGCGCCAGTGTCAGCGGAACCCAACTAAGCGAACCGCTTACCCAAGAGTCCGTCGAGCAGATCCGCGCCGCGTGGCTGACCCACCAGGTGCTCAGCTTCCCCGACCAACCGCTGTCCCACGCAGCCCTGGAGCGGTTCTGCGGGCAGTTCGGCGAGTTCGGCAACGACCCCTACGTCGCCCCGCTGGCGGATCACGAGCACATTCTGGAAGTACGCCGCGAACCCGACGAGGCCGCACCGCCATTCGGTTCGGCCTGGCACTCAGACTGGTCGTTTCAAACCGTCCCGCCCGCGGCCACCGTGCTGCACGCCAAGGAGGTACCCAGCCGAGGCGGCGAGACCCTGTTTGCCGACGGATACTCGGCCTATGCCACGTTGGAGCCCAACCTGCGAGCAGAAATCGAATCGCTGACCGCCATCCACAGCGCGCGCCGACCCTACAGCCACGAAGGCTATCAGGCCACCGGAGGCGAGCGGCGCAGCATGCGGATACTACCGAGCAAAAACGCGTGGGCGACCCAGGAGCATCCCATGGTGCGCACCCACCCCGAGACGGGCCGCCCCGCCTTGTGGATCAACCCGGTTTATACCATTGGCGTGAAAGGTCTTTCCGAACGAGACAGCGGCCGCCTGTTGGACAGGTTGTTCGCGCACTACCTAAAAGACGAATTCGTCTATCGGCACCAGTGGCGCAAGGACATGCTCACCATGTGGGACAACCGCTGCGTGATGCACCGCGCCCTGGGCGGCTACGACGGAGAACGCCGGGTAATGCACCGCGTCACCCTCGCCGGCGACCAGCCCTACTGAAACTTCAAGCGAGACCACGCTGTTGCTCGCGGTTCAGCGCCCCAGAGCAGGGTCCTCCTCAGACGACCTGGATAATCGCTTGTCCGATTTCGTATCAGCCTTGCCCGTCGTGATGACCATCACCAGGCGCTACAGGGGTAGCATCGGATCCCAGCAGGCCCTAGATACGCTCCAATATGGTAGCGGTACCCATACCCCCGCCGGTGCACATGGCCACTAGGGCGGTTTCCTTATCCTCCCGTACCAGCTGATCCACGGCCGTGCCGATGAGCATGCCGCCGGTGGCGCCGATGGGGTGACCCAGCGCGATGGCGCCACCATCGATGTTCATGACATCGTGGCTGATATCCATGTCCTTGAGGAACTTAAGCACCACAGAAGCGAAGGCTTCGTTGATTTCCCACAGGTCGATGTCGTTCTTGGTCATGCCAGCCTTAGCAAGACATCGCTGCGCCGCAGGAGCCGGCGCCGTCAGCATGATCAGCGGCTCGGTACCAGCGGTTGCAGTCATACGAATGCGGGCTTTGGGCGTCAACCCATGAGCCTTGGCATAGTCCGGGCTGGTCACCAGCACCGCGCTGGCACCATCCACCACGCCGGACGAATTGCCCGCGTGATGCACGTGGTTGATGGCATCCACCTCCGGATACTTGTCTTTGGCCATCTCGTCGAAGGGTTGCGGCCAGCCTTCTACCTGCTGAGCCCCCATGGCAGCAAAGGAGGCGTTCAGTCCTTCCAGGCTCTCTAAAGTAGTGCCAGGACGAGGATGCTCGTCCCGATCCAGTGCCAGCGAACCGTCTTCGTTGTAGATGGGCACCAGCGCATCGTTGAACCGACCTTCCTCGATAGAACGCGCAGCGCGCGTCTGGCTTTCCACCGCGTAGCTGTCCACGTCCTCGCGGCTGAACCCTTCGATCGTAGCAATGAGGTCCGCGGAAATGCCCTGGGGTATCTGAGGGTGCATCTCAGCCAGGTGCTCGTTGTTAGCGTGAAAGCCGGCGGCATGGTTTGGCGCGTAGCGGGACATGAACTCAACGCCACCACCAATCACCGCTTCCTGATGGCCGGACATGACGCCCATAGCGGCAAAGGTGACGGCCTGCTGACCGCTGCCGCAAAAACGATGCAGGGTCACACCCGTGGTGGTAAGCGGCCAACCGGCATCCAGCACCGACATGCGGGCAATATCGTGGGCATGGTCGCCACTACCGGTGCCGCAGCCAGCCACCACATCTTCGATATCCGCGGGGTCGAACCCCACCTTGTCTTTCAGCCCATTGAGCACCTGCGCCATGCAGCGCTGTGGGTGAATGTTGCTGAGACTACCCACCCCGGGCTTGCCTCGGCCGCGCGGAGAGCGCACTGCGTCTATAATCCAGGCTTCATTCATGTTCGTTCTCCCTTTCGTTAACCGCTAATTCAAGACAAATTGCAGCGGCCATGCTGCCCGCTCGCTGTCCCAAGAAGGCCAGGAATTCTACAGCTTCGGGGCCTCGTCCACCAAGATCAATCGGGCCCGCAACAACGCATGCACCGTCAGCGATACGGGGACCGTGATACCTTCCCGCTCCGCCAGCACCAGGTCGATCTTGAAACTCTTTTCGTGCCTATCGAACACCTCGTAGCGGCACACGCCCGGGGCTCCAACGCGCCGCTCCAGCCGGTAGTTGCGCCGCCCCGTGTTGACCCACCAGGTTTCCCGGCAGCGCGGTTTGACGAAAAGCGCCGAGACCAGGTCTGGCGTGGGGAAAGCCCGGGTCTTGCGAACCGGACGCTGATTCTTCTTATAGCTGACCTTTCCGTCGGCCACATGCACATCACGAATGCTGTCGCGATCCCGCTGGTTGTAGCTGTACGCTACCAGCTGCGGCGCGCCGTCCACCAGACCACCCGAGGCGGAGAAGTCGCTGTGCCAGTCGGAGAACCAATTGGCCACCCCATCTGCCGCTGCGCTGCCCCACACTCGATAGCCGGCCTGGGCTATGGACACGTTAACCGTGGCAGTCCCCACACGCGCGCCGGCAACGTATCCTTCGTAGTGCAACGTGGCAGCGCCGATCGGCATCCCCAGCAGGGTGATAGCGGCACAGATAACCGCGTGGTAGGCGACCTTCTTCAGCACGACCGAGTCACGAGCCAGGCGTTACATCAGGCAGCCAGATCGCCGGAAGCCTGAAACTCCAGCTGAGGCCAGCCTCGCTGGGCGGCCACCGCCGCCAGGGAGGGCTTCGCGTTAGCCGCAACCGGCCGGGCCACCGCTTCCAACAGGGGCAGATCGTCGCAGGAATCCGTATAGAAATAGGCATTCAGTTTCTCGTCGCCCGAGCGTAATCCGTGCTTTTTGGCCAGCGACCTGGCGGCGCTGACCTTGCTGGCCCCAAAGCACGGATCGAAGCGCCCCGTGACGCGGCCCCTGGAGATCTCCAGCGTCGTACAGCATAGCTGGGTAATACCCAGATCCTGGGCAATGGGATCGGCCTGGTAACGAGTAGCCGACGTGACCATCACCACCTGGTGTCCGCGCCGCTGGTGCGCGGCAATCAGCGCCCTTGCCTCCTGGTAGATGGCCCCTTGCAGCTTTCGCCGATAGGCGCGCTGACCCAGATCTACCAGCTCCGCTTCGGTACGCCCGGCCAGTTGGCCCACTGTTGCTCGGAGCAGGTCGTCGTAACCGGCCCGTCCCAGGCAGTATTCCAGAAAACGACGCGAATGAATGACCAGATGGCGCAGCGACATCTCGCGGCTGCGAATCTGCTCGAACGCCAGCGCTTTCACCGAGTACCCGGCAATCAGCGTTCGATCCAGATCAAAAAATGCCAGCACCTGCGGCTCGGCAGTGGGTCCCTCGAGGCTTGCGAGGTACTCCTGGAAATCCAACTTCACTACTTTCTACCCCTACCCCTACCCCTACCCCTACCCACCTCTAAATAAGGCGTCAGGCACGCGAAAACCGGTGCAGGGGCGGCATAAAACCATCGAACTGTGACCCAGTTCAACTTTTGGCTACTTCCATTACCCCTTTGGCAGCGATACGAGCACCTCTCCACCGCAAGGGTGTGCGCCTTTATCAGGCCAAGCATCTCGGCCGCAACCAGCCATGCTGCGCCAGCTGATTCGACCAGCGCCTGGCTGGGAAGCTCTACTCGTCGACGTCCGCGTCTGCCATCAATGCGGAGCGGCCCACCAGCACCTGCTCGGCGATGTAGCTGGCTACCTCGAAATAGTCCTCGGCACGGCTCGACGCCAGCACATATTCGTCCGCGTCCGGGTCATGCCAGAACTGCAGCTCGTAGTCGCCGGACTCATCCGTTATCGAGACGATCTCGGGATTACCGGAAGGCGCAGAATCGGCCACGTCCATGAACCGCAGCCCGGCGATCCGGTCCGCCACGCGATCCGCGGCGGCCTGATCGAGCTCCTCCGGACGCTCATCGGCTTGCCCTTCCAGCACCCACCCCGCTTCGCCTTTGGACAGCGACCAAGCGCCCGCGCGGGCCACGCCGCTCACCGCCCCCTTCGCCCCGAGTTGCGCTTTGTCGAGCCAATCGCCCTGAGATGACGGGAATTCAAAGGTGGACAGATCCAAGCTGTAAATTTCATCAGACCCGCTCACGCGTCCGTGAACCCGCCGATATCCTGGCGACGATCCCAGAAACAGGTCTGCTAGCACCTCGCCCTGGCCAAACAGCCGGATGCGGCGTTGATAATTGTCCGGCGCAAGCTCGAATCGCTCCTGGATTTCCGGGCTGGTGGCCACCGGCCAGGATGGCCGCAACCCGCCCAGCTTCTCCAGAGCGTCCTGCACCTTGGCCGCATCCGCGGCGAGAGACCCAGCCACGAGCCAGCCATCGTCGGTTCTGCTCAGCTCCGCGACCGACTCGCCTTCACCCACGGTGATCCTGTCCACGTCGGGCGCCTCGAACACCAGCAGCGGCGCGGCGTCACCCGATGCTGTCTCCCGCGCATCCAACAGCAACACAGCCGCAACGATGACGAGCTGGGCGCACAACAGCGCGCCAAGCCATCCAATCCTGTAAATCATGCGGCACCCCACTGGCTGAACCGCTGGCGCCGGCGTTCGGTGCGGCGCCGATGCGTGAGTGCAACCGCACCCACACCCAGCAACGCCAATGCGTAGTTGACGTACTCCCACAGGGCCTGGGCGTCACTGTCCAGCGGAGGCAATGTGCGATTGAAATTGCCGCGCGATCGGATCGACAGCAGGCTCTGATCTTCCAGCGCCCAGTCGACGACATTGACCATCATCTGCGTGGAGTTGCTGTAAACCGTACCGTCCGCGGAACCCACCATGCGCAGCGTCTGGTCCGCGAGAAATCCATTCGACGAAAACACGAACAATCTGGCGGCATTGGTGGAGCGCTCGATGACACTTCCGATGACGCCGAAGTCGTTGGCGGGCTCATCATCGGTGGCAGGTTCTTCCTCGCCATCGATCGCGTTATCGTGTTCGCTCAGCAGCGGTGACGTCTTACCTGCGAAGTAGGATGTGAACGTACCTTCTAGCAGGACGCCAAGATTTCTGGGGGCCCGATCCCCGGTTGGCGCGAAGGCGGACGAAGTCTGCTCATCAAAGCGCGGCATCACGTCCGTGTCTTCTGACAGCCAGCTGGCCGAGCTGCTCTTGAGCAGCGTGGTCAGGCGCCGCTCCTTGAGGCTTTCCGGATCGACCTCGATGGGAGACGCCCAGCTCATGGTGACCTGAGGCAGACCGGAGGTGATGGCGTTGTCCTGGTTCAGGCCGTCACCGCGCACGTCGATGAAGTAAGGGTAGTCCAGCATGACAAACTCCTGGAAGCTGAACCCCCCTACCTGGCGCGTGACCGGCGCCGGAAATGCCGCATTCTGCGGGTCCATGACGAAGCTGGCGTCGATCTCCACGCCGTGGTGGGCCAACCAGTCTTCCAGGCCCGTGCTGCGCGGCAGCGCCATGAGCGATTGCTGGGAGATGGAGGCGTTGAATGGCGATGCGGCGATCACCACGGTTCCGCCTTTCATCAGGAACTGGTCGATGGCGAACAGCTGAGTTTCGTTCTTCGACTGGGGATCCACCAGCATCAGCATATCGGCGCTCTCCGGAACGGCGCCGTCGTCCAGAGTAGCGGTCTCGACACTGAAATCACTTGCGAGAAAATCGCGCAGCTGCTGGAACTGATTGCCCGGCGGCGGTGGCTGGCCCATACCCATGTAAGGCGCTGGTGCCTCAGGCGCCACCAGCGCCACGGATTTGAGCAAACCGCTGGCGAATCGCTTCAACCCCTCCTCGATACCGCGCTTGGTCGCTGCTGCGGACAGCGCTTCAGGCAGCGGCACCTGGACCAGCGTTTCCGAATCCGACAGGGCCAGGTAGAAATAGAACAGGTTTGTGTCGAACAGGCTCGCCGCCATGGGACGGAACCCATACTGGTCGGCAATCTCTGCGGCCAACGCACCGTCACCCGCCTCGGGGTCCAGCAACTGTGCCGTGAGCAATCCGTTGGATTCTTCCACAAGCTCCTTGAGAGTTTCATTGAGTACGCTGCGGTACTCCGCCAGGGACGCCGGCAGCTTGTCGTCTCCCGACACATAGCCGACGAAGCGCACGGGCTTGGAGATGTTGGCGAACACGCTGCTGCCACCCTGGAAGCCGAACAGCACTTTCTTGATGCTGCGGGTGAGGTCGTATTCGGGATTGCGCAGCTGCACGTCCAACTCGGCCTCGCCAACCACCTTCACTTCGATGAGATCACGAAAGTCCAGCACCTCGTACTCATCTCCGTAGCTCAACAGCACGTCGAAATAGGAGTTCACCAGGCTGGCCTGGTAGCGATCAGCGGTCTGAAACGGCACGGGACGGATGCCGTATTTGGTGTTGGCCTCGTCCTCCATGGCCGGATCGTCGGCGGGATCAAGGATCTCCAGGCGCACTTTGTCGCCGCCGGCCACGTCGAACTCGTTGAGCAGATCCTTCATGCGCGGCACCAGGGGCGCCAGCAGCGGGTGGGTCTTGGCGCTGAAGTAACCTCGGATGAGCAGCGGCTCGGTGAGCTGATTCAGGTAGCCGCGGGTGGCCTCGGAGATGGAATAGATCCGGCCCTGGGTCACATCCACCCGCAATCCGTTGAAACCGGCCAGCCAGACGTTGGCCAGCAACAGATTGCCCACCAGCAAAGCGGTGCCCACGCGCCAGCGCCGATGATGCCGCTGGTCGCCGTCCCGGGCCCATCGCAGCACCTCCAATGCGTATACGTTGAGAGTCAGGAACGCCACCAGCAGGGACGTGTAGAAATACAGATCTCGGAAATCTAGAACGCCGCGGGTAATGGATTCGAAACGGGACCCACTACCAACGCCGCGCAGTAAGTCGGCCACCGTACCACCCACCAGATCGGTGATCACCGGACTGCCCAACAGATAGAACCCCCCACACGCGAAGGAGGTAACGATCAGGCTGACGATCTGACTGTCGGTGCGCGCGCTGACAAACAAACCGATGGACAGGTAGGCCCCCCCCAGCAGCAACGCGGCAAGATACCCGGCTACAACAGGCCCCCAATCGAGGTTCGCGATCACGGCCACGCTGATCGGCAGCGGCAGCGTCAACAGCAGGGCAACCGCCAAGAGCGCCCAACAGGCGAGAAACTTACCCGCGACGAACTCCCAAGTGCCAACCGGAACGGTGGTGATGAACTCCAGGGTGCCCGTACGTCGCTCCTCGCTCCACATGCGCATGGTGAGCGCCGCGCCCAGGAAAGCGAGCAGCACCGGCATCCACTCGAACATGGGGCGAACGTCCGCCACGTTGCGGGCAAAAAATGCTTCCCCCCAGAAGAAGACGAACAGCGTCACAGCGAGGAATGCCAGCAGGAACAGATAGCCCACCGGAGAGGAGAAGAAGAGGGTGAGCTCCTTGGCGGCAATGCGGCCGATCAGCGCGCGCCTCATGCCGCCACCTCCTCGCTCACTTCTCGAAACACGCTCTCGAGATCCCGCTGCACCGCGGTGAGCTCCCGCAAGGAGAACCCACCGGCGCCGAGCGCTTGTACCACCTGCTCTGCCACCCGGTCAGCATCTCCTTCCAGGGTGAGGTGCCAGGCGTCGCCGTGGGCCACCACATCGGTTACCCCCGGCACGCCGCGCAGGGCAGACTGAAGATCTCCATCCGCACAGCGCACGCGCAGCACGTTGCTGGTTTTCAGCGCCGCCAGCCGTTCGTCCAGCACCAACTCACCGCCACGCAATATCAGCACGCGGTCACAGATGGCGTCCACCTCCTGCATGATGTGGGTCGACAGGATCACCGTGGCTTGCTCGGCCAGCTGTTTGATCAGCCCGCGCATATGCTGGGTCTGGCTGGGGTCGAGACCATTGGTAGGCTCATCGAGAATCATGAAGCGCGGCTGGTGCAGAAGCGCCTGGGCCACGCCCACACGCTGGCGATACCCACGAGAAAGGGTGGCGATGGGATCCAGCGCCCTGTCCTGCAGTTCGGTCTCCGCCATGGTCCGCGCCACCGTGCTGCGAGGGTCGACACCGCGCAACGTAGCGACGAACTCGAGATACTCGGCAACGGACAACTCCGGATAGAGCGGCAGATTCTCCGGCAGGTAGCCTAGGCTAGCCTGTGCCGCGCGGGGATCGGCCTCCACCGCCACACCGTCGATACGTGCAGCGCCGGCGCTAGGTTCCAGAAAGCCCGTGAGCATCTTCATGATGGTGGTCTTGCCGGCACCGTTGTGGCCCAACAGCCCAACGATCTCTCCGGGCCGAATCACGAAGGACACATCCCGGGCAGCAAGAAAATCGCCATATCGGCGTGTCAGTCGATCTGCTTCAATCATTCCGATTCAACTGTTTGTGTTCGTTCCGATCTCAAGCGCGGGATCTAGTTCCCGGCTACCCGACTCATGACGCTCCGGGCCGAGCGAAAAAATAGGCGTTTGCGCAAAAAATTCAAGACCTGTTCGACACCAACCGGAGTCTGCTAACGTCTCGCCATCTACGCAAAGCGAGCAACACGCCGTGCAATTCCACATACCGGGCCCGGCGGGCAATCTGGAGGCCGTACTGACCGAAGCAGCCAATCCAGACGACGGACATTATGCGGTGTTGTGTCATCCCCACCCGCGCTTCGGTGGCAGCATGTTCGATGCCGTGCTGGACGTGGCCCAGCGGGCGCTCATGAAGAACGGCGTGAGCTGCGTACGCTTCAACTTTCGCGGCGTAGGGGCCAGTGACGGGGTCCACGACGGCGAGGCGGAGGCAGACGACGTGGCTGCGGTGGTGGCATGGGTACGCGCAGCGAAATCCCCCACCAGCGTGGTTCTAGCGGGTTATTCCTTTGGCGCGGTGATGGCCTGGACGGCCCTGGATCGTATCGACCCGCCGGATCGTGTGCTGCTGATCGCCCCGCCGGTGGGGTACATGGACCTCCCCTCACGCTCGCCCGGTTGCCCAGTGGATGCGGTCGCCGGCGACGCGGACGAGTTTGTGGATATCAACGCACTAACCGCGTGGGAAGGCGTGCAGGCCCACCTGCTAGGTGGTTGCAGTCATTTCTTCACCGGACAATACCAAGAGCTGGAACAGCGCCTGACGAGTACGCTCGATGGCTAACGGTCCTGGGGCCGCCAGCGCACGGCTCCACTGCAGAGATTCTTCCAGTTGATGCGTCAGCTCGTTGAAGGCTTTCCCGATAACTGAGAATTCATCTTCCGAGTCGGTGTTCACCCGACGAGCGCAGTCGCCGTTGGTGAGCCGGCGCGTGGCATCCTCGAACTGCAGAAGGACGCCTAGCTTGCTGTTGATGACATGCGCGCTGAACAGGCCTAGGGCATACAGAGCAATGACGCAACCGACGTTCAGCAGCGTTGGCCGCTGCTATCCAGACACCCGGGTGAACTGGTTAGCGGCTTGCTTAGGGCCCGCGGCCGGTCATCAGTAGATGGGTACGCCGGACACCCACTGGTGTCCCCAATAGAGCGCCGCGTAAACCAGTAGTCCCGCCGCCACGGGAGCCACCAACTCCTTGGCGACAAGCCGATTCCTGCCCCTCACGATGGCGGCAAAAGGAACGTTGGAAGTCGCTTGCGCAAACCATGACCAGTCGGCCCCGATAGAGTGGGCCTTTTTCTTATCCATAAGCACCGTGCCGGCAGCGCTAAGCACTGCGAACGACGCAAAGAACACCACCGACACCGCGTCGCCGTTGGCGAGCATATGAGTCAGCGCCCAGATGACCACACCCCACTGGAATGGGTGTCGCGTGATGCGGTTTACACCCCGCACGGACGCGTCTCGCCCTGCCGCATCCGCCAGTGTGGCCTCCATATGCACCGCGGTGGGATTCTTCACCATGAACCCACCAACCGCGAGGATGAGGGCAACAGGCATCAGCACTTTGGTCAGCAGATAGAAGTTGGGATCCAGGGCCCACAGGTAGGTCTGGCGCGGAACTTCCGTGTAGACCCATATGTGAATCCACAAGGTAACCAGCGCAATGAGGGTGTACACACCCAGATACCCCTTTTCGCCCAGCTTACGGACCAACGTGGGACGCAACCCGGTGCTGCTGATTCCCAAGTGAGCGCCCACGAACAGCACGCCCGCACACAGCATCAACCACATGGCAATCCCTCCATTTCGCTACCCACGCATGTTAGCGCACCCCCGCTCCAACGCGCACGCGCAGAGCGCTCCTGGCACGGCCAATTGCGATGCAACGCCCAGGTGGTCAAACTGCAGGATTGGCAGGGGGACACACAATGAATCGACTCCAAGGCGCAACCGCGCTGATCACCGGTGGGGCCCGCGGTCTGGGCGCGCAAATCGCAAGACGCTTCGCCGAAGAAGGCGCGCGCGTGGTGGTAAACGACCTGAATCTGGACGCGGCGGAGGCCTGCGCTGAGGAGCTTGGCGGCACCGCTATAGGATGCGACGTATCGGACTCCCAAGCGGTGCACGAAATGTTCGAGCTGGTGGCAAGCAGCGAGGGACGGCTGGACATCCTGGTGAACAATGCGGGAATCAGCGGCATGGAGGGGGACGACAGTGCCCAGGAGCGGTTCCGCGAGATGATGGAGCAGGGAGCCTCCGAACAAGCCGGGGCGCGCCCTCCGATCCTGGACGTGGCGGATGTTCACTGGCAACGCATGTTCGACGTGCATATGAACGGAACCTTCTACTGCAGCCGGGAGGCAGTGCGCATCATGTGTAATCTGGGGCTGTCTGACTCCGGCGGCCGCATCATCAATATGGGCAGCATCATGGGGACCTTCGGCCGCAACGGCGGCACAGCCTACTGCTCCGCCAAAGCTGCGATTCTGGGATTCACGCGCTCTCTGGCACACGAGTTGGCACCGGCAAACATCCGCGTCAACGCCATCGCGCCAGGCTTCATATATACAGACATGACCAAGCCCTTCGAAGCCATGCATCCTCAATTGGAGGCCCAGACGCCGATGGGCCGGCTGGGCGATCCCGACGACATCGCCTGGGCGGCTGTCTACCTCGCCAGCGACGAAGCCAAGTTCATGACCGGCCAGACAGTATCTCCCAACGGCGGTTGGTACATGAGTCAGTAACCAGCGTGAACTTCCCCCAACCCACAAAGATCGACACCAACGGCGTAACGCTGGAGGTTTTCTGCGCCGGTCCCTCCTCCGCGCGACCAGTGGTCCTGTGCCACGGCTGGCCAGAGCACGCCTACGCCTGGCGCTACCAGATCGAGCCGCTGGTACAAGCCGGTTTCTTCGTTATTGCGCCGAACCAGCGTGGGTATGGCAATTCGGACCGGCCCGAGGAAGTAACGGACTACGACATCGAAGCCCTGACCGGCGATCTGGCGGGATTGCTGGATCACTTCGGTTACGAGGATGCCGTGTTCGTTGGGCACGACTGGGGAGCCATCGTTGTATGGAACCTGGCCCTGCTGCACCCGAATCGGGTCGCCGGCTTGATCAATCTCAGCGTGCCGTTCCTCCAACGTGGCAAGAAGGACTGGGTGAGCTTCTGGGAAGAGCGATTTGGGGGCGATTTCTACATCGTTCATTTCAACCAGCAACCAGGCGTAGCCGACGCGGTGTTCAATGCCAACCCGCGCCGCTTCCTGCGCAATCTGTATCGCAAGAATCACTGGAAGGAACCGGCCCCGGAACCGGCGCCCGGCATGGGGATGATCAACCTGGCAAACGCCGAGGTGCCTCCGGGTGAGCCGTTAATGAGCGAAGCGGAACTCGACGTCTTCGTGAGCGCCTTCGAACAAACAGGCTTTACCGCCGGTATCAACTGGTACCGCAACTTCGCGCGCAACTGGCATCTTACAGCCGACATCCCCGAACGGATCGACCATCCAGCCCTCATGATCTATGGCCGCTACGATGCGGTGGGACGCTCGGACAAGCTGATCGACTTCGTGCCCAATGTGGAGCAGCACACATTGGATTGCGGGCACTGGATACAGCAGGAGCAACCGGACGAGACCAACAGACTCATTCTCCAGTGGCTGTCAAAAACAAACTAAGCAACGCGCCCACTATCGCCCCGATCGGCAATGGCCGCCGTCGCCACCAGAGTTAACAGCTCCATCCCAATCCCTCCCTGAACCTCGCGACGCGTTACGCCCGCGGCGGAATCATGAAACTGCCAGTGGCCTGTGCAACGACCTCCTGTGTGTCCTCTCTTACCACTCGGCCACTCATCATGGCCAATCTTCCCTTGCGGCGATCGCACCAGCCCTCCAGGGCCACCCTGGCACCCACGGGGAGTTGTGCTCGATAACGAACCTCCGCTTTCGCGGTAAAACACTGCTCTCCTTTGAGCCACAGCCAGTTGGCCATCACGTCGTCCAGGAGGCTGAAAATGATGCCGCCGTGCGTGACATTGTCATATCCAACATGCGCAGCACCAGGCGTGAATTCAGCCTTGCACAAGTCGCCTTCCAGGCGAAAGTGCACATTCAAACCCTGCGCGTTTCCGGGCCCACAAACAAAGCAACGATTCGCCGAGCTGGATAGTGACATGTCTCAACTTAGTGGTTGCACTCGTGACCCGGTATGATAGCCGAAGTGCTGGAACTCAATTCAATTAGCCAAAAGATCGCCGCCAACACCCCCGACGAATTTCCATCGGGGCCAGGCACGCGCGAAGCGGCGGTGGCCGTCATACTTCGTGAGCATCGTGCGCGGCTGCAGATTCTGTTCATTCAGCGTGCAACCCAGGAAGGAGACCCGTGGTCCGGGCATATGGCGTTTCCCGGCGGGCACCGAGACCCAACCGATGCGTCGCTAAAGGCCGTGGCGCAGCGCGAAACCGCCGAAGAAATCGGCCTCGACCTCGACGGCGCAAGCTATCTGGGCGCCCTCGACCACCAACGAGCCATGCCACGTGGGCGACCGCTGAACATGCTCATTGCGCCCCACGTATTCGCACTCGAGGGCGACCCCACCTTCTCACCCAACTACGAGGTGAGCGAGGTAGTGTGGGCAGACCTGGCGCCCCTGGTGGACGGCACGAGTCACGACACCAAGACTTACTCGTTGCAGGGTAAGCCCACCATATTCAACGGCTATCGCCTGGCGGGAGGGCACTTCGTCTGGGGGCTTACCTACCGAATGCTCAAGGGGTTCTTCGCCACCATCGACGATGCCTGGCAGCCACCCCAGGAGCTATAGTCTCAAGCGGTCAGACCATGATAGTTGGCAATGGCCAAGCCCGCCGCCACAGAAGTGAACGGGTCGTGCTCGACCACCCGGCCCGGAAAGCGCCCTTCTAAGATGTTGCGCACCGCCGGAATCAGGCTGGAGCCCCCCGTGCACAAAACGATCTGCACGTCATCGGCCGACAGCTTGGCAAGCATTAACGTCTGCTCCAGGGCAGCCTCGATCTGATCCAGCAAATCACCGATCAGGTCTTCGAACTGGCTGCGGGTGAGGCGAACCTCGACATCAATCTCCGAGATGTCTAGAACCGCTTCTTCCCGCTCAGATAACTCGGCCTTGAAGTCCTTGATCGCCTGAAACACCACATAGCTGAGGTTCTGTTTGATCAGCTCACGTAGGCGCCGGAACTTATGGGCAGCGGCCTCCCCCTGCTCGATGCACTCCATCACCGGGGTGGTGTACTTGTTCTGATTGAGCGTGTAGGTCACCGCCCAGTTCACCAGAAGCTCCTCGTAATCCTCGAAAGGAAACGGTGTATCGATCTCACGATCCATGCCGCGGCGATGCCAGCGCTCGCCCTTGCCCAGCAGCGGGAACAGCAGCGTCCGAAACAACCGCTGATCGATGTGATCCCCGCCAAGCCCCACGCCGTGGGTTGTGACCACGCTGAAGTGGCTGCCACCACCCCGGCGCAGCACGCAGAAATCAAGGGTGCCCCCACCGAAATCCAAGGTCAGCAGATATTCACCCGTGGCGTCCGGGTTGGCGTGCAGATAGCTCACCGCCGCGGCGATGGGCTCAGGATAGAAGGATTGCTCATTGATCCCCGCATACTTGTAAGCCTCGCCTAATCGCGACAGGCCAGTCTTGTTGCGAAACTCATCGCGTCCCTCGAAATTCACCGGGTGCCCCAGGTGCCCGAAATTCACACCTGGAACCTGTTGCTCCAGCGCCCGCCTGACTCTCAGCAGCAGCGGCGTGATGAGCGCCACCAGTCGGAACGGATGGTCGAAGACCATCAGCCGGCGCACGCGGCTGTCGCCCATCAGACGTTTGGTTCCACGAAACAGGCGACCCTGCAGCCCGCTATCCACCACTGCCGCCCCGTAGACCTTGTTGGTCGCCGTCTCCACAGGCGCGGGGTGATCCATGTCGCCGTGCTCTACGAACGAACTGGTTTCACCGACTACCTCGGGTATGAGTTCAACGGTTCGGCCGGTATTGTCATCGATGTAGCGGCCGATAGCCGCCGCACCGGTGGAGGTCTGCAGATCACGGTCGATATAAGTAGCCGATGCCATGATGGGGTCTGCCCCTTCCAGGGGCACCAGCACGACCTGGTCACCATCGAAAAGTGCGGCAGTGGAATTGGTAGTACCGAAATCCACGCCCACCCCGACGGGCCGAGGCGGATCAGCCGGTTTCGGCACGTGATTCGATCTTGCAGCTCACCCCCGTGCCACCAAGACCGCAATAGCCGTTGGGCACCTTGGCAAGATACTGCTGATGGTAGTGCTCCGCATAGAAAAACTCGCCTGCTTGCGCGATCTCGGTGGTGATCTCCGGATAGCCAGCGGCTGCAAGCGCGTCCTGGTATGCAACACAGGACAGCTGGGCCTGATCCGCCTGCTCCTGGCCAAACGTATAGATTGCGGATCGGTACTGCGTACCCACATCGTTGCCCTGACGCATGCCCTGGGTCGGATCGTGGGCTTCCCAGAACACTTTGAGCAGCGTGTCATAGGACACCTCGTCCGGATCGAACACCACCAGCACCACCTCGGTGTGACCGGTCAAACCGCTGCAAACCTCCTCGTAGGACGGGTTGCGCGTGTGGCCACCCGCGTAGCCAACGGCGGTGGTATAAACCCCCGGCGTTTCCCAGAAGCAGCGCTCCGCGCCCCAGAAGCAGCCCAGCGCGAACACGGCCTGCTGCAGATGCTCCGGAAACGGGCCTTCCAGCGGTACTGCGTTAACGAAATGTGAAGCAGGTACCTGCACCCTTTCCTCCCTGCCGGGAAGCGCTTCATTCTGCTCAGGGATACGGAGTTTTTGCTCCCATGCCATGTCTAAATGCCTGTAGAATCATCAGGGGCCCAAGATCATACCGTTCACTCACCTTCAAACAAGTACCACCCCATCCATGCGCGTACTGCTCACGGTAGCCTTCATCGCCATATCGTGGGGCTGCCAAAGCACCCCTGTCGATTACGGATCGATTCTTGACAAGCCATCCAACGGAGAGCAAGTCTCCATCGACCGGCTCAACGACGCGTTGCTGAACCTGCCCGATCTGCCGCGGCATATGGAACGCCTAGTGGATCTCGAGCAGCAGGCGCTGCAGCTGGTCGAAGACGAGCCGCTGAAGCTTGGCTCCATCGGCACGGCGATTCTAGACATCTACTACGGCAGCCTCACCGGCCACTACGTGCTGGAGCGGTTCTATCGGTATCTGGAATCACCGGAAGCAGACACCCATGCGCTTTGGGTGGAAAACATCCGGGCCCACATGGAGGATGGAGCCGACGGGAGCCGCGAGCAGCCCTACGCCTCCCTCACGGCGGTAGAGGCGCACATCTATCTGCTCACCATGGACATGTCGCCCGTTGGGTCCATGTATCAAACCAGCGAGGAGCGTCCGTTTACCCTGCTGCTACAGGCACGCCGCGAAACGGGTGGTGTGAGCGCCCTGCACTTCGACCTGGGTGGTGTCTATCAGGCCATGAGCAAGCGCTTCGGACAGACCAGCGAATTTCACCCGGTGGCGTTGATGTACCACCAGGCACGACAGGGTGATAGCGCGGCCCAGGCCGCGATCGGCGGCTATCTCGCCAGCCAGAACGAACTGGACTCCGCGGTGGATTGGCTACGCGCCGCCTCCCGCACTGGCAATCTGCTGGCAAACTCGTTCCTGGCGCGGATTTACTGGGAACGCGCGTCCACGGCAAGCGACCCCGAGCTCAAGGAAGCGGCCCTGGACGGGGTGCTGGAAAACTACCTACACGCCATCGCGCTTGGATCGGTGGACGCCATGTACGCACTGGGCGTTCTCTATCTGAACACGCACTACGGAGACGAAAACGTCCTGTCCGGAGTGCCGCTGCTCAAGCAAGCCGCCGAGTCTGGACACAGCGATGCCGCGATGTTCCTGGCGCACATGCACTACACCGGCGAAGCCGTGCAGAAGGACACCCAGCTAGCCGCCACCTACTACATCCAGGCCAGCGACCTGGGCAATCCATTCGCGCGGCGCGCTTACGCGCGGTTTCTGCTGGCCGAGCAGCGCGACGACACCCGCATCATCAACTGGCTGAAAGACCTGGCCGAAGTCGACGACGCAGAAGCGATGGTGCTCCTAGGTAATCTGCACGCCCGTGGGGTGGGCACCAGGCAGAGACTGCGGCGGGCGGTGGGTTGGTTCAAAGACGCCGTAGCCATTTCCCCAGGCAACGCTGACATCGTCAACGAAGTGGCGTGGACGCTCACCGTCAGCGACCTGCAAGGTCTCAAGCGCCAACGCTACGCGCTGAAAATCATGGACAAGCTCATGGAAAGCGACTCCGACGCGCGCACGAAACCTGAATACCTCGACACCTGGGCCGCCGCCTACGCCGCCAATGGCGACTTCCAGCGCGCCATCGCGATCCAGCAACAGGCCGTTGAAACGGCCAAAGAAGAACAGTACGCGCGCGTACGTCGCGTGCTTCAGGCCCATCTGGAGGCCTTCCAGAATGGGGAGACCATTACCGAAAAGGCCCCGTGAGCGGCGTGGATCTCAAAGCGCTACTGGCGCAGAACCCCACCTTCATCGACGTTCGTGCGCCCGGTGAGTTCGCGCAGGGCGCAATCCCCGGCGCCACCAACCTTCCACTATTGGCCGACGAAGAGCGCCACGAGGTCGGGGTGGCCTATCGTCATGAAGGCCAGCCTCAAGCAATCGCCAAGGGCGAAGCGCTGGTCAGTGGCGCCGTCAAGGCAAAACGCGTGGAGAGTTGGGTTCGCTTTGCCGCAACCCACAAACAGGTGTGGTTGTACTGCTGGCGCGGCGGTTTGCGCTCGCAAACGGCCGCGCGTTGGCTGCAAGAGCGCGCGGTTTCCGTGCCAACGGTGCCAGGTGGCTTCAAAGCTCTGCGCCATTGCTGTCTGTCTGTGCTCGAAGACGCGCCCGCACACAAGCGCTGGTTCGTGCTCGGCGGTCGAACGGGTAGCGGCAAGACCACCCTCATAACGCAACGCGCGGAGAGCATCGATCTGGAGGGCCTTGCCAACCATCGCGGTTCGGCATTCGGATCGTTGCCCGGTGGTCAGCCCACGCCGGTGGATTTTGAAAACCGGTTGGCGGTGGCCTTCCTACGCCATACGGGGGATGTGCTGCTGCTGGAGGATGAGAGCAAGACCATTGGACGCCTGGCGATTCCCAATGCCTGGTATCAGCACATGCAGGAAACGCCCCTGCTGCTGGTGGAGGTCGCACTGGAAGTCCGTGCGCACAACATCGCAAACGAGTACGTGGACCAACCACTAGCTGATGGGGCCGACCCGGCAAGCCTGCACAACGACTACCAGCAGGCGCTGGATCGCATCCGCCGTCGTCTCGGCGGTCTGCGCCACCGCGAGGTGAGTCAGGCCCTGGCGCGGGGATTCTCAGACGGGCACCACGAGCCCTGGATCCAACGATTGCTTGAGTGGTACTACGACCCCATGTACGACTACCAGCTGGCGGGCAAGCAGGATCGGGTGGTGGTGAGGGGAGACCAGCACACCGTGATGGGGTTTCTGGACAGTCTGCCGCAACCAGAGACGGGCTAAGCGCCCTCGGACACCTCTCTCAAGATGGGAATGCCGTCGCGAGGCGCCACCAACGGCGAGGAGAACACGTGCAGACCTGCGGCCACCACCTGTTCCTGCTCACCGGGCATAAGCACCCGGGCACTACAATTGGCGGGGACATGAAGGCGCACTTCGAAAGCATCTTGGGTGATCTCCCAGCTGGACTCGAAGCGTCCGTTGACGGTGTCCAAGCTGGCGCTCACCCAGCGAATGGGAGGTTCGTCTAACGTGTCTACCGATGCGATCCACTCGTTTTCGCCGTCCGGCCCAAAACCCAGGGGCGGCAAGGGGCGCAACAAGAGTCGCCGGTAGGCATTGTGGGAATCGGACAGATCCGTCTCTAGGTTGAGCCCCGCCACGCCTCTATGCAGCCACTCACACACGCTCCCCAACGCCACCAGGTCGCGCTTACCCCGCTCGAGCATGGCGATCAACCAGGCGTAGGCAAGATCGAGGCGCCCGTTTGCGGTGAGCACATCGAGCAGGTGCGGCACGTGCGGCAGGACCTGATCGCCAGCAAGATAACTTGCGAGTCTTGCCACCACCTGCTCGAACGCCGCGTCGCGCTCCGGCGAATCGAACAATCCCAGGTGCAGTGCCTGAGTCTGGGCACCCAACCCATCCCCAACAATCAGTCCATCCAACGTGACAAACCGCCGGCGAAATGCCGAACGCACCCGAGAACCCATTTCCTCAAAGGCTTCCAGGTCGGCGATTCTGCCCAGAACCCCTGCGACGCGCGCTGCCAGCCGGGCGCTGGCGTAGTACCTGGCGGTGGCTTCGATGTCTCCCCTGCCCAATTGCGCATCGCCGGCCAGCGGGTGGCCAGGTGCGGACACGATCTGGTCGGGGAAGCGTTGCTCCATTCCCATCAGGTGCTTGCGCAAGGCACCGTAGCAACGTTCCAGCAGAGCCCGATCTCCAAAGTGGCGGTATACGCCCCAAGCGCTCTCCATGAAGGCATCGCACCAACCGGAACCGCCGGCGCCCTGCAGCGCGGGCACACCTGGCAGGGGCGGCACCACCGCGGGAAAGCTGCCATCTTCCTGCTGCGCATCCATCAGATCCTGCAACCACTTGGCGTATAGCCCGGCTACGTCGAACCTGGGCGATCCGATTCCCAGCAACGCGCTGCCCGCCGCCGTATTACCAATGCGCTCCCGCGGCGCCAGGCCCACCATGGGTACGTGATGCCATGCCGCTTGCAGCCGCTCACCCAGCCAATCGACCTGGTCGTTGACCGCTTTCAGATCGCAACTGAAGTGACCCCGACCAGCCTCCTGCAATCCGATGGGCTGCGCCAGCACGGACACCAACGCGGACGGCGGCAGTTCGGTGGCGATTTCCAGGTAGCGAAACCCGCGTGCCACGAAGAGCGGCTGGAAGCATTCACCCTCCCGCCCGCAGGTGGTGTAGTGATCGGCGCCTGCATGCCATTGGCCCAACTGACCCGAAGGATCCCGGCCGGACCCATAGCGCATCTGTATCGGCACGCCCGCCGGCGCATCGATCTGCACTTTGGCCCGGCCAAACACTTCGCGACCGAAATCGAACAGATACGTCGTGGGAGCGAGTGGCTCGCGCACAATTTCGGGCGGGCCCACGGGGGCAACGTCACCCAACACCAGCAATGCCGGGTAAGGCATGGCCGCCAGGGTTTGCTCCCTTGCCCGCGCAAGCACAGGCTGCCCCTCGTCCAGCAACGCACCTGGCTGGCTCCAGGCATCCGTCCATTGGCGTGGGTCGTTGCTCTCGCCCACCATCAGGTCAGAGTGCAGAAGCCCGGATGGCTGCCAACGCCAGCTCTCGTCCGTTGCCATTGTGAACGACGCGCCGGAAGCATAGGTGACATCCAGCTGTGCCAACAGTCGGGGGACATCCCCATACTGCTGGCGCGGCCCAATGCCCGGGTGCCCCGCATACCAACCATCGGCCAGCAACACGCCCAGGACGTTTTCCCCCATACGCAGCAGGTCGGTAACGTCGTAGGTCTGATAGCCCACACGCTTTCGGTAGTCGGTCCACGGTGGGGTCAGCACGTGCTCCGTCACAGGCGTTGTGTTGAGTTCCGCGTGGTACAACCCTTGCGCGGTGATATACAGGCGTGCCCGACTCACACGCTCACGCAGCGCAAAAGCGCGGCGCAGCAGCGGCACACTCACCGGCGTCGCCGCGCTGCCCGGCAACCGCGCCTGCACCCACCTGGCCTGCCAATCACCCGCTTCCAGCAGGCCCATCTCAAAACAGCAAATCTCGCTCCATGGGCTCGGCAGGCCGTCGCTGTCGTAGCTGCGCACCTTCCACCAGACGCGCTCAGCGCTGGCCAGCGGTGCGCCCCGGTACTCCACGTTGAGGGTCTGGCTGCTCGGCACCCGGCCGGTGTCCCATAAATCTCCCACATCAGCATGAAGCTGGACCGGAGAGCTGGCCGCAAGAAGGTGATAAGCCGTTTGCAATTCTGCCGGGCGGGTGTCTTCCACACGCCACGACAGGCGCGGGATGGCAACGTCGATTCCGATTGGGTTGTGGAGATATTCGCAGCGCAGGCGCCGCGGCGCGCCTAGCATTTAGTGCTCCCCCTGCCCGCGGCACCGGTCCTTTGGCTGGCTTGGGTCAACTCCATTTGCCCGATGATTCTGCGCTCTTGCCCAGCAGCGCGCAACCAATAGCCCTAGCCAATATCGAGTTCGGCGCCGCGCATGGCGTCGGCGAGCGCACCAGCCAGCGCCTGCGTGCTGGCCATGCCCCGCGCGTCCGGGTGGGAAAGCACCCAGACCTCGGCGGTCGGGCACGGCAGCGCCAGCTCCACCAGCCCGGACACCTGGAGGGCGCGATAGGTTGGAAGCAGCGTCGCTCCCAGGCCGGCACCTGCCGCCGCCAACTGCAGTTCCACCGACTCTAGACTGCCGCCGCTCTGCGCCGCCGGCACCACGAGATCCGGTGCGATCGCTTGTTGCAACGCGGATGGCAGCCAGGAGCAATGGTCCGGCCAGCGTGCTGCCTCCTCAGCCTGAGCACGAGCTGAAAACGATATCGCTCCTACGGACCGACCCACCAGTTCGTCAGGCGCCTGCCGCAACACCAGCAACGACACATCGGCCTCACGCCGCTGCAGCGGCGCGGCAGTCCAGTGGGGTGACACCGATACGCTCAATGCTGAATGCGCATCCGTGAGCTCCTTCAACGCCGGCAGGAACAACTCAGGCGTCAGCACCGGGGAAACCGACAACTTGAGCTCGCCCGCTATTTCCCTGGCGCCTCGCACCAACGCAGTTTCCAGACGCTGCAGCACTTTGCTGATGTTGTCGAGCGCACCGACCACTCGGCGGCCCTCGGCCGTGGGCACCAGGCCGCGGACGCTGCGGGCGAACAGCTTGATCCCAAGACGCTGCTCGAAATGGTCAATGCGCCGGGTCACCGTGGAAGGGTGCACGCCCAGCAAGTCCGCGGCGCCTCTGACCGTACCCGCCTGCGCCACGGCCGCGGCAAAGCGGTAGTCGTCCCAGTCGGTCATGCAAAGCTCGTTGACTAACCTTCCTGGAATTAATAATGCTCGTCATGTTGCATTTATGCAACAATACGTTGCGTTACGTACGGTTGCATTTTATGTTACCTAAAGTAACATTCCTCCAACGATTCGCTGAGGGGTACCTGAAATCCCCTCCCCTCCCTTCCTCGGGTATCCCTCAAGCGTCTCGCTCCTCGGTAACCAGCTGAGGGTCGCGGGGTCTGAAAGACCCCGCTTTTTTTTGCCCGGCCACCGCGCTGTGTAGGTTAAGGTTCAATCCTCAACCATAGCTGTCCGTCCCCATCCTCCTCGGCCACTGCCAGCGGGTGCAGGCGCAGCCCCACCGCCGAGGCGCACTCGCCCGTATTCAGGTCGAAACGAAATCCATGCCAGGGACACGTCAGCTGGCCGTTCTGAGGCAGGGCAGCGTCCAGCGGACCGAGCAGGTGCGGACAACGAGCCGGATAGCCACGCAGCTGCCCGTCCACGTCGGCTACGACGAACTCACGACCGGCAAGCGTCGCCTTCACAGGTAGAACCAACTCTGCGCGCGAACCCAGACACAGGCTGGCAGCGCCAAGGGAATCGATGCGCAACTCCAGCTGACGCTGACGTTGCACCATCATGTCCACGTCTTCATCGTAAAGCCGCTGGTAGAGCCTTCTATAGGCGTCACCTGCGCGCGCGCGCTGTTCCGCGGCGATTCCGGGCACGTAAAAATCCACAGCCACGCGCAGCGAGGGAGCAGCGTCGTCCACCTCCGACAGCTGGGACCAGATCTGCGCACCGGCGTACGCACCATCCAGGTTGCGCGTAATCCAGCGCCGACGTGCGCGATCCAGCTTCAGCTCAACGGTCCACTTGCTGCCGGCAGGGTCAACCACCTCTGCTCGCCATCCCCACGCCCCGTAGTCTTCACAACGGATACCCGCGAACGTCGATGCATGCACCCAGGGCAGGTGCGCCCAGTCCAGCACATTTTCGAACATTCGCTCCAGGCTTACGGGTAGGACCCGCTCGTAGCGTCCGACGTGGGGAAGTTCAGGGTGGGTATCGCTTTCAGGGTGAGTCATCGCATAAGGGCCAAGCACCGAGCCGCAGGACTATTTACCGATGATTTCCATCCGATGGCAACTATGGACGCTACGTCGTGGCCGCGCGTAAAGTCCTACAAACACCCCGGAGGTTGCCATGACACGATGCCAAATCTTCCATAGCCACCTGATCGCTCTCTTCCTGCTCGCCATCTTGAGCGCCTGCAACGCAAAAGCGCCTGAAGGTGCTGAGGCCGAAGGTCTCCAAACCCCGACGGGGAAAGACGGAGTCAGCACCGCACCACTGCTGGACAAAATCGGTTCCGTTAATTTTCCCATCACCACCACGTCACCCCGGGCGCAAGCCTATTTCAATCAGGCGATCACCCTGAGCTACGGGTTCAATCACGCAGAAGCCGCACGCTCGTTTCGCGAGGCAGCCCGCCTCGACCCCTCCTGCGGTATCTGCTGGTGGGGCGTGGCCCTGGTTCACGGTCCCAACATCAACAAGGAGATGGCGCCGGAGGATGTGCCTATCGCCTGGGAGGCCCTTGGCCGGGCCACCGAACTGCGGGCCAACGAATCGGAGTTGGAGCAGGCGCTGATCGACGCGTTGGATCACCGCTACAGCGAAGATGGCGACGACCGCGCCGCCATGGACCTGGACTATGCCGAAGTCATGGCAGACGTAGCTGCCGAGTATCCGGAAGACGTGCACGTACAATCCCTTTACGCCGAAGCGATCATGGATACATACCCCTGGGACTATTGGGACGACGACGGCAACCCGCGGGCGCGCACGCCGGCTCTAGTCCGCGCCCTGGAGTCCGTCATTGCAGCCGACCCCAACCATCCAGGCGCGCTGCATCTGTACATCCACTTGATGGAGCGATTCTCGCCGAAACTGGCGGAACCAGCCGCGGACCGGCTGGGCGACCTGGTTCCGGTAGCGGGCCACCTCGTTCACATGCCATCGCACATCTACCTGCGCGTGGGGCGATACCACGATGCGGTGATCGCCAACGAGCAAGCCGCGCTGGCGGACGAGGACTACATCAGCCAATGCAACGCCCAGGGGTTCTATCCGGCCGCCTACTACCCGCACAACATTCACTTCCTGTGGTATTCGGCCATGATGGAGGGGCGGCTCGACCTGTCCGTAAGCTCCGCGCTCAAGCTCCGCGAGAAGGTTCCTCTGGACATGGCACGCCAGATGGGCGGCATACAGGTCTACCTGGCAGTTCCCGCGTACACCTACGTTCGTTTCGGCATGTGGCAGGAGGCCCTGGCTATCGAAGAGCCGCCGTCGGGGCTCATCATCGCCACCTACATGCGCCACTACGCTCGCGGCATGGCGTTTGCCAGCCTGGGTAACGTCCAGCGGGCAACAGGCGAACTCACAGCCATGAACGACATCGTGGCCCAGGGCCGGTTCCGGGCACAGATGGCCCGCCAGGGTGACCTGGGTGACCAGCTTGCCAGCATAGCCGCTTTGCTGGTGAAGGCCCGTATCGCCAGGGCTAACGGCAGCCGCGATGGCGAGATCGAGCACCTGCTCCAGGCCGTCGCCACGCAGGATTCTCTACCGTACGCGGAGCCGCCGCACTGGCACTTCCCAACCCGCCAGGCGCTGGGGGCCGCCTACCTCGCGGCCGGTAAGCCTGAACTGGCAGCCGCTGCCTTTACCGAGGATCTGGAGTACTTTCCAGCCAACGGGTGGTCCCTGCAGGGCCTGGCCGAAGCGCAACGGGCGCTCGGCATTCCCTCGGAGGAGACACAAGCCGCGGCGGCCAACGCCTGGCGCCATTCCGACATTGCCCCCATCGCCGGCTCCAGCTAGGCACCCCACGCGTGCCCGAAAGCCATGTCAGCGCACCCCTACCGCCTCCGCCATCCGTCAAAACGGATGGCATGGCTGGGGGCAGTGGTTCTGTTGCTCGCCGGCGCACCGGCGAGCGGCCGAGTTGACCCACTACTCGATGACAACGCGGGCTACCATGCGCCGGTTCCTTTGGGCCTGCCCAAGCCGCACCAACCGCTCGATCCCGCGGCGGTTCGACTGGGCAAGCGGCTCTTTTTCGACCCGCGCCTATCAGCCGACGCCAGTGTTTCGTGTGCCACGTGCCACGCGCCCAGCGAGGGGTTTACCCAGAACGGTGCGGCAAAGCCAGTGGGAATTGGTGGTCGAGCGCTGCGCCGCAACGCCCCCAGCCTGTATAACGTAGCTTTCGCTGAAACGCTGTTTCACGACGGCCGCGAAGACGACCTGGCGGAGCAGATCTGGTCTGTGTTACTCGCGCCCAACGAGATGGGCAACCGCACCAGAGCCGAGGTCACCCAGCGTATCGCGAGGCTTGACGACTACGCCGCTACTTTTGAACCAAGCTTCGCGCAATCTGCCCGCGAGGACCATTTGGGAACCGCTATCACCGCCTACCAGCGCAGCCTGCTTTCAGGGGATTCCCCTTTCGATCGCTGGTACTTCGGCGGCGACACCTATGCGGTGGGCCCCATGGAGAAGCTGGGATTCGAGTTATTCGTGCGTTCCGACTGCGCCAGCTGCCACTCACTTGCTACCGGGTGGGCGCTGTTCACCGACCACCAATTTCACAACACGGGCATCGGCTTGCTGGAAGCACGAGCCGGCAGTACGCCACGGGACACCGGTCGTCACGAAGTGACCGGGCTGGCTGAAGACAGGTGGCGCTACAAAACGCCGGGCCTTCGCAACGTGGCGCTTACTGCCCCTTACATGCACGACGGCTCTTTGCCCACGCTAGCGGCGGTAGTGGAGTATTACGCGCAAGGTGGCGCCGGGCACGCTCAACAGGACTCGCGGGTGCGGCCGCTATCGCTCACTGAAGATCAGCGTGACGCCATGGTGGCGTTTCTGGTCTCACTGACGGGCAGCAACGCAGACAAGCTCGCTAGCGACACCCCGGTCACAAACGCTGGTGATCTAGCCGATGGCTGAGTTAGCCACCTAAGCCCGGCCTGCCTTCTCCACCAGAAAACGAAACGGCTTCTCGTCGATCTTGACCTGGGCGCCAGCGATGTCCGCATCTTCGACCAGCTCGAGGGCCAGCGTTTCGGTCTTCACGTACTCCAGATGCTCGGCGACGGCGCGGCAGAGCTCGGCATCTCCGCCGTAGCTCACACTGATACGGTCGGCCACATGCAGACCCATCTCTTTGCGCCGATCCTGAACGTGCCGCACGATGGCGCGCGCGTAACCACCGCGAATGAGCTCATCGTCGAGGTCACAATCCAGGTCCACGGCAATCTGCCCGTTTGACAGCGTGTTGGTCCCAGACCGCGCCTGCTGGAGAACTTCGATCTCTTCGGTGCTAAAGACCTCACCCGCAATCTCCACGGACCCGTTGCGCTGCAGTTCGGCGACCGACGTGGCGTCCAGGTTCCTGATCAACCCCTGAAACTCCTTCATTCGCTTGCCGAGCCGCTTGCCCAGCACGGGAAAGTTGGGTTTCGCTATCAACTCAATGTAGGCGCCTTCGTTGGTGTCATAGCCAACACCACGAACGTTCAGCTCGGAGATCAGGTAGTCTTCGAGGCGCTTCAGCTCATCGAGCAGCGCCTGATCGCCACTGACGATGGTGATGTGCCGCAGCGGCGTGCGCAAACCGATCTTGGCTTCCTCGCGTTTCTGCCTGCCCAGCAACACTACCTGCTGCATGTAGGCCACTCCCGCCTCCAGTTCTTCTCGAACCAGGGCCGATTCGGCTTCCGGGTAGTCACACAGGTGCACGGATCCCGGCTTTGCCGCTCCGCCGTCCAGCGCAGACAACTCCAGATATACGTGCTCCGCCAGGAACGGCGCGAAGGGCGCCATGACCTGACACAGCTCATAGAGCGCGCGGTAAAGCGTGCTGTATGCGGCAATCTTGTCGGCCGTAATCTCTTCGCCCCAGAAACGAGCACGATTCAGCCGGATGTACCAGTTGGTCAGATCCTCTATGAAATCGAACAGCTGTGGTACCACGTTGTAGAGCTTGTAGACCTCCATCTCTCGAGACACGTTCGCCTTCAGCGTCTGCAGGCGTGAGATGATCCAGTGATCCAGTATATTGTCGCCGCCGTGCAGACCCTTGTCAGGGGACCAGTGGTCTATCTCGGCATAGGTCTGAAGAAAAGAGAATGCGTTGTACCAGGGCAGCAGGGCACGCCGCGCCATGTCTCTCACGCCCGCATCCGAAAATCGCTGTTCTTCGCCCCGCATCAGGCCGGAGTTGATGAGATACAGCCTCAGCGCATCCGCCCCATATCGCTCCATGAGATCATCCGGCGGCGTGTAGTTGCGCAGCCGCTTGGACATCTTTTTGCCGTCTTCGGCCATCACCATCCCATTGACGATGACGTTGCGGAATGCGGGTTTGTCGTACAGCGCCGTGGCGAGCACGGTGAGCGTGTAGAACCATCCTCGCGTCTGGTCGAGGCCTTCCGCAATGAACTCCGCAGGGAACCCGGCGTTAAAAACCCGCTCGTTTTCAAACGGATAGTGCAACTGCGCGTAAGGCATGGATCCGGATTCGAACCAGCAGTCCAACACCTCATCGATGCGCCGATAAGTACCCTGCTCGCCTTCAATCTGGAAACTCAATCCGTCTACGTGCTCGCGGTGCAGGTCGTCCACCCGAATACCCGTAAAGCTTTCCAGCTCATCGCGGGAGCCGATACAGATCTCGGCCCCAGTCACGTCGTTGATCCAGATGGGGATGGGCGTACCCCACACGCGGTTGCGCGAGATGGACCAGTCTATGGCGCCCTCCAGCCAGTTGCCGAAGCGCCCGTGCTTGATATGGTCCGGAACCCAACGAATCTCCTCATTGCTGCTGACAAGCCGATCCACGATTTCAGTCACGCGCACGTACCATGACGGTATCGCTCGATAGATGAGCGGCGTATCGCTGCGGTAGCAGTACGGGTAACTGTGCTGGATCACGTCCTGCCGATACAGCGACCCACCGTCTTTCAGCACCCGGATAATCTCCCGGTCAGCGTCCTTCACATACTGCCCTTCGAAATCGACCACCGGTGCCGTGAAGATGCCGTGGGGCGTCACGGGCACACTTGTGGCCGAGATGCCTGCTGCCGCACAGATCCGATTGTCGTCTTCACCGAATGCCGGGGCCTGATGCACGATACCGGTGCCGCTGTCCGCTGTGACATAGTCATCCACCAGCACCACGAAAGCACCGTTGTCAGCTTCAGCGGCATAGTAGGGAAACAGCGGCTGATAACGTTTGCCAGCCAGGTCGCGACCTTTGAGCCTGGCCTTCACCTCGAATTCGCCGTAGGCCGCTAGCCGGTCCGCTGCCAGGTAGATATCCTTGTTCTGCTCTGGATCGTGTGCCAACACGTAGTCGATGTCCGGGCCCACGCACATGGCAAGGTTCGCGGGCAACGTCCAGGGCGTGGTGGTCCAGGCGGACAGATAAGCGTCTTCGTCGGAGAGCTCAAAGAGCGCCGTAATGGCTGGATCCTGCACGTCCACGTAGTTCTGGTTGGCCTCAAAATTGGACAGCGGCGTGCCTAGGGCGGTAGACACCGGCATGACGCGAACGCCCTGGTAGACAAGACCCCTGTCCCACAACTGTTTGACAACCCACCAAACGGACTCCATGTACCACACGTCCATGGTCTTGTAGTCGTTGTCGAAGTCCACCCACCTGCCCAGGCGCGTGATGGTGTGGCGCCACTGATCCACATAGCGCTGCACGATGGAACGGCACAGATCGTTGTAGCCCTCCACGCCCATGTCCTCCACCGCCTCGGGGGCGGACATGTTCAGCTGCTTATCGATCTCATGCTCGATGGGCAACCCGTGGCAGTCCCAACCGAATCGGCGCTGCACGTAGCGACCTTTCATCGTCCAGTAGCGGGGCACGATGTCTTTGATGGTGCTCGCCACGATGTGGCCGTGGTGCGGCAATCCGGTAGCGAACGGCGGGCCGTCGTAGAAGATATAGGGTTTCTTCTCTCGCGTGTTGTCCAGCGTCTGCTGGAATACCTGCTCGCGCTCCCAGAAATCCAATATGTCGTGCTCCATCTCCACGAAGGAAAAGGTGGCGTTGGATGGTGCGGGCTCGGCCATGCTCCGACTCAGGTGCAAAAAGGCGGCGCATTGTAACGCCATTGCGCCCCGTTCCGTAGCACTCTAAGGTGCTCCGAAAACAACCTGACAAGGACAACACATGGAATTCGGCGTGGTGTTTCCCCACAACGAGATCGGGACCGACCCAGGCGCGATCAAAGCTTTTGCCCAGGGCGCGGAAGGCCTCGGTGCAACCCACCTGCTCATCTACGACCACGTGCTGGGCGCCGATCCCGACCGCCCGGGAGGCTGGAGCGCGCCCTACGATAAGGACACCGCTTTCCATGAGCCCTTCACCACCTTCGCCTTCATCGCGGGGGTGACCGAACGAATCGACATGATCACCACCATATTGATCCTGCCACAGCGGCAGACGGTGCTGGCCGCAAAGCAGGCCGCCCAGGTGGCATTGCTTTCGAACAATCGTTTTCGACTGGGTATCGGTACCGGCTGGAACGAGATCGAGTATCAGGGCCTGAACGTAGACTTCAGCAACAGGGGCAGGCGCCAGGAGGAACAGGTGGATCTCATGCGCCGGCTGTGGACGCAGGATAGCCTGACCTATTCTGGCGAGTTCCACACTATCGATGCCGCCAGCATCAAGCCCAGACCCAACGAGCCTATTCCCATCTGGTTCGGCGGCTCCGCCCCAGCGCTTTTGAGGCGCTGTGGCGAGTTGGGCGACGGCTGGATACCGCTGATGGGGGCCAACGATTCCGCCCGCGCCTGCATCGAGCAGATACGCAGGCACCGCGAAGCCGCCGGTCGCTCGTGGGACGGATTTGGAATACAGGCTCAGGCGCAATATGCCGGTGGGAATCCGGATCGCTGGGGAACTCACGCGGAGAAGTGGCGGACCATGGGCTGCACCCACCTGGCCATCGCAACCCACAACGCCGGCGAGACCGACGTGGACGGACACCTCAGCCGAGCAGAGGAATATCTGGGCGTCGTTCGCTAGGCAGCGTCGACGCCCACACAGGTGTGGGCTGCTTGCAACCCGCCAACTGGTCGGCTTCTAAACAGCCGCAACGCCGTTGATGCTGGGCGCCAGAGGACGACCCATGGCGTAGGAATCCAGAACGAACTCACGGATTATCGACAGACTGCCGTCACCTTGGCCGTGCTCGCGAAGCAGCTCTTTGAGCATGCCCGCTTCAATTTCTGCCTCGAACTGCGACTCGTACGGACCCACGTCCACGCCTTCCCGGGTGTGGAAGAACCACTGACCGGCACTGAGGAATACCCGCTCGGTGCGGAACCAGGTCTTCGGCGTTTCGCCGGCACGTGATACTTGCTTTGGCATGGCATGAGCCTCGAGCAAACTCCATAGTGCCATTCTCGGATTCACACGCTTTATTGTCTGTATGCGAAATGTGGTCCATGTGAGCAGAATGCAAACTCTCGAAAAATTCTAACCCATTGATTTTAATATCGTTTAATTATAAATAGGGCTAGCTCATTCCCAATCGCGACAGCATCGCCTCGGCTCGGCTCGCCAGCTTGTCCAGGTTGCCCGCAGCCAACGGCACCACCAACTGATCCACCCCCAGCTCCGCATAGGCGGCCACCGTATCCGGATTGATGGGATGGGTGCTGGGACCGATATAAATCAGGATCTCGTCGGGATCCCGGCCCGCCCGCTCCGCCAGTTCGCGCAGCCGGCCAAGACGTTCCGAGAGGCCCTCGGGACTCAGGTTGAAGCCGTACCAGCCTTGTCCGTGGGACACCACCCGATTCAACGCGGCGTCGCTTTCGCCGCCGAAGAATATCGGCGGGTGGGGCTGCTGAATGGGCTTGGGATTGAAATAACAACCGTCCAGGGTGACGGTATCTCCCTGGTAGCTGGCAACGCCGGGCGCCCACAACGCCTGCATTACCTCCACGTACTCCAGACAACGCCCGGCACGGGTGCGAAAATCCATATTCAGATGATCGAACTCTTCCTTCAGCCAGCCGATGCCTATACCGAAGTCCACCCGCCCCCCGGACAGATAATCCAGATCCGCCACCATCTTGGCGGTGTAGATGGGCTGCCGCTGGGGCACCAGGCAGATGCCCGTACCCAGCCGGATTCTGGTAGTGGCAGAGGCGATGAAGGTCAGCGCCGAGAAAGGATCCAGCACGCCTTCCGGATCACCAGGGATTCGGCCGTCGTCGGAATACGGATAGGTAGACGCGTAGTCGGCCAGGAACACCACATGCTCCGGCAGCCACACTGAGTTGTAGCCCGCCGCCTCCACCAGCCGCACCGACGCCTTCATGAACTCCGGCGCCATGAAGTGATTGAACACCATGGTGGCGCCCACCTTCATGTCGCCAACGGTCAGGATCTCGCCTGGGTTATCGGTCGTTTCCGCCTCGCTCATGCTCGCCTCCTGTTACATTCCCCAGGGCAGGCGGCTGTCGCACCACCGCTCACCAAAACGCCGAGCGTAGCGGTATGATGAACCACAAACAAATGCGGCTCCGCCTTGCCTGACCCCACTCGCGCCAACCGCGCGCCCTACATCTGGTACCTGACGAGCTCGAGCTTGTGGATGGCAGGCATGAGCCTGCAGGGATTCCTGTTTACCTGGCTGCTGGTGGGCATCCTGGAACGACCCGCGGACGAGGCCGGCTTCGCGCGCTCACTAGCAGAATTCCCGCCGCTGGTGATGCTGCTGCTCGGCGGCCTGCTGGGCGACCGTTACAACGGCCGCAGCTATCTGTCGGTGATGCACATTCTGATGGCCCTGCCTCCTCTACTGGTGTGCTATGTCTACCTTGACGACGCCCTGAGCTACTGGTGGGTAGTCGCCTTCGGCATGGTCATGGCCGGCATCCAGTCTTTGAGCGACCCCGCGCGTCAGGCCATGCTGAGCCGGGTAGCCACCCTGGATCTGCAGCGCTCCGTAACCATCATGGTGATCTGCACCACCCTGGTGGGCCAGTTCGGCGTGTATCTGGGCGGCCGCCTGGAAAGTGTCGGGCTGGCCACGGTGCTGGTGTGTCAGTCGGCCCTGTTTCTCGCAGGCCTGGGGGCGGTGCGCGCGCTGCCCAGCATGCCCGCCACCCACACAGGCTCTCAGGAGCAGCCGCGCATCGGCGAAGGGCTCAAGATCGTCTGGCGCAGCAAACTGATCCGCAACCTCATCACGCTGAACTTCATCTCCAGCCTGTTCAATGCCGGCGCCTACATCATCGGACTGCCTTACATCGTCCGAGAGGTCTATCAGGGCGACGCCGCCTTCTACGCTATGGTGATGATTGTTTTCTCCATCGGCAGCATCGGCTCCAACGTGGGCCTGCTTTACTTCATGCCGCTGCGCTTCCCCGGTCGCCTGTACCTCCTGCTGCAGCTCACCCGCATCGGGGTGCTAGGCTTGCTGTGGCTGAAACCACCCCTGTGGCTGTTCTACCTGCTCATGGTGGCATGGGGGCTCAACATGGGGGTTACCACCACCCTGGTGCGCAGCACCGTGCAGGAACTGGCAGACGCAAAGTACCGATCACAGATTCTCTCCGTGCTGCTGCTGAGCTTCATTGTTTCATCGCCCATCAGCTCCATTCTGCTGGGCGTCCTGATCGCCCATAGTTCTCCCATGACCGCACTGCTGCCGGGCATCTTCATCTCCCTGCTCATATTCGTGTTAGGGGTGATGGGCAGCGGGTTGTGGAACTACCGCTCGGTCAGCGCTGACCAGAAATGAACTGGGCCACCAGGTCCGGCGCCTGCATGGGAATGAAGTGCGTCAACTCTTCCAAGAGCACATCCCGGCCGTTGGCAAAGCGTGACGCCAGCTCTTCCCAGGTGGGGGAGGCGGAGAAGTCCATCGCTTGAGCCTCGCCGAATTCCCTGGGCGGCGCGCGCAATACAGTGGTGGGGCAATCGATCTGCCCGATCCTGCGGTAAATCTCCTCACCCGCATCCGGCGTGCTGCTACCAGCGTAGATGCTTGCCTCTACCAATGGCGGACACGCCAGCACCCAGCCATCGCCTTCCGGGTCGGGCAACAGCCCATGTCGGCAGTAATCTTCCAATACCTGGGTATGCCACAGAGAAAATGGATGGCGCGAAGAAAACCGTTCCACCATTTCCTGCCAGGAATTCCAGCGATTGCGCCGACGCGACACCGGATGTTCTTCCGCGGAGCTGAATCCGCTTCGGTTCAGCTGGCGGTAAAGCTCCGGAGGCAGTATCACCGGATCCACGAGCAGCAAGCGCGAGAAGGCGCTGGGACGGAGCGACGCAGCGAAGGCCACGCAATGCCCTCCCATAGAGTGGCCGACTCCCACCGCACCGGCTAGCTGCAGGTGGTCGACCAGTTCGGCCAGGTCCTGGGAAAATCGGTCCCAGGTGTAGGGCCCCTTTTTGTCGCTGCGGCCATGACCGCGCATATCCACCGCCACGCAGCGATAGTCGACGGGCAGCTCGGCCACACACTGGTCCCAACAGCGGCCGTGAAACCCGTTGGCATGAACCAACAGCACGGTTACAGCGGCATCGCCAGCGGGCCACTCCACATAGTGAAGGTCGATACTGGGTCCTCTAAATACTCTCTGGAGCGGTTGGCGGGTCATGACGCGCTGGGCCCGGAAAGCGCGGCATGGTAGAGCCTCGTCGACACCCCGTCCACACCGGTCCTCGATTGCCACGGGTGGAACCCAGCAGGTACGCCCAACCCGCGGTAAATTCCGGTACACTCCGCGCAAAAATCTTCCCTGGGGGGAACACGACTTGGGCGAGGCCCACAACAGCACCGCCACCAAATCGCACATCGTCTCCTCAGAGCTGGAACCGCTCATTCTGGTGGACTCGGACGACCTGGAGGTCGGCTTTCTGGACAAAGCCGCTTGCCACGACGGCGACGGCTTGCTGCATCGCGCTTTTTCCGTGTTCATCGTCAACACGAAAGGCGAGCTGCTGATCCACCAACGGGCGGCCAACAAGCGTCTATGGCCCAACTACTGGTCCAACAGCTGCTGCAGCCATCCACGCCGCGGAGAATCCATGCAAGAGGCGGTAGCGCGCCGGTTGGAGGAAGAGCTTGGGCTAAGCACCGAGCTAAAATACCTGTACAAATTCGAATACCAGGCGGACTACCATGACGTGGGATCCGAGCACGAGCTTTGCTGGGTTTACGCCGGACGCACGCAAGCACAGCCTATGATCAACACGACCGAAATCCGTGACTGGCGCTGGGTAGACCGCGCCACGCTGAGTGCCGAGCTGGCGCAGCACAGCGAGCGTTTTACGCCCTGGTTTCACATGGAATTTGGCAGGATCGAGCGCGACTTCCCGCACGCACTCGAGCCCAAACAGTAGGTTCAAAGGAACAGGCTATGCCCCAATTGGTACCGCAAATCGGAATAAGCGGATTCGCCAGCTACATTCCTAGATACCGCGTGAATCTGTCCGACTGGTGCAGATGGACGGGGGACAATTGGGACAAAGTGCGCGCGGTAGTGGGCTCGAGCTTTCGCATGCGCGGACCGAACGAAAACGCCTACACCATGGCCGCCACCGCCGTGGTAAGGCTCATCGCCCAGTACGACATCGATCCCCAACGCATCGGCTACCTGGCCCTGGGCACGGAATCCAGCACCGACAACTCCGCCGGCGCTGTCATCATCAAAGGCATGGTCAACAAAGCGCTGACGGCCAAGGGCAAAGCGAAACTCAACCGGGCCTGCGAGGTGCCAGAGTTCAAGCACGCCTGCCTTGGCGGGGTATACGCCATGAAGGCGGCAGCCCGGTTTCTCGCCCTGGACGGCCAGGGCAAGATCGCAATCGTGGTCTGTTCGGACGTGGCCGAATACGAACGCGCGACTTCCGGAGAACCGACCCAGGGAGCCGGCGCGGTGGCCATGCTGATCGAGGCCGATCCCAAGCTGCTGGCTCTGCAGCTGGAAAGCAGCGGTAGCGCCTCGGACTACCGCGGTCCCGACTTCCGCAAGCCGTTCCATCGGTTCATGCACCAGGAGCCCAGCGAGTTCGGCCAACCCAGGGATTTCCCTGTCTTCAACGGAAAATACTCCACCACCTGCTACGTGGATGAGGTGTTGGCCGCCATGCGTGACATGTTCGCTCGCCTGGACCACCTGCCCAGCCGCTTTTTGAGAGAGCTGACAGCCACCTTCCTGCATCGCCCTTACCAGCGCATGGCGGAAACCGGCCTGATCATGAGCTACCTACTGGCCTTGGCAATCGGTGACGCAGACGATCACGCGGAGCTTACCGTTTACGCAGCCGAGGCAGACGTGAACACCGCGGAACTGGTACTGGAACTCACCAACGAGCCCGAAGTTTTTGCCCTGGTGGAAGACGGCGAGCTTTCCAACGAGCTGTATCCCCTCGCCACCCAGACCGCCCGTTCGTTTCGTTCTTCGTCCCAGTTCCACGCGCTAATGACCGCCTGGGGCGAGTCTGAAATGCAGGACGTAGGAAATCTCTACACCGCATCGCTGCCCGCGTGGATGGCGGCGGGGATCGAAGAAGCCTGGCAGCAGAATCTCGACGTTGGCGCTGGGCGCATTCTTACCATCGGGTACGGCAGCGGGGACGCCGCGGAGGCCATTCCCATGACGCTGGTGGCGGGCTGGGAGCGAGCCGCAAGCAAGATCGCCTTTCAGTCAGTGCTGGCGGACCCCATAGACCTCAGCGAGGCCGACTACCGCAGCCTGCATCAGGGCGATGCTCCCGCCATTGACGCGGCGGACCAGCCCGGCGTGTTCTACATCGACCGCATCGGTCAGCGCGACGGTCAGTTCGACGACTTCGGTGTGGAGTACTATCGCTACCAGACCGGGTGAGGCTACAGCAGCATCCACACGCCCAGGACGATGAGGGCAACGCCCAACACCTCCCGGGCGCCAACGCGTTCGTTGAACCACCACACCGAGGCAGCGAACGCGAACAGCAGCTCAACCTGTCCGACCCCGCGGACAAGCGCCGCGGACTCTAACGTGGCGGCGCTGAACCACCCCACGGATGCCAGGGCACCGGCGACGCCGACGCCCAGGCCCGGCCGCCAGGCGGCCGCCACGCGACTCAGCTCGCCCGGTTCGCGCCACGCCAGATAGCCCCCCATAAGAACGAATTGCATGGACACCGCTGCCGCCAGGCTCACCGAGGCGCGCATGAGGTAGTCCCCTTCCGGCAACGATAGCGACGCGCCCCGATAACACACGAAAGCAACGGCAAAGCAGGCCCCACTGAGCAAGCCCAGCCCCAGCGCCGGGCCAATTCGTTCAGCTCCGGACAGCATCGCCCCGATGCCCTGCTTGACCGACAGCAACCAGACACCAACCAGGCTCACGGCGATGCCGGCCAACACGAACACGCTCACCGAGTCGCCCAGCACCAGCAGCCCGAACGCGGCCGCCTGCACCACCTCGGTCTTGGAGAACGCCGTCCCCACGGCAAAGTTGCCGCGCGAAACCGACGCCACCAGAGCCGAGGTGGCGATCATCTGCCCCACCGCGCCGGCCAGGCAATAGGCCCAGAAATCGGCTCCAGGCAGGGGTACCGCGCGAGAGGTCGACAACAGGTAGAAGTAGGCCCACACAAACGGCAATGCGTAGCAGAAACGCACGTAGCTGGCGCCGTTCACAGACAGCCGGCCGGTGAGCTGCCTTTGCAGCGCAGATCGTATGTTCTGCAGGAATGCGGCAGCGATAGTGAGGGGAATCCACGCTTCTATGCCCACGGCGCTGCTACCCGTTGGGAACCGACAAAACCCAATTGGAAACTACAATGAGAATCGTTCTCAACAAGATATACTTGGCCTTAGAATATCTTCAGTTCCATAGGCAAAACCTATTAGCACGATAGCAACTTTCAAATAGCGTGGCGCCGCGTGACCCGTATACTGCTCGGTATCGAGCAATCGATCTTGCAACAACATCTCGCAACTAGCAAAGAAGAGAGACGCAATGGAACTGAAGGACAGCAACACCCTGCAAAACCTCAAAGACGCGTTTGCCGGGGAATCCCAGGCGAATCGGCGCTATCTGTATTTCGCCCAGAAAGCCGACGTAGAAGGCGAAAACGACGTAGCCGCCGTATTCCGCTCTACCGCGGAAGGTGAGACCGGCCACGCGCACGGTCACCTGGAGTACATGGAAGCGGTAGGCGACCCAGCTACCGGATTGCCCATCGGCACCACCAGCAGCAACCTGGAAGCTGCCATCGCCGGCGAGACGCACGAGTACACCGACATGTACCCGGGCATGGCCAAGACGGCCCGCGACGAAGGGTTCGATGAGATCGCCGACTGGTTCGAGACCTTGGCCAAGGCCGAGCGCTCCCACGCCAACCGGTTCCAGAAAGCCCTGGACTCCATGGGATAGATCCGCCGAAGAGCGGCGTCAAGAAGGGGTCCACTGGGCCCCTTTTTTCTCTCCACGCAACCTTGGACGACACGCAATGGCCACGCGGGAAGGCAGCCTAGAAGCACCAAAGCGGGAACCCATCGACTGGCAGAACCCGGAGTTCTTTGACCCCGAGCCACTCTACGACGAGCTGGAGCGGGTTTTCGACATCTGCCACGGCTGCCGCCGCTGCGTAAGTCTGTGCGACGCGTTTCCTACCCTGTTCGACCTGGTCGACGAGTCCGACACCATGGAAGTGGACGGAGTCGACAAAGACGACTACATGAAAGTGGTGGACCAGTGCTTTCTGTGTGACCTGTGCGCTGAGACGAAGTGCCCTTATCTGCCCCCTCATGAGTGGGCGCTGGACTTCCCCCATCTCATGCTTCGGGCAAAGGCCTACCGCTTCAAGAAACAGGACACCAAGTGGCGCGACCGCATCATCACCAGCACCGATCCGGTGTTCGATGCCGTGAGCATTCCCGGCATCGCACAGACGGCCAATGCCGCCGCCAACTCGAAACCCCTGCGCAAGCTGGGCGAGAAGTTGGGGATTCACCCCGATGCCCCGCTGCCCGAATTCCACAGCAAGACACTGAGCAAGCGGGTAGCACCCAAGCTGGGCGCAAGTCTCGATGTCACGCCCTGTGAAAGCACGAAAGGCAAGGTAGCCATCTACGTTACCTGCTACGGCGAGCACAACGAGCCCCAGGTGGTTGAAGACATGATTGCCGTGTTCAACCACAACTCCATTCCGGTGAAGCTGCTGAACGACGCCAAGTGCTGCGGCATGCCAAAGCTGGAGCTGGGCGACCTCAACAAGGTAGACAAGCTGAAAGACGCGAATCTTCCCGTGTTTCTGCAGGCAATCGAAGAAGGCTACGACATCGTCGCGCCCATCCCTTCATGCGTGCTCATGTACAAGCAGGAGCTGCCGCTCATGTATCCCGAAGACCCCGGAGTCACGGCAGTGAAGAATGCTTTTTTCGATCCGTTCGAATACCTGTCACTGCGTCACAAGGCCGGGCTGATACGCACCGACTTCCAGCAGAGCCTCGGAACGGTCGCCTACCACGTCGCTTGCCACCAGCGCGTTCAGAACATCGGCATGAAGACCCGGGAGTTTCTGAGCCTGATCGAAGGAACGGAGGTCACACCCATCGAGCGGTGTTCCGGCCACGACGGTACCTACGCTGTGAAAGCAGAGACCTACGACAAAGCCATGAAGATCGCGCGCCCCGTGGTAAACCGAGTGAAACAGGCCGAGCCCGACACCTACGGCTCCGACTGCCCCATGGCGGGAAGGCTCATCGCGCATGGTCTGGATGGCGAACTAGACCAAGGCAGCGCCGAGCATCCGATATCCATGGTGCGTCGGGCATATGGAGTGTGACCGTGCAGAAACTTAGCCGCCCTGATCTTTGGAGCCTGGAGCAGTACGCCGAACAGCGCCCAGAGTTTCGCGCCAAGGTGATTGCCCACAAAGGCCCACGCCGCGTTCAGGTGGGTGCGCATGCAACCCTGAGCTTCGAAGACGCGCTGACAATGAAATACCAGGTACAGGAGATGCTGCGCGCCGAGCGCATCTTCGAGGCAGCAGACATCGAGGAGGAGCTTGCCGCCTACAACCCGCTGATTCCCGACGGGACCAACCTCAAGGCTACCTTTCTCATCGAGTATCCCGACGTGGAAGAACGCCAACGCGCGCTCGCGCAGCTGGGCGGCGTGGAGCACACGGCATGGATCAAAGTTGGCGATGAAGACAAAGTATTCGCCATCGCGAACGAGGACATGGAGCGAAGCACCGACGGCAAGGCCGCTGCCGTTCACTTCCTGCGCTTTGAGCTCCCCCAGTCCAGCCACTCGGCTGCCAAAGCGGGCGCTCCTATCCAGGTAGGCATCGATCACGAGCGACTGGCAGGCACGGTGACCTTGAGCGAGGACGCCCGCCGCAGTCTGGCAGCAGATCTAGACTAGCAGTCTCCCCCCGCCGGCTAAGCGTCTGTACCACCATGCAATCCGGTTCCACCTGCGTGGTGGAAGACGAGTATTTCATAACCTGCGGCGATCTTGCGTGGGCTGAAAGCTGCGCTCCATCAGTCAGGATCCGCTGGATGCCGCCGCACCGGTTACGCTGAAGCAGATCAGCCCGGGTACGCAGGGTTATACTCCCCTGCTCCGCAGCCATTGCTTCGCTACATGATCTTTGCCTACTTCGCCTTCATATTGGCCGGAATCGGAGTGGCCGCGCTCTTCCAGGCGCTGTTCGTGAAAACGCGCAAGCCCGCATTCCTGTTGTGCTCAGTGCTCTGGCTGCTGCCAATCTGCTACGAAATCTGGGTGCTCAACACCTGCACCGGGGAGTGCAACATCCGGGTAGACCTGTTGTATGTATTTCCGTTAGAGATCGGCCTGCTCGCCGGGGTATCGCTGATCGGCTGGCGGGCCTACCGGCAGCACAGCCGCTAGGCGTCAGCAAGGGCCTCCACCAGGAGGTCGCTCAACTCCTCAAGCAAGTCCACGCGTGAAGTGGTCGACCGCCAGCACAGGCCGATGTCACGGTGCGGGGGGGTGCCCTTGAAAGGAATGTAACGCACAGTACCCGCCTGGCGGGTTACCGCAAGCTTGGGCATCAGCGTTGTGCCGACTCCAGCGGCCACCATCTGTCTCAAAGTCTCGATGCTGGTGGCGCGGAAGTTGGCATTCTCGTGGGCATTGTGCGAATCGCACACCTCCAACGCCTGATCGCGCAGACAGTGCCCGTCCTCCAGCAACAACACCTGCTCTCCGTCCAGGTCCCGAAGCTGGATGCTGTCGTTGCCAGCCTTGGGATGCTGCTTGGAGACGGCGAACAGAAACGGCTCGGTGTACAGCTTGCGCGCCACCACGTTGTCCTCATCCACCGGCAGCGCGAGAATCACCGCATCGAGATCCCCATTGCGCAGCAGCCGTGTAATCACCGCCGTCTGTCCCTCTGTGAGCTGTACGCGCAGATTCGGGAGGGTCTTGGCGATGGGGCGAAGGATCTTGGGCAGCAGGTAGGGAGCAACCGTAGGGATCACGCCGAGCCGGAAGTCACCACCGAGCGGATCGCTCGCCTCCTCAGCCATGTGCACCAACTGGTTGACCTCGCGCAGAACGAGTTGCGCCTGGTCCACGATTCGCGCCCCCACGGGGGTCAGCATCACCTGGCGGTTGCTACGCTCGATGAGCGTGACGCCAAGCTCCTGCTCCAGCTTCTTCAGCTGAGTGGAGAGCGTCGGCTGGCTGACAAAACAGGCGTCTGCCGCACGACCAAAGTGCCTGTGCTCCGCTACCGCAACCAGATATTTCAGGTCTCTGAGATTCAACGCTCGAAGGGCAAGCCGAAAGATTGTGTTACTTTGCGAGAAAGAGCGAAAGGCTACAAGAGGGTCCGGGTGATAGAGGTCATCCATCAATCCGACGATCTGCTGGTGGTCAACAAACCCCCCAACGTCGCCCTGCTGGCCGACCGATCCGGGGCGCCCAACTTCTGGGACGAAATCAAAGCCGCCCTCGCACCGCGCAAGGCGTACCTGGTGCATCGCCTGGACAAAGGAACCAGCGGCGTACTCCTGGTAGCGCTCAACCAACGTACTCAGCGCACGCTGACACGCGCGTTTCAGCAGCGCCGCATCGGAAAGTACTATCTTGCCTGGGTGGTCGGGCGGCTACAGGCACCCGGCACTGTGAAGATCGACCTGCCGCTCAGGCCAGGCCGAAAGAGCCGGTTCCGGGTTGCCGGACCAAGGGATCAGATCCACCGGCGGGGCAACACCTGGCAGCTGCGCCAACCACCACCGGCAGACGCCCCCGGGGCAGCGAGCGAGACGCGAGTAAGAACGCTGCGCTCCCACGACCAAAGGACCCTGTTACTGGCCAGGCCCATTACCGGGCGCACCCACCAGCTACGGGTACATCTATCTTGGATCGGCCACCCTATTGTGGGGGACAACCTGTACGGTCGGCCCGACAGTCCGGAGCAGCAGAATCCCCGACTGCAACTGCACTGCCACCGCATGCGGGTACCAGGGTTCGGTTGCTTTGCCGCCCCAACCACCAAGGATTGGGCGCCGCCAGCCTAACGCGCAGAATCTTTACGCCCTGCCAGGCGACGGCCGAGCGCAAATCCAGCAGCTCACGTGTTCTCCGCGCCCAGGCGTGTTGTGCAGAATGCGCCCGTCCGGCAAAACCAGGCCCTTGTGCATCACAAGCCCTTTTCGCCTGACAACGATATCCCCCGGCTGTGGGGTCATGGCGCGGCTCCTTGCTGCTCGGGCAACATGTGCTCAATGGCTTCAATCAATTGTGCATCACTGCACTGGGCACACAGCCCCTTAGGCGGCATGCCCCCCATTCCCGTCTTGGTGGACTGCAGCAGTGCGGACATGCCTTTCTCCATCCGATCGGCCCACTCGTCAAACACCCCCGTTTCAGGAGCACCGGCGATTCCAGCCGCATGGCAGCTGAAGCAGAAGCGCGTGTACACCATCTCGCCGGTTGCCGGCTCCGCGGCGGGCACCTCTCCTTCCGACTCGGGGGCTTCCGCACAGCCGACCACTAACGCGCAGCACAGCGCAAATCCGATGATTCTCAATCTAACATTCCCTTGGTTTGCTAATTTACTCAGTTAACTGAAAGTCGTCCGCGTCTTGCCACGCCGGAAACGACTTGCGGTACGCGAGCAAGTTTTCGCCACTCAAGGTGACCGTGAACACGCCTCGACCATCCTGGGCGTGCAGCAACGACTCTCCTTCCGGGCCGTAGACCACACTGCCGCCGGAGTAGCCGACTCCATTGCCATCCACGCCAATGATGTTGACACCTACCACATAGCTCAGGTTTTCAATAGCCCGCGCCTTCAGCAAGCCATCCCAAGCTTGCGCACGTGGCGCCGGCCAGTTGGCCGGACAAAGCATCAGGTCGTAATCATCACGATTCCGCAACCAGACCGGAAAGCGCAGGTCGTAGCAGATCACCGGACAGATTCGCCAACCGTCCAGCTGCACAACGAGTCGTTGCGTACCGCTTGCATAGTGATGGTGCTCGCCGGCCATGCGGAACAGGTGGCGCTTGTCGTAGGTAGCCACCCTGTCGGGAGCAGCCCAGATGAACCGGTTGTAGCTATGACCACCTTCGCTGATTACCACGCTGCCGCAGATGACCACCCCTCGCGCGCGCGCTTCCTGGCGCATCCAGCCTACGGTGGGCCCATCCATGGGCTCAGCCACCTCAGTTGCGGCCATGGTAAACCCCGTGCTGAACATCTCTGGCAGTATGACCAGGCGAGAGTCCTCAGGAAGCAGGTCCAGCCAGCCCGAAATCTGCTCCCGGTTGGCGGCCGGGTCGTGCCACACCGTGTCGGTCTGAAGGAAACTCAGGGTCAGAGGCTGCATAGAATCTCGGCCCCCCGCCGCAGCGTCTCGTCGTCTTTGGCGAAGCAGAACCGAAGCATTCGATGTCCCGGATCATGTTCGTAGAATACCGACATGGGGATGGAAGCGAGCTTTTTCTCCCGGGTCAACCGAACCGCCAGTTCCGTGTCCATCTCGTCGCTGTAGGCTGAGTAGTCGAGCAGCTGAAAGTACGTGCCCGCACTGGGTACCAGGGAGAACGGCGAATCGTCGAGAAGAGCGCAAAACAGATCGCGCTTGGCCTGGTAGAAATCCCCCAGCTGCAGATGATGCTCCGGATGCGCACTGAGAAAGTCCGCGATACCGAGCTGTACCGGCGTGATGCTGGTGAACGTCACAAACTGATGAACGCGCCGAAACTCGTCGCTCAGCGCGGAGGGAGCCACGCAGTAGCCGATCTTCCAGCCCGTGGTGTGATACGTCTTACCAAAAGAAGAGACTACGAAGCTGCGCTGGAACAAATCAGGATAGCGGCACAGGCTCACGTGTTCGCGCCCGTCGAACACCATGTGCTCGTATACCTCGTCAGACAGCAGGTAGATGTCGCGACCCTGCACGATTCGCTGCAGGCAGTCTATGTCGTGGGCATTCCAAACCGCACCGGTGGGATTGTGAGGCGAATTAATGATGATCATTCGCGTGCGATCGTTGATCAGTTTCGCAACGCGATCCCAGTCCACGGAAAATGCTGGCGGGTGAGTGGGTACGTGGACAGTCCGAGCGCCCTGCAAGGTCACCGCAGGTTCGTAGCTGTCATAGGCAGGGTCGAAAACCAGCACCTCGTCGCCGGGGTGAACGGTGGCGGAAATGGCGCAGAACAGCGCTTCGGTAGCACCGGACGTAACCGTCACGTCACGCTCGGCGTCTACCCTGCACCCGTACAGATCGAGCACCTTATCGGCGATGGCTTCCCGCAGGGCTGGCACGCCCATCATGGGTGCATACTGGTTGTGACCGTGGGTCAGATAGTGCTGCACGCGTTCCAGCAACGCCGGGGGGCCATCGAAATCCGGATATCCCTGGGAAAGGTTCAACGCGCCCTCCTCGCGCGCCAGCTCCGACATCACTGTAAATATCGTGGTTGATACCCCGGGCAGTTTGCTGGTTAAGGCCATGGGCTCATTTTGGCACGGCGCATATTTCTATATCAAATTATTTTGATATAGCAAATCACTCTGTTAGCATTCCCCACCGGCTGGCGAAACGCACCCATGGGGCAAACGGCAACCTACATTCCTGATTCTGCGGACGACTCGCTCAGCGACCTGGTGGAAGCTACCAAAGCAACGGGCGATCGATTGCGCGCGCAAATCCTGCGCGCGCTGTCAGCAGAGTCTTACAGCGTGTCCGAGTTGTGCACGATCTTCGAGATTCCCCAACCCGCCTTAAGCCACCACCTCAAGGTGCTGCGCGAAGCCAGGCTCGTGGCGAAACGCCGGGAAGGGAATACCATCTTCTACCACCGCGGCGCGGAGCCTGCGGATCAACTCCGCCAGGCACTGTTTGATGCAGTGGATCGCACAGAACTGCCAAACGAACTGCTTTCTCGGGTGCAGAAGGTGCACACCCACAGACACAATCTGAGCGCCGCTTTCTTTGCTGACAACGCCCACCGCTTTGCCGACCAGCAAGCGCTGATAAGCACCGCAGACGCCTACGCCGGCACCATCGCCGAAATCGTCGGACACTTCCCGTTGAAAGATGGCGTGCTTCTCGAAGTAGGACCAGGAGCCGGAGAGGTTCTGGAACGGCTCGCCCCCCAGTTTCGGGAGCTGGTGGGCATAGACGACTCTCGAATCATGATTGAACAAGCCGTCCAACGCGTAGAAAGGCTGCCCAACGTTCGTTTGCGCCAACGCAACTTTTTCTCCCTCCCCTCGGTGAGGAAATATCTCGTCGTGGTGGCCGCCATGGTGGTCCACCACATGCCGTCGCCACAGCGCTTCTTTCGCCACGCGCACGACCTCGTCAAAGCCGACGGGCTGCTGGTGGTGGCGGAGCTGTGTCGTCATGACAACGACTGGGCGAGCGAAGCCTGCGGCGACACCTGGCTGGGATTCGAAGCATCCGAGCTCGAAGCCTGGGCAGCCAAGGCGGGATTCCGCCTGGTGGAGTCCCAGTTCCTCGCCCAGAAAAATGGATTCCAGATTCAAATTCACGGCTTCCGGCCAATACCGGCGTAGCCACGACTTCTTACCTACTTATTCTTACCTAATTCAAAGGAACAACCATGGCCGATTACAAAGTCGCAGACATCGAACTCGCGGAGTTTGGACGCAAGGAGATCCGTCTGGCCCAGTCTGAAATGCCAGCACTCATGGCCCTGCGCGATCGCTATCAGGACTCCCAACCGCTTGCCGGCGCGAAGATCATCGGCTGCATTCACATGACCATTCAGACCGCGGTGCTCATCGAGACCCTGGTGGCTCTGGGCGCCGAAGTGCGCTGGTCGTCCTGCAACATCTTCTCCACCCAGGACCACGCCGCTGCAGCCATGGCTGCCGCCGGAATTCCCGTGTTCGCCTGGAAGGGAGAAACCGAGGACGAGTACGACTGGTGCATAGAGCAGACCATCATCAAAGACGGAAAGCCATGGAATGCCAATCTGCTGCTCGACGACGGCGGCGATCTCACCCTCATGATTCACGAGCAATATCCTGAGATGCTCGACACGATTCACGGCATCAGCGAGGAAACCACCACCGGCGTGCACCGGTTGTTCGAAATGATGGAGAAAGGCGAGCTGAAAGTTCCCGCCATCAACGTCAACGACTCGGTCACCAAGTCAAAGAACGACAACCGCTACGGCTGCCGCCACAGCCTCAACGACGCCATCAAACGCGGCACCGACATGCTCATGGCCGGCAAGCGCGCACTGGTCATTGGATACGGCGACGTGGGCAAAGGCTCCGCCCAGAGCCTGCGCCAGGAAGGCATGATCGTGCGGGTGGTGGAAATCGACCCCATATGCGGCATGCAGGCCTGCATGGATGGCTTCGAGCTCGTTTCGCCCTACAACAATGGGGTCAACACAGGAAAGATCGAAGACATCGACAGCCGCCTGATGCAGGACACTGACCTGCTGGTAACCTGCACCGGCAACAGCAACGTATGTGATGCCAACATGCTGCAGACCATCAAGCGCGGCGCCGTAGTGTGCAACATCGGGCACTTCGACAACGAGATCGACACGGCCTTCATGCGCGAAAACTGGCGTTGGGACATAGTGAAGGATCAGGTTCACCAGATCTTCCGCAGCGACGAACCCAACGACTTCCTGGTTCTGCTTTCAGAAGGACGTCTGGTCAATCTGGGCAACGCCATGGGCCACCCATCGCGCGTGATGGACGGTTCCTTCGCCAACCAGGTGCTGGCCCAGATGCATCTCTACGAGCAGCGCTGGGCCGACCAGCCAGACCTTCAGCGGGCCCCGATCACCATAGAGGTACTGCCGAAAAAACTCGACGAAGAGGTGGCCGAGCTCATGGTGGCGGGCTTCGGGGGCGTGGTGACTTCACTCACCACCCATCAGGCGGATTACATCGGTGTGGACCAGCAAGGGCCCTTCAAGCCAGAGTCGTATAAATACTAGCGGGCGCAAATAGCCGCTGACCGAAAGGCCATTTCGGAAACTACGAATCGACGGGAGTCGCTTGACGCAGAACACTTGCTTCACATAAGCAGGAGCACAGCGATGACCCTAGGACAAGTGGGAAGAGATTTCGCTCCGATGCAGTGGCTCAGCGAGGGCTGGTCCGCTTTCCGCAATCAGGCGCACAACGCGCTCACGCACTTCGCGCATGACGACGAGGAATCCGCCCAAGGCGCTGGCCCCGATAGTCAACGCCGGGTCTGGTGGCCGCAGACCTGGTCGACCACAATGATCGGGTAGAAGTTCGCACGGAGGTTCCCGGGCTCGCCAAAGAGGACCTCTCCGCGGAGGTGAGCGGCGGACGCCTCAAGGTTACCGGACAAAAGCGCCTGGACCGCAGCCGCAAAGAAAAAGAAGGGGACACCCTGATCAGCGAGCGCGCCTTTGCTCGATTCCAACGGGTATTCGGCCTGCCCGCGCAAGTGCGCGCTGAAGATGCATCAGCCAGCTACAGCGACGGCATACTAGCCATCAGCCTGCCCAAAGCCGACCCGGCGAGCCGTGCCGAGGTGGCTATCAGCTGATCCTCAATATTTACCGCCCAGCTTGGCGTGATCCCAGCTTACGTAGCGCTGTGGCGTGAACCTTAGAAGCACGCGCTTCTCGGCGGTCTTGGTCATGCCGCCCTTCATTGCCTGGCGCTCGTCCGCGCTGAGCGTGCGGCCCTTTGAGCCGATGTTGACGAGGGCTTCGCACACCTCGTCGATATCGTCGATGATCTCCGCGGTGGCATAGATGAGCACGCTCTTCAGCTCGGCATACTCCTCGCCACTTTCCACCAGCAACGAGGCCTTGGCGTCCCGCTGCCAGTTGAACACCTTCTGTGCCTTCTTGAACGTGGTGCAATAAAGGCAGCCGTCGGGATCCGCGTAGTACCACATAGGCATAGGGTGCGGGTACCCGTCTCGACCATTCGAGACGATGATCAGGGTTTTCTGTGCTTCCAGGAACTCCTGGATCTCTTCGGGGCTCAGCGCAATCAGCTCGCGGCGGGACGGCATGCGTATCCTTGCTATCGATTTGGGGCGACACAATCATTCTCCCCGGCCCATTGCCCGACTACAATAGCGCCCCTTTTTTTCATGCGGCCACCTGGACAAAGCGGATGACCGACGGCGAATCCATCAACGATCTGATCGAGCTGCTGGATCTGGAAGAGATCGAGCAGAACCACTACCGGGGCCGCAGCCCGAGCGAGGGCTGGCAGCGGGTTTACGGCGGGCAGGTGCTGGGCCAGGCACTGGTGGCTGCGTCGCGCACAGTGCCGGAGGACAGGCACGCACACTCGCTGCACGGCTACTTCCTGCGTGCCGGAGACACCACCACACCCATCCTCTACACCGTAGACCGCATTCGTGACGGGCGCAGCTTCACTACCCGCCGGGTAGTAGCCATTCAGCATGGACGCGCTATTTTCAACATGTCCATCTCTTTTCAGATCAAAGAAGACGGCCTGACCCACCAGATGCAGATGCCCCAAGCCCCTCCTCCGGAGGAACTGCCTGACGAGCAGGAACTGCGCAAACGGTGGATAAAGGAGCTACCGCCGGAGTACGCCAGCGCCTTTGACCGGGAGCGGCCCATCGAGGTGCGCCCCATCGATCCACAAGACCTGATCCACCCGGAAGAACGGCCACCTCATGCCATGAGCTGGATGAAAGCGCGCGAGCCGCTACCCGACAACCAGCGCCTGCACCAATGCGTGCTGGCGTATCTGTCCGACTGGTCTCTGTTGGATACCGCAACCCTACCCCACGCCGTCAGCTTCCTGCAGCAGCAGATGCAGATGGCGTCATTAGACCATGCCATGTGGTTTCATCGTCCGTTTCGCGCGGATGAGTGGTTGCTATACGTGCAGGACAGCCCCAGCGCCAGCGGTACGCGCGGTCTCAACCGCGGCATGATCTTCACCCGCGATGGCGAACTGGTGGCGTCCGCCGCGCAGGAAGGGTTGATGCGCCTACACGGCGAACAAGGATGACTCGAACGCCATTCAGCTAGCTCAGTACCGGCCCTTCCAGCCTGACCCAATGCAAATATTGTTGGGTCCGGCTGCCAATCAGCTCATTGATTCAATATGACGGCGATGTCAATCAGTCCTCATCCCGGTGACGGCCCCGTCGGCCATAGGCCGCCAAAGCCCAGATACACGAGCGCTAAGCGCCCTGGCTCTGCCACCGGAGAAGATGCATCCGCCTGATTTCCAGAAAGCCAGCCACCCATAGCTTGCTATACAAGCCCAACGCGCAACGCAATAATGGGCGGTTTTTGCGTAACGGAGATGGCGTGGCCGAACAGGCAGTTAACATCGACGAGCTCACCAAGAGCGTGGACACCCTCAAGGATGCTCTGGAGGCGCAGCGCTACATCTGCAGCGACCAGATCGCCACCGCAGTCTACCTTGCCTATCACCTCAACAAACCTGTCCTGATCGAAGGTCCACCCGGGGTCGGCAAGACCGAGCTGGCCAAAACCACTGCGGAGATGTTCGCACTGCCGCTCATTCGTCTGCAGTGCTACGAAGGTCTGGACGAGGCAAAAGCCATCTACGAATGGAAGTACGGCAAGCAACTGCTCTACACCCAGGTGCTCAAGGAGACGCTCGACGAGGTACTGCAGGGCGCCATGGGCTTTGCCGAATCTGTGCACCGCTTGCACGAGTTCGGCGACATCTTCTTTTCCGAGGAGTTCCTCGAACCCCGGCCGCTGCTGAAGGCGCTGCGCGAAGAAGACGGCTGCGTGCTGCTCATTGACGAGGTTGACAAGTCCGACCACGAATTCGAATCCTTACTGCTGGAGATGCTGTCTGATTTTCAGGTGTCCATCCCCGAGATCGGCACGGTGAAGGCAGTCCGCACGCCCCCCATGGTGTTTCTCACCAGCAACAACACCCGCGAGATCTCAGATGCACTCAAGCGCCGCTGTCTGCACCTGTACATCCCGTTTCCAGACGTGGACCTGGAGCAACGCATCATTCATGCCCGGGTACCCGAGATCCCACCGGAACTGCGCCGGCAGCTGGTCAGCTTCATCCAAGAGCTGCGGGAGCTGGACCTGAAGAAGGTGCCGGCCATCTCGGAGACCATCGACTGGGCGCGCACCCTGCTATTGCTGCACTCCGAAAGCCTGGACCCGCAGCTGGTGCGCGACACGCTGAACGTGATTCTCAAATTCCAGGAAGACATCGAGAACGTCGACGCGGAAATCACCACGCTAACCAGCAAAGTGCTGAAATAGCGATCCCGTGGAGCGCACGCTGGCCAACTTCATCCGGGCGCTGAGGAATTCAGAGGTTCGGGTTTCCACCGCTGAGACCCTGGACGCGTTCAATGCGGTGGAGCTGGTGGGCTATCGCGATCGCCGCGCGCTCAAGCAAGCGCTGGCCCTGGTGCTGCCGAAGACCGCAGACGAAAAAGAAGCCTTTGAGGTGTGCTTCGACCAGTTCTTCTCATTCAGCGATGTCTCAGCCGAGCGCGCCGCCAACGACGATGGGCTGGACGATGAGGGCGGCGAGCATGCCGGAGGTGAAGGCGAAGGCGGTGGTGGTGGCGACGCCGAAAACCAGGCCAACGCGCAGCGCACTCCCGGCCAGGGCAAGAAGAAAAAGAACAAGCAGAAATCACCCACGGCCGATTTGAGTAGCGACGACGACGAAGAGGATCTCGGCCAGGGCGAAATGACCGATCCCACCTCGGAGCTGGGACAATTGCTCATGGGCAATTCGAAGGTGGAGCTGTCCATGGCCATGGCCGCTGCCGGAGAAGCGGCAAACCTCCGAGATATCGAGGTGTTTACCCAGAAGGGCCTGTACACCCGCAAGATCATGGAGGAAATGGGTCTTGGGGGCTTAAATCGGGAAATCTCCGATCTGCGCAAGAGCACACCCATTCCCGAGCGGCGGTTGGGCCAGGAACTCAAGCGCCGCCGCGACTGGCTGCGCGAGCAGATACGCGACTACGTTGAAAAGCAGTTTCTGCTGCACGCCGATGCATCCGGCAAACGCCTGCGCGAGGAACTGCTGCGCAAAGTGAAACTATCCAACGTTGAGCACCGCAGCTTCCGGCTGATCCAGGAAATCGTGTTCCGCATGGCCAAGAAACTGGCTTCCATGCATTCACGCCGCAAAAAAGTGTTCAAGAAAGGTCAGATCAACATTCCCCGCACCCTGCGGCACAACATGGCCTACGACGGCGCCATATTCGACCTGCGCTGGAAGTCCGTGAAGGTGGACCGCCCCAAGGTGTTCGCCATCTGCGACGTTTCCGGATCGGTAGCCAATTACGCCCGCTTCATGCTGATGTTTCTGTACAGCTTGGAAGAGGTGATGCCCAAGGTGCGTTCGTTTGCCTTCTCCTCCGATCTTGCCGAGGTTACGGAACTGTTCGAACGCAACGACATCGAATCAGCCATCTCGAAAACGTTACGGGACTACAGCGGGGGTTCCACCGACTACGGGCAGGCGTTTCAGGATTTTCGGAAGCTGTGCCTGGACGACGTGGACCAGCGGACGACCATCATCATCCTGGGCGATGCCCGCAACAACTATGGCGATCCACGCACCGACATCCTCAAGGAGATGTACGACCGCTGTAAACGCCTCATCTTCTTGAACCCCGAACCCAGAAACTCTTGGGGTGCAGGGGACTCGGAAATGCGCAAATATACCGCCTACACCCACCAGGTGGAGGAGTGCAACTCGCTCATGCACCTGGAGCGCATCGTCGGCAATCTGTTGAATACGGTGCGATAGCTCGCGCGGAGTACGCCTAAGCCCTAATCAATGAGTTCAGCACGCACACCGGATCAGACTTTCGATCGTTTCGCCGGACGGCAGCTGCTGATTTTGGCGCTGGCCGGCATTGCGGGCATCACCCTGCTCATGGTGCTGCTGGGCTGGGCATCGAGCCTCACAGGGGCATCCGCCGGAGCAAACGTCGCCGTTGACCCCGTCACCAAGACCATCACGCTGCACATGAGCACAGAGCCGCCCCAGCTCAACAGCTCTCTGGCCACGGATATGCTCAGCGGCATGGTGCTGGGTCACGTCATGGAGGGTCTCTTACGCTACGACCAGAACAGCGAGCTGGCGCCTGGGGTGGCCGAGCGCTGGCACATCGACGGCAACGGCGCCACCTTCTGGCTGCGCAAAGACGCGCTGTGGAGCGATGGCCAGCCGGTGACCGCGCACGACTTCGTATTTGCCTGGCGCCTGGCCCTGGATCCGGAAAACGCCTCTCAGTATGCGTTCATTCTGCACCCCATCAAGAACGCCGAGGCCATCACTCGGGGCGAGCTGCCGGTGGACGCCCTGGGCGTAGAAGCCTCAGGCGATCACACGCTACGCGTGGAGCTGGAGCGACCGATCGCCTATTTCGACAAACTGGTGGCGTTCCCTACCTACTATCCCATCCGCGAAGACTTCTACCAGCAGACCAACCCGCGCTACGGCGCAGAGTCGGACACGCTGCTGTACAACGGCGCATTCATGCTCACGCGATGGGTGCACGGCGCACACCTGCGCCTGGAGAAGAACCCACAATACTGGAATCACGAGCAGATCCAGATCAACGTGCTGGACTTCCCGTACATAACCACCGATCCCAACGCAGCACTGAACCTGTTCAAGGACAACAAAATCGCGCAGACGGGGCTCGCGGCCGAAAACCTGTACGAAGCAATGGAGCGCCGGTGGCAGATTCAGCGCTTTATGGACGGCTCCGTGTTCTTCGTAGAGTTCAATTTTCGCGACGATCGTGCAACGAAAAATCTGCACCTGCGCAAGGCCATCCAGCTGGCAACGGACCCGGCCGAGCTGGTGTATAAGGTCACCAAGCTGCCCGGCTATCTGCCGGGAGAGTCCATCTTCCCCGTCTGGCTGAAGGGCGTGAACGGTTTTTTCCGCCAGGAGTATCCCGCGCCCGCACCCACGATGGATCTGGACGCCGCGCGGGAACATCTCGCCCAGGCCAAACGGGAGCTGGGCGAAATCCCTGCCCTGGTGCTGCTCACCGGCGACAACCCGCTCTCCAGCCTGCAGTCCGAGTACTTCCAGCAGGTGCTGCGCAAGAACCTGGGCCTGGACGTCAGGATCGACAAGCAGATCTTCAAGCAGCGCCTGGCCAAGATGACCTCCGGCGACTTCGATATGGTCATGGCCGGCTGGGGTCCGGATTACGACGATCCGCTCACGTTCGGCGATCTGTTCGCAAGCTGGAACCCCAACAACCGCGGCATGTACGCCAATGCCGAGTTGGATGCGAACGTGGAAATTGCCAAGACATCTCTGGACCCGAAAACCCGCATGGACGCGTTCGGCGAGATTCAGCGCATCCTCATAGAGGATGCCGCCGTGCTTCCCAACTACGAGCGCGGCTCCACCTTCGTGGTAAACCCGGCCATGAAAGGGATGGTGCGACGAGCCGTGGGGCTGGATCCGGACTACACCTACGCCTACATCGACGAGCCCTGATCACGAGCCATGTGGAAATACACCTTCAAGCGGCTCATTCAGGGAGTGATCACGGTCTGGTTCATCGCAACCGCCACGTTTTTCGTGATGCACAACGTGCCCGGCGACCCACTGGCGGACGCCAAGGCCGTGTCTCCGGAGATCCGCGCCAACCTGGAGGCCAAGTACGGTCTCGACAAGCCAGTGCACGAGCAGTATCTGATCTACCTGGCCAACTTCTTGCGCGGAGACTTCGGGATCTCGTTCGCCCAGCAGAATCGCTACGTGAACGACATCATCTACGAACACTTCCCCGTATCCGCCACATTGGGGATTCTTGCCATTGTGTTCGCCGGGCTCGGCGGTGTGCTGTGGGGCGCGCTCACTGCGCTGTATCGAAACCGATTACCAGACGTGATCATCATGTTTCTGGTGATCCTGGGCATTTCCGTACCCAGCTTCGTGGTGGCCGCACTGGGGCAATTGGGAATCGTCAACGCCAACAATTTCTTCGGAACATCGCTGCTGCCCGCGGTGGGCTGGGGCACCATCGCTCATATGCTGGTGCCGTCCATGGTGCTGGGGCTGGGCACCATGGCTTACCTCACACGCCTGATGCGCTCATCCATGCTGGAGATCGTCAATTCCGACTTCGTTCGTACGGCCAAATCCAAGGGACTCCCGCCGTCACGAATCTTCACCAACCATCAGCTGCGCAATGCGATCCTGCCCGTGATCACCGTGCTGGGGCCGTCCATCGCCGCCATCACCACCGGCGGCTTCGTGGTTGAATCCGTGTTCGCCATCCCCGGTCTGGGGCGCTACTTCGTTCAGGCCGTGCAGCAATCCGACTACACGGTGATCATGGGAACCACCGTATTCTACGGCGCCTTTCTGGTGTTCATGGTGATCGTGGTAGACCTGCTGTACGCCTGGGTAGACCCCCGGGTGCGACTGGAGTAGCCGTGAGCGAAGCCACTCTCACACCCGAAGACTTCCGCCCGGCGCCGGCCACTCATGCCGCCCAGACACTGTCGCGCCCCTCTCTATCGTATTGGCAGGACGCCTGGATCCGTCTGAAGGCCAATCGCCGCGCGCTGATCTCCTTGTACATCGTGATGGGCCTGGCCGCCTTCACGCTTCTGGGGCCCCTGGTGTGGGACGTAGACCCCGCCGCCCAGGACGTGGATCAGATCAGCAAGCCACCCGGCGCGGACCGCAGCGCCACCGTCGTAGAGCCTTACAGCGCCTGGGACCCCAGCCTGCAGAACGGCGACGGCCATGGGCTGCGGCTGGCAGCACCCGCCACCAATCAGACCGTACGGCTGGTGTGGGACCCGGACCCTCACGCGGCAGGCTATCTCATCTACCGCAACATCTTCCCCATCGGGCCGGAGAATGCCTTCGGGCTGCCCCTGGGCGAGACGTTCTCCCCCAATCACACCTATTTCGAGGACCTGCTGGACCTCGCACCACGGCGTTACTACTACACCGTGGTGAGCCTGGATGCCTTCGGTGATCGCATCGGTCACGAAACTCTGGAAGCGGAAGTAAAGCGCGTGATTACCGCGGATGACGCCGTGGTGCGCGGCCTGGCAGACAGTCCCGATGCGCTGTCCGTGGGCGACAAGGTGACACTGGGCCTGCATCCACTGGGCACCGACAATCTCGGCCGCGACATGCTGGCGCGACTGATGCACGGGGCCCGGGTATCCTTGTTCATCGGTATCTGCGCCCCGGTAATCTTCATGCTGTTTGGCGTCATCTACGGCAGCGCGGCGGGATTCCTGGCCGGCAACGCCGATCAGCTGCTCATGCGCTTCGCAGATTTCGTGGTGGCGCTGCCGTTTCTGCTGTTCATGATCCTGTTCAAGATTCTGTTCGACGTAGGTGCCGGTGAGAGCGGCATTCTGCCCATGCTGCTCGCCATGGTGCTGCTGTCGTGGCCGGGAACCGCACGACTGGTGCGCGGGCAGATCCTGCAGATCCGGGAAGAAGGCTACATCGGCGCCTCGCGCCTGCTGGGTGCCAAGACCAACTACCTGATCCTGCGGCACATGATTCCCAACACCCTGGGCGTCATCCTGGTCACCCTCACCTTCGCCGTGCCCAGCGCCATCTTTACGGAGGCCTTTCTCTCGTTCATCGGCATGGGCGTGGTACCACCCACGCCCTCGTGGGGCAGCATGTGCAACGAAGGCATCAAGACCATGCTCACCACTCCCCACGAACTGATCTTTCCCGCGCTGTTCATCAGCATCACCGTGCTGGCATTCAACCTGCTGGGCGACGGGCTGCGCGACGCGCTGGATGCACGCATGAGGTCCATGGATTGAACGACCAGGCTGGCAAATTACTGGAAGTGGAGAACCTCCACGTCGAATTCGACACCTACGGCGGCGTGGTTCAGGCAGTGCGCGGCGTAAGCTTCGCGCTGGATGAGGGAGAAACCCTGGCAATCGTCGGCGAATCGGGCTGCGGGAAATCAGTGACGGTGCAGAGCATCATGGGGCTCATTCCCATGCCGCCAGGCCGGATCAGGTCGGGAACAGCGCGCTTGCGCGGCCGGGATATCATCGGCCAGAAGGAAATCGACGGGGAAGACATTCGCGGCGGGCAGATCGGCATGATCTTTCAGGACCCCATGACCTCTCTGAATCCCACTATGACCATCGGGTCTCAGATTGCCGAGACGCTGGAAGTACACCGAGGGCACACCAAGCAACAAGCACTCAAACGGGCCGTGGAGCTGCTCGATCTGTCACGCATTCCCGAAGCCGAAAAACGCGCCAGGCAGTATCCGTTCGAGTTCTCCGGTGGCATGCTGCAGCGCGCGATGATTGCCATGGCCATCGCCTGCGAGCCGGCCATTCTCATAGCCGATGAACCCACCACCGCGTTGGATGTCACCATCCAGGCTCAGATTCTCGATCTCATGACCGACCTCCAGCAGGAAACCGGTATGGCCATCGTGCTCATCACCCACGATCTTGGCGTGGTCGCACGGATGGCTGACGAGGTGGCTGTGATGTACGCGGGCCAGATCGTTGAGCACGGCGCTGTAGACGATATTTTCTACCGCTCCTCGCACCCTTACACGCTGGGTCTGCGCGCGGCCATGCCCAGCAACGACCCCGCACTGCAACATGAGCTGAAACCCATCGACGGCAGCCCGCCAGATCTGTTTCATCCGCCCCCGGGATGCGCATACGGGCCACGTTGTCCGTACGCCATGGCTGTGTGCAAGGAGCGAGACCCGGGCCCCTACCTCATGGCGTCCAATCATTTCGCCCGATGCTGGCAGCATCACGAGGCCGCTCCCGGGTCGGTGACCGAGTTGCACTACCGGGAGGCGTCTTCGTGAGCGACACGCCCCCCCTACTCGAGACGGACCACCTCACCAAGCATTTCGACCTTGGCCGCCGGCAGGTGGTCCACGCCGTAGACGGCGTGAGCCTTGCCATTGCCGAGCAGGAAATCGTGGGGCTGGTGGGCGAGAGCGGATCGGGAAAATCCACGTACGGGAAGACCGTCGTCGGTCTGCACGACAAGACAGCGGGTTCCGTGCGATTTCGCGGCGAGTTGCTGCCTCAGGCTTACCGGCCGGCAGATTTTCAGGTTCACGCAAAGAAAATGCAGATGATCTTCCAGGACCCCTACTCCTCGCTAAACCCACGCATGACGGTGGGCGAGGTCATTGGCGAGGGTCTGCGGCTGCACTCGGATCTGAGCGCACAACAGGTTCGCGAGCAGGTGGCGGGGTGGCTCAAGCGGGTGGGGCTGGAACCCGATCACATGTCCCGCTATCCCCACGAATTCTCAGGCGGTCAGCGCCAGCGCATCGGCATCGCGCGAGCGTTGATCATGGAACCCGAGTTTGTGGTGTGCGACGAACCCATATCGGCGTTGGACGTATCGGTGCAGGCACAGGTGATCAACCTGCTGGGCGAACTGAAGGACTCCATGGGGCTCACCCTGCTGTTCATCGCCCACGACCTGTCCATGGTGCGCTACGTGAGCGACCGCATGGCCGTGATGTACCTGGGGGCGCTGGTGGAGATCGGCCCCGCCAACGAGGTGTTCTTCGAGCCGAAGCACCCCTATACGGAGATACTCGTCGGCTCCAACCCAGAGCCGGATCCGAAAAGCGAGCGAAACCGGGCTTCCACCACCATCGCCGGCGAAATCCCTTCGCCGGTGAACGTGCCCGAAGGGTGCCGCTTCGCCAATCGCTGCCCCAAGGCTATGGAACAATGCCGGCACCAGACGCCGGAGTTGATTCCCCTGGCTGACACAAACCGCGAGGTAGCCTGCCACCTATATTAGCCCGCTTCTATTTGCCAATCACCAAAAGTCCTTATATTTCAACCACTTACGTGACATCCGCAGCACCGACTCCTCGTCGGTGTAGGCTGAAAGGTCATGCGCCGGGGCCCAAGCCAGGGCATGAGATTCGCCACTGACGCTGAAGTCTCTACCCGACGAACTCTGCAGCGCGAAACGCACGTCGAAATGCAAATGCGCCGGGGCAGCGCCTCGGGCCGGAATCTCGTGCACGTCCAGGTCGAACACCTGCTCGCTTAACGGCCTGACCAAGAGCCCCGATTCCTCCTCGGCTTCCTTGACGGCCACCCGCAACGTGTTGGTCTCGCCGTCGCTGTGGCCGCCGAGCTGCAACCAACGATCGAGCTTTTTGTGGTGGGTCAGGAGCACATCTGCGCCGTCCGGACTAACCAGCCAGGCGGATCCGGTAACGTGTCCGGCCCAGCAATCACTCTCGAAACAGCGCTCGTAGCGCTCGACGAAATCGATAAACCGGTCTGTCGTGAGCACCTCCGCCGGGTGCCGGCGCGCATAGTCTCGCAACATTTCCAGCAGTCGTCGTCTGTGCATCCGTCCGGCCCCTTGCTATCCTCGCGCCCTTTCCGACGGGGACTGATGATGATCGCAGTAATTGCCAAGCTTAACGTAGCCGAAGGCAAAGAAGCCGAATTCGAAACCGCCATGCTGAATCTGGCCGCCCAGGTGCGCGCCAACGAGCCCGGCAACCAGCTTTACACGCTGTGCAAGGACGCCGGCGGCAACTACCTGATGCTGGAACTCTACGATACCGAAGAAGACGTAGAAGCCCACGGTGAAACCGAACATCTCAAGGCGTCCGGGGCAAGCTTCCGCGGACTGATGGCCGGCGCACCCGACATTCAACGGCTCGAAGTCATCGGGTAACGCTCACCCAACATGGGAGTACCCATTAGTCATGGGTGACCAGCCAAATAGCTACGACCCCGCCGCCATCGAGGAAAAATGGCGCCGCGAGTGGGATACGCGTGACACCAACGTGCGCACGGCGGATCAGCTGCGTACCGCCGAGCACCCCTATTACAACCTGATGATGTTCCCCTATCCGTCCGCGGAGGGGCTGCACGTGGGCAATATGTACGCCTTCACCGGTGCGGACGTGCACGGCAGGTTCCACCAGTTGATGGGATACGATGTGTTCGAGCCCATCGGCTTCGATGCCTTTGGCATCCATTCGGAGAACTTCGCCCTGAAGCAGGGCGTGCATCCGATGGACCTCATTCCCAGCAACGTAGCCAACTTCACCCGCCAGCTGCGCGCCATCGGTGGCATGTACGACTGGAATCACACGGTGGACACCACAGACCCCGACTACTACAAGTGGACCCAGTGGGTATTTCTGCAGCTGTTCAACGCCGGCCTGGCCGAACGCAAGGCCGCACCCGTCAACTGGTGCCCGTCGTGCATGACGGTTCTCGCCAACGAGCAGGTGATCCAGGGTTTGTGCGAACGCTGCGACAGCGCGGTAGAACAACGCAATATCGCTCAGTGGTTCTTCAAGATCACCGAGTACGCCCAGCGACTGCTCGACAACCTGGCGCACATAGACTGGTCGGAGAGCACCAAGAAAGCACAGCACAACTGGATCGGCCGCAGCGAGGGCGCCACGTTGCGCTTTCCCGTCATCGGGCCTGCCGACGCCCCGCCGACTGCCGTTGCCACCGAGCAGGTAACCGCAGCAGCAGCCGAGGCCGTGGTGGAAGTGTTCACCACGCGGCCGGACACTGTGTTTGGGGCGACGTTCATGGTCCTGTCTCCCGAGCACCCATTGGTGGACGGCTTTACCTCAGACGCACAGCGCTCAGCCGTAGGGGCGTATCGGGAGCAAGCAGCCAAAACAGACCTGGTGAGCCGCCAAAAAATCGACAAGGAAAAAACCGGCGTCTTCACCGGCGGTTACTGCCGTAACGGCGCCACAGGCGAAGCCATCCCCGTCTGGATCGCCGACTACGTGCTCATGGAATACGGGACAGGCGCCATCATGGCGGTTCCCGCCCACGACGAGCGCGACTTTGAGTTTGCCAGCGCCATGGGGATAGAGATCCGTCGAGTGATCGCCGGTGACGGCGACGACGCCACAACGCCGCTGCCCGAGGTCTACGTGGGCGATGGCCGTCTGGTGAACTCCGCCAGCTTCGACGGCACGGACGCAAGCGAGGCCAAGCGAACCATCACCGAATGGCTGGCTGAGCGGGGTCTGGGAGAACTCAAGATCAACTACCGGCTGCGTGACTGGTGCATCTCCCGACAGCGCTACTGGGGCCCACCGATTCCCATCGTGCACTGCGACAACTGCGGCGCCGTGGCCGTGCCGGAGAGCGAACTGCCCGTGGTGCTGCCGAGAATCGAGGACTTCAAACCCGACGATTCCGGTGTGAGTCCACTAGCCCGGGTGGAAAGCTGGTACCAGACGGACTGCCCAAGCTGCGGGAAAGCCGCGCGCCGCGAGACCGACGTGTCGGATACATTTCTCGACTCCTCCTGGTACTTCCTGCGCTACCCCTCCACGGATAGCGCCGAAGAACCCATGGATTCGCAGCTCACCACCCATTGGCTGCCCGTAAACAGCTACATCGGCGGCCAGGAACATGCCGTTCTACACCTGCTGTACTCGCGCTTCGTCACCATGGCGTTGAAGGATCTGGGCCACATCCTGTTCGAGGAACCTTTCCAGCGATTCCGTGCCCACGGCCTGATTACCCGCAACGGCGCCAAGATGTCCAAAAGCCGGGGCAACGTGATCACGCCGGACAGCATTATTGAGCAGTACGGGGCGGACACATTCCGCACGTACCTCATGTTCATGGGTCCCTTCGAAGAAGGTGGCGATTATCGCGACGAAGGCATTCAAGGGCCCTACGGTTTCCTCACCCGGCTTTGGGACACGGTAGGCAATGCGCAGCCGGGAGGCGGGATCGATGACGCGGTGGAACGCAAGCTGCACAAGACCATCAAGCAGGCCACCCAACAGATTCCCGAGCTCGGCTACAACACCGCGATTGCGGCCCTCATGGAATACCTCAACACGGTGCGTGCCGGCGGGCGAGCGGTCAGCACCGAAGAGATCGAACCCGTGGTGGTGATGGTGGCCCCGTTCGCACCCCACCTGGCCGAAGAGCTATGGCAGCACCTGGGGCACGACGAGAGCATCTTCAGCCAGCGCAACTGGCCGGATTTCGACGAAGCCAAGGCGTCCGACGACGTGGTCGAGCTGGGAGTGCAGGTGAACGGCAAGCTGCGCGGCAAGATCTCGGGCGCGCCGGACATGTCGCAAGACCAGGCCGAAGCCATGGCGCGCGCCGAAGACAACGTTGCCCGGCACCTAGAGGGAGTGGAAGTCCGACGGGTGATCTTCGTGCCAGGGCGGTTGCTGAACTTCGTAGTGGGATAGCACTACCTAGCGCAGAGCCAGTCGTGAACAGCCAAGCCAGGGGCGAGCTGCCATCCGTCGCGCAGCTCCCCGCCATGGCTCATCGAGGTTAGGGCCACATCACACCCAACCAGGCTAGCTCTCCTTTTCGGACTCCTTCGCCCAACGCTCGGCGTCAGAGCTTAGCTCCGGGCCCTTCTGGTCGTCAGGCAGTTGCCCCATGGCATGCAGGCCCACCTTGGTTCCATCCCACTCGATCCACTTTTCCGGGATGACCTGAACGACGACGCGCAGAGGGGAGTCGAGTTGCTTGCGAAATGCCTCTGCCGCGCCCTCGTCTGCCTGACCTTTGGTGGTAAACGCCGGATAAAACCAATCTTTGGTGGCCCGGTCCTCGTGAACGATGGCCCGGCCCTTGATGGTGATAGAGCCGAACGGCGCATCGGGATGGCAGGCGCCGCTGATCACCACGGATACGCGCGGGTCGCGGCGAATTGCGGAGATGCGGTGACGGTGACGTGCGGCCGTGACCCAGATGCATCCGTCGTGCCATAGATACGACATGATCACGCCCACAGGCCAGCCTTCCTTGGTCACCCAGTTAAAGGTGCACTCGCTGGCATTTTCGAGCATGAGCCGCTTGCGCTCCTCTTCGAACGGATAGATGGATTCTTTTTCCCAGTTCTGCTTCGCCTCCATGGCGTACCCCCGTGCTGTATCGGAATCGAATTTGCTGGGCTGATTCTAGCAGGGACCCCTTGCCAACTGGCAATACTGAAGGGTATCTGCTTGGCATCACCATGCTAGGGCCCTTGAAATGGTGGATTCCAGGCCACTCGGTGGCCAGAATCGGGATGGCCAACTACTATCAACACGTCACAACATTCTGTTGCCAACAACCGTAGAATATCGGGCTAGTGCTAGCCGAACCGGAACACGAGAGCAGCCATGGACACGCCGGTAGCCCTAATATTGTTCAATCGGGCCGACCTGACTCACCGGGTGTTCTCCGAGATCGCCCGCGCGAAGCCGAGACAGCTGTTCCTGATCGCTGACGGGCCACGCGAAGACCATCCGGACGATCAAGAGAAATGCGCCGCCGCACGCCAAGTGGTGGAACACGTTGACTGGCCATGTGAAGTACACACCAACTTTTCAGACACCAATCTGGGATGCGGCGCTCGCCCCGCTACGGGTATCAACTGGGTTTTCGAACACGTCGACCGAGCCATCATTCTGGAAGACGACTGCGTACCTCACCCGACCTTCTTTAAGTTCTGCGACGAGCTATTGGAGCGGTTTGAGAGCGACGAGCGAGTCATGCAAATCAGTGGCCAGAACCTGCAATTCGGTCAACGCCGAGGACCCTTCAGCTACTTCTATTCGTTCCACAACATCTGTCTTGGTGGGTTTGCAACGTGGCGCCGGGCATGGCGCCACTTCGACTTCGGCATCGCTGCGTGGCCGCTCCTGCGCGACACGGATTGGTTACACGCCATTGTGAATCACCCGGAAGGAGAACGATATTGGTCGACCCAGTTCGATCGGGCGCACGACACACCCGGTGAGATTGATTTCTGGGACTACCAGTGGACGTTTGCCTGCTGGGCCCAATCGGGTCTGACCGTACTACCAAACGCCTCGCTACTGACCAATATCGGCCATGGCCCCGACGGCACGCATCTGCATGGATCCTCCGCTATCGCGAATCTAGCGCTGGAAGCCATGGAATTCCCGCTGCAGCACCCACCATACATGGCGCGGGATCGGATCGCTGACGACTTTTTCGTAGAGAACGTGATCGTCACCAAGCCGAAACCCATTAACTGGAGAAAGAGAGTGCGGCGCGCGTTTCCCGCCCCGTTGCGGCCCTTGTTGGCGTTGGCCGCCCGCACGGCCAGGGCAGTACTACGCCTTCGGCCGTCTGCCTGACGCAACCGCGAAGCCCCGAGAGAGCCCGCTGCAAGGGGCGGCAATCGCCACCCCACCGACACCGGCTATAGCCCCAGGACCAGCTTGGCCATGATGTTGCGCTGAATCTCGTTACTACCGGCGTAGATGCTCACCTTGCGCACGTTGAAGTAGTGCTGAGCAACGCCGTTGGCGTAATCAGGGCCCACCGGCGTGACATTGTCGCCCTCCACCGGCGCCGAGGTGTCCAACGCAAGCCCGTAGCCACCCACCACGTCGAGGGCAAGTGCCGCCACGGCCTGCTGCAGCTCGGTGCCCCGCGTTTTCAGAATGGACGACTCCGGACCCACATTCTGTCCCGCCGCCAACGCACCCAGAATGCGCAGCTCGGTGAACTCCATTGCCAGTATCTGCACCTCCAGATCGTCGGCCCGAGCCTTCAGATCCAGGTCATCGGTCAGGGTGCCTCCCGCTCCGTCACCCTCCGCAACCATCATCGTGCGGATGTTGCCCAGCGCATGCTTCAGAGCCGGCGAGTAGGCGTTACCACGTTCGAATTCCAGAAGGTATTTCGCGCAGGTCCAGCCATCGCCCTGCTCGCCCACCAGATTCTCTTTGGGCACCTTAACGTCTTCGAAGTAGACCGAGTTGATCTCCTGAAAACCCTCCGCAGGCACATCCAGAGTGACAATGGGCGACACGCTCACACCAGGAGTTGTCATGTCTATGAGCAGAAAGCTGATACCTTTCTGGGGGCGGTCTTCCACGCTGGTGCGCACGAGGCAGAACATCATGTCTGCATACTGGGCCATGGTGGTCCATGTTTTGGTGCCATTCACCAGGTAGTGATCGCCCATGTCCTCGGCCTTGCACGACAGTGACGCCAAGTCGGATCCAGAGCCAGGCTCGGAGTACCCCTGGCACCACCAGACGTTGCTGGCGAGAATATCCGGAAGGTACTTTTCTTTCTGCCTCTGGGTTCCAAACTTCATGATCACCGGCGCAACCATGGTTATGCCGAACGGGACCGTGCCGGGGGCTCCCACCCTGGCGGTCTCCAGATCAAAGATGTAGTTCTGAGTAGCCGTGAATCCGGCCCCGCCATGCTCCACCGGCCAGTTAGGCGCCGCCCAGCCTTTCTCAGCCAGCCGCCCTTGCCACTCCACCTGATCCTGCTTCGAGAGCCTTCCCATAGCACTGTGCGCTTTCTTGTCACGCATGTATTGCGGCCATGCTTCTTCCAGCCAGGTCCGTACTTCCTGCTGAAATTGCCGATCACTGTCGGAAAAGGAAAAATCCAAAGGTATTCTCCAACTTCAAGAAATCATCATATCAAAGCATCGGCCAGCAGTTCATAGCACCGGGGCCGCTGCCGAAATTCGTGGGTAGTGGTCACCACCGACAGTTCTCCGGCACGGAACGTGTCACACAACTGCAGAAGCAGGCAGCAATGCGTAAGCATGACGCCACCCGATCTCACCCGTGCGGTGGTGGCGTCGGCTATCTAGCCTATGAGAATCTCCGGCGCACATCCGCCAAAGATTGCATTATGCCGCGGTCGCATTCGCGAAACGTGAAGTCAGCTCGCTTCTGTCCCGCCGGGCAAGAGGGTGCACTGATATACTGCGGGCGGCCTGGACAGCCCTGCATAGGACAATGCTGGCGTGACGCAGACAACCACCCCCCAGCCACAAGGAAGCGGTGGCTACCCTCGCCTTGCGAAGCTGCTCCGCAATGTGGGCATCGTGTTCAGCGGCAACGTCAGCAACGGAATTATCGGCCTGCTGTACTTGGCAGTCCTGACCAGGGCGCTGCCCATAGAGCAGTTCGGTGTCTACGCGCTGTTCGGTGCTTTCGTGGCGCTCGTCGGTCGCCTGACCAGCTTTCAGGCATGGAAAGGGCTCATCCAGTATGGCACCGAGGCGCTCGCACAAGACGACAAGCCGTTGCTGCACGGCCTGCTGCGCTTCGGCTGGCTGCTGGATATAGCCAGCGGCGTGGTGGGATATGCCATCGCGCTTTGCGCTGCACTGCTGGTTCCAGCGTGGTTCGGGTTAGGAGAGCTCGCCCTCCCCGGCGTGGCAGTGGCCGGCGCCATCCTGATGTTCAACTGGACCAGCGCTCCAACGGCCCTGTTTCGCATTCACGACCGATTCGTTCCCCAGGCCATTTTCGACAACCTGGGAACTGCTCTGCAGCTGGTCACCGTCAGCGTGCTGTGGGCTCTGGGCGAAACGCGTTTGATCGTCTATCTGACGACCACGGCTGCCAACAACATCATCGGGCAGCTTGCTTTTTTTGCCTATGCGATACGCGCGGCGAAGCGGGAACAGATCCTCACCGCCACGCCGCACCCTATTCGAGAGCTGCCCGACAAGTGTCCGGGAATCTGGCGCTTCGTAGTATCCACCAACGCGGACAGTATGGTGCGGGTAGTACGCGATGCTGATATTTTCGTGGTCAACGCCCTGCTGGACGTTGCCGCCGTGGGCCTCTATAGAATTGCCCGCACGCTCACCAGCGCGCTGGGCAAGATCACCGGGCCGTTCTATCAGACCATCTATCCGGAGCTTGCACGCATGATTACCAATAGCCGTACCATGGAGATCGTCGGCTTCATGAGGCAAGCATCAATGATGCTCGGCACGTTGACGGGGGCAGCGCTGATCACCTTCGTCGCCCTGGGTGATCAGATCCTCCACCTGGCATTTGGCACCGAGTTCGTGGCGGCATACGCCGTCACGACCTGGTGTATGGCCGGCATGTTCGTGTGGGCATTGGCATTACCATTGTCTCCAGCCATCATGGCGCTGCGTAAGCCACAGCTGGCTTTAGCCATTCACTTCGTTACAACGATTTTTTACATCGCCCTGCTCGCAGCTCTGGTCGCCGACTTCGGACTGATCGGCGCAGGATACGCACTGGTCAGCTTCCACATCGTGTGGGCGCTCGCGATGCTGGCGACAGTAGGACGGCAACTCAACGCCCGCGCTTTGCTAGCGTAGTTCACCTTCATGCATCCCATACTTAAGTCGACCTTTACCGCACTAGTTGGAGACCCCCAATCCAGATACAAAGCGAGCGGTTCTGCATGGTTCACATCGACGTTGACCTCTACGAGCCGGCGCGTGCGGCCATGGATTTCTTCCATCCTCGATTGCACACCGGCACGATGGTCGTTTGCGAGGACCACCAATCGGAGGCACGTCCCCGCGCGAAACGCGCCATCGATGAAGTCGCCGCAGCGCTTGGCACGCACGTGGTGCACCTGACCACCAGCCAAGGTCTGATCATGAAGCCTCAGGCAGGGTGAGCGACTAGTTTGTGCGGCCTCTTTGGAATTATTGATCCAACGCCCGCAGGCATCGACACTGCCCGGGCACGGTTGGCGCGCGACACCCTGGTCCATCGCGGCCCCGACCAGGCCGGCGACTGGCGCCAGCCCGGTGTCTACATGGGTCATCGGCGCCTGTCGATTCTGGACACCTCCAGCGCAGGCCGCCAACCCATGACGGCGGACGGAGTCGCGGTTACGGTCAACGGCGAGATCTACAACTTCCGCGCGCTCAAGGCCGAGCTGCAGCAAGCGGGGTTCGCTTTTCGCTCCGCCTCTGATTCCGAGGTAGTGCTGCACGGCTACCGACATTGGGGCGTGGACGGGCTGACCGAACGGCTGGAAGGCATGTACGCCGCCGTAATCTACGATAACAATCAGCGCACCTTGTTCGCCTTTCGCGACCGGGTCGGTATCAAGCCGCTCTTTTACTTTCACTCCCGCGGATGCTTCGCCTGGGCATCCGAACCGAAGGCCATCAAGGCTTACGTGGAACAAGCCGATCTGAATCTGGACCCTGAAGCCATCATCGACTTCCTCGTCTATCGCTACATTCCCGCCCCCAAGACCGCCTATAAGGCGCTACGCAAACTGCCTGCCGCGCACATACTTGAGTACCGAACCCAGACCGGTCAGCTTGACACACGCCCCTATTGGCGGCTCCCGGAAGCCGAAACCGACCCCGGCGACACCGTCTTGAAAGAGCGGCTGCGAGAGCTACTGGACGCTTCCATCCGCGATCAGCTGGTGAGTGACGTCCCTCTGGGCCTGCTGCTCAGCGGTGGCATCGACTCCTCGGCCATCGCCGCCGTGGCCACCCGGTGCGCCCCCAACATGCAGAGTTTTTCCATCGGTTTCCGCGAGCAAGCCCGTGACGAAACCCCCTTCGCGACGGCGATGGCCGAGCGAGCGGGCACCGCCCACCACACGCAGTATTTCGAGCGCGACGAGATGGATAGCCTGGTAGAGCGCATGGATGCCTGGTTCGACGAACCGTTCGGCGACACCTCGGCCATACCCACCTTCCGCGTCTGCGCGTTTGCGCGCCGGTCGGTAACGGTAGCGTTGAGCGGTGACGGCGGCGACGAGCTATTCGGAGGCTATCGCTGGTACGAGCGCTACGACGATCTCCGACGCAGGCAGCGGCTTATGCCCGGCACTTCGCGAGGAATCAACCTTCCGAGCGCACTCCCGCGTTCAGACCAGCTCACCTTGCTGCTAAGCAAAGACCCGCTGTGGTCGTACGCGCGCATCCGCGGCAGCATCACACACCCTCGGCTGCGAGATTGGAAACAGCGTCTTGAGGTGCCCGCGGACTACGACGAGCTCTGGGCGTACCGGGCCGCATACGACCCCGCTGCGTCCCCACGCAAAGCCGCACAGCGGATCGATTTCCACACCTACCTGCCCGACGACATTCTCACCAAGGTCGACCGAGCCAGCATGGCGATCTCTCTGGAATGCCGCCCAGCGCTGCTGTCTACCGAACTTGTGGAGTTCGCCTTCACGCTGCCGGAACGCTTTCTCTACCGCGGCGGCGAACTCAAGGGCGGATTCAAGTGGGCAGTGGCAGACATGCTGCCAAGCGTGGTACTCGACCACGCTAAGCAGGGCTTCAGCGTTCCTGACTTCGGGTGGCGCAACGCTTTTGTCGCCCAATTCGGCAGCGTCCAGGAAGGCCTGGCAGACAAATATCTGAACGCAATCCAGAACTCATGAACGTCCTGTACCTGTCTCGAGCAATCTTCCCATCTGGCGCCACCCACACGCTGAGCATCATGCGTATGTGCCAGGCTCTCGCCGACAGCGGCCACCGCGTAGCGCTCAGCGGCCGCGAAGGCACCGGGGCATCCAGCCCGGATTTATTCGAAAGCTACGGCGTGCGCGGCACATTTGATGTGCACCTATTCAAAATCGTCCGGTGGCTGGACAACCGCTTTGGGCGCAGGCTGTTCCTGCCAAGCCTTGCGCTGGCGTTGAGGTCACATAGATTGTTTCGAACTTTCAAGCCGGATCTGATCTACAGCCGACTGACCTTGCTCGAGTTGCTTGCGGTTCCAAAGCACCTCCCCCTCGTCTTCGAAATGCACAACTTGGGACATGCCGGCCAACCGACGCTGGAGGGAAGGTTGTTTCGCTGGATCATGGGTCGCAAGAATGTAGTGCGGGTCGTGGTGACTACCAACGCGCTGAAGCACCACCTGCAACCCATCTTTCCAGATCAAGACATTCAGGTGGCGCGCCTGAGCGCCGAACATCCGCAGGCTATTGCGGACGATGAGCTGACTCGCTTTCGCGATGCGAACCTTCGGGGTAAGCAGTTTACGCAACACGTGGGCTACACCGGATACCTGGACGATTTCGGGCTTCGCGGCACCGACATCATCTGCCAGACCGCCAGCCTGACGCCACATGCCGCCTTCCATATTGTTGGCGGCGAACCGGACAAGGTTGCTCATTGGCGCGACTATGCGAAAGACTACAATCAGCACCGCAACATCTTCTTCTATGGTCATCGTAACCCTTCGCAGATGCCGCATTTCCTGAGCTGTTTCGACGTAGTGCTGGCACCTCTGCAGCTGCGCACGGCACCACACGCGCCAGACGGTCTGAACATGTCACCGCTTAAAATTCCGCAGTACATGAGCTTTGCGAAGCCCATCGTAGCCTCCGACCTGATCGCACACCGAGAACTGCTGGAGCACGACCGCACCGCGTTGCTCGTAGAAGCATCCAACCCCAGGGCCTGGTCCGAGGCCATCTCCCGGCTGCTGGCCGATAACAAATTGGGCGCTCGTCTAGCCGAGGCCGCCCGCGCTGCTTACCTGGCCGAGTTCACTCCGGAGCAAAGGATTCAGCGCATTCTGAACGGCGTACCTGCTCTGAACAGGGGGCTCGCGCCAGGTGCCTGATCTCGTCACCAACGTCCATGCAGACAACGGCGACACGCTGGTGGCCGCGCTCTTCGCGCAATGGGACCAGCAAGGTATTCGCGCCTGCATCTGGAAGAGCGTCGACCGCTGGCAGGAAGGTATCGACGGAACAACCGATTTCGACATCCTCGTGCCGGCGCAGGACGTGGACAGGGCGCGCCAGATTCTGACGGACGAGGGATGGATCCCGGTGGACGCCGAAGCATGGCGAACCTTTCCCGGACTGTTCGACTACATTGCATTCGTATCCGGCGCGTGCCTGCATGTTCACCTGCACGCCGCTATCACCTCAGGTGAGAAGCTCACCAAGACACTGCGCCCCCCGCTGACGGACCTTTACCTGCGCCATCTTCAGCACGGATACCCACCCACAATCACTGCCGAGCTGGAGTTCGTGCTGTTGGTGGTGCGCATCGTCCTGAAGATATCTTGGCTCGACATCGCCGGCGCCTTACGCAGGCGCTCCGCAGCGGCCGTCTATCGTAACTACACACGGGAACTGGATCAGGTACGCCAACGCTGCCGGCGAGACCGTATCCAGTCATTACTTGAAGAACCCGAGCTACAGTCGCTTCCGGGCCATCTCGTTCTGCAGGCGCATGACGACCTGGCAAGCCTTCGGATGGCGCAACGCAAAGCGCTGCGCCGCGCCATCGCTACGTGGCGGATACGGCCCACCGCTGGCACCGAGCCTCTGCGCTTCGTCCTGCGGCGTGCAGGCCGTTTCGGAAAGACGTTGCCTTTCCAGGGAATCAGCATCGGAATATGCGGACCAGACGGAAGCGGCAAAACCACCACCACAGAGGCCCTGCGGAAGGTCCTCAGCCGCCAGTTGCGGGTAGAAAAGTACTACCTGGGTGGCAATCTCAAGCAACCCGGCAAGCTGCGGGGCACCGTCATGAAGGGGGTCCTGGTGCCTTATCTGGCGCTGCGTAAAGCCTGTCGGCTGCTGCGCTGGAACGGCTGGGTCGCCGGTCTGGAGCGCTGGTACGCAAACACGGACCGGCGACTGACGCGTGGTGAAAAATTGCGCCGCGTGCAGGCGGCGGAGCAGGCAGCACGCACCGGGTCGGTGGTGTTGTTCGAACGCTACCCGTTGTTTCATCCCTACGGTGACGACATGCGGCCCACGCTGCACCCAAATGGTCTGCGTTGTCCGGATATCCTGGTGTTGTTGGATGTTGCCGAAGCCACGGCCATCGAACGACGTCCAGACGACGACCCGGAAACGCTACGCAACAAGATTCAGGCTTTTCGCCAGTTTGCTGTGCAGCCCTCCAGCGCCGAACAACTACTGGTGTTCAAGGAGTCCGTATCCCTTCAGGAACGTGTGGGCGCGACACTGGATGCCGTCATGGCCGTGCTAACAGAACGCGCGCGGCGCACCCCGCGCCGATGATCGTAGAATTCTTCGGCCTGCCCGGAGCCGGCAAGACCACCCTGGAGAACGCCACCCTGCGTGTCCTGGCACAGCGCGGCATCACGCCGCTGCTGCGGGACCACGCGGTGTCCAGTTATATCGCGTCCTGGAGCCACGTGCCGCGTGACCGCTTTACACCCGCCCGACGAGCCGCTTCGGCACTCTACAAAGCGCGGCTTTTCGGCCAGTCGTTGATAAGCACACCGCGGTTGCTGCGCCCCGCTGAAGTGGCGGTGCCCCATCTAGTGCGTTCGGCCACGCGCATGGCCGAGAACACCTACCTGTACCCATGGATTCGCAGCCGGTCACACGAATTCGGCATCGCGGTATTGTGCGAAGGGATCGTGCAACACGCCATTGCCCATAGTGCCTGGCGCACTCTGCTAAGGCCGGCGCGACCGGCCATTGCCACGAACAGGCTGCTAGACGCAATCCTTGGTGAGGACAATCTGCTGGTACAAGTGAAGCTGCCAGTGCGCCAGGCCACCGCCCGGCTCGCCACCCGGGGTGCGCCCCAGCTATGGCCCGCCAGCGTGTCCCATGCCGCGGTGCAGGATGCCTTCGCCGCCGCTACCGCTCGTCTAATACCCGAACTGCCTTGCAAAATAATAGAGGTAGAAGCAGCCCCCGCCGGTGAGGATTGGCAAGAACAGGCACACCTGCTCGCCGAGCAATTGCTAGCTGCGGGTTAGTTCTGGGTTTCGAACAGGTCGGCCAACTGGTCGGTCATGGCGCCACCAAGCTGTTCCGCATCGGTTATGGTCACAGCGCGCGCGTAGTGGTGGGTGACATCGTGACCAATACCGATGGCCACCAGTTCTACGGGCGAGCGATTCTCGATCATCTCGATGGCGTACTTCAGGTGCTGCTCAAGATAGTTGCTGGGATTCACCAGCAGGGTCGAGTTATCTACCGGCAGACCGTCTGAAATCACCATGAGCACTTTGCGTTCCTCATGGCGGGTGACGATTCGGTTGTGCGCCCAGATCAACGCTTCACCGTCGATGTTCTCCTTTAAGAGTTCCTCACGCATCATCAAACCCAGGTTGCGACGCGTGCGCTGCCAGGGATCGTCCGCCGCCTTGTAGATGATGTGGCGCAGGTCGTTGAGCCGGCCAGGATTACCGGGCTTTACCTGGGCAATCCACTGCTCTCTCGACTGACCCCCTCGCCATGCCCGGGTAGTGAATCCCAGCACTTCCACATGCACCGAGCAGCGTTCCAGGGTGCGCCCCAGGATGTCGGCGCACATGGCGGCAATGGTGATGGACCGCCCACGCATGGAGCCGGAGCTGTCAATCAACATGGTCACCACCGTGTCGCGAAACTGCATCTCCTTTTCCTGCTTGTAGGCAAGCGGATTCATGGGATCGACCACCACCTGGGCAAGCCTGGCCGAATCCAGAATGCCTTCGTCCAGATCGAACTCCCAGGTACGGTTCTGCTTAGCCATCAGCTTGCGCTGCAAACGGTTGGCGAGCTTCGAGGTGGCGTGCTGCAAAGACACCAGCTGCTGATCCAGCAACGCTCGCAGCCGCAGCATCTCATCGGGTTCGCACAACTCTTCGGCGCGCACGATCTCATCGAAGGCTTCGGTAAACGCGGTGTAGTTAACGTCGACCCGGATGCGTCCGGCTTCGTCCGGCAACTGCATGGGCGCCTCATCGGGGTCGGATTCCGCCCCGAGTTCGTCCATGTCCATGTCGGCGTCCATCTCTACCATGGTGGCTTCGCCCTCGGCGTTTTCGTCCACCATGGAATCCTCGTCGAGGACCACGTCTTCGGGGGTGGCATCCGAGTCGGATTCCGCCCCTTCGTCCATGGCTTCCGCCTCATCCGGGTTCTCGTCGTATTCGGGCGGCTCGTCCAGCTCCGCAGCCAGGCCCAGATCGGCCAGGATCGCACGGCAACGGTCCGCAAACGTCGCCTGATCGAGCATGCAGTCTTTGAGCGCCTCGATATCGGCGCCGGCCTGCTCTTCCACGTAGTCGCGCCAGAAGCGAACCACGTTCTCCGCGGAAGGCGGCAGCTCACGACCGGTAAGGTGCTGCCGAACGATCAAACCCACAGCCACACTCAGCGGCGCATCTGCCTCCGCCGTGATGGTATCGAAGGCCGCCTGCTGGCATTGCACTTCCAGAGCGGCATCCAGGTTCTGGGCTACGCCACGCATGCGCATGGAGCCGATGGACGCGATACGCGCGTCTTCGATCCATTGGAACATCTCCTGAGCCGGCCCGGCTGCCTGAGGCGAGCGGCTACGGTGCAACGCATCGTCGTGATAGCGCAAACGCAGCGCAAACTCATCGCCCATACCGCGAACCGAATCCACCTCGCCCTGCTCGCACCCAACCGTGGGCAGCGGCACCCGCACACGGTTGCCCCGCAGGTTGGGTGGACCCTGGCCGAACGTAACCTCCAGCTCATCGTCCTCGGCGATGGCGCGGATCGTAGCCGTCGTCGCGCGCTTGAACGGCTCTAACGGGTGCTCGTCTTCACTCATGGACCTTCCGGGGCGTTATGCGCTCTTGAGCGTGATTCCCTGCGTAGCATCACCCAGATCTTCACCCATGCAGCGCTGGTAGTACTCCGCCACGATGGGACGTTCCAACTCGTCGCACTTGTTCAGGAAGGTGACGCGAAAGGCAAAGCCAACGTCACCGAAGATCTCCGAGTTTTCCGCCCAGGTCAGCACCGTGCGCGGCGACATCACCACAGACACGTCACCATTGATGAAACCTTTGCGGGTGAGATCTGCAACGCTGACCATATTGGAAATCACATCGTGCCCGTCGTCGGCATCTGCGTAGTGCTTTGCCTTACCCAGCACGATGTCTACTTCCGCCTCGTGATCCAGATAGTTCAGCGTGGTCACGATGCTCCAGCGGTCCATCTGGCCCTGGTTGATCTGCTGGGTGCCGTGATACAGCCCGGTGGTGTCACCCAGACCGATGGTGTTGGTGGTGGAAAACAACCGGAAGTAAGGGTGGGGCGCGATCACCTTGTTCTGATCGAGCAAAGTCAGCTTGCCCTCCACCTCAAGTACCCGTTGAATCACGAACATCACATCCGGCCGCCCGGCATCGTACTCGTCGAACACCAGCGCCACCGAGTGTTGGATGGCCCACGGCAGAATGCCCTCCTTGAACTCCGTTATCTGTTGGCCATCTTCGATGACGATGGCGTCTTTGCCCACGAGATCGATCCGGCTGATATGACTGTCCAGGTTCACTCGGATGCACGGCCAGTTCAGGCGCGCGGCCACCTGCTCGATATGGGTCGATTTGCCCGTTCCATGGTAGCCCTGAATCATCACGCGTCGGTTGTGCGCGAAACCCGCCAGAATGGCCAGCGTAGTGTCATGGTCGAATCGATAGTCCTCGTCGAGGACTGGCACGTAGTCGGTCCGCTGACTGAAGGCTGGAACGGAAAAATCCTGGTCGATGCCGAAGGCTTCGCCCACGTGAACGGTGGCATCAGGGATCATTTCCGGAGATAGGCCGGATTCGTGAACTGTCACGGCGTTTCCTTTACTTCGGGCGAGCCGGTTATTGTAAGGAACCTGCCAGTGAACTGCGACGCCAAACTGGCCGCCCTGACGGGCGGCCATTTTGCGCTTCGCTATGAGGAACAGTCCCAATACCAGGTGCACTCCACGATCCTGATCTGGGGCACCCACTCGACATTCCCGGTCACCGAGAACCGCCAATCCCCCCACCAGAGCCCGCCGGCCCTATCAGAATGCCAGCCCCCGGCGGCGGGACTGAACCCAGGCAGCTCGTCGAGCTCCTCAGGCGTTACCTCAGGCGTGTCGCGGCGCTCGGCCAGCCCAATACTCTCCGCAATGGCAGCCACCACCTCATTGGGCAACACCCAGGTCTGGCTCTCGGAGCCGTCTGCCCGGGTGGCGTTAATTTCGGTTCTCGTGAGGTCCGGAAGCGGCAGCTGGGTGTGCAGAACAGTGAGCATGGAAATCGGCGTATCGAGATCGACAAAAACCGACTCTCCCGTACCGGGATTCTCTACCCAGATCCTGTCGGCACCCACGGCCGGCCCCATTGGACCCACGGCTCGGTACAAGGCAGCCGCACCAAAGTTGCCAAAATCGCGCAGGGTGGTGCAACCGCTGCATTCCACGCGCAGAGTCTCGGCCAGCGCCGGTACAGAGATGGTTGTGAGCACGACAAGCAGCAGCCTACGCATCGATGAGCTCCCGCATCTGCACGCTGCCGGTTATCTGCCGCTGCGCCTCCGCCATCTCATCCATGAACCGGCGTGCCATGTCGTCGGCCTGCCTGATCGCATCCTGCGTCTCCAGGTCCGCATCCCGCAGCAGCAGACTTCGCCATCGATCCGGATTGGCACGGGGATCGCCCAGGCGGCGCGCCACCAGCTCCAGCGCCAGGCGCATAACCATTACGTCGCGTCGGGGTACGCGTTGCAGTTGACTGCCTACGCGTTTGAGCTCGAACGGAGAGCCGTAGCGCCGTTCCGCCAGCGCCATGAGCGGACCACTTTTCTCGGCCAGCGCGGCAGCGCGAAGATGCCACTGCAACCTCTGCGCCTCGGAACCGCTTCTCCGGCCCAGCAGCAAAGCTGCAACTGCATCGTGAACAGCCAGGTCACGCAGATCTACATCAGCAAGATCATTGTACGGGTGCTCCGGGCGCTCGCGCACCGTGCGGCAGGTCTCGAAAGTCTGCAGCGGCAGCTGCGGGTCGGGTAATTCGTAGCAATCACTGCCTAGCGCACGATTGAAAGGCAGCACATGCAGCGCGTCGTAGGCTTGGATTTCCTCGTCGGTGAACTCGCCCAGGGCCATGACCAGCATGGGGTCGAAACTGACGCCAAAGCGCTCCTGCACCGATTGGAAATTTACAGATTGGTGTGGTGACCCGGAAGAACCCGGTAAGGGAGGCACTACCTCCGGCGCAGCTGGCCGTTGCACGCTCACGTCGGCGGCGGATTCCGCGACGGTTGAATATGGCTGCGGATCGCTCTTTAACAAGTAAACAAAAACAGAGAAGAATGCCGCAACACCCAGCGTCTGTAAGATCAATCGATTCATTCAATCCTTCCTTTGCAACGGAAGGAAACAATAGCGAGCGCGCAGGTCTCGCGACGACAGTCAATGCGCCGCGTCCATGTAAGCGAACCCACGGTAGGCCCAGGCGCTCGCAGGCCGCGTCTGGGTCGGCCGATGCTACGACCGGTGCAAAACGGGGAGCTGCGCCTCCAGGGAAGGGAGCGCGCGCGACCCTGCCAGACGCAGACAGAGATTCTCCAGCGACAGCCACGCATCGCCGAGAAGCTGGCCTTTCCCCTGGGCGTCGATGAGCGCGCATTGCGCCAGGGCCCGGTCGATGACCGCAGCGGAACCCAACCGACGCATGAAGCCGCCAATCAGGCGTTGACGCTGCGGGGGCATGCGTCCGCCCGCTCCGCCGCGCAGCCTGCGCAGCTGTGCGACCAGCGCACCCAGCACGGCAAACAGCGATACGCCTTCCTGGCGCAGCACGCCGAGCATGCGCTGCACGCGCTCCAGATCGCCACCGAGCACCGCGTCGATGAGCTCGAAAGCATCGTAATGAGCGGCGTCCTCCATCACCCGAGTCAACGCCTCAACGGTGATGGGCTGAGGCAGCTGCAACAACTTCAGCTTCGCAATCTCCTGCACCGCCGCGAGCAGGTTGCCTTCCACCTGTGCCGCCAGGTAATCCAGCGCATCGGGCTCCAGCACCAACTCATCAGCCCGCAATCTGGCGTCTAGCCAGCGCGGCAACGCACCGATGCCGATGGGCCACACCTGAACCACCACGCCCGCGCCGTCCAGCGCCTTAAACCAGGCACTGGACCGCTGCCGACCCTCCAGGCGGGCCGAGCGCAGCAGCAGCAGCGTGTCTGGTGCGGGCTCGTCGGCGTATTCACGCAGCACCTCCGACCCCTCGCGATCCACCTTGTTGCCGGGGATGCGCACATCGATGATGCGGCGCTCCGCAAACAGCGACATGCTCGCAGCCTCGGAACGCAGCTCGTGCCACTTGAATCCGGGCTCCGCATACAACACCGAACGCTCGCCGTAGCCTTGCGCTTGCGCGGCAGCCACCACCGCATCGCAAGCTTCCTGCACGAGCAGGGTCTCGTCACCCGATATGAAGTAAATGGGCGCCAGCTGCGCCTTCAATGAGCCAGCGAGTTCCTCCAGCCTAAGCGGCATCGCTGTCGACCGCGGTGGCGGCGTTCAGCGCCCGGAGGATCTGCTGCACCAGGTCAGCCCGCATTTCGCGCTCCAGCAGCGCCTGCTCCTCGTTGCTCGCCACCAGATTGTCACGGTCTACGCGAAACACTCGGGACGCGCGCGCCCATTGAGAGGCCAACAACTCCTTGTCGGCCGCACGCAATCCGAACCGCGCGTCCAGATTGAGCTCGTATTCCGCCACCCGGGATCGAGCAGTAACCGAGACGCCACGACGCGAACGGCGCAGCTCATGCAGGGTCACCACCACCGCGGCACTTGCGGCCGAATCGGCCTGAGGCACGCCTGCCTGGAGCAAGCCCCGGCGCAAAGGTTGCTCCAGGGGGTTATTCGCCGCCGCCTGCACATAAAAGCTGTCTATGCTGCTGCTCAGATCCCAGCTGCGCAGCTGGAAACCACACCCGGCAAGCAACTGCAGCAGGCAGCACGCCAGCAAGCTTCGCGCAATGTGTGATGTCACCTTCTACCCCCGATGGTCACCGCGCAACTTTACCCCAAACCGGCGCCACACACCGAACCCCAGCCCCAGGGCCAGCAGCGCCAGAACCGGCAGGTTCCCAAAGCGGGTATAGGGGGTGACTCCCTCCATGATCCTATAATCGCCCACCAGCACGCCGGCTTCGAACTGCGCCAACCGCTGGGTCACTCGGCCATGGTGGTCGACGATGGCAGTTACCCCGTTGTTGGTGCTGCGCAGCAGCCAGCGTCCGTTTTCCAGGGCACGCATCTGGGCCATCTGCAGGTGCTGTAGCGGCCCGATGCTGGTGCCGAACCAGCTGTCATTGGACAGAGTGAGCAGCACATCAGGCACCGCGGGCTGCGCACGCACCAGATCGGGATAGACGATCTCGTAGCAGATCGCCATGGCGGCAAGATCTGTTCCTAACCTGAGCAACGGTTGCCGCCAGTCGCCTGGTTCCGCCCGCGACATGGGCAGATCGAAAAATTCGATCAGCCCCCTGAGCGCATCCTCCAGGGGCACGTACTCGCCAAAAGGCACCAGCCTGCGCTTGATGTAACGCCCGTCCCCGTTGCCCAAAGCGATGGCCGTATTGCGGAACACCGTCTCGCCATGAGGGAGCCGCTCCACCGCCGGCAGTCCGAGAACCAAGGCAGTCCCGCTATCCTGCCCACGGCGACGAAACTCCTCCAGCAAGGGCTGTGCCTCGTGGGCCCAGAGCGTGATCGCGGCCTCCGGCCAGACCAGCGCATCCACCCCCCAATGCGGTGCAGACAAGCCCACGTAGGTGTCGATGATTCGGCCGCGATTCTGCGGCAGCCACTTCTCGGCCTGGTCGATATTGCCCTGAACCAGGGCCGCACGGCGCTCGCCACCCGACGCCACCCAGTCCACCTCCCACAACGCCGCGCCCACAATCCATGGCACGATCGCCAGCAGCACCGGCCACCCACGCCGCCGCGACCGAATCGCCGCAACCAGGAAGCAGGCCGACAAAGACAGCGCCAGGCTGATCAGCAGAACGCCACCTACCGGGGCAAACCCTGCGAGGGGCGTGTGCAGATGACCATAAGCGGGATACAGCCAGGGAAATCCCGTAAGCACCCAAGTGAGCAACCACTCAAATATCACGAATAAACACGCAAACGTGAGCGCATCCGAAATGATGAAGCCAGTACGAAGGCGGTCGAAAACAAGCCCGTTGAGCAAACTGAACAGGGAAAGACCCGCAACGAAGAGCACCACCAGCGCGCCGGCGAGCGCTTCGGGAGCGTTGCCGTACACGTGTATGCTCACATACACCCACGACGCGCCCACAGCGTATTTGCCTACACCGAACAGCCAACCCAGAAGTCCGCCATTGCCGGGGAAGCGCTGCAGCAAATGGAACCACAGGCCAGCACCAACGATACCGGCCGGCCACCACCCGAACGGAGCGAGCGACAACGGCACAAGCGCGCCGGCGACAAGCGCCAGAAGATATTTCACGGGGTTAGCGACCCGACCGCCCGATCAGGAGCCCAGGGAAACCTTGAGCAGCCGCAGGCGTCGCGAGTCAGCGTTGAGCACCTCGAAGTTGAGCCCCGATATGTCGACGACCTCACCGCGATCAGGCAGGTGGCCGAACGCCTTGAGCACGACCCCACCAATCGTATCGAACTCATCGTCTTCGATGTCCTTGTCGAAGTACTCGTTGAAGTCTTCAATGGGAGTAACGGCCTTGACGTTGTAGGTCTTGTCATCCAGCCGTTTGACGAAGCTGTCGTCGTCGATGTCGTACTCATCCTCAATCTCGCCGACGATCTGCTCGAGAACATCTTCAATGGTAACCACGCCCGACACGTTGCCATATTCATCCACTACTACCGCCATGTGATTACGCGTGGCCCTGAACTCCTGCAGCAGCACATTGAGCCGCTTGCTCTCGGGGATGACAGTGGCCGGGCGGATGCAATCCCGAATGTCGAACTCATCCGGACCGTCGCTCAATGCCAACCCAAGGAGGTCCTTGGCATGCAGAATACCTTTGATGTCATCCAGATCGTCGCCTACGACCGGAAAGCGGGAGTGCTGAGAATCCATAACGGTCTTTAAAAGCTCATCTGGCGAGAGGTCGTCCTGCAGATATACGAGCAGCGTTCTCGGAATCATGATCTCGCGCACCTGCATGTCGGCCACCTGCAAGGCACCAAAGATGATGTTGAGGGCCTCCGCATCCATGATCTGACGAGCAGCGGCATCCCGCAGTATCTCCATGAGCTCGGTGCGATCGCTTGGCTCACCGTTAAACAGGTCACCCAACCAATCGAGCAACGTGCGTCTATGTTCCGATGGGTTTTGCATGATTATCCGTAAGGATCCGCAACGCCGAGCTGGCACAGAATCTGTTGTTCCAAACCTTCCATACGTTGAGCGTCGTCGTCCTTTTGATGGTCGTAGCCAAACAGGTGCAGGACGCCATGCACCACCATATGTGCCAGATGATCGTCGACGGCCTTCTGCTGGCGCGCGGCCTCTCCAACCACAACCGGCATACAGATCACAACATCGCCCAGGGTGCGCCGCCCTGGAATGTGCACATCAGCCGGAAAGCTGAGCACGTTGGTTGGCTTTTCTTGGCCGCGAAAGCGGCTATTCAGCGTTTGGGATTCCGCCGCGTCCACCAGGCGAATGCATAAATCAGGAGGCTCCGGATCCTCACCCAACTCCTCCAGCGCCAGGTCGGCCCAGCGCTGGATAGCGCTCAGCTCGGGTAGCTGACCCGCGGTGCTCGCCAACTGCACATCAACCGGCATCACGGCCGCTCTCCGCCGGTTCGCTGTGGGCCTCATAGGCGTCCACGATTTTCTGCACCAGCGGATGCCGTACAACGTCCTTCGAACCGAAAAGCGTGAAGCTGATTCCTTCTAAGTCGCGCAGAACGTTCATCACGTTCACCAGCCCCGACTTCTGCCCGCTTGGCAGATCGATCTGTGTGATGTCACCCGTGATCACCGCTGTCGATCCGAAACCGATGCGGGTGAGGAACATCTTCATCTGAGCAATGGTGGTGTTCTGCGATTCATCGAGAATGATGAAGGCGTTGTTCAGCGTACGCCCGCGCATATAGGCCAGCGGAGCGACCTCGATAATGTTGCGTTCGATGGATTTATTGACCCGCTCCACGCCCATCATTTCGTATAGCGCATCGTAAAGCGGCCGCAGGTACGGATCGATCTTCTGAGCCAGATCACCCGGGAGAAAACCCAGCTTCTCTCCCGCCTCAACGGCTGGCCTCACCAGCACGATGCGGTTGACCTTCCGGCTTTCCAGAGCTTCCACGGCACAGGCTACCGCGAGATAGGTTTTGCCCGTGCCCGCCGGACCAATGCCGAAATTCACGTCGTGCTCGCGAATGCGGCCTGTGTATCGGAGCTGATTACCGCCGCGCGGCTTGATGGTCTTGCGGCCCGTGCGAATCACCTCACCTCGGTCGCGGCTGTCGGGTTCATCATCGGTGCCGCTCGCCGTCTTGGCCAGCAGCGCGTCCACGCCGGACTCCTGGAGAAACAGGTGGACCATGTCGGGCTCGATCACCTCGATGTCGTTGGTTTCCCGATACAGCTGCGACAACAGTGCACGGGCAGCTTCCACACGCTGCTCCGGGCCGCTGATCTGAAACAGATTACCCCTGCTGCGGATGTGCACGCCGAGACGCTTTTCGAGGTGTTTGAGATTCTGGTCGAATGGGCCGCACAGTGCAGCCAAGCGCTGAGGATCGTTGGGTTCTAATTCGACGTTGGTGGTCAGCGCCACCACGCGCGATTGGTTTTCTGTCAACGGATGCCCTGGTGAACCTTGGACGAATAGCATAGCCGGGCAACTGGGCCTGTCAAATGCCCTTTTTGCAGGGGAAAACGGGTTGCTACAGGCTGCCCCGCAACGAGTTAGGAAGCGCTTCGGTGACGAGAAGGTCGACGAGATCACCGATCTTCACGCCGGGAGAGCGGGCGAAGTTCACCACCCGGTTATTCTCGGTCCGCGCCTGCAGTGCCTCCGCATTCTTGCGCGAAATACCCGTCACCAGGCACCGATGTTGCCCACCCACCATCTTCCGCGCAATGCCATCTGCGTGCTCCCGGATGCGCTGTTGCAGGGTGTCGAGCCGCTGCTTTTTCACCTCAGTCGGCGTGTCGTCCGGCAACACGGCGGCCGGCGTTCCCGGCCGCCGGCTGTACACGAAGCTGAATGAGGTATCGAAACCGACGTCTTCGATCAGATCCATGGTCTGCTGAAAGTCTGCGTCCGTCTCGCCCGGAAATCCGACGATGAAATCCGACGACAGACTGATGTGCGGCCGCACCTGCCTGAGCTTGGCGATCTTCGCGCGATACTCATCCGCGCTGTGGCCGCGCTTCATGGCTTTGAGTATGCGATCGGATCCTGATTGAACCGGCAGATGCAGGTGGTCCACGAGCTGGGGGACATCCGCGAACGCCTGAATCAGGCTGTCGGTGAAATCCACCGGATGCGAGGTGGTGAAGCGAATCCGCTCCACGCCCGGCACGTCGGCCACGTAGTAGATCAGTTCCGCCAGATCCGCCCAATCGTGTTCGATGGCTCCGCGATAGGAGTTAACGTTCTGGCCCAGGAGGTTCACCTCACGGACACCCTGGCGAGCCAGTTCGGTCACTTCCCGCATCACGTCCGCCACCGGACGGCTTACCTCTTCCCCCCGTGTGTAGGGAACCACGCAGAAGCTGCAGTACTTGCTACAGCCTTCCATGACGGATACGAATGCCGTGGGGCCTTCCGCACGAGGCGCCGGCAGGCGATCGAACTTCTCGATCTCCGGGAAACTCACATCAACCAGCGGCACTCGCTCGGCGCGCTCGCTTTGGCTTGCATCCAACAACTCGGGCAGCCGGTGCAAGGTCTGAGGTCCGAATACCACGTCTACCTGGGGGGCGCGCTTGCGGATGGCATCCCCTTCCTGGCTCGCCACGCAGCCGCCCACGCCGATGACCAGATTCGGGTTGAGCTCCTTGAGCCGTTTCCAGCGACCAAGCTGATGGAACACCTTTTCCTGAGCTTTCTCTCGAATGGAGCAGGTATTGAGCAGAATCAGATCCGCCTGTTCGGCTTCGCCCACGAGTTCGTAGCCTTCGCTTTCGCGCAGCAGATCGGCCATACGCGACGAGTCGTACTCGTTCATCTGGCAGCCGTGGGTCTTGATATACAGGCGTTTCATGCTTCTCACCGACGCGTTCGAGCAGGTTCCGGTGCGAACTCGGGCGCGCGATTATAAAGGCTTGAATTTTGCCTTAACAACTCTATAAAGGAGGCTGACCAAGGAGCTTCAACATCCATGAGCGACGACCAGCAGCACATCTATAAGGTCCTCTTTCACAATCAGGGGCAGATCTACGAGGTATACGCGCACAACATCTATCAGAGCGACCTCTACGGGTTCATCGAGGTTGAGGACTATATTTTCGGCAAGAAAACCCAGGTGGTCATAGACCCCGGCGAAGACAAGCTGCGCTCGCAGTTCGACGGCGTAAAGCGAAGCTTCATTCCGATGCACGCGGTCATCCGCATCGACGAAGTAGAAAAAGAAGGGGTCGCCAAGGTCACCGACAGCGAGGGCGCCAACATCACGCCGTTCCCGGTCCCTATGCCCAAGGATTCCGGCAAGTCGTAACCGAGCAATTCGGCGTGAATATTGAAGGCGGCCTGCACCCGCTCCATTGGGCGGAGCGCACACCCGAAAAGACCGCCTGGATCTTCGAAGATCACCACACCAGCTACGCCCATCTGGCATCAAACGCGCTCAAGGGTGCCCAGGCGCTGCGGCGGATGGGGCTGCAGACGGGGGACGGGGTGGCCATCGTGGCGGAAAACCACCCCGACTTTCTGCTCATGTTCTGGGCCGCCCAGCTCTCCGGACTGTACTTCACACCCATCAGCGTGCAGTTCCAGTCAGATGAAGTGCACTACATCTTGGACAACTGCGATGCCAAGCTGCTCGTCACCACGCCCCTCCAGCAGGACAAGACCGAAGATGCCCCACAGGCCCTGACGGTAGACCTGCATCAGTGGCGCGAGCTAATCGCCAACGAGCCGGAGTCGCTGATCAGCGATGCAGCCGAAGGGGCCGAGATGCTGTACTCATCCGGCACCACGGGCCGGCCAAAAGGCATCCGGCACAGCCAGCCAGGCGCCGCTCTGGGCAGCGTGTCCGACCTGTTCAAACGGCGGCTGGCGCTGCACCACGTGAATGATGAGGCCATCTACCTGTCCACGGCGCCGCTTTATCACTCAGCCCCTCTGCGCTACAACAACATGATGCACCGAAGCGGCGGCACCACCGTGATCATGCCGCGCTTCGAAGCCGAAGAAAGCCTAAGGCTTATCGAGGCATACAAAATCACCCACAGCCAGTGGGTGCCGACCATGTTCGTGCGGCTGCTGAAACTTCCCGAAGCAAGCCGCAATGCGTTCAACCTCGAATCGCATCGCTACGCGATCCATGCGGCGGCGCCGTGCCCCATTCCTATCAAGGAGCGCATGATCGAGTGGTGGGGGCCGATACTGCACGAGTACTACTCGGGCACCGAGGGCAACGGCCAGACGGCAATCGACTCGGCGCAGTGGCTGACTCACAAGGGCTCCGTGGGGAGCGCCATCTTCGGCGAGGTTCACATCACCGACGATGCCGGCAACGAGCTTCCCAAGGGCCGGACCGGAAAGGTGTACTTTTCCGGCGGGCCAAAATTCGAGTACTACAAGGATCCGGAAAAGACAGCGGCGAGCTTCAATCAACACGGGTGGTCTACGCTGGGCGACATCGGCCATCTGGACGAGGATGGAAACCTGTTTCTCACCGATCGAGCCTCCCACATGATCATTTCGGGTGGGGTGAACATCTATCCGCGCGAGGTGGAAGATGTGCTGGTAACCCACCCACTCGTGCAGGACGCCGCGGTTTTCGGCATTCCTAACGAAGAGTTCGGCGAAGAGGTGAAAGCGGCTGTTGAACTGATAGCCGGCGGTAACGCCAGCGCAGCAGAATTGATCGCTTACTGTCGCGAGCGCCTGGCCCACCTGAAGTGCCCGAAGAGCATCGACTTTCACGACCAGCTGCCAAGACACCAGACCGGCAAGCTCTACAAGGAAGGGCTCAAACGGCCCTATTGGCAACACCATCAGGAGCCGAAGCGGTGACCCCCGACGCAGCAGCGGTTGTCCGTGCCCTACGGCACGCTACCAGCATCCTGGGCACGGTGCGCGAGGAAGCGGTGTGGTCCGCTAACCCAAGGCTGCCGGCCAGTGCTCTGGACATTTTTCGCGAAGCATTCGGCAGCACCGCGTCGGTGAGCCAACTTTCATGATCGGAGGGAGAGATGACGAAGGTTATTCTTGCGATAGGTCTGTACATCATTGCGCTGTCGACCAGCGCCCAGCGTCCGGAGGAGACTATGGCTAACGAAGAAGAGCAAGTAAAAGCGCTCCACGCGGAGTATTTCCAAGCATTGGGCAGTGGCGATATGGATGCCCTGGCAGATAAGTTCACCTTTCCGGCCGCCTTCAAGGGCTTCCTGGAAGACGTAGTCGTTGCCACCGACAAGGAGTCCCTGGCCACCACCTACCAGGCACTCATAGCCGCCGCCCCGAAGGCGAGTCGAGGCGAAACCAACTACACCGAGGTGGCTTACATTCGCCCCAACGTGTACATGCTGACCTATGACTACGAGCAGTTCGACGAGAACGACACGCTCATCCACAAAGGCAAAGCCATCTACTTCGCCAAGAAGGTCGATGGTGAGTTCAGGCTGTTCGCCGTGTTCTAAGTGCCGCTGAGCGCTTCCAAGCGGGGCAGCCCGGATCAACACGTTCTTTTCTCTTAGTCGGTGTCGAAGAGCAGCTCTAGGAGGCCGCACAGGCACTGCCGGATTATATGAGCGAGGTACGCGGGGACATTGATCTCAACGAGATCGACCTGTTCGACAAAGACACTGGCGACCGGTCCGTATGGGACGGCTACAGCACCCACCCACCGGCACGCGAACCTGACCTTAAGGTGGCAGGTAGCTGGCAAACGCCAACCACAGCCCAAACAGCATTCCGAATGCCAGACAGGCAACCATGCACCCACGCGGCATCCGGGCCAGTCGGTCCAGCAAGCCGTCGATGAAGCGCCGGCCGGCCAGGGGAATAACAGCGGCCCCCACCAGCGACCCTACGCCCAACACCTGGAACACCAGCGTATATCTGACCACCGGAGCTGACACCAAGAGCGCCGCGCCAAAAACGATTCGCACGCCCACCGCCAATGGCATACCAACGGGCCCCGCGAACAGCCTTCGCGCCACGCCGATGAGCCGGTTGCTCCCCAGCATTCCCCACAGACATGCACCGGCAATGAGAACACCCAGCAAGGCGGCGACGGCTTGCGCGGTGGCGGTCATCACATGCCGCTCCTAATACCCCTGATCCAGGAAAGGAAAAGCACTTAGGACGTGAGACGGTGCGGTGGGCTCACTGCGCTCGAGCAATCCCGGGTGCAGGTCGGAAACACGGGACATGCCCATCAGGGCCATGGTGAGCCGGATCTCGCGCTCCACCAGCTCCAGCGCCCTTACTACTGCCTCGCTTCCTCCCGCCGCCAGTGCCAATGCGTGCAGACGACCCATAGCCACGACGTCCGCGCCCAGACAGAGGCCCTTGACCACATCGGCGCCACGCATGAAACCACCGTCCACCACCACCGGCACCCGGCCGTCCACCGCGGCAGCTACTTCGGGCAGCGCATCAATGCAGGCGCGAGTGTGGTCGAGCTGCCGGCCGCCATGGTTGGACACGTAGACCACATCGACACCGGCCTCCACACACCGCACCGCATCCTCCGCCACATTGACGCCCTTGATCACCAGCGGAATATCGAAGCGCTGCTTGATGTGGGCAACGGTGTCCCAGCTCATGGTGGTCTGATAGTTGAACGCTGGCGAACTGGCCTGGCTGCCCGACGGCGGCACGAACCCTTTAAGGATATCGCGCTCGCGGCGGGAGTAATTCTGAGTGTCCGCGGTGAGACAGAAGCCGGTGTAGCCAGCGTCCATGGCTCGCTGGATGCGGTCGTCCATCCAGGTCTGGTCGCCCATCAGGTAAAGCTGATAGATCCTCGGGCCCGGCACCGCCGCCGCCACCTCCTCGAAATCCGGCGTACAGACGGAGCTCAAGATCTGCAGCACCCCGAACTCTCGGGCCGCTTGCGCTACCGCCTGCGCACCTGCCGCGTTGAAGACCTGCACCGAGCCGATGGGGGGCAATACCACGGGAATAGCCAGCGGTGTGCCAAGCAGGCTGGCCGACACCTCCATCTGACTGACATCGTTGAGAATCCGCGGCCGGAACACCCAGGAGTCAAGACCGTGCCGGTTGCGCCGAACGGACGCCTCGGTGTCCGAACCACCAACCAGGTAATCCCAATGCTCACGTGTGAGATTGGCCTGCGCCTGCTTGACGATTTCGTGCAGTGTCGAGAATTTCGCCGGCACCCTGCGCGCCCCCACGTTGCTCCAAGGAAAGCATCGTTGCATAGCGGAACAAACGTAACAACAAAGGGCGATCGAGCGCGACTCCGAGCGCCGCTGCAGACTTCCCACGGAGCAGTTTGTAAACTAGCGGGTTTCATGCAAAGACACTGAGGGAAGATCAATGGGTGGCATGGTCATCATCGGCGCGGGTCACGCAGCAGGACAAGCGGCGGCAAGCTTGCGTCAGGAGGGATACGAGGGCGAGATCGTCATCGTCGGAGACGAACCCCACATTCCCTATCAGCGCCCTCCCCTGTCGAAACAGTATCTCTCCGGCGAGCAGGGAATTGAGCGCGTCTACCTGCGGCCCGAGAAGTTTTACGCGGACAAGGACATCACCGTACGCACCTCGCAGCGGGTGGAAAGCATAGACACCAGCGCGCAATGCATTGCCACCGAATCCGGCGAAACCATCGACTACGACAAGCTGCTGCTTGCCACCGGCGGCCGTCCGCGCAAGCTCGATCTGCCGGGCAGCGATCTGGCCGGCATCCACTATCTGAGAACTATCGCGGACGTGGACGCCATCCGAGCAGAATTCGGCACCGGCAAGAAACTGGTGATCGTAGGCGGCGGCTACATCGGTTTGGAAGTAGCCTCGGTGGGCATTCAAGCCGGTCTGGACGTACATGTGCTGGAGATGGAAGAGCGGATTCTGCAGCGCGTAACCACGCCGGAAATGTCCGCCTACTATCACTCCCTGCACGAAGGACGCGGCGTGCACATCCACACCAGCACCCTGGTCAGCGGGTTTGCCGGGGAAGATTCCCTGCAGGCGGTTCAATGCGGCGACCAGGAGTTCCCCGCAGACATCGCCGTTGTAGGGATCGGCATCGTTCCCAACGTCGAGGTGGCCGAAGCCGCCGGCCTCGAATGCGACAACGGCATCTTGGTAGACGACCATTGCGCCACCTCCGCACCCAACGTCTATGCAGCCGGCGACTGCACCAACCACCCTAATGCCCTGCTGGACCGTCGGCTGCGGCTGGAATCAGTCCCCAACGCCATGGAACAGGCTCGGGTGGCCGCCAGCAACATGTGCGGCGGAGACAAGAGCTACGCTTCCATCCCCTGGTTCTGGTCCGATCAGTACGAGCTGAAACTGCAGATGGTGGGATTCTCCGCGGACGGCGACACACAGGTGGTTCGCGGCGACCAGGCGGCCAATCAGTTTGCCGTGTTCTACCTCAAAGACGGAAATGTGGTTGCCGCGGACGCCGTGAACAGCCCCAAGGAGTTCATGGTGTGCAAGCAGCTGATCGGCAAGCCGGTGGATGCCGACTCGCTCGCTGACCCGGAAGTGGATTTGAAGTCGCTGCTGGGCTAGTAGCTCCGGCTCAGGCCCGTTCGCGTTCATTGAACCGACACGCAGGTCCTAGTCACCCACAGAACAGGACAACACTCTGGATATCTGGCAGAACGGGCGGCCGGATTCCTGCTGCCAATCACGGAACGCGTCCTGCACGGCAGCCAGCGCCTTTTTCCCCGTAGGCGCCTTGTCGACCACACCCTGATTGATCAAGGCATCCACCACATCCTGCGACATCAAGGGCGTGTCCTTGCCGACAAAGCGCAGAAAAAAGCGCCCCGTCTGGCCTCCCAGACGATCTCCGTGCCGCTTCAGCTCATCCCATAAGCCCACGAAGTCATCATCCGGCCACGCTGCCAGGTAGCTACCGAAACTGCCGCTGTCCTCCCGAACCGCGCGGATGAACGCCGCATTGCGCGGTACCGAACGGATTTTTGTGGCGTTGCGTACGATCCGCTCATCGGTGGCCGCCAATTCCTGCTCTTCTTCCGACATGAGCGCACAACTGGTCACGTCGAATTGGTGGAAGACCTTCTCAAAGCCGGGCCACTTGTTTTCGATGATCTTCCACACGAAGCCCGAGCGAAACACGCATCGGGTCATTTCCGCCAGATAGCGATCATCGGGCATGCGCTGCAGCGCTTGTGCACCCAAGGGTTCGCTCAGCAACGCCTGTAATTCGGCTTCACCCCCCTTGCGCTCACAGGCGCGCTGAAAGATGCTTGCAAACGAATCCATGCGACCTCTCTCCGCGTAAAGCAACGTCCCGTATGATCGATGTGCCAGACAAGGAGCGTCAACTACAGGGGTTAGACCCGACGCTCAAGGAGATCGTCGACGAAAAGTCTGCCGACAAAGGCAGCTACATCTACTGCGCGGCATGTTCAGGCGTCATTGCAAAGCAGGCGGATCGCATAGAAGTCTCAGGCAGCCACGATCACCGTTTCACCAATCCGTTTGGTATCGAATTTCATGTTGGCTGCTTCGCCGACGCGTTGGGATGTTCCATCTCTGGCGAGCGGGTGGCGGCAGACACCTGGTTTCCCGGCTTTCAATGGCGCATCGCCAGTTGCGCCGAATGCCACCAACACATGGGCTGGTACTTCGATCGCGCCGACGTGTACTTCTACGGGTTGATCATGGATCGTATTCAACATGACTGAGCTCGCCGCAACCCACTGCAAGACCATCACCTTCGATTGCTAAGGCACGCTGATCGATTGGGAGAATGGCATTCTGGGATACCTGCAACCCCTGCTGGAAAGTTATGACGTTCACGTGGTGGACGACTGGCTGCTGGAGTTCTTCGCCGAACACGAACCCGTGCTGCACGTTGCGCAGAGCAAATATCACGACATCTCTCAGGCCTCGGCGCTGGGGCTCGACACGGTTTGGATCGACCGACCCAGGGCCAACGGTGCCGGCGCCACCAGAACAGCAGACGCTACACCGACCTGGTCCTTCTCTAACCTGGAGGATTTCGCGGCCGCCCTGCTGAGCCCTTAAGCCCGCTTGCGGCACTGTGGTAGCATCCTGGCGATGCACGCGCCTGCCACCACCAGAATTCACATCGCCAAAGAGTACCTGCATTTCAGCTCGGCACACTTCACGATCTTTTCGGCCACCGAGCGCGAAGACCTGCACGGCCACACGTTCTACACCACAGCAACCGTAGAATGCGTAGTAGGCGAAGACGGCCTGGCATTCGACTACAACCTGGTGAAGACGCGACTCAAAGCCCTGTGCGATCAGCTGGACGAGAAAGTGCTGCTTCCCGAGCGTTCGCCACACCTGAGCCTCACCAACGAAGACGGATATCTCGTGGCACGCTTTGGCAACGAGCGCATCCCTTTTCTGCCCCGGGACGTCATCACAATGCCGCTTCGCAACATTACGGTGGAGGAATTGGCGCCATGGTTTCTGGCCGAACTGCTGGAGGACTCCGAAATTGCAACGATTACGAACCTGCGGCGCGTAGAACTGTCGGTTTCATCGGGACCGGGACAATGGGCGGAATCCAGCTGGGACGCCCCCTAGCCCATCGAGTACGAGGAGCCAACGCATGAAGTGTATGTTGATCACGGGAGCCAGCGCAGGCATCGGTCTGCACACCGCGCAGCGGTTCATCAGCGAGGGATTCAACGTGGTCAACCTGTCTCGCCGACGCTGTCCGATCGATGCGGTGAACCATATCAATTGCGACCTTTCCGCCCCGGGGTTTTTGGAGAAAATCAGCAATCAGCTCTCGCCCATACTGCAAGGCTCCGAGCAGATCGTACTCATTCACAACGCCGCCAAGATGAACAACGACAGCGCCGTGGAGACCCCTAGTCAGAGCTTCCGCGACGCGCTGGAGGTGAACGTGGTGGCGCCCAACACGCTCAACCACTTCGCCATCCCTTACATGAAGCCCGGATCCAGCATTCTTTTCGTGGGATCTACGCTGGCGGAAAAAGCAGTGCCCGGCAGCTACTCCTACGTGGTGTCAAAGCACGCCATGATCGGAATGATGCGCGCCGCCTGCCAGGATCTGGTAGGCCGCAGCATCCACACGGCCTGCGTCTGCCCGGGGTTCACCGACACCGAAATGTTGCGCCAGCACGTACCGGACGAGGCCATGGAGGGCGTGCGCGCAATGTCGGCCTACAACCGGCTCATCGATCCCGACGAAATTGCCGACACCCTGCTGTGGGCTTCCAGCAATGCGGTGATCAACGGCGCGGTGCTGCACGCGAATCTGGGCCAGGTGGAACGCTAGGCAACGGCCCGCGTCAGAAACCAACCGTCAGCAGGGGGAAGTATTGAGCGAAATATCCATCAACGAGCGTCGCGAGCGCGTGTTCATAATCCTGGCGGGCTTTTTCCTGTGCGCCATGACCCTACTCAACGTGGTGGGCATCACCCGCTTCATCCAACTGGGGCCGATGGCCCTGGCAGTGGGCGTTCTGCCCTACCCCCTGACCTTTCTGTGTACCGATCTGATCAGCGAACTCTACGGGCGCAGGCGCGCCAACTTTCTGGTTGGGGTAGGTTTCGTCCTGAATTTCTTCATTCTCGGCATTCTGTGGCTGGGTAGCAGCATTCCCGCCGTGGATCCAAGCCAGCAGCCTCCCTGGCAGGTCATTCAGCTGGCCGAAGAGATAGTGCTGCCCAACGGTGAGGTGCTCTCGCAGAGTGCGGAGTTGTTCCAGTTGCTGTACGCCTGCACGTCCGGAGCGGTTTTCGCGTCAATGATGGCTTACATCGCCGCCCAGTTCTGCGACGTTCAGCTGTTCCATTTCTTCAAGCGCCTCACCAAAGGCAAGCACCTGTGGCTTCGCAACAACTTTTCCACGCTCACCAGCCAACTGGTGGACTCGTTCATGGTCATCAGCGTGACCTTCGGCGCCACGTTCCTTGCCGGCGACATCACGGTGGCGGCGCTGCTTGTTCTGATGGGTAGCAACTACCTGTTCAAGATGGCGGTGGCGCTGGTAGATACCCTGCCGTTCTATTACTGCACCAGCAAGCTCAAGCGCTATCTGGAAATCGACAACGTGCGCGTGCTGGCATAGCGCCGGTACGCCCCCCCTAACCCGCCATCTGTGCAACGGCGGCCATGGACGCGTGCAGAGATTCATCCGGAACACCCGGAATACGCAGCCGCGTCACCACCAGATAGTCGATGGCGAAGCGCTCGCGATACTCGTCGATCCGATCGCGCACCTCCATGGCGTCCCCGAGAATGGCCCACTCATGGGTCTGCGCATCCTCAGGCAGGCGACCCAGCTTGCGCACCTCGTTTGCCATGCGCTCGCGCAAGCCGCGCAGCTCGCTTGCATTGTCCGATACGTACACCGTTCGCATAATGGGCCGCGCGCCTGTGGACGCGTTGCCAGTCATGCCATGCTCCCGTGCGGCGCTGTCGTATCTGGCGAAGTTGTCTTCCAGCTTGGTCATGGTCTCCATGGGGGAGGCGAGGTACGGCAACCCCAAGCGTCCAGCCTGAGCCAACGCCTTGGGACCGAACGCGGCCACCCACAACGGCGGGTGCGGCCGTTGCACCGGCAGCGGATCGAGCACCACGGTGGTTTGCCCATCACCCACCGGCACCGGCTCGCCGCTCCAAGCCTTGCGCATGACCTGCAGCGTCGATTCGAACAGGCGGCGCTTTTCCCCCGGTGCGACGCTGAACGCTTGCAGCATGGCGGTGGAGTAACCACGGCCAATACCCAAGATCACGCGCCCATTGCTCAGTTGATCGAGTACCGCTACCTGCTCAGCCGCCTGCAGAGGGTGGCGCACTGGCAGCAGAAAGGATGTCGTGGCGAGCCGGATGCGCTGCGTGCCCGCGGCCACTGCCGCCAGCAACATCAAGGGTTCCGGGATGGCGCCTGGATTGAAATGGTTTTCGGGCAGCCAGAACGAATCATAGCCCAACGCTTCCGCCGTTCGCGCCTGGTCGGTGAGGGAGCGTGCCGAGAGGTCGCCAAAATTCCACGGCGTGACTCCCAGCTTCACTGCTGTGCCACCACGGCACGGGAGCGCTGCATGAGCAGCATGGCCCGCATAGTTCCCAGCACCGCGGCAGCGTGACGCCCCTGTGCGAACTGGGCATACAGGGGGTCGTTTCTTAGCAGCACGCAGCGCTGATCTTCAAAACAGCGAAACTCCGTATTGCGCCCGAAGTTGTTCCCCGCGGGGCCGTACTCGCCAAAGCTGCCCGGTTCTTCGCCCAGCTGCCAGAAGGCTTCCCACGAGGCCGGCATGCCTTCGATGGGCGAGAGTACCGCCTCCACGGTGTCGGTGGCCACGTCCCGCATCACACCCTGGTAGTCGGCCGAGGGTCGCTCGAGAAACTGGCATCCCAGCTGCTCGGACAGCACTTCTTCATCCACGGGGAAGTTGTCGAACTTGTCAGCCACGCTGAAGCGCCAGAATCGTCCGGTGTACACGGGCACAGAGTGAGCGGGGGAGGACACTACCTGAATGTAGCCAACCAGGCGGCCCAGATTGCTGTAGCGTTGGCGGGTATCGTCAGCCTCATCGAGGCGCACCAGCACTTCATTGAAATGCTCGTGAAACCGCGTATCGATTGCCCACAGCAGACTACGCTCCGCCTCGCGACCACGATCGTAATAACGCCAGTTGAACATGCGTGCAAACACATTGCGTTCCGCCTGCGCCACCGCGGTTTTCGCAATGTAGCGAACCTCCAGCGGCGTCAGCCGCGGCACATCGGTGTCTGCCACGCACTGGTTGAATTGCTTGGCAGCAATAAAGGTCAGCTGCTGATGCAGACGGCCGTCATATGCCGCGGCCGAACCAGCCACCAGCACACCAAAAACGAACAAGCTACAGCGCCAACGCATGATCCAGCCTTTCTACCTGTTCGTCGTCACTCAATTCATTGAGCAGCTGGCGAATGTTGCGCCCCTCACCCGGCCAGGGGGCATCCGGCAGTACCTCAGCCGCGGGGGCGAGCACGAAGCGCCGATTCACCGCGCGTGGGTGCGGGAGCACGAAGTCTTCGGAATGGCGGGTCTGATCATCGAACAACAGCAGATCCAGGTCCAGCTCTCTGGGCGCATTGCGCTGTGTTTTCGCGCCGCGACCAAATTCTGCCTCGAGCGCCTTCAAGGACTTGAGCAACACCTCCGGCACCAGGTCGGAACGCGCGGCAAAAGCCACCGCGGCATTGATGAAGTCTGGCGAGCCGGGCGGACAGTCTATCGGCGCGGTGCGCCAGAGGGACGAGCAGCGCAGCTCGCCCTGGGCAAAGACTCGCAGGCGGCTCATGGCCTCGTGGACAATGCGCTGAGAATCACCCTGGTTTGACCCGATCCCGATGAGAACCATGACCTTCAATAAACGGACGCAACGGATCAATACTACCTCCACCGGCGCGCAAAGGTGTACAGCGGCTACGGTGGTATTGGCACAGGCCCTTTGGCACACTCAATGATCAGCAACCGCCGTGGGGGAACACATGAAAGCTGCCGTGCTCAGGGAGATCAACAAGCCGCTCGAGATCGAGGACATCCAGCACGGTGACCCGGGACCCCGGGAAGTACTGGTACGCACCGTAGCCGCAGGCGTGTGTCATTCCGATCTGCATTTCCAGAACGGGTCTTATCCCTACCAGCTCCCCGCGGTGCTGGGACACGAATCCGCAGGTGTGGTGGAGGCCGTGGGCAGCGCAGTGACCTACGTCAAACCCGGCGACCACGTCATCACCTGCCTGTCGGCATTCTGCGGACACTGCGAGTACTGCCTGACCGGACACATGTCACTTTGCCAGGAGCCAGAGCTGCAGCGGGCGGGCAATGAGCCGCAGCGGCTGACCCAGGGCGACGAAACCATCGCGCAGTTTCTCAATCTGTCTTCTTTCGCCGAGTACATGCTGGTGCATGAACATGCCATCGCCAAGATCCGCGAAGACATGCCGTTGGATAGGGCAGCGCTGATTGGCTGTGGCGTCACCACCGGGGTGGGCGCGGTCATTCATACGGCCAAGGTGGAGCCAGGTTCTTCAGTCGCCGTAATCGGTTGCGGCGGCGTCGGGCTATCGGCAATCAACGGTGCGGCCATCGCCGGGGCCGCTCAGATCATCGCCATCGACATGGTGGAGAGCAAGCTGGAGCTCGCCCGCAAGTTCGGTGCTACGCACACGATCAACGGCCGTGAGGTAGACGTAAAAGAAGCGGTGCGCGAGATGACAGGGGGTGGCGTGCATTACTCCTTCGAAGCCATCGGCCTCAAGGAAACCGCCGAGCAGGCCTTCAAGATTCTGGCACGCGGCGGGACGGCTACCGTCGTGGGAATGATTCCGGTGGGCACCACCATCGAAATCCACGGCCCCGAATTCCTCATGGAGCGCACGCTGCAGGGTTCCAACATGGGCTCCAACCGCTTCCGGGTGGACATGCCCAGGTTCGTGGACTTTTACTTACAGGGCAAACTGCACCTGGACGACATGATTTCCGGGCGCATTCGTCTGGAAGACGTGAACGATGCCCTGGCCGCATTGGAGACCGGAGAAGTGGCCCGCAACGTCATCATGTTCGACTGATGATGGTGATGGAGCCGAACCTGCCCGATCGATAAACCCTCAACGACAAGCGGCGCTGATTAGTTCGCGCCGCATTGCGCAGTTCCGTCAGATTGCGCACCTCGCGCCCATTGGCGGCCACCAGGATGTCTCCAGCGCGCAGGCCGTACTGATAGGGTAGGCTGTCGCTGGCAATATCGGTAACCAGAACGCCCGTCCCCAGGGTACGCTCGTCCGCATTGCGGAAATTCTGCAGCTCGGTGCCCGCCAGGCGCGCATCGATGCGGCGCCCCGACACCTCCTCGAGATTGTCGTCTGCCACCGCCATCACCAGGCGAACGGTTTCACCCTCTCGAAGCACTTCCAGGTCGACCTGGTCGCCTACGAACATCACAGCGGTCTGGCTGTGATAATCCGACAGTTGCTGAATGTCGCGCTGGCCCATCCGCGTGATGATGTCGCCCGCTCGCAGCCCGGATTCTTCCGCCGCGCTTTCCGGGTCTACCTCGACAACCACTACCCCCTCCGTGCGTTCCATCGAAAACGCCTCCGCCAGCTCTACATTGAGTCCCTGGACAGCTAATCCGAGATAGCCCCGGCGCACCTCACCGTGATCTATAAGCTGGTGCATGATGGCCCGGACCATATTGGACGGAATGGCGAAGCCGATTCCCACGTTGCCCCCGCTGGGCGCCACGATGGCCGTGTTGATACCCACCAGGCGGCCGTTGAGATCAACCAGCGCGCCACCGGAGTTGCCCGGGTTGATGGATGCGTCAGTTTGAATGAAGTCTTCATACCCCTCGATGCCCAGGCCAGTGCGTCCCAGGTGGCTGACGATGCCGCTGGTTACGGTCTGACTGAGCCCGAAAGGACTCCCGATGGCCACTACGAAGTCGCCCACCCGAAGTTCCGTGGAGTCAGCAAAATCGATCTCGGCCAACCGTTCGGGATCCACCTTGAGCACGGCTAGATCCACCTGCTCATCCGCGCCCACCAACGTGGCCGGCAGCACCCGGCCGTCAGACAGCGTGATGTTGATCTCGTCCGCACTGCGCACTACGTGGTGGTTGGTGACGATGTATCCGTCCTTGGCATCCACAACCACGCCCGAGCCCGCGCTCTGGGTTCGGCGGTAGCGGGGCACGTTGAAAAAGCGACGAAAGAACTCATCTTCCAGCAGTGGGTTGCGCACGGCCACCGTTGCATAGGTGGCGATGTTCACCACCGCCGGCGTGGCCTGTTCCAACATGGGCGCCAGGCTGGGCAGGCGTTCGCCATTACCGAGTGCTACCGGCAACGCCGCTTGGGCACAGACTGCGTACATCCACGACAACGTCAAGCCGACCTTCCAACGCCTGCGCATTCTTCACTCCTGATACAACACATCAGCCGACACACCACCGGGCATGCCTATCAAGTCATTCGACCCGCCAGCCGCCATTTCGTTTCGTTGAGCTTTACAGCGTGGCGGCCAGTGCACTCGGGTTCGGCGCGCAGTGTACACTGTCGCTGCAACAGGTCGGGGGTGACGATGGCGATAAAGAACATCTTCAAAGAGGTGGAGGCGGCCAAGGCACAGATCGAGAATCTGAGCGTGCAGGATCTGAAGAGCGAGCTTGCGGCAAACCCGGATCTTCTGCTGCTGGACATCCGGGAGATCCAGGAGCGAGTGGATCTGGGCACGATTCCCGGCTCAACCCACGTACCCAGGGGCATGCTGGAATTCTGGGCGGATCCGAAAAGCCCCTATTTTCGCGACTATTTCCAGGAGCATCGCCGAACCGTGCTGTTTTGCGCCGGCGGGGGTCGCTCGGTGCTGGCCGTCAATGCGCTGGAAAACATGGGTTTTTCCGACGTCGCCCATCTGGAAGCGGGTTTCGGCGGCTGGGAGAAGGCGGGAGAAACCTTGGAAGACGTGGCCTCCACCAGCCGGTGGGTGCGCAGAAAATAGTCGCCAGGGCCCCGGCCGGGGACGAGTAGCTGGAGCGGGTAGCGGGAATCGAACCCGCATCATTAGCTTGGGAAGCTAAGGTTCTACCATTGAACTATACCCGCAGACCATGCCGGCGGCCTGGCTGCATGCGCCCAGGCAATCCCGCGGGACTATAGAATCAATCCGCCGTGGGGTCCACGAACAGCTAATTCAGCAGGTCCGCCACCGCGCGTTTGGCCATCACCTTCACCAGATGGGCCCGGTAAATGGCAGAAGCATGCAGATCGTTGTTGAAACCGCTCTCCGGCACCTCCACCGCATCGATGGATTCGGGACTCAAATCCGCATTAAGGACCTGTTCGATGCCGGAGGCTCGAAACGCACACGGGCCAGCCCCCGTTACCCCCACGCGAATCTCTCCTGAGAAGTCTGCAACAAGCACGCCCACGATAGCGTAGCGGGAAGCCGGATTCGGAAACTTCTGATAAGCCGCCCGCTCAGGCACCGGAAAACAGATGCGGGTAATCAGCTCACCTGGGTTCAACGCTGTTTCAAAAAGATCTTTGAAGAAGTCGTCACCCTCGATGCTGCGATCCATAGTGTGAATGGTCGCGCCCAAGCCAACAATGGCAGCGGGATAGTCGGCGGCGGGATCACTGTTGGCAACGGACCCACCCAAAGTGCCCCGATTACGCACCTGGCTGTCGCCAATCTCTCCGGCCAGACTCGACAGCACGGGAAGCGCGCTGCGAATCCCTTCATGTCCGGCCACCTCAGAATGCAGGGTCAGCGCCCCAACGCTGACTGCCTGAGTTTCCAATTCGATTCCGCGCAGGTCCGGCACGTTACACAGATCGATCAGATCGGTGGGCGCCGCGAGCCGCTGCTTCATGGTTGGCAGCAGGGTCTGACCACCGGCCAGGTAGATACCATCCTCGGCTGCTTTGAACAGCGCCAACGCGTCGTCTGCACTCTGAGGGCGGTGATAGTTGAATGGATACATGTGCTTTTTCCCTTCCCTGATTCCGCCCTTAGCCCTGCAACGCGCGCCAGACCTTCTCGGGTGTCGCGGGCATGGAAATGTCATTGGTGCCCAACGCATCGACAACGGCGTTGATGACTGCCGCCGGAGCGCCGATGGCGCCCGCCTCACCGCAACCCTTCACACCCAGGGGGTTGTGTGGGCAGGGCGTAACTGTCGCGTCGACGACCAGATCAGGAACGTCGTCCGCCCGCGGCATGCAGTAATCCATGTAGCTGCCCGTCTGAAGCTGACCCTGATCGTCGTAGATGCCGTGCTCCAGCAGCGCCTGACCCACGCCCTGAACCACGCCGCCGTGTACCTGCCCTTCCACGATCATCGGATTGATCACATGGCCAAAATCATCCACCGCGATGAAGCTCACCAACTCCACCACGCCGGTGTCCACGTCTACCTCGACTTCCGCTATGTGAGTACCAGCTGGATACGTGAAGTTCTCGGGGTCGTAAAATGCCTTTTCCGACAACCCGGGCTCCAGATCCTCGGGATAGTCGGCGGGCACGTAGGACGCAAACGCCACTTCTCCCAACGACAACGAGCGGTTGCTGTCGCGCACCTGGAACTGTCCGTCGGCAAAGTCGATGTCCTCCAACTCGGCCTCAAGCATGTGGGCGGCAATGCGGCTGCCCTTGGCGATAATCTTGTCTGCAGCTCGGCACAACGCAGAGCCCCCCACCGCGATGGATCGCGAGCCATACGTGCCCAAGCCGAATTCCACGCGGCCAGTGTCGCCGTGCACCACCTCCACCGCATCGAACTCCACGCCCAGGCGATCGGCCACCACCTGGGCAAAGGTGGTTTCATGCCCCTGGCCATGGCTGTGCGAACCGGTAAAGACCGTGACGTTGCCGGTGGGATTCACTCGAATCTCACCGCTTTCATACAGCCCCACCCCGGCACCCAGCGCAATGGCAAGCTTCGATGGCGCCAGGCCGCACGCCTCGATATAGCACGCCAGGCCAATACCGCGCCGCTTGCCACGCCCGGCGGCTTCGGCCTTGCGCTCGGCGATGGCGACGTAGTCTGCCAAGGCCAGCGCCTTATCCAGGCTCGCCTCGTAGTTGCCGGTGTCATATACCAGAGCCACGGGTGTCTCGTATGGGAAGGCATCGGGTGGAATCATGTTCTTGCGGCGCAAATCCGCCGGATCTACGCCTAGCTCACGCGCTGCGGTTTCGACAACTCGCTCCACCACATAGGTGGCCTCGGGACGCCCGGCGCCCCGATAAGCATCAACGGGTGAGGTATTGGTATACACCCCACTGACCTCAACGTGGATATTGGGCGTGCGGTACTGGCCCGCCATCAACGTGCCATAAAGATAGGTTGGCACCGACGACCCGAAGGTGGATAGATAGGCGCCCAGGTTAGCCCGCGTGCTCACTCTGAGCGCAACGAAGTTGTTCTGAGCATCGAGCCCCAACTCCACCGTGGTCAGGTGGTCGCGGCCATGGGCGTCAGCAAGAAATGCCTCGCTGCGCGAGGCCGTCCACTTGACCGGCCGCCCTACCCGACGGGCGGCCCACAGCACGGCCGTTTCTTCCGCATAAATGAAGATCTTCGAGCCGAACCCACCCCCTACGTCAGGCGCGATTACACGCAGCTTGTGTTCCGGCGCGATCTGCACGAAGGCGGACAACACGAGGCGCTCCAGATGGGGGTTCTGGCTGGTGGTGTACAGCGTGTGCTCTTCGGTAGCGGCTTCATAAATACCCAGCGCGGCACGCGGTTCCATGGCGTTGGGGATGAGGCGGTTGTTGGTGATCTCGATGCGCGTGACGTGCGCGGCCCGCTGCATGGCAGCGTCGGTGGCCTCGGCATCACCCAGCTCCCAGTCATAGGCGAGGTTGCGCGCCACGTCAGCGTGGATTCTCTCCGAGTCGGTAGCCAGCACCAGGTCCACGATGGGGTCCAACTCCCTGAACTCAGTGGTGACCAGTTCCGCCGCTTGCAGCGCGGTGGCGATGCTGTCGGCGACGACGATCCCGTAGGGTTCGCCCACGTAGTTAACGGCCTGGACCGCGAGAGGTGGGTGAGGCGCCGACACCATGTCCGAGCCATCTTTCTGCTTTACCTGCCACCCGCAAGGCAGATCGCCAAGACCGTCTTCGGCCATCTGCACGCCGGTGAGCACGGCAACCACACCTTCCAACGCTTCGGCTTCTTCACTGCGGATATCCAGAATGTCCGCGCGCGCATAGGGCGAGCGCAGGAAGGCCGCATAGAGCTGCCCGGGCTGGTTGAGGTCATCCGTATAGCGCCCACTGCCGGTGATGAAACGGAGGTCTTCCTTTCGCTTAACCGCCGCGCCGATACCTTGTTCCTTTGCCACAGTGATCCCCTACATGTTCTGCGCGGCCTGAATCACCGCGCGCACGATGTTGTGATAGCCGGTGCAACGGCAGATGTTGCCTTCCAGCCCTGCACGAACCCCCGCGTTGTCGATGCCAGGATTGCGGCTCACCAGATCGATGGCCGACATGATCATACCCGGCGTGCAGAACCCACACTGCAGGGCGTGACAGTCGCGAAACGCTTCCTGCATGGGATGCAACGCATCAGCGCTACCGATGCCCTCGATGGTGACCACCTCCGCACCTTGAGCCTGGGCGGCCAGCACCGTGCACGCCTTCACCGACCGACCGTCCATGTGTACGGTGCAGGCGCCGCACTGGCTGGTGTCGCAACCCACGTGAGTGCCCGTGAGACCCAGGTTTTCCCGGAGCAATTCCACCAACAGCGTGTTGTCCGCCACCTCCAGCACATGCGCCTGGCCGTTGACCGTGACTTCTACTTGCATGTTTGTCCCCATCTCACCGTGAGTTGCCGCTGGCGCCGTCTGCGCGGCGATCCTGCCCCTCGAATTCGCGTTCGAACGCGGCAAAAAAGCTGTCTGCCATCTTGCGCGCCGCCGAGTCCACCAATCGCGAGCCAATCTGCGCCAGCTTGCCGCCTACGTTGGCTGCCACCCGGTAGCGCAGCACCGTGTAACCGTCGGCTTCTTCAAGAATGACCTCGGCCGAGCCCTTGGCAAACCCCGCCGGGCCCCCTTTCACCGCCACATTGATCAAATAGCTGCTGGGAGGGTCGATATCGGTGAGCGCGATTGCGGCGGAGAAGGTGGCACGCACGGGGCCCACCTTGGCTTTTACCGAGGCTTCGAAGACATCGTCACTCACTTTGGACACGGATTGGCAGCCTTCGATGCAGCGCGCCAATACCTCAGGGTCGTTCAGACCTGTCCATACGGCCGAACGGTCAGCGGCGACAGAATACTCCCCCGTTTGCTCCACTTCGCTTCCCCAGCGCGAGCGGAGTAGATTGGCACGATTGACCTTCTGCGGCAACGCCACCATCGATCGCGCCTTCAGGACCCAACAAGGTCATTAACGGAGCAAGGTATCCAGACGCAGCGAGAGCCAACCGGCCGATCAAAGCAGCAGCGTAGATTGCACACGCCCAGTTGCTTGACAAGGAAAGTTGCGGAACAATAAGCACCTGTGGTGATGCCCCCAAAAGGGCCCAACCACAGTCGGGCTAAAGAATGAGCTCGTGAGGTTGGCATATGGACTCCTCATTGGCTGCAACAGAGAGGCTTGATATGGAAGATCAACCCCCTGAAGTTCTCATGCGTGGTTTGCTCCGCGCGTACTACTGGATGGACGAGAGCTTGCAAAACGGGTTGCAACAGGCCGGCTTCCGGCCACGTACCCGCACCCAAACGATGATCCTCATCAATATTTCCAACGGCATTACACGGGCGGCCGAGCTTGCCCGCGTGCTGGGAGTGAGCCGTCAGGCCATTCAGCAGCAGATTAATGAACTGGAACAGGATGAGCTGGTCACGCAGATTCCAGACCCAGAAGACCGGCGAGCCAATCGCATTGTCTTCAGTGAGAAAGGGTCGGAATTGATCAACGCAGCGCTGGCTTCTTTGCGGCAGGCTGAGCAATCGCTCGCCATCCGCATCGGCTACGAGAGCGTTGGCCAACTGCGCCGCACACTCATGGCGGACTGGGGTCCGGTAATCGGCGAACGCCGCCCACCAGGGCGCAAACGCTCGGTAGCTTAACCCGTCCACCGGGGCGCCGGGCCCCGGTGAACCTGGCAATCCTGGGCTCGGCCGTTTTGGCCGGGTTCTGCTCTGCCCGCACTAAAGCCAGGTCATTGCGCTGCAGCCTCGGGGTATAGCTCATCCAAGGGGACTGAGCGTCCGTTCTGAGTGACCAACCGGCAGTGAAAGCGCTGCAGCCGGTGGGGCGCCGGCACCCCGCAGGAGTGAGCGATGACGCCCACTTCTTTGCGCACGCTGGTCGCGTACTGGTACACACGCTCGGCTTTGTCGTCGGGCACCAATCCTTGCTGAAGATCCGGGTCGTGAGTGGTGATTCCGGTAGGACAGGTGTTCTTGTTGCACTGCAGCGCTTGAATGCACCCCAATGCGAACATAAAGCCCCGTGCGCTGACCACGAAATCTGCGCCAACACACAGCGCCCACGCCACCTCGCCCGGGGTCACCAGCTTGCCGCTGCAGATGAGCTTGATGCGCCCCTTGAGGCCGTACCGCACAAGGATGTCGGCCACCAGAGGCAGGCTTTCTTTGACCGGCAATCCCACATAGTCGATGAGGCTCATGGGCGCTGCCCCTGTTCCCCCATCTGCGCTATCGATGGTGAGGAAGTCCGGAGCATGCGCCTCGCCTCGCTGCAATATCAGCTGACACAGTTCCTCCAGCCATCCGTAGGCGCCCACCACACATTTGAATCCGGTGGGCTTCCCGGTCACGTCGCGAACCCTGTTCACCATGTCCAGCAGATCTTCCGTGGATTCGATCTCCGGATGCCGGTTGGGACTGATGGAGTCTTCACCCACATTGATCAGGCGGATATCGGCGATTTCCTTGGTCACCTTCTCGCGCGGCAGGATGCCGCCCTTACCGGGCTTCGCCCCCTGGCTCAGCTTGATCTCGAACATGCGCACCTGCTCATGGGCCGCCACCTCGGCCAACCGCTCCTCACACAGGCGGCCGTCGTCGCCGCGCACGCCGTACTTGGCGGTTCCGATCTGAAAAACCAGGTCTGCGCCACCTTCCAGATGGAAAGGCGATAGCGCGCCTTCACCCGTGTTCATCCAGCAACCCGCCTTCTTCGCGCCGCGAGACAGGGCGAGCACGGCTGGGCGCGAGATGGCTCCGTAGCTCATACCGGAGATGTTGAAAAAACTGTCGGTGCTGTAGGGCGTGCGGCAATGCGGGCCAACGGTAATCACCTTCGGCTGCACCCCATCCTCCGCCAGCGTGGGGTAGGGGCAATTGACGAACATGATGGTTCCAGTTGCACGCAGATCTCTGGAGGAACCAAACGCCACCGTGGTGTCCTCGCCCTTCGCAGCGCGGTAAACCCAGGAGCGCTCCGCCCGGTTGAACGGCATTTCTTCGCGATCCATGGCGAAAAAGTACTGCCGGAAGAACTCGCCCAGATGCTCGAACCAGTACCTAAAGCGGCCGATAACAGGGAAGTTTCGTCGCACAGCGTGCTTTGTCTGGGTAATGTCGATGACATACAACACGACGACCAGGGCGACGAGGCCGCCCACTGCGAATAGAAAGATCTCCACCATCGTAGAGATCAGCGCTAACGGATCGTCCATGGTTCCCCCTCAGGTTTTCCGTTCAATCCAAGCGGCCCACCGTGCCGGTGCGCTTTAGATGCACCGGGCATCCCCACATTCCCAGGGCGCGCCTGGTAGGTCAGCGAGCAGCACCCTGACCGCTTATCACATCCTAGGCCAGCATGGCTGCCAAGGTGGGGTTCGCAATGCTTGGCCGAACCACTCGTTCTGGCGCCAGGGCACGGGGAGCGATTGAAGCGGACTCCCCATCAAACCGGCGCGTTTGATCATTGCTCTCCCTGACAGCGGCGCGGCGCCAACGTAGCCTAGCACCGGGCCAACGCCATTCTCAATCGACCGCTTGAGAAGTGGGTTAAACTCCCCATCCAGGCTCCTGCCCGCAAGGACGTCACCATGAACGGAACCATCCACAGCATCTATATGGCGGAAAAGCGCGGGGCCGCACAACAACAAGTGCCGGATGCGCGTTTGACCACTGCCGTGGGCCTCGAAGGGGACCGATATGCCAACAGCGGTGTGGTGACCCTCATCGAGTTCGAAGAGATTGAGAAGTTCAATGAGCGCACCGGCCTCGGCATCACCCTTGGCGCCACCGGCCGTAACATCGTCACACAAGGCATCCCCTTGAACCCGCTGGTTGGCCGGCAATTTCGGGTAGGGGATGTACTGCTGGAAGGCTTCGAGCTGTGCGAGCCATGCGCCACCCTGGGACAACGTCTGGCCACAGACCAGGTGAGCGGTCCAGACGTGGTGCGCGCGTTCACCCACAGCGCCGGGATTCGGGCATACGTGCGCGGCAGCGGCGCCATCGCGCCCGGCACCCCTATCCGCGAATCCTGATCTGGAGGTCAGCGCCGCGCTACGTATAAGATGGCCGCGACAACGACAATAAGGATCGCTCATGCGCGGCGGCCAAGTGTTCATGGAAGGGCTGCTGGCCCATGGAGTCGACTCCATCTTCGGTAATCCCGGCACCACCGAGAATTCTCTGCTCGACCGCCTTATCGATTACCCCCAGCTGACTTACTACGTGGCGCTGCACGAAGGCGTGGCAGTCGGCGCGGCCAACCTGTACGCCCAGGCCAGCGGCAAGACCGGCATCGTCAATCTTCACGTGGCGCCGGGGCTCGGAAACGGGATCGGCATGATGTATGGCGCGCTGAAGGCAAACTCACCCATGATCGTAACGGCAGGCCAGCAGGACACCCGCATGCGCCTTAGCAGCCCGGTGCTTGGCCACGACCTGGTTGCGCTCGCTCAGCCGGTAACCAAATGGAGTGCCGAACCGCGCACGGCCGACGAAATCGGTCCCATGCTGCGCCGCGCGTTCAAGATAGCCAACGATCCGCCTTGCGGACCCGTTTTCATGGCGCTGCCAGTGGACGTCATGGAGCAGGAAACCCACGTGCCGGCTCAGAACAGCGGCAACCTGCGCATCGCCAGCAGCGCCGATCCCGCAGGCATCGAACAGCTCATCGACATGTTTCTGGCCAGCCAGAATCCGGCGCTCATTGTAGGGGACGATGTCGCTACGGAAGACGCATTCGAATACGTGGTGGCCTTTGCCGAGCAAGCCGGCTGCGCTGTGTTCTCGCAGGGGCTGCGAGTTCACTCAGCGTTTCCCAACCAGCACCTGCAATTCCGGGGGCGCCTAGGATTCGAGGCCGGTGCAGTCGCCCACGCTCTGGCGGACTTCGACCTCGTTGTAATGCTCGGCGGGCCATTTTTCGAGGAAATCTGGTACGACGACGTCAGCCCCGTTGCGGAAGGCACCAAGCTGGCACAGATTGAGTCGAGCCATGAGCGGCTCGCTGCCAACTTCAGCCTCGACCTGGGACTGGTCGGTAATCTGGCCACCACGATCCCCGCAGCGAACGCTCGCCTGAAGGCGCGCGCCAATGATGCGTTTACCAGCGAAGTCCGCGCGCGCAGAGGAGCTATGGCCGCGGCCAAGGCAGCTGCCGATGCGGCGGTTCAGGAGCGTCTGGCCGCCCTGGCCGACGCCTCGCCCATGACCCCCGCCAATGCCATCGACGCGCTGAGCCGCGCGTTACCGCCTGAAACGATCGTGGTGGACGAATCCATCACGGCCTCGCTGGATGTCGGGTCCAAATTCGACTATACGGCGCCCGGCGATTTCTACGCTGCAGCAGGCGGCGGGATCGGCCAAGGCATCGCCGGTGCCATCGGCGTTCAGGTGGCGCAACCGGAGCGGCCCGTATTGGCAATCTCAGGGGACGGCTCGGCCATGTACAGCATCCAGGCGCTCTGGAGCGCAGCCCACCATCAGCTACCCATCGTGTTCGTGATCTTGTCCAACCGGGAGTACCGGATCCTCAAGCACAACATCGATGCCTACCGAAATCGATTCGATGCCGCGTCGAACAAGCCCTACCCGCATATGGACCTCACCTCGCCCACACTGCAGTTTCCTGCAATGGCAGCCAGCATGGGTGTGGCAGGCGAGGCTGTGGTTGATCTGCAGGAGATTCCGAATGCCATTCAGCGCGCTTTTGACGCGCAGGCGCCCTATCTGGTGGAGATCGTGGTTTCCGGAAAGCGCTAATGACGAGCCCCGCCAAAAGCGGGGCTCGTATTCAGAAAAGCGCCGATCTATGGCGACCGTCTAGGTCACTCCGGCATGGTGGAGACTGCAACCTGGGTGATACGAATAACGTCCTCCAGTACCGCACTGGGATTGGACGTGACACCTTCCCAGAAGGCATCCCACTCCTTGTTCTGACCTCCGTTGACCTCGTCTTCAAACGCCCCCTGGGCGGCCCAGCTCTCATGCTGTGTGATGTAATGCACCAGGCCTGTCTCATCCAGCAGGATCTGAACCCGGGCACCCATCTTCTCGTGGAGTTGCTTGGCCTTGAGCGTGCTAGCGATCACCGCCTGGGCCGCACCCGGATTGGGACGGTACTGAAATACCACCGTGGCCTCGCCTCCCGGCCCGCCTTCGGTCTCGGCGATGAGTGTCATGTTGTAGACCTCCACGAGTGATGATGCCCCCTCGCGCGAGGCCGCTTCACCCATGAACTGCTGCCATTCTGCGCTGTTGGAAAGCGTGTCCATCACCGCGCCGCGCGCCGCTGCACTGTCTGAGCGCATCACGTAATACATGCGGAACCGCTGGCCTTGGCCGATGAATACCCCAGCCCCCATGGCTTCGTGCATGGCTTTGGCCTTCATCCCGTTTTCAAACATCGCAGGGGCATGGCCTGTGGGCGCTTCCCAAACGAATGCCGACACCACAGTGGCATTAGCCGACACCGAAAACACAAAAGCCAGAACGCTCAAGATCTTTTTCATTATTTTCTCCAAGAGAATTGATTAGCGAATGAGAGCGGCACACGCCCCCCGCGCAGCCGTGAGAGCTAACCACCGTATGGGGTGCGGGGCCAAGAAACCGTCCTTCCGGGGCGGAGCCTAGCAGCTTGCAGAAGCGATAACGACTTGGCCCGAAGGCCCGCCGACTATCCTTTGAACTCTGCGATTACCGAGGAGATGGACTCCTTGGCGTCGCCGAACAGCATGCGCGTGTTCTCGCCAAAAAACAGCGGATTGTCCACCCCGGAGAAACCGGAAGCCATGGATCGCTTCAGCACGAACACCGTGCGCGCGGAATCCACGTTGATGATGGGCATGCCGTAAATGGGGCTGTTCTCGTCTTCCCGCGCAGCCGGGTTCACCACGTCGTTGGCACCGATCACAACCGCCACATCGATATTGTCGATACGCGGATTGATCTCTTCCATCTCCACCAGCTGATCGTAAGGCACGTTGGCCTCGGCCAGCAGCACGTTCATGTGCCCAGGCATCCGCCCCGCTACGGGGTGGATGGCGTAGGTGACGTCTGCACCGTTATCCTCGAGCAGTTCACCCAGCTCTCGCACTACGTGCTGAGCCTGGGCCACCGCCATGCCGTATCCCGGCACGAAGGTCACCGACGACGCTGCCTCGAGAATCAGGAAGGCGTCTTCGGTATTGATGGGCTTGACCTCTCCCTCCACCTTGGTGGCGGTCTTGACGGCACCAAAACCGGAGAACAGCACGTTTGCCAGCGAGCGGTTCATGGCTTTGCACATGATGTTGGTGAGAATGATGCCCGCCGCACCCACGAGGGACCCCGCCACGATGAGAATGTTGTTGTTGATGGCAAAACCAGCGGCACAGGCGGCCAGGCCGGAATAGCTGTTGAGCAGAGAAATCACCACGGGCATGTCCGCGCCACCGATGGGGATAACGGCCATCACACCAAAGACCAGCGCCAATCCAATCACCGCATAGAGGTAGGGCGAGCTCAAACTGGGCTCTAGCGTGAACATCACGCCGCACACCACCAGGGCGATGAGAATCAGGGCGTTCACCAGACGCTGGGCGCCAAACACGATGGCCCGGCTGGTCATGATCTCCGAAAGCTTGCCCCAGGCAATGAGGCTGCCTGAAAACGTTATGCCGCCGATCAGAATGGAGAGCAGGATCGTCACCACGGTAAACGTGGAAACGCCAGCCATGGGCACCTCCACCGCAACGCCGGCAATTTCCTGCGGGGCGACGGTACCCGTGTACAAGGCGGCCCAACCTACCAGGAGGCTGGCTACCCCGCCCGAGCCGTTAAACAGTGCGACCATCTCCGGCATGCTGGTCATGGCGATACGCTGGGCGGCAAACGCACCGATCACCGCACCCACGGCCGCCGACGCAGCGATCCATTGGAACTCAATGATCTCCCGCGAGAACAGAGTCACCACCACGGCGATGAACATGCCGACGGATGAAAGCAGGTTGCCGCGCACGGCGGTGGCCGGCGAACCCAATTGCTTGAGGCCGAAAATGAACAGTGCCGCGGCAACGATGTACCAAAGGTTGATCAGCTCCAGGCTCATGACGCACCTCCCGCCGAATCAGAGGTGTCTTTTTTCTTGAACATGGACAGCATCCTGTTGGTGACCATGTATCCCCCCACCACGTTGATGGTGGCAAAGGCGACGGCCAGGGAACCCAGGATGGTAGCCATCTCATTGGAGCCGACACCGGCTGAGGTGATCGCGCCCACCAGGGTGATTCCAGAGATGGCGTTGGCACCAGACATCAACGGCGTGTGCAGCGTGGCGGGTACCTTGGAGATCAGTTCGAAGCCCAAAAAGATGGACAGCATCAATACAAAGGCGAGAAATACCGCTTCCATGGCTAAGGCTCCTAGAGGTTCTTTATGGTTTCGTTGACGATGGCACCACCACGGGTAATGACGCAGCTGGCGACGATCTCGTCTTCAGGGTCGAGGTCTAACGACTTCTCCTCAACGTCCCAGAACTCGTCGAGCAGGTTGTAGAGGTTGTTGGAGTACATCTCGCTGGCGTTCTTGGCCACCTCGGACGGCAAGTTGCCCTGCCCGATGATCTTCACGCCGTTGACGTCGACAATCTCGTTGAGCTCGGAGCCTTCCACATTGCCGCCCGATTCCACGGCCATATCCACCACGACACTCCCGGGACGCATGGCGGCAACCATGTCGGCCGACACGATCTTCGGCGCGGGGCGACCAAACACCTGCGCGGTGGTAATCACCACATCGGATTGGCTGATCACCCTTTTCTGGCCTTCTTTCTGCAGCTCCACCTGCTCGGGTGTGAGCTCCTTGGCATAGCCCTGTTCCGTCTGCCCTACTTCACCGAGATCGATCTCGACGAACTTGGCGCCCAGGGACTGAACCTGCTCGGCCACTACCGGCCGTGTATCGAACGCCTCTACACGAGCACCCAGACGCTTCGCGGTGGCAATGGCCTGCAGCCCTGCCACACCGGCCCCGATCACGAATACGCGCGCCGGCGCGATGGTGCCGGCCGGCGTCATCATCATGGGAAGAATCTTGGGAGAATGGTATGACGCCTGCACCACGGTGACGTAGCCGGCCAGGTTGGCCTGGGAGCTCAGCGCATCCATCTTCTGCGCCCGGGTGCTGCGCGGAATCATCTCCATGGAAATGGCGGTAACACCCCGTGCGGCCAGCGCGTCCACCAGCGGCCTTTCGTTGAACGGGTCTAGAAAGCTGACGTGAATGCTGTCTGCCTTGAGCGCAGCCACCTCTTCGGCTTCCGGCTTGCGCACCCGAAGCACGATATCGGCGCTCTGCAGCAGGGTGGCACGGTCGCTGGCCACCGCGGCGCCAGCCTCGGTGTAATCCGAATCGACAAATCCAGCCGCGTCACCTAAACCGGCCTCGACGGTGACCTCAAAGCCCGCAGCAACCAACTTCTTGGCATTTTGCGGCACGAGAGCCGCCCGCAGTTCGCCTGGCCAAGTTTCCTTGGGTACTCCTATGAGCATGCGTTCCCCCGGGTTGTTAGTTGTAATTATTTCAATAGGTTAGGCAACAGCCGACAGCACAGCTAACGGTCAGGCGCGCCAAACGCACGCAACACTAGCCAAAGGCCACAGTGAAAGCAATTACCGGCGCGACCCACCCCAACTGGGCGGCCGCGTCAGTATCGTTGCGAGCGCTGCCCAGGCGCCCCTAAAAGCCCCTACTGCTTGCTATGCGCAGCGGGCCGGTTGCCTTCGATGTAATCGTCGATGAGCTCATGATAGCGACGGATACGGTGCTCCTGGGCCGCCAGGTAGACGCCCTTGAAGCCGCGGGAACGGAAGCCCCGCTGCTGCTTGACGAACACCTCTACATCCTGGTCGATCCCGGGACCGATCCAGCCTTCACCGTAATCGAAGATCTCCTGCTCGGCTTCCTCGACGTTGCCCCCGCCCAGGCCACCAGCCATGCGGCGGGCACCCGCGCTCATGGCATCGGCAGACTGCAGCGAGGCGGGGCTCGAGTACCACCAGTTGTCGAACACACACTGTTGCGGATCTTCGTAGTGCGGCCGGGCACGCAGAAAGTGGAACCCGTCCGACCACAGAGAAACTGCAAAGTTGGGGAACAACGTGTAGTGGAACGCATCCGTGAGCTGCTGATCCGGCACGTAAGCATAGTGGGTGTAGCCGCGCCCCGGGCCGAGCTGGCGCTTGGCGTCCTGAACCGCCTTGCGGGTGGCTTCCGGATTGCCTTTGAAGTCCGCGGGATCCAGCTCCCAATAGTGCAGCAGGCTCGCCAAAGGCTCGATGATGTTGCCTTCCTTGTCAGTGGAACCCACACCGTAACCACCTTCCATCACCATGCGGTTATGACCTTCGTCAGACAGGTCGAACCGGGTTTCTTTGAAGTTGGTGTTGATGTTGCCCTGAACCTTGCGCCGATCGAACTCGGTGCTCGCACCCATGTGTACCGTGGGCACGTGGTAGGACTCGTTGAAGTTGTCGAGAATCACCTTCCAGTTGGCCGGGAGGTTCATGGTTTTGGCGGACGTACGCACCCAATCCTCAATCCCCATACGCGTCCAATCGTCCCAGATGGGGCCCAGGAATTCTTTCAAAGTGACGCAATTCTCGGGATCCATGTTGACCCAGATGAAACCCGCGAAGGTCTCGCAAGCGAGCTCTTCGAGCCGAATCTTGCCGCAGGGATTCCCTTCCGGGAAATCCTCTTTGTCCGGCGCAAAATTGAGCTCGCCGTCGGGCATGAACGCCCAGCTGTGGTACTTGCATACGAAGCGGCGAACGTGACCCTTCGCCTCATCCACCAACGGGTTCCCGCGATGCTGGCATACGTTGTAGAACGCTTTAACGCCACCGTCTGCCTGGCGCACCATGAGAATGGATTCGCGTCCAACGTCTTCGCGCTGCCAATCACCCGGCTCAGGGATCTCGGCTTCACGACCCAGTAACAGCCACACCTTTGTCCACATACCTTCCCACTCGGCCTCCGCGAACTCACGCGAGGTGTAGCGCGAGCCTTGAATGCGGTGGCCCCTGAGCTTCTGCTCTGGCCAGGTATCGATCTCTCTCATCGGAATCGGTTCAGCCATGGAAATGCCCTCCAAATGTCAACCGAAAATGGTATAACGCGTCGCTCCTCTGGTCTAGCGCTTCCCGGAGCCACGCAGACACTCCGCGGCACGGGTTGCATCCCCCGGTATCAATCTCACAAAATCTATGCGCGGTCTTCGTTCACGCAAATAGGGAGAGGATTCATGAGCCAGCGCGCTGCGCTAATTGCAGTGATCGTCGCATTTCTCGTCGGCATCACCGGCAGCCTGGCTGTGCGACCGCCCAGCGGTAACACCGCTCCTGCCCAGAGCACTGACTCCACCCGCGCGGCCCAACGCATTTCCTGGCGGGTCCCCATAGCATTCGCGACAAACCTGCCGGTGATCGGAGATGCCATCGTTTACGTGGCCGACACCCTGTCTGCCACCTCCAACGGCGCGGTGAACCTGCAGGTATTCGAACCTGGCGAGATCGTTCCCCCATTTAGCATCACAGACGCAGTGCGAGACGGCAAAGTAGAAGCCGGCTATACCTGGCTGGGGTACGACCAGGGGAAGGTCGCGGCCGCGCCGCTGCTGGGCGCCGTGCCTTTCGGCATGGAACCCTGGGAGTTTTCGGCCTGGTGGTTCGACGCCGGCGGGCGGGAACTCGGGGAAGCGCTCTACGCCAAGCAGAACATTCACATTCTTTATTGCGGCATTACCGGCCCAGAGACCGCCGGCTGGTTCCGCGAGCCGCTGGAATCGCTGGACGACGTGCAGGGATTGAAGATTCGTTTTGCTGGCCTGGGCGGCAAGGTCATCGAGCAAGCGGGCGCTTCAGTGACCATGCTGCCCGGCGGAGAGATATTCCAGGCGCTGGAGAAAGGGGCAATAGATGCTACCGAGTACTCACTGCCCATTGTCGACCAACGGCTGGGTTTCAACCGAGTAGCCGGATTCAACTACTATCCAGGTTGGCACCAGCCATCCACGTCGTTTCACCTCGCAGTGAACCTGCAGGTCTGGAACCAACTAAATCCTGCTGATCAGGGCCTGCTGGAAGCCGTTTGCACGGCCAGCGTAACCCGCAACCTCTCCCGCTCCGAGGCGCTGCAGGGGGCCGTGATCGCCGGATTCCCCAATGTGGGCGTTTCTGCCGAGATACTTCCCGATGACGTTCTGCGCAAGCTGGAGGAGATTTCCGGGCAGGTCATGGCGCAAGAAGCGGCACGAGACGAGGACTTCCGTCTCATACACGAATCGCAACAGGCTTTCCGTAACGACTACGCCAAGTGGAAGTCACGCGCTTACCTGCCAAGAGACTTCTAGTGTCACCCAGCCTCCACCGTCAATCGAAGGTAGCCCACTAGTGCTTCCGAAAAACGCTTTCTCCCGCTTGATAGACGGCTGGCTGACGCGAATCGGGCAATGGATTTCATGGGTGTGGCTCGCGCTGCTGGCGATCATCGTGGTGAATGTGGTTCTGCGCTACGCTTTCGGCGAGGGTCGAATCGAGTTCGAAGAGATCCAGTGGCACATTTACTCCCTGGGCTTTCTGCTCGGGCTAAGCTATGCCTACCAAGCCGATGCACACATCCGCGTGGATGTGCTGCACGAGCGTCTGCCGCCCCGCATACGGGCGTGGCTGGAGCTTTACGGCATACTGCTGCTGCTCATTCCGTTCGTCTGGGTAGTCATTTTCTACGCGCTGCCGTTCGTATGGATCAGCTTCCAGCACGGCGAGGTATCCCAGGCGCCAGGAGGTTTGCCACTGCGCTGGCTGATCAAGGCCGTCTTACCCCTGGGCTTCGTCCTGCTACTGCTGGGCGCTCTCTCCAGACTGAGCCGCGTTTGCATGTTCCTGTTCGGCCGGAGCCACCATGGCGGGTAACGAGATACTGGCGGTGCTGATGTTCGTCAGCTTCATCGCGCTGGTCTTCACCGGATTCCCCGTGGCCTGGATTCTGGGCGGACTGGCCATGCTGTTCACCGCATTCGCCATCGTGTTAGAAGTGGATTTCAACATCGTCACCAGCGTGGATTGGCAGTACACGTCGCTCACGGTGGACCGCATCTGGAACGTGATGGAAAACTGGGTGATGGTCGCGCTGCCCATGTTCATCTTCATGGGTTTGCTGTTGGACCGGTCCGGCATTGCCAACCAACTCATGGTGAGCTTTGCGCGACTGTTCGGGGGCATACGGGGCGGGCTTGCTATCACCGTGACGCTGATCGGCCTGATGCTGGCAGCCACCACTGGGATCATCGGTGCGTCCGTGGTACTGCTGGCGCTGCTTGGCCTACCCGTGATGCTCAACCAAGGGTACGACAAAGCCCTGGCCACCGGTACGGTCTGTTCCGTGGGCACGTTGGGCATCCTCATTCCGCCCAGCATCATGTTGGTGCTCATGGCAGATCGCATGGCGATGAGCGTCGGCGATCTGTTCCTCGGGGCCGTATTTCCCGGAATGCTCCTGGGCGGCCTCTACATCCTGTACATACTGGGTTACGGCCTGGTGCGACCTAGCGGCGCACCAGCTGCAAGGCATGATCCCGTGGACTGGAGCGCGGTACTGGAACTGTTCAAGGCGATCCTGCCCCCAGCGTTTCTGATTCTGGCCGTGCTGGGAAGCATCTTCATGGGTCTTGCGACCCCCACCGAAGCCGCCGGGGTAGGCGCGGCTGGCGCGCTGCTGCTGGCTTGGGTGAAGCGTCAGCTTACTCGGAACGTAATGACCGAGGTACTTCACGAAACCACGCGAACCACCGCTTTCATATTCGCCGTTCTGCTGGGTGCCACGGCTTTCTCTCTGGTGCTCAGGGGCCTCGGTGGAGACGAGTTGATCGCGCGCGTGCTGCACGGCTTGCCGTTCGGTCCCACCGGCATCGTCATCTGCATATTGCTGGCCACGTTCATCCTGGGTTTCTTTCTCGACTGGATCGAGCTCACCCTGATCATCCTGCCGCTGGTCTCCCCGGTGGTGGTGGACCTTGGTTTCAATCCGGTGTGGTTCACCGTGCTGTTTGCGGTGTGCCTTCAGACAAGCTTCCTCACGCCTCCGGTGGGCTTTGCCATCTTTTACCTCAAAGGGGTGGCTCCAGAGGGCGTGGTAGTGAGCGATATCTATCGAGGCGTCGTTCCGTTCATTATTCTGCAGCTTCTCGGCCTGGTAATGATCTTCAACTGGGACGCACTGGTCACGTGGCTTCCTGCTCAAGCCTACGGCTGACGCAGAGCGGAAAATCCGGCACTATCGCGCCATGACCCAGGCCTACCAAGTTGTAGCGCAGAACTCCTCAGAAGCGCACGAAAACAAGATTCACAGCGATGAAACCGCTCGCAGGTACGGCTTCAAAGGCGCGCTGGTACCCGGTGTGGCCGTTTACGGGCACCTTACCCACCCGTTGGTCGCGCGCTTCGGTGAGCAGTGGCTCGGCCACTCAGTGAGCGATGTGCGCTTCTTCAAGCCCGCCTACCATGGCGAGCAGCTGACCATCACCCACAGCGAAGAAGACGCCACTCACACATTGCGCTGCACCAATTCCGAGGGCGTTCTGCTGGCCGAACTGCAGTCGAGCATGCCGGAAGCGCTGCCAGACCCCGAACCCGAGCAAATCTTCAGCGGCCCCACGAAGGATCGTTCCAGGCCCACCATCAGCTGGGATCACATCCACCCAAACCAGCCTTTCGACCCCTGGCATTGGCAGGTGACCGAAGAACGCAACAAATTGGCGGCCCAGCAGATCTCAGACGAGCTACCCATCTACCGCACGCGGGCCCATCCCCATCTGCTGCTCAGCAAGGTGAACGGGGCGCTGACGCGGGAATTCGTCATGCCCGCCTGGCTGCACGTAGGATCGGAGATCAGACTGCGCAAGCTCCTCAAGGTGCCCGACGTGGTGCGCTCCCAGAGCGTGGTGATAGACAAGTGGCGAAGAAAGGGTCACGAGTTCGCGCGCATCTATACCACCTATCACCGCGGTGACGCGCTGGTAACCGACGTGTACCACACCTTCATCTTCTCCGTTGCTGCCGGATGATGCGCATTGCCACACTTTGCTCTCACGGTGGATCCATCCTGCAGGCAGTGATCGATGCCATAGAAGGCGGTACGCTGGACGCGCAGATCGTCTTGGTGATCAGCAACAACAGCAGGGCCGAAGCGATTCGACGCGCTACCCGCCACGGCATCCCAACACTTCACCTGAGCAGCCACACACATCCTGACGAGGCTGAGCGGGACGCCGCGCTTACCAGCGCCCTGGCGGAATCGGCAGCCGACTGGGTGCTGCTTGCCGGTTACATGAAGAAGCTCGGGCCGCAAACGCTGGCGCGATTTCCGCAGCGAATTCTGAACACGCACCCCGCCCTGCTGCCGAAACACGGCGGCCGGGGTTTCTACGGCCGCCGGGTGCACGAGGCCGTGCTGGCCGCCGGCGAAACAGAATCGGGCGCCACCATGCACCTCATCAATGACGACTATGACACCGGCCCCATCGTCGATCAGACCAAAGTTCCGGTGAAACCCGACGACGACCCGGAAACCCTGGAGGAGCGCGTGAAAATTGCGGAGCGGGCGCTGGTAGTCGCAACGCTGGCACGTCTGGTCGAGCAGACCGAGGCCGACTACGCCTGACCCCCACCAGGGCTTGAATTCTCCGCAACAAACCCCATCTCCATAGAGTAAGGAGATCGGCATGCGCAAGAACAAATGGTCGGCCACCGTGGCCCTCATCACCGTGTTGCTCAGCGGCGGCAGCCTGGCCACCGACTCAAACAAGTCCCGGGGCGAAAAGGCTACGGATTCAAAAGCCTGTTGCGAGCGGACCGGCGGTGGGTCGGTGCCCGAGAAGGCCACCACGCGGGTTCCGTAACCCACGCCCACCATCTTTGGCGCTTGTCGAACAAACTTCAGCAACCGGTGAGACGCGACGCCACCACATGTGCGGAGTATGATTTGATCGCAAGTTGGAGCGGAGACGATCAATGGGATTTCACGACTTAACAATGCTATCCATCACTGGAGAGCCGGTTTCGTTCGATCGCTACAAGGGTCAAGTTTGCCTGGCGGTCAACCTGGCAAGCCAGTGAGGCCTCACCCCTCAGTACGCAGGTCTGCGTACCCTGCATGACGACAACGCTGGCAAAGGGTTCAGCGTGCTCGGATTTCCATGCAACCAGTTCGGCTCGCAGGAGCCGGGCAGCAACGCCGAAATAAACGAGTTTGCAACAACCAAGTTTGGGGTCACTTTCCCCATGTTCTCCAAGATCGAAGTCAACGGAGAAGGGGCCTGCGAGCTGTATCAGCTGCTCACATCGGCCATCAGCAACCCCGACGGCAAGCCTGACGTGATGTGGAACTTCACGAAATTTCTGATCGACAGCGACGGCAACGTGGTTGAGCGGTTCGAGCCGGGAACGACACCCGAGGAAATCGGCGCAGCCCTGGAGGCTTATCTCTAGCGAGCACCCGCCGCCGGGTCGGCGGTCTCACAAACCTCAACGCTGCCCCAGGACGTAAGGATGGGGCAGCCCTGCGCCATGGCCGCTGCAATTTCGAGATCGGCGGCCTTGATCAACGAATAACCCAATGCCGGGTTGGACCCACCTTCCTGGGCGACGCCCCATCAGAGGCGACCGTCGCGGCATGTTCATCCCCCGTTTGCGGCAGTCCACCAGCGTGATTGAACAACCG
>DEBD01000035.1 GCA_002348385.1 Gammaproteobacteria bacterium UBA2965 | reverse complement strand
GGCGTCGATACCCATGGGCTTGCGCCCGCCGTTGATGACGATCTCGTAGCCAGACGGCAGCGCGTCCGTCGCACCCACGTGCCGGATGTCCATGGACAGCACCACGTTCTGGTTGCCGATGGCCTCGGCGCACTCCGCGATCAATGCAGGGCGCGCCACCGCCGCCGAGTTGACGTTGATCTTTTCCGCGCCCGCCAGCCTCAGATCGGTTGCGTCCGCCACCGAGCGCACACCACCGCCTACCGACAAGGGAATGAACACCTGCTCAGCCACTTTCTCCACCACGTCGAGCATGATGTTGCGTTTGTCGCTGGAAGCGGTGATGTCGTAAAACACCAGCTCATCCAGGCCGTCTTCGTAGTACTCGCGGGCCTTGGCCACCGGATCACCGATATTCTTGGTGTTCACGAACTTGATGCTCTTGGCCAGGTGGCCATCGCGCACGTCGAGGCACGCAATCAATCGCTTGCTCAGCATGTGCCGTCCCAGGAAGCGAATTGGGAAAGCATGCGCAGACCCACACGGCCGCTCTTCTCGGGGTGGAACTGGGTAGCGAAGTAGTTGCCACGCCCAATGGCACTGGCGAACTCGACTTCGTAATCGGTCACGGCCAAGACATCGCTTTCGCTGGACGGACACGGGTAGTAGGCGTGCACGAAGTAAAACTCGTCGCCAGGCTCGATACCCGCCAGCATGTGGTGCGGCCGAACCACGCGCACCTCGTTCCAGCCCATGTGCGGCACCTTGAGGTCCTTCGCGCAAGGCCGAAAGCGCACCACCTCACCCCGAATCACCCCCAGCGTCTGCTGGTCGTTTTCTTCCGAGTGAGCCAGGGAGATCTGTAGACCCAGACAGATACCGAATACCGGGCGCCCCGCATCGATCACCTCTTTGAGGGCCTGGTCCAGGCCGTTGGCCTGCAGGCTCGCCATGGCGCTTCCCGCCGCGCCCACGCCCGGGAAGATTACCCGCTCGGCGGCGCGCAGCGTATCCGCGTCCGCACTGATGACGGCATCTATGCCAACCTGGTGGCAGGCGCGCTGCACACTACGCAAATTGCCCGCGTCATAGTCGACGATAACGACCATGAATAGCCATGACTTTGAAAAAGAGCGCGGATACTATCCCATCGCGCAGAAGCGCTCTACATTCACTAATTCATAGGCACTGCATGAGCCGCGGCATCCTGCTGGCAAACCTGGGCACGCCGGATTCTCCAGAAGTCGGCGACGTGCGTCGCTACCTGGGCGAGTTCCTGATGGACCGGCAGGTACTCGACGTACCGTGGCTGCTGCGCCGACTGATCGTTTCCCTGTTCATCCTGCCGTTCCGCCCCCGCAATAGTGCCGCCGCCTACGCGAAGATCTGGGACGCCAACGGCGCGGGCACCGGCTCGCCCCTGCTGGATCACGGCCAGGCCGTTCAAAGGGCGCTTGCCGCCCGAGTAGAAGAACCCGTAGCGCTGGCCATGCGCTACGGCAAGCCCAGCATCGCCAGCGCCGTCGCAGAGCTCGTGGATGCAGGCGTAACCGACATTCTGCTGGTGCCGCTGTACCCTCAACACGCCGACTCCACCCGTACCACCAGCGTTGAGGCGACAACTGCTGCGCTGCCAGCTGGTGTAGGCCTGACCGTGGCGCCACCTTTTTACTCAGACGGCGACTATATCGAAGCCCAAGCCGAGACCATCCGCCGTCACCTGCCCGCAGAATGGGATTACCTGCTACTGAGTTACCACGGGCTGCCCGAGCGCCACCTCACCAAAGCCGACCCCACCGGCGCTCATTGCCTGAACTCCGACGACTGCTGCGAGCGGCAATCGCCCGCCCACAATACCTGCTATCGCTACCAGTCGCTTACCACCGCGCGGCTGCTGGCGGCAAAGCTCGATATCGATACCAGCCGCTATGGAGTGAGCTTTCAATCACGGTTGGGCCGCCTGCCGTGGCTGACGCCGTATACCGATCAAGAATTGCGCGAGCTCCCGGAGCGAGGGGTCAGGCGATTGGTGGTCGCGTGTCCAGCCTTCGTTGCCGACAACTTGGAAACCCTTGAGGAAATCGGTATCGCGGGCCGCGAAACGTTTCTTGCCGCGGGCGGCGAGTCGTTTACGCTGGTGCCGTGTCTGAACGAAGACCCACTGTGGGTCGACGCGCTGGCGGCCCTCACACGTACTTGAGTATGGCCTGATGGAACGACTGCACCAGCGGCTGTGAGAACATGGATTTACGCGCGACAAAACGTACGGGGCGGTTGAGACCATCGGCATCCAGAGGAATCATCTGATTCACCGCCACGCCCAGGGTGCGTGCCACACCTTCGGGCACCAGTCCGTGTCCGAAGCCCGCCAGCGCCATCTGAGCGACGCCGAAAAATGACTCCAGCGACACGCTGCGCTTGAGCTTCAACCGCCGCATGTCTTCCTCGATGGAGGCCCAGGCACCCGATCGCGACTCAATGGTAATCACCGCCAGCTCATCGCCGATTCGGTAGCTGATGGGCACCAGGGCCGCGGGAATGATCACCATGGGCTCCCGGCGAATGATCTCGCTCTGCAGGTCGGTATCGGCATCGGAATAGCCCGTACAGATGCCCACCATGTATTCGCCCGAGCGGATGCGGTCGAGCACCACGGGCGAGCGCTGGGCGTGAAACGTGAACTCCACGTCCGGCAGGTCCGCCTGCACCCGGGCGAACAGCCGCGAGCCCCAGCTGGACAGAATGGCCTCCGACACGCCCATGATGATCTTGCCTTTGCGCAGCGCGTTGTCTTCCAGGAACACGCCCCTCAACTCCGAGATCAGCGGCGTGACTTTTTCCACCAGCCGCGTGCCATGATGGGTCAGCGCCACCCGGCGGCCGTGGCGCTCGATGAGTTCCCGGTCGTAATACCGCTCCAGCGCGGCGATGCGCTTGCTCACAGCCGACTGCGAGATCTTCAGCACCGTGGCGGTTTCCATCATCGTGCCGGTGCGCGATAGCGTCATCAGCGTCTCCAGGTTCTCGATCACAGGCCACATTCCCCTTGCGATAGGGTCCCATTCTATATATTCGCTTTTTTCATAAGAAGAGCCGAGGCAAGCTAACACCATGATTTCCGGCTTCATTCTGCTCAGCGTTCTGATCACCAGCGTCATATCCGGCGTGATCGGTATGGCCGGCGGCATGATCCTCATGGCGGTGCTGGTGTCTGCCTTATCCGTGAGCGGCGCCATGATGTTGCACGGAGCCATTCAAGCCACAGCCAACGGCTCGCGGGCCATCTTCCTGCGCGCGCACATTCAGTGGCGCGTATTGCCGCCCTACGTAGCCGGCGCCGCAGTGGCACTCGCTTTCTTCCTGGTTCTAGCTCTGGTCCCCGCACCGGGCCTGGTGCTAGTGCTGTTGGGCGCACTGCCCTGGCTCGGCCGGACCGTGCCGCATCTGCGCGGCTTAAACATCTGCCAACCTGCCACCGCATTCAGTTGTGGGGTAGTAATCACCGGCGCCCAGCTCATGGCCGGCGCATCGGGTCCCCTGCTGGACCTGTTCTATCTCAACGCGCCGTTGAACCGCCATCAGGTAGTAGCCAGCAAAGCGCTCACTCAGTCTCTGGGGCATGTCATCAAATTGGGGTACTACGCCACCGTGGCGCTCACGCTCACCCCCGAGGGGGTGCCGCTGTGGCTGTATGCTGCCGCCATTGCCACGGCAGTGATTGGCACGCGGGTAGGAACACGGCTGCTGGACCGGCTAGCGGAGGCAACCTTCCGGCGCGCCAGCCAATGGATCATTCTCGCCATCGCAACCGTGTGCCTGATTACGGGCGCATGGCAGCTTGCAGCTAACTAGCGGCGTCCACAGGCTTCACCACGAACAGCAAGTCGCCCACGTTCACTTGTTGGCCCGTGCTCATATTGATGCGGGTGACCTCGTACTCCTTCGACGAGTCATATAGCTCGAGTTCCGTGTTGAAGTCCAACAATGACAAGGGGGTAAACAGCTTCATGGCTTCCAGCTGGCCCATGGTGGTGCCCACGCTGATGCGATCGCCCACGGTTACGTAGGGTGGCTCGGTTGGCGTGGGTGTGGTGTAGAAGATTGCGGTGGCGGGCGACAGCACCTTGAGCTCATCGCTGTCGTCGATACGGATGGCATCCTGATCGATGCCACCTGCCAATTCTCCAGCGCCGGCGTTGATCTCTTCAATAAGCTGATCCGCATCGGTGCGCTGCAGCAGGCCCGGCAGATATTCGGTGTCGTAGTCGCCCTTGCGGAAAACCTCGTCGGCCAATATGCGATTGAGCAGAGGAATGTTCGTGCAGATGCCGGTAATGCGGACCCGGCTGAGATACTCCAGCAGCTTGTCCGCCGCCGCATCGCGATCCTCGGCATGCACGACCACCTGAGCGATCATGCTGTCGTAAAACGGTGACACGAACTTACCCGCCCCAGCGGAGGCAATGATCTCCACCCCCTCGTCGTCGGGGAACTCGCACTCCGCGATCTCTCCCGGGTGCGGCCGAAACTCCAGCTCCCCGCTGGTGCCCATCTGCACCCGCTCGGCCGTCACGCGCGCCTCAATCGAATAGCCGTTGCGCGCGGGTTCTAAATCGGCAATGGATTCCCCGCCGGCGATGCGGAACTGCTGGGAAACGATGTCGATACCCGACACCCACTCCGTCACCGGGTGCTCCACCTGCAGGCGCGTGTTCATTTCCATGAAGTACACGGCGTCCGCCGCCAGGTCGTAGATGAACTCCACAGTACCCGCGCCGACATAGCCCACCTCGTCCGCCAGTGCTGCAGTGTGCCGCAACACCTCCTTGCGCAGCCGCTCGGGCAGCATGGTGGAATCCGACTCTTCAATCACCTTCTGCTTGTTGCGCTGCACGCTGCAGTCGCGAATGCCCAGTACTTTGGCGTTGCCGTGGCTGTCGCGCAGCAATTGGGCCTCGATATGGCGCAGCGAGGTGACGAACTTCTCCAGATATACATCTCCGCTGCCGAATGCGGCCCGGGCTTCCACGGTGACGCGGTGGAACAACTCGTCAAATTGACCGGCGTTGTCCACCACCTGGATACCCTTGCCGCCGCCCCCATGCACGGCCTTGATCAACACCGGATAACCAATTTGGCCCGCCACCTCCGCGGCGCGGTCCACGTTGGTGAGAATGCCATGACTACCAGGCACCACCGGCACTTTCAGCCTCAGCGCCGTATTGATGGCATTGGACTTGTTGCCCATGGTTTCCATGCTGGCCACGGGGGGACCGATGAAGTTGATGCCATGGGCGCGAACCAGCTCGGCAAACTGCGAGTTCTCCGAGAGGAACCCAATACCGGGGTGGAGTGAGTCCACGCCTTCGTGTTCGGCCACGCTGAGCACACTCATGGCGTTCAGGTAGCTCTCGTCAGGCGTGTTGCCGCCAATGCATACCACCGTGCCACGGTCCCCAAGCAAATCGGCGGGGGCCGACTCCATATCGGGGTCGGACTGCACCAGCACCACTTCGATGTCGTTCTTCTGGGCAATGCGGATCAGCTTGGCCGCCGTGCAGCCGCGCGCGTGAATGAGCACGCGGCGTACCGGTTTGACCAGGTCTGCGTTGGTAAAGCGCGGCCGGTGCGCCACCACAACCGGACGCTGCTGGGAGAGGACGCCCGACATGACGCGCTCCACCACATCCACCACGGTCTCCTGCGGAACTGGGATCTCTTTGTCTATGCGGCGCAGTTCTTCGTCCAGTTCGGGCTGAAACGGATGCTGAACCAAGCCCTGCATCGCCCCCGGCACGATGGACAGGTAGTTGGAAAGTATCGAGTTCAGCGGCAGATTCGAAGGCACTACAATCTGCCCGGCAAAAGGCATGCTGGTGCCCGAGAAATAGTAGGTCTGCACCAGCGGGTGGGTCACGAAGCTTGCCTGTGCGCCACCGGTGCAATCGCCGAATCCGAACACGATGACGGGCAAGTCGTGATCGCGCACGAAGCGCGTAATGCGGTCGTTCACCGCCGCCATGGAGAACAAGGCGCCTGCGCCTTCCTTGGTCTGCATGCCACCCGATGAGATAAAGCAGATCACCGGCAGGTGCTGTTCCGCACACGACACCAGCAGGCGGCAGAATTTCTCTGCGCTGGCCATGTCGAAGGAGCCGGCTTGAAACGCCACGTTGGAAATGACCAAACCCGCGCGCACACCACCACCGGAACTCTTGAAGCGGCCGATTCCTGTGACCACGCCACATGGCGGCACGCCCCGATTGAGCGCTTGTTCGACAGACAGCCGGAAACCCGGGAACTCGCACGGATCCGAACTCAAAAGATCCGCATCCGTCTCCTCGAATTCATCTACGAATGTATCGATAAATTCCTGATATCCAGAGTTTTTCTTATTCTTAAATTCTCGCAATTTGTCCTGGATCAGAAGGTCTCGATAGGCGATGTTGAGGCGGTTCCAGAAGTCCTTTCGCCGGCCGATGTTCTTCGGCGCGATGCGCCCCTGGTAGTTCTTGCCTTCACGCTCAGCCGTTACAAACGACTGCAACAGCGACTCGAACAGATGGGTCACCACCACCAACAGCGTGTCGGACAGGTGCGGGAAGCTGGTTTTCTTCCATTCCTCCACGGCTCGGAAGAAATCACCCCCTCGGGCCATTGTCAGTACGCGCAGATACCAGTCGATGAACTGATCCCGGAGCCGATCCGCCACCTGCTGCGCCGGCTCCTCCGCCCCGGCCTGCTGTCGCTCCAGGGTGACTCCCTGGGCTGCGAACCCCAACGTGGTGTCGATGAGCGAACCCAGCGACTCGCGCGACAAAGCCCGCTCGGACTGCGCCTCCTCGGCAATGGCGTCCAGGTTGGCGATGATCTGATCGTATACGGAGTCAAACAGCACCAGGTTCTCGCACTCGGCGATGAAATCTCTGCGCAGTTCGCCGCCCACCAATACGTCCAGCACCGTCATGTCGCTGAAAGGCACCGGTGTCCCTGCATCGACAACCGGCGCCACCAGTCCCGGAAGGCGCTCCACAAAAAGCGTACGGTTGAATTCGATGGCACTACGTCCGCCAAGGTCGGCGTCATCCCGCAACGCGCCGCCAGTAATGCACATATTGAGCTGCGCGGTAAGCTCGGTGCTCAGAAACGCATCCGATGCCCCCACCAACCCCTGATCACCGAGCAGCTTGCGCCCCTCGTGGGTGAACCGCTCGCGCACCTGAGGCAGCAGCACGGCGTCTTGCCGCAGCGCCCTCACCAGAGCGCGCGGATCGGGAATATCGCTCACGCGCACAATCTGGCGCACGTCCGCCGGGCTGTGCAACACGTCTTTGAGCGCGCGCAGATTGCCAAGCGCCTCGCTCTTCCAACGGTTGTAGAGGAACACGCCAACCGAAGAGATCAGATTGGAGCGCGCGTCCTCATAGTTTTTCTTGGGCTCGCCAAACAGGAGCTGCGCGATACGTCCGCGCTCATCGTGGACCGCCTGCTTTTTGTCATTGTAGTTTTTCCAGGCACGAGACAGCCCATCGTCGTAGACGACCTTGTCGGGATCCTGCATCCACTTGATGAAGGTATAGCGCCGCTCCCGTTCGGCGCGCACGCTCAACTCCCCCGCGGGCAACTCCTGGTCCGCCAGGCGTCCATACTGCGCAGTACTGGTGGCCTTGATCCGTTGGCGCACCTTCAGATAACGCAGGTAGCGATATGCCACACCGAAAACATTCAGGTATTCCGTGGGGTTTTTCGTCAGCTTGAGCAGCGCGCTGTCCTGCATGCGCTTGAGCTGCTCGGACGGGTTCAGGTAACGCTGCAGGCTCTGGCGGTAGTGATCGAGTATGTAAGGGTTCTCGGCCACGAATTCGATGACCTTGTCTTCTACCCGCGCGATGCCATTTACAATGGCCAGGCGCAGGTTTTCCAGCTGGTCCGATCCCTCGCCGGGCGCGTAGTCCACCACACCGTCGATATTGCCCTGCACACACAGCTCGCAAGGCGACAGCCCCACGTATTTGGCACACTCCTGCCAAGACAGATTCAAGCGCCGCGCGATGTTGGCCAGGCTCTTGGGCTGGATAGTACTGAACACACCGTCGCGCACCGAAAGAATCATGTTGCTGGCGGCTAGCGGTATGGCACCGCCGGAATAGCCAAGGCCAAACACAATGCCCACGTTGGGCACGTCCACGTTGCTCATCTCGGCAATCAGCCGAGAAATGCTGTGGGCCTGGTTGTCGCGGTTGGCCTGCTCCTCTGCATCCGCGCCCGGGGTATCCATGAGCGTCACGATGGGCAGGGACCGCTTCGCGTAGCTCTGCACGCGATTGGCGGCTTCCAGGTGATGGGCCGGCAGCCAGACGCCGTTGCGGGCGGAGCGATCCTGGGCGATGAAGCCCACCGAGCGCCACTCCCCGTCGGGGAATTGCATCTCTACCGTAGCAGCGTAGAACGATTCGTCCGACACCTCTTCAAGCACCCTGCCGAGCCGTCTGACCGCCTCGGGCGCGCTCATCCGGCCCAGATCTTCCGCCGGAGCCACCACCTGTTCTATGTACGAATCTACATCCAGGCTACCCAGATGTTCGGTCTGCTGGACGATCTGACTCTCCGGCAGCAATCCGGGCAGCGGTTCTTCGCTCTCCGTGGTAGGGAACAAAGAGAAATCCTGCGCCAGGCTTTCGGCGATCAGGTAAAGGCGATCGCCTTCTATAAGCTGTTTATCCACGGTTCGGGTTCTGGGTGTAGAATTGGCCGGTACTCTAGCCAGTTGCTATTTGAGAAGCAACGATAGCGAGTAAGTTACCGATTTGGTTGAGGAATTTATGGCTCAAGTGGAATCTTTGGGGGCCGCGGTACTGACTATCTCCGATAGCAGAACGCCGGCCGAAGACACCTCGGGCGATCTGCTGTGTGAGCTGCTTAGCGCAGACGGCCACCATCTGGTGGATCGGGCGTTGGTGCCCGATGACGTCTACCGGATTCGAGCACAGGCCTCCGCCTGGATTGTGAATCCGCAAGTTTCTGTAATCCTCACCACGGGCGGCACCGGATTCACGGGCCGGGACAGCACACCGGAGGCACTGTCCGTGCTGTTCGATAAGACCATCGATGGCTTCGGCGAGCTTTTCCGGCAGCTGTCGTTTGATGAAATCGGCGCCTCTACCATTCAGTCACGTTGCGTGGGCGGCATCGCCAACGGTACCCTGATCTTCGCGCTGCCCGGTTCCAGCAATGCGGTACGCACCGGTTGGGAGAAAATTCTCACCCACCAACTCGACATCAACTTCAAGCCCTGCAATTTTGTGGAGCTCATCCCACGATTTCTGGAACGCTAGACGCCAACAAATCAAACAACACAAGGCTATTTTCAATGACGGACGTATTCATCGTAGACGCCAAGCGCACTCCCATCGGCAGCTTCCGGGGCTCCCTGGCTGGCATCACTGCGCCTGAGCTTGGCGCACACGCCATCCGCGCGCTCGCACCCGACAACGTAGACGAAGTATTCATGGGTAACGTGGTCAGCGCCGGGTTGCGCCAGGCGCCCGCCCGCCAGGCGATGCGCATCGCCGGGCTGGACGACGGCTGCGGCGCTACCACGGTCAACAAAGTATGCGGCTCGGGCATGAAGGCCACCATGCTGGCAACGGACATCATCCGAGCGGGCAGTGCGAAGCGCGTCATCGCCGGCGGCATGGAGAGCATGAGCAACATGCCCTACCTGCTAGCAAAAGCGCGAGACGGGTTGCGTATGGGGCACGCCGAGCTCAACGACAGCATGTTTACCGACGGGCTGGAAGATGCAGAGACCGCCAGGGCCATGGGCACTTTCGCACAGGAAACGGCCGATACTTACCAGCTTACTCGGGAAGCCATGGACGACTACGCAACCGAATCGGTAACCCGAGCACGACAGGCGATCTCCGACGGCAGCCTGCGCGCCGAGATTTCCCCCATTGCCGTTGGCAACGACGAAGTGGCAGACGACGAGCAGCCTGGACGCGCCAAGCCGGAGCGTATTCCCCAGTTGCGGCCTGCATTCAAAGCGGACGGCACGATTACCGCTGCCAACGCCAGCTCCATATCCGATGGCGCCTCTGCTCTGCTGCTGGCGGCCGAATCGCATTTGGACGGCCGGGAGCCGCTGGCCCGCGTGGTTGGCCACGCCACCCATTCACGCCACCCCAGCGACTTCACCCTGGCGCCCATCGGCGCCATCGAGCAACTGCTCGCACAACTGCAATGGACCAAGGATCAAGTGGACCTGTTCGAAATCAACGAAGCCTTCGCCATGGTGACCATGTTGTGCATCAGCGAGTTGGACCTGGATAACGAGAAGGTAAACGTATTCGGCGGCGCCTGCGCCCAGGGTCACCCCATCGGTTCTACAGGCAGCCGCCTGATCGTCACCCTGGCCCAGGCCATGCTGGCGCGCGGTCTGCGCCGCGGCATTGCCGCGCTATGTATCGGAGGCGGCGAAGCCACCGCAATCGCATTGGAGCGAGATTGATCTGTCGAGCCCTGTGGCCTAGCAATGCCGGGGGTCTGACCCTACAATTCCGACGCATTCTGAGCGAGGAACCGGGTTGAGCCGACTTCCCATCATTGTAGGTTTTGGTGGGGTGAATCCTGCAGGCAGGTTGTCCTTCAACCATGCCTATCGGCGCATGGTGATCGACGTGCTGGGCAGCGCCGAGCAGGCGCGCACCTACCGAAGCCTGGCCGCGCTGATGAACATCTCCGACGACCCAGACGACGAAGCCACCCGGGCCTATATCAACGCCCACACCCTGATCCGCAGAATCGAGGGATTTGATCCGGATGCAGTCCTCGTGCAGGGCAAGGCGAAGATGCAATCCTGCGACGATGCACCCCTGAGCTTCGTCATGGCCAAGCGCCAACTCCCGAAGCACATACCGGCGAACTGGCAGGTGGACGCCGTCGACGAAAAGCGCGTGCGCGTAACCGCGTCGTCCGACCTGGAAGTACTGCTGCCCGATACGCGCAGTTCTCGCGTGACCAGCGCGGGCCAACTGCCAACAGGGTACGACCCCGGCGCCACGTACCCGTCGCGCAATCATCCACGTGGGCTGCAGCTGGCCGTGGTGGGCGCCTCAGACGCGTTGCGTTCTTCGGGCCTTGATCTCGACCTGCTCAAGCAGATGGTGGCGCCCGACCAGTTCGCCGTTTACTCCGGCAGCGCCATGGGCCAGCTGGATCCGGAAGGCTACGGCGGCATGATGCAGAATCCTCTGGTGGGGAAACGCCCCACCTCCAAGAACGCCGCGCTGGGGCTCTCCGAGATGCCCGGCGATTTCGTGAATGCCTATGTGCTCGGATCGGTGGGTGACACCGCCGGAATCATCGGCGCGTGCGCTACCTTTCTCTATAACGTCAAGCGCGGAGCAGACGAAATCCGCGCGGGCAACAAGCGCATCGTGCTGGCGGGCAACTCCGAGGCGCCCATCTTGCCCGAGGTCATCGAAGCCTATCGTGTAATGGGCGCCCTGGCGGAAGACGAGGCACTAATGGCGCTGGACGGATGCAGCGACGGCCCCGACAACCGCCGGGCCTGCCGACCGTTTTCCGACAACTGCGGCTTCACCGTGGCCGAAGCCGGGGCGTTTGCGGTGTTGATGGACGACGAGCTCGCCATGGAGCTGGGCGCCAAAACACTCTGCTCCGTGGGTGGCGTGTACGTCAACGCAGACGGCTACAAGAAATCCATTCCGGGCCCGGGCATCGGTAACTACATCACCATGGCCAAGGCGATGAGCGTCACACGCGCCATCCTTGGAGACGAGTCGCTACGCACGCGCACCCACGTTCTCGCGCACGGCACAGGCACCCCGCAGAACCGGGTGACGGAGTCGGAAATTCTCAACGAGATGGCCAAGCTATACGGCATCGAGAGCTGGCCGGTGGCCGCCATCAAGGCGTACGTCGGGCACAGCATGGCGCCCGCGGGCGGTGATCAGCTCGGCGCGGCCCTGGGTACCTGGGAGCATGGGTGGCTTCCCGGCATCACCACAATCGATCACATCGCCGAAGACGTGCATCAGAGCCACCTAAACTTTGCCATCAACCACTTGGAACTGGGTGCGACGAACATCGATGCCGCCCTGGTGAATTCCAAAGGCTTTGGCGGCAACAATGCCACCGGCGTATTCCTTTCCCCGGACGTCACCGAACAGATGCTTCGGCGCAAATGGGGCGCCGCGACAATGCTGGACTACCAACGGCGCTGCCAGGCGGTGTCCGAAACAGCAGCCGCTTACGATGAGTCAATGAGCTCGGGCGGCGTAGAACCCCTGTATCAGTTCGGCGAGGGTGTCGTAGAGGGAAGTGACCTGACCCTCGACACCCAGGCCCTGCACATTCCCGGCTTCGCAATCCCCATTGATCTCGCCCTGGAAAACCCCTTCCCCGACATGACGTCGGATCCTGACGATTCCTGACAGAGTTTAATGAACGGTATCGCTGCCGCCCAAACCGCTTAACCGAGCCTGGGCGAGCGCCTCGAGCTGCGCATCGCCGCCCAGCTCCAGCGCGCGAGCGTATGCCGCCCGTGCAGCCCCTACCACACCCAAGCGCCCCCACAACTCACCACGCTCCAGGAACAACTGCGCACTGTTCGGCTCCACGCAAAGCTGCCAGTCCAGCATGTCCAGGGCGCGATGCCACTCACCGTGACGCGCAAACTGGAATTTCACATTGTTGAGCATGCGCAGCAGGATGGCGGTTGGCGACGCCTCGGCAAACAGGCTCAGGTCCGGGGTATCGGACGGGTCGCGGCCCAATTGTGCAGCGGCCTCTCGCTCTGTGGTGGGCGCCATCACAAAGGGATCCACCAGCTGGTCATCCACGCGCACGAGAAAGTGGCCGGGAAAGTTGATCCCCACCGCGGGCCGCCCCAGCGCTTTGGCCAGATGAATGAGCAACACCGCCAAACTGATGGGGATGCCGCGACGGTGATCCAGCACCCAATCCAGCCGGCTGCACAACTTAGCGTCGAATTCGCCCTCATTCCCGGAAAAACCCAGCTCAGCCAGATAGTCCCACGGGGGCACCTCATCGGGGCAGCCCCGCACCAGCTCGTCGAGCAACACCTGACAGCGCGCCACATCGAAGTCGGAGGCCAATGCCCGCCCAACCAGCATGGCGGCGCCCAATTCGTCTGCATCGGAGGCTGCCGCAAAGCGCGAGATGTCGGCGCCGAGATCCGCCGTCGGGTCGTTAGTGCTCACGGGTCTTCACAAACCTCACATCGGGCCAGCGCTCTTCGGCTAATTGCAGGTTGGCTCGATTGGGTGAGAGATAAGTAAGGTACCCGCCACCGTCAAGCGCCAGGTGATCTTCGTTTTTGGCACGAAACTCCGCCAGTATCTTTTCGTCGTCGCACTGCACCCAACGCGCCGTGTAGATGTTGGCATCCTCGTATACGCAGTCGGCCCGATATTCGTCACGCAAACGGAATGCCACCACGTCGTACTGCAGTGACCCCACCGCGCCCACGATCATGTCGTTGCGGCGCATGGGGCGGAAGACCTGGCTGGCACCCTCCTCGGAGAGCTGCAGCAACCCCTTCTCGAGCTGCTTGTTCTTGAGTGGATCCTTCACCCGCACGCGTCTGAACAGCTCCGGCGCGAAATTGGGGATGCCTTTGAACTTGTCCATTTCGCCTTCGGTAAACGTATCACCGATCTGAATGGTACCGTGGTTGTGCAGCCCGATGATGTCGCCAGGAAAGGCTTCCACCGTCTGAGCGCGGTCCCCGGCGAGAAACGTTACCGCGTCCGACACCTTCACGTCCTTACCGAGCCGCACGTGGCGCATGCGCATACCCTGACGATACCTGCCCGAGCACACCCGCAAAAAAGCGATGCGGTCGCGATGCTTCGGATCCATATTGGCCTGGATCTTGAATACGAAGCCGCTGAAATCTTCATCCGCCGGCTCCACCGAGCGTTGGTCCATGGCGCGCGGCTGGGGCGGCGGCGCATGGTCGACGAACCCCTCCAGCATTTCAGCCACCCCGAAGTTACCCAGTGCCGTGCCGAAATACACCGGGCTCAACGTGGCACCCAGAAAGTCCTCCTGGTCGTACTGGTGGCTTGCGCCACGCACCAACTCCACCTCATCCACGAAATCGGCATGATCGCCGCCCAACAGGTCTTTGGCCGCGTCGCTCTGCAGCCCCTGCACGCGGCGAAAATCGTGTATGTGGTGGCCATGGCCACCCTCGTAACAGATGATGCTGTCGCTGGCGAAGTCGTACACGCCTTTGAAGTCGCGGCCCATGCCGACGGGCCAGTTCATGGGCGCGCATTGAATCTGCAGTATGTCCTCGATCTCGTCCATCACCTCCACAGGGTCGCGAGTCTCCCGATCGAGCTTGTTGACGAAGGTGACGATGGGCGTGTCACGCAATCGGCAGACTTCCATGAGCTTGATGGTGCGCGGCTCCACGCCTTTGGCGCCATCGATGACCATCAGCGCTGAGTCCACCGCCGTCAGCGTGCGGTAGGTGTCCTCTGAGAAATCCTCGTGGCCAGGCGTATCCAGCAGGTTTACCACACGATCACGATAGGGGAACTGCATCACTGACGTAGTAACCGAGATGCCCCGCTGCTGCTCCATGGTCATCCAGTCGGAAGTGGCGTGACGGTCGGACTTGCGCGCCTTCACGGTGCCCGCCAACTGTATGGCGTTTCCAAACAGGAGCAGCTTCTCGGTGATGGTGGTCTTGCCGGCATCCGGGTGGGAGATGATGGCGAACGTCCGCCGGCAGGCAACGGGTTCAGCCAACGCCACGTTTTCAGACTTTTTGGAACCGGACTGCATGGGGTGCTCTAGGATCTAGCGGCCGCGCATTATAGCGGTTCGTTCATGCAGGATCGTCATCAAAGTACGCAGTCAGATCCAGAGCCAGCACCCGTGCATCTTCGTGGCCCACGTCCGTGGGATAGTAGTTGTTTCGAATGCCTATCTCGTTGAACCCTAGCGAATCGTAGAGGTTCGCGGCAACCAGGTTCGAGGGGCGGACCTCCAGGAAAATCATGCCGGCACCGCGTTCATGTGCCCTTGTCACCATATGCAGAGCCAGAATCCGGCCGTATCCGCAACCCTGGCAATCCCGCCGCACGCACAGGTTGAGCAGGTGCGCCTCGCCGCCCGCAACAGAGAGCACGGCGTGGGCAACGATCTCATCTTCAACCCAGGCCACCCAGCATTCATGGCGCGCCTTGAGGCAATCCATGAAGATGCCGCGCGTCCAGGGAAACGTATAGCTGGTGAACTCGTTGGCGACCACGGCATCTAGATCCTCTGTGCGCATGGGCTTCGGCTGCGCGCTGGGTGGCTCTAGCCGCGATGAATCTGGATCTGTCGCCATAGATCGCGTTTGAGGTCGACGCTGCCGCCAAGCGCAGCGGACCCTGGCAGCTCGATGATAGGAAGTTGGTCGGCCTCGCCCGGCAAGTGGGGTACGAGCGCGCTGCTACACAGAATCATGTCAGGCGCGTGATCAACCAGCTGCTTGTCCACGAACGCGCCAAATGCGCGCCTTCCGGTATCTGCTTCGCCCTCCCAGTCGAAGGTCAGTTGGCGAACGCCGCCACTGCCGGCCTGGCCTGCCGCGATGACTACGTCAGCAAGCAGGCGGCGCGCATCACCCACACAGTCGTCCGCCAGTATCACGGCACGCCCGGACACCATGCACACGACGTGTATGGCGGTCGCGGATGCACCCGGGTCGTCCTTGATGATCGATTGGGGCGCGTCGGCGGAAGGTGCGGGTAAGGGCGCTTCTTGCCGAAGCGGCGTTTCTTGTCCAGGCGGCGCGTGAGGCCTCGAGTCGATCTGCGGCGGCGTAGCCGCTGGCTGGGCGAGCGCCGGCTCCGATACCGGCTGTTCAGGCACCACAGGCGGACTTGCAACGGCATGTTGCTCGCGCTGTGCGGCAGATGAGCGCCGCGCCACCCAGACGTCTACTCCCATGTCGGCGAGCATGCGCCGCTTGGCAGCCTCAACGCTCACGCTACGCCCCAAGACTCCTTACCAATCCGCCGCCAACGCGATATCCGCAGTCCACCTTGCCCCCAAACCACCCTAACCAGCTCGCCTTGAGCATTGTACACTTATCGATGCCACTAACAGACGACCAATCTCGCATCATGAAGTATCTAACCGACGACGTACGCATCACCGGCATGGAGGAGGTGATCGCACCGGAAGATCTAATCGCCGAGCTTCCCATATCCGACGACGCGTCCCGCCACATCTTCGCGAACCGCAAGCAGATCAGCGATATTCTGCACGGCGACGACGCCCGCCTGGTGGCCGTGGTGGGCCCGTGCTCCATTCACGATACCGAAGCGGCATTAGAGTACGCCGGCCGCTTGAACGAGCTCGCCAGCGAACTGCAGGAGCACCTGCACATCATCATGCGCGTCTATTTTGAAAAACCGCGCACTACAGTCGGCTGGAAGGGGTTAATCAACGATCCCCACCTGAACAATTCCTACGACATCAACACCGGGCTGCGCGTAGCGCGCGGGGTGTTGCGCGACATCGCCGGGCTGGGATTGGGCACGGGCACCGAGTATCTCGAGACCATCACGCCCCAGTACGTGGGTGATCTGGTCAGCTGGGGCGCGATCGGTGCGCGCACCACCGAAAGTCAGGTTCACCGGCAGCTGGCCTCCGGGCTCTCCTGTCCGGTCGGGTTCAAGAACAGTACCGACGGATCACTGCAGGTGGCCGTGGATGCCATCGGATCGGCGGCGCATTCACACATTTTTCTCTCCGTCACCAAGAGCGGGCATTCGGCCATTTTCTCCACGTCTGGCAACGACGATTGCCATATCATCCTGCGCGGCGGCGGCGGCAAGCCCAACTTCGACAACCCCTCTGTGCACTACGCGAGTCGCCTTCTGGACCAGGCAAGCCAGGTGCACCGGGTGATGATCGACATGAGCCACGCCAACAGCAACAAGGATCACAACAGGCAGATCAACGTGTGCCAGGATATCTGCACGCAACTGCGCGACGGCGAGCCCCGCATATTCGGTGTGATGATCGAAAGCAATCTGGTGGCCGGCAATCAGAAGATCGGCCCACGCGAGCAAATGACCTACGGTCAGAGCGTAACCGACGCCTGCATCGGGTGGGAGGATACTGTGGCGTGTCTCACCGAGTTGGCCGAAGCGACCGCTTCGCGTACGGCCAAAGCTTAAGCACCCACCGGGGCCTGACGCGTACGCCAGCTGTAGGCGCGCTCGGCAAACAGCAGCGCAAGCACCGCACCGTAGGCGGCGACCTCCCCGTATCCATCCTTGGTGAGCCAGGCGAGATGCACCACGCCGAACAGCGCGGCTGGATAGATCAGCCGGTGCAGCCGGCGCCAATTGCCGCCCAGGCGAAGCTGCCAGTTTCGGGTGGACGTGACGGCAAGCGGCAGCAGCATGGCAAACGCCGCCATGCCGACCATGATGTAGGGCCTCAGCGTGAGGTCGCCCACCAGTTCGCTCCAGCTGAATCCGGCCAGGAATCCAGCATAGGCAAGTAGATGCAGGCACGAGTAGGCAAAGGCGAACAGCCCTACCGTGCGGCGCAATACCACCAGTCGTGGCCGAGCCGAGAGTCGGGCAATGCTGGACACGCACAGGGTGGCCAACAGAAGAATCAGCGTCCATTCGCCCAGGAACCGCACCACCGCTTCGCCAGGGTCTGCGCCCAGCGCAGTACCGGGCGTGTGGAGCTCAACCGCAATCTGCTGGCCAAGTCTGGCCAGCGGCAGCGACAACAGGACAAACAAGGAAACCTTCGCGATGTTCACGCCTAGTAATGTCGGCGCAGGTCCATGCCGGCATACAGCCCGGCCACTTCTTCCGCGTAACCGTTAAAAGGCAGCGTCGGCACGCGATTCGGGCTGAACAGCGTGCTGGGCAGGCGCCGTTCCATAGCCTGACTCCAACGAGGGTGATCAACCGCCGGATTGACGTTGGCGTAGAACCCATACTCAGAGGGCTGCAGAAGGTTCCACGTGGTCTTCGGTTGGCGCTCCGTTAGCCGGATCTCAACAATGGACTTCACGCTTTTGAAGCCATATTTCCAGGGCACGACCAGACGCCAGGGCGCGCCGTTCTGATTGGGCAACGGCTTCCCGTACAACCCCACTGCCATGGTGGCGAGCGGATGGTAGGCCTCGTCCAGGCGCAGCCCCTCAACGTAAGGCCAGTCGATGCCGCTGAAAAACGAACGCTGGCCGCGCATCTCGCTGGGGCGGTGCAGCGTGTGGAATTCAACGTACTTCGCCTTACCCAGCGGCTGCAGCCGGTCCAACAGGGCTTTTAGCGAGAACCCCATCCACGGCACCACCATCGACCAGGCCTCAACGCAGCGCAATCGGTAGATGCGCTCCTCCACAGCAATGCCATCGAGCAGTTCTTCGATATCGTAGGTGCCAGGCTTGGCTACCGCACCTGTCACCTTCACCTGCCAGGGGTCGATGGTCATTTCGTGAGCGTATTTCTTAGGGTCGTCCTTACCAGTACCAAACTCGTAGAAGTTGTTATAGCTGGTGATGATGCCTTCGGGGGTTAATTCGAGACTGTTGTCGAGCTCTCTATCGGTTAGTGACGCACGAGACATCCCTGAAGACAGTGCCAATGCGCCACCAGCCCCTAGCGCCAGTGAGCGGGCGAAGTGTCGGCGCGAAACATAAACGCGCTCGGGCGTAATTTCGGAAGAAGCAATGGAATCGGGTTTGCGGATCAGCACGTTATGGCTCCAGGCGTTGTCGATTTGTTGAGCTGATCCTGCAATGCAAGTTCCCCGCTGCCGCCTCAGCCGTCGTCTTCCTCGCGAGGTTCCACCTTGCGCGCCTGTATTCGCGCCCAAGCGAATTTCAACGGACCGCTCAGAGCATAGATGGAGAACAGCAGTAGCAGCACCCGTGGCGGGTCCGCTAACAAAACGGCAAATACCAAAGCGGCCAGAACAAGCGTAACAAAAGGCACGCGTCCTTTGATGTCTAGGGCTTTAGGAGAGTAGTAGTCGAAGTTCGACACCATCAGCAAACCGGTGATCACCGTAATGGCGCCCAATACCGAAGTAACCAGCAGGCTCTCGCTGGCAGCGAACGTGTCGGTCCATACCCACACCGCGCAAGCAATAATGGCCGCAGCCGATGGGCTGGGCAGTCCGGTGAAGGATTTCGAGTCGCCTTTGACGTTGAACCGAGCCAGGCGCAGAGCGGCACAGGCCACGTAGATGAAGGTAACTGCCCAGCCAATACGACCGAGCTGCGCGCCCAATCCCCATGAAAACGCCACCAGAGCTGGCGCCACGCCGAACGCCACCATGTCAGAAAGGCTGTCGTACTGGGCGCCGAACGGACTTTCCGTACGGGTGCGCCGCGCCACACGTCCGTCCGCCGTGTCCAGAGCCATGGCGACGAATATGGCGGCTGCAGCCGGAATGAACTGCCCGTTCATCCCAGCAACGATGGCGTAGAAGCCGGCGAACAACGCGCCTGTGGTGATCAGATTGGGAAGCAGATAGATGCCCCGACGCCGATGCCCCGCCGGGTTGTCGTCGTCATCGGGGACTGCGCGCAGTTCCGAGCCGTCGTTGTCCTGCATGTGTACCCTGTGCCCCCGCCGCGCCAGACTTAGTTCTTGTCTTTGTCGACGAGTTTGTTTGCCTCGATCCAGGGCATCATCCCACGCAGTCGCGAACCCACCTCTTCAATGGGGTGCTGCTGGCTGATTCTACGCATGGCCTTGATGCCCGGCGCGCCGGCTTGGTTTTCGCCCACGAACTCGCGGGCAAACTGGCCGGTCTGAATTTCCTCCAGGATTCGACGCATCTCAGCCTTGGTTTCATCGGTGATGATGCGCGAGCCTCTGGTGAGCCCCCCGTATTCAGCAGTATTCGACACCGTATACCACATGTTGCTGATGCCCCCTTCGTAGAAGAAGTCTACGATCAGCTTCAGTTCATGCAAGCACTCGAAATAGGCCATCTCTGGCGCGTAGCCGGCATCCACCAGCGTCTCGAAGCCGGCCTGCACCAGGGCTGCAGCGCCACCGCACAGCACCGCCTGCTCGCCGAACAAATCGGTTTCGGTTTCCTCCCGGAAGTTCGTCTCGATGATGCCCGCACGCCCGCCACCATTTGCGGAAGCGTAGGACAGCGCCGTGTTCTTTGCCTGGCCGGAAGCATTCTGTGCTATGGCGATGAGGCTCGGCACCCCGCCCCCTTCCACATACGTCGAACGCACCGTGTGCCCAGGCCCCTTGGGAGCGATCATGATCACATCCAGGTCTTCGCGCGGCTCGATGAGACCAAAGTGGATGTTGAATCCGTGCGCAAAAGCCAGCGTTGCACCTTCTTTGACATTGGGTGCGATCTGGTCGCGATAGATCTGCTGCTGATGCTCATCGGGTGTCAGCACCATCACCAGGTCAGCATCCTTTACAGCATCCGGCACCTCGGCCACGCTGAAGCCGGCGTTCTCCGCCTTGCGCCAGGAGTCGGACCCTCTTCGCAGTGCAATGGTCACCGAACCCACACCCGAATCCCGCAGGTTGTTCGCATGGGCGTGGCCCTGAGACCCGTAGCCGACCACCACCACGTTCATCTTCTGGATGATCGATAGATCGGCATCTTTGTCGTAGTAAACCTGCATGTTGCCTCCCGAGGGTTTTCCTTTTTCTTGCTTGCCAAGTTGAAACTGAAGTTGCTGTAATTCGTTGTGACAAACGCTCATACGTGCTCCATCATTCTGTCACGCGACGATCTATCGTTGCGCTAAGCGGTGAGCACCTTGTCGCCGCGACTGATGCCCGAAACGCCGGAACGCACCGCTTCTAGGATAGTGGTCTTGCCGATAGCGCGGATGAATGCATCGAGCTTGTCGCTGGTGCCCGATAGCTGCAGGGTGTAATTGGTGGCGCTTACGTCGACAATCTGACCGCGAAAAATGTCGCAGGTGCGTTTGATTTCCGCACGCGCCTCGCCTTCGGCTCGAACCTTGATGAGCAGTAACTCGCGCTCCACGTGCGCAGACTCTGACAGATCGATCACCTTTACCACCTCTACGATCTTATTGAGGTGCTTGATGATCTGCTCGATGACGTTGTCGTCCCCCATGGTAGTGAGGGTCAGGCGGGACAGGGTTTCATCTTCGGTGGGCGCCACGGTGAGGCTCTCGATGTTGTAGCTGCGCTGCGCGAACAAACCCACCACGCGCGACAGCGCACCCGCTTCGTTCTCCAGCAACACGGCGATGATGTGACGCATCAGATGTAGTCTCCCTGCTGGCTGGTGGTTATCTTGGTCAGATACATGTCACGCATGGAGCCACCCTTGATCGCCATGGGATAAACGTGCTCATCAGGATCCACCCAGATGTCCACGAACACCGTGCGATTCTTCAACGCGGGAGAAAATGCTTCCGCCAATGCGGGTTGGAGATCCTCTGCCTTCTGAACCTTGAAGCCCACGTGCCCGAAAGCCTCCACCAGGGTTTTGAAATCCGGAAGCGAGTCGCTGTAGGTGCTGTGGGAGTGACGCCCGCCGTACTGCATATCCTGCCACTGCTTAACCATACCCAGCGCCTGGTTGTTCAAGTTGACGATCTTGATGGGAAGCCCGTATTGCAGGCACGTGGATAGCTCCTGCATGTTCATCATGAAGCTACCCTCGCCAGTAACGCACACTACCGTGGCGTTCGGGTGAGCAAACTGCACGCCCATGGCCGCCGGCAACCCGAATCCCATGGTGCCCAGCCCTCCCGAATTGATCCACCGCCGAGGCTTGGCAAACTTGTAGTATTGGGCAGCGAACATCTGGTGCTGCCCCACGTCGCTAGTAACGAATGCGTTACCTGCCGTGGCTTTATACAGCGCCTGCACCGCCATCTGCGGCAGGATGGGCTTACCGGGTTCCGGTTTCATGGCGTGGTCTAGACCGTGAGCCTTTCGCCAATCGGCGATCTGCTGCCACCAGGTTTGATTGGCTTCGGCATCAAGCGCATCCGGACGTTTGCCCAGTTCAGCCTGCAGTGTGTCATTGAACTCGTGCAACACGTTCGCCACCTGACCCACGATGGGTACGTCCGCGCGAATGATCTTGGAGATGGATGCGGGATCCACGTCGATGTGAATGATAGACGCGTCCGGACAGAACGTGGCGGGGTTGTTAGTCACACGATCATCGAACCGCGCGCCTACGGCGAGAATGGCATCGGCGTGATGCATAGCCATGTTGGCTTCGTAGGTGCCATGCATCCCCAACATGCCTACGAACTGATCGTCGTGCCCCGGGAACCCACCCAGCCCCATGAGGGTATTGGTGACCGGACACTTCAGCGCGTGAGCTACTTTTGTCAGCGCTTCGGCGCCGTCACCCTGAATGACCCCGCCACCGCTATAGATGATGGGCCGCTTGGCATGCAGCATGATCTCAACGGCTTTGCGGATCTGCCTGCCATTTCCGCGCACCGCCGGATTGTACGAGCGCATGGTCACCGATTTCGGAAACTCATAGGGCGCCATCACTTCCGGATCGGTGGTGTCTTTGGGCACGTCGATGACCACGGGGCCCGGTCGCCCCGTGGTGGCGATGTGGAACGCCTTGCGAATCACCGATGGCAACTCGCTGCAATGCTTGATGAGAAACGAGTGCTTCACTACCGGCCGGGAGATGCCCACCATGTCAGTTTCCTGGAAGGCGTCGGTGCCGATGAGCGCACTGGGCACCTGTCCGGAAATGACGATCATGGGAATGGAATCCATGTGGGCCGTGGCAATGCCCGTGATGGCGTTGGTGGCACCGGGGCCGGACGTCACCAGCACTACCCCCGGCTTACCCGTGGCCCGGGCATAGGCGTCGGCCATGTGGGTGGCGGCCTGTTCGTGGCGCACGAGAATATGCTCCACCTTCTGCTGACGGAAAATAGCGTCGTAGATGTGCAGGGCCGATCCGCCGGGGTAGCCGAAAATGTACTCCACCCCGGAGTCCTGCAGCGCGCGAATAAGCATATCGCCGCCCGATAAATACTCGGTGGAATCGTCGCTTTTTTCCGTGGCCACGGTTTCTCCTACCACGAGTTCCGGTCTACGACCATAACTGCTTGATTTACTGGTGTTTTGCCTACCCCCAACAGGCAGGAGGCGCGTATTCTTGGGGTTCGCTCCCGGCATGTCAAACCAGGCACGATATCCACCCCCAATTCGCCAACTACGACACGGATCGCCCCCTGCTATGATTACAATCAGACCACGGATCAAGGGCGGCCCTCCACCGGTTTTTTGCTGGATGTGCAGCCACCCAAAGAGGTAGCGGCCATGCGCGGAATAAACTATTTAGTTGTCGTTTTATGTCTGCCGCTGCTTATGGGCGCCGAGGTCTACCGTTGGGTGGACGAGGACGGCGTGGTGAATTACTCCCAGACGCGCCCACGCGGCGTTGAGTCTGAACGCCTCATCACCGAGGTGGGGCGCAGCTCCAACCAGCAGCCCGCCGAGAACAGCACCTCGATTGGGCGCTTCCAAGACGGCGACGGACTCTCAGCAGAGCAGGAGCGCCTGCTGCGCAACCTGGAAGCCGAGGAGCAGATCCGGCAGCGGGAGCTAGCGCGCGTGGCCGAGGGCGCCTGCACCCGTGCCCGGGACATGCTCAATCAGCTCACAGCGCGAGGCCGCGCGCGGATTCGCGATGCGGAAGGCGACGTGCGCGTGCTGCCGGAAGAAGAGCGCCAGGAACGCATCCGGGTGGCACAGCTGGAAGTGGTGGAGAATTGCGCCTCTTAAGGCTGCTTAGCCGCTCCGCCACACCACGGTAGCCATTCTGCCGGTCACCCCGTCACGTCGGTAAGAATAGAAACGCGAATCGCTGGCACAGCAGATGCCGCTGCACCGCACCTCACTCACCCCTATGCGCTCGAGCTGTTCCGCCGCCATGCCGGCCAGATCGAATATGTATTTGCCTGCGCGAGCAACCCGAAAGAACGCACCGGCATCTGCGTACCCCGCCATCGCGGCGGCCCGCACTTCTTGGCCCACCTCATAACGAGCAAAACCGATTGCCGGCCCAATCCACGCCACCAGCGCGCGGCTCTCCACGGGGAGCTTGCCAACGATAGCCTGCAGCACGCCACCCACCAGCCCTCGCCAGCCCGCGTGGGCCACCGCAACCACGCTGGCGTCGCGGGCGGCAAACACCACCGGCAAACAATCCGCCGTCAACACCGCCAACGCCAGTGCCCCTTCGTCGGTCCAGGATGCGTCCGCCTCCGGCACCGACCGCGCGGTACTCGCGCTGGCGCGTACGCAGGCGGTGCCATGCACCTGCTGCAGCCACTGCACTTGCCTACAGTCCATAGCGCCAGCCAGCGCGCTGCGGTTACGGGTCACCGCTGCAGCCACGTCACCCACGTGAGCGGCAAGGTTGAACCCCTGAAAGCTACCCCTGCTCACACCCCCACTGCGCGTGGTGGTGAATGCCTGGACCCCATCCGGTAGCTCCGGATACACCCAGTCGCTTGCGAATTCAGGGTTCATGCGCCTCGCGATCCTCACGCAGCGCGTCTACGAGCGCCACGAAATCCCCAGGCCAGGAGGCGTCGAACGCGCACGTTTGCCTGGTGCGCGGATGGTTAAACGCCAAGTGCTCAGCATGCAGCGCCTGTCGGGAGAAGGCCCGTACCACCTCAACCAGCGCCTTGCTAGGCGCCGCCGGTAACCGTCCCCGAGCCCCGTATCGGGTGTCGCCCACCAGCGGATGGCCCACGCTGCTGAGATGCACTCGAATCTGGTGGGTGCGGCCGGTCATCAGCAGCGCACCGACCAGGGTGTGGTTGCGGAAGCGTTCCACCACCCGCACCCGGGTCTGTGCTTGCCGGCCGTCCGGCCGAACGCGCTGCATTGTGCGGCGCCTGGGATCACGACCAATGGGACTATCGATATCCGTGCCAGCAATCATCACTCCTTCGACCACCGCGTGGTACCGGCGCGTCACCAGGCGTTGCTGAAGGTCCTGCACCAGACGGTGGTGGGCGGTCAGACTGCCCGCCACCAGCAATAATCCGCTGGTGTCCTTATCCAGGCGGTGCACGATCCCGGCGCGCGGCAGCTCGGCGAGCTGCGGCCGATGGGCCAACAACCCGTTTACCAGAGTCCCGTCCGGGTTGCCCGCTCCCGGGTGCACCACCACACCGGGCGGCTTGTTGACCACAAGCAAGTCCTCGTCCTCAAACACCACCTGGAAATCCACTGACTGGGCCGCGTGCCAATCTTCGCGCGCCGTCAGTTGAGCGTTGAGCGCGAGTTCTTCACCCCCCAGCAGCCGGGCTTTGGGCTTGACCTGAGCGCCATCAACCATCAACGAACCGTCACTGATCCATGTGGCGAGCACAGCGCGGGAAAAGTCATCGAACAGAACAGCCGCAGCCTTGTCTACCCGCTCTCCTGCGAGATCAGGAGGAACCGTAGCTTTTCTGGTCACGTCAGACATAGCGCGCCTACCTTGCTGCGGTTGCAACCCTACGCCAAATCGTTAAATTAGCGAAACTTTTCGCCACGCCGGCAGTTACTGTAGTTATGCGCAATCTTCCCAGGGTGGCCATCCTCGGCACGCTCATCGGCTCCCTACTCGTTGGCGCGGGTTGCTCCTGGATGCCTTTCGTCGGCGACAAAAAGAAAAAGCGCCGGGAAGATCTCGACACCACCGAGGAGCTACTCTACAACCGCACCCAACGGTCCTTGAGGGCCGGCAATTACGCCAACGCCATCGAAGGCCTGCAGCAGTTGGAGTCCCAGTTCCCCTTCGGTCGCTACGCCGAGCAGGCGCAGCTCGAGATCATTTACGCTCAATACATGTCCTTCGAGCACGACAGCGCGCGGCTTGCGGCCGACCGCTTCATGCGCCTGCATCCCCAGCATGCCCACATCGACTACGCCTACTATCTCAAAGGCCTGGCCGCGTTCAATAAGAACCGGAGCCTGCTGGACAGGTTATTCTCCACCGACCTTTCAAAGCGGGACATGACCGCGGCGCGAGAGGCCTACGCAGATTTCGGCCAGCTGTTGGACCGCTACCCGGAAAGCCAATACGCACCGGATGCCACCAAGCGCATGGTCTACCTGCGCAACCTGCTGGCGGAATCCGAGATCAACGTAGCAGACTTCTACATGCGCCGCGGCGCCTATGTGGCCGCGAGCACCCGGGCACGATTTGTGGTGGAGAACTACTCAAAAGCGCCAGCCGTTGCCGACGCTCTGGCGATTCTGGTGGAAGCCAATCACAAGCTAGACATGACCGAAGCAGCCAACGACGCCCTGCGCGTGCTGGCCATCAACTTCCCCAACTATCCGGCCTTCAACGAGCAAGGCGAATTTGTTCTGGACGAGCAGATACGCAACCGGGACCGCTCGTGGACCAACATGGTAACGCTGGGCATGCTGGATCGGCCGGAGGTGCCGCCACCCATCAAGATCGAGCATCCAGAAGGCTTCGTGCCACCTCCAGTACCCCAACAGGAGGAAGCGGATTCCAAAGCCAAGAAGAAGAAAAAGCGCGGGCTGTTCAGCTGGTTGCCATTTGTCGGCTGAGGTCCGGCCCACGGCTCACCATTCCATTAGGAATAAGATATAACCCACTAATATTAAAGTATTTTTAGCTCCGAAAGGTTATCTGTTTACCATTCGCACGAGCACCCTTGAGCTAGACTGCGGAACTTAGCCAAACACCACCCAGCAAATTGGCCATCACCGCCCCCAATGCCGAGATCATGCGCGAGATCGAGAAGCTAGAACTGAAGTAATCCTTAGCTCACCCTAGGGCGGGTAACCGCCCATAGCCAGGCGGCGCAGCCGGCTGCTTACATGGGCACGTGAAAGCCTACGGTTTTTCGTTGCTCGAAGCGCTGCTCGCCCTGGCCGTGGCGGCCACTGTGTCGGCGATCGCCCTACCCACCTTTGCCGAGTTCGTTGCCCGCCAGCAAGCCACGGCCGCCGTCAATCAGCTGGTGGGGGCTATTCGAACAGCGCGCCATGCCGCCGTGACGGGGCGGCAGAACATAGCCCTATGCGCGGCTGAGCATGGATCATGCCTTGGCCGGAATCAGTGGCATCGAGGCGCTATGATTTTTGCCGATCGCAACGCAGACGGGGCCCGCCAGCTTGCCGAACCGGTGATTGCCACCCTTCCCCCGCTACCGGACGGGGCCAGGATCTCTTGGCGCTCGTTTCGAAATCGCGCGTATCTGCTGTTTCGCGGCAGCGGCATGACGGACTGGCAGAACGGCACGTTTACCTACTGCCCTGCCAACAACGATCTGCGCGTTGCCAAAGCCGTCATCATCAACGCTCAGGGGCGCCTGGCGAAAAGCAGGGATGCCAACGCAGACGGCGTCGACGAAGACGCCCGCGGTCGGCCGCTACGCTGCTGAGCCCGCTAACCCGGCACGGGGAGCTCGCTCCATGACAAACGCCCGAACGCCGGAGCGAATGTGGATTGCAGCAACACCACCGCGCCATCGGTGGCGCCAACTCCGCGAGCGGTGACCCGAAACACCTTTGCAGGCGCGGCCGACTCATCAACGCTACCATCGCTCCCCAGCGCAGCAACGGATTCCAGATGCTCAACGAGATAGCGCGGTTCTGCCGCACTCAGTGATACTACGGGCGAGGGGCTGGCAACGCTGCGTCCGTCGCCCCACACACCGGGCAACTCCCAGCGCGAGCGCTCCCCCAACGGCGCCACCGTCCACAACCCGTTCACACCAACCTGAGAAAATGCCGCGGATTGCCCCGCGGACGCGAGCCAGTGCTCTCCCTCACGCAACGCCGACTCCGCGGCTTGCAGCGCCAATGCATAGTCGTGCTGGTTGCGCGCCATGCGCAATTCCAGCGTGGCGGTCTGGACCCCGGATACGCCGAGCAGGGTGAGTGCCAGCAACACCACGAGGCTGATGAACAGCACGGCACCTGCGCAGCGCGACGAGGCAATCCTGTTGCGCCGGGCGAGTCTCACGACCCGACTACGTCCCCGGGGCTGGGGTTTCTGACCATAATGGTCCGACTGAAGCTACGAACCAGGCGTTCGCCCTCGTCTACCGGGTCGACGCTATTGACCGCTAGCGTCGCTCGAACCGAAACGATCCTGCCAGCGTGACCTCTGACGGCCTGCATATCCATGAAGCGATACAGCCGATCTGACGCCTGCGTGGCGGCAACCTCCACCCCAAAAAGCAGCTGCATGTCTTCGACGCCCACAACCAGCTCCGCCGGCGCCTGACCGGGGGACCATTGCCATAGGGCACTTGGATTGCCGCCTGAGCGATCACCGTATCGGCTGGGCGCGATGAAGAAGGCGGTGGTTCGCAGCACACCCACACCGGCCGACGCGCCGTACGCACCAGCGGAATGTTCGAATGGACGGCCACCGGCAGCTCCGTGAAGGGCCAAACCGTCTCCCACGCGCGTCATGCCGGTCAAGCGAAATGCCGCGGTCTGCAGACAGTCCGACACCATGAGGACATCACCGATGGCGAACGCCGCACTATCCACGCGTGCAACCACGGGAGTTCCGAGAGGGTCCAACCGACGCGCCAGTCGACGGACCGGTTGCTCCATATAATTGACCACCAGGATGTCGGTTTCAGGTACCACGGCGCCACCACGGGCCGGCCAGTTTGGCAGCGCGGGGGTCCAGGTGCCTCCAGCGAGCCCTTCGTGGCCTGCAACGCCCACCGCCGCGTGGTGTGCTGGAAACAGGGGCAGCGTTGCGTCAGCGGCACGGGGCTGCGAACCCAAGCCACATCCAAAGTATCCAGCCGCTCTCACGCGCCGAGCAATGAACTCCAGCGCGTAGCGCGCGCCATCCTGCAACTGCGCGTGTCCAGCGACCACATCCGACGTGCGCGCATTGCCGGAGAACAACGCCAGCACACCGGTCGTGAGCACGGCACCGAGTGCCAGCGCCAGCATCACTTCCAACAGCGAGTAACCTCCATAGCGGGTGTGCGTCATGGGCGGCTACCCAGGACTATTGAGCGGCGCTGATCGCCTCGTTCAACCCACTGCACGGTGACACGCACTACACCGTTGGCATCTCTGTTGATCGCGCCATCGCCTTGCGGCAACGGCGCGTGAAGGTCGACCATGGGCAGCATGTCTTGAGCCTGGAGCCGCCGACACGTGGGCCGTTCCACATATTCACCCAACGCGCACTTCCACCACGCCTGGTCAAAACGCGCAAGTTCCACGGGCGTGCAGAAATGCCGTGTACAGTCCGGAGCGTGTGTGGGTGGCGCGCCGAATGCCACGTCGTACGCCACGGTTGGATTCGCACGCATGCGGTCCAGGATGTCGTACCCGAGCCAGAGGGCCTCGCTGTAAGCGAGGGCGCTACGGTTCGCTTGTATGGCTGACACCTGCAGCGCGGCGGCACCGAGCACGCCCACACCAACAAGCAGCACAGTCACTAGCAACTCAATCAGCGAGAAACCAGCACGACGAGCGCACAGCGCGCCACAACGGCTCACTTTACTCATCCCAATTGGCTTCCCCCAGCGATGGCTCGAAGGTGCCATTGGCGTTCTTGTCCCATCCCCGATAGCCATTGGAATCGAGCCTCAGGTCGCCATCGCCCAGCATGCGTCCGATCGCGGTGGCAGTCAGGGTGAAGTGCTGCTCATCGGCAACCACCGACAAGCGGTAACGGCCATCCAAACGCGATTCGCATACCGACGCTGCGAGCGGCCCGACGCCTGAGTCGCCCACCCCGTCGCCGTCGGTATCCGCCACGTTGCCGTAGCTGAAGGTGGCGGCCGCCCGTCGTTCAAGCGCCTGGGCGCAACCCAGAAGGCCTGCCTGGCCCTCGCGACGATAGGTTCTTTCGGCATATTGGTCGTACAGCGGCAACGCAAGAGATGCCATGATTGCCACGACCAACAGCGCCACCAGCAACTCCAGAAGGCTGAACCCGAATTGGCGCATGCGCTCGTTTCCGCTCTGCGAACCTGGGTAAGTCATTATGTTCGACCACACAGCCGGCCGCCTGCGACACTCGCTCGCGCTACTGCGAGCCAATCGATTGCCGTGCCTGATGAGACCGGTTACGCCTCCACACCGAGAATCGACACGTCGAAGGTAATGCGCCGGCCCGCCAGCGGGTGATTGAAATCCACCTTCACCCGATCGCCCGTCAACTCGAGCACCACCCCGGGCATTTCGCCTTCGGGTGAGGCGAACGACACGATGAGACCAGGCTCGAGCGCAATATCCCCGAAAGCCCTGGTCTCCAGGATCTGCACGCTGTCCGGGTTGCGCTCGCCAAAGGCCGCTGCAGGTTCCAGCTCAATCTGGAGGTCGTCTCCCGCCTTCAAGCCCATTAAGGCCTCCTCGAATCCAGGCAGAAGGTTGCCGTCGCCCATAACGAAGCTGGCCGGCTTGCCACGGCGAGTGGTATCGACCTCCTCACCGGTCTCCAGCAACAAGGAGAAGTGCAGCCGTACGCGGCTGCCTGGCCGAATGGGCTGGCTGGCACTGCTGGCAATGAGCCGTGACATCAGGCGGCGCTCGCTCGTCGCTGCTGCAGGTATTCCTGCAGCAGCACCCACAGCCAGCATGCCGCACCTGCCGAAAGGCTGGCGTCGGCCACGTTGAAAGCCGGAAAGTACCAGTCTTGATAATGCACCAGCACGAAATCCACCACGTAACCATGGGCCAGACGGTCGACGCCGTTGCCCAGGGCACCCCCGAGAATGAGCGCATACGCCCAGCCCATGAGCCGCCCGTTAACGGGCAACCGCCGCAACTCGTAGATGATGAACGCGCCAAATCCTGCTGCCAGCGCGACGAAAAACCACCGCCCACCGGCGCCACTAAGCATGGAAAACGCGGCCCCGTCATTGTGCCAACGCACCCAGCCAAAAAAGGAGAACACGTCGACGCGCTCGCCCAGGTACAGATTCTGCACTACCACCCATTTGCTGAGCTGATCGGCCACCAGCACCAGTCCCGCTATGGACAGCCAGGGCAACAGCCGCGCGCGCGGCTCAGTCACGGGCAAGCCATTCCCGTGCGGTGGCCAGGTCGTAATGAATCTGTGCTTTCAGGGCATCTAGCCCGTCGAACTGCTGCTCATCCCGGATCTTGTGACGGAACTCCACAGAGATGAGCTCCCCATAGATGTCCGCGTCGAAGTCGAAGATGTGCACCTCCAGCAGCGGCTCGCGGCCATCCACCGTGGGCCGCACGCCAATGTTCGCGGTCCCGCCATGCACGGCTCCCGCGATGCTGACCTTCACCGCGTAAACACCCTCCAGCGCCGCGCGGTAGCGCTGCAGCTGAATGTTGGCGGTGGGCACCCCCAGGGTGCGGCCCAGTTGGCGTCCATATACCACCCGGCCCATGATGAAGTAGGGATGTCCCAGCAGCTTCTCGGCCAGCTCGAAATTACCTTGCGCCAGCGCTTGGCGCACGCGCGTGCTGCTCACCCGTTCGTGGTCGAAGGTCAGGGTGCCCAGGTGGCTGACCTCGAAGCCATGCCGCCGGCCAGCCTCCTCCAACATGGCGTAGTCGCCACGTGCGCCCTGACCGAAGCGGAAGTCGTCACCCACCACCACATACTGGGCACCGAGCTGCTCGTGCAGCAGCGCGTCGACAACCCATTCCGCCGGAATGCTCGCCACCTCGTCGTTGAAAGGCAGACACAGAACGCGGTCGAGGCCCAGGGGCTTGAGCAAGGTGACCTTCTCGCGAAACCTCGTGAGCCTGGCCGGTACCGCTTCGCCAGCGAAGAACTCGCGCGGCGCGGGCTCCATGGTCAGCAGCATACTGGGCACACCCAGTTCTCTTTTTTTGGCTTCAAGATGCGACAGCAACACCTGGTGACCGTGGTGCACACCGTCGAAGTTACCGATGGTGAGCACACACCCCCGATGCCGTTCCTTGACGTTGTGCAAGCCGCGTATGATCTCCATAGCGGCCATTATAGGGTGCCTGAGCCCAGTGCGCTGCGTCGCACTACTGCCTCTATGCCCGGTGCAGCAGACTACGCGGCTTCTCACCCAGCAACACCGCTACCGCCCCATAGGAAGACGCACCCAGGGCCACCGCGCCCGCCATCCACAGGGCGCGCGTCCACCCGTCCACCGACAGCCAGGATGTCGGCTCGGGCATCAGCCAGAGCAGAGCAACCAGCATCACGGCTGAGCCAACCATAGCTCTGGCGCAGGTCAGCCAGAACGCCCGGCCAGGACGGTAGCGGCCGTCACGCATGAGGCCGCGAAGCAACAGCAGCGCATTGACCCAACCCGAGACGGATGTGGCGAACGCCAGGCCCACGTGCCCCCACCAGGAGAACAGTGCCAGGTTGAGGGCCACGTTGGTCACTACTGCGATGCTGGCAATACGAAAAGGAGTTGCTGTGTCCTGCTGGGCAAAATAGCCAGGCGCCAGCACCTTGACCCACACGAACGCCGGCAAACCCACCGCGAATGCCTGCAGGCTCAATGCCGCCATGCGGGCATCACCCTCGGTGAGCTCACCGCGCAGAAAGATGGTGGCGATGAGCGGTAGCGCCAACCCATACAAAGCAGCCGCCGCTGGCACTCCCAGCAGCGCACCCATCCGCATCCCCCAATCCAGGGTATCGGAGAAGCGCTCCCGGGCCCCAGCGCTGTCCAGCCGCGAAAGATTGGTGAGCAGCACAGCACCCAGCGCCGCCGCCACCACCCCAATAGGCAGCTCGAACAGCCGATCCGAGTAGTACAGCCAGGAAATGCTGCCCGCCACCAACGTTGAAGCGAGGATCGTATCTACTAGCGAGTTGATCTGAAGCACAGAGGCTGCGAATACCGCCGGACCCAGCAGCCGGCCCACCTGACGAACGCCGGGGTGGCGGAAATCCAGGGATGGCCGCACCACCAACCCCAAGCGCTGCATGGAAGGAGCCTGAAATACCAGCTGCACAAATCCCGCTACCAGCACACCCCAAGCCAGAGCCAGCACCGGGGTGGCAAACAGGTCAGCGGCAAACAGTACGGCGCTGATCAAGCTGAGGTTCAACAGCACTGGCGTAAACGCCGGGATGGCATAGCGATGGTGGCTGTTGAGCACTGCTCCGGCAAAGGCCGTGAGAGAGATGAATCCCAGATAAGGGAACGTGATGCGGACCATGTCTACCGTGAGCTCAAACCGCTCTTCGTCGTCCCAGAAGCCCGGCGCGAACACCGCAACCAGAGCGGGCGCGCACACCACTCCGACGATGACCACAGGCAGCAGCACGGCCGCGAGATTTCCGCCCACGGCCGCGACAAATTGCCGCAGCGCCATATCATCCTGCAAACGGTATTCGGCCAGCACCGGCACGAATGCCTGATTGAAAGCCCCTTCGGCAAACAGGCGGCGAAAGAAGTTGGGGATCCGGAACGCGACGAAGAAGGCGTCGGCCACGTTGGTTGCCCCGAAGAAGTACGACAGCACCATGTCGCGGGCCAGCCCCGAGATACGCGACAGCATGGTCATGGCCGAGACGATGCCGCCTTGCGCGGCTACGTTCTGGCCGGCCTCGTAAGCGTCGTTCTCAGCATCTGGGCCGGTTGACATACTCATACCTCGGCGGCATTATGCCGCGCCTTCAAATTTCTGGGAGCGTCCTTTTGGCCAACAGCCCACAAGCCCGCAAGCGCGCCCGGCAGGCGGAAAAGCGTCGCCGGCACAACGCAAGCCAGCGTTCCATGGTCCGCACCTATATCAAGCGCGTCAACGCCGCCATCGATACCAAAGATGCCGAAGCCGCAGCAGCGGCACTCACCGCGGCGGTACCCATTATCGACCGACTGACAGCCAAGGGCATCATGCATAAGAACAAGGCCGCGCGACATAAGTCGCGGCTGAGCGCCAAGATCAAGGCGCTGAGCAGCTGATCGCTCCCACGCTCCGGCCCGCCGGTTAATCCAGCAGAACCAAATTATCGCGGTGTATGAGCTCCGGCTCGGCGCTGTATCCAATTCGCTCGGCAATGGCCCCGGAACCCACGCCCATCAGCTTCGCCGTGTCGCCGCTGCCATAGTTGATGAGCCCCTGAGCCACGACCTGCCCACTCGGGTCAAGGCAGCGCACCAGATCGCCACGCGAGAAATCCCCACTCACGCCACGCACGCCCACAGGCAGCAGGCTTACACCATCACTGCGTAGCGCTCTGGCGGCCCCCTCATCCAGCTGCAGGTCGCCTTTGACCCGCAGCTGGCCGGCAATCCACCCCTTGCGCGCATCCAGCGGCGTCACCGACGCCACCAGCAGCGTACCCAAGCTTTCCCCGGCCAAGGCGCGCCGCACAACCTGGGGCTCATTGCCGCTAGCGATGAGCGTATGAGCGCCAGAACGCGCCGCAATGCGCGCAGCGCTCAGTTTGGTCACCATCCCGCCGCGACCCAGCGCGCCAACTCCCTCACCCACCATCTCGTCCAAGCGGCTCTCGGCTACGTCGGCTTCGGAAACCAAAGCCGCCTGGGGTTCTACCCGGGGGTCGGCCTCATGCAGACCATCGGTGTCCGTGAGAATGAACAGCAGGTCGGCCTGCAGCAGGTTGGCGACCAAAGCGGCCAGCGTATCGTTGTCGCCAAAGCGGATCTCGTCGGTGGCCACCGTATCGTTTTCGTTGATGACGGGGATTACGCCCAATGCCAACAAGCGGGTCAGGGTTGCGCGGGCATTCAGATAGCGTTTCCGGTTCGCCAGGTCATCGTGGGTCAGCAACACCATGGCCGTATGCCGGCCGTGACCGGCAAAGGCTTGCTCATATGCCTGCACTAGGCCCATCTGGCCCACCGCAGCGGCAGCCTGCAGTTCATGTACCCGGCTCGGCCGACGCCTCATCCCCAGCCTGCTCAATCCCTCAGCCACGGCTCCCGAACTCACCAGCACCACCTGCACGCCGTCTTCCAGCAGCTCATGGATCTGCTCGGCAAGCTCATCGATACGGGCCTTGGCTAAACCGGTGTCCGGCTGGTTGAGCAACGCGCTGCCCACTTTGATGACTACGCGTTGTATCGATCGCAGGCGTTGCCTGGCAGCGTCATCGCTCACTGCTCGTCCCTCGCGTAAACCACCGTTACGCCATGGTCTTCGTCATCAGCCGCTTCCACCTCGCTGCGGGCTTTGCGCGCCTGCTGGCGCGCCACCGCGCTGGCGAGCACGTCGTCGGCGATGGCTGCTTCCAGGGCGGTCTGTTGCTGGGCAAATTCATCATCTTCGAGCAACCGCCGCCTCAATGCGGTCACCTCCGACGCCAGCGCACCAATCAGCGCAGGCACCCCGGCGCCAGTCACTGCGGAGACGGGATAAATGTCTCGGTCGGGATACTCACACCGAAACGCATCTACCACCTGGCCGACGGCTTGCTCACTAAGCAGATCTACCTTGGTCAGCACCAGTATGATCGGGCGAGCGGCAAGAGAGGTGCTGTACGACGCGAGCTCCCCCTCGATGAGGCGCGCGTTAGTCATGGGATCGCTGCCATCCGCGGGGGCCACCTCAACGAGATGGAGCAACGTACGCGTGCGCGACAAATGGCGCAGGAACTGCACGCCCAGCCCAGCCCCTTCAGCGGCGCCCTCGATTAATCCGGGTATATCGGCCATCACAAAGCTGGTTTGATCGTCCACGGCCACCACACCCAGGCTCGGCACCAGTGTGGTAAATGGATATTCGGCAACCTTGGGACGCGCCGCCGAGACGGTACTGATCAGCGTGGATTTGCCCGCGTTGGGCATGCCGAGCAATCCCACATCCGCCAGCAACTTCAGCTGCAGGCGAAGCTGGCGCGACTCCCCCGCCTCACCGGGTGAAGTTTTGCGTGGGGCCCGGTTGGTGCTGGATTTGAACCGGGCATTTCCCAACCCCCTGGCACCACCTCGAGCCACCACCAAGGTCTGATCAGCGTAGGTCAGATCGCCCAAGGTCTCCATGGTGGCATCGTCGATCACACTGGTTCCCACGGGCACCCGTACGCAACAGACCTCTCCATCGGCACCCGTTTTGTTACGGCCACTGCCTGGCTGTCCATTGGCAGCCCGGTAGCGGGGCTGGTAGCGGAAGTCCACCAGGGTATTGAGACCGGCGTGGGCGACTAATACCACGTCGCCACCCGCGCCGCCGTCTCCGCCATCCGGGCCGCCGCGGGCCACATACTTTTCGCGCCGAAAGCTCAGGCAGCCAGATCCGCCGTTGCCGGCGTCCACGCGAATGGTTGCTTCGTCAATGAACTGCATGGATTCAACCGCAAAAAAAACCCCGCGTCCGCGGGGTTTGTCTGATCTAGGCTTGGGCCGCGGGCTCCACCGTCACGAACTTCCGGTTAAGCGGCCCCCTGGTAGTAAATCGAACATACCCGTCTGCGGTAGCGAACAGCGTGTGGTCTCGGCCGCAACCGACGTTTGGCCCAGGGTGGACCTGGGTGCCACGCTGGCGCACGATGATATTGCCGGCCTGCACCAGCTCGCCACCATATTTCTTGACCCCCAGACGTTTTGATTCTGAATCGCGACCGTTGCGGGTACTGCCGCCGGCTTTCTTATGCGCCATTGTTTATCTCCTGTTGCCGCGCGACCGTCAGCTGGCAATGCCGGTGATCTTGAGTTCGGTGAACCACTGCCTGTGCCCCTGCCGGCGCATGTAGTCTTTGCGCCGCTTAAACTTAATGACGCGTATCTTCTTGCTGCGATCGCTGCCGACCACTTCCGCTGTGACTTTGCCACCTTCAACATACGGCGCCCCAACGGATACGTTGTCGCCGTCGGCAATCATCAGCACCTTATCGAACACCACCTCGTCGCCGGCTTCGCCGCCGAGCTTTTCCACACGAATGACTTCACCTTCCGTCACCCGGTGCTGCTTACCACCACTTGAAAATACTGCAAACATGACCTGTCACTCTAGCTGCCTTCGCCACACCCGGCGAACCATTTGGCGCCGGCACCTTCGCCTACGTCTCAATAAGAGCCTATAATTTGCTCCGTGAAACCGTCGAGCATCCGGCTCTGCGTCTACGGGCCGGCGGCGAAAGGCGCGTAATTCTACGGTCAAAGATATTGAAATACAACGAGTTAGCAGGAACCGGCCAATGTCTTCCAATCCAGCGGTAGCCCAGCGCAAGGAAACGCCCGGCAGCGCTGCCCAAGGCGACATCCTTGAGTCGGTATTTGCGCTGGTTGCGGAGGATTTTGCGGCCGTTAACACGCTCATTCCGCGCCAACTCACCTCAGATGTCGCCCTGGTGGAGGAGATCGGTCACCACATCGTGGAAAGCGGCGGCAAACGACTGCGGCCACTCATGGTGCTGCTGGGCGCCTACTGCTGTGGCTACAGCGGTCAGGGCCACATTCGACTGGCCACCATCATCGAGTTTCTACACACCGCCATGCTCCTGCACGACGACGTGGTGGATCACTCCGAATTGCGTCGCGGCGCAGCCACCGCCAACGCGCTGTGGGGCAATCCGCCCAGCGTGCTGGTGGGCGACTTCCTTTACTCGCGCGCTTTCCAGCTCATGGTGGAACTGGAAAGCATGGACATCATGGCCATCCTGTCGGATGCCACCAACACCATCGCCGAGGGCGAGGTGATGCAGCTGGCCAACGTGGGCAACTGCGCGCTCAGCGAAGCACAGTACATGAACGTGATCCGCTGCAAGACCGCCATGCTGTTCCAGGCGGCCACCCACACCGCCGGTGTGCTGGCATCGAAAGCTGCCGAGCAGATTACCGCTTTGCGCGACTTCGGCCTGCATTTCGGCCTGGCCTATCAGCTGGTGGACGATTGGCTCGACTACGTGGGCGATGCCAACACCATGGGCAAGAACGTGGGAGACGACCTGGCCGAGGGTAAGCTCACGCTGCCCCTCATTCACGCCCTGGCCAATGCGCCGCAAGCGGAGGCCGACGTAATCCGGCAGGCCATCGCCGAGCAATCCGCCTCACACATGAGCGACGTCTTGCGCATTGTGCAGAGCAGTGGCGCGCTGGATTACACCCTGCAGGCCGCGTTGACTCAAAGCGAACGCGCCGCCCAGCAATTGCGCGCGCTGCCAGACAACGCCTACCGCGATGCCCTGCACACGCTGACCAATTTTTGCGTCGACCGACTGCGCTAAGGACAGCGCCCATTGAAGCCAATGGACTGAGTTTTTCTGGAGATCGCCGATAGCTTGTGCGCGAGCAGTCTGGCCCATGCAGGCGTCGAGCCTAGCTCCCGCAAGCTTCGCGGCTTCTACGGCATCAAGACCACCTTGGCACTGTGTGGGGCGGCCACCGTCTCCGCAGACCGCACAGCAGACAACTCGCAGCAGATCTGGCTTTCCGCCGCCCTGGCTAGGCATCTTTATCAGCGGGAGCGGATCCCAATCTGGGCTGGTTGTTCGGTCTGCGTGGGCCTCTTACAATACGCGGCCCGTCGTTCAGCCGGGCCAGTCGGAGTGTAGCTCAGCTTGGTAGAGCACCACGTTCGGGACGTGGGGGCCGGAGGTTCAAATCCTCTCACTCCGACCAACTCTTCATCTGTTTGCGGCGCCGAAAAATAAATCCCCGCATCTAGCCGACCGAGCCTGTCTGTCCCTCTGCCCGAGGTTGATCCAACACCTGCCCGTCGGTCCCTTGTCATTGCGCGGCCCCGGT